>DISB01000007.1 GCA_002421685.1 Bacteroidetes bacterium UBA6221
GTAAACTTTTTTCAGGACAAGACAGTTACGGATTGTTGCATTGGGTAGGAAAAGCCTGTTCATAATGTTACGGATTGTTGCAGGTGGTGTATTGAGGTTGTTCATAATGTTACGTTTTGTTACAGGTAATGGTTGGGTTAGAATCTTCTGGTGTGGTGCCTGTGGATATGGCAAAAATTTCCTCTTCTCACCAGTTTGATGAGGACGGTTTAGTATGGTAAAAATACAATAAAATATCGATATGGCAAAGTTTATATTGTGCCGTAAATGGTTTTGGCTAAAGCGTTAGGGATGACTGTAGCCCCTCGGCTTAAAAGCCGGGGCAATTGAAAATGAGTACTATCTGGTATGTATGTGGGTCTCGTTGTGTATAGTACAATAACGCCTCCCGCATGCTGCATTCTTGCGCCAACAATGGGAAAAACAGTAATTTAGTTTGTAAATATGGATAAGGTTTTAAGATTCCCTTCTATTAATTGGGCTTCTAACGAATTGCTAAGTTTGAAGAGTTTTTTTGATGCAATCAAATCCGGATTAAAAGTACAGTATACAGAAAAAAATTTTAAAATTACATTTGAAAACTGCCTTCACTTTTTTAGTGTTGTTCCTGTACCTGCACTTGAAGTTACAGAAGCATATATTCTAAGGGCAAGGGAAAATAGAGGTACAGAGGTATTTAATCATCAGTTTGAAATTTCATATAATAATCAATGTCCTAGTCCCATTCAGCCAGGTAGGTTTAACAGAGTGAGAGAACCATTGTTTTATGGCAGCATTCCCTTAATAAGTCAGGAGGCTGGTTTTCTTGTTACGTCACTTGTTGAAGCATCAAAAAGTATTACAAACGATAAGAACACGGATACTGTTTTTGATTTTACCGTGGGTCGGTGGAAAGTAAAACGTTTATGGCCGTTTGTTTTTGCTTTGATGAAAAGCATACGATTTCAAATGAGCGGATGAAAATGATAATAGAGGATTACAAGGCCAACGTCTATGCATCTACGAACAAGCAAAATGCAGACTTTATCATTGAAGTTTGGCGTTTTTTTTCGGAGATTAGTTCTGTTAAATTTGAGGATAGTGGAATTTATTTGGTTTTAAATGCAATGTTTTCGGCATTACGGACTATTTATGCGGAGGATAGTCAAGAGTTCAACGGCATTATTTATCCCAGTGCTGGAACAGAAGGGAAGGGACTGAATATTGTTCTAACTCCAGACGCTGTTGAAACTTACTTGGAATTAGAAGATGTAATAATGCAAAGGGTTGAAAGAGTAGACAATGTACCCTATACTTTAAATAGTTATCCGATAACCGAAATAACTTCTGTTAAACAAAGAACATACAACATAATGGGTATTGGAGATTTTTATAGATTTTAGTTTGACATATTCTCTACACTTGCTCAGATTTTTTCAAAGAGAATCCGTGTCTACCTTAATCACCAGGTCACATAGGTAAACTTTGTGTGCAGGTGGTAGGCAACAAAAGCCCCCGTTCAGGGGATTTAGGGTATTGCGCGACCCAAACCCCAATACCTATCGGTACCCGGTGTACTTTTACCAACTATAGTATAATAAGTATTGCCGTACTTATTATACACAAATATACATAAAATTATAGTTTTATTGGTTGTTTGTATAATATTTGTATTTATTTAATAATAGTGTTTTTCCCGTATTGCGGAGTTTGGATGGTCGTTGTACATTTATAAAACTAAAAGGGTATATGTGCCTCGCATAATATTATCCTTTATCACTCACTACTACAATTAAAAACGAAATGAAAGCAACTAACACCAACGATTTTGAAGCCAGGGGCGATAACCCCAAAGCATTATTCACGCTGAAACTGTACCGGGGCGACGGTATGCTGCTGCTGGCCATGAACTGGAAAAGCGGCAAGCCGCCGAAAAACTTCGTAGGCTTTGCCATAGAATATATGGAGCCCGGTGGCGATAGGTTTTACGCTTTGAAAAACCGTATCACCTTCGCCGATGCGAATGGCAAGGTGAAGCGACAGAGCCTCTCCACACTGCTGGCGCCGATACAGAAATTCAGGTGGGTGCATTTCCCCCGCAATGCGGAGATGAAGGGCGACTTCGTGTACCGAGTGCAACCCGTGTTTATGAACGCGCAGGACGAACTGAGCTATGGCGAAGCACAACAGGCAACCATACAACTGAACCGTGAAACTTATGCGCGTAAACTGAACGTAACGTTTACAAGGGGATTCATATCGTCGCAGGCCTTTGTAGATAAATATGAAAAGGACGGGGGCGTAAAAACGTTGCTGCCAGCCAAATCGAAAGACGGGCTGGACTTTGAACCCACACATGCCCAGGCTGATGAAGCGCTAGCATGGATGGGCTTTGAAGCGAGGAGCATTATATACGAGGTGCTGGACAAAGCCATAGCCGATAAGAAGGCGCAGGTAAGGGTAGTGGCCTACGACCTGAACGAACCGGGCATTGTGAGCCGGCTGAAAAAGCTGGGCAAGCGTGTGAAGGTGATAATAGATGACAGTGCCGAACACGGCGAAGAACATTCGGCAGAAACACAAGCGGCCGCAAGGCTGGAGCAAACTACCAAAGGCGGCGTGAAGCGACAGAACATGGGCCAGTTGCAACACAACAAAACCATAGTGGTGGACGGGCCGAAGATAAAGGCGGCAGTATGTGGTTCTACCAACTTCACCTGGAGGGGGTTGTACGTGCAGGCCAACAATGCATTGGTGGTGTATGGCGCTAAGGCTATCGCGCCGTTTATGCAGGCCTTCGACGATTACTGGAATTATGATAAAGTGAAAGACTTTGGCAACAGCGCATCGGCGATATGGACGGAACTGGGGTTGACGGGCATTGAAGCCAAAGTATCGTTTTCTCCGCATGTGGCTGGCAACATGCTGCTGGACGATATAGCCGCAGATATGGCCAAAACAAAATCGAGCCTGTTTTATTCGCTGGCCTTCCTGCACCAGACGCCGGGCGTGATACGCGATACCATACAGGGGCTGATGGACAATGACAAAATGTTTGTGTACGGCATATCGGACAAAAAGAACGGGGGCCTGGTGGTGCATAAGCCCGATGGTACTGCCGCGCCGGTGTACCCATCGGAAATAAGCAAGAGCATGCCGGAGCCGTTTAAAAGCGAACCCACGGGCGGTATGGGCAACAGGATGCACCACAAGTTTGTAGTGATAGACTTTGACAAGCCGACGGCCAGGGTGTATTTAGGCTCTTACAATTTCTCGAACACGGCGGACACCAAAAACGGCGAGAACCTGCTGCTGGTGAAGGACAGGAAGATAGCGGTAGCCTATATGATAGAGGCGCTGAGGATATTCGATCATTACCACTTCAGGGTAGCGGCCAAAGAGGCGAAGGCTAAAAAGAAAGTGATAGCACTGGTGAAGCCGCCCCGCAAGGCAGGCGAAAAAGCCTGGTGGGAAGAAGACTATACCAACAAGCGGAAGATAAAAGACAGGGAGATGTTTGGGAAGTAGCAAATCGGGAGATTTGCGTCCAAGGCGATGTAGTCGGAGACTACGCCGAGCGGGCTAAATCATATTTACCCTTACCAATCAGTTGAAAACCGGCGTAGCGGCTACTCTAAGTATTATTAATTATCATCAGCACAGTGGCAATAGATACAAGTAATACCAACCCCAGGTAAAATACCCAGGTAAGGGTGCCTGCAGCGATGGTGTACATCCAGGACCTGCCAAAGAAGTTCCGGCTGGCGATGAGGAAATGCAGCCAGGGGACTACTACAAAAAACAGGAACAGCCAGAAGGGTTTGCTGGCATCGGTTACCGACCCCACAACAAGAATGAGGAACGTCGCACTGATGAACAGGAACACATGGGTGTGCAGGCTCATTACGGCGTAGTCTGTAAACGTATAACCGCGACGATTGAAAAACACAGCATAAAGTAACAATGCAAGTACAGGCATCAGGATGAAAAATATTTTAGGTACCGTCTGGATGAATTTGTTATACACCAGGTTGACAGGGAGGTCTATATCATACATCTGGTGCCGGTATGCATAGGGGTAAATATAATAGATGTAGAAGGTGGAGAAAAGGTACACATATTCCATCCTGAATTTATTGTAGGGTTGTTTAAAATAGTCCTTCCTTTTGTCATTCATTTCCTTAAGCATTGCTTTTACTTCTCTCAAAGAATCGCAGTTGTAGTCCACCAGCCATTTGTCTTTCGTTTCAGTTTTGATCCTCCCCTGGTAGCCGAAGGAATATTTATGAACGATGGTCATGTCATCGGCACCCACCGAGCTGGTCTGTTCAAATTTTACAGCAAAAGCGAACAAGAGAAAGAAAGCTACACTGACGAATATGTATAGCGATATGGGCTGGATATAGCGCATCCGTTGTTTGTTGCGATAGGCTACGGCGAGCTTTCCTGGTTTGAAGACCAGGGTCTTCAGTGTGCCCCAGAATTTGCTGTCGAAGTGAAAGTAGTGGGAGATAAAGTGCATTACCAACCCCATGAAACTGTCTTTGTGCAGGTGGGTAGGTTGGCCGCACTCCTGGCAATAGTTTCCACTTGCAGGTTGGCCGCAATTGGGACAAATGATTTCTTTTTTTGACATAGTAGCTACCGGTCTTTCTAATTGACAGCTAAATATAATAAATCATGGGCGTGCAAATTCTGTATGTTTCCGGGCATTTCCTCCAGCAGTTTATTAAATGCCATTTAGCTGGCGCGAACATCCGCGCCAGTGTTAAAATCACCCGGTCACAAAGGTAAGCTTTGTGTGCAGGTGGTCGACAACACAAAGCCCCTTTCAGGGGATTTAGGGGTCAGCTCGCGTTGGACAATCGCGGGTGTACCATTGCGCGTGTACATCCTCCGCCCTGTGTTCACAGGCACCTCCTTCCAAGGAGGAATTTTTGTTGTCATTTAGATTTAAAGTCCCTTCAACAACTCACTCACCTCAATCCCCAGGCCTTCGCACACTTCTGTAAGGTAAATAAATGTAGGGTTACTCTGTCCTAATTCCACGCGGCTTATTGATTGCGGGTCTTTGCCTATGGAATATGCCAGGTCTTTAAGAGTCATACCCTTTTCTATACGCAGGGTTTTTATTTTTTCCCCCAGCTTCTTCAGCCTTTTTCTCTGTATCTTATTTACTACGCTTGGCACATCTCAATAGTAGAAAGTCGACAGGGAATAACAATCAACATATATGTTGATTTTGTGATTTACATTCCCTACCTTTACAATCAAAATTCACCAACCATGACGCAGGAATTTCCCGGTTTCGCATACAAGGCCGCAGAACTGTCCGCCTATATTTTCAGCATTGATACCTTTATCATCAGCCTGAAGAATGAAGAGATAATAAAGTTCGTCGCCCCGCATCCAGACGATTTCAAACAGTGGCTGGACCATCATGGCATCCGTAACGTGAACCCCGCCGACGGCTAAGCCTGGCGGGGCAAGTGACACTGGGTAGGATGGTATATGACTGCTATTTTCCGCCCGGGAAAAAGAAGAAATAAAAACACGGGGATTGACCTGCGTCAATACTTTTTTACCGGCACCCGGCCTGCTTTGTCGTTTGCAGCTTATTGACATCAAAATCCATGGCGCGCAGTTTGTCCAGTAGCTGTTGGTACAGGTCGTCGTCCATCTGTGGTGTGCGGCTGAGTATCCAGAGATATTTCCTGTTGGGGTGGCCCACCACGGCATAGCTATAGTCTTCCGCCAGGTCTATTATCCAATACTTGCCGCTGAACGGCCAGAAAAAGCTCACTTTGAGTTTGGCGTTTGTCTTCTTGTCGGTAACCCATGCTTTGCCCGTGGATATCTTTTTTTTGCCCTCCACGTCGCAACTATTGGTAACGCGTACTTTTCCGTTGTCCATCAGTTCGTACTCGGCAACACTACAGGTGCACCCTTTCTGGAAAGATTGGGGGAAGGCGGCTATCTCGTACCAGCGGCCCATATACCGCTTTACGTCCACTTGCTCTACAGTTTCCAGGTTCTTCATATTATTACAAGAATTTAAAGCCATGATTGCCACTAAAGCTGCCAGGTATCTCATACTTTTTTAACAATAATATTGAAAAATAGTTTTATACACGATGACAATTGTCAATCCTTCAACTCTATCCACACAGGCGCATGGTCGCTGGATTTTTCCCAGCCGCGCACATGGCGGTCAACTCCCGCTGCCCTGAGCCTGTCACTGAGGGCGGGGCTGAGCAGGAAATGGTCAATACGCAGGCCCGCATCGCGTTCATAAGCATTGCGGAAGTAATCCCAGAAGGTGTATATCTTTTCGTCGGGGAAGAGTGTGCGAATGGCATCTGTCCAGCCCTGCGCTACCAGGTTGTGAAAAGCCTCCCGTGTTTCGGGCCTGAACAGCGCATCCTTTACCCAGCGCTCGGGTTTATACACGTCCAGGTCGGTCGGCATCACATTGTAATCGCCGGTAAGTATCACGGGCACGCCCGTTGCCAGCAGTTCGGCCGCATGCAGTGTGAGGCGTTCAAACCATTTCAGCTTGTAATCGAATTTCGGTCCCGGCGCGGGATTGCCATTGGGCAGGTAGAGGCAGCCTATCAATATTTCGTCGTTGACAAGGGCTTCGATATAGCGGCTGTGCGTGTCTTCCCCGTCGCCGGGCAGTACCCGTCTTTGTTCGCTGATATTCATACCGCGCGACAGGATGGCAACACCATTCCAGCTTTTCTGTCCGTGCCAGATGGCATTGTAACCCGCATCGTTGATGGCGTTTAGCGGAAATTTTTCCTCGGGGGCTTTCAACTCCTGCAGGCAAACAATATCGGGCCGGGCTTCCTGTAACCAGCGGAGCAATACCGGCAGCCTGCCGTTGACGCCATTCACATTGTAAGTTGCAATTTTCATAAGGGCTCCTATACCGATAGCTATCGATGTTTTAATAAAGACATCTAAAGTTAAACGGTTTATGCATGTACTTGGTTCATGCGGGTGAATTTATCTTATGTGACAGCGGCGGGATAGGTGATAACAGTCAGTAGCCGGGAGTGAGTATTGTCATTAGTGGGTTTGCGGGCAAGGCCTAACTTTATCAGATATTCAATAAAAGCAGGGTTATGAAAAAACTGGAAAATAAAGTAGCCATTGTTACCGGTGCAGGGGCGGGACTTGGGAAGGCCATTGCCATACTTTATGCCGGCGAAGGTGCAAAGGTGCTGGCGGCCGATATAAACGAAACGGCATTGGCCGAACTGGAAAAAGAAATATCAGCAGCAGGCGGAACAGTAAAGACTATAAAGGCCAATATGGCTTTGCCGGAAGATGTAGAGGCAATGGTAAAGGCCGCGACAAATAATTTCGGGACGGTAGATATACTGGTGAACAACGCAGGCGTGATGGATGATTTCAGTCCTGTGGCGGATGTGAGCGATGCGATGTGGGACAGGGTGATGAAGATAAACGTGGACGGGCCTTTCAGGGCAATGCGCAGCGTGCTGAAGATAATGCTGGAGAAGGGTAGCGGAGCTATAGTGAATATAGCATCCTTAGGCGGGCTGCACGGCGCGCGTGCAGGCGCTGCCTACACTGCGAGCAAACATGCGCTGATAGGCCTGACCAAAAACACGGGCTATATGTATGCGAAGAAAGGAATACGCTGCAATGCGATAGCCCCGGGGGCCATGAACACCAGCATAGCGGCCACCATAGATTATGAGCACATGCCCGCGCTGGCATTGGTGAACGAACGCATCATGCCCGGTATGGCGCTGAACCCTCGCGGCGCAGAACCTGTGGAGGTGGCGCAGGTGGCACTGTTCCTGGCAAGTGATGATGCAAGTTTTGTAAACGGGGCTACGATTGTAGCCGATGCCGGATGGACGGCGTATTAGCCTACATATTCCTCAAACAACCTTTGTAGCGTAGCACCCAGGTCGTTGGTAATGCCGGGGTGGGGGCGCGAGGTTTGAATAACAGAGCTACGCACAGCCGTGAGCCAGCGGAAGCGCGAGGCGATATCGAAGGTGGCAATATTGCCGCCATCCTTTTGCCCGCAGCATACTTTCTCAAACGATTGGAGGTTGGCACGGATGAGCTCGATATCTGTTTCGGGGTCGAGCGCCAGCAGGCGTGCTTCGTCCAGGTGTATTTTACAATCGATAAAATCGCTCTTGTTGGCGCAGAGCACTACCCCCACGTTGATGAACTCTTCCCGTTCTACCCGTGGCACTACGCGGACAACCGCATATTCATATAAGTGCCTGGCGTGCATGTTGTGCTTCTTTTACAAAGTTATCAGAATGGGCCAAACGTGTATTTAAAAACTGTTCGTACACGGCTCTTTGCCCGGCAGGGTTGTCCGTTTCGCCCGTGGCTTCCAGCCAGTCGTCGGGCAGGCCGGACACGATGTGGTGTATAGCAGCAGGGGTAAGCAATTGTTGATACGCTTCATTTACCTCGTTGAGCTGTGCTGCAAACGGCAGCAGCACATGGTCTTTTATCAGCGTGAAGGGCGATAAAGCCTGTTGCTCCCAATTGTTCCAGGAATGATGAAACAGGAACGACGCGCCGTGGTCTATCAGCCATAGCTCTTTGTGCCACATCAGCATATTGGTATTGCGGTAGGTCCTGTCTACATTGGTAATAAATGCATCGAGCCATACAATGCGCGAAGCCAATAAAGGCTCTACCTGCATGGCTACGGGGTCGTAATTGACTGCGCCCGACAAAAAATGCAGGGCCAGGTTCAGCCCCTTGCTGGCTTTCAGCAGGTCTTGTATTTCCTCGTCGCCCTCGGTGCGGCCAAACGCTTCGTCCAGTTCGGCAAAAACCAGTTCGGGTATTTTAAGGCCCAGCAGGCGGGCTATTTCGCCGCCCAGGTATTCGGCTATCAGCGCCTTTTCGCGCTGCCCCGCACCCCTGAACTTGACCACGTATTTGAAACCATCGTCGGCCTCGGCCAATGCGGGCAGCGAGCCACCCTCGCGCAGGGGCAGCAGGTAGCGTAAAATATTTACAGTTCGCAGATGTTCAGTTCGCGTCATGTGCATGAAAAAGCCAGGTGTAAAATTAGTTGTTCCGGCAGAAAGGGGCTGTAGTATTTTTGGAAGCCGATATTACAACTCAAACAAGCTGCTGTAAGCCTCTATATCGGCCATGCCGCCCATGTGTTTGAGCCTGCCGTTGTGCAGCAGGTACAGCTCGTCGGCTATGTTTTTCAGGTAATGAAAATTATGGTCGGTGATGATGATGCCTTTACGCTGCCTTATAGTTTGCAGGTAGTCCAGCAGTTTCTCTACCAGCAACGGGCTGAGGTGAGTAAAGGGTTCGTCGAGCATAGTGAACAAGGCAGGCGATTGTAATAGAGCGTATATTTCCACCAGCCTGCCCGTGCTGCCATGCAACGAGCCCGCTGATTGTGTGGGGGAAATTTCTACCCCGAAGGTTTCTATAAAATGTGGGAGGTGGAGGTTGAAGTCGTGGAAAATGCTTTTCACAGTTTTGCCACGTGGCAGAAACTGTTGTTGGGGCAGGTAATTGACGGCATTGGCTTGCAGGTAAGGATAGGGTGTGTGCTTTCCATCTATACGCAAGGATTTGGATTCAGGCCGCAGCGTGCCGAACATTATTTTCATCAGCGAGCTTTTGCCCGACCCGTTGTTGCCCGCCAGGCCTGTAATCGTGCCAGTGGTTGACTTGATATAGATGCCTGAAAGTATAGTGCGCAGCCCGTAGCGCAGTATGATTCCGTCTGCCTCGAATGTATGTTGCATCATGGCGTTACGGGTGGGGCTATTTTATGAACGATGAGCAATGCAGCGAAGTACAGCGATAAGTCTGTAATCATAGCATATAACAGCAATGTTTTTTTAGAGATGTGCAGGTTGTGGTAATAATAAAAATTGTCGCGGTGCAGGTGGCTGACGAAATACAGCAGGAAAGCGGTGGTAAAGAGCTTGAACCATGTGAGGGGAACGAGGGAGCTGAAACCAGATTGCGAATATATCGCAGCAGATATCAGCGTCAGCAATATAGCCGGCAGCCTTATACGGTGAAAGAGAGCAGTATGGAGGAAAATTCTTTTCAAATGATACAAGAGGTTTGTATCATTAAAAATAAGGCGACTGTATTAGCCTTGTGCTATATGGTATGTTAAAAATATCAACCATCTTGTGAGGCTTCATCGGTGCCTTTGCCGCACCTTCGTTAATTAAAACGAAAAGGGCTGCGTAAAAGCGGCCCCTTCTATTTAACACTAACTCAGAAAGTCTTTACAATTTTTCGAACCTGGCCTGGAAGAACCTGAGGTATTTTGGTTCATATACCATCTTCATGCCTTTAATACGGCTTCGTTTTTGGTATACCCTCAGGGCAGACTCTGCTATCACGTCCATATGCGCCTGGGTATATACCCTGCGGGGAATGGTGAGCCTTACCAGTTCCAGTTTAGGATAATAATTATCGCCATTAGCTTTTCTGCCTGCGGATACAATACCCCTTTCCATGGTCCTGATGCCGGAATCAAGGTATATTTCCGCCGCCAGTGTCTGCGCCGGGAATACATCTTGCGAGAGATGAGGCAGGAATTTTTTTGCATCAATAAAAATTCCGTGTCCGCCTATGGGCTTTACCACCGGTATGCCGAAGTCCATCATTTTTTCGCCCAGGTATATCACCTGGCCTATCCTTGCCTTCATATGCTCGTCTTCCACGCTCTCGCCTATGCCAATGGCCATAGCCTCCATATCCCTGCCGGCTAAACCGCCATAAGTATGCAGCCCTTCGTAAACGACTACCATGTTGCGGGCTTCTTCAAACAAGTCCCAGTCATTCAGCGCAAGAAACCCGCCGATATTCACCAACGCATCTTTCTTGGCGCTCATTGTAGCCCCGTCTGTATAGGAGCATATTTCCTTTACTATTTGTTTAACGGATTTGTCAGCATATCCCTTTTCCCTTTGCTGTATGAACCAGGCGTTTTCGGCTACACGTGTCATGTCCAGTATGATGCGGATGCCCAGCTTTTTTGTATACGCCCTCAGCTCTTTCAGGTTCTTCATGCTTATGGGCTGGCCGCCTGCCATATTTACGGTGGTGGCTATGCTTATGTAAGGAATCTTTGAAGCGCCATATTTCTTTACCAGGCGTTCCAGCTTTGCCAGGTCAACATTGCCTTTGAACGGGAATTCGTTCTCAGCGTCGTGGGCCTCGTCGATAATGATGTCTTCAAACTTGCCGCCGGCAAGTTCCTGGTGCAGGCGTGTGGTGGTGAAGTACATATTGCCGGGTATCACGTCGCCTTTTTTTATCATTATCTGCGACAGGATATTCTCCGCACCACGCCCCTGGTGGGTGGGCACCAGGTATTCGTAACCATATACTTCTTTTGCCACTTTTTCCAGGTTGTAGAAGTTCCGGCTGCCCGCATAGGCTTCGTCGCCCAGCATCATACCCGCCCATTGCCGGTCGCTCATCGCCGATGTGCCGCTGTCGGTCAGCAGATCTATATAAACGTCCTCTGATTTTAAAAGGAAGGTATTGTAACCGGCTTTTTGCAAGGCAGCCTTGCGTTGCGCCGGTGTGGTCATTTTCAGGAGCTCCACCATTTTTATTTTATATGGCTCCGCCCAGCTTCTTTTCATTTTTTGCATAGAAACTTTAGTTGTTGAATGTTATTTTATAATACAGGTTGCAGTTTGGCAGTGAAATGCCTGAGCATCGGGGCTTCTTCGATTATTTTCAGCCCTCTTATGTCCTGCCGTTTGCTGTACACTTCGATTATTACTTCGGCTACGTAGTCAATATGGCTTTGGGTGTACACCCTGCGGGGTATAGCCAGCCGCACCAGTTCCATAGCCGCCGGAATAAGTTTTCCGTCTCCGTTGGTTTTGCCGAACATCAGTGAACCTATCTCCACGCTGCGTATGCCACCCTCGATATACAAAGCCCCCGCCAGCGCCTGTGCGGGATATTGTTCTACAGGAATATGCGGCAGGAACTCCCTCGCATCCAGGTAAACAGCGTGGCCTCCGGCAGGCTGCATCACAGGCACGTTTGCATCTATCAGCTTGTTGGTCAGGTATTCTATACTGCGTATGCGGTATTGCAGGTAATCTTCATGAAGCACTTCTTCCAGGCCAATGGCTATAGCTTCCAGGTCGCGGCCGGCAAGACCGCCATAAGTGGGAAAACCTTCGGTCACTATCAATAAATTTCTGCACTCCTGCGCCAGTTTCTGGTCGTGCATGGCCAGGAAGCCCCCGATATTGGCGAAGGCATCTTTCTTGGCGCTCATGGTGCAACCGTCTGCATACGAGAATATCTCCTGCGCAATTTCTTTAACGGATTTATCTGCATACCCGCTTTCGCGTTGTTTGATGAAGTATGAGTTTTCAGCAAACCGGCAGGCATCAATGAACAGCGGGATGTTATGCTCAGTACATATTTCCCTTACTTCCTTAATGTTCTTCATGCTCACGGGCTGGCCGCCGCCTGAATTATTGGTGATGGTGATGATACAAAGCGGGATATTTTCCGCGCCTTTCTCGTAAATAAATTTCTCCAAAGCCACCGTATCCATGTTGCCTTTGAAAGGGGCGGGCACACGCAGGCGCTTCCCTTCTTCGCACAACATATCAATGCCCTCGGCGCCTGTCATTTCTATATTGGCGCGTGTAGTATCAAACAATGTATTGCTTACAAAATATTTTCCTTCGCCGCCCAGTATACTGAACAGTATTTTTTCGGCAGCCCTGCCCTGGTGGGTGGGTATGATATGCGGCATGCCGGTGATGTCCCGCACCGCATCCCTGAAGCGGTAGAAACTCGGGCTCCCCGCATAAGATTCGTCGCCCCTCATAATACCGGCCCATTGATTGCTGCTCATCGCGCTGGTGCCACTGTCGGTCAGCAAATCTATCAGCACTTTCTCGGCGTCAATGAGGAACAGGTTGTTATGTGCTTCCCTGAGTATTTTTATTCGCTGCTCCCTGGTGGTAAAGTTGATGGGTTCTACCGATTTTATCCTGAAAGGTTCTATTATAGTATGCATGTCTATCCTAAAAAAATGTTTGTTTGTTTTTATATCGCGGTAAATCTGGCATTATTTGGGAGAGAAGCATATGACATTAGTCATTACCGGGCGTTTAGATGCCAGATAATGAAGATGATTTTTGTCATCTTATGTACTTTCGTAGTGTGAAACAACCACGGATAATTATTATTGTCATATTATTTCTTTGTTCTTGTGCGGGTGATGACATTACGAGGGATGATAAGGGTAACAAAGTATTCACTTACGAACCTACGGGCTGGCAGATGGTGTTGCCGGCCGGCTGGGAAGCACTCAATAAATCTGATAGAGATAAACTGGCCTACAAGGCGGAAAATTATTACGAGGAGGGTATTGCTGCGAAGAAGCGGGAAGGGGATAAAAAAATCATACTGGCGGTGCGTAAAGGTGAAAAGGACATGAATGCGGTGTATGCATTTATCCGCAGTTATGAACGGGATGAGGACTTCCCCGATTTAGAAGAGTTGCTCACGCAGCAATACCGCAGCTATGCCACGGGCGAATATAGCGCAGATTCGTCCCTGGTGCAGGAAGATCTCAGCGGTATTGTATTTGACAAGGCCATCTTAAAGGTGAGTTATGCGGGCAAGCCCTACTTTACATACATCACCTATAGTACCATGCTGGACACGCTCAATTTTGGCGTAAGTATAGTAACTAACAACGCCGCCGATGAGCAGATGCTGGTGGAAAATTTCAGGAAGTCGGCAAAGAGTATAACTGTTGGGCGGTAACCAACAGTTATACCTTATGCTTTTTCCAATTGCCCTTACTGAACAACCAAAGCGTGAACAATCCCACCGAAGTTTCGGAAAAGAAGACACCCCAGAATACACCTTTATATCCCCAGTCGAGCATTATGGCCAGGAAGTAAGACAGTGGTATCTGTATCAGCCAGAAAAAGACGACGTTGATTTTCGTAGGTGTTTTAGTATCGCCTGCGCCGTTGAATGCCTGCACCGATACCATCCACCAGCCATATACGAAGAAGGAGTAGGAGAGTATACGTAGCCATGTACTCCCTACAGCTACCACCGCCTCGTCCTGCGTAAATATTCTAATGAGTGAATCGTTGAACAGGAAAAAAGCGACCGATACCAGCACGAGGAATATCATGTTGTACACACCTATTTTCCATACCGACGATTCTGCACGGTCGGGGCGTTCGGCGCCCAGGTTCTGGCCCACAAGGGTTGCGGCGGCGTTAGACAATCCCCATGCGGGCATGGTAGTGAACATCATGATACGAATGGCTATAGTTGCACCGGCTACCGTTTCGCTGCCTATGTCTGACAATATACGCATCAGGAAGATCCAGGAAGTCATAGCGATAATCATCTGCCCTACACCACCCAGCGATGTCTTGATGATGTGGAGCATAATACCCGCGTCGAAATACATCTGTGTTATTTTGGCGCGGATATGTTTACCTCCCTTTGCCAGTACCCATAGCTGTATTACCACACCCGTGCCGCGCCCGATGTTGGTGGCGACGGCAGCGCCTTGTATGCCCATAGCCGGTATAGGTCCCCAGCCAAATATCAGGATGGGGTCGAGTACGATATTGATGATATTGGCCACCCATAATACTACCATTGCTATGGATGCATCGCCCGCCCCACGGTATATAGCATTAATAACGAACAGCAGCATGATGACCACATTGCCGCCCAGCATCCATTGCGTGTATTTAGAGCCATGCTCTAAGCTCCATGCATCGGCACCCATAAGTGCAAGTAAATCTTTGGCAAAGAAGATACCTGCAAGGGCAAAAGGCAACGAGAGCAGTACAGTGAGTAATATGGCCTGTTTGGCTGTCGTTTCAGCAGCTTTTTTGTTCTTCTCGCCTATACGCCGTGCTACTATGGCTGTTACTCCCATAGATAGACCCATAGCTATGGAGTAGAGCAGGAACATATAAGTTTCGGTAAGTCCTACTGCTGCTACTGCTGAGGCTCCCAGCTTGCCAACAAAGTAGATGTCAACTACTGCGAAAGTTGATTCCATGACCAGTTCGAGTATCATGGGCACTGCCAGCAGAAAGATGGCTTTCTTCAGGCCTATTTGCGTATAGTCTGCTTCTGTGCCAAGTATGGCGCTTTTCAGGGCCTGCCATATATTCGTCCTGGGTGTTATTACTAATGTTTCCTGCGATATTTTGCCCTGTTCCATCCGATAGTTATATTAAAATATTATTCGGTCAAAGGTACTATTGCACTACCAGCTTTTGCAGGTGGTAAAACAACATATTGCGGGTGGGAATGCGACAAAGTCACGTAAGGGAAATCAGTTATTCTATCCCGCCCCTATCCTCCACTAATGTCCCGGGGCGTTTGCCCGGGCGCAACACCCGCAGCATCTGCAGGAGTACCGACAAAAGTATCAGCCCCATGCCCATATAAAATTCGGGGCTGAGCATTTCGTATTCTTTGAAAAAGACAAATGCCAGCAGTATGCCATATACAGGCTCGAGGTTGACGCTAAGGGTGGAAGTAAAGGCGCTGATGTATTTAAGTGCATTGAGCGCCAGCGATTGCGCCCAGACAGTGCAGCAAAGACTGAGTATAATGAGCCATAGCCAGTCGTATGCGCCGGGTACCAGGTCCACGCTTTCGGTTGAGAAAACGATTTGCAGGGGTAATAGCAGGGTGATGAGCGACCAGCCGGCGGTCATTTCGTAAAACACCATTGTGCGCGCAGGATATTTATGGGCTATTTTTTTATTGAGTACGGTAAACCACGAGCTTAATAAGGCTGCTATCACACCAAAGAGCACACCCCAGGCATATAGTTGCTGAAAACTATAAATGAGATATACTCCTGCTATGGCCAACAGGCCTAACAATAGCTCGGCCAGGTTGTGCTTGCTCTTGTTCACAAAGGGGTCGAGCAGGGAGGTAAATATGCTGGCGGTAGACAGGCATACCAGCGCCACCGAGGCGTTGGCAAACTTGATAGAACCGTAAAAAGCCACCCAATGCAGCCCTATGAGGCAGCCTATCCAGAACAGGCGGAACCGGTCGGCACGGGGCACGGGCACCCATTCTTTGCGGTAATATAGGATTACTGCCATAAACAGGGCGGTGAGCAACATACGGTACCATACCAGTACCGGCGCCGACAGGTCGATAGCCCGGCCCAGTACGGCTGTGAAACCCCACAATACCACCGCCAGGTGCATCTGCAACAGCGCTTTCTTCATTTGCTACCGGAAATAACAGGCAAACTTAAATTTTAAAATTAACCCTGCCCCAAAAATATTTTTTATAGAACCGGCCTGAACATTTTTGCATGAAATCAATTAGTTATAACTTTAGTCGCTAAAACTTTAGAGGATTACCCGAAATTTGCCGCCGTTAAATGACTAACAGCTATACTGACCTCGTAAAACAAACCTTCGATTTTCCGCAAGAAGGTTTTGACGTAGTGGATAACTACCTGCAATTCAATGGAGTGGACCTGAAAGCGCTGATAGATAAGTACGGTACGCCGTTCAAGCTTACCTACCTGCCCAAGATAGGCCAGCAGATAAACAAGGCCAAAGGCTTGTTTAACGAAGCAATAAAAAAGCACCGCTACGATGGCAAATACTATTACTGCTATTGTACAAAGAGCTCTCATTTCTCCTTTATGGTGGAGGAGACCCTGAAACACAATGTGCACCTGGAGACTTCCTTCGCATATGATATTGATATTATCAAGCAACTGTATAAAAGAAGGAAGATCACCAAGGAGACGTATATCATCTGCAACGGATATAAAACGAAACCCTATACACGCGCCATATCGCGCCTCATCAACGACGGGTTTAAGAATGTGATTCCCATACTGGATAACAAGGAAGAGTTTGAGGATTACAAAAAAATGATACGTACCAAAGACCCTGTGAACATAGGCATCAGGCTGGCTACGGAAGAAGAACCGACTTTTGATTTTTATACATCGAGGCTGGGCATACAGAAAAAGGAAGTGCTGGAATTTTATGTAGATAAAATAAAAGGTAACGACAAGTTCAGGCTGAAGATGCTGCACTTCTTTATGAATAAGGGTATCAAAGATGATATCTATTACTGGAGTGAGCTGAATAAGGCCATCAACCTGTATTGCCAGTTGAAGAAAATTTGCCCTGAACTGGATGGCCTGAATATAGGCGGTGGTTTCCCCATCAAGCACTCGCTGGGTTTTGACTATGATTATAAATACATGGTCAATGAGATAATAGCCAATATCAAGAGCGTATGCAAACGCAACAAAGTGGATGTCCCGGACATATACACAGAGTTCGGTTCGTACACGGTAGGAGAGAGCGGAGCAGTGATATACAGCACATTGGGCGAAAAGATGCAGAACGACCGCGAAACATGGTATATGATAGACAGTTCGTTCATCACTACGCTGCCCGATACCTGGGGCATAGGCGAGAAGTTCCTGCTGCTGCCCATCAATAAGTGGGAAAATGAATACCAGGAGGTGCACCTGGGTGGCCTTACCTGCGACAGTCATGATTTTTATACTTCAGAAGAACATATCAATGCCGTGTTCCTGCCCAAGACTGATAAGGCAAAGGGGGCGGAACCGCTATACATCGGCTTCTTTCACACAGGCGCCTACCAGGACCAACTTGCAGGCTATGGAGGTATCAAGCACTGCATGATACCATCGCCCAAACACGTGGTAATAGAAGAAGATAAGAACGGCAAAATGGTGGACTGGCTGTATGCCAAAGAGCAGAGCGCCCAGAGCATGCTGAAGCTGCTGGGGTACACGAAGTAGTAGTAAGTACAAGCTGCATATCTGCCAAACCTCGTGGAAATACAACAGCGGCTGTATGCGTGAATACAGCCGCTGTAAATATTGTCATTTGTTTTTTTATGCTAAGTCAAACCTGTCCAGGTTCATTACTTTATTCCATGCTGCAACAAAGTCCTTCACAAATTTTTCCCCCGCATCGCGGCTGCCATACACTTCGGCAATGGCCCGCAACTCTGAGTTAGCCCCGAATACAAGGTCGGCCCTTGTGCCCGTCCATTTGTTTGCTCCCGTGGCACGGTCATAGCCCTCATACAGTTCCTTGTCGGCGGTTGCGGCTTTCCACGCTGTATTCATATCCAGCAGGTTTACGAAGAAATCGTTGGTAAGTTGCCCCGGCCTTGACGTAAAGACTCCGTGTTTCGAGCCGTCAACATTCGTATTCAGCGCGCGCATGCCACCTACCAGTACAGTCAGTTCCGGTGGCGTAAGGGTCAGCAGGTTCGCCCTGTCTATCAGCAGTTCTTCCGTAGATACGCTGCCTTTCGATTTCCGGTAGTTGCGGAAACCGTCGGCACGGGGCTCAAGGTAACCCACTGACTCGACGTCTGTCTGCTCCTGCGTGGCATCCATGCGGCTGGGCGTAAAGGGAACCGTAATATTATGTCCCGCATCCTTGGCCGCTTTTTCTACACCTGCACAGCCCGCCAGCACGATCATATCGGCCAGGGAAACTTTTTTATTGCCGGTCTGCGCCCCGTTAAATTCTTTCACTATCGTATGTAGCTTATCCAGCACTTTCTGCAATTGCGGCGGATTGTTGACCTGCCAGTATTTTTGCGGCGCCAGTGCGATGCGTGCGCCGTTTGCCCCGCCGCGTTTGTCCGAGCCGCGGAAAGTAGAAGCCGACGCCCATGCGATGGAAACAAGTTCGGATGCTGTCAGCCCCGAAGCTAATGCCGCCGCTTTCAACGCTGCAATGTCCCTTTCGTCTACCGGTTCATGGTCCAATTCAGGTATCGGGTCTTGCCACAGCAATTCTTCTGCCGGCACTTCGGGCCCAAGGTACCTTGAACGCGGCCCCATATCGCGATGGGTAAGCTTAAACCATGCACGGGCAAATGCATCTGCAAATTCATCAGGGTGCTCCAAGAAGCGCCTGGATATCTTTTCATACACAGGGTCAAGCCTCAGGGAGAGGTCTGTAGTAAGCATCGTAGGCCTGTGCTTTTTCGAGGCATCATGCGCATCAGGAATGATGTTCTCCGCATTCTTTGCTACCCACTGGTGTGCGCCGCCGGGGCTTTTTGTCAGCTCCCACTCAAAACCGAACAGGTTTTCGAAGAAGTTATTGCTCCATTGGGTAGGTGTTTTCGTCCAGGTCACTTCCAGCCCGCTGGTGATGGTATCGCCCGCCTTGCCGGAGCCATAACTATTGGTCCAGCCAAGGCCCTGCAACTCTATTGCTTCCGCTTCAGGCTCTTTGCCCACATGGTCGGCTGTAGATGCGCCATGTGTTTTGCCAAAGCTGTGCCCGCCTGCTATCAACGCCACGGTTTCCTCGTCGTTCATCGCCATACGGCCAAACGTATCGCGGATATCTTTAGCGGCTGCTATCGGGTCGGGATTGCCGTCCGGCCCTTCGGGGTTCACATATATTAGTCCCATTTGCACAGCCGCCAGTGGGTTCTCTAAGTTGCGGCTGTGTATATCACCATCCGCATCGTCGTCCGACACCAATACGCCGCGTCCGTCCACACCTTCTGAGCCATGCGCATAACGCACATCCCCGCCCAGCCAGGTGGTTTCCGCGCCCCAGTACACGTCTTCTTCCGGCTGCCATACATCTTCGCGCCCGCCCGCAAAACCGAATGTTTTGAAGCCCATAGTTTCCAGGGCAACATTCCCTGCCAGTATCATCAGGTCGGCCCACGATATTTTGCGCCCGTATTTTTGTTTGATGGGCCATAGCAGCCTGCGCGCCTTGTCCAGGTTCACGTTGTCGGGCCAGCTATTCAGCGGCGCGAAGCGTTGCTGCCCCGTGCCACCACCGCCGCGGCCATCGCCTACGCGGTAGGTGCCCGCGCTATGCCAGGCCATGCGTATGAACAGCGGACCGTAGTGCCCGAAGTCTGCCGGCCACCAGTCCTGCGAGTCGGTCATAAGCGCGGCCAGGTCTTTTTTTACGGCTACCAGGTCAAGACTTTTGAATTCGTCGGCATAGTCAAAACCCTCGCCCATCGGGTCCGACAGGGGCGAATGTTTGCGCAGCACGTCCAGATTTAGCTGGTTGGGCCACCAATGGCGGTTTCTCGTGCCGCCCCCCGCCACATTATTTTTCATGCTTCCGTTATGAACCGGGCATTTGCTGTTGTCATTTGTGTCTTGTGCCATAGTGCGTCATTTTTTAAAAAATGAATAATTATCGTTATCGAAAATAATTATTGTAAAATATAAATTTAATAGTTAAAATCTATTGTTGTATTTTACTACAATTACTTTGTTCCGTTAGGGTCTATGGCTCGAGACACCAACCGCGTTTGCCCAGACTATCCTGCTTTACGAGTCAAAAATAATATGGTCCACCGTGGCGCCAAGGCTCAAAAGTATCTCATTCAGGTCGGTTACAAATTTCTCCGGCCCGCAGATGTAAAATTGTTGGTCGAAATCGGCTATATGCTCTATCAAAAAATTTCGGTCTATTCGTCTTTCAAGAAAACCTACCACGTTCTCGCGCGTAAAAACAGGAATGAAATTATCCTTCAACATGCCATACAGGGTTTCCCCCATTATTAAGTCTTCCCTTGTTTTGTTGGTATATATCAGCACATTCCTGGCTATACGCTTATACCGCTCCAGGTAACGCAGAATGGACAAGAACGGGGTGATACCCGAACCTGCCGCGATAAATACACCATCTCCCCTGTAATGTATCACCCCGAAGATATCATGGAGGATCAGTTCATCTCCCCTATTGATACTTTCGAGCTTTTTTGTGACGCCGTTACGTTCACGATATATTTTTATCATGAATTCCAGGTAGTCTTCGTCCGGCAGGTTGGTAAATGTAAATGGCCGCAACTCTTTTTCCCAACCCGGGAGGTTGATAGAAACATTGACGGATTGGCCGGGTATAAACGTATACCCAGGCGGTTTTTCCAGCACAAATCGTTTCACATCATGCGTTACATAATTCGTTTCTATCACCCTCAGGCTTACATGTGGATATAACTGTGCTGTATGTGTTGATTCCGGTACTTGCATTGGTTCGGCTTGTTCTGCTAGATTATTTTCGTTCATCATTACCTGTTCCCCTGGTTATTTATTATGCTAAAATAGCTTTATTGCGGCTTAACTGATATGATTAGCCTCATTCTTTTAGCTAATGCCCGTCATCGCCGGGCACATAATCTCCCCGGTTAGCGGGCAACCGGTGAAGAATGGAGCTTACTTCCGGCCCGCCGTCAGTATGCATATGGCATAACATTTGCAATCAATATCTATGTAACTTATTCTGGCCACTTCAACGACGCCTTAATGACCTTTGTTATTTTTCCGTCTTTTGTAAAAATAAACTCATAACGGTAGATGATTTCCTTGGACTCTGCAAAGACATAGATATCATCCTTATCCGATTGGCTTAGGTCCGCGTGAATTTTAGCTCTGACCATTTCATAGGCTTCGAAGCTGCGTAGAGGGTATGGTTTAACGATGGTTCCAAAAGCATGCCACCTGTTCAACGTCAGGCTGTCCTTCTTGTATACACTATTGCTGTTAAGTACATTTCGGTAGTCGTTCGGTCTTGTTATTCTGCCTGTTTCTTTAGCTACGATGAATAGATACAAGTAGCATCTGTCCAGATTACATAACTTGGAACAATTGCCGAATATGCGATTGAACTCTTCCACACCTCCTACTTTAAGTTCTTTACCTGTTTCAGCGTTTAATATATATAGTTCAGTAATGTACGGCGAATGAAAGTGCAACCCATATTGTTTGTGAGGAAAATTTGCGCCCACCAGGAAAAGTCTGAGGCCTTTGAAATAACCATGGAATATTTCGTCGATTTCCAAATGGCTTGCAGGCGCAAGATTATACTTCTTTAAAGAGTCCGTGTTATTAATTTGGCTTTGATATAAATCCTTGCAAACATCCTTA
The DNA here is from genome assembly GCA_002421685.1 of Bacteroidetes bacterium UBA6221. GTDB lineage: Bacteria > Bacteroidota > Bacteroidia > Chitinophagales > Chitinophagaceae > UBA5543. The sequence continues at coordinate 21,971 of DISB01000007.1, forward strand.
AGCGAATCATCTGATACCTGTGCTTCCGCTTGCAGCGAATAAAGGAGAAAGACGTAGAAAATGAGTTTGTTCATGTTGGTTTTTATCCGTTTTTATCTCCACTAATCTCCTAACTGGGTCGAAGCGCCACGCTTCATCCTAGGATGCGGCGAGCGTTCGCTTGCGAAGTAAATACCCACGCTCAACACTGGTCGAAGCGTCACGCTTCGTCCCAAGATAAAGCAAGCGTCCGCTTGCGAGTAGGTACCCACCCGGCAGCAAAGGATTAAGTCATGCCATCTCCCTTTAGGGCCGGGACCAATTACTTACTCTTCAGCGCCGCCTCAACACTGGTCGAAGCGTCACGCTTCGTCCCAAGATAAAGCAAGCATCCGCTTGCGAGTAGGTACCCACCCGGCAAGGATTAAGTCATACCATCTCCCTTTAGGGCCGGGGCCAATTACTTACTCTTCAGCGCCGCCTGTATCATTCCCTTCAGCACTTCCAGGTCAATATCTCCCAGCTTATTGATGTACAGGCAGCCCACACCCGTTTTGTGCTTGCCCAGTTTTTCCAGTGCTGCGGCCTGTTTTTGTATATCCACAGCCAGGTACAGCGAAAGATTGGCCTTCCGCGGTGCGAAACCGATAAGGAACCAGTCCACCTCTCTGCCTGTGGCCGGACTTTTATATCGATTATCTCCAAAGCCTATCATCGAGCTGCCCCACATTTTTGGTTCTTCCCCAGTTGCTTTCTTCATCATTTCCAGTATCTCAAAGCTGTCCTTTCGTTTTTGCTCATCCTGCAGGCTGTTGAGAAATTCTTCCACGCTTGCTGCGGTAGGTTTTGTTTTTATCTCTGCCGGTTTCGATTTCTTTTCAGCCATTTTTTTTGAAGTTTATATTATCGGGCATTGCTTTTACGAAAATACCTGATTTCAATATATAATGCTCGTAAACCAGGGCCGGGGATATAATAAATTTTGATTTGGCAAACATGACAATTTTACGTAAATTTACAATAATTGTTGCCGACCTTTGTAGGTCCCGGCGTTGCGAAGTTCTTTGACATTACCGGATAATATTTGTTTACAACCAGCTTGGTTGCAAAAACTACCAACCCGGAAATTGCAACAAAATGCAACAATCCTCGGTTTTGACTCTTAATCGGATTGTTTCCTGGTGAGCCATTTTGTTTCCAGCGGCAACATTCGCATTCAACACTTTTTGGTGCAATAGATTGATAAGCAGCGGTTTGTATTTTTTAGTCCCATCCCGGAATTTTATTTCATTTTTGTGGAAACATTTTGGAAACATTTTTTACGATGCAACAACCAACAACAACTGAATGCCGCTCTTATTTTTTTAAGTACATCAACCTGGTTGCCGAAGGTGATATAATAGATACACTCCTGCGGCAGGCCGATGAAACAAGGGAGTTTTTTAACAACATTCCTGCCGACAGGCACGATTACCGCTATGCGGAGGATAAATGGTCGGTAAAGCAGGTGCTGATGCACATCATAGATACGGAAAGGGTGATGAGCTACCGTGCACTGGTGGCCGCGCGGGGAGATACGGATACGATGCTGTACAATATGGATGAAAACCTATATGCCGATACCGCACCATACGCCGGTCGTACTATGCAGGATATACTGGAAGAATTTGCAGCCGTTCGCACAGCTACGGTAAAACTGTTCGCAAACGTAAACCCGGCACAAAGCGAACAACCCGCATACAACGTCGATGGTTCTCACTTCACCACCCGTGCACTTGCTTACATCATAGCAGGCCATCTTTTGCACCATCTCAACATCATCAAAGAGCGATATTTGTAAATATCTGTATTGTTACTATCTGTGCGGCTTTTGTGAATTAGTTGTGAATTATGGTGGATAAGGCTAACGGGCAAAGGTTTGTTGTCTATTCTTGATTGATGATAATCAATACTTTATCAGCTATTATTTACAGAAGGCACTTCAATTATCACCTTGTTAGCATGAATGTGGGTTAACAGGGTATAATTAGGCGTGTTTTTCATAATGTATTGGTTATCAATACATTGCATTACCCTGCTAAAAAGCGTGAAATTGTGAATTTCAGGTTGTTAACTCGGTTGGAATAGTTCGCTGCTTTGCACGAGCTTTGTACATATACTTAACAGTAAGATTACTAATACTTTACACCGGAAAAACAGTACCAACTTCGTCTTCTCTTTCCTCTATATGTATGTATCAAGCTACCCTTCGTGGGTAGCTTCTTTTATTAGGCAGGTTGGAAGGCGGTTGCCTGGTTGGCAAGCTGCAGGGCGCGCAGGTAGTCTTTCACGCACCGGCTGATGATATGTTTACAGCCTCGGGTCAGCTTGGGCGAGGAATAGCCTTTGTTCTCTTTATAGTCTTCACGTATCCAGGTAGCACGGTTGATGAGCTCGTTGTTGAACGCGGCCACTCTTGCGCTTATCTCGGTAAAGGAAAGTGGGGCATCCCTCCGGGCGGCTTCTTCGTAGAGTTGTTCTATACAGTCGCCGGTATAGGTATTGGCCATGTCTTCATATAGCCTCAGGAATTCAGCTCCGTATATGCGGCTACCAAATAGTTCAAGTATTTTAGGTTGCATTGTTCTCTCTCTTTCTATGTGTGGGAGAACGAAGATATGAATTAATTTCATGCGTGCAAGCGGGTGGGGGCTTATTCTTTGCCCCGCTCCAGTGTAAAGCCGAATGACGACCCTACGCCCAGCTTGCTGCGTACGGTTACGGTTTGCCCGTGTGCTTCTACTATATGTTTCACAATGGCCAGCCCAAGGCCCGTGCCGCCTATATTGCGGGCCCGGCTGCGGTCGGCACGGTAAAAGCGTTCAAATATGCGGGGCAGGTGCTCTTCGGCTATGCCCGGCCCGTTGTCCGACACTTCGATGTATATGGTTTTTTCATCCATCTCGTAGCAACCGCTGGTTACCTGGCCACCCTCGTTCCCATACTTTATGGCATTCTCTACCAGGTTGGCCAGCACCTGCCTTATTTTGGGCTTGTCGGCATAAACGGTGAGCGGCCTCTCTGTGCCTTTCTTCAACAGCAGTTCTATTCCTTTTTCTTTGGCTCTCAGGGCCATCTCATCATATACGTCTTTTACCAGTTCCTGTATTACGAATGACTCCTGTATGATCGGTATCCGCCCCGATTCCAGCTTGGATATCTCGTCCAGGTCATCTACCAGGCTCACCAGCCTGTCTATGCCCCGGGCTGCGTTATTCAGAAACTTCAGGTTTACATTTTCGTCGTGGATAGCCCCGCCCGCAAGTGTGTCTATATAGCCTTGTACGGCGAAGATAGGTGTGCGCAGTTCGTGGGCAAGGTTCATCAGGAACTCTTTCCTGAACTGCTCGTTGGCGCGCAGCATCTCTATCTCGTCGCGCTTTTGCGCGGCCCATTTCTGTACGTCCATGTTCACCTCTTCCAGCGACTTTTGCGGCAGGATGTTTTCGTAGAAGAATTCCTCCTTTTTGGTGGCCTTGGTCTGGTAGATGAACTTGTATATCAGCTTTATCTTGCGGTATATGAAGCGCTGCAGGGTGTAGTTGTATATCCAGTATATGATGACGAACGTGGTGCCGAAAACTATGAGCGGAATATACCACTGCCCCCATGCCAGGAACAGGCTCATCACCGCATTGACGGATGATATGATGAGTGCCGTGATGGTGGATAACAGCCTGGGAGAGGCGTTCTTGGTATCGAGGAATGACATAGTTTAATTAAAACTACACCATTTCAAATTTATATCCTACGCCTTTCACGGTAGTTATCAGGTCGAGGCCTATCTTCTGGCGTATCTTCCTTATGTGTACGTCAATGGTGCGGTCGCCTACTATTACTTCAGTGCCCCATACTCTTTGCAGTATCTCGTTGCGCAGGAACACGCGGCCGGGCTTGGATGCCAGCAGCAGCAATAGTTCAAACTCTTTCTTGGCCAGTATGATTTCCCTGCCCTGGTAGGTAACTGTGAACTTGGTCTTGTTGATCTCCAGGTCGCCGAAGGTGAGTTTCTGTTCTTTGTCGTCATCGGGCCGGGTGCGGCGCAGGGCGGCGGCTATACGGGTGAGCAACAGTTCCGGTTTTATCGGTTTGGCTATATAGTCATCCGCCCCCAGGTTCAGTCCTTCTATCTCCGACCGCTCGTCGCTGAGCGCGGTAAGGAAAATAATAGCTATCTGCTCCAGTCCGGGTGTTTGCCGCAATTCCTTTATCGTTTGCCTGCCATCTTTGTTGGGCATCATCACGTCCAGCAACACCAGGTCGGGTTTGAATTCCTTTGCTTTTCTCAAAGCTTCATAACCATCCGCGGCTGTGGCCACCTGGTAGCCTTTGCCTTTTAAGTTGTAGCTGATAAATTCAACTATATCCGGTTCGTCGTCAACTACCAATATTTTCCCAGGAAAGTCCATATATACCTCTGAAATCCGGCACAATATTAAGTCGGTAAATGTGAACTGTAAAGGAATAGCACATTATCTTATTGTTAAGCCACCCCGTTTTAACATCATGTAGTCCAATGACTGTTAATATTTTATCGCAGTGTCACATTACCCGAACCCACGGCAAAACCGCCCTGGAATATCTCTATTTTGTAATCGCCGGCCTTATAATCGCTATCCTGGTTCCAGTCTACTACCACATCATCTACCTTGGTATTTTTTGGTACCTCTATCAGCTTGGATAATGTATAGTTTAACGAAGAACCATCGTCCAGCGTGGTCACACCCGAACCATAGGCAGCATTACTCAGTACATTGCCTTGCGGGCCCGTAATGCGCAGGTAGAATTCGGTAACGCTGGTTTCTTTAATCCTGTTCTCATCTATATCAAACATGATGCGCATTACATCCACACGTTTGGCCCTTTGTGTTTCATTCACTTTTTTGCCACCACGTTTTATATCTATAGGCATCATGCGTATGTTGGATACATGCAATATAGAACCCAGTTTGGCCAGTTGCTCTCTTTCCGCATCCAGGGCGTCGCGTTCGTCCAGCAGTATTTCCTTTTCTACGCCCAGTCGCTCGTTATCGCTTTCCAGGGAGGCTATCCGCTCTTCATAGGTTTGTACTTTGCTGTTCAGCAGGTTGATGAGGCGCTTGGCCTGGCCCAGTTCGGCGGAGGTTGCGTTTTTATTCTTTATAATGGCGTCTATTTGTTTTCTTAGCTGGGCTATTTCGCCGTCTTTATCGCCCAGCAGGTTCTGCATTTCAGAGTTTTTCGATACCAGTTCATCCAGGCGAACCAACGCTGCGTTGTAATCCGACTCCACTGATTTGCGTGAAGAATCGGAGAAATTAAATTCAGCCTGCACCTGGTCGCGTTGCTTCGCAGCCTTATTGCTGCTTACAATAAAATATATGTTGGACGCCAGTAGCAAAATAATAACCGCCCAATAGGCCTTGGTATAATCCCGCTTAGGCTCTTGAGGTCGTCCTGCAGGTTGCTGTTGTTCGGGTTGATTCAATTCCTGACTCATATAAAAAACTGATTTGTTTACAAACGTACATGAAAAATAGGCTTTTTTAGCCATCATCCAAACTGAAATTAACGCCGGGGATGGCATAATTGTTACCTCGTCGAAAAAATATGTATCATTACGGGGGAAATTTTAACAAGTCGATAATTATGCAACACCATCAGCATATCATGTTTATGGATATAGAAACGGTGCCCCTGGTACCGGATTATTCTACCCTCTCTGAAAGAATGCAGGTCGAATGGAAAAAGAAATGCAAATTCCTTAAGAAAGAAGCAGAAGAAGGTACGCCATACGCCGAATTGTTCAGGGACAGGGCAGGGGTGTTTTCAGAGTTTGCTAAAGTGATATGCATAGGTTTCGGCAGCCTGCACCATGCTGACGGGCAGTGGCGTATGCGGCTCAAGTCGATAGCTATGGATGATGAGCAACTGCTGCTGGCTGAATTTGCAGATGTTGTAGCGCGTTTCGTGGCCTATAATTCGCAGATGGTTTTTTGCGGGCATAATATCAGGGAATTTGATATTCCTTTTTTGTACAGGCGCATGTTGATCAACGGTGTACCTTTGCCACCCGTCATGAGCCTAAGTGGTAAGAAACCATGGGAAAACCCGCACCTGGATACGCTGGAGATGTGGAAGTTTGGCGATTATAAGAATTATACTTCGCTGGCATTGCTGGCAGAAGTGATGGGCATACCTTCGCCCAAAAATGATATAGACGGCAGCATGGTGGCCGATGTATATTATAACCAGAAAGACCTGCCGCGCATAGCCCGCTATTGCCTGCAGGATGTGGCCACCGCAGCCAGGGTGTACCTGAGGCTGCGCGGCGAAGAAGATATATTTGAACAAGTATTTGTGGATGAATAACGATGGCGCCGGAATTTAAAAAGATATTACAGAGCTTAGAGAAAAGGGAGTATGCCCCGGTGTACCTTGTGGACGGCGAAGAGCCGTTTTACATTGACATGCTTACTGAGTATTTTGAAGATAAGATACTGCAGCCGCATGAGCGTGATTTCAACCTGATGGTGCTGTACGGCAAAGATGTAGAATGGGCAGATGTGGTGAATGCCTGCAGGCGTTTCCCTATGTTTGCGGAGAGGCAGGTAGTGATACTAAAGGATGCCGCGCAAATGCGCTCGCTGAACGAACTGGCCGGGTATCTTGAAAATCCTGCACCCACTACGGTGTTCCTGATAGAGCACAGGTTTAAAAAAGCCGATGGCCGCGGCAAGCTCGTGAAATACGCCAAAGAGAAAGGCTATTATTTTACGAGCGATAAGATAAAGGACGAGCAGGTGCCGGGCTGGATACAGGCTTATGGCAAAGAAACAGACTTTGCCGTGGGCGAACGTGAATCGCAGATACTGGCCACTTATTTAGGCAACGACCTGCAAAAAATAGCCAACGAAATAGCTAAGGTGCGCATCAATGTGCCGGAAGAAAAAGCGCTTACTGCCGAAATGATACAGAAGTACATCGGTATCAGCAGGGAGTATAATGTTTTTGAATTTCCCGAAACGCTGACCAATGGTGATAAAGACAAGCTGTATCGTATGCTGGCCTATTTTATTGCCAATCCTAAATCTTCTCCCATGCCTTTGCTCATAGGCTCGTTTTACAGCCACTTTTCAAAATTGTACCAGGGTTGTTTCCTGGCAGGCAAGCCTGAAAAGGACGCTGCAGCCGCGTTAGGCACCTTCCCCGGAAGGGCGAGGCAGATTATTGCCACGGCTCAGAAATATTCTTCGCACAGGATAGAAGCCTGCCTGCTGCTGTTGGGCAAATACAGCACGAAAGCGGTAGGTATAGACAGCAATGCAGACGACCGCGAACTGCTGAAGGAGATGATCGGTAAAATGGAGCTTGTACTGGGTTAGGCGTCGAGCCTTGTCCTCGCCGCTATCTCATCTTTTTTCAGTTGTGCCTTTAGTTCGTCCAGCGAGTTGAATTTCCGTTCATCGCGCAGGCGCGCTACAAATACGATTTCCATCTGTTCATCATATACTTCGGCTGAAAAGTCGAAAATATGTGCTTCTATATGCAGGATATGTTCGGCACTCACCGTTGGCCTGTAGCCTATATTCAGCATGGCGTTATACGCCACACCGTTGTGCAGGATATGCACGGCATACACGCCGTTTGCAGGAACCAATTGCTCTGCATGGGCGGGAACGATATTGGCCGTAGGGTAGCCTATAGTGCGGCCAAGCTGCGCACCCCGATGCACCCTACCTGCCAACGAATAATGCCTGCCCAGCATTTGTGTTGCTTCATCTACTTGCCCCGCAGCAATGGCCTGCCTGATTTTGGTGGAGCTTACGGCTGCTTCATCTATCAGTTGTGCGGATATTTCTACCACGTCAAAACGATATTCTTTCTGTATATCCTTCAGCAAGTGGATATCGCCTTTGCGGTCATGACCGAAATGATGGTCGTAGCCGATGACTATAGCTGCGGGATGAAAAGTCTTTACAAGAAAATCTGAAATATATTCATGGGCAGATAACCCGGCAAACTCTTTAGTGAAAGGCACTACAACAACATGCCTGATTCCCGCTTCTGTAATAAGTTCCAGTTTTTTATCCAGTGGTGTGAGTATCTGTATAGGCTGGTCGGGATATATCAGTTTACGCGGGTGTGGCTCAAAGGTGAGCAATATACTCTCGCCGCCTATGGCCTTTGCATGTTCGCATACTTTGTCAAGAATAACGCGGTGCCCCTGGTGTACGCCGTCGAAGGTGCCGATAGTAATAACCGGGGTAGTAAATGCCGGTAAGTCGCTGATGGAATAATATATAGCCATGTATTAAAAAACGGGGCAAAGTTAAGAATAACAGCAATTAATTAAGTTTGACATATACACCGGCTGCTGTGGCGCCATTGCCAAATCCACAATCCATTTTGCCATCCACATAATCCACAACCGCGAAGCCCTGATAAAACCTGATACGTATAGCGCAGGGGCCAAATCCCTCTGACCGGTAAATTGCTTCATTGCCGGCCAGGGGCAGTTCGGTTGCATCTAATATGGCCAGGTTGCGTGCAGGTGCAGCCGATACATTGTCGAAAGAAACAACAATATGCTCCGCTTTCTTTATTACAGTCATATGCCCCTGCGCACCTGTTGTGCCATAGCTATATACATATGTTCCCGAGATATCCGCTTTCGCATCTATGCCGGGAACGGTTACAGCTGTATCAGTCCTCATCAGCGATGTGCTGTAGGTTTCGTCGCCTGTCGGGGATGTCCATCTTCCTTCGGCGGCGTGTGCATCGGGCTCAAATTCCCATATGCCTGAGATGTCGCCATCGGGCCATATCTCCAGGATGCGGTACCGGTTATCCTGTATCGTACCCAGCAGATTTATGGGCCTGGGGTTTTTATTTTCTGTGTAGAATAGACTGCCCTTCACCACGTCCCCAAATTCCTTATACCACATCAACACCGGGTATTTGCCGTCCAGGTTGCCCTGCCAGGCGTATATATGATTTATGGTGTCTTTCCAGGGTTGTAGTATGTATGTTCTTTCTGTTGCCGCGCTGTCTGTTTCCCCCTTGCCCGCATTATCTGTGCTATTGGCATCGCAAGACTGCAATATCCAGCAAAGTATAGCGATAATATATAGAGCGGGGCGCATCGTTCCTTTTATAGTGTATGCAGTGTCATGAACGGTTCACAGTTTGCAGTATCTCATAAAACCTGTACACGTCTTCAAAAGAATTGTATAAAGGTACGGGAGCTATGCGTATTACATTTGGCTCCCGCCAGTCTGCTATCACACCATTTTTGGTGAGTGCATCAAATACTTCTCTGCCGTTATCGGCAAACAGGAGCGACAACTGGCAGCCGCGCCTTGTTGGGTCAGACGGCGTTATAATTTCAAAAGACAGGTGTTTTATCTGCTTCAGCAGGAACTCTGCAAAGCCTGTTAGTTTTTCACTTTTTTCACGCAAGGCTTTCATCCCGGCCTTGTCGTGAATGTCGAGGGCAGCATTGTGAGCTACCATATTGAATACAGGGGCGTTGCTCATCTGCCAGCTGCCTGCATTGTTTTGCGGTATAAAACCCTTACGCATTTTAAATCGGTCTTTCTCGTCGTTGCCCCACCAGCCGCCGAGTCGGAATATTTCGGGGTTGCCGCAATGTTTTTCATGAACATACAATCCGCCTACGCCACCGGGGCCCGAATTTAGGTATTTGTATGAACACCAGCAGGCAAAGTCCACATCCCAGTCATGCAGTTGCATGGGTATATTACCTGCTGCATGTGCCAGGTCGTAACCGGCATAGGCGCCCGCTTTATGTGCGGCTGCAGTTATCTGCTTCAGGTCGAAGTATTGTCCTGTATAATAGTTCACCCCGCCCAACATGACCAGTGCCAGGCTATCGCCGGCTTCCTCTATCGCCCGGATGATATCCTCCTCTTCGATGATGTGTTTGCCCGGCTTAGGTGCAATTTCAATAATTGCGTCTTCAGGATCGTAACCATGCATGCGCACCTGCGTCTCTACAGCATACTGGTCGCTGGGGAATGCGCCGGCTTCCATCAATATCTTGTACCTGTTGCCACCGGGGCGATAAAATGAGATCATCAGCAGGTGCAGGTTGACGGTAAGTGTATTTGTAGCCACTACCTCGTCTTTTTTTGCCCCTACCACCCTTGCCAGCCTTTCTGAAAAGATCTGATGGTATGAAAACCAGGAATTTGCGGCCTGGAAATGGCCCTCAACACCGTATTTTGCCCAGTCTTTCAGCTCCTGCTGCATCAGGTATTCCACACTCCTGGGCTGCAGGCCCAGTGAGTTGCCGCACATATATACCACGTCTTTCCCGTTGTGTTGCGGAAAATTAAAACGGGTGCGGAAATGATATAGTGTGTCCACCTGGTCTAAGTCCCGTGCAAAAGCCTGAGTAGCTTCGTATTGTATATCCATCATCATACTTTGCGCAAAAGTAATCAATGCTGCTTGCTTTTTCGGAGTACGACAAAGTGTTAAAAGAATTATAAGATACCTCTATGCTCAACCATTGGCCCGTGTCTTTGGTTATACAGGTGAACAAAACTCGGACGTATGAAAAAGCTAATATTATTTTTAGGGTTGTCTGCAACGATATTATTGACGGGGATAACAGCGAATGCTCAAAGCGGTGCAATAGGCCTGCGCGCTACGCCCGATGGTGGTGGTTTTACAGGTAAAGCCTATATAAGCCGTTACCTGGCGTTTGAAGGAATGCTGAATGCCGGCGGTATACTCGGCCTGAGCGGCGAAAGCTTTACTGCGGTGGCGTTGCTGGAAGCCCATATTCCATTGCCAGACAATTCGTGGCGGCTGATATTCGGCGGCGGGTTGCATGGCGGTGTATGGGACAATGGCCGCTGGTATCGTTACAGGGATGATGTGTGGGTAAACGATGCCCAGCCGATAATAGGTGTGGACGCAATAGGCGGGGTTGAATATATTTTCAAGAATATACCGTTAGGGCTGAGCGCTGATATAAAACCGGCCATCAACTTTACAGGTGGTGGACCGGAATTCTTCAGTCATAATATGTTTGGCCTGTCGGCAAGATTTGTTTTCAGGTAGTGTGTTGTGGTTCGGTGTTGTTGATTTCTGAACAAAAGCGGTTGTCTCCTATGTTTGTGCAAACAAGCGGGATACGGCCGCTTTCTTTTTTCGTTAAAAAACGAATTTTCGTTCGGCAATAAGTTTTTCTGCTATGCGCCGCCTTGCGTCTTTGGTATTTAGCGGAGCCACTTTTGTGAACCTTTTTATGCCCAGCAGCATCATTCTTTGTTCATCACCGTCCGCAAAAGCGTTCACGGCATTTTTGCCGGCGTGGTTGATACGGTCGGCAGCATCGTTGATAAACACCCTTGTTGCGTCAAGGGCTATAGCCGCCTTGTCGCCCTGCAGCTTCATGCTGCGCAGCAGCATGCTTTCGGCCATAAAAGTATCTATCAGCATATCGGCAAGGTACATCAGCACTTCCTGTTCCTGTTCGAGCTTCATCATCAGCTTTTGCACAGCGGCCCCCGCGCACATCAATATGGCCTTTTTGAAGTTTGTAATTGCCTTACGTTCGGCTGCAAACGCTGTTGTATCCTCTTCAAAGTCGGGCACGCTCATGAGCTCCTTCTGCACAGCCATAGCAGGCTTCATCAGGTCTATGCGTCCTTTCATAGCGCGTTTCAGGTACATGTCCAGTATCAACAGGCGGTTTATTTCGTTGGTTCCTTCAAATATCCGGTTGATACGGCTGTCCCTGTATGCCCTCGAAATATTGTATTCATCAGAAAAGCCGTTGCCGCCGTGTATCTGTACGCCTTCATCCACCACATAGTCCAGGCTCTCAGAGCCAAGTACTTTCAGCATAGCGCATTCTATGGCGTACTCTTCAGCAGCTCCCAGCATAGTTTCTTCTTCCGGTTTCCCTGCCGTATGCAGCTCTCCTTCTTTATCGGCTATCCACTTGGCCGTGCGGTACAGGGCGCTTTCTGTTGCAAACAGGCGTATGGCCATTTCTGCAAGTTTGTGCTGAACAGCGCCGAATGAGGCTATGGGTTTTTGAAACTGCTCGCGGGTAGCGGCATAGTTGATTGTGGTATTCAATGCACGTTTTCCCCCGCCCAGTGCCGCTGCGCAAAGTTTCAGCCTGCCGATGTTCAGGATGTTGAAGGCTATGATATGTCCGCGGCCTGTTTCTCCCAGCAGGTTTTCGGCGGGTACTTTGCAGTTTTCGAAAAATACCTGGCGCGTACTGGAGCCTTTAATGCCCATTTTATGTTCTTCTTCGCCAAAGCTCAGTCCTTCCGTTCCGCGCTCAACTATAAAGGCGCTGAACTTATCGCCATCTACCTTGGCAAATACGGTAAATATGTCAGCAAAACCTGCATTGGTTATCCATATTTTCTGGCCATTAATAAGATAATGTTTCCCATCGTCGGTGAGCCTGGCTGATGTTTTGCCGCTCAGCGCGTCTGAGCCGGCGTTGGGTTCCGTAAGGGCATATGCGCCCTTTAGCTCGCCCGTAGCAAGCTTTGGTATATATTTTTGTTTTTGTTCTTCTGTGCCAAAATAGAGGATAGGCAACGAGCCGATGCCGTTGTGCGCTGCCATTGCTACGGCAAATGAATGTCCGCCGCCCAATGCCTCGTTGATAAGTGTGGCGGTAACAAAGTCCTCATTCAGCCCGCCGTATTTTTCAGGAAAGGTGGCCCCCAGCAAACCCAGTTCGCCGGCTTTGTCCAGCAGGGATACCATCAGTCCTTCTTTTTGTTTGTCAATATCTATTATATGCGGAATAACTTCTTTATCCAGGAAGTCATGGCATGTTTGTTCTATCATGCGTTGCTCGTCGCTGAAATCCTCCGGGGTAAAAGTCTGTTCCGGTAAGGATTCGTTGATGAGAAAACTTCCGCCCGGTATTGTTTTCATTCCTGTATGTTCCATATTCTTTCCTTTGCTTATGAAATTACATAAAATTGTGCCTCACAGTTGTTAATTTATTCTGTCATTCACGCCGAACAGGTTGTTATAACCCCTGTTTTTGCGGTATCTTGCCTGCCGGATTTCCAATGCTTGTAATCGTTTACATATCACTGATAGTAACGTTGCTATATGTTTGCCTGGTGATATTATATCGTGTAGGCTGGCTGCGGCAACAGGAATTCGTATTGCCACAGAATTATCGCCCTGCTACAAAAATATCGGTTATAGTGCCCGCCCGCAATGAGGAAAATCACATTGGCGACTGTATCAGGTCCATCATTGCGCAGGATTATCCCGCGCACTTATTGGAGATAATTGTTGTGGACGACCACTCAACGGATAGAACTCCGCAAATAATACAGGGCATTGAGGCAAAAAACCTCCGGTACGTTGAATTAAGAAAGTACCTGGACAATGATGGTAAGATAACTGCATATAAGAAACTGGCTCTCGCGACAGGAATAGCTGAGAGTACAAGTGAATTAATAGTAACCACCGATGCCGATTGCACTATGGGTAGTGAATGGTTGAAACATATAGCTGCTATCTACGAAAGTGATAAGCCTGTAATGGTCGTAGCTCCTGTTGACTTTGCCTGTAATAGCAGTGTGGTCCAGCTATTCCAGTCCCTAGATTTTATGAGTATGCAAGGAATAACGGCTGCTACATTGCGCCTGAAGCTAGGCAATATGTGCAATGGCGCCAACCTTGCATTTGCGCGATCGGCTTACGACCATGTGGGGGGATACGAGGGTATAGACCATATAGCATCCGGAGACGATTACCTGTTGATGATGAAATTGAATAAAGCCTACCCTGGGGCCATCAGCTATCTCAAGTCAGGGGAAGCAATTGTATATACACCCCCGCAACCCGACTGGAGAAGTTTTTTGCGACAGCGCATACGCTGGGCGTCCAAGTCGGGTAAATATGACGATAATAAGATGACAGCGATACTGGCGTTGGTTTACCTATTCAACTTGTCATTCCTCGCACTATTGGTCACAGCTTTCTTCAATAGCAGCTATTTCCTGGTACTTGGGATAATGTTTGTGGTAAAGACACTGGTTGAATTAATATATCTCTACCCGGTTGCGCATTTTTTTAATAAACGCCGCCAGTTGTGGATATTTCCTTTGTTGCAGCCAATTCATATTCTATACATAGTACTGGCAGGGTTTCTTGGTTTTGTTGGCGTGTACCAGTGGAAGGGCAGAAAAGTGAGGTAGGTATTATGTACAATAATCGCGTCGTTTTGTATCTTTCGGTATGCGCAGGATAATATATATTTCAATTCTGATCATCGTGGCAGTGGTAGCAGGGTATGTGTACTGGTATTATTATAATCCCTTCAGTGAAGGTTATCGTGAAGGTGTGCTGCAAAAATTCTCAAGAAAAGGGAATTTGTTTAAAACCCACGAAGGGGAAATGATACAACTGGGCTTTGGACAGCGTACAGGCGGCGCCCTGAATGCACAATATTTCTACTTCAGCGTTACTGATATCAAACTGGCTGATTCGTTAGAGAACTGCCTGGGTAAAAGCGTAAAGCTGCATTATGTGCAGTATCGCCGAGCATTGCCATGGCGGGGCAATAAACACCCAGAAGAAGAAATTCCCAATGGTCAATATATAGTTGACGCGGTGAGTGATGTCAGGGAAGTGGATAAGCATTATTGAGCCAGCAACAGGAATACCGTGGGTTGTTTAGCCAGTTCCGGTTTTTGTTTTTTCCACTCCTTTACCGGTCTTGTTTTTATGTAGGCCCCGGGGGCTGTAATGTTCTGCGCTATACACAACAGCGTGTTGTCCCTGCAATGTTTCAGTAACTCATCCAGCAGGACGTTGTTGCGGTAAGGGGTTTCTATGAATACCTGTGTCTGCTTTTCTTTTGCTGATCGTTGTTCCAGGTCTTTTATCGTTTTGCTTCGTGCAGGTTCTTTTAATGGTAAGTAACCGTTGAAGGCGAAGCTTTGCCCGTTCAGCCCCGACGCCATCAATGCCAACACGATGGAATTAGGACCGGTAAGCGGGACGATTTCCGCATCTGATTCGTGGGCTTTTTGTACCAGCACAGAGCCGGGGTCTGCAATGCCGGGACAGCCCGCTTCGCTCATAACGCCTATATCATAGCCTTTATGCAGCCATTCTTTAAGGATAGCCATATCAGGCCCAGTATGTTTGTCTATTTCTGAAAATGATATTTCGTCGATGACAATAGACGGATGCAGGGATTTGAGAAACCTGCGTGCCGTACGCACATTTTCCACGAAGTAATATCGCAGGCCTGCGGTTATGGTTTTTATTTCATCGCTTAATGTATGCAATGCGTCATCTGCTATTGGTATGGGTACTAAATACAACCTGGCCATAATACGATAAAAATACATCATTGTTTTTCAATCGCCTGCCTGTCGTAATTTTAACAGATGTTACCTGAAGATTTTTATACGCGAAAACACGTAGTGCAGATAGCCAAAGACTTATTGGGTAAAGTATTGGTGACAGATTTTGAAGAGGGACGAACATCCGGCATAATAGTGGAAACAGAAGCATATGCAGGAGTAGGGGACAAGGCTTCTCATGCCTACGGCGGCAGGCGTACCACCCGTACCGAAACTATGTATAGCCGCGGCGGAGTAGCTTATGTATATCTATGCTATGGCATTCATCATTTATTCAATGTAGTGACCAACGTGCAGGATATACCCCATGCGATACTGGTACGCGCCATCGAACCGCTGGAAGGCATAGATATAATGCTGGCGCGCCGCAACAAGGAAAAGTTGACACCACAGCTTACCGCAGGCCCGGGCGCTATGAGCCAGGCTCTTGGCATCAGCACCGGACATACCGGGCTGGCACTTAACACGCATATATTTATAGAAGACCGGGGCATAAAAGTGAGGAAGACTGATATTGTATCCGGTACGCGGGTAGGTGTTGCCTATGCCCTGGAAGATGCTTATTTGCCCTACCGGTTCTGGATAAAGGGCAATCCGTATGTGAGCAGGGGAAAAGGCTTATAAACACTATAAACAGAAAAGGGGTAGCATTGCCACCCCTTCCTTATTATAGAAACCGATTAATTAAAACTTAGGACAAGCGAAATTGTAAGTAGGCTGAGCTGCGCGCTTGTTAAAGCAGCCATTGTATATCAGTGATATTTCGTAACCGCCGTTACCGCTTGTAGCAGGTGCAAAGCTGGAAACGTTAACATCATAGCTGATGCCGAGTTTCATTTTTGACCATTCGAAACCTATATAAGGTGCGATAGCGTCAGCATAACGGTACCAACCACCTACGTAGAATATAGTGCTTTTTGAGAACTCCCTGTCATAGCCGGGGTTCAGTACAAAACCAATAGCTGCGCCGGCCATTACTTCAGAGGCAGAAGCCTGGCTTTGATACAAACCGCTTGCATACAATACCAGGTTCTCGTTCAGGTCGAAAGAACCACCCAGGTATGCTGAGTAACGCGGGCTGATAGTGTTGTTGTCGTTCAGGAAAGTTTCTGTGGGGGTTGTCAGGTGGTAATAAGAGAAACCAACATAAGCGGTAGCATGCTCAGATACACGGCCTGAATACATTAAACCTGCGTTGAAATCGGGGTAAGTAAGGTCTGCATTACCAATAGTTTCGCTGGTAGTATAGCGGGTAGTGCCTGTTCCCTGGTCAAATTCGTCTTCAAAATCCAGTTTTGTAAAGTCTAAAGATTTCTGAACCAGTGCGCCTTGTATACCGATAGACAGTGTATGCTGTTTTTCATATCCCAATGCCTTGTGGTAAGCTACAGACAGGCCAACAGTAATGTTTTGAAGGCCGCCGCTGCCAGAACGGTCGTAGAAACCTAAAAGGCCCACGCCGAGAGCGTCTCCGTTACCTAAGGCGCCTTTCATAGTAGCCATATCATATGATATGGTGGCAGTTGTATAGGGGTTTGAAGATACGCTGCCCCACTGGTTGCGGTAGTTGGCCGCAAGCCTTGCATCACATTGGGTGAGGCCTGTCAGGGCCGGGTTAAGTGTGAGCGGAGAGGCGAAATACTGTGTAAAGTGGGCATCTTGCGCCATGCCTGAAGTCGTGAATATCATCGCTACGCCTACACCTAATAATATTTTCTTCATCTGGGTAAACTTTTAATTATGTTAATTTATCGGTTTCTGCACGGCAAAATAAGCCAAAATCTATTATTATGCAAGACGGGGGGTAGATTATTTTAGTTGGGTTACGATTGTGTTTTTACGCCAAACGACAGGTCGCCCGCATCGCCCAGTCCCGGCACGATATACCCCCTGGCTGTCAGTTCCTCATCTATAGCCCCGGCCCATATATAAGCATTAGGAAATTTACGTTTTACATGCTCAACGCCTTCGGTACAGGCTATTACCGACACCACATGCAATTGAGATGGTTCGCCGTTCTCCAGCAGCGATTGTAAAGCCAGCACCAGCGAGGCGCCGGTGGCCAGCATGGGGTCGGACACAATTAAGGGTCTCCCTGCAATATCGGGACTGGTGACATAGTACTGCGCTATCTCAAATGAGCCATCCCGGTGGTGTTTCCTGTATCCTGCTATAAAAGCATTATCGGCATTGTCAAAGTAATTCATAATGCCCTGGTGCAGGGGCAGTCCCGCCCGTAGCAGGGTGGCCAGCACTGGCACCTGCTCCAATTGGTTGCACAGGGCTTCACCCATAGGTGTCTGAACATTGCGTTCTGCATAAGGTAGGTATTTGCTGATTTCATAAGCGGCAATTTCACCTATACGCTCCATATTTCGCCTGAAGCGCATCCTGTCCTGCTGGATGTTGATATCCCTCACCTGGGCTATCCAGTTGCAGAGTATTGAGTTTGTATCGCTGAGATTTGTAACCATCGGCACTCGTTATGCGATTTAAATTATTGAAAATATTCAGAACCCCGAAATTTATCTTTATATGATAGCGAAGTATTATTTATTAGGACGAACTTGTTAACAATCAATGATATACGGTTTAAAGCAGTTAAAGTAGCGTTAAACTGCTATGCCCATATTTTGATAGGTAACAACAGGTTCTATTTTTGTACCTTTGCACGCATTTTATATTAGTCTAACAGCTATAAGCTACTAAATGGATATATCTCAGTCACTGGACCGTAGCCGGTTGCCCCGCCACATAGCCATTATAATGGATGGGAATGGCAGGTGGGCGAAAGAGCGTGGCGAAGACCGTCTTTATGGTCACCACGAAGGTGTGGTAAGTGTTCGGGAAATAGTGAACACTTGCGGCGAACTGGGCATTGGTTACCTTACCCTCTATGCATTTTCTACAGAGAACTGGAACCGCCCGCAGGAGGAAGTGAACGCACTGATGGAACTGCTGGTAAATACTATCCGTAAAGAAGCCGAAGAACTGAAGAAGAATAACGTGTGCCTGCACGTGATAGGTGATTTTGCCAGCCTGCCGGAGATATGCCAAAAAGAACTGAACGAAGCCAAAGAAATAACCAGCGCCAATACGGGGCTTAATTTGATACTGGCGCTTAGCTATAGCTCACGTTGGGAAATAATGGAAGCAGCCAAGAAATTTGCGCAGGATGTAAAGGATGGAAAAGCGCAGCCCGGCGACCTGACGGATGAAATGTTTCATAAATACCTGGCAACGGCAGAGTTTCCCGACCCGGAACTGATGATACGCACCAGCGGCGAATCGAGGATCAGCAATTACCTGTTGTACCAGCTTGCCTATGCCGAGTTGTATTTTACCCCCGTACATTGGCCGGCCTTCAGGAAACAAAACTTGTACGAGGCATTGCTCGACTACCAGCAACGTGAACGCAGGTTTGGAAAAACAAGTGAACAAATTCAAAAGAATTCAAGCCAGCATGTATAAAAAAGCATTGAGGAGTTTATTACTTACTATCATATTTATATATGCCGGGAACGCATCTATAGCCCAGATCAATAAATCGGGCGGTATAGGAAAAATGCGGCAGCAGGATACTGAACAAGCCGCTCAGGCCAAAGAATATACAATAGGCGGTATCACGGTCTCAGGTACACGTTTCCTGGATAATGACCTGCTGATAACCGTAAGCGGACTGGACGTGGGCGAAAAAATAAAGATACCCAACGACGAAAAAATAACGAAGGCAATCCGTAACCTCTGGGGGCAGGAACTTTTTTCCGATATCAGTATCAGCGCCACAAAAATCGTAGGCGATAAGATATTCCTGAATATAGACATCGAGGAAAGGCCGCGCCTCAGCAAGTTCAACTTCAAAGGCATTAAGAAAAGCGAGGCCACCGAGTTGAAAGACAAGTTGGGACTGGTAAAGTCGAGGGTAGTGACGGAAGCGACAAAAAAAGAATCTATTGTAAGAATACAGCGTTATTACGCCGAAAAGGGTTTTAATGATGTATCGGTAGAAGTACTTGAATATGGCGATACCACGCAGACAAATTCAGTAATACTCACCTTTGATATTAATAAAGGTACGCGTACACACATCAACCAGGTAAATATTGCAGGTAACAGCGTGGTTGCCGACACGCGGTTGAAACGTACACTGAAGGGGACAAAAGAAATGGCCCGCATCAGCATACACCCTGCTGATAAAATAAGTGTGTACGAAGCGCCGAAGCGTGTGACATTTGCTGAGTATATGAAAAGCTTCGGGTTTTTATCGCCATCAGGAACGCTGGAGGTGCTTGACCCGTATTTCAGGTATAATTTCTTCTCTTCTTCCAAATACAGCGACAAGAAATTTGAAACCGATAAGCAAACGGTGGTGGACTACTATAACACCATGGGCCACCGCGACGCGATAGTAACCGACGATACTGTATATAGTGTGGAAGGCGGCAACCTGAATATTGATATGAAGATCAGGGAAGGCAATCAATATTACTTTGGGAATATAGAATGGAAGGGGAATACTAAATATACCAGTGAACAGTTGAGTAAGGTGCTGGGCATAAAAAAAGGCGACGTATATAACCTGGAATTGCTGGAAACAAGACTGGGTAAAGTGTTGAGCCCGGAAGGGGGAGAAGACGTGAGCAGCCTGTACATGAATGATGGTTACCTGTTTTTCAGTGTTGACCCTGTTGAGGTTTCGATAGTTGGGGATACCATTAACTATGAAATGCGCATCACCGAAGGTCCCCAGGCTACGATTAAAAACGTGGAGATAACAGGAAACTATCGTACCAATGAACATGTGATAAGGCGTGAACTGCGTACACTGCCCGGCAACAAATTCAGCCGCGAAGACCTGATACGCTCGCAAAGAGAAATTGCCAACCTGGGCTTCTTCGACCAGGAAAAGATAGGCATACAGCCCAAGCCCAATCAGGAAGACGGTACTGTGGATATTGAATATTCACTGGTGGAGAAATCGAGCGACCAGTTGCAACTGTCCGCAGGTTTTGGCGGTGGTATCAGCTTCTACGGAAACGTGGGCGTGACCTTCAATAACTTTTCGCTGCGCAACGTGCTGAAACCTCAGCAATGGGACCCGCTGCCCGTGGGCGATGGTCAGAAATTTTCAGTGAACTACCAGTCGAACGGCAGGTATTTCAACTCAGCGAATATTGCCTTTACAGAACCATGGCTGGGTGGTAAAAAGCCAAACGCCCTTACCACTAACTTTATGTACACCAAGTTCAACAACTCGATAGGTACCAATACCAACGAGTCGTATATGAGGATGCTGGGCGGTGGTGTATCAATGAGCAGGCGTGTCAAATGGCCTGATGACAACTTCATATTTACTTACGGGGTTAACTATCAGAATTTTAAACTGAAAAAATACGAGTTGATACAGGGTACCGGCTTTAATGACGGACCAAGTAACAACTTGTACCTGAAACTTGTACTCGCGCGTTATTCGGTCGACCAGCCATTATATCCACGCAGTGGTTCCAATATCAACTTTACCTTCCAGTTTACGCCGCCATACAGTGCTTTCAATGATAAGGATTACAAGACAGCACCCGCATCAGAAAAGTATAAGTGGATAGAATACCATAAATACCGTTTCACTGCAGAATGGTACCAGCGTATTACGGGGAATATTGTATTCAAATTTGCTACCAAGTATGGCTTTATGGGCTATTACAATCCGGACATCGGTTTCGCACCTTTCGAGCGTTTCCAGGTGGGAGGGGATGGCTTATCGGGTCAGAACTTCTTCATCGGTCGCGACATCATAGCGCACCGTGGCTACAAAGGGCCTTATTCCAACAACGCTACAATATTTAATAAATATACGGCGGAGGTAAGATACCCCTTCTCATTAAGTCCTACTTCAACTATATACGGTTTGATGTTTGTGGAAGCGGCGAATGCGTGGGCCAATTTCAGCCAATACAACCCGTCTAAACTGAATCGTTCGGCCGGTGTGGGCCTAAGGGTGTTTTTGCCTATGTTTGGTTTGCTTGGTTTAGACTACGGGGTAGGGTTCGACCGTTATAACAAGGCGGCAGGCATTACCAAACTTAAAGATATTGCTAATTTTACCTTTATGCTCGGCTTCGAGCCCGATTAATGGCTAAATTTGACGTTTGCTGATTTTAAACTCACTTGATATGAAAAAGCTAGCATTAACAGCAGCCTGTACATTACTTATCGCGATGGCTGCACAGGCCCAACGCTATTGTGTCATCGATTCCAAGTATATATTGGACAAGATGGTAGAATACAAAGACGCGCAAACCAAGATCGATAAACTGTCTGAAGACTGGCAGAAAGATATAGACAACCGTATGCAGGAAGTGGACAGGATGTACAAAGCCTACCAGGCCGAGCGCGCTATGCTGTCTGACGAAGTACGTAAAAAACGTGAAGACGAGATAATAGCCAAAGAGAAAGCTGTAAAAGACCTGCAGAAACAAAGGTTTGGATATGAAGGCGACCTCTTCAGGGAACGCCAGAAACTGATAAAGCCTATACAGGATAAAGTCTTCAACGCGGTTCAGAAATATGCAACATCGCGTGCATTCGATATGGTGCTGGATAAAGCGGGTGGTGTCACACTGTTTTATGCAGACCCTAAAATTGATAAAAGCGATGATATTCTGAAATCTCTTGGAATAAACAAATAATGGCATTTACTTTGCAACCCTGATTTATAAACATTAAAAGAATAATATGAAAAAGATAGTACTGATGATAGCCTGTGGTTTACTGATAGGCAATGTGGCATTCAGTCAAACCAAATTCGGGCATATCAATTCAGCCGAACTATTGAAATCTATGCCCGACGTGACGAAAGCAGAAACTGAAATACAGGCTTACGCCAAAACCTTCCAGGACCAACTGCAGGCTATGGCCAAAGAGTATGAAAAGAAAATACAGGATTACCAGGCTGCCGAAAAGACTATGACTGAGGCTATGAAAGAAGTGAAGGCCAAGGAAATAAAAGACCTGGAAGGACGTATAGAAAGTACCAACCAGAGCGCGCAGGAAAAAGTAGAGAAGAAAAGGCAGGACCTGTTACAGCCGATAATCGACAAAGCTGATAAAGCGATAAAAACCGTAGCCACTGAAAAAGGATACGATTATATATTCGATACCAGTTCGGGCGCTTTGCTGCATGTAAAAGCGACAGACGATATTATGGCATTGGTAAAAGCCAAGCTTGGCATCCAGTAAAAAAATACAACAAAACGAAACAAGGGCAGATAGCGATATTTGCCCTTTGTTTTTTATGTACATCTTCGCTTAAGCTAAGTATATTTGTCAGGATAGTTTTTAAATAATTGCTCATGCCGGACAGGACGATTGTTGCTTTAAGAAACGCTAATATATACCAGGGACAAAGCCTTATTCTCAGCGATGTTCATTTCGAGGTGAGGAAAAGCGAGTTTGTGTACCTGATAGGTAAAACAGGCAGCGGTAAATCCAGCTTGCTGAAAACCCTGTATGGAGACCTCTACCTGAAGGAAGGCGAAGGCAGTGTAGCGGGTTTCGACCTCAAGACCCTGAAGTGGCAGACAGTTCCGCACCTGAGGCGCAACCTCGGAATTGTATTCCAGGATTTCCGTTTGCTTACCGACCGTAATGTGCATGACAACCTGGAATTTGTGCTGAAAGCTACAGGGTGGACAGACAAAACGCTGATAAAGGAGAAAATAGACAACGTACTTTCAAAAGTAGGCTTAAGAAATAAAGGTTTTAAGATGCCCTACGAAATGTCGGGCGGTGAGCAGCAGCGTGTGGATATTGCACGCGCTTTGCTGAACAACCCAAAGCTGATATTGGCGGATGAGCCAACCGGTAATCTTGATCCGGATACACGCGACGAAATTATGGCCTTGCTGTTCAATATCTGCCGCGACTATAACACCGCCGTTATCATGGCGACGCACGACTATGATATTATACACAAATACCCTGCCCGTGTGGTACGGATAGAACACAGCAGCGTAAAGGAGATATCGGTTGCCGGCATGTAAGCTACCTGGACGCCAGCCTGAACAACATTTTCCCTAAACTGAATACCCAGAGAAAAGGTACCAGCAGTATGTACGTGGGGTTGTGCCTGTAAATAGAAGTATAAACCCGCAATTCGCCCTTCCGCATCTTCCAAATATTGCCAGACACACCACCCGCACTCAATTGCGGCCTCCCAAGCTCGGTCAGGGGTGTATCCAGCCAATGACATGTGTATTTATGAGCTAAGCGCAATGACAACTCATGGTCTTCGCAATAGCGATAACTTTCGTCAAAACGCTCAGGAACTGACCTTCGCGCAGTAATACAGGATGGCTGATAGGGATTTTTGAGCAATATTGAAGCATAGCTTTTGATGGAAAGATCACCAGTAGCATTTATCGCAGAGGCGTTGCCCGGTAGCAGGTACGGATGTCCCATGTATTGCACTTCGCTGTGCTTCATAAATATGTCCGACACTATTGCCAGCTTATCCGGCAGCCAGCTGTCGTCGGCATCCAGGAAGGCCACAATATTCCCGGTAGCTGCATCCCAGCCCCGGTTTCGTGCCGCTGATGGACCGGCATTTTTCGTTTGTTGCAGTAGCGTAATGCCATCGTACCGCAGTACTATCTCAACTGTATCGTCGGTGCTCGCGTCATCCACCACAATTATTTCATGAGGCTGCATAGTTTGGGCCAGGCATGATTCGATGGCAGCTTTTATACTGGCTGCAGCGTTATAGGCCGGTATGACGACGCTTACTTTCAAAGCTGCTTCCGTTTATGGTTAAACAACTGCTCATACACCTTCAATAGGGTCTTTTCCTCGTTTTGCCAGCAGTACTGTTCCCGAGCATACAGGCAATTCTTTTGCAGGCGCTCGTGATAGTCTTTGTCGGTCAGCAGCCTGTTCAGGGCGGTGGCTATATCATCCGGGTTCATGGGTTCATCCACCAGCGCTGCTATTTCATATTCCTCGTTTATTTTCCGGTATTCAGGAAAATTCATGCATACCTGCGGCACGGCGTTGTGCATATAGTCGAAAAAGCGGTTGGCCAGAGAATATTCATTGCTTTTGCTTACTGCATGAAAAAGTGTTAAGCCGATATATGCGTTAATAGTATATTGTTTTAATTCTTTCGGCGGAACAAAACCCTTGAATTCCACTTTATCCTGCACATTGTACTGCACCGCCAGTTCCGTCGCCTGCCTGAAGAAATTGCCCCCGCCGCAAATGATAAGTTTTGCATCTACCTGTTGCATAGCCGGTATAAGCTCCTCAAAGCAACGGCCCTCGTTCACCCAGCCCTGGTAGAGTATATATTTTTCTTTACGTTCCGGAATGATTAAGGGTTTCAATACAGTGGCGTTGCGTACCACGGCGAATTGCTTGCCATACTTCTCCGCAAAGTATAATGCACAATAATCCCCGACCGTATAATTATGATAGAAATTCGGTACGGTAACACGCTCTATCCAGTCCCATATTTTCTTTTCACGTGGTTTGGTTACTACCTCTTTCAGTTCAGTGAACAGCTCATGGGCGTCATACGCACGCCGTTTGTTTCTCAATATCGAAACGAGATATACGGGTAATATAGTGTCCAGGTCTATGGCGCAGAGGGCATCACAGCGTTTGAACAGAAGGTAAAAGAACAGCATGAGCCAATACCCGCCGTATAACAACTTCCCTTTTTCTGCCAGTATCGGTATCCTCACTTGCCGGTAGGGCTGTTCCGATAAGGGCTTGCTGGTTTTTCTCCTGAAGCCTATCAGCGTCACTTTATAACCTGCTGATGCCAGCGATGTACATATCCGTATCATACGCTGGTCATAGTTCAGGTCGTTAGTAACAGTGAGTATGATATGCCTGGCCTTGTCCATTTATTTCCGAGGTCGTAAAAATAAGCCTTTTAAACTTGCGTTTTATTTAGGTATTTCGCAGGATATGCCTTCCAAACGCATCTTGATACTAACCAATCGTGTTCCGTACCCGTTGAAGGACGGAGGTAACCTGGCCATGAAGGCAATGATAGACGGTTACCAAAAAAACGGCTGGCAGGTTTTTTTATTATCTATGAACACCACGAGGCATTACGTTCAGCCGGATGTCCTGGCCGGTATTTACAGAAACATAGCAACCTTCGAAACTGTTGACGTAAATAATAACTTACGCCTGTGGCCAACACTGTCAAATTTCTTTTTTTCATCGGAGCCCAATCATGCAGCCCGCTTCCGTCACATCGGATTTCGCAGGAGGCTGGCAGAGGTATTGGACAGTTTCAGACCGGACGTGGTACAGGTAGAGAGCCCATACCTGTCAGTGTACCTGCCGGACATTAAACAGAATACCAAAGCTTTTACCGTTTTGCGTATGCACAATGTAGAGTACCAGGTATGGGACAGATTGGCTGCAGAAACTTCTAATCCGTTCAAGCGGTTTTACCTGCACAAACTGGCTAAAAGGATAAGG
Organism: Bacteroidetes bacterium UBA6221; assembly: GCA_002421685.1. Taxonomy (GTDB): domain Bacteria; phylum Bacteroidota; class Bacteroidia; order Chitinophagales; family Chitinophagaceae; genus UBA5543. The sequence continues at coordinate 47,863 of DISB01000007.1, forward strand.
CTGTATGAGGAAACGATATGGAAGGAATACGAATTACTATTACCAATAACATATATAGACGAATCTGTTATAAAGAAAACATTCAACAACGTAGTTACTTATACTGTGCCGTTCGGCATAGATTTAAACACCGCCCGGCAAAAAACTGTTGCTGAAAACTGGGTGGGTTATCATATAGGTGCCATGGATTGGCTACCCAATAAAGAAGGTATAAGATGGTTTCTTAATGAAATATGGCCTGCCATACGACGAAGAGCTCCGGATTTTGAGTTCTATTTTGCAGGTCGGAATATGCCGGATGAATTCAGGAATATATCCCTACCCGGTGTGCATGCAGCAGGCGAGGTGCCCGATGCCGCAAAGTTTATCGCAGACAAAAAAATATTGATAGTACCCATCCAGTCCGGCGGGGGTATCCGGGTGAAAATACTGGAGGCGATGGCAGCCGGTAAAATTGTCATCAGCACGGCTATAGGTATGCAGGGTATCGAGGCTGTGGAAGGGAAACATTATCTGCAGGCAAATACAGCAGGTGAATTTTCGCATGCCGTTTTATGGTGCCTGGATAAGAAGCAGGATGCTGAAAAAATAGCACAAAATGGCCGCAAATTGGCAGAGGAGCAATATAATAATGAGCGAATTGCCCGTGACCTTTCTGAATCGTTGATATTCAGGCTAAATGCACACTCCGCTTAAGGTTCATTATTACCCTTTTTGATAGCCATATTTACCCCTTAAGCTTATTTTATACTTTTAGGCATAGAATTAGATGTAACTTTGTATTACATAGATATATTGATATATGTTAGATACGATTGAGTCAGCAATTGAGGATTTAAAGCAAGGAAAACTACTGATAGTTGTTGACGATGAAGACCGCGAAAATGAGGGTGATTTTATTACAGCGGCTGCCAATGTTACCCCCGAAATAATCAATTTCATGTCCAAATTCGGCCGCGGACTGATTTGTGCACCGATAACTGAAGAGCGTTGCGACGAATTGAAACTCAACCTGATGGTGGAAAACAATACAGTGCTCCACCAGACACCTTTTACCGTTTCGGTCGACCTGATTGGCCAGGGATGCACTACGGGTATCTCTACACACGACCGGGCAAAAACAGTACAAGCATTGATAGACCCCGCCACTAAGCCGGAAGACCTTGGCCGCCCGGGACATATATTCCCGCTTAGGGCGAAAAGTGCCGGCGTGTTGAGAAGGGCAGGGCATACAGAGGCTACCGTCGACCTTGCCAGGTTGGCCGGGTTTGAGCCGGCTGGTGTATTGGTAGAGATAATGAACGACGACGGCACTATGGCCAGGCTGCCCCAGTTGAAGGAGATAGCCAAAAAATTCGACCTTAAGATCATCTCGATAAAAGACCTGATAGAATACCGCCTGCAAAACGAGAGCCTGATAGAAGAGGAAGTAAGGGTACAGATGCCTACCAAGCATGGACATTTTGAGCTGGTGGCATTCAGGCAAAGAAGTACCGGGGAGCATCATTTGGCCCTGAAAAAGGGTGAATGGGAAAAAGACGAACCGGTGTTGGTACGCGTGCACAGTTCCTGTTTTACCGGCGATATACTCCATTCGCTACGTTGCGACTGCGGAGACCAGTTGCAGAAAGCTATGGAAATGGTGGAGCGCGAGGGCAAGGGCCTGGTGCTGTATATGAACCAGGAGGGCCGGGGGATAGGCCTGATGAATAAACTGAAAGCCTATAAGCTGCAGGAAGAAGGTAAGGATACTGTTGAGGCCAACCTGGCATTGGGCTTTAAAAACGACCAACGCGACTACGGCGTGGGTGCGCAAATACTGAGGCACCTCGGCGTAAGTAAGATCAGGCTGATGACGAACAACCCCCGCAAAAGGGCCGGACTATCAGGTTATGGGCTACAGATAGTAGAAAATGTACCTATCGAAATACGACCGAACCCGTATAATGAGTTTTATTTGCAGACCAAACGTGATAAATTGGGTCACGAAATACTGAAATAGAAGCTGCTCATAAAGCCGTTTGAATATTGAAAATCCTTTTTTTAGCCAACAGGACGCCATATCCGCCATATCGCGGCGATAAGCTGAAGATATATAACCTAGCCAAACGGTTGCAGGGTCGGCACGAATTGCACCTGGTAACATTCGCCCAGTCGCAGGAGGATTTTTCTTACAAAGAAGAGCTGGAAAAGATATTCAGCTCCGTTCATTTCATTTACTTACCCAAATGGCAATCCGCACTCAATTGCCTGGCTGCTCTATGGTCGACTACACCATTGCAGGTGTTATACTTTCGTTCCGCCGCTATGCGAAAGAAACTGGCTGAGTTATTGCAACATGAAAAATTTGACGCGATACATGTACAGCACCTGCGTATGTCTCCATACCTGGCTCACTACAAGCAGGTTCCCCGCATACTGGATATGCCCGACGCATTTTCTATGTATTGGCAGCGCCGGAGAGATGCGGCAAAAAATCCGTTGATTAAGCTCTTCAATGGTATTGAGCACAGGAGGCTGTTACGGTATGAGACAATAATGAAAGAATACGACCTGTCGCTGGTCTGTTCAGAGGAAGATAAAGAGTACCTGGTGAAGCGACATGATATTACTAATATTCAGTTATTGCCCAACGGGGTGGACCTCGATACTTTTTCAGCGGGAGGCCACGATTACAGCCATAACCAAACTTTGCTTTTTACCGGGAATATGGACTATGCGCCCAATGTAGATGCGGTCCAGTATTTTGTTCAGGATATTTTTCCACTGGTACTCAAAAAATATCCTGCTACTCAATTCATCATCGCCGGCCAGAGACCTGTGAAAAAAGTGCGCCGACTGGCGTCAGAAAATGTAAAAGTAACCGGTTTTATCCCCGACTTGTCAGAAGCGTATAACCGTGCCAGTGTTGTGGTCGCACCATTAAGATTTGGCGCAGGTACTCAAAACAAAGTATTGGAAGCTATGGCGATGGGTGTACCTGTGGTTTGTTCCAATATTGGCTTCAAAGGCCTTGGGATACAAAGCGGGCAGGGGGCTATTATGCAGACAGACCCGGCTGCTTTTGCAGTGTCGGTAACAGACTTGCTTGCTGATGAACGGAAACGACGCGAGATGGGTGCGAAGGGGATGGAGGTCATTGTGCAAAACTTTGGCTGGGATACCATTGCGCAAATGCTGGAACGGTACCTTTCAGGTATTCGTCGCAACTAATTGGTGCCGCCCGAAGCACTGTCTGATAACATCCGCTCCGCTTCCCTGCGTTTTTCCTCTTTGGTTCGACCGAACAGGTCATAGAAGCTATCGAATGATTTGCGGTAAGAAAGGCCTAAACCGCCCCTGGTTATATTCTGGTCCGCCAGTACATCGTAGCTGCTCGTCCTGAAGATATTGCCGCGGAAATTGCTACCTTCTTTTATGAGGTACTGCAGGCGGAAGTCACCCACCGGGTTGAAATTGCTGGTGTTGTTATTCGACGTCGGTTTCCCCCAGTCTACAGAACTGCCCACTTCAACGGTCAGCCTGTCTTTAAACAGGTTTTGCGAGTAGCCCAGTGACAATGCGCTGCGCGTACCCGCCCCATCGGTGCCGTTATTAGTACCTGCTTCGGTAAAACTATAGCTCTGGTACTTCAGGTTGATAGATATATTGTCGTTGCCGGTAAGCTTGTTCACAAGGTTGGTAAGCTGCGAAGAAGCTGTGCCGGAAAATATATCACTGATGTTGCTGACAACCCCCGCTGATGCTCCTCCAAAATTCCCTTCTGCCGGGATGAAGGAATTGACCAGCAACAATGACGCGACCTGGTTGAATCGCTCCCTCTCGTTTTGGTTCACCTGCTCCAGTTTTTTATAAGCAATGGTGCCTACGGCGCTCTGGTCGGGAAGTTCTATTTTAAAATTTAGTTCTGGTGTCCCCAGGTTTCCGCGCATGTTCAGTATTACGTCTATATCCCGCGCTATTTTAGCTTGTGTCGCTTCGCGCTCGCCCAGGTCGTCTATCAGGGCTTTTTCTTTGCTGTCCAGCAGGTCATACAAGCGGGATTTCGTTTTATAAATACCTACAACATTAAGCTGGGTATTGTCTATGGGGCCGGAAAATTGTATCAGGCTGCCATCCTGCAACAGGAATTTCCTCTTGAAGAACAACTGCGGCAACGTGAACGTATAGTTCCCGCTTTCGATGTGGTAGTTGCCAAACATCCTTATCTCGTTGTTGGGCGGTATTTCCATGCTGATGGTACCACTGCCTTTGGCATTGATAGCATCGCCCGTTGCCGGATCCATTATCATGGTTATTTCCGCCAGTGGCGTCAATATCGCATCAATACGTATCGTCAGTTTGCTGGCTTCTTTTTTGGCAACAGGTTTGCTGGTATCACCATATTGTTTAAACGAAATATAGCTGTATGCGCCCAGTTCGTTATCTCCTGTGCTGATGGGCAGGAAAAGGTGCGACTTCTGCGCTGGTTTAGCCTTGTTTATCCTCATATTGATATTGTCAAACGGCCCTGTTACGGTCAGGCTTTCAAAGCCGGCCACGAGGTTGCCATAAAACAATTCATTTTCATTCGATTTCAGGTCTATCACTTCAAATTTAGGTGACGAAGCACGTATGTTCAGTCGCATATTGTCCAGGTTTTTGTGCTGCAAGCCGCCTGTTATGGTCGCGGTATTTTTAAACCTGTCATATGCTGTAAGGTCGGTGAGGTCTATCTCTGTGTTGTTGATGGCGATTGCTCCTTTAGGAACCACGTAATCTGTCCCAAGAAAATCGATATGCACGCCCATATCGTTCAGGTTCAGTCTCCCGTTTATATCCGGTTTGTCAGATGTCCCTTTCACTATCACTTTCCCATCAACTGTTCCGCTTATATTGCTCACATAGCCCCTCAGCCAGGGTGTAAGCAGGGAAAGCCTGGTCTGGTGCATATTTATTTCAGCATCTATTCTTTCGGCAGATGCGCTGTCAAAAGAAATCTCACCAGAGGCGGTCAGTGCCCTGTCATGATAGAAAATACCTGTTTGCGGGTCCAGGTTGATGATTTTCTTTTTATCATCGTAATATCCTGCCAGGGTGATGTTGCCGACCGTATCTTCTCCCAAAACTACGCCCGTTGCTTTGATGTCGCTGGTTATCACAAGTTCAGAAAACAGGTTGTCTATTTTTACAATACCGTTGATAACACCCTTTGTCTCGTATTCTGAAAGGCCGCTTACATCGGCTATTTCCGATGCGTTTAGATTATGTATTTGCACCGCTATTCTTTGCAGCAGCCCATTGTTGCTCGATTGTATATTGATCCGTTCTTCGCCCGATTGGATAGAAAGGTTGTCAACAGCCAGGTAGCCGTCGGTGAAGATTATCTTATTCCCGCCTGCTATATCCCATTTCTTTTTGTTCAGGTAAAATTCAGAGGGTAAAAATGCGCCTTCCAATGTGTCTCCATAGGCAACTGCCTGTCCCCTGATGGTCGCATCGCCGAATGCATTGGGCGATGTCGTTGTTATATTGAAAGCTATCTTATCACTGCCGAGTGTCGCATTTACTTTCAGGGTACCGTTTATAGACGTATCGGGAAATACCACACGGCCGGCGTCTGCATCTATTGTAAGTGTTTTGAAGTTACCTTTTGAATTAATTGCAGTATTCTTAAAAGTAATACCGTTTGCCGTGCCCGATGGAATGGTGGCTTTCAGTTCAAGCTGCTGGTTAAGGGTGTTCAGGTTCCCGCTTATTACTGCATTGTTGAAGCCTGATACCGACGGCGCTAATACCCCGAAGAGGCTGTCCAGGTCGTGTGTCACAATTTCAAAATCGATGGACTGTTCCGGGGCCGCTTTGTCCGGTGTTTTAATATAATTGGGAACATAACCGGCAACATAATACTGGAGCGATAAGGGTAATGTGCTTAATTCATACTTGCCTTCCATCTTAGCTGTAAAGGCATTGCTTTGTATGGACATAAGTTTATTACCTGTTTCTGTTTCCGTGGCCAACACATATACTGAGTCCAGGTCCAGCCTGCGGTCATTCCGTCTCAGGTCTATATTGTACAACTTGGCGTAACCCGTGAAGTCGTCTATGCTGGTGCCTTCCCAGTCCAGGTCAAAATCTGCTACCAGGTTCACCTGGTCATTCTTTACGAGTTTCAGTGCGGTCAGGTCGCTGTTCAGCAGGTTAGCCTTTGCATTGATCTTTATCCGTTCGCTGCTAAAGTCGGCGATACCGTAGAAGCCCATGGCAATATTTGGGTCAGCTATCAGCAGGTTACCCGTAAATTTTTCTTTCTCGAGTTTGCCATCTGCATTGATACCTGTGTAAGGGTAGCCGCGGTATTCCAGCCGCTCTACTACAGTTTTCAGGTTTACTGCTGTTCCGTCTGCTTTCGATTGTACACCGTCAATATCGGCGGTCAGCGTTATCGTGCCCAGGTCCGACTGCCGCAGCAATGCGCCCAGTTGCAACTCATTTACTTTTATATTCCCTTCATAAACTGTCGTCGAGCCGCCGGGCATTTTCATAGATACATCGGAAACAATGCTGCCCAGGTTGCTCTGGATAGTGCCGCGTACTACAAAGTTGTTGATATACCCCCTGAAGTCGCCCTTAAAATGTGCCCTTGTGATGGCATTGATATTTACTGCCTCGTTCTTTCGTAATTCAGGTGCGTAACGGCTCAGTCCTTCGCCACTGGTAAACAACTCACCATCGTAATAGTATATAAATGTTTTGTTGATGTCCGGCAGGCCCTCCATGGTCAGGTTGCCCTTAATGGTGGTCAGCCCGTCGGTGATGTTCAGGTTTTCTGCTGCAATGTCCGCAACGGTGCCTTCGGCGTCTCCCGAAACATTCACCACATACGGGTATTGTTGCAATACCGGTGCAAAATAGGCGATGTCACGGGCATCTACTTTTGATTTTTGCAGATGCGTTACCATTACCACCTTATTGATGTAATCCTGGAAATCAGGAAATCTTTCGTAATGCATGGCATAATAGTCCTGCAATACGCTGTTGTTGGTTTCCAGGTACAGGTTTTTGCAAACAGATTCGTTGGGAGACACCCTCACGTCTGCTTTGAACTTCTTTATTACCAGCCCGCTGCGCTCTTTGGCAGTAAGTTCGTTCAGCTTTGCGGTAAGGGTATCTGCATAAATATGTACGTCATTCACGTCTATATTGATGCTGCCGATGCGTATATGGTCAGGGTCAAATTCTCCGGGAAACGGTTCTCTTTTTATATGGTCGAAGCTGAAGTAACAATCATCCAGTTCCAGGTCCGCTACTTTTATGTCCCATTTGCCGGGGTTAAATGCGGTAGTATCAATTACACGTTGTTGGTTTGATTTTGGCTTTGGCGGTCTGCCTCCCTGGTAGTCGCGCAATATCACTTTGGCTGCGACGGCGTCAATATTTCCTATTACTATTTCCTTTGTCTTAAAGTCTATTTTGTCTGCATCAATATTGAAACTGCCTACTTCAAAATTCATGTCGCTGCCTACCCAGCCGTCATTCATATGAAAACGAACATTTCCCAGGTCTACCTCTTTCAGGTCAATATCGATCGCTGTGCCCTCCTGCTTCGATGGTTTTTTCTTGCTGCTGCTGAAACCGTCAATGACGAACTGGTAGTTCCATTCATCCGATTTGCCTGTTCTGTACAGGTTAGCGTAAGTGTTGTGCAGGCCAATGTATTTGATTACGGGTTTATCTTTCCTGAAAATGAACCAGTCTGTTATACGGAAATGCACTTCGCCGGCGTAAAGCAAGGTGTCATTTTGCCGGTCAGCTATATACAGCCCTTCCACCTTCAGCCGGTTCAGGAAGTCGAGCCTTACATTGTCTATTTTTATGGTTGTTTTCAGCTGCTTCGACAGCCTGTATGCCACCTCTTTGGTAATATAGTTTTGCACTGCGGTCAGGTTCACCAGCAGAACTATCAGCAATATCAGGCTAATCAGTCCTATCGCTGTGTATTGTAATATCTTAAGAAACCGTCTCAGAAACAATTAGTTATAACTGCAGGGCAGCATACAAAAGTAATATGCTTTATTGCATATCCTATGTATAGATTTGTTAATAAATGCGGTGTAATTCCCTGCCCGGCGTGATTTTGCAGGGTATTTTTTCAACTTCCGGGTAATCATTGACCAAATCAACCTTATTTTACAACCCTGTTTTCACAGTTAAACGTAAAAGAATACTTTTTCAAAATGAGAAAAGTTACAGTTTGCACACTCTTATTGGTATCGGCAATGAACATGTATGCGCAGGATAATGCGGCTTTCAAAGGAAAATACCCGGAAACGAAAAAATCGGCCCACGAGGATGTTTATTTTAGCACGAAGGTATCCGACCCTTATCGCTGGCTCGAAGACGACCTTTCGGCTGAAACCGGGGACTGGGTACAACAGCAAAATAAGGTGACACAGGATTACCTGGCACGCATACCTTTTCGCGACGCCATCAAAAAAAGACTGACGGAACTCTGGAACTATGAGAAATACAGCGCCCCGTTCAAAGAAGGCGGCTACACATATTTTTATAAGAACGACGGCCTGCAGAACCAGTATGTTCTGTACAGGCAAAAAGGTAATGGCCAGCCCGAGGTATTTTTAGACCCCAATAAATTTTCAAAAGACGGCACTACATCGCTGGCAGGTATCGACTTTTCAAAAGACGGTTCCCTTTGTGCATTCCAGATTTCCGAAGGGGGCTCAGACTGGCGTAAGGTCATCGTACTGGAAACCGAAACAAAGAGAATGCTCGACGATACCCTGGTGGATGTAAAATTCAGCGGACTTTCCTGGAAAGGTAACGAAGGCTTTTATTACAGCAGTTACGATAAGCCGAAAGAAGGCAGCCAGTTGTCAGGCAAAACACAGCACCATAAATTGTACTTCCACAAGCTTGGTACGGCACAGGGCGCTGATAAACTTATTTTCGGTGGTACTGAAACACCCCGCCGTTACGTTGGCGGGCATGTAACGGAAGACCAGGAATTCCTGGTGATATCTGCCGCTAACGCTACCTATGGCAACGAGCTTTACCTGCAATCGCTGAAAGAGAAAAACGCGCCGATTGTGCCTGTCGTTACAGGGTTTGAATGGGAACACGATATAGTATATTCCGAGAATGGCAAACTGTTTATTCTCACCAATGCTGATGCTCCCAACAGGAAAATAGTAGTGACCGATGCGCAACATCCCGGCATGGAGAACTGGAAAGGGCTGATTCCTCAAAGCAAATATCCGATGACGGTTGCCACATGTGGCGGCAAATTGTTCATTACCTACCTGAAAGATGCAGTTTCGGAAGTGCGGCAGTATAACCTGCAGGGACAGGAAGAGCGGGTGATACAACTGCCGGGCTTAGGCACTGCCGGTGGTTTCGGGGGCAAAAAAGAGGATAAAGAACTGTATTACAGCTTTACTTCTTACATATACCCGCCCACCATATTCAAATATGATATACCGACCGGCAAATCGGAAGTGTACAAGAAATCCGGTGTGAACTTCGACCCTGAACAATACGAAAGCAAACAGGTTTTTTATACTTCTTATCCTGACGGCACCGCTGTACCGATGATCATTACCTATAAAAAAGGATTGAAGCTCACGGGTGAAAATCCTGTGCTGCTGTATGGTTATGGTGGTTTCAACGTAAACCTCACGCCTTCTTTCAGCGTAAGCAACCTTGTATTTATGGAAAACGGCGGAGTATATGCCGTGGCCAACCTGCGCGGTGGCGGAGAATATGGCGATGAATGGCACAACGCAGGTACCAAAATGCAAAAGCAGAATGTATTCGATGATTTCATTTCTGCTGCACAATATCTTATTGAGGAGAAATATACCTCCAGCAACTACCTGGCCATTGCCGGAGGTTCCAATGGGGGCTTACTGGTAGGCGCGTGTATGACACAACGTCCCGAACTGTTCAAAGTTTGTTTCCCGGCGGTAGGCGTGCTCGATATGCTGCGCTACCACAAATTCACCGCAGGTGCAGGCTGGGCTTACGATTACGGTACTGCCGATGAAAGCGAGGATATGTTTAAATACCTCCTCAAATATTCACCTGTTCATAACGTAAAAGAAGGCACTTGTTATCCCGCCACTATGGTCACCACTGCCGACCACGACGACAGGGTAGTGCCTGCGCATTCATTTAAATTCGCTGCAGCATTGCAGGCAGCGCAAAGTTGCGAAAAGCCAACACTGATAAGAATAGAAACCAAGGCGGGGCACGGTGCGGGCAAGCCTACCTCAATGATCATACAGGAGCAGACCGATAAATGGGCATTCCTGCTGTTTAATATGGGATTGAGTTATAAGTAAACGAAATTATTCTGATGGGCGGGGAGAAGAATCACGTTTTCTTTTCCTCGCTTCCTTTCTTTTTTCTTTTTTCTCCTTGTCCCTCGTGAAGAACTCTCGTATCTGCGTCTGGTTGTCTTTTGCTTCCTCCTCGTTGTTGCGTATCCAGTCTATCACCTCCAGGTCGCGGATGGCCGTGTTCTGGACGCCTTGCAAAATGTTTTTCCATATCAGGTTAAAGAATGATTTTAGCTCGTCCCGCTTCACATAGGTTTCCACTTTTCTTACATCTTCGCCGGGCATTGGGTTGGCGGAGTATAAAACCAGGTTGTTGGCTATAAATGTCAGCAGCCCCTTTTTCTTTTTCCCGTTTTCCACGTTTTCCGGCTTTTTCAGTATCCTGATGCCCAGGTTATTATATACCATTGTGAACTTGCCCCGGGCTTCGTCCTGGTTGCCTGCCAGTTGCATGGCCATGCTTTTCATGCTGAACGATTTTATCTCTACCCTGGCAAAAGCCTTGGTCTGCTCATTTATTTGCCTGCCCTGTAGTGCTCCTAACTGCGCATGTACCGAAAATGCCCCCTTAGGGTCGTCCAGTACGAAACGGAAGGTAGCGCGTGCGTCGGTGTACTTGTTGAACTTGCCTTGCAGTTTTACCACGCAATGCCTGTCTTGCTCTAGTATATCTGGTATGTTTGTTATGTTCGTTACGGTGCCGTTTATATTGTTGAAGTTTATGCTCCCTTTCATCTCTGTTTTTTCCACTATTTCTGAATAGGTAACACCGCCATTGTGCACATTCACTTTTTGCACGTACAGGGGCAACCGCAATTTTTGCAGCATCTGGTTAGGGTAGTTGCCCACTTTGCTCTTTGTGTTTGGCGGCAGCATCCTGTTCATCAGCACATTTATTTTACTGTGGTTCAGGTGAACGGTATTTATATGCAGCTCGCCTTTTTTCATAAGCCGGTGCAGGTTGATCCCGGTTAGCTCTACATTAGGGAAATCCAAGGTGTATATGTCTTTCTGTTCTTTTTGTTTTTTGAAGAATTCTTCCTGCGATATCTTTAGCTTCAGCCGGAGGTCTCTTGCGGTCAGTTTATTTGCATCAGTATTGTAGTGTATGTGCGACAATCCGAAATTATAATCAGACGAAGGGGGGGCGTATTGCAATGCTTCTATATCCGCCGCGATGCTTTCTGCCAGGAAAAACCTGGAGGTATCCTTTAAACTTTCTTCTCCCAATTCCCAATCGGTCAGCTCAATATTACAATGGTTTAACTTCAGGATATTGGTATCTCTGCCACCTGCGGCCGCATACCGTATATTCCCATTGTGCATACGTACCCTCGATGCTGTAAATTCCCTTTCAATTGGCGCCGGTTTTACCGTGTCATATATCGTCAGCGCCGTATCGGTTTTATATATGGTTACTACCGGCCTGGCGATTGAAAAGTTGCCGCAACTGTAGCCTTCTCCGCCGGTCAGCCTGTCCCACATTATACCGTCAACGGTCAGCCTCTGCGCGGTCACTTCAAAATACATGGGTTTTGCCGTGCTGTCTTTTTCTCTGCGGGCTATTTCGGCGCTGTCTGCCCAAAGGTGCACGCCTTTCAGTGTCACGCTACGGGTAAGTACGTTTATGGATACGTTTTTTACCGATATACGGTACAGGCTGTCGGTAGCATCCGCCACTGCCGCAGGCAATGCCTTTTGTATGATAGCTTTGTATCTGTATGCGACGATATAGCCTGCTACCACCATCAAAATGGCAATGGCTGCGGTGATACCGAAAATTATTTTTGTCTTCTTACTGAATGGCTGCACGAATTCGTTTTAAAGGGTCTCTATGTACTGACAATTGAAAGTTAACTATTCCCCTATATAATATAAACAGGTTTTATCAACAATCGTTGATTAAGGTTTATCTTGCACAAGTTTTTTAAAGTTCAATATTATGTATCGTTCGCATACGTGTGGTGAGTTGAGGATTCAAAACGTTCAAGAGCAGGTAGTGTTGGCAGGCTGGGTGCAGACTGTCAGGAAGTTTGGTGCAATTACTTTCATCGACCTGCGGGACCGGTATGGCATCACACAATTATTGTTTAATGAGAAATTTAACAGTGTATTGGACGATGCGCCTTTAGGCAGGGAATTCGTTATACAGGCCACGGGCACCGTTCTGGAACGCAGCAATAAGAATCCCAAAATACCTACGGGTGATGTTGAAATAGAAGTGACTGAATACAAAATTCTCAATAAGTCGGCCGTACCTCCTTTTACTATAGAAGAAGACACGGACGGTGGAGAAGAACTCCTGATGAAGTACCGCTACCTCGATTTGAGGCGCGCACCCCTGCGCAGGAATATGGAACTACGCTATAAAGTGAACCGTGCTGTCAGGAATTACCTGGACCAGTTGGGCTTCATGGAAATAGAAACACCATTCCTGATAAAGTCCACCCCGGAAGGCGCCCGCGATTTTATAGTGCCCTCGCGTATGAATGCCAACCAGTTCTACGCCTTGCCGCAAAGCCCGCAGACTTTTAAACAACTGCTGATGGTAAGCGGGTACGACAGGTATTTCCAGGTAGTGAAATGTTTTCGCGATGAGGACCTGCGCGCCGACAGGCAGCCGGAATTTACCCAGGTGGACTGTGAAATGAGTTTCGTAGAGCAGGAGGACGTGTTGCAAACCTTCGAGGGCTTGATGAAGTATATTTTGAAGGAAGTAAAGGGACTTTCCTTCAATGAACCTTTCCCGCGCATGACCTGGGAAGAGGCCATGTGGAATTATGGAAACGACAAGCCGGACATCCGCTTTGATATGAAGCTCAACAACTGTAAGGCTAAGGGAGAACTGTATTGCAATGTGTTAAATGGAGTGGATTTTAAGGTCTTTACCGAAGCTGAAACCATACTGGCCATCACGGTGCACGGTGCGGCAGAATACACACGCAAACAACTGGACGAGCTGACAGAATGGGTAAAACGTCCGCAAATAGGCATGACTGGGCTGATATATGTAAAATGCAACCCCGACGGCACCTTCAAAAGCAGTATAGACAAGTTCCTCGATGAAGCTAAACAAAGAGAACTGGCCGGTTTCTGCAATGCTGTGCCGGGGGATTTGGTATTGATATTGGCTGGTGGCGAAGACAGAACACGTAAAGCTATGAGCGAACTGCGCCTGGAAATGGGCAATCGCCTGGGCCTGAGGGATAATAGCGTGTACAAACCCCTCTGGGTCATAGATTTCCCCTTGCTGGAACATGACCCGGAAAATAACCGCTGGGCGGCAAGGCATCACCCCTTCACATCTCCTAAGCCCGAGCATGCCGAATGGCTGGCTATGCCCGAAAGATATGGAGATATTAAGGCCAATGCCTACGATATAGTGCTGAACGGCACGGAAATAGGCGGGGGCTCCATTCGTATCTTCCAGCGCGACCAGCAGGAGAAAATGTTTGCCACCCTGGGTATGGATAAAGAAGAAGCACAGGAGAAATTCGGCTTCCTGTTGGGTGCATTTGAATATGGTGCCCCGCCCCACGGGGGTATCGCCCTCGGCTTCGACAGGCTTTGCGCCTTGCTGGGTGGGCAGGAGTCCATCCGCGATTTTATCGCTTTCCCAAAAAACAATGCCGGGCGCGATATGATGCTGGATGCACCCTCTTATGTAGATAAAAAACAACTCGACGAGTTGAATATCAGCCTTGTAGAGGCAAAAAAATAAGAAATTGAAACCATCCCGGTATTTTGATTTTATCTGTGGATTATTATCTTTATAGCTGTAATAGAGTCCTATGAAAAAACTTCTGGTTGGAACTGCTTTAATTTTTGTAGCTACGGTGGCTTTGTATTCATGTAACAATGGCCCCTATGATGCGCATCCTGATGTTGATTACAGTGCGGGTCTTAACCCCACTAATCCCAGCAGCGGCACGGATGTTTTCCTTGGTTCAATAGAAGCAAGGGTAAACGACAAAAAACTACTGTTTGCACCCGCTTTTTTCTATGTGGATGACAATAACTTTACCCATTTCGTAGCCAGGGTAAAGAACGACAGTATTTTCCATCGCACATTGAGGATTTCCTTCGGCGAAGATGCATATAAGGGAGTGGATACCTATAAGGTAGATGCGGACGTCGTTTACCCGCAAGTCAATTTCGTTATGCTGGACACAAGCAGGGTAGACCTGGCTGGCAGGAAGATATACAAAACCTATACGGCCAATACCAACAACGGCGTGGGTTATACTACATTCAATGTGTTGGGAACTGAAGGTGGAAACGCCAGGGGATACATCTTCGGCAAGCTGTACCGTACACTTCCCGAGAAGAAATTTGACGACACGATCTCAATCGAGTTTAGTAACTTCTATTTTGAGAAGGTAGCGTTCCCCGTACCGGCGGAATATGTAGAGTACTTACATAACTAAGGCAGGAACAAAACAATATTCAAAGGCTTCCTTATAGGAGGCCTTTTTTAGTACCGGCGCTCTTCCTTCCTGAATTTCAATACCAGCCCCGCGTAACCGTCGATGTTCTTTATTTTCCGGCTCATAATGGTGGTAAGTGCAGATGATGACCCTATATAGAATGGCCCGAAACGAAACACCGCGCCTACGGTAAAGGTTTGATAACCTATCATAGTGCATGGCAAACCTACCTGGAAATTCCTGGTACCGTAGCTGGGTGTGAGGTTGATATAACTAACATAAGCAGGGCGATATTTGCCACCACCGTTGCCTCTCAGGTTCAGCAGCATGTTCAGGGTAAAATTTACCCGGTTACCGGCGTTATAATCGGCGTTCAGCCTGAATGCGGTGGGCAATCCCATCCTGAATTTTTCTACCTGTTCGCCACCCTGCAGCAGGGTATCGCCTTCCAGTTTCATCATGTACTCGTTTATCCCTTCATAAGACAGTTTAACCAAACGCGCGGTATCTGTATGTATGGCCAGGTCATAACTTCCGCTACCCGTATCGGCTATATAGCGTATGCCCCCCAGGTCGGTAATGGAAGCCGCTATGCTGAACAGGTAAGGCGTGGCTACATTCGGGTTGCCTTCCGGGTGATACTCGTACTGTACACCGATATCCAGCCCCAGGCCCGACCGGCCTGCCCGCTGAAACCATGACGTCAGGTCGTTCTGCGCATTATTATCAATGAAAGGCCCGATATTATGTGTGTACAACAAGGAAATATCCCCCTCTATTTTTACACTATCACGGCCGGGTGTATAGTCTAGCGACCCGGCATAAACACTACCCGCCACAAATCCCGCAAGGTACTTTACGGTAACGCCGCCCTTGACTATGTGATAGTAGTCATTGCGCAATATCCTGCCATAGGTAAAACCCACTTCGGCAAACGTATGTGTGGTGTACCCGGCTTTCCTGAACGCTATTGCCTGGTCGTAATATAGTTCCGGCGTACTTTGGCCCAACAGGCCAAATTCGGTACTGGTTATATTCCCGGCCCTGTGCAGTTGCCGTACACGGGTGAATACCCCAAAATGATGTTCTTTTTTATATGCAAATGATATTGCAGGACCTGTCATCTCCAGGTTGGCCCACATATGCTTCTGGTAACGCTGGGGGTCGCGTATATAATCCTTTCCTTCTACCGCCTTTCCGCCAAAGCCATTCAAGATGAATTTTTTATAAAAATAGTAGGCATTGGTGCCCGCCAGTGCGTTAACCGAGAAAGGCATTATCTCCATCCCGTCGGCTGCGTTATTCACCCAGGCAGGGTTGGTGGGCATGTGTTGTATGGCGGCGTAGGCAGTAGTATTTAAACCGATAAACTGTTGGGCAAATACTTTCGGTGTGGTAGCTGTTGCCAGGACAACGAAAACTATTCTCTGTAGTGCTACTTTCATTTTTGCTGAACAGGCTTGGCTGTTGTGTTGTTCGTGCGGTAATTTACAGATATAAATTAACCTGCCATACTGTAATAACCTGTAATTAGGTTATCATAGTATTTCTCGCAGCTGTTTTACAATATTATGGCAAAACAAAAGCCCCGTTATTGCTAACGGGGCCTTGAATTTTATTTTTCGGGCGATGTCTCTTATAGGGACATGCGCGACCCGAAATTAAGCTATCTCAACTTCAGCACCTGCTTCTTTCAGTTTAGCAGCCAGGTCGTCAGCTTCAGCTTTGCTAACGCCTTCTTTCACGTTCTTAGGAGCGCCATCTACCATTTCTTTAGCTTCTTTCAAGCCAAGGCCGGTCAGGTCTTTCACTATTTTTACAACGTTCAGTTTGTTAGCGCCTGCACTTTTCAACACTACGTTGAATGAAGTTTTTTCTTCAGCAGCTTCAGCAGCACCACCTGCAGCGGGGCCGGCAGCAACTGCTACAGCAGCAGCAGCGGGCTCTATGCCGTACTCGTCTTTCAGTATTTGTGCCAGTTCGTTAACTTCTTTTACAGTCAGGTTAACGAGTTTCTCCGCGAATTCTTTTAATTCTGCCATCTTATGATGTTTTTAGTAGTTTTTAAAAATAATAATTCAATATAGTTGGTCTTGGAAGCCATTGTTCTGTTTACAGTATTCAGTTTACAGTTAGCAAAACGACTGCCAACCGCCGACTGTCAACTGCATATTTAATTTGCTGCCCTTGTCTCCAGCGCCTTAACCAGGCTCGCCAGTTTGTTACCCGCATTAAGCGCGCTGATAACATTTTTGGCAGGAGATTGCAGCAACCCGATGATCTCGCCGATAAGCTCGTGTTTGCTCTTCAGCGATTTCAGCGTTTCCATCTGCGCTTCGCCCACAAACACGTCGCCATCTACAAAAGCTGCTTTCAATACAGGCTTTTCAGTTTTTGTGTCTTTGCGGAAAGAGCTGATGATCAGCGCGGGTTCTTTTGCGCTTTCAGAGAACATCAGGGCTGTTACGCCGTGCAGGGAATCAAAAGTCCCTTTGAAGCGTTCTTCGTCCAGTTGTTCCAGCGCTTTGCGGATCAGGGTGTTCTTTGCCACCTGTAGTTCCACTTTCTTTTCAAAGCACACACGGCGCAGCTTGTTAGCCTGTTCTACCGTTAGCGCTTCTGTATTTGTTATATAGAAGTTGTTGTACTGTGAGAATTTCTCCTTCAGCAGTTCAATTACTTCACCTTTTTGAGCAGTTGTCATTGCCATTGCTTAATGTTTTTAAGGATGAATTAAACCTTTCAATTTCACGTTTACGATGCTACACTTTTAGTGTCAATAGTTACGCCCGGGCTCATAGTGCTGGCCATGCTTATGCTCTTCAGGTAAACCCCTTTAGCAGTAGCGGGCTTCATACGCACCAGTGTGTTGATCAGTTCCTGTGTGTTTTCGGCCAGTTTGGCAGGCTCGAAAGACACGCGGCCTATAGAGGCATGTATGATACCTGCCTTGTCTATTTTAAAGGCTATCTTACCGCCTTTTACATCGTTTACCGCTGCGGCTACGTCATTGGTTACCGTACCTGTTTTAGGATTCGGCATCAGGTTGCGCGGTCCCAGCACTTTACCCAGCTTACCTATTTTAGGCATCACCGAGGGGGTAGCTACTACCACATCCACATCTGTCCAGCCGCCTTCTATTTTCTGGATAAATTCATCCAGGCCTACATAGTCGGCGCCGGCCGCTTTGGCTTCTCCTTCCTTATCAGGTGTGCACAGCACAAGTACTCGTTTGGTCTTACCTGTACCGTGGGGCAGGCTCACCGTGCCACGGATGGCCTGGTCTGCCTTCTTGGGGTCAACACCCAGGCGGATGTGTACATCTACCGAGCTGTCGAACTTTGTACAGTTAATATCTTTTATCAAACCCGCGGCTTCTGCCAGCGTGTATTGTTTCGCTTTATCTACTTTAGCTTCTGCAGCTTTTCTTTTTTTGCTTAATGTTGCCATTGCTACAATGTTTTTGATTAAGGTGAACCAATGGATTAATTGTCCCAGGGAGCTGCGCCCTCTACTGTGAATCCCATACTGCGGGCCGTGCCTGCTACCATGCGCATAGCGCTTTCTACGGTAAAGCAGTTCAGGTCCGTCATTTTATCTTCAGCTATAGCCTTTACCTGGTCCCAGGTCACCTTACCTACTTTGATACGGTTTGGCTCTTTCGATCCTTTTTGTTTCTTGGCCGCTTCCATCAGCTGTATGGCTGCCGGAGGGGTTTTGATAATAAAGTCGAAAGACTTGTCAGCATAAACTGTGATGAGTACGGGAAGAACTTTCCCCATTTTGTCCTGCGTGCGCGCGTTGAATTGCTTGCAGAACTCCATAATGTTCACACCTTTCGCACCCAGTGCAGGGCCGATTGGTGGCGCCGGATTGGCTTGGCCGCCTTTACATTGCAGCTTTACTAAGGCACTGATTTCTTTTGCCATTTTTTTACTTTTTGGTGTTAACGAATACCCGTGGTTTTACCCGCGGCTGTTCTCCCAAATACGATCTTTACAAGAGCAATATTGAGAATTGGACGGCAAAGGTAGGGCTATTCCTCAAAATAAAAAAATAAAAATGCAAAAAAATGGCGCTCTGGGATTGGGCCTACGGTTGAAGGCTTGAAGTATATTTAAAAGCCCGGTAGCTGCCCAGCCCGAGGTCCTTTTCAAAGGTCTTTATGCCTGTTTTGGGGTTGAACTCCATTATAAAACCTCCGGAGCCGCCGCCCACAAAGTACCGTTCCCCGAATTTCTGCACTGAACCGCCAAACCGGACGAGGTCTCCCGGTATATTGTACGACCGTGCAGCAAGAATTTTTCGCGCAGTTTCGTCCAGGTCAAATTCAACTATCCTGGAATAGTTGCGTTCATTGATGTCGCCATTGTCCAGCAGCATTAGTGTTCGTCCTTCGTTGACAAGGCTGGCATTGTGCTGCCGTAGAAATTGCATACCCCCCGGAATTTCAAAATCGCTGTTTATTCCGCCCAATTGCCAAACAATCCCCTTTCCGTGCCGGTTCAGCTTAATGACCTGGTTGCTGTTCCTGCACGATATGATCAGGTTTCCATCCCGTGCATCCGTCCACATTGAATTGACGTGCAGGTAGTCGGCGGCTTTTGTGTTGTCGCCATAATCGTTGCTTTCGATACTTGTTTCATATAGTTCAGGATAATCGCTGCCTACCCACTGCCACACCACTTTTCCGTTCAGCACTTCCTGTATTACGGGCGTTGCCACTTTAATGCCCGGTGCGGGGTTTAAGTCTGCCGGGATATTGGTTACAGTTTTTTCATAATAAGCAAGGGTAATAAAATGATTTTCAGCCAGCATCAGAAAGTCATGGTTTTCCAGGCCCGGCTGGCTCGCTGCATTTATGCCTTCGTGCGATATTAGTGTCAGTTTATGCAACTCGTTCAAATTACTGTCTGTAATAATTCTGTAGCCTGCGCTGGAAGGCACCAGTGGAATGGCATAAAAGTCCTTGTTTTGCGAAAAGTAGCTATAATAGGTTTTGCCATTTATTTTGCATCTTTTGAAATCAGTTACCTGTGTGCCTGTATTTTTGTACATGACTGTGTCGCCACTTTCATTAAGAATGAGTAAGACCGATTGGCCGGGGCCGGTGATTGGCGTCAGAAAAATTTCTGTTTTATCGCCCTCGGGGTAAATGTTTTCTTTCTCCTTCCTGCAGCCGCTTGCGGAAATGGTAGAAGCAAAGACGATAAAAACAAACCACTTTTTTCCCATCTTATCATAGTTGTATTTTTAAATATACTATCCTGGTAACGTTTAGTAAAGAGAAGTACGATGAATCGGGAAAATTGACCTGTGAAGCAGAATTAATGGCAATAATACGTTAAATAAGCGTTAAACGTGATGTTCCGGTAGAAGATCCGACAGGCGGTAAGCCCACCAGACTAAGGGGGAAAAGAAGAGTGAACTGCCCCGGAGAGAGGATTCCCGCATTAAATGGGACGGAAGTAATCATTCGCCGGTTCTATACTGTTCCTGACTGTAATACTCTTGTATAACGCAGGCAGTACATCATCAGGAGGGGTAGCACATGGTTCGCTTCGGCGGCCAGGTTGTTAGGGTGTACTTTTATCTCATAGTCGTATTTCCACCTTTTCCAGTTGAAATGTGTTTGCAGCAGGCCGATCTCATTTCCGTAATCATCCTTCACCGTATAGGTTGTATGCCAAAACCCCTTGTACCTGAAGTAATAGGGCGAACCTTCGCTGGTGAAATTAATTTTCAACCCCGTCCTCATACTGAACTTTATTTCGGCAAAGGGGCTATCGTTGCGGGTGATAACCATCGTTGTTTGCCAGAAACCGGTAGGCGCCGCACGGTAAATGGTATCACCAACTGTTATTTCGGCCCTAAGCGGGCGCCAGGTGTTTTGGGCCATTGTGCCCACCAGCCTGCCGGCATCGTCATATACGTCAAACCGGCGATGGCCTTGTGTGGTTACAGTGTAGTGCATATGAAATCTATTCGGGATAAAGTTAGGGATTTTGGATGTGGCTACATCTGCACTAACCCTTCGTGTCCTCTTTTGAACTCGCTCTACTTCTTCCGCTTACGATTTTTGAGATAATTCCTTGCTGATTGGTAAATTCTGCCAACAAAACACCTCCTATATGTATAGCTATAAAGGTTATCAAATAATAAATTGATAGTACATGTATTTCTTCCATTGTCTTTTCCAGGCTTTTGGGCCCAAGCTCCATTATCAATCCGGTAATCAGCGATATACCAACCCCCGCATAGAATACTACATACACCCAATATTGAAATTTTACTTTTGACGGCAGGTTTTTGTTAAGTGGATTTCTGAATTTCATCTGGCCCAAAAATGGAAGAATCAACCTGATTGAATATAAACCGACTAAAGTATAACCTAAGTATATATGCCAGGTCCACATCGGTTGTCTTATTTGTTTGGCGAGTACAATTATTTGTTCCCGGGATAATGATTGGTCTGTAGAGGAAAGATAATTCTGAATGATGTCTGCTACATGTTCTTTGTTCATCCAGGTTAGTCGTAAGAAGATGGTCAATAGCAATAATGCCATACTAATAGCAATTGCCCAGTGCATTACCCGGTAAACGATAGAATAGCTTCTATTTTCCATATTATTATTTATTTCAGCCAGCTAATATTTAGCAAACGGTCATAAAAGTCGGTTTGATTTTAATGATATAATATGACGAAAATCACTATAGGCAAGGAATGGATAGCACCTCGCCGGTTTTAGAAATAATTTATAACTTTCAGGCAACCGTTTTTGCTGAACCGGAAACGGTGCAATGATAAAACAAAGGATGACAACAGGCGAATTCAAAATAACGATACATATGGTCTCAAGCCTCGATGGCATGATTGCCAGGAAGGACAATAATGTTTCGTGGTTTGACACATCGCACCCTTACGATAAAGGGGTTGCGGGGCAAGACCCCGAGGAATTTCTGAAAACCATAGATTGTTATGTTATGGGTTCGCGCACCTATGAGCATGCACTGGAACTTTCCAAATCTTATGGCTGGGCTTATGGTGATAAGCCGACAATCGTATTGACCGGTCGCGACCTGCCCAACGACAAACCGAACATTGAGTTTTATGCGGGTACGCTGCACCAACTGGTGAACGAGAGGCTGAAACCGCGATACAAAAACGTATGGGTGGTAGGCGGTGCAAAGCTTACTAAGGATTTTCTCCGCCTGAAACTGGCAGACGAAATAAGGGTGAGCATCTTGCCAATCATTTTAGGTGAAGGGCTGCCGTTCTTCGACCATATTGGCCAGGAACAAGTACTGCGCCTGCAAGACACGATGGCATACAAAAACGGTATGGTGGAGTTGTGTTATGAAATAGTAAAGTAACAATCCGCATGGCCGGCCCTTTTTAACCCGCGCCGCCAACACTAATTAATGATCTCCCCGTCGTTATCAGCCAGGCGTTCGCGCCATTTTTGTATTTCTTCGGGTGTCTGTCTAACCCAGTCCGTTACTTCACCAACTATCTTCAGGGGTTCGCTGGTACGGTACGAGCGTGTCGGGTTTCCGGGGAACTTTTTATCCGTAACATTAGGGTCGTTTTCAAAGTCGCCGGTCGGCTCTACTATATATACACGTTCGCGCCCTTCGCCTTTTGCCAGGGCGGCGGCAAGTCCCGCTCCATTTACCAGCGCGGTGAAATAGATATGGTTCATCAGGAATTCCGCCTTATAGTTAGATATGCGTCCCGGGGTCAGCATATCGCCAACCTGCAGGTCTGCCCTCGTTCCATGATAGAAAGGCCCTTTATCAGGCGGATTGTCCCTGAACGATGCTGCTAATGCCCGGTTCTTTTCTGCATGCTCCCTGTCACCTGATTCTTCATAACATTGAGCGATGTTTGCGTATAACGAAGGATAAGCTCCTTTCACGGCGTCATTATCTACTTTCAATGCAAACTTTAGAGCTGTGTCATACCATTTCAACCTGTCGGCGGTATTATCCTGGTGCCGGGCCACATAGTAGGCTGCGGTAAATTTCTCAAAGTCATTCGTCGCCGAGTCCCAGGCCTGCAGAAAAAGTTTTTCCGCTTCTTCAGGTTGGCCCTTGTCCTCCATCTGCATGCCTTGCATACAAAGCCTTATTACGTTGTTGTTTGGGTTGAATTCCATATCCAGGTTATTTTGATTATCCAGCGCAAAACGCGTAGCCGTATGTGAGTGATGGCGTCAAAAATACCGGGTTGAACGCAGGCAAAAAAATCATGGAAACAATATTTTTTCTGCGCAATATCTGCAGTCAGTGACTCGTTATCTAAGCAAAGGAGCGGTTTCTGTCTTCCCCTTGCAAACCAAAGGATTCTATATAACCACCCCGAATAGCTTGCCCACTCCGGCGGTGAGTACCATAGCTATAGTGCCCCATAAAGTTATCCGCAAAGTCGCTTTCATTACATTGGACCCGCCCGTTTTGGCTGCAATGGCACCCAGCAGCATCAGGAAAGCGATGGTAAAGCCATACTGGTAGTACACCATATACTTCAACGGCATAAAGATGGAAATGACCAGCGGCAAAATAGCACCGCAGGTAAAAGAAGCGCCGGATGCGAATGCCGCCTGCAGAGGTTTGGCCTGGCTTATCTCGTTGATGCCCAGTTCGTCTCTTACATGGGCGCCCAGGGCATCGTGGGCGGTCAGTTCTTTGGCCACTTGTATGGCAGTTTCTTTTTTTAATCCCCTTTGCTCATATATTGTAGCCAGGTATTGCATTTCTCCTTCAGGATCTTCTGCCAGTTCTTTTGCTTCGCGGGTTATGTCGGCTTTTTCAATATCAGTCTGGGAACTAACTGATACGTACTCGCCCGCCGCCATCGACAATGCCCCCGCCACCAATCCTGCAAGTGCAGCAAGAATTATGGGGTCGCGCGTATCACTGGCGGCGGCCACGCCCACCGCTATACTTGCCGTAGAGAGCAGCCCGTCATTTGCGCCAAGCACCGCAGCCCTCAGCCAGTTACTTTTATGTATGTAATGGGGAGACAGGTAATCCTTTAGCGGGTTGGTATGCCTGGGTTGAACACTCATATAATTATAGCTTTGTTTGCTGTATTAAAGGTAACAAAATCCTGTGATGGGTCTCTTTACCGTTAAGCTTAATGTATAAAATGTTCCAAAATGATGCCATGATTTTGGGTTTACAATTTTCAGGCTGTTTGGATACATATTCGTCCATTGAAATATTCCAAGCAAATCAAGCGCGTTCCTGCATCTATTAAGGATGGAAAAAATTTAATCTGTTTGATTGTGCTGAGCCTTTACAATCTCCATCAACTTATTAAGATATTTTCATCAGTCATTCTGTATTTGTGTTTCTGCAACCATTCGTTTCGCCTCCAGTTTTTTATAACGCTCATAAAAGCTTTCATTCGCTAAAGCAGCCTCGCAGTCTTCAACAGCCTTTAACAAGCTACTGCCATTGTTGTAGATAGCTCTGTTAATAACACGAAAGTCTTCCCACAGGTATTTAAGCTCAGCAATTAATTCCAATGCCTTTGGCGTAAGTGATATGACCCTTTTTCTCCCATCGGTCTTGTCTCCAGCTGACTTGACTAATTTTTTTGCCTGCATCTCTTTTACCAACATCGCTACAGACTGGTGCGTGTAACCTATCGCGTTGGCCAGTTCTACTATGCCTAATTCATTTTTCTTACTTAAAACGTATAGCACCGGAAACCATTTAGATTCGAAATCATGCTCATGTTCTTTATATATACGAGTAACATCTTTTCTCGTCCACTCGCTCAGCCGCATTAGCCGTGTTGCCATCGCTAAATCTCCAAGTTCGTCTATCAACCAATCATTGCTTTGACCCATATTCTTTATCCATTTAGTATAGTTTTAAACCCCTAGGCATTTTCAAGAGGCTTTTTCATACAAACGCTTGTTTCAATCCCGACGTATTCACCCCAGTTTTCAATTACTTGATAACCACTTTTTTTGTACAGAGCTTTTGCCTCTTTCAACAAAGTTCCTGTCTCAAGAATGACATATTTATAACCGAGTTCCCTTGCCC
Source organism: Bacteroidetes bacterium UBA6221 (assembly GCA_002421685.1). Lineage (GTDB taxonomy): Bacteria > Bacteroidota > Bacteroidia > Chitinophagales > Chitinophagaceae > UBA5543. The sequence goes on from DISB01000007.1 coordinate 72,686, forward strand.
ATTTTTCAAGTTCAACCAGGATACGGCTACCGATTCCCTTTCCTCTGTACAACTCAGGGACGAACATTCTTTTAACTTCTATTGTTTCTGCGTCAAACTCGCGCAGGCAAGCACATCCTACCGCTTCGTCATTTAGATAAGCCACCACTACTGTGCTACTGTTATTTATGACATTCAACCTGTCATAGTATTGTTGCTTGACCCCAAAGATGTTTGTGAGATACTTGTTCAGTTCATTCTCTAAACACGCAAAATCAGGATCGTTACTGTTCGTTCTTTTAATTGTTATCAAAAGTGGGGTCTTCTTCATTGTTGTAATTATATGCAGTTAACTGCGCAAACGTATGCATATTTATCGTCTTTCCAATTTTTTTTTGGTATTTGTGCTAAGTGTTGTAGATGCACTCAATGCTTTTTATTCCCGCGGGAGTCGCCCGAACAGGGATTCCCGCGTTCGCGCTGAACTCGTCCAATAATACCGGACTTTGTATTGCCCATGTTGGGTTCTTACGCTAACTAGGGATGTATAAAGCCCCATCAGGGGTTGGGGTTGTCCAACTGTAGCTTCCTCAGCTTCGGCGCTTTCCACCAGGCTACACCCACCACCCCCAGCGTCATAAACCCGCCGAAGACAACTGCGGTAACGGTGCCCATCAGGCGGGCGGTAAAGCCGCTTTCTGCCGCACCCAGTTCGTTGCTCGATGATATGAACATAGTATTGACCGCTGCTACACGGCCACGCATATTGTCGGGCGTATATAGTTGCAGTATGGTCCAGCGTATCACCACGCTCACTCCGTCCAGCGCGCCGCTCAGCAGCAGCATCACAAAGGAGAGGTAAAAGTTGGTGGACAGCCCGAAGACGATAATGGATATGCCGAAGCCCGCCAGGCTCAACAACAGCTTTTTCCCTGCATTGGTTTTCAGCGGTATCATACTCAATGTGAATAGCGTGATGATAGCGCCTATCCCCGGCGCGGCGCGCAGCCAGCCAAAGCCTACCTCGCCCACCTGCAGTATATCGGTAGCATATACGGGCAGCAGGGCCACAGCCCCGCCAAAGAGTACGGCGAACATATCCAGCGCCAGCGCGGCCAATATCACTTGTGTGCTGAATACGAATTTCAGCCCCTCTTTCAGGCTCTTCAGCATAGGGTCGGTTGGTTTGTTAGTGAGTGGCTTACGGCTGATTCTCAGTAAAGCAATCAGCGAAACCATGTGTATCGCAAAAACGCTGAGGTAGCTGATGGTATAGTCGGACGCTGCCATTACCACACCGCCCAGCAGCGGACCCACCACGGCACCCAGTTGCCAGGCCGTGCTGCTCCAGGTGGCGGCGTTGGCGTAGTGCTTGCGGGGCACCAGCAGCCCCATCAGCGAGAAGTTGGCCGGGCTGGCGAATGCCCTTGCCGCCCCGCCCAGGAAGACGGTGGCATACATCAGCCATACGGTAGTGCTCACGCCCGCCCATTGCTGAACGGACTGTATGGACAGCCCCAGGTACATCAGCGAAGTAGCCATAAAACCTACGATGCACCACATCAGCATATTACGCTTCTCATTCTGGTCGGCTATATGCCCGGTGAAGAAGGAAAAACCAATGGCGGGTATCACCTCGCAGATACCTATCATGCCCAGCGAGAGCGGGTCTTTGGTCAGCTCGTACACCATATAGGCTACGATGGTCATCTGCATGTTCAGCGCCAGTATCAGCGCTATGCGCATAGCCAGGTAGCTGCGAAACTCGGTATATCGTAAAGTCTTATTCTTTATTAAAAAGGATATGTATGGACGCAAGCAGGTTGTTATTACGGCACAAAGGTATTATTTGCCCGACAATAAATACAGGTGATCTCACCTGAATACGATAGGTGCAAGTGGCTGATAATCAACAAGGTACCTTTAGTCTCGGTAGCAATCTGGATTGATTTTATAAATTTAAATTTAAGGTGTACCTTTGCCGTCCAAAAAATTTTTTAAAGTGGAAGAAAACCAGATTGTTAACCAAACTGAGGGCCTGACAGAACAACAGGCCGGCGCTCACGACGATTTCGATTGGAGCGTGGACAAAAGGAACGTATCTGCTTATGCAAAAGATAAGCAGGCTGAAATGGAAAAACTCTATGACAGTACGTTCAAAAACATTACCGAGTCTGAACTGCTTACCGGCCAGGTAGTAGGAAAGACCAAGACTGACGTGATCATCAACATCGGTTTCAAAAGCGATGGACTGGTATCACTCAACGAATTCCGCGACATGGACGACGTAAAGATCGGCGATGAAGTGGAAGTGATGGTGGTAGAGAAGGAAGACCGCAACGGTCACCTGCACCTGAGCCGCCGCCAGGCGCGCCAGAGCCGTGCATGGCTGAAGATTGTGGACTTCTACAAAACAGGCGAAGTGGTTACCGGTACCATTACCAGCAAAACCAAAGGCGGCCTGATAGTAGACGTGTACGGACTGGAAACATTCCTGCCGGGCTCGCAGATAGATGTGAAGCCTGTTACTGACTACGATCAGTACGTGGGCAAGACCATGGACTTCAAAGTGGTAAAAATCAACGAAGCTATACGCAACGCCGTTGTGTCTCACAAAGCGCTTATCGAAAGCGACATCGAGCAGCAGCGTAGCGAGATCATCGGTAAGCTGGAGAAAGGCCAGGTACTGGAAGGTACGGTTAAGAACGTTACCGACTTCGGTGCGTTCATCGACCTGGGCGGTGTTGACGGCCTGCTGTACATCACTGATATCAGTTGGGGCCGCATCAGTCACCCGAGCGAAGTGCTGCAGAACGGCCAGTCGCTCAACGTAGTGGTGCTCGACTTCGATGATGAGAAGAAACGTATCAGCCTCGGCCTGAAGCAACTGACTCCTCATCCTTGGGAGAGCCTGAGCGAAGACATCAAAGAAGGCGCTAAAGTAAAAGGTAAGGTAGTAAACATAGAAGATTACGGTGCGTTCCTGGAGATCATGCCCGGCGTAGAAGGCCTGGTGCACGTATCTGAAATCACATGGTCTTCTCAGCCTATCAATGCCAAAGAATTCTTCAACATGGGCGATGAGTATGAGGCTGTGGTAGTAACGCTGGATAAAGACGAGCGCAAGATGAGCCTCTCTATCAAGCAACTGACTGAAGACCCATGGGATACTATCGAAAATAAATTCCCGGTTGACAGCCGCCACAAAGGTGTTGTGAAAAACATCACTCCTTACGGTGTGTTTGTTGAGCTGGAAACAGGTATCGGTGGTATGATACACATCAGCGACCTGAGCTGGATCAAGCGCTACAACCATCCTAATGAGTTCACTAAGGTGGGCGAGGATATTGATGTAATGATACTGAGCATCGACAAAGAAGCGCGCAAACTGGCGCTGGGCCACAAGCAACTGGAAGAAGATCCCTGGAATACATTTGAAACAGTATTCCCGATAGGCAGCGTACACGAAGGACAGGTGACCAAGCGCGACGAGAAAGGCGCTGTGGTGCAATTGCAGTACGGCCTGGAAGCTTTTGCTCCTGCACGCCACCTGCGCAAAGAAGATGGCGGTAATGTAGAGGTGGAGGAAACCCTGCCTTTCGTTATCATCGAGTTCGATCGCAACGACAAGCGTATCATGGTATCGCACAGCCGCGTATGGGAGAAAGCTAAGGCCGACGAAAAAGACGCCGCACGCAAAGAAGCCGCCGCTGAAGATGAGAATACCAAGAAAGCTGTGAAGAACGTTCAGAGCAAAGTAGAAAAAGCTACCCTTGGTGACTTAGGCGCACTGGCTGAACTGAAAGAAAAAATGAAAAAAGCTGAAGACGATAAGTAATCGGCCACTTTCATGAATGAATACAGGCGCCCCGCTTTATGCGGGGCGCCTTCTTTTTGCAGAAAACTTAAACATCCTTAAATGCCCGGAAAATCAAATGGATTGCTAATATCCACATATATAGGTTTTATCTTTGGTATATATGACCATTAAAAAACGAAAGAACAACTATCTCTATCTGCTGGTAGGTGTCGTCATAGCCGGTCTTATCTGCATCCAGTTGTATTGGATCAACAAGACCATAGCCGTGGAAAAGAATGCCATCAACCGCAGTTTGACTACAGACTTTGAAAAACTGGCTGAAGACATTGAGAAGAATTCTTACTGCTTTATACTCTACGCCAAAACCTATATTAACCAAGGAGAAGGCATATACCTGGTGCGGCAGAAGGTGGATAGCAACGGACGTTATATTTCGCCGGCAGATGGTGGGTTTATCGATACGGTCAACATGTTCAACTTTCATGAGTATAACGGCGATACAATACTGGACAATTACCCGTCCATCGAGTTATCCAGTTTTGCCGCTTCGCTGGATGTCACTTTCAACTTTGCAATAGAGGGCGTAAAAAACCCGGCCCAATATGCTTTCAGGCGGCTGACCAATGAAAATCTCACTGCTAAAAGCATCCATGACGACCGGATAAAAGGTTTTGAGCATGGTTGCGACGACTATATTACAAAACCCTTTAGCACGCAGGAACTGTATATGCGCATCAACGCCATTTTGCGCAGGTCGCAACAAAATACCGGGAACAACGGCTGCAATGCCGGTGTTTACCAGATTGGGAAATATCTTTTTGACTACACCACTATGTCGCTGGAGATAGATGGGCAGGTAGAAAAGCTCAGCGCCAAAGAGTGTGAACTGATTTACATGCTGGCCTCCAATATCAATATCCTGGTCAACCGCGAGGTGATACTGAGAAAAGTGTGGGGCAATGATGATTACTTCTCCGCCAAGAGTATGGACGTTTATGTAAGTAAAATAAGGAAAAGGCTGAAAGAGGATCCTTCTATCGAGATATTGAACGCGTATGGCATAGGTTTCAAAATGATAGTAAACGCCCAGGCATAGCCACCCCGCTCATATTTGGTATATAATTGGTAAATTGTCTGTGAATAGACAATGCAGGCTTATTGCCTGCGCTATAATGATATGAGCCACCGCACGATCAGTTACGCCGCTTTAGTATTCCTGCTGTCCTTTTGCAGTTTAGAGTCAGTAGGGCAAGCCATTGTTCAGAAGCCTGTTTTGCTGAAGAACGGTACTATTCGCACTTATGATAATGTGGCGGAATGGACGGCAAAACAAGCCAAATTTCCCGTACAGGTATTGATGCAGTTCAATAAAATTCCGGGCGCAGAAGAGCGGACGATTTTGAAAGACCATGGTGTCGAATTGTTGCAGTACGTCCCTGAAAATACCTGGATAGCGACAGTCAAAAGTAAACCGGCAGCCTCAGAACTATATAGCCTCGGTGTGAGGTTCGTTACCGAAGTGATTTCGGACTGGAAAACCGGAACAGCCCTGCTGCAACAGTTAAACAGTGAAGAGAAAGAGGTAGAGATGACCGTTAGTTTTAATGCTAACATGACAGAAGATGAGGTGATAGCCTACATTAATGAGTTAGGGGGTACGGTCATCAGCAATCGTTACACATCTATGGGATACTGCCACCTGCGTATACCGACAGACAAAGCAGAACAACTCATACGCTGGCATGGCGTCGCTTATGCCGACGCCTATATACCCGACAGCCCGCTGAACCTGGATACAAAAGGAATGTACAGGGGTAAGATAGCCTCGTCGCCTGTTGCCTATGGTGGTTATGGGCTCACCGGCAAGGGCGTAACGGTTGGCATGGGCGATAATACGTCAGGTGTTTCTCATATAGACCTCGTAGACCGCATCCTCAACTTCAACGCACATGGTTATACAAATCATGGTGTTCATATCAACGGCATTACCGGTGGGGCGGGTATTGCAGACCCTAAAGGTGAGGGAATGGCCACCGGCGCCAGGCTGACCAATCATTTCTTCAGCGATGTGTTGCAATCTACCCCCGAGTTTTCGGACTTGTACAATATGGTCATCACCAACAACTCTTATTCAGCTTACCTTGGTAGTTGCCAGTATGCAGGTACTTACGATGGCATTTCTGCCGGGCTGGATAAACTTTGCAGTGACTACCGCACCGTGTTTCATGTATTCGCCTCAGCCAACGACGGGCATTTCGATTGTCCCCCCTTCCCAAAGGGTTATGCAACTATTGCCGGGGGATACCAGGCGGCCAAGAATACGCTGGTAGTAGGCGCCACAGACAAGGAGTACGGTAATTGGGTGAACTCCTCCCGCGGACCTGTAAAAGACGGCAGGCTGAAACCCGAAATATCCGCGGTGGGTATGGATGTGAATTCTACTACACGCACCGATGAATACCTGGTAGCAAGCGGCACGAGCATGGCTTGTCCGGCCGTGGCAGGCGCTGCGGCGCTGTTGGCCGAACGGATGAACCAACTCAATGGTACCACCTCGCCCCGTTCCGATGTGCTGAAGGCATTGCTGGTAAACGGCGCAACCGATGTAGGCATCCCTGGGCCGGACTTCGCTTTTGGCTTTGGTTTTCTGAATGTGGAACGCTCTCTTATAATGCTGGACAGTTCGCGATATATTACCGGTGTTGTATCAAACGGCTCACAGGCTACACATGTTATAAGCGTACCGCAGGGCGTAGCGAAGCTGAAAGTCCTGTTGTATTGGCACGACGACCCTGCCAGTCCCTTGTCGGCGAAACAGCTCATCAATGATATTGACCTGGAAGTGACAAGCCCCGCGGCTGCGCTGCATAAGCCGATGGTGCCGGATAACACCGCCGGCAATGTACTGAACCCCGCAATGGAAAAAGAAGACAGGCTGAATAACTGCGAACAGGTTATTATCGACAATGCAGGCACCGGTACGTACACGGTTACAGTGAAAGGGTTTAATGTTCCTTCGCTCAGTCAGCAATATGTACTGGCATACGATTTTTTGCCGTCCGGCGTTCATCTTAAATACCCCATAGCAGGTGCGCAGGTAAAGGCTGATGATACGCTCTATGTTTATTGGGACGCCCGGGCCACCCTCAACAACTTTACATTGGAATATTCAGACGATGATGGCAATTCCTGGAATGTGATAGATAATAATATCCCTGCCGACAGGCGGCACTACAAATGGGCGGTGCCGGTTATTAACTCAGGCAAGTGCAGGATGCGGCTTACCAGGAATGGCACGGGTGTACAGTCTGTTACAGGTTTGTTTATTATCAATACTCCGCCCGACGTACAGTTGAGCGCCACACAATGCCCCGGGTATATGCGGGTGGGGTGGGCGGCAGTGCCCAATGCCACCGCCTACGAGGTGATGAGAAAGCTGGGCCCGGCTATGGTAGTGGTAGATACGGTGACCGTCACTGAATATACTTTTGCGGGTCTTTCCCTCGACAGCACTTACTATGTTTCGGTCCGCCCTATTATAGATGGGATGAGCGGGTACAGGGACGTAGCGGTAAAGCGCCGGCCTGTAGATGGCGATTGCAGTGGTAACATTTCAGACGGCGACCTGATGTTACAACAGGTACGCGCGCCGCTCTCTGGCAGATTGTTGACAAGTACGCAACTCTCCGGCAACGAAGCGCTTACCGTCAACATTCGCAACCTGGATGATGCCCCCTGCAGCAGCTATTCCATATCCTACAGCATCAATGGAGGTGCATGGCAAACACAGGCATTCTCCGATGCCCTGCCAGCCAACGGTACAAAAGCCGTGAGCCTGTTGGGATTGGACCTTTCAGCGCCCAGCAACTACCAACTGCGCGTAGCTGTTACCAATAATGCCTTACCCGACCCTGTACCGGCCAACGATAGCATGGTTCATTATGCAGACCAGCTTCCTAACCCCGCCGTCACGCTTGATTTCACTGAAGATTTTGAAACCATTTCCTACCTCAACAGCATACACGATACTGCGGGTTTTGGTATCAACCGGCGCTGGGAGTATAGAAACACTACAGATACGGGCCGCATCAGGAGTTTTGTGTTATACAGCACATTGATAGGCGGGCAGCGTTCCATCAGCCTCGATGCGTATAAGAGTTGCCCCGGCAATTTTAATACGCTCACGGGCACCTTCAACCTTGCGGGTTATGATGCGCACAACGAAGAGGTGCGGCTGGAATTTGACTATATAGCGCATGGTGTGCCTAAAGGGGAACCGGGCAATGAATTGCTGCTGCGAGGAAGCGATACCAAAGTGTACCAGGTGGCTTATAATTATAAAATGAAGCAGGCCGATGTGGGGAAAGTGATTAACTCGGGTAGTATTTCCTTAAGTGATATACTGTTGAACACAGCGGATAATTTTTCTACCAGCACGCAATTGCAGTTCGGGCAGAACGATACATCTCTGATAGCGGGCCGCAGTGACGGCAACGGCCTCACCGTTGATAATATACGGCTGTACACCGTGCAAAACGATGTTCAGCTCATTTCCGTACTGTCTCCCGAAAGTTTTGCCTGCGGCCGTACAGAGCCCGTTTCGCTAACGGTAAAGGTGCGTAACGGCGTCAACCAGGTGCAGAACAATGTGCAGGTGAATTACAGGCTGGACAACCGCGCGGTGGTAACTGAAACTATCGCTTCCATTGCAGGTAAGGAGACAATTGATTTTACCTTTGGCCAACAACTGGATATAACCGCATCAGGCAACCATGTGGTAGATATATGGATAACGGCCAACGGGGACAGCTATCAGAAAAACGACAGCATACTTGGTTACCCGTTGCGCAACCAGCCTCTTATCGGCAGCTATCCCTATTTCGAAGATTTTGAAGCTAATGATGGGTACTGGTACACCGATGGTATAAAAAGCTCGTGGGCATATGGTACACCCGCGGCGCCTAAGATAAATGCCGCCGCCAGCGGACAGAAGGCATGGGTCACCAACCTGGCGGGCAATTACAACGAAGACGAATCATCCTACCTTTATTCGCCTTGTTTCGATATATCGGGGCTTGCCAATCCCACCCTTAGTTTCCAGTTGGCATTGGATATTGAGAACTGCGGGGAGATATTATGCGATGCTGGATTTGTAGACTACACTACAGATGGCGAAAACTGGGAACGCCTGGGAGATTACGGTGAAGGTATAAACTGGTACAACGATAGCAACTACCGCATATGGACCGAAGAAGATAAGACAGCCTGGCGCCCCGCGCAGATAGCCCTGCCCAAATCGGGCGGCACCATACAGTTGAGGTTCGGCCTGCTCAGCGACCCCGGCAGCAATAAGGAAGGCATAGGTGTGGACGACGTCCGTGTCTTCGACGATATACGCTACCCGGCTGATAACAATATTATCAGCATCAGCCCCAATCCTGCCGAAGAAAATTATATAAATATCGAGTGGTCTGCCGGCGGAGGTACGGAAATGAACCTGGTGATGACGGACATATCGGGTAGGGAAGTGCACCGCGCATCGGCAACAGCGCAGGAAGGTTATAACAAAACAACAATAACACCGCCCGTGCTTTCATCGGGCATGTACTTCCTGCGTATCAACATCGGCGATAAAGTGCATAAGCGGAAGGTACTATTCAGACGAAGGTAGTTTATTTAATAGGCCGTTTTTGTGACAATATTAATAGCCCCCGGCTTTCAAGCCGGGGAAAAATGGAAGAGAACGAGGGCTTTAGCCCAACATCGATTTACGACCGTACCAACAAGGATAAATTCAGGGGAATGTTATGACTTAATATCTAAAAAATTAGTCTCCACTTTTAGAGGAGATAGAGGGGTTCTTCGCGTCGGACACAAAACACATTGATATTACGCCCGCGAATAAATACCCACTCACCAGGCAATAAGGACTAAGTCATCACATCTCCCTTTAGGACCGGGGTGCCACCCCCTACCTATTAAACAGTATTTTAAAATAGAAAGACGGTTTCCTCAACTGGTCGCGCAGGTCCATGTCGGTGAACATACAACTGATGGTATTGCTCAACGATTTGCTTTTATGCGCTTTGTTGACCACGAAGTTGAACAGCCACGGGAAACGACAAAGCTTTTGCAGGGTAGTGCTGATGCGCAGTTCATCGCCTATACGTTTGTACAGCACATCATCATATGCTGCTTTAAGGTAAGCTGCATCGTAGCGGTTGTCTTTTATGCAGTTTTCAATTGCTGCTGCTGCCAGCATTCCGCTGTACAGTGCGTTGCCTATACCCTCTCCACTGAAAGGGTCAATAAGGCTGGCTGCATCGCCGGTTAGTATAAAGTTATCGCCCGATACAGGTAGTTGCTCTGTGCCCATGGGCAATCCCCAGCCCAATATTTTACCGTGCAGTTTGGCATCTTTAAATCGCGGGCTGATGTTGGGGTTGTTCTTGATGGCATCCAACATCTTTTCCCGCAGGTTGATTTTCTTTTCCCTGATACGCTCCGATAAAATACCTACACCCACATTAGCCATACCGTTAGGAAGGGGAAATACCCAAAAATACCCCGGTAACACTTCAGGCAGAAAGTGCAGCTCTATGAAGTTGTCTTTGTTCATCCCTGTAACACCCTCATAATACGCCCTCAGTCCTACCGCCGAAGTTTTTTCGGTAGTATGCCGGCCCAGGTACTGTTTGCGCACCATACTTTTGTCACCATCGGCCCCTACTATCAGCGGTGCGGTTACGGTGTAGGCTTGTCCGTTTTGCGTAAAACTCACGGTTACTTTGCCCTCACTCCGCGAAATGGATTGAATATTCGCCTCCTGGTAAATGGTATTGTGTTCCGTCGGCAGCTTTTCAAACAGGAAGTTATCAAATACCATCCTGGGCGTGGTGAAACCCGGCGCTTCTTCTCCCGGTTGCTTGTTAGGGTTGAAGGGTATATGCAAAGGTTTCCCGTTGGGTGCTACGAATATGATGCCGTGACTGGGGGTAAATTTGTCGGCCTGCTTAAAAATATCCTGCAGCCATTGGGGATTGGCCTTGCGCAGTACAAAAGCCGTCTTGCCGCTGCAGGCGTCGCCGCATACTTTATCGCGGGGAAAAAGTTCTTTTTCGATGATGACATGCGGTATGCCCGCCTGCGACAGGTATATGGATGTGCCCGCGCCCGCCGGCCCGGCGCCAATAATAATTACTGAAGTTTCAATGTGTTTACTGTCCATCTGCCTAACAAGCGCCAAATATAGCAGCCAAAAACCAATAATGCCCCAAAACGGCACAGTTGCTGGTTAATAATATGTAAATAGATGCTGCGGATTTGTGAGCAGGGGTGGTTGGGCCGTAAGTTTGCTGACTGTACAAAACAGGAATAAAAAACACACATGTCTGCAAATAGGGTATTTTTTCCCAATTTGAACGGTATCCGCTTCCTGGCCGCATTGGTGGTTATCATCCATCATGTGGAAATGGCGAAGTACTGGTTTGGGCTGCCCAATATTTATAGAAACTCTTTTGTAGGCGGTGTGTTTGGCGAGTTGGGCATCATTCTCTTTTTCGTATTAAGCGGTTTCCTTATCACCTATCTTTTGCTGGAGGAGCACCGCCGTACCGGCACTATATCCGTCAGGAACTTTTACATCAGGCGCATATTGCGCATCTGGCCCGTCTATTACCTGGTGGTTATTTTCAGCCTGCTTATCCTGCCCAACTTTCATTGGTTCGACATACCCGGTTTCTCCGAGCATGTAGACGAAGGCTTCCTTGTGAAATGTCTTACCTATCTTTCATTTCTGCCCAACGTCGGTTATACCTTGTACGAACATATCCCTTACGCCACGCAAACCTGGTCGGTAGGGGTAGAAGAGCAGTTTTACCTGCTGTGGCCGCTGCTGATGTTGTACGCTATCAACAGGAAAAAGGTAATGCAGGCGCTTGTGGGCACCATAGCGTTTTATTTGCTGGTAAAAACCGCCACCGTTGTCAATTACATTGGCAATCCCGGTGTGCGCAGCGCGGAAAAGCTCTGGCTGTTCTGGGACCATTTTTCAATAGACTGTATGGCTATGGGCGGTATTGGCGCATGGCTGCTGTTTTACCGCAAAGAGAAGACATTGAAAATACTGTTCAATAAATACCTGCAGGCGGCTTTGTACATCATCCTGGCGGTTATTACGGTTAAGGGGCTGATGCTGCCCTGGTACAGCAAAGAATTGTTTGCCATAATATTCATGGTGCTGATATTGAACCTGGCTGCAAATAAAAATACGCTCATCAGTTTCGAGTTCAGGCCGCTGAACTATTTAGGTAAAATATCGTATGGGCTGTACATGTACCACAACTTCGTGCTTACTATTATATTGAAGTTTATTATGGCTTACGGCTTGCTGGATGTAGGCAGCATAACCGGCGGCATCATATACCAGTTGGTCTCCATAGCGCTTACTATTGCGTTATCCGCACTATCCTACGAATATTTTGAAAAATGGTTCCTCGGCATCAAAACAAGGTTTGCCCGTGTACAAAGTGGCGACGAGGTTTCTGTCCCTCCTTCCGCACCCGCACCTGAGATCCCTGTTCCCGCGCAGCCCCGCACGGCATAACAGTCATTTATATTCATCAATCCGGCCCGTTTAGGAAATGTTTCCTTAAATTTGCGCCCCAAACAGGTTCTTACTCAGGATTTATGATCGGACGCAGAAATATCAGGGTCAAGGTGATGCAGACGCTTTATACGCTTGCCACAACAGGGACAACAGGCCTTGATGAACAGAAAAAACAGGGCTCCGCCTTGTTGGATGAAAAGGTCCGCCGCTTTCTCGACCTGTTTGTCATTTCAGTATTATATACCACGCAGGTAGCCCGCTATGCGGAGAAGGACGCCGGCAAAAGGGCGTCTAAATACCTGCCCACCGCAGAAGACCTGAACGCGAGCACCAAACTGGCGGGTAACGAATTCCTCTGGAAGATACTGGACAACGAAACCTTCACGGAAAAGATAAAAGATAAGGATATCAGCCGCTACCTGGACGAAGACCTGGTAAAAAAGATATTCAAAAAGCTAGCCGGCACGCAGGAATATAAAGACTATACGGCCACCCGCGAGCGCGACTATAAGTCGGAAGTGGCTATCATAAAATTCATCTGGGAAAATAACATCTATGGCGATGAGGATATGATGGAATATTTTGCCGACGAATTGCCGGGCTGGGAAGACGACAGCGAGATGGTGAAGATACTGATGGACAATTTTTTCAAAAGCAGTTCAAAAGCCAACTTCCTGAAACTGATATCCACCGAAAAGCACGAATACGCGCACAGCCTGCTGCACACCACGCTGGAAAAAGAAGCGTATTGCACCGAGCTGATACAACCCAAATTGAACAACTGGGACGCGGAACGAGTGGCGCTGATAGACATGTTGCTGCTGCGTATGGGCGTGTGCGAATTACTGTATTTCCCCACCATACCTACCAAAGTTACCATCAACGAATATATTGAAATAGCCAAGCTATACAGTACGCCCCAAAGCGGCCAGTTTGTGAACGGCGTGTTGGACAATATCCTGAAAGACCTGGCTAAAGAGAACAAAATTCATAAAGAACAGAGAAACGCCTGAGGTGTCAAAAACGGGTAGTATGAAGAACTTTTTAATTTTGTCGTCGTTAATATTGTTGTTGTCCGCGTGTGGCGACAGTAAAGAGCAGGCACAGGACAAACCCGAAGATGGTTTGCTTTCTACTGACCTGGTAGCTAATCCGCACTCGGCCAAGGGGTTGGATACGGCATTGTACAACGAGTTGCCCACTATGGATTTTGAAGATACGGTGTACAATTTCGGCAGGCTGGAAGAAGGGGTGAAAGCAACACATGTTTTTGAATTTGTGAACAATGGCAAAACACCGTTGATAATCAGCGCCGCCAAAGGTTCCTGCGGTTGCACGGCGCCCGACTATCCCCGCGACCCCATTGCGCCCGGCGGCTCGGGCCTGGTACAGGTAGTGTTCAATACCGATGGCAAATCGGGCCACCAGGAGAAATCCATCGCCATCACTACCAATTCAAAAAGGGCCGTACATATGCTGTACATAAAAGCGGACGTAGAATAATTTAAGAAACCAATTACATATTTTTAAAAAACAATAAACTATACAATAATGACAGCACAATTTCAGGCGATTATGTTACAGGCCGCACCGGGCGGCGGCGGAGCGTTTCAGCTCATCTTCCTGGTAGGTATGATAGCGGTGATGTACTTCTTTATGATACGTCCCCAGGCCAAACGCGCCAAAGAGCAAAAGAAATTTGCCGAAACCATAGGCGTTGGCGAATACATCATCACTACTGCCGGCATACACGGTACCATCAGGCGCGTAAACGACGATGGCTCGGTTCAACTGGAGATCAACCACGGTACGTTCATGACCATCGAGCGTTCTGCAGTATCTATGGAGATGACGAATGCTTACCGCAAAAAGTCGGCTCCCACTGTAGTTGCGGATAAAAAATAAACTGTGCCGCATGCTGAAAGTAGGAATTACAGGAGGCATTGGTGCCGGTAAATCAGTTGTATGCCGGGTGTTCGAAACACTCGGCATACCTGTGTTTAACGCCGATGATGCGGCTAAAAAACTCATGGAAACGGATAGCGCTCTTATCGCCGCTATCCGGGGCCTGTTTGGCGATAACATCTACACCGGCCACCGGCTCGACAGGAAGAAACTGGCTTCTATAGTCTTTGAGCAACCTGTATTGCTGGAAAAACTGAATGCGCTCGTTCATCCCGCCACGATAGCCTACGGTCGCAAATGGATGGAAGAACAAGACGCACCCTATACCATCAAGGAAGCGGCCATTTTTTTTGAAAGTGGCAGCGACAAAGAGATGGACGTAATGATAGGCGTATCCGCGCCTGAAGAACTGCGTATAAAAAGGGCCATGCAGCGCTCCGGCATGACGAGGGAAAAAGTGCTCCAGCGCATGGCCAGCCAGATGGATGACGCCGAAAAAATGAAACGCTGCGATTATATAGTCACCAACGACGATGTGACCGCATTGATACCACAGGTAGTAGACCTGCACAAAAAACTAATAGAGAAGGCCCGCTGATCACTTCTCTCCGAACAGAGCCTTCCGGTACAGTTTATATTCGGTCTTATTCTCTTCGCTGGTTTCCTTTTCTTCTATCTTTTGCGTGGTTCTCCTTATCATGTTCAGCCGGGCATTGGCACGGGCTACTACCGGTTTTTTGTTATTGCCCTCTATCTGCTGTTTGTAGTAATAGCCCGCATCATATATATACGTAGCAATAGCCCCCCTGTACGAGCTGATGCTTTCCGACAAGGCAAGATATTCAGCAGCGTTGAGTGCTGCTGTAAACGCCGCGTCCGTTTCAGCGTTTTTCATATACAGCGATAACGCTGTCGCAAGGCTTATTTTACCGGTGCCCCCCGTACGGTATTGCGCTTCCCTGATGAGTGATGTATCACTCGCAAGGCCCTGTTCTGCTATCACCATCCATATTTCCGGCAGCAGTTCCCCGCCGGGTTTTGTTTGCGACAGCATATGCCGGGCTATGCTTCGCGCGGTGTCTTTTGCCACGTTGTTCAATCCCATCAGGCCCGCCGCCGCTACTTTATAAGAATAGTCAAAGATGCCATGGCGCATTTCCGGCAATGCAGCTTCCACCTTCCATGTAGCCAGTGCATACAATGCCGCCGCCCTTACATGGTGCGAACTGTCTTTCATAGCCATTGCACGCACTGTAGGAATGAACGCGTCCTGTATATCCTTCTTTTTTTGTGTTTCCAATTGGTCCAGGGCAAATTCCCTTACGAATTCCAGGCTGTCTTTCAGCGCTGCATTGTATAGCTCTTTTATGGTCGTATTGTCCAGGTTTTGGGCATTGGCCTTTATCGCCTGCACTTTGCTTATGTAGTCATCTGTTGCTGCCGCCATATAATGCGCCCTCCAATGCGATGCGGTTTTATCATCCTTTAGCTCACCCACCAGCCAGTGTTCTGCATCTACTATCACCGCAGGCCTGTTACTGTTATGATATGGGTACGTGACCACCACCGTGCGCATATCCATGTCTATCATATCGCTGAATACTTCTTTCCCGGTTATTACCTTCAGCTTCAGGGGCAGGCGGTATATCGCGGGCTGGGTCTGCGTTAAGGTTATCCTTACTTTCTGGTTTTTGTCGTCAAAGTCGTACTTCGCTTCCAGCACAGGGTGCCCACCCCTGTAATACCATTGGTTGAAGAACCAGTTCCAGTCCTTGCCGGTGGCTTTTTCTACCGCCAGCCGCCAATGGTGGGCTTCAGCAGGTTGCAGCGAGTTTTCGGTCAGGTAGATGTTCATTGCTTTGTAGAAAGCGCTGTCGTCCATCAGCCCGTGCAGGTAATGCAATATACTCGCACCCTTCTGGTAAGATATGCGGTCGAACATATCTTCCCGCTGATGGTATTGAAAGCGTACCAGCGGCTCATCGTTCTGCGGGGTCTGCCCCAGGTATATGTTCAGGTCTTTATAACCCAGTTTCTGTGCCGATGTCGTTCCGTATTTATATTTTCGCCACAGTTGTTCGCCATAAGTGGCGAAGGATTCATTCACCGTCAGGTTCGACCATGATTCTGCGGTAACATAATCGCCGAACCATTGGTGAAATAACTCATGAGAGACGATGTCTTCATGGTCCTGGTCGCATATTTCGCGCGTTGTCTGGTTAATGAATTCGCCGAAGACCGTGGCGGTAGTATTTTCCATTGCGCCCGACACGTAATCCCTCACCACTACCTGGCTGTATTTGTTCCAGGGGTAGGGCACACCGGTGATGTCCGAAAAGAAACCTACCATTTCGGGCGTATTGCGGAACATATCCTTTGCATACGGCGCATATTCTGGCTCTACGTAGTAACTTATTTTTTTACCCTTCCAGGGCTCGTCCTGCACTACCTCGTACCTGCCTATGGCAAACATCATCACATAGGGTTGAATGTCCTTGTCCATCTCCCAGCTATCAGTGCGGGTACCGTCAATATTTTTTGCAGAGCCGGTCCATATTCCGTTACTCAGCGTGGTAAAGCTGTCCGGCACGGTCAGGTGTATATGGGTGGTAAAACGCTCATTGGGTTTGTCAAAAGTAGGCACCCAGTGCGAGTTCGACTCTGTTTCCCCCTGTGTCCATACCTGCGCCGGCTTGTAGGGTATCGAGTTGTCGGTATTGATAAAGTATAGTCCGCGGTCGTCGTTGATAGCCTTGCTGCCCCCGCCTGACTGTTTATAAGGCTCTGCCAGGTATTCTATGGCCAGTTGCAGGTTTTCTGTGCGGTGATATTTTCTGTCTAAATAAATGGTGAGGCTATCGCCCTGGTAATTTACCCTGGCCTTGTTATTATTTACCATCACATTATCTATCCGCATACTCTTGGCGTCCAGCGCTATCCTGTCGCTGCTGTAAAAGTAGGGGTGCAGGTCAATGATAGCCCGGCCCTTCGCCGTTTTGGCGGCATAGTCAAAGCTTAGCGATACATCGGTATGGGTAATGTCCCACTCCATGGTTGCCGTAGCGCGGTAGCGGCTGTCAGAAGCTTTTACGGTTATATCATCCAGCATCACGGTCTTCCGGCTGCCCTTGCACGAAAACAGCACAAGCGGCAGGCATAACAACGCTAATAATCTCCTCATCAGATAACAGGTAATTTTTTTAACGAGGTAATATTAGGCAATATGAGCCAAATAATAGTACCCTATAATGGGGCAGATTTCGGGCTTTGACAACTTTTAAAAAGTTGTCAAAGCTGTTTCCGCTTCCTGATTAGGGTCAGATTCGCGCAGGATAAACGCACACTACACAAGACCCCTTCGGTGGTACCGATAGCTATCGGTATAGAGTCCACTCGCGTAGGGGTTTCTCGCGTAGAGGCCCCATACTGGTTTTAGCGTCTCGCTAAGACCTAAGATAAATCAAGCGTCCGCTTATACCCCCACTGGCGCAAGTGTTTTCCACTTGTGCTGCTCCCGGAGGGAAGGGTAGGGTGTTGAAAAGTCCCCTGTAAGGGGGATTGGGAGGCGCATGGCCAAACAAAATTTTTATTTGTCAATTTTACATTAATTGTCTATATTTGTATAGCTATTAAGTTCTTAGAACCAATTAACCTTTTAGCTTTTTATTGTTGACTTTTTAATTTTTTTATCACACCATGAAAATTGAATACGAACTCTTTGCCCATCATTATATCCTCACGGGCGACAAATACAAAGCTTATTCAGCGGCTTACCCCAAAGCAGCCTCCGGCGAAGCAATGAAAATTGCTGCACGCAGGCTCATCAGTAATCCCGACGTCCGGCATTACATCAGCAACAGGCTCATGGTGGCGCAGGACAGGGCCATCCGTCAATACCACGAAGAAGAGCAGCGCCTGGCCGAACAGGAATACGCCACCATGCTGCTCAAGCGCAGCCGGTTGCGCGCCATCATAGCGGGCGAGGTCAAGATGCAAAAACATTACCGCACCAAGGATGGTATAGAAACTATTGAGACTGAATTGCCCGCAATGGTTGTTATACGGGCCATAGAAGCGGACACCCGCCTCGCCAACGATTGGTATAATCGCAGGAGCAGGCAGGCGCTTGGCCTGGCGGAAGATAAACCTGTGGAGGATAAGCCCTTCCAGCCTAAGTACTCGTACCCAACGAGTGAATACGCTGAACTATATTACGGCCCCGACTATATGGCGGGTCTCAGGGCCGAGATGGTGCGCGACAACCCCCGCATGGCTGAAGAGTACAGGAAACAGGGCCTGCGCGTACTTGATTATATTCCTACGTTGGAAGACCGTAACAAAATGAAGGAAGAACAAATGCGCAAGTACGACGAATGGCGGCAGCTGAAGAAGTTTGCCGATGAGCAGTTGGAAGAAAGTTGTTATGATACCGGGGAGAGCGACGACTCTGGCGAGGCGCCCGCCGATGATGTGCAGGAACCGCTGGCAGCATTGCAACAGTTCCCGAGGGTGGCCGCCGAAGGCAAAAAAAATCCGGGACATATAAAAACGATACAAAACAGCATGTTTCGCCGCGATGGGGATGCAATACCGCCGGGACAAGGTAAAGATATTGATATACGGACTGAAAACGACATGAGCGATACCGGTACCATGCCTCCCCCGTCTTCCTGATTTATTAAAGTACCGGTGATATGATACACGCCCATATTTGCCAACTAATTGGTTAAATTTGCAGCTTATTCAGGAAAATAAACATAAGAACGGTTCATGCTGCAAATAACTGTAAATGAAGATCGTAGCTTTTCGGTAGGGCAAGAGGGTAGCGACTGGGTGATAGACGGGGAGAAGGTAAACTGTGATATACAGCCGCAGCCTAATGGCCTCATCAGTATCCTGCTCAACAACAAAAGCTACACCGCCACTGTTGAGGGTATTGACCGTAACGCAAAGCAGGTGACCGTGTCTGTGAACGGAAGGCTGCACACATTGGCCATCAGCGAGCCTATGGACCGGCTACTGGCCAGCATGGGTATGGACCTGAAGGCTATGCAGAAAGCTGAACCGGTAAAGGCCCCTATGCCGGGCATGGTGCTGAAGGTGCTGGTAACGGCAGGTCAGCAGATAACCAAAGGCGACGGCCTGCTGATACTGGAAGCTATGAAAATGGAAAACGTACTGAAAGCTGGCGCCGATGCCAGGGTAAAGGCCATAAATGTGCAGGAGCGTACTGCAGTAGAAAAAGGTGCCGTGCTGATAGAACTGGAATAATTGTGAGGAATTATTTACTGAAAATATCGTTGCTTGTATTGTTGTCGGTTGCGCAGTTGCAGTCGATGGCAAAAGGTTTTTCCTACATCTATATCCAGGGCGATAAGAAAGTGCCTTTTTATGTAAAGTTTGAAGACCAGATGCTGCCCCGTTATGGCAAGAACTATAGTATAATTCCGCAGTTGGCGCCGGGCCCGGTCAATATACAGGTATTGTTTCAGCAAAATATGTATCCCGCGCAGAAGTTTACCATAGTAGTGCCTGAAGATGGGTTCAGGGGCTTTTTGCTGTTGCAGAAGAACGGCACTTTTGCCCTGTACGATATGCACCAGCAGTTCTATCTCTATCCCGGCAATAAGGCGGAAGATGATAATGTGCCTGCGGCCGGCAGTTATGTATATACCCATGTGCCCGCCCGGGAGGAGCCGGCGGCCACCGGCGCCACAACACGGCCCGTCGCTGCAAATGACGACAGGGAGCCGCGTTTTATCGGCAATATCGAGTTAAGTAACCAGCGCACGGTGCGGGATGCACCCCCGGTGCAGCAACAGCCCGCAGTTGCCGAAGATGTGCAGAGGGTTGATGCTGAGCGGCGGGAAGACGATAATGTACCTGTTGAGGAAGAATTGACACCCGCGGAAGAAGCCACTGGATATACAGAAGAAACTGCCGGAACGGCGGGCTCCGCTGTAGCCCGCGTCAGCAATAGCGACTGTCCTGCTGCCATGGGCGATAACGAATTTGAAGACCTGTATAATAAAACACAGGACAAGCCTGAAAAGCAAAAGCTGAAATTCCTGTTGACAAAGATGGATGGCTGTTATACTGCCGGCCAGGCTAGGGCATTGACGGATTTGCTTGCCAACGATCCTGAAAAATATACGTTCCTGAAAAGGGTCTATTCCCGTATCTCCGATCAATATAATTTCCCTCCATTGGAAAATCTTTTGTCAACACAGGAATGGAGAAGTTATTTCAGGCTAATTTTACCAAAATAATATGATGAACAGATTAATACTGAGCGGATTTGTTATGCTGATGGCTGTTGCTTCGTGCCAGACACAGGATAAAAAAGAGTTGTTAACGCGCAAGTGGCAGGCCATAAGCCTGGAAAGCCCGGGACTGGATAGCATGATGGCCGAACAGCGCCGCTTTCTCGATACCTTTGGCAGGAGCAATACCGACGAGCAGAATATTGCTATGTATGGTTTCAGCAATATAGACAGCGCCCGCGATATGCTGAAAAATGAGATGACCGAGTACCTCGCCATGCAGGACCATGCGATAAAAAATACCTGGTTCGAGTTTCGCAAAGATAGCATTGTGATAATGAACTTCAGCGGCCAGGTAGATTCTACCAAATGGCTCATCAACGAGGAGGGCGCCCTGGTATTGGAAGAACCTGCGGGGGGCAGCAAGGAAGAAAAAATAAAAATGGATATCCTTTCGTTAAGCGACTCCGGCCTTACGCTCCGGATGAACGAGCAGGGTATGAGCAGCACCGTGGTTTTTAAACCCGCAGACAATAAATAACCAATAACTGGCTATCTTTAGCCCCTATTTTAAAATAAGATATTAACCGGATATAATATGCGTACGATAGCGTTTCGCCAGGCATTAAGAGAGGCACTACAGGAAGAAATGAGAAGGGACGAAAAGGTGTTCCTGATGGGCGAGGAAGTAGCCCTGTACAATGGCGCGTACAAAGTGAGCCAGGGTATGCTCGAGGAGTTTGGCCCCAGGCGTGTGATAGATACCCCGATTGCTGAGCTGGGCTTTGCCTCGATTGGCGTAGGTGCTGCCACCAACGGCACGCGCCCGGTTGTAGAGTTTATGACCTGGAACTTTGCCGTATTGGCGCTGGACCAGATATTGAACCATGCTGCCAAGATGCTTTCGATGAGCGGCGGCCAGTTCAATTGCCCGATAGTTTTTCGCGGGCCCAATGCATCGGCCGGTCAACTGGGGGCGCAACACTCGCAGGCGTTCGAAAGCTGGTATGCTAATATCCCCGGCCTGAAAGTGATTTCCGTATCCAATCCTTACGACGCAAAGGGCTTGTTGAAATCCGCCATCCGCGACGATAACCCCGTAGTGTTTATGGAAAGCGAAGTGATGTACGGCGACGAGGGCGATGTGCCTGAGGATGAATACCTGGTGCCTATCGGCAAAGCCCGTATCGCCCGCGAGGGCAGCGATGTGACCATTGTTTCCTTCAATAAGATGATGAAAGTGGCGCTCGGCGCTGCCGAAGAATTGGCCAAAGAAGACATTGAGGCGGAGGTAATAGACCTGCGCACCATCCGCCCGTTAGATTGGGCCACTATTATAGAATCGGTAAAGAAAACCAACAGGCTGGTAATAGTGGAAGAGCAGTGGCCTTTCGGCAGTGTGTCTTCAGAGATAGCGTACCGTGTGCAGAAAGACGCGTTCGATTACCTGGATGCACCGGTAACACGTATTACGGCGGCAGATACCAATATGCACTATTCAGGCAACCTTGTTGCGGCGGCATTACCCAATGTAGAACGTACTGTGAAACTGGTGAAGGATGTGATGTATTTGAAGAAATAAGCGAAGGTCAGTCTTCTGCTTTTTCGTCGGCAAAGAGCCAGCCGTTGATGGTCTGCTCGCCGGTTTTCAGGTCGTGGTAATACATCACAGACCGGTCCTCCGAAATTTCTATCCCGGTGATGCTCAGGGTATGCGTGGCGCCCTGGTTTACGTTAAGGTTCAGCCTTTCAAAACCTTCGCCGCCGTGTTCATGAAACCAGCGTATCCCCTCGCCGGTGATTACATCCTGCGACAGTCGCCAGTCGTCAAACCATTTTCTGCGGCGCTGCATCATGTGTTCATCAAACAGCGAGGCCGAAGACCACATATGCGGCAGGTCAGCTGGCAGCGAGGTGACGAATTTTTCATATTCGTCCCAGCGCATTTCCCAGAGGGTGCCGTTTTGTTTCAGCCATACGATGAGTGTAAAGGGTTCTATATCGTTCAGGTCGGTTTCGTTGAACTTTCTCACGGGGTTGTCGGCGTCAAATATCTCCAGGAAAACCAGGCCCCGGCTGGTGCGGTACGCATCTTTGCGCATATGGGGTGCGAATGCGCCCTGCACCATTACCATGGCGTTGCCGTTGTTGTGTATGCCTATCCAGGTGCCTCCGGTCTGTGCGTTTTGCGGGTACAATATCTTGCCCGAAGGAAAGTTCTTCACCGACGGCGCCAGCGACTCTTGCCTCGATGGCCGTTCGTCCCGGTTGACGGTAATGAATATTTTATCTTTATAAGGCAGATATGTTACTGTAGACATATTAGTAGTGTTGTTGCCACAATGAAGACAGGATGTCCCTGGTATTTAACCCTTACATTCGTCAGGGCATGATATAAATATTGGGGGTAGTGATATGGTTGCTTTCTATACCCTTCTTCATGTCTTTCAGGTATATGTCGTACTGCACCGTGTCACCTTCAGGTCTGTCGGGCCGCAGCACAAAATGCTGGCCTACATTGAGCCGGAGTGTTATATTACCGCTGATGTTCAGGTCTTCATCGGGCAGATTGTCAGCTACCTCCGCCGGAAACGGCTGAAAGGCAACTGTCTGGTCCCGCGCGTCTTTGAAATATATTTGGGGGGCAGTAGTATCTGTGCCAACCGCTGATGCCGCTATAGTGTACCTCAAACTGATTAATACAGTATCTTTGATATCTCCGGAAGTGACCATGTCGTGTGACAGACCGGCAAAAACGATCTCGGGTTTTTCTTTGGCCGATTCCGTTTTTTTGCAGGCGGCAAAAGCCAATAAACTAATGATGAACAGTAGCGTATATTTTTTCATACCTATCAAAGTTAACAAAAGTGGGATATTTTTTTCATCAGGAACCTGTTAATTATCTCAATGGTATTAACGCGGGAAATTTTGACAGTATTGCACTCGAATTATTTAGGTGCCAGTATGCGGAAAATGATGTTTACCGCAGCTTTGTAGATGCACTGGCTGTCGTTCCGCAGGATGTTGAACGTATTGTCGATATACCTTTTTTACCCGTGGCCTTTTTTAAAAGTCATGACGTGGTAACTGGCGGTTATGGGGATAATTCCCTGGTATTCAAAAGCAGCACAACCACCTCCGATACTCCGGCACGGCATATTGTGAAAGATGCCGTGCTATACGAAGCCAGTCTTCTGAAATGCTTCAGGCAGTTTTATGGGGAACCGGCAGAGTATACGATATTGGCGCTGCTGCCATCGTACCTGCAAAGGGAGGGTGCATCGCTGGTATATATGGCAGAAAAGTTGATGGAGCATAGTGGCCACCAGCTAAATGGGTTTTACCTGGATGAACACCGGGAATTGTATGATGCATTGAGCAAGTTGGAGCAGGGTGGACAAAAGGCTGTATTAATAGGGGTAACCTTTGCCCTACTTGACTTTGCGGAGCAATATAGCATGAAACTGGAGCATACGATTGTTATGGAAACCGGAGGAATGAAAGGACGGAGAAAGGAAATGACGCGGGGTGAAGTACACGGAATATTAAAAAGCAGGTTGGGGCTGAAGCAGGTACATTCAGAATACGGGATGACCGAATTGCTATCCCAGGCTTATGCCCAACAAGATGGTATATTCAGCCCTGCGGGAACTATGAAGGTATTGGCAAGAGACCTGAACGACCCGCTGGAAGTAAGCCATACCGGCGCGGGAAACCTTAATATTATTGACCTTGCTAATGTACATTCCTGTGCTTTTATTGCGACAGATGACATAGGCCGCATATATGAAGACGGGAACTTCGAAGTGTTAGGCAGGGCCGACCATTCTGCCTTGCGCGGGTGTAACCTGATGGTTGTATAAATTGTTTGTTTGTAATCAAAACTGAATTATCTTTGCAGCCCTTTAGTTCTTGAAATACTGCCCAGGTGGCGAAATTGGTAGACGCACTGTGTTCAGGTCGCAGCGCCCGCAAGGGTGTGATGGTTCGAATCCATTCCTGGGCACTAAAGGACAGCCCCCGCATACAGCGGGGGCTTTTTGTTTCACCTGTATCCACATAGCAGGAGAAGACAACAGCGACTCTTCAGTATTGAAGTGGGTGAAACAATAACAATCTTAAACTATCTCAAAAAATGTAAATCCCCCAATTCAGGGGGATTTGCATTTTAAGTTAACTTAATTAATACTGATAGCATCTTTGTGTTGGTAGTTTGTCGTGTAGTTTTACATAATTTAGATGTAATACTCTATATCGTTATGTTAGGTTGTTATTTCAGGAAATACATCCTTTTAAAATATTCGCATGAGAAAATTAAGTATAGCACTTCTGATTGTGTTGTTGGCAATAAAAGCTAAAGCGGATTATGGGTATATGTCTTTGTCAGAATTGATATGTGAAGCTGATTATGGTGTGATTGGTCGCATTGTAAAGTTGGATGAAAACTATTTTTACATTAAGGTTGACTCTGTCATAATGGGAGCTATTGATGAGGATACTGTGGCGATTATTAAGTTTGTGGATTGGCCTTGTGCAAAACGCTACAAAGATTACGAAGTAGGTCAGAAAGAAATAGTTTTTTTCAGGAGATCTAATTACGTGATTGATGATTTTGAGTACCTCGGATATGGTGCAGGAGATGAATTTGAGTTGCCGATTATAAATGATTCTACATTAAATTATCAGATCGAATATGGTAAATTAAAGTCGTATGGATTACAGGAATTCATTACTGCCGTTCAAGATTACAGTATTCTTAAAAAAGAATTTAATAGTACATCAAAGACTATTTCGAAGGGAAAACAAATGCAGTTTGCTGGTAAGTCAACATTACATAAAATGTTTATTGAGTGCAAAAAAAGGAGTGATTATGCCCGAAGCTACCAAGAGCATGAAATGCCAAAAGTGGGAGTAATAGCGGATATAGAAAAAAGATTTTTGTACACAGATTATGAAAATAAAATAAGAGTAGTGTTTTCAAACGCAAAACCAATAAAATATTATATAAAGGTTGAAGATGCGGAGGTAAGGCGTGAGAAAGACTATTTTATTGTTAAACCAAAAAGTGGCTGGACAAGGAGGTATATTAATGTATATAAAGAAAATACAGACTCAATACTGTTTAACCAGATATTTGAGGTGATTGATCTACCGGAACCCCGTATATATTTTGGCGATCATTGGCATGGAGATACAGTAGAGGCTTTTACAGGATATATCTCAATGCCACGTGCTTACCATTACTTAGATGATATGCACCATGATGAGGATCTGGATTATAAATTACTTAGTTACGACTACATTATTAGGTCGGGTAATAGCATTGATACTATTCACTGTAAGTCGGCAGGTGGGAACAATGCTTTTCGTGAGAGGACCAGGCAAATAAAAGATGGAGATACAATTGAAGTGGCAAATGTTTATGTGCAATACCCGAACAACGCTGTAGTTAAGATAAAGGGGAGGAAGGTTTACTTCAAAAAGCCCGTACGTGATAAGTGATGGATGAAATAACTACCGCCCGGCATTGACCGGGCGGTTTATTTATGGGGCAGTGAAGTAAGAGCCTTAATTAAAACGGTGCGTCATCATCCTCAGGCTTGGGGCGGTTAAATTTTGACGGCGGTATCAAGTCGTCATCGTCCAGCGAGAAATCGTTGGCCTTGGAGGGCAGGGTTTGGTAGCCACTTCCTCCTTGTATAAACATTTTGGAACCGCCGAAATCGCTCGTGTCACGTCCTCTTATGCCCGCCTGAGGGTTGTCGCCTTTGGGTGGGGTGAATCCTCCGCCACCACTACCGAAGCCGCCAAACCCACCGAAATTATCATTGGGCATGTCCGTAAACTTCTGGTATTCTTTGATGAACCGAACTTTAACCGTATCAGTGCTACCGTTACGGTGCTTGGCTACGTGTATATGGGTCTCGCCTTCTATAGGCTGGCCCATTTCGTCATTATTGATGCCATAGTATTCGGGCCTGTACAGGAACATAACCATATCCGCATCCTGCTCTATCGCTCCCGACTCCCGCAGGTCGCTTAACTGGGGTACTTTTGATTCTTTCCTTGATTCTACAGAACGGTTCAACTGGGACAGCGCTATGATAGGCACTTCCAGTTCTTTTGCCAGTTGCTTCAGGTCGCGGGAAATCTTGGATATCTCCTGTTCGCGGTTGCCGCCTTTTTCTATGCTACCCTGCATTAGCTGCAGGTAGTCTATCACTATCAGTTTGATGTCGTGCTTTTGCTTCAGCCTCCTGGCTTTGGCTCGCAATTCGAATATGTTCAGGGCGGCCTGGTCGTCGAGGAAGATAGGCGCTGTAGCCAGCTTGTTCATGCGTTGCGTCATCTGCACAAACTCATGTTCCTGCATACGCCCTTTGGTTATCGCATCCATGCTTACCTCAGTTACGGCTGCCAGCATCCTTTTTACCAACTGGCCCGCCCCCATCTCCAGCGAGAAGAAGGCAACCGGGAAAGGCTCACCCGCATGCATGGCTGCATTCATCGTCAGGTTAAGACAGAAGGCAGTTTTACCCACGGCAGGACGAGCGGCCAGGATAATCAGGTCTGTTTTTTGCCAGCCCGATGTTAGTTTGTCCAGGTCGGTAAAGCCCGTGGGCACGCCTGTTAGGTCGTCTTTTTTGTTCTTGGCTTCCTCTATTTCCTGCACGGTACGCACCAACACATCTTTCAGGCTGGTGAAGTTCTTACGCAGGTGGTTGTCAGTTATTTCGTACAGGTTCGATTCGGCTTTGTCCAGCAGGTCAAACACGTCCGTACTGTCCTCGTAGGCGCTGCCTATTATTTCTCCTGAGATACGTATCAGTTCGCGCTGGATGAATTTTTCCATTACGATACGCGCATGTGATTCCACGTGTGCGCTCGATACCACGTTCATTGTCAGGTTGGTGAGGTAGTAGGGGCCACCTACCAGTTCCAGTTCATCACTTTTTCTCAGTTCTTCAGTTACGGTCAGCAGGTCCACCGGCATACCCTTGTCGAACAGCCTGCGGATGGAGGCATATATCTTCTGGTTGGCCGGCCCGTAGAAACAATCGGGACTTTGTATGATCTCCAGTACCTCGGCCAGCTTGTCTTTTTCCAGCATGATGGCGCCGAGAATGGCCTCTTCCAGTTCAGGGGCCTGGGGGGGTACTTTGCCGTACACCAGTGTCGAAATGTCAGGTTTACGGCTTCGGGTATTTCCAAATTCTTTCTTTATGTTAACTGCCATCTTGGGGTTAGCGTACTATTTATTGTAAAACAAAAATCATCCTTTCACTACCGGCGCTGTTTCCGGCTTTTTTAGCCTTTTTTATGTTACCGAAACGTGTCCTAATCGTTAACGGAGCATTACCGGAAGGTTAAAAAGCGGTAGCTGAAAACGAATGTAACCTGAAAAAAATTACTTGTACAGGGTATCGGCTAATATAATTTTCAGTCTTCCGCGCACAGCTTACACACAACTTGTTCTATAGTAATATTGGTATGTATCGTAGTTATTCAGATTCTTAATGCAAAAATAACACATATTCACACGCAACCCACAAATGGATGTGAATAAATGGCCGGCGCACTGATTTTTTTTAAACGATGCAAATTGCTATAATGATGGGTTATCTTTACACCCGATTTAAGTATTAAGGACAAAAAATGGTCATATCATACAATTGGTTGTCGGAGTACCTGCCCGAGGCTGTTGAAGCCGGGGAATTGTCACGTATTCTGACCTCAATAGGGCTGGAGGTGGAGGCTATGGAGCCTGTAGAAGCCGTAAAAGGAGGGCTGGAAGGATTGGTAATAGGTGAAGTTTTGACATGCGAAAAACATCCGGACGCGGATAAGCTGAAGGTAACAACGGTGAATATAGGCGGGGTGGAGCCTCTGCATATAGTATGCGGAGCGCCCAATGTGGCAGCGGGTCAAAAAGTGGTGGTGGCTCCTGTAGGTACCACTGTACACCCTACCAACGGTGAACCGTTCCTGATAAAAAAAGCCAAAATACGCGGCGCTGCCAGTGAGGGTATGATATGCGCTGAGGATGAAATAGGACTGGGTGAAGATCATGGAGGTATCATGGTATTGCCCGCTGATGCCGTAATCGGTATGTTGGCAAAAGAGCATTTCAATATACCGGCGGGAGATACAGCCATACATATAGGGCTGACACCAAACAGGTCGGACGCTATGAGCCATATAGGGGTAGCTAAAGATGTGGCCGCATATCTTTCTTACCATAGAAGTGCGGACTATAAAGCGAAACTGCCCATTTCAGGATTTGCCGCTTCTAACCAGCCTGCTGCGATAAAAGTAGAAGTAAACAATCCTGAAGCTTGTGCCCGTTACATGGGTGTCAGCATCAGCGGTGTAAAAGTGGCCGCATCGCCTGAATGGTTGCAACGCAGGCTGCAGGCTATTGGAGTAAGGCCGATAAACAATATAGTAGATATTACCAACTACGTACTGCACGAATATGGACAGCCGTTACATGCGTTTGATGCGGATAAGATAAAAGGGAATACTGTTCGTGTGCAATTGTTGCCGGAAGGGACAAAATTTGTTACGCTGGACGAGAAGGAAAGGAAGCTGCAAGGCAACGACCTGATGATATGCGATGCGGAAGAAGGTATGTGTATCGCCGGTGTGTTTGGCGGTATGCACAGCGGTGTAACCGATACTACATCCAATATCTTTTTAGAAAGCGCCTATTTCGACCCGCAATACATACGCCGTACATCGCTGCACCATGGACTGCGTACTGATGCCGCAACACACTTCGAAAAAGGAGTGGACATCAACAACCTGCAGGCCGCCCTGGAGCGAGCAGCGCAGATGATGGTGGAAATAGCAGGTGGCACAATCACATCGGCTACCACTGACATATATGCGCGGCAGGTAGAACCCAAAACAGTAGATGTAACCTACAACTACATAACCAAACTGAGCGGTAAAGAATATGACAGTGAGCGGATAAAAAAGCTCCTGGTTGCATTGGGATTCAGTTTGCAAAATATAACGGAGGATGGTTTTACCGTTGTAGTACCTACCAATAAGACGGATGTTTTTCAACAGGCTGATATTGTAGAAGAAATACTGCGCATAGACGGCCTGGATAATATCCCGATTCCGGAAAGGCTGAACATTACACTCAACCGCCCTATGCCCAACGATATGGGCATGCGTAATAAACTGGCAGAGGTGTTAACAGGGCTTGGTTTCAGGGAGATAGTGACCAACTCGATTGTAAACAGCAAATACTACCCGGAACAGGAGGGGCTGGTAAAGATGCTGAATAGTCTGACCAGCGAGCTGGACGTGTTGCGCCCGTCTATGCTGGAAAGCGGGCTGGAGGTGATACAATATAATTGCAACAGGAAGAATACAGACCTGGCTTTATTCGAGTTTGGCAAAATATATGCCACAACGGATAAGGGTTATGAAGAGCAAAACCAACTGGCGCTGTACCTGGCTGGAGCGACACAAACGCAAAGCTGGAATAGGAAAGAACAGTCCGCGGATTTGTATTATGTAAAAGGCGTGATAAATAACCTGCTGCAATATGCAGGGATTACCAAAACTGCTACAATACACAACGGCCAGGGAGCACAAATAACCTGGAAGAAACAGCCGCTGTGCAACATAACCGCCGTGTCTTCAAAGAAGCTGGCTGATTTTGACATCAGGCAGCAAGTGTACTTCGCAGCTATCAACTGGGATGTATGGATGAAGGCCGCTGATGCCGCCAAGGTGCGGTATGCCGAAGTGCCCAAGTACCCCTCGGTGCAGCGCGACCTGGCGATAGTGATAGATAAGCAGGTAACCTACCAGCATGTGCAGGAAGTGACGGATAAACTGGGTATTGATTCATTGCAAGGCTATACCCTGTTCGACATATTTGAAAGCGATAAACTGGGTGCAGGCAAAAAGTCGTACGCCCTCAATTATATTTTCCAGTTGCAAGACCGTACCTTAACGGATGAAGAAACTGATAAACTGGTGCAGCAATTGGTGAGTGCGTATAAAAAAGATCTACAGGCACAAATCAGGGAATAATGCAGGAACTGACTTTGTTACATAGCAAACTGGACAAGCTGCTGAAAAAATACGCAGCGCTGCAGGCTGAGAAAGAAAGCCTGCAACAGGCATTGCATGAACAAAAAACAGAACTGCAAAAGCTGAACAAAAAAGTAACTACGCTGGAAGATCAGTTGACCACTGTGCAAACAGCAGACGCACTGGCATCTAAAGGAGATAAGAACGCCATGCGCAAACAGCTCAATTCATTGATAGGAGATATAGATAAACTACTGGCATCACTCAATGACTAAACGGAATACCATTTTATTTATCTTGTTTTGGTTGCTGTCGGGCTTCTATATGGCCTGCAACAAGAATAATGATGGCCGTAGCCCCTGCCTGGAGCCAAGGAGGTACTTTCTGAAACTGCAGACCATGAATGCTGCTGACACAGGGAGCGCAGGAGTAGCGGTCAAGCTACCAGCAGCGAGGGTGGGTTATGTGGACACTCCGGGTGTGTTTTACGACGGAGCCAATATAAGCGATTTCCAGGGTCCGCTTTCTGCGGTGGTTGATAGCACGCGTTGGTTTATCGGACCAGATACGGCATTTGGCTGGGCTATAGACACCATTACTTTTTATTACCAGCGTAGACCGGTATTCCTTTCTACCGCTTGCGGCTATGCTATGGTGTATTCGCTAAAGGATATTGCAACAACCAACTATTTCATAGATTCTGCACGAATAGAAAAAACGGAAGTGACCAACGCTACTGATGTGATTCATGTTAAAGTATTTTATAAAGATTAGCATATTGTTACTGGCTGCTACAGTAAATGCTTCTGCACAGGACGTGGAGGAGGACGAGGAAGAACGCCCGGCAATAGTGGACAGTGCGCACCAGTTACGTTTAGGTTTTGATATCAGCCGCATACTCTTCAACGAACTGCAAAAGGAGAAGGAAGAGCGAAAAAGCTACGAATTAGAATTGGACTATTACTGGAGGCGGGACATGTATATAGTGGCCGAAGGAGGATGGGGTAATGCCTCGCTCAATTATCCCGACCTCGCTTACAACAGCAGCAATATATTCTTCAGGGCAGGCATCAACAAGAGCCTGTTGCCGCGCATGACACAGAACGACTGGGACATGGCATTTATTGGCCTGCGTTATGGTATGGGCTTTATTAATCGAAGCGATGCCAACTATGTAATAACTGATAGCGCATGGGGGACGGTATCCGGCAATGTACCGGGAGTCAACCTGACCGCACATTGGATAGAACTGACAGGAGGGGTGAGGGTAGAAGTGGTGAAACACCTGTTCCTGGGTTGGAATATGCGGGGCAAGTTTATGGTCAATGCCAAACAGTTTACAGAGTTGCCTCCGTACAATATAGCAGGCTATGGTAAGGGGGAAAAGAATACGGTATTCGATTTTAATGTATTCCTCAGTTACGCCATCCGTTGGGACAGGAAACACATTCCTAAGCCTAAGGAATAGGTTTATAGAATCCCGTAAGTAACGGAACTCTTTTTCAGCAGAGCTTCAATATCTTTTTCTCTTTTCAATACACGCATACGGGTGGGAGAGAATACCCAGGTGGTACGTAGTTTGTTCAGCCTGTCCTGCGGCGGCTGGAAGATGATACGCTTCAACCAGTTCCATGCCACAAAATGTCTGAAAGTGTGCGATAGTTTAACGAAGTATATAACTGTAGATCCGGTACTCTCATCCAGTATATCCTGTAGTTCCTGTACATCTGTCAATGATGAAATGCACAGCACGGTTCCCTGTTTAGGATTGAAATATTCGCGCAGGTTTTTGTCTTTATGCCATCCGCTATTGCTTATGATTCGGGCGGCCCGTTCAGCATCGCCCAGGTGTTCTGGCAAGTTGAATTGCTGGTCGGGGATATAACGCATAGCCCATTCTTTGGCCGCCAGGGTATCGTATACCGTCCACACATTGTTTTTGTAGTAGTTCAGCATCTCTTTCAGGTAGCTCTCGCCCAGCCATTGGGCCTTCGTAGGCGCGTAGAAAGAGGCATAGAAATACAGGTGCGAGGCGAAGGGCTCAAATCGCTCGGGTATGCGCACCACCAGTTCACGGTTTTTGGCATATACCTTCCATACTATACGGCGAACGTCGTCGCCCGATTCAAAATCTTTGTAATTCAGGTACTCGCCCTCTACACGGCGCAGTTGGTCTATGCGGATGTCGGTTGTTTCTGTTTTCTTAGGTGCTACGTCTTTGTCTTCTTTTTTGTTCAAGACAGGCGGCTGATGAAACTGTCCTGTAACAGGCTGGTGAACCGCCAGCGAAAACAGGTGCAGCATATCATGGAAATAGACAAAGCCGCCTTTGAGTTGGTACTCTTTGATATCCGGCAATTCCAGCCTGCTGCGCCCGGCAATGGCCACCGGCCAAATGCTTTTTTCTTTTCGCTTGTTGGACAGCAGGCTGAACTTATCGGTCATTTCATGGTCGTCGTAAAACAACCTGCCCTTAACGAAGCCCAGCAAAGGACGTTTAGCCCCATGCAAGAATGCATCCATATACAGCTTGTTTTTGCGGCCATTGATGGTTTGGGTTACGAAGTTCAGTTCCAGGCGGGTATTGCGTTTCCTGTACAGCCACAGGTAATACAGCCAACTGGCCACTGTGCTGAGTACAGATGCCAGTATAAGCGCGATGACAAACCAGAAAACCATTTTGCCCATCAGGATGATGAAGGGGCGGAAGGGTTCCGGATCTGTTTTAGAAGCAGGATTGTACAGCAATTTGTAACCCAGCCATGCCGCTACTATACACAATACTGTATTGATAGTAAACGGGAAATACTGGGCGTAATACCTGAACAGCCATTTCGTTTTTTTCCAGGACATAAAGCAATAAGCAAACTGAAAAATAAGCAATTGTACTTCAATAATCTGTTAAAAACATTAGTAATGTTGGTTGGTTCGGTTATATGGTATTAGTATCTTTATGATGTAAAATCGAGGATATGAAAAACTTACTCATAGCATCCTGCCTGTTGGTATCTCAATTGACTTTCGCCCAAAAGGGGCAGGCTGAAAAAGCTGCGCAGGAAAAATATACGGCTGAAAGCATGGCCAAGCTGCAGGAAATGATGGCCGGCATGAATAATGCCGAAACCAGGCCGGTGTATAAGTTCCCTATATCGATGACTATGCGCATAACTGAGTATAAGAACGGGGCGAAGAAAGAGGCGACAGATATGAAATATCATGTAAACGGTGCTGAAGGAACATTTGCATTCGTGGGCAGGGAAAATAAAAACACTGGTAAGGAAATGATGGTGGTATATGACAGCAAGAACAGTGCCATGGTGATGCTGGACGAACAGAAGAAGACGTATGTAGCTATGAATATCGGCGCATTTAAGGGTATGGAAAAGCAAATGGGCGGGAACGGCAGCAAGTCTGATATAAAATGCAATAAAAGCGGCAAAACAAAATCAATACAGGGTTATTCCTGCGAGGAGTTTGTATGCGTGGATAAGGAAAGGGACAGCAGGGCAGAAGTATGGGTAACAGATAAAATACCCGTCGACATAGCCCAGTCGTTCAAAGGCAGCCCGATGTCGGCATTTTTTAATAGTATTGATGGCGCAGGAGTATTAAAAGGAATGATGATGGAGGGAAAGTTCTACGAGAAAGGTGAGATGAAATCGGCTATTGAAATGGTGGACATTAATACTAAAGCCAACCAATCGGTTACACTCAGCAACTATAAAAAGACGGATATGTTCGGCGGACGTTAGTATGTTTCCAGCTTAATACCCGTTTTTGTTAAGGATATTTTCCTTTGTTTGTATAACGAACCTACGGCCATTTTGAAAGCCTTCTTGCTCATACCGAAGAACTCGTATATCTCTTCCGGGTCTGATTTGTCGTGGTAAGGCAGGTAGCCATTATTTTCATCCAGCAGCCGTAATATTTTGTCTGTTTCCCCTTCAATGCGCTGGTAGCCCTTTTTGCCGATCGAGACGGTTATTTTATTACCATCGAGTATGGCTTTGATATAACCCCGCTCACGGTCGCCGGGTTGTAATTCCTTAAACACTTCGTTGTAATGCAGCAGCCCCTCGTGCCTGTTGTTGATGATAACGGCATAGCCCAGGTCAGTTTCACGCCAGATAAGTACATCTACCTCGTCACCTTCCTTTACAGTCAACTCATCGTTGTTAAAATACCGCGAAATATGTTCTGTAGCAGCTACACGGCCAGTCATCTCATCCAGGTATATATATACAAGGTATTTACCGCCGACACGTATAGCCGATTTTTGTTGTGATAAGGGCAGAAGCAGGTCTTTCATCAGTCCCCAGTCAAGAAAGGCCCCTTGTGTATTTTTGTCTTTTACCTGCATCAGCGCCACCTCGCCTACCGTTCCGTATGGTTTTTGACTGGTGGCTATCAGCCTGCCTTCGTTATCATGATAGATAAATACTTCTATCTCGTCGCCATCCTGTACATTCCCCGGCACAAAGCGTTTGGGCATCAGAATTTCGACATCTCCGCCATCTAAGTATATGCCGAAATCGACATGCTTTACGACCTTCAATTTGTGGTATTTGCCAGCCTGGGGAGCCATAAATGTAATTTGCCGCTAAGCTAACTCTATTTTCTTAAAGCCACGGTAAGCAGGAATACCGATTCTTCTATGGCGGTTACGCTGTGTGGTATGCCTTCGTGCAGGGTGATAATGTGCCCTTTGGTCATCTTTTTGTCTTCGTTGTTGGCCCTGAAGATAACATGGCCTTCCAGCAGGTGTACGCTGATAACGCCTTCTGCGGTATGCTCCGGCAGTTGTCCGCCCATATGCAAACCTATCAGCACGAGGCGCATTGAGCCGGTCTTAAATACCGTGATGGCATTGCGTTGGCTATTTAGCCAGGCTTCTTCACTTTTTAGTTGTTTAATAAACTTGTTCAGGTCTATATCCACCATCGACGCGTCTATAAGCCTGTCGCCTTCCGGCCTGTTTCTTGTGCTTTCATTTGCCCGTTCTTCCATGCAGTTGTTTTTCTTTTTTTGAAGTTAGCAATATTATCGGTTTGACAGAGATGATATTTGTAGCTGTAATATAAAAACGGTTTCCCGGGAGAAATTGTTTATCCTTTTGATTATATAATTATACAAAAAACAGGCGCCTTACGGGGCGCCTGCTTAATATTACAACGAGAGAGACAATTTCTTATTCTTGAGTAGCAGTGTACACCACATCTACAGCATAGGTACCCGCAGGGTAAGCAAAACCGGGGGTAGCTTTATATTTTACGCTGAAAGTCTGGTTGCCACCACGGTCAGCGCCTGTCAGCAGGTTTTGGTTGCTTGAAGTTAAAGTAGCGTAGTTGCTGAAAGAACCTGCGATATCGCCACCAGTGCCATTAGCTGTTACTTTCACAGCCAGTACACCTTCTACCGGCATTTCAGGAGCAGGGGTAGTGTTACCTGTATAAGAGAACTCATCATTATTAGCTTTTACAGCTACAGAGAAGTTTTTGTTAGAACGTACTTTCAGTTCCTGCGCATCAGACTCAACGCCGTTGGCGTAGTCGTTTACAGTTGTGAAAGGGATGGTAACATCAGCACCTGTAGCGCTGCTGTTGCCGGTAAAAGTGATCTCGATAGCGTTGCTCAGTACCAGGTTGGTAGTCTGAGAAGCAGAGCTTGACTGGTTGGATTGGTTTTGAGCGTTAGCTGCGAAACCGATTGTTGCGAAAGTTGCGATTGCGATGATCTTTTTCATTTCGTTTGTTTTTTTAGTTGGTTTGTTTGATTTGTTTGTGTTTGTTTGCTATTGTGATACAAAGATGCGGCGGCGATTCACATATGGGAAGTTTTTGTGAACGGTTAACCACTGCTTTGCAACCGGTTAACAGGTAATTAACGAAAAAATCGATATAAGTGATTGATTTTTAGTCATTTATATTTTTACTTGATGTGAAGAGGGGAAGTTCCCGTTAAACGATTAACATGGTGGGCAACACCTTTGCCAAGGGTAAACCACTCATTCAATTACTTCTACCCCGTGCCAAAAGGCTATGTAATCCTTTATCTCTTTTGCGGCATCCAAGGGATCAGGATAATACCAGGCGGCATCTTTATTGACATTCCCGTTTACAACAACATCGTAATAGGATGCGGTTCCTTTCCATGCACATTGTGTATGGGTATCGCTGTCTTTAAAATATTCACCGTGAATAGCGCCTGGTGGAAAATAATGATTGCCTTCCACCACTTTTGTATTATTACTCTCCGCAAGCACTTTGCCTTTCCATATCGCTTTCATATCTATTTCATTTCAAGTAAGTAATCGGCATAGTAATTTTTGCTGTCGGTAAATTTTTTCTTTATATATAGCCCGGTGCCTGTTATGAGTTGCTCAATGGCTTCGTCATCAAACTTGCGGGATATCTCGGTATGAATTCGTTCGCCCTTGTTGAAATGATAGGTTTTACCGGTGGCTGCAATGGGAACGAATTGTTCCTCTGTACTTTCAATATAGCTTTCGGCCTGGCCCACCTGCTCGTTGTATAGGGGCGTATGCCTGAATTTACTGATGTCGAAATTGCCACCCAATTCCCTGTTGATACGCCGCAGCAGGTTTAAATTGAACTCGCGGGTGATGCCTTGTGCATCGTTGTATGCCTTCAATATAAGGTCCGGATCCTTTTTTAGGTCGACCCCCAGCAGCAGTTTATCGCCGGCATGCATCCTTTCGGCCAGGCGGGTCACAAATAATTCCGGCTCAGAGAGGTTGCCAATTGTTGAACCCAGGAAAAGGATGATCTTATGTACCTGTGTATCTTTTATCAACTCCAGGATTTCAAAATAGTCTCCGTGCATTGGTTTGGCCTTCATGCCCGGCACTTCATCGGCCAGCCTGTTGCACAGCACCCGTAACACGTGTTCGGATATATCAATGGGGATGTATGTGAACTGATAGGAGCCCTGCATTTTTTTAAGCAGTTCAACGGTTTTAGAGCCATCGCCTGCACCCAGCTCTATCAGTTCCAGTTTCCTGCCATTAATACCAAAGCTGTGCACTATATCATTTGCCCTGGTCTTAAATACTTCCATTTCCGCATCGGTGAGGTAGTATTCGGGCATGTGCATGATCTTTACAAATAACTCATCGCCCCTGGCATCATAGAAGTATTTTGAATCCAGGTACTTAGGTGAGGCGCTTAATCCTTTATCAACATCGTTTTTAAATTCTTCGTTCATCATTTTACTAAACGTATGCCTGTATACTGCCATTGATACAGGGGGTGAAAAAAGTTCCTGTAGGTGGGCCTGCTATGTCCCGGCGATGTAGCTACTGACGCGCCGCGCAGTACCACCTGGTTAGCCATGAATTTGCCGTTGTATTCGCCGACAGCACCCGGCGCAATCGTGAATCCCGGGTAGGGGAGATAAGCGCTATATGTCCATTCCCAACGCAACCCCCAGGGGAAATGCGGGCTTGCCGCTTCCCATTCAAATTCCGTAGGCAGGCGCAAACCTTTCCATGCGGCATAAGCATTAGCTTCGTAAAAACTGATATGGGCCAGTATAGCTTCGGGGTCGATTTTTACAAGTCCCGCAAGCGTGTAGTAATACCATTCGTCGTCTATCAATTGCCAGTATAGCGGAGAGCTGATGTTGTTTTCTTTCAGCCATGTCCAGCCATTGTCCAGCCAATAGTTGAAATTGGAATAACCGCCATTATCAATGAATTCCATATAATCTGCATTGGTCACCAATGCCTTGCTGATATCAAACGATTGCAGGTACACTTTGTGCCTGGCCAACTCGTTATCATAGCAAAAGCCTTCGCCTGCAAAACCAATTTCATACAGCCCTGCATCCATATGTATAAACCTGCTATCGGTGTTGTGGTCTTTAACCAGGTTAAAGACTTCTTTGTATACCGGGTGCAAAGGATTGAGGCTTAAAGTGTATTTCAGGTCGGTAATGAGTAGCTCCTGGTGCTGTTGTTCATGATTGATACCCAGCATGACCAGTGAGGATATATTACCATCCGTTTCGCGCGATAGTAATTCATGCATATGGTTGTCCACATGCGCCCGGTAAGCAAAAATATCGTCTATGCCCGGGCGGGTCATATAGCCACGATGATCGCGGCGGGTACGGTCGCCAATATTATTATAATAGCTGTTGAACAGATAATTGTAACGAGGGTGGAACTCTTTATATCCCGCCAGGAATTTCTTCAGTATCATTTCTTCGAAAAACCAGGTGACATGAGCTATATGCCACCGGGGCGGACTGACATACACAGCAGGCTGAGGAATATAGTCTTCAATTGTCAATGGCGCGCAGAGTTCCTCTGTGCGTTGCCTGGTTTTCCTGTATTGTTCTGCTAAAACTGTACCATTCATCCTGCAATAAATAACAGAAAGAACAGTCGTAATGTTCGGCCATTATGGCTGCAAGTGCCTGTTGCTCTGGTATGGTACGTACATATACAGGTACAGGATGCGGGAATAGCGCATGGTCCATGGTTGCATCAGGACGACAATAGCTGTACTTACCGTCATGAAATAGTAGTAGCTGTTATCCTGGGGGCGTAGTCCGAATATTGGTGCGTACCAGGCCAGGTTCAGAAAAAATACCACAACGGTAAGGGCATAGTTGATGCCGGGGCCATTGTTTGTTTCATGCATCATCTTCTGACCGCACACCTCGCAATGTTCCACCAGCCTCTGGCTTTTGCCCAGGGGGAATACACTTTTGTTTACAAAAGCATTGCCCCGGCGACAGTTGGGGCATTTCATTTTCAGGATTCCACCCACGAAAGATGCGGGCTTACTGTCGTGTGCGCACATAAGAATGCAAATTTACCTTTATTCCGGCAATGAGGCAATGAAAGTGTACCCGGTAAGAATTGATAAAAATCAGGAATTCTGGTTGGGGTTGCGATTGATGAAGTACTGTTTTTCGCCCTCTACCAGCAAAACCCGGACACTGCGCAGTCCGTTATCGTCATAGTCCAGCAGGGCCTGTACAGGTTCGTTATCAGCGGGTTTATATATATATTCCAGCCCGTCTATCAGCACGGTTTTACCTGTGATAATGATGGAGCCTGTGGCTTCTTCGTTGATCACGTGTTCTGAGCCATCGGAATGGAACGAAATATATTGTGTACGGTTGTAGGCGTATGTTTTACCGCCGCGGCTGAGCATCCTGTATAGTATGATGGCCAGTATAGCGGCTATTCCCAGTAATATCGGACGCATTATTGATTCCACAAGAATATATTTAAGTATTTCCTGAAACGAAAAATACTAAAATTCAATTATAAACATGTATTTATTCATAAAGAATAAATATCGTTTTTGCAAAGTAAATGCTTTAGTGACAATACCTGTTAACGCGACTTTTCCACGTAGTGTTCATAACCTTAATAGTGGTGTATTAATTACCAAAAACCTCGTGGCCGAATAGTTTGGTAAGGGAGTCTTCTATTCTGACTATATCTCCGTGGCTGGTTTTAACTTTTAATATAACATCAAACAGGTTTGTGTCAATCTCCCTGACGTCCACATTATAGCCTTTGCCGCGTAATTCATTTTTCTTTTTATAAGCATCCGTTTTTGAGTCGGTTGTGGCAACTACCATTGTATTGGTAATCATTTTTGAGTTGTTCTGTATGGGTTGACTGTTTTGTGGCAGTTCCTCCCTCTGTAGTTTTGTGGTAGTTGGCTGAGTTTGTTTATCTACAGTAGCAGGCATCATTTCTACCGGTTCATCCCCTACACTGTCTGTAGCAGTGGTGTCTGTGGGGATGATGGTTTCCTGTACAGGTTCATCAATTGTTTCTTCGGTTATTTCGGGCATAGAGAGCACGGGTTTTGCCGTCTTTGGTTTAGGGGCTAAATAGCGTTCATAGCCATAATATGCAGCTCCCGCCATTACGATCAGCAAGAGCAGCACGAAAATTATCCGGGCCCAGTTCAACCGTTCCGGTTCTTCCTGCTGATGCATATATTGCTGCATATGCGGGGATGCCGGAGCCTGTCCCTGCATGGGGGTAGCCATTGGCGAACCGACGGGCGTTGTGGGGATGTACGGCTGATGGGGTATTGGCGGCCGTTCATTCTGCTGCATGGATACACCCTTTTGGGCTACTATCGCCGCCGCTTTGTATAGCAGGTGCGGATCGGTTATAAAACCTATTCTGCCGTCGGTGGAGGTAAACTTGCCGAGATGGGGCAGGGCTACCAGGTTGCCGGCCTGCAAACTGTTCTTGCTTTCAGTACTGAAATCCCTTAGTGCGTTGGATGCCTTGGTGATGCTTATCTGTTCATTGGTAGCAATAAAGTTGGCCAGCGATTCATCCACGTTGCCACCTGCCACAATAGTGATTTCGTGAGAAGGAGCCTGGAGGGACTGTCCATCGTATGTGGCAGGTTTCCTGGAGAGTTGCAATGTTCCCAAACCATGGATATAACATTGCTCATTCTTCAATAAAAATAATCCTATATATTTTGCTACATCCATGTAATACGAACAACTGCTGCCGGTGCGGTTTGGGGTGTAAAATAAATAAATAGGGTCAACATCGGAAAATAATGTGCCCTGATATTTAAAATTTCAACCTGGCGCCTGCATACAGGTTAAAGCCAAACGCGTCGTAACCATACCAGCGCTGGTATTTGCTGTTAAGCAGGTTGTTTGCCTGGAAAAAAATATTAAGACGGTCTATTATTTCATATTCAGCGCCGGCGCCTATATCCAATATGGAACTAAGTTTTAGCGTGCGGTTACCATTGTCCAATGCATACAATTCGTCAACAAACGATATATAAGCGTTGATAGTAAGTTTTTTTATGGGTTGGGCCAGTATGTCGCCTTTAAAGGTTACGCCGGG
Organism: Bacteroidetes bacterium UBA6221; assembly: GCA_002421685.1. Taxonomy (GTDB): domain Bacteria; phylum Bacteroidota; class Bacteroidia; order Chitinophagales; family Chitinophagaceae; genus UBA5543. The sequence continues at coordinate 114,190 of DISB01000007.1, forward strand.
TCTGTGCCAGAGACGTGTATATGTGGTCTTATAAAAATTCATCCATTGCCCGCTGAAACCGATGGAGAATGTTTGTGCAATGTGGTACCGTATAGCGGCCTGTAGCCCGAGGGCATTTACCCTGCTGTCGTATATTACCCGGAATTGTTTTTTATCGCCCGCTGTATCGTTGATAAAGAGGGGCAGGTCGTTATACTGCCACCAGCTCACTTTGCCATCAAAGGTGATGTGATGACCTATATTACTCTTTATGCCACCATACAGTTCCGTAGTTTGGGTTTGCAAAACCGTGTACAGGTTAGACATGTAAGGATTTGTGGTAGCCAGTTGCCTGTAGCTGTTTTGCACCAACCTGCCTTCCAGGCCCGCGAAAAACATAAACTGCGTGCCGGGCAGGTTGAAATTTACCTTAGCGTCGGGTAAAAAGTATGGCGTATTGGCTTTGCCCCAGGTAGGGGATATGCCGGCATGCCCGGTGAATATTCCCCTGCTGAACCGGATGCCCGGGGCTAACTGGAAGATATTATTGCTTTGGGTAGCAACAGCATTTTTAAAACCCGTTACTGTGAGATTGGCAGTTGCATAAAGCTGCAGGCCGCTATCAATAGTATAAACAGCGGGTACGGCAATGCCGAATGTAGTTTCAGAAGCGTCGAACTTATCGGAAAATGACGATGCGCTTACGGACGGATGGTAGCTGAATTTCTTTCCCTCCGCCAATTCGTCTTTCATATCAGCCGATACACTTATGTCGGTAAATGATTGCCTGACTGTGCCAATGCCATATGTGTATAAATTATGATCGTACCCATAATAATGATACTGGTTGTTATGTGCGCCTAGTTGCAGGCCAAAAGCCTTCCCGTTTGTCCTGTAGGTGCCCCGCGCATCCATGCCGGTTAACGAAACCTTCTGGTCACTGATATTTCCACTCTGCGATAGATGACTGAGATGGATAGCGGTTTCATATTTATCGCCACTAAGACCGCCAATGCCGGCGTCGAAATAAATGGTTGATAAATTACCGCCGCCCAGTTTTACATAGTTCTTAAATCCGGCTTGCTGTTCGCTAAGGGAGAGCGCCAGCGGGCGTAGTGGCAAGGCGCCGTATGAATAGAACAGCGTTTGCGGTGGCACATGATGCTGTAAAAGCGGCGTGGTCGTATCTACAGGGGGCAGCGATGGTGTTATTTCCGGGCGGGGGTTGCGTTTCACTTCCGGATTGTAAGACTGGATAATTTCAATAGTGGCGCCTTTTATTACTGTATCCTTCGCTGCGCCTTTTTGCGCTTTCGCAGAAAAAGCACATAAGACCCCGATAGTTAATATGACCAGAAACTTGCCCCGCATGTCTATTCTGATAATTTTGTTTTTTTATTTTCCAGCAGTTTTACTTCTTTCAGTTTTTCAGATGCTTCTTTCTTCAATTCAGGCAGCTTGCTGTTCTTTACAATGCTTTGCAAAGTTGCTTTAGCATTGAAATAATCTTTCTGTTTAACCAGGATGTCGGCCAGCAGTAAATAAGATTTTATTACCCAATAATCGTTGCCTGCAGATAGTTGAATGGTATTACCTGCAGCGGCTTCTGCTTCCTTCAGGTTGTCCTGCAGGTAATAGATGTAGGCTATGTTATACCTTGCCTCGGCTGCTATGGCAGCTACACCTGCTGTTTCCAGTTGTTTGAAAGTCGCCAGGGCTTCTTCCCTGTTGCCGGCTGCCAGCAGTGAGTTGGCTTTGATAAGTAATGCGTTTTCTTTCACATTCTTGTCAACGCTTGTTATTGACAACAGGGTATCGGCATACGCTGTAGCGTTGCGATGCTCCTTTAGTTTGTCACTCACCAGCATCAGGCCGTTATAGGCTGTGAGCAGATTATCTTCAGTCATGGCAATATTCCGTAGCGCGGAATAATAGTTTTTTGCGGCTTCTATATTCCCCAGGTCGTACGCTATAGATGCGGCACGCCTGGCGCTGTTCTCAGAGAAATTGCTCCAGGGTGCAGCTACCACCTGCCCGTATTCGGCAAGAGCATCTTTATATTCTTTTAACTGGTAGTGACTTTCCGCTTTGTAATAATGCGCCTTGCCTGAGAAGGCCCCGCTGGGATATTTTTGCAAATACATAGCTAACAGCTTCTTTGCCTTTGCCCAATCTCCTGCTGCATACTGGGCTTCAGCAGTGGCATAATAGGTCGAATCCAAAGAGTTTTCTTCTTTGTCACCCAGGTTAGCATCCCGGAGCAGCTTAGCATATTCATCCGGTTGGCCCTCCTGTATATAAAGGCTCTTCAGGGCGTCCAGCGCAGCGATACGTTCTTCTGAAGCAGGGTATTCCTGTGCTATTCGTTTGTATGCGTCAATCGCTTTATCAGTATTTCCTGCCTGCTGAAATGCGAAGCCGATCTTCATCCAGGCTTTGGGAGCCATATTGCGTACCTCGTATGCCTCGGTAAGGGGCATCAGGGCATTAATAGCTGTAGCATATTTATTTTCTTCTATCAGTGTAATGCCGAGCTCATAACGTGCTTCATTCTCGTATTTGGACGCCGGTGTACGGCCGATCAGGCCTGAAAGTATTTCGGATTTTGCTTTATTGTTGCCGGACAAACCCAGTATGATAGCTTTTTGAAAGCGGGCATAATCCGCATCGGAGGTGTTAGCGGCTATTACTTTGTCATATAATGCAATCGCCTTTTTATAGTCTTTCTGCATGAATACTGCATCCGCTTCCTGCAATAACGTGGAAGCCGTAAACAGAGAATCGGTGAAGTTTGCATTGTTACGCGCCTTGCTAAAATAGTTTTCAGCCTGTTTGTAGTCGGCCAATTCCATAGCTGCATAACCCATCGTGATGAGCATATTAGCTTCAGTAGCGCCGGGGCTCAGCATTTGCACCCATTCTTTTCTGCCGGGGGCGTCCACAAACCTGTTACCGTAGTTGAGGACTGATTTATAATCGGCTGCCCTGTATGCGATATCTGCCTTCCAGAAGTTTGCGGCCGCCTTATACACAGGGTCGGTACCACGTTGCAGCGACATGTCGAGCAGGCTGTCTGCCGAAGCGAATTTCCCTTGTTGCATTTGCTGCATCGCATACCCATAGGTTACTTTCTGGAAAATCCTGTTATAGCCCTCATCGCGTCTGCTTACATCCTGCAGGGCGTCGTAGGCTTCGGCATAATTGCTGGTGCGTATCAGAAGGTCTGAAAGCATAGTTTTTGCTTCGTCGCCGTAGGAGGAAGAAGGGAAGTCTGCCAACAACAGGTTGACATAATAAATAGCGTCACTGTTATAACCCAATTCGTAAGACAGCTTGGCAGCTATCAGCAGCGACGCTTCTTTTTGTCCCCGGTTGAATGGCATGTCCGCGCATATACTAAAGGCGTTCCGGGCGCTTTTTTTATCGCCTGTTTCCAGGTAACAATCGCCGAGGAAGTACATGGAACTTTGTCCCAGCGAATCCCTGGTTTCACTTAATTGCTGAAAATAGTCTATAGCATTTTCCCAATCCTCTACCTGGTAATAGCAATAAGCCATTTCATACAGGTCTTCTTTCCTTATACGCTCTGTGTTGTCGTAAAAGTATTCAAAGTAAGGTAAGGCTTCGCGGTATTGCTTTTCTTCAAAGTATACCTGGGCGGCCAGCAGGTGCAGTTCATTGTGGTAGTAGGATTTTTCAGGCCTTTTAATGAGTCTCAATGCGTCCTGAAGTGCCTTAGACTTATTGCCGGTGAAATAATGTATCTCCGCAATGTAATAAGGAACAATATTGTTGTATTCCTGGTTGTTGGCTATCCTGCTAAAACTGTTCAGCGCGTCGGCATAGTTATTCTTGTTGTAAGCCAGCAGACCGTAATAGTAATTGCCAGCATCATAATATTTCCCGCCAAGTTCCCGCACAGAGGCGAGCAGCGGTTCAGCCTGGTCGAACTGGCTGTTGTTGAAGTAGCAATATGCCAACTCAAATTTTGCATTGATTATCTCATCGTTATTGAGATTGGCTACATCAGCCATTTCATAATAGTAAATAGCATCACGGAAGCTATTCTTTCTGAAATGTGTTTGTGCGAGAGCGAAGGCCGCACGTTGCTTGTATGCGGGATTGGCTGTGGTGTTAATGTACCTGGTAGCGTGGCTTACGCCTTCAGGGTCGCCCAGTTTCAAAGAAGATACTATTGATATAAACCTTGCTTTATCTTCATCGCTGTTTGAAAGCTGTTTGTTAGCAGAGCGGGATTGTTGCAGGAAAAGTTCTGCAGCAAAGGTGGCATTCCTGTATTGTTCCTGCGCAAATAGTTCTTCAGCTAATTTAAGTTGGCTGTTGCCGGCCAGGTGCGGGGCATGAAGCTGCGCTGAAACTTCGGCGCTTAGCAGCCACAAACAGGTACATACAGCAAAAAAACTACGGGCAATCTTTTCCTTCTTATATGTCATTCAACCATTTAGCAGTTAAAAGTTCCAGGTAGCATTCAGGCTCGGGAACAAAGGTAGTTGAAAAACACGCGTATTATCAATGCGTTCTATGTAAAAAATATTGTTACGGTTGTAAACATTTGTTAAACTCAAGGTTGTTTCAATATTCGAGTTTTTGCTTAGGTCAAAACGTTTGCGCAGCGACAAGTCCAGCCTGTGGTAATAAGAAAGACGTCCGCCATTTATTTCGTCGGCATAAATGATTCCAATCTGGCCGTTTTGGGTTAGGTAGTTGGTGGCTATGCCATTTTGCTGGATATTATTCTCCTCATAAAAGCCTTGTGTTTGTGTAAACGGGAAAGGTGAACCCATATTGAAACGGGCAGATACTTCCCAGTCTTTCTTTTTGCCTGCAGTATATGAGCCCAGGAGGTTAATGTTCCAACGCCTGTCGAAAGGAGGCGGATAAGTAGCCACTTCTGTTACGCCTACCAGGCTGCTCTCACCTGTTACAGGATTACGTACCGTAGTCACTTTATTGCCGTCCAGCACTAATGTTTTGTAGGTAATTTGCTGATAGGACACAACGCCCCAGAGATAAATGCGTTTCACGTTGTACCTGGCAGAGAGGTCTATTCCATACGCCTCGCCGGTACCTGAAGTAAAGTCCGGGTCCTGTACATTTACTTTGATGCGGCTCAGTTCGATATTCTGGTAGAAGTTTTTATACCAGGGTTCCAGGTTCAATTCTACGTTCTTGATATCCACCTCTACGCCAAACAACGCATGGTAAGAACGCTGCAGGTTAGATTTTACACGCTTGTTGTCGGTATTGGGTATAGCTTGGTCGGGGCTCAGCACAAATCCGTTGAAGAAGTTTACGATATCGCGGTCGCTCTTGGTGCTGAGTATGTTTTGTGAGTAAAGGCCACCTGCAGCTTTTATGCGGACATTGGATGTTGCGTTATATTTCAAACCAATGCGCGGTTCCGGGGTAAAGACGTCCAGCGAAGAATAATATTGCATACGGAAGCCAGGTTCCAATATTAGTTTACCTCCGAAATTTTTGCGATAGACTGCAAATAACGAGCCGAGGGTATTACGGCGGTCCAGTGTTGTATTTACACCCAGGCTGTTGGCATAATCCAGTGATGTGTGCAGGCCGCTTACTTCGAAGCCGTATTTCAATTGGCTGTAGCCGGGGAAGAAATAAGTGAAGTCTATACCTCCCTCAAAGCCTTCGATTGTGCTGGCCCGGTTACGGAATGTTACTTCGCCGGTACTGATATTGTATTTGGAGTATGCAAACTTACCATTGATAAGTGCGGAGCTGGTTCCTGGTGTAATAACGAATGTTGCACCCCCGCCGGTAGCCTGCCAGTTGAATTCCGCATTTGCCATTTTTGTCACAGGGTTCACGCTCTTGGCCTTATCATCAAAGTTGAACCCGAAAAGGTTCAGCTTGCTGCCGTTATCAGCGTTGATAGTTACCTTTCCATATATATCGGTAAAGCTGTATGGCAAGCCGGACTTGAACGGTTCGCCAAAACCGCCGTACAAAGATTTTGAAGTTTTATCCAGGTAGCTGTGTTTTACCGATAACAGGAAGGTGCTGGAAGAACCACCTTCTTTTTTCGCTTTTACTATAGGGCCCTCAATCAAAGCCCGCGCCATAATGGGAGACAATGATACCTTTCCCGCGTGGCGGTTTTTGTTACCATCTTTAGTGGTGATATCTACGATTGCTGAAGTGCGGTTGCCATACTGCGCATTGAAGCCCGCTGTCTGTATCTCTACGTTACGAATGGCGTCCGTTTCAAATACTGAATACAGGCCTATGGAATGGAAAGGGTTGTAGATGGTAATACCATCCAGCATAATACCCGTTTGCGTAGGGGAGCCGCCACGAATGTAGAGCTGTCCGCCCTGGTCCCCGGTAAATATAACACCCGGAACTACCTGCAGGTATTGCGCTATGTCTGGTTCGCCGCCGGTGCTGGGCAACATTTTCATTTCGCGGGGGGTAACAGTAATAGTTCCTGCGTTGATTTGCGTCACTCTTTCTGTCTTGCGGGCTGTTATTTCCACGCCCTCCAGTTCCAGGTCTTTCTGGCTGAGGAAAAGCTTTTTAGTAACGATACCTCCACTTTTTATAGTTACCGAAACTTTGAATGTATCATAACCTATAAGGCTGGTGAATAGCGTATAAGTACCCTCTGGAACCTGTGAAATAGTGAAATAACCATCTACATCGGTCTGCGCACCTATTTTTGTGCCTTCCAGCAACACGTTGGTAAATATCATCGGTTCGCCCGATTCCTTATCATACACAAAACCTTTTATGGTACCGGTGCCTGATTGAGCATAAACACCACCGGCAAGCAGTATCATAACCAGGGATAACAGGCTTAGCCTCTTAGAGAGTATAGTTATTTGTTTCATTGAGAATATTGTAAATATCTGCGAAAAATACTTTTTTATCCCGTACCGGGAAAGGGACAAAGATAGTAATTACACTTTTGTGGCAAAAAAGATATGTGTACCAACAACCTTAATGGATAAAAGTATAATAGCTTTTATTTTACTTTACAATTATGAAAATATTCAGCGCTTCGCAGATACGGGCCTGTGATACATATACAATACATGCATCCAATATCAGTTCTTACGAGTTGATGGATAGGGCCGCGACAAAATGTGTTTCCTGGGTCAATGAGCATTTATCCCCCAACTCGGTGTTCATTGTGCTTTGCGGCTCGGGCAACAACGGGGGCGACGGGCTTGCGATAACCCGTATGTTGCACCGCCAGGGCTATAACGCCAAAGCATTCCTGTTGAGGCTTAGCGACGAACTCACTGAAGATTGCCGGAAGAATTTTGAAAGGCTGAACAGCATTGAAAAAGGGTTGGTGGAGATTTTGCCCCAGGATAGCCTGATAGCCGATGTGCCGGAACATGTAATAATAATAGACGCATTATTGGGTACCGGGCTGAACCGCCCGGCCGAAGGGTGGGTAGCGGATTTTATCAACCATATTAATGAGTTGCCAAACTCCGTAGTATCGGTGGATATACCCAGCGGCATGCCTGCCGATAATATCCCGGGTAAAGGTGCGCAGATAATCCAGGCTACGCACACACTCAGTTTCCAGTTCTATAAAAGGTCGTTTTTGCACCCCGAGACAGGCAGGTTTGTTGGTAAGTTGCATATACTGGACATAGGATTGTCTACAACTTTTATAGCGTCAACACATACCAGCTATTATATTACCGATGAGTATACTCCCAAAGCTTTGTATAGGCCCGGAAACGCTTTTGCGCATAAAGGAGACTACGGCCAGGCATTGATAATAGCAGGCAGCAAAAGCATGATGGGCGCGGCAGTGTTGGCAGCCAAAGCCGCACTCCGTAGCGGCGCCGGCAAGGTAAAAGCGTTGGTGCCTGAATGTGGTTACGACATAATGCAGTCATCCGTTCCGGAGGCGATGTGTTACGTAAGCGGCGAGACCTGCGTGAGCCGGATAAAAGACTGGCAAGGCTCCGTAGTGGCCGTGGGCCCCGGCCTGGGTACTAACGAAGCAACAGCCAGGGCGCTGTCTGATTTTATATCAGCCTGTAAAGAGCCTATTGTAGTAGATGCAGATGGGCTGAACATGCTTGCCCTGCAGCCTGATTTATTGCATAAACTGCCTGGTGACAGTGTATTGACACCACACCCAAAGGAATTCGGGCGACTGTTCGGCGCTACGAAAGACAGTATGCAAATGGTGGAGTTGGCACGTACACAATGCATGAAGTATAATATCTATATAGTGCTGAAAGGCCACCATACGGTTGTAGTGACACCGGAAGGGGAGTGCTGGTATAATATGACAGGCAATTCAGGCATGGCAACCGGTGGCAGCGGTGATGTGCTTACCGGCATGATAGCTGGGCTTATGGCACGGGGATATTCATCCTTCGATGCAGCCAGGCTGGGTGTTTACCTGCATGGATTGGCGGGCGACTATGCCGCAGCCGCATGGACGGAAAATGCTATGGTGGCCGGCGATATCATCAACAACCTGGGCCATGCGTTTAAACGCCTCACGCAGGCTTAATTGAATTCGTACCCTATATCTTTCCTGTAATACTTGCCTTCGTATTGTATATGCTCAGCGTTCTTATACGACTGGGCTAATGCGTCTTGTATGTTTTTGCCTAAAGATGTAATAGCCAGTACCCTACCGCCATTGGTTACAATTTGCCCCTCCTTATTGGCAGTGCCCGCATGCAGCAGCATACTATCCTTTGCCAGGTCAAATCCGCTCATCACTTTGCCTTTGGCATAGCCGTCCGGGTACCCTTCTGATACGAGCATCACCGTGCAAGCAGCTTCTTGTTTGAATTGCCCTTTGGCTTCGTTCAGCCTGCCCTCGTGCATCAGTACTATTAATTCCACCAAATCGTTTTCCAGTCTCGGGATAACTACCTCTGTTTCCGGGTCGCCCATGCGGCAGTTGTATTCTATTACATAGGGGTCGCCATTTACTTTTATCAGTCCAAAGAATATAAAACCCTGGTAGGTAAGGTTTTCTTCCTTCAAACCCTTTACCGTAGGCTCTATGATACGTCCGGTTATTTTTTGCATGAATGCCTCATCAGCAAAGGGTACGGGTGATACTGCGCCCATACCACCTGTATTGGGCCCCGTATCGCCTTCGCCTATACGTTTGTAGTCTTTAGCTTCCGGCAGGCGTACATAATTATTGCCATCTGTCAGTACAAATACAGACAGTTCTATTCCGTCCAGGAACTCTTCCACCACTACCTTTTTGCTGGCATCGCCAAAGCGGGCTTCTTTTATCATAGAGGTAAAGGTCTCTATGGCCTCATCTGTGCTTTGCGCTATCACCACGCCTTTACCTGCGGCGAGTCCGTCTGCTTTCAACACTACGGGCAGGCTATGGTTATTCAGGTAGTTGATGCCCTCTTCAAAGTTTTCTTCAGTAAACTCCATATATGCCGCGGTAGGTATATTATGCCGCTGCATGAACTTTTTAGAAAAAGCTTTACTGCCTTCCAGTTGCGCACCTGCCTGCGAAGGGCCTGCCACAATTATATGTTGCAGTTCGGGGTCGTTTTTGAAGTAATCCCATATACCTGCTACCAGCGGGTCTTCAGGCCCCGGCACTAAAATATCTATCTTGTCTTGCAGGCAAACCCGCTTTATTTCTTCAAAATCAGTTACAGAAATATTCAGGTTGCTGCCATATTGTGCAGTACCGGCATTGCCGGGAGCTATGAACAACTCTTTGCATAACTTACTTTGACTCAGCTTCCAGGCCAGGGTACACTCCCTGCCACCACTACCTAATAACAGTATATTGTATGCGGACATTAACGGATATTTTTACAGATAAATATACCCTGCCGCGTTAGCTAATCAGGATATAATGGTTATTTTAACGGTTCAAAATTAACCAACACTGCTTTTAGTTAAAGAAAAATTTATTGACTGCTTATGAGCGAGCAACAAAACAATACAACGGCAAAACACCCTAAGGGGCTGTATGTGCTGTTTTTTACTGAGATGTGGGAGCGTTTCGGCTATTACCTGATGCTGGGCATATTCTCACTATATATGCTGGACTCTGTTGAAAACGGTGGTATGGGATTCAGCCCGGTGAAAAAATCTGATATATATGGGACTTACCTGGGGTTGGTATATCTCACACCGTTTTTGGGCGGTTTGCTGGCCGACAGGGTCTTCGGGTTCCGTAAATCAATTGTAGCAGGCGGCCTTTTAATGGCCGCAGGCTATTTGGGCATGGCGTTGCCCGGCGAGGGGTCTTTTTACATTTCACTGTTGCTCATCATATTAGGCAATGGTTTTTTTAAACCCAATATATCTACACTTGTGGGCAACCTGTATAACGATGACAGGTTTCGTGCCAATAAGGATGCCGGGTATAATATCTTTTATATGGGTATTAATATAGGAGCCTTTGTCTGCAACTTTGTGGCCGCCTATATGCGTATCAACTATGGCTGGGGCTGGGCATTTGCTGCTGCGGGTGTCGGAATGCTGGTAGGCGTAATGATTTTCCTGGCGGGCACTAAGCACATAAGGCATGCTGATGTGATGAAGCCCGTACAGAAGGAAGATATGTCGCTGGGAAAGATATTTTCTTACGTGTTATTACCTGTTTTCATCTGTGGTATCATCGGTTACGTACTTCCCGAAAAGATATTTGGTGAAGCGCTGTTGCAAACCAAACAAAATGATGCTTTTATCTTCGGCTGTATCCCGGTATTAATATTTTACGGTTCGCTTTGGTTCCGCGCCAGCGACGAAGATAAGAACCCCTTGGGGGCCCTGCTGTCCGTGATGTTTTGTGTCATCATATTCTGGGCAGTGTTCCACCAGAACGGTGATGCCCTTACGGTTTGGGCCAAAGAACATACAGACAGGGAAATGCCCGCTGCAATTGCCAATGTTGCTACAAAAGCTAATATGGCACAGGAGGTGGAAAACCACTATACGGTTCATTCATCCGAAGAGGTTTTCCAGGCGCATATCGACTCGCTGGTGGCTGAAAAAGAACTGGCAGTGGCGGCTAATGACCAGCAAAGGATAAAGGACATCGGGAAGATGATATCATTGCGTACCAACTCACGTAATTATTTTGAGAACTTACCCGTGGCTCAACAACCGGCACCCGGCAAATCATTACTGTTGTTTTCAACAGAGCTATACCAGTCTATCAACCCTTTCTGGGTCGTATTGCTTACCCCTGTTGTAGTGGGCCTGTGGGGTTTCCTGCGGAAACGTAAGGCGGAGCCTTCCACCCCGGCTAAAATTGCGTTGGGCATGTTAATTACAGGTCTATCAACATTGGTGATGGTGGCAGCGGTATCCAGCATTTCAATGGGTGATGAAAAAGCTTCAAGCTGGTGGCTGATAGCTTCATACGGTGTCATCACATTCGGCGAGCTGTGTTTATCGCCCATGGGATTATCGTTAGTTTCCAAATTGAGCCCGCCTAGGCTTACAGCCCTCATGATGGGTGGTTGGTTTCTCTCCACAGCGGTAGGTAATAAATTATCAGGTATGTTATCAGGCCTGTGGGAAGGATTTGAAAATAAAGGCAATTTCTTCCTGATGAATTTCGGCTTGTGTATAGCAGCAACGATATTACTGCTGGTATTGCTGAAATGGCTGCGTAAGGTAATGCGTGAAAAGAATATACATTAACAATAATAGTAAAGCTGTCTTCAGAAAATACCGCCAAGTGCGGTATTTTTTAATGCCTGCTGCAATTCGCCATTGAATTTTACTATCTTTCAACACTCGTTTTAAAAATTAATCACATCTATGTCTCAAACACACGATGAGAAAGAGCTCGGTACATCGGGCGATTTGCCGATTCAGGAAGCACCTATAACTCCGGCCAAAGGCCATCCTAAAGGTTTATACTGGTTGTTCTTTGCTGAAATGTGGGAGCGCTTTTGCTACTATGGTATGCGCGCGCTGCTGGTACTTTACCTGACGAAGACCCTGATGGTTGCAGATGAGCGCACCTTTGCTATATATGGGGCCTATACTGCACTGGTATATGCGGTGACTGTATTAGGTGGTAAGCTAGCTGATAGTTTATTGGGTTACCGTATCGCTGTTATCCTGGGTGGTATACTCATGGCTATAGGAGAGTTTTTGATTTTGGGTGGCGGCGAGTTCTGGCTGCTGATAGGTATGGCTGTGATCATTTCCGGCAACGGTTATTTTAAGGCAAACATATCCAGCATAGTAGGTCGTCTCTATCCTGATGGCGACCCACGCCGCGACTCAGGATTTACTATATTTTATATTGGTATTAACCTGGGTGCGTTCCTGGCTACTACTGTTGTAGCAGAGGTGGGAAATATATATGGTTATCAGTACGGTTTCGGCCTTGCCGGTATAGGTATGGTTATCGGGGCGATAGTATTCATCTTCGGCCAGAAGCATTATGAAGGCCATGGCCTGCCGCCTGACAGGGAGAAACTAATGAAACCACTCTTTGGCCCGCTGAACAGGCTGCATTTGACCATCCTCGGTACACTCGCCATAGTACCTGTTTTCTACCTGTTGCTGAACAATAGCGCTATGGTTGGCTACCTGTTGGCGGCTACTGCTATATTCGTTTTATATGTGTTGATATCTTCTGGAATCAAAGGCGGCAAAATATTGCGCGACAGGATGCTCATATTGATACTGCTGATGTTCTTCAATATTGTATTCTGGGCATGCTTTGAGCAGGCAGGTTCTTCGCTTACGTTATTTGCAGACCGTAACATAGACAGGGTGATATTTGGCTGGGAAATGGGTGCTGCTACTACGCAGTTCTTTAATCCCCTGTACATTTTGATATTCGGTTCTATCTTCTCTGTAATGTGGGTGAAGCTTTCCAAAATTGGTAAAAACCCCAACATTCCCATGAAGTTTGGATTGGGTATTGTGCAGTTAGGCCTGGGTTATTTAGTAGTATGGCTCTTTAGCGGGATGGTGGACGCAGAATACAGGTTGCCGCTTTTTACACTGGTATTCCTGTATATGCTACATACTACGGGTGAGTTGTTCTTATCACCCATCGGTCTATCAATGGTGACTAAGCTGGCTCCCAAGCAAATGACCGGCATGGTGATGGGAGCCTGGTTCCTCTCCATAGCGGGCGCCAACTATGTAGCAGCTATCCTGGCTGCATTAACAGGTGCCGAACATGGCGAAGGTGGGGCAGAAGCCACCGCTGAACAAACCCTTACTCAATACGTAGACATCTATACGCAAATGGGATTAATAACCGTGGGTATCGGTATGATATTGGTGGTATTCAGCAAACCTCTGAATAAGATGATGCACGGCGTGAAATAACAAATGACAATACTCTGAAAAGCAGCCTCTAAAAGGGCTGCTTTTTCTTTTTATAACCGGGAAATCCACTAATTTGGTGGCTTGTAACGTAAACATACCAATGGCAGAGACGCTCAACGAATCATTCGATTTAAAACAAATACAGGATTTTAAAGGCAAATACCCAAAGCAATTATGGTTCCTCTTCTTCAGCGAAATGTGGGAACGATTTTGTTTCTACGGTATGCGGGGTATGCTCACCTACTTTATGGTGTACCAGATGCTGATGGACAAGAGCGTGGCCAACCTGCAGTATGGCGCCACCCAGGCATGGGTATATGCTTTTACGTTTTTGGGTGGACTGTTCGCAGATAAGATACTGGGCTTTAGGAAATCGTTGTTTTGGGGTGGCCTGCTGATGATAACCGGTAGTATCTTGTTGATGATAAGTCCCACAGACTTTTTCTTCACCGGTATCAGCTTCGTCATAATAGGGACGGGCTTTTTTAAGCCCAACATTTCTTCCATGGTGGGACAGCTGTATAAGGCCGATGACCACAGACGTGATGCCGGCTTCTCGCTTTTTTATTCAGGAATAAATATTGGCGCCTTCCTTGGGGGTATCCTGATGATAGGCGTGGGAAAGGGAGAAATATTGAGCAATGCCATACCTGAACATCTTCGCTGGAATGTGGCCTTTGGGTTGGTGGCAGTTGTGATGACCATAAGCTTGCTGACTTTTGCCCTGAATCATAAAAAATTAGGCTCTATTGGTTTGTCGCCATTTAAGCCTGAACAGAACAAAAAAGCGAAAACCTACCAATGGATGGTATACATCGGTGCATTGGCCTGCATACCCCTGATACAAATAATGGTTGCCAATACTGTTTATACCGATTATTTTATGGCTATTATAGGCCCCTTCAGTTTGATATACTTGTTTTATGAAATGACCAAACTGGAAAAGAAAGATAACTTGAAGCTTGTCGCTGCATTGATATTTATCATTTTTTCAGTTGTTTTTTGGGCAATTTTTGAGCAGGCAGGTGGGTCTTTAAGTATTTATGCTGCCGAGCATTTGAAGAAGGACCTGGTCGGTCTCCCCATCGACCCCAACATGGTCAACAACTCCGGTAATGCTATGTTTGTCATATTTTTTGCGCCACTCATAGGTTTGTTATGGCTTTGGCTGCATAAGAGGAAACTGGAGCCTAATAGTGTAGTAAAGTTTGGTCTTGGCTTCCTGTTTCTTGGCATTGGGTTTTACACATTCTTCACGAATAAATTTTTCTCCGATGCCGCCGGCATGACTTCTTTGAACTTGTTTACATTCGGTTACCTCATCATCACATTCGGCGAAATAGCGCTTTCTCCTATCGGCCTTTCCCTCATGACCAAGTTATCCACTCAAAAATTGCAGGGTGTGATGATGGGTATGTGGTTTTTGGCGAGCGCCTATGGCCAATATGTGGCAGGGCTTTTTGGCTCTGCGATTACCCCTGACGATAGCGCCAGCGCCGTAGAGAAGCTGGCAACTTACAGCGAGGGTTATAAGCAGTTCGGCATTTACGCAATCATTGCAGGTGTAATATTGATCGTTATTTCGCCCATGGTACGCAAGCTGATGGGAGAGGTGAAGTAACTCATAAATAAAAAATTTGGCTGGGAAATATATTCATCGTAATATTGCGATTGAATAGAACAAGTTATGGGCATTACCAAATCAGAGTTGTTTACTAAAAAGCAGAATGAACTGGCGGCTATGGCCAAGGCGCTGGCCCATCCTGCCCGTATTGCCATATTGCAGCACCTGCTCAAAGCGCAGAGCTGTGTATGCGGCAGCCTGGTAGACACACTCGGGCTGGCACAACCTACCATCTCTCAACACTTGAAAGAGTTGAAAAACGTGGGGCTGATACAAGGCAATATTGAGGGTACCAGCGTATGCTATTGTATCAATCCTAAGGCTTGGGAAGAGTACAGGGAGTTCTTTACTATGTTTTTTAAAGAGCTGCCGCAGCCTGGGGGTAATTGCTGCTAACTATTTTTTTATTTCTATTCATCGCAATATTGCAATAACACGATAAAATAAAAGCTATGACTAATCAGATGCAAATGAGCAACTGCTGCGAAAATGGCAATGACTGCTGCGGTGGCAACACCGATTGCTGCGAAGGGCTGGGTTGCTGCTAAACTGTAATGTTAACCGGGGCTGGGAAAGTCCCGGTTAACTAAATATTATAAAAATAACGTGCTGAATAATAAAATTTGAAACATCAATCGTAATATTGCAATAATAAGTTTAAGATACAATACAATGCAAACAGAACAAGAGTTGAAAGAACTGGTAAGGCAGAAATACAGTGAGATAGCCTTGCAGGATAAAGAGACAAACATGAGCTCATGCTGCGGTGCGGGCGGCTGTAGTACCGAGGTGTATAACATCATGAGTGACGATTACACCAAAATGGAAGGCTATAATGCCGATGCCGACCTGGGGTTGGGTTGCGGGCTGCCTACGGAATTCGCGCAGATAAAACCCGGCGATACTGTAATAGACCTGGGCAGCGGCGCGGGTAATGACTGTTTTATAGCACGTGCGGCTACAGGGCCTACAGGCAGGGTTATTGGCATAGACTTTACCGAGGCTATGATTGATAAAGCACGCGCTAATGTAGATAAGCTGGGATATAACAATGTGGAGTTCCGCCAGGGAGATATAGAAAAAATGCCCGTAGGCGGCAATGTAGCAGATGTGATTGTAAGCAATTGTGTACTGAACCTGGTGCCCAACAAAAACAACGTAATCAAAGAAATATACCGTGTGTTGAAACCGGGCGGCCATTTCAGTATATCGGATGTGGTGCTGGTAGGCGAATTGCCTGAGAAACTGCGCAATGTAGCTGAAATGTATGCAGGTTGCGTAAGCGGGGCTATACAAAAACAGGTGTACCTGGAGCTGATACAAAACAATGGCTTTAAAGATATTACCCTGCAAAAAGAGAAGCCGATCGTGATACCGGATGATATTCTCAGCCAATATCTTTCTGCTGAAGAGATAGCTGAATTTAAGAACAGCGGTACGGGGATATACAGCATTACTGTTTTTGCTAAAAAGCCCGTGGCCGAAGCCTGTTGCACGCCAGGTGGTGGCTGCTGCTAAGGAATTTATAACTAAATGAAGATTGCACTTTTTTCAGACATACATGCTAACCTGCCTGCCTTGCAGGCAGTGTTGGCGGATATAGATGGTCGCAAACCGGGTGCTGTTTATTGCCTGGGCGACCTGGTAGGGTATAACATCTGGCCCAACGAGGTATGTAAAATCATACGCGAGCGCGGCATACCCACCATATCGGGTAACTATGACTTTGGTATAGGCCGCGGCAGCAACGACTGCGGCTGTGCATATAAAACTGATGAAGATAAGGCTAACGGCGCCGTGTCCATCAGTTATACCAATGAAATAATTGATGACGAAGAACGGAGTTATCTGCGCTCGCTGCCAGCGCACATCAGGGTAGAGTATAAACTCAACGATGATGATATGCAACTATTGCTCGTACACGGCAGTCCCCGCAAAATAAATGAGTATTTATTTGAAGACAGGGAAGAAAAAAGCCTGAAGCGTATCATGCGCGATGCACACGCCGATATCATGTGCTTCGGACACACGCACAAGCCTTATCACCGTGTACTGGAGGATACAGAAGATAGCGATGTCCGTTACCGTCATGCCATAAATATAGGTTCGGTAGGTAAGCCCAAAGATGGTGACACCCGCGCCTGTTATGTGATATTGGAAATTAATGAGCATACGGGCAATGCTAATAAAGACGGCCTTAAAGTGGAGTTCGTACGTGTGGAGTATGATGTCGAGAAAGCCGCAAAAGCGGTAGAGGGTAGTCCGTTGCCCGATAAATATGCTGATAACCTGAGAAAGGCCTACTAAAACCGCAATAGACAATGACTGCTAACAACTGCGCACCCGTAGTGGAGAGAAAGAAGTTAAGCTTCCTGGACAGATACCTTACATTATGGATATTCCTGGCTATGGCTATTGGCGTAGCGATAGGATATTTCAATCCCCGCTCAGCAGACTTTATTAATTCATTTTCCAGCGGCACTACTAATATCCCCCTTGCCATTGGATTGATACTCATGATGTACCCGCCTTTGGCCAAAGTTCGCTATGAAAAAATGGGCGAAGTATTTCGCAATACAAAAATATTGGGCGCGTCATTACTGCTCAATTGGGTTGTAGGGCCAGTACTCATGTTTATCTTGGCTATTGTTTTTCTGAATGGTTACCCTGAATATATGGTCGGCCTGATATTAATAGGGCTTGCACGTTGCATAGCTATGGTGATAGTATGGAACGAACTGGCTGAAGGTAGCCGGGAGTATGCTGCTGGATTAGTAGCGCTCAATAGCATCTTTCAGGTGGCCTTGTACAGTGTGTATGCTTACGTATTCATCACTGTTCTGCCCACATGGTTCGGCATGGAGGGTCTTGCTGTTAACATCACCATCGGGCAAATAGCTGAGAGCGTGGCGATATACCTGGGAATGCCGTTTGCAGCGGGCGTTATCAGCAGGTATGCTTTAATCAGGCTGAAAGGCGAAGAATGGTTTCAGAAGAAGTACGTACCCTTCATATCTCCCATTACGCTTATTGCACTGCTATTCACCATTCTGCTCATGTTCAGCCTTAAGGGAGAACTGATAGTACAAATTCCGATGGACGTATTGCGTATCGCCCTGCCGCTGGTCATTTATTTTATCGTGATGTTTGTAGCGAGCTTCTTTATCGGGAAAGCATTGGGAGCGGATTATTCCAAAAATGCGTCCATAGCGTTCACTGCTACCGGAAACAATTTTGAGCTGGCCATCGCCGTTGCTATCGGAGTGTTCGGTATCAATTCAGGCCAGGCGTTTGCCGGAGTCATCGGTCCGTTGGTTGAGGTGCCGGCCCTTATAGCATTGGTAAATCTTGCTTTCTGGTTCAGGGATAAATATTATAAGGTATCTGTACGATAATTCTGTATGTTCCTTAGTGGAATGTCGAAAAAGGGCGTACGTGTACACCCCTTTCCGACAATAAGTAATATTTATTTAGTGCCCTTTTTCTGTAACCGGAACTGTTATTTCTTTGGTTGTTTCTTCCGTGATTGTATAAGGTATGCCTCCTTCTACTTCCTGCTCAATATCCGGGTCCCAACCGTCGCCATATACATAATAGTTACCCTTGTTCAGGTTGGTAAATGTAGCAACGGGTTTACCGTTCTCCTTTACGCACTTCACTTCTTCGTCGTAAGCGGAGGGCTTGTCCTGCGCGTTATATTTCAGGTAAATAGTACAGCTGTCTATATTTTCACCATGATGTTGCGGAGTTACTTTCAGAGTTGCATTACCACCCTTGCCACCCTTGCCGCCTACAGGTGTTGGTTGCTTACGTTCACAGGCTGCAAAGAGCAGCACGGAAGCGAACGATAATAGTGCCAATTTTAATATCCCATTTTTCATATAGCTCGTATTGCTTGATTTGTTTATTCGTTACCTACAGATGTAATGCTGAACATATCAACGTATCCCTCGGAGATTTTCCTCGCCATTTCGCCCGCAAAAGTTACGCTGGGCATATCAGCTATTTTCATCGGTGTCGGAAACCATTTCGCGATATCAGTTTTTATTTTGACAGAGCCCGCCTGGCTTCCTACAACCATATCGTTCGGGAAGTTCAAAGTGATTTCCTGGGGTGTTTCGTAGTCTGGTTGTATCCCGGCTATATGGTACTCGAAGCTGTTATCGCCGGCAGTCGACTGGGGAGAAGTGCCTTCCAGTTTGGCCTGGATATATCCTGTGCTCCAGGTCCAGTACATATCCCCGTTTATAGTAGGGTCAAGTTCACCGGTCTGGGCACCGCTGGTGTTGCGGGGCACATCTACTCCAATAATGAATTTCAAACCGGTATATGTTCCCACCGGTACATCTTCTACATGAAAATGCAGTGACGCATGTTTATCTTCCCTTAATACCCTGTAGCTTTCGGGTTCGGCATATTCCGTGCCATCAGCCTTCACAAACCGGATATTGGTGATCCAGTAATTGAAGGCGCTGATGGTTATTTGTTCGCCCTGGGCCGTAGTATAGGTAGCCGTATTCAGTTCGAGTTCCTGGTTGCCAAAGTAATTTTCAAAATTGAAATGTACTTCGTTGGTTGTGGGTGTTGGCGTAGGATTAGGGGTTGGGGTAGGTTCGGGTTTCTTTATGCAACTGCTTACAGTGATAAATGATGCAATAGTAAATGCAATAAATGATTTATTCATATGAATTAAATTTTATGTTGTTAATAATCAGACGTTTAATTGTTGGTTAAGGTTGGCTTTTTAAAGGCCGTTTAACCTTTTTTGCATTTCCTTCGTGGTCAATTACGGTACTAATTTCCAACTGCAGTTCGGCTGCCATATTCAGGCTGTTCACCCAACTTTCATCAATATTTAATTGATTGCTATGAGTATGGCCTTCCGCATCAAATAGTACAGAGTCCCCATAATATATGCGTACTATATACCCATGAAGTTGGTACTGTGCCTGTGCTGTTGCGTGTATATGCACAGTATCACCAGGCTTGTACGAATCGTTTTCCTTAGGGGAAGTGATGGTTATGCTTATCTCCTCAGTTGTGCCCGGAGTTGTAGTTTCTTTCTTACATGCAATACAAGTAAGAATGAGTACTGCTGTAGTTATAATATTTAAAGTGGTAATTTTCATTTCTTTTTTTGTTTTATAATAATATCATCAGCCCCGTATCTAAGCGTTGCACTGCGTTGATGTTACCCACGCTATAATATTGCGCACAGGGGCGGCTGTATTGCAGTTGCACCCCTATTTGCTTTATGTATAGCTGCATGCCTGCCACATAAGACAAAATATACCCTCCTGATTGCTGGTTTTGCCATTTTTTGGTATAGTTGTCATAGTCATGCCCACTATGTTCTGCCCTCAGTCCGACCATGGGTAATAATATAACGCTCCTGTATTTGGTGCGGTAAAAACTGTTCAGTTGGACATTCAGCTTGTTACCATACTTGTACCCGTCAGCTCCGGCTGTTGTCAGTACGTAGCTAACATCAGTGTTCAGTCCTATACTCCTGTATTGCAGGGTATAGTTGGTGTTGAATGGTATGTCGAATGCTCCACTGCCGGGCTGCATATTGGGTAGCCCGCGTTTATCCTGTTCCGATATTCCGGTGTATTTACCTGTAGGCAGTTTTATGCCTGTTCCTGCCTGCAGGCGATGCTGAATAACTCCGTAACTGTCAGAATTTGGAACCAGCACATAATTAACCAGGATAGAGATATCTCCAACTCCATTGGCGGAGTTGCCCTGTAGGTGTGTGCTGTTGTTGAACCGGTAGGGCGCAAATACGAACAGTTGCCACCTGTCACCTATACAGTAGCGCCCCCATAGCTGCGCTGTTCTGTAATATTCGTTTGAATAAGTCACAGGTTTCAGTTCGCTAAGTGGCACATGCCTGCTGTGCAATTCTACATACTGGTATTGTATGCCTGCGAAGTGCCTGTTCATTTGCGGTAGAAGGCCAAGCCCCTGTCCTGAAGAAGACGCTCCGCAAACATCACATGCCTTGCTAACATGTAGCATACACACAATAAGCAGTACGCAGCCTATTGTATATTTCATTGTTGAGTTATGCTGATGATGTAATAATCCTGCCTGTATATAGTGCAGGCTTAATTATCTGTACAATCAGCATGTAGGCGGGGGATGGAAAATAGATTCCTTAGCGGTGAACCTGTAATGGTTAGTATAAACAGAGTTGTATTCAAGATGTGTACAATAAAACTGCTTTGCTAATAAGAATGATTCGATTGCTAAATATTCTGGTATTTCATTCTTCTGTTTCTGGTTCGGTAATTCTTTGTTATTGCTGTTTTCATGGTCTATTTTGGCCAGTTGTTTTTTCAGGTAACATTTACCGTCGCACCTGGTTTGGGGTTTGTCCCGGTTTTCGCAAAGCTCACTGGCTATATAGTCCCTGTTAGCTTCAAACCATATTATTACACCCATCTTGACAGCAAACTGGTAGCTGACAGATAGAAATAACAATATGGCCAGTATTTGCTTCATCGAAAAAGCATCGTATGGAACAAAGATATAAAAGTGAGAATTGATTACGAATAAAAAATCGCCTCTTGATTGAACAAGAGGCGATAAGAAATTTCTAAACCGATTCCATGAGACTACTTGTGATGTATGGGATTGTCCGTTTGCAGGTACAAATCGTAAGTTTTTTCCAACGTATCAATAACTCTGAAATGAGCGCCACCCATTACTTCGTCTTTACCCTGTTCCAGGCTATAATCCGTCCCTTTGGCATAGATATAATAATCGCCTTGTGTCAACCCTTCAAAAACTGCGGTAGGATCCGCTGCATTGACTGTATCAGTTGCGTCAAAACTATCTAAAGGAGGCATTGTTTTTTCAGCATAGTAGATATATACCACTGCTGTGCCCAGGTTAACCTTGTGGTGCTGTGGGGTTACTTTCAGGGTTGCTTTACCTCCCAATCCACCGGCTGGCAGTACTTCAGGTTCGATGATCTCACTTTCCCTGACACAGCCTGTTAATATAGCAGCAGCGGCCAAAACGCCAAGAATCTTATGACTAATACGCATATTTTCTAATAATATATTGGTAATAAGTCCCCAATTTATAAAAAATCTCTTGCAAAGTATATACCCGGCCATAAATTATCCCTCCAGCCAAAAAATTGCAGCCTCCGTCACCCAAATGACAAAACAATTGCGATTGGAAAGAGCGTAACGCTTATTTTTATGCGTTGTTAACAATAACCAGATGGCGAGGCTGCTTGTTTTTTCATTCTTATTATTCACTCTACCCTCCTGCTGCGAAAAAAAGGTCTATTGCAGGTCGGGCCAATTCGATTTCGCATTTACCGGTTTCGACCGTAGCGAGGTGCGTAGTTTTACATTAAGAAGGTACAAACAAGGAGACCAGTGGGGGCCTGTGCTCGATTCGGCACAATTTATTTACTATGGACAGGCTCCCGTAGCCGGCTGGCCGGATACACTACCTTTTGCCGACTATCGCTCAGTAGGGGATTTAGATGGAATTACGGCAGGTAACGATTGGGCAATATATTTGCCGGCTACCAGGAAAACTTACTTTATTACAACAATATTTACTGAGGATAAAAGATCGCAATTGGTGCGGTGCGGTGATGATGAAACGTCTTGTGTAAGCGCTATCACCAATTTTTCAATCAATGATAACTGGCAGAACGGCGGCTTTATATATATTCAAAAAGGTGAGTGGTGATTTATTTACCAATCGCTGTTTGTAGCAATGGTTTTTTCATGCTTCTTTCGGCGCGTTGTTCTTTTCTTTTCTCACGCTCTACAAGAATAAACGCGTAGGTCATATACGCTTTAAGTATCAATCCTACTGGGTATGTGATTATGTTTCGCATTGTGTGTTTCTTTTTTTGAAGTTTATTTCCCGGCCAGCTATTTTCTGAAACCGGGTACAAATATGCTATGCTATCTGTAGGGAAAGAAACTTTTTGCAGGGCTTAACTAACTCTTTATAACCGGTTAACAAGCCATTAGGATAAGAGCCATTGATACCCGGTATTATACAATGTTGTCATTATCTGCTTGAAAAATCTAAAAGAATTTTTTGGCGTGAAGTGGTCTGGCAAAAACGGTAAAAAATCCATGTTAATTGCTCGTTAACCTATAACAACACTGCTAGTTAAAAGCGCCGAAATATTAGGAATGCAGGTTGTTGTGTCCCAATATTTGCATCATAAACTTTTAAAAAAATAAAAAACACATTTATGAAAAAGCTATTTTCAGTAGCGTTACTGTCAGCATTTGGTTATGCTGCCAACGCACAACAATCTTCTTCTGCCTCACAGGCTGTTCAGCTGCAGTTGCAGAACGCTATCGACATCACTTTCACAGCCAACGGTTCTGACGTAGGCCCCCTGGTTGAGATTCCGTTCACTACCATCAATGACTATGTAAACGGTGTAGAAACCGCCAACCAGGAGATCAGGGTAAGGAGCAACAAAAGCTTCAACGTTTTTGTAAAGACCAACGCTGAAAACTTTACCTACACAGGTGGTGCAACACCAACGCCGGTTATGCCCGTAGCTGGTGTGCTGAACCTGATAGTAGTATCAGACCTGACCGGCGGTACTATACCTGGCCCGTACTCAACGTCTGCCTACTATACTTTAAGGGATTTTAATATTGACCTGATTAATAACGGTGTTGCCGGCGCTGATCAGAAGTTCACTGTAAAGTATAAAGCTACCCCAGGCTTCGCGTACCCTGCAGGTACTTACGATGTAGGTGTGGTATATACAGCTACTCAACTGTAATTCAAAGCATATTTATATAAGGGAACAGGGCGGGGGCTCGGCTCATGCCATCTCCGTCCTGTTCACCTTCTATATCCCTTGTAGTCTGCTGCTAGCAAAGATTAGCTTCTACTGCGATTCCAGGGTAATGCTTTTTTGCGACGGGACTGTAATGACAGGGCGAGACAATGTCAGGATATCCGGAACAAAAAATATTAAACACAAATGTTACAGCAAGGCCATAACGCTAAGGTAGACTGGCGCATTATAAGCTGGTTAAGAGGATTGGCGGCTTTTTACGTTGTCATCAACCACTCCAGGGGTGCACTGTTCTCAGATTCTATGATGTATGCACAGTATGTGAATCCTAAAGAGAGCTGGCACTGGTGGGAATGGGCGCAAATAACTTTGATGAACCACACAGGTTTAGGTTCAGAATTCGTTATCTTGTTTTTTCTCTTATCTGGTTTTTCTATTGCTCACAGTTTAAGAAGTAACACCAATATTCCCGGGTTTTATAAACGTAGGTTTGTACGTTTATATCCGCCTTACCTGTTGGGTATTTTATGGGCATTTTTCGCATTCTTTCTTATCTGGACATTCGTGCCTGCGGTGTACTACAATCCCACGGAGGGTTACGCGCCAATGTCCGCTGTATATCAAAAAGTAGCGCACCTGCCCACATTGGTATCCAACCTGCTCTACATGCCAAAAGACAATGACCTGACCCACCAGTACTGGTCGTTACCATTCGAGGTAGTGTTTTACCTGCTGGCGCCGTGGATGATCCGGAAATTCAAATTCGCAAGTGTTATCATGCTGTTGCTGTATGCTGCAGGATGGATGGTATTTGGTATGGTATATCATAATCCTGATCACACGAATACGTTATTCCAGTTCAGTTTAGAGTATGGAGTTTATTTTATTGTAGGCATATTGTTTTATAGGTATAAAGAGAGGCTGATTTCAAATTTCAGGTTGAACAAAATCTGGTCTGTTGCAGCTATTATTGTTTTGTTTGAAATAATGGTATTGGCAAAAGGTTACCTGTTTGGCGGTGAACATAATAAGATAACCGGTATTATGACTATTGTCCTTACCTACCTGTTGATGTTCTCGGCGCTTAAATACAATTTCAGGATAAAATGGCTGGAGAAAATAGGGGACTATAGCTACACGCTTTACGTAACCCATTGGGCGACTATTTACATTGTTAAGATAATTGCCGTAAAACTTGGGTATAACTATTACTTTATACATAACCTTTTTATCTGGTACCTTGGTATACCTATGTCCCTGGGTACGGCTTACCTGCTTTACTTACTGGTAGAGCGGCCGAGCAACCTGTACCTGGAGAAACTGAGGAAACAATCCGAAGTCTCCAAACCCAAACCGCTCATAATCAATCCTGTTGGAGAGGTTGCACGAACTTAAAAATATAGGCCGCTTAAGATGTGGCCTTTTTTTATCGTTATATTGCACCCGATGAAGAAGTTGATGATTGTATTGGCTGTTGCCCTTTCGGTAAATGCGCAGGCACAGGTAGATATAGGTGTCGGGGGCGAGTTGGGTTTCCCTTTAATGTTCAATGGTTTTGTAAAAGGGCACAATCATGCATCATGGGTGCCGGGTGCAAGGCTGGCAATTAATTATACACCGGGGCAGGGGAGTTTTACAGGTTCGCTTATAGCCGGGGTGTCGCCAATGATATTGCCGGTAGTGAGGTTTAATGGTGGACAGGATGTGTTGTACATGAACTTTACCAATACCAATCTCAGTTTGCTGGGCCGCTTTCACAAAGCCCTGGACAACGGTGCAGAGTTGCTGTATGGTATAGGGGTGGGTGTAAATTCGCTGAAAGGCAATCGCGTGCAGATAAGTAAACGGTCTGACAACGACATCAGCAGGATAATAGAAGATTCCAGTTTTTACAACAAGGTGACATCGCCAGCATTTTACCTGAACCTGGAATATATACGCCCGCTCAATACTTCTTCCAGGGTGTATTACGGCATAGGTGCGCAGTTGCACTATATTTACTTTCTCGACCAGGGTACCAAATATCGTGTGGATATTATTGATAAAAATCTTCAATACTTCAGCCTGCAACCTGAATTAACCGGCCATATGTTGAATCCCATGGTGTTTGTCAACCTGTATTACAGGTTGGGCAAGGATAATTAATTCCTTTAACCTTTCATTTGGGGGTGAATACGTATTTTTGATAAGAATGCATACTCACAGGTTTCAGGCAAGAGTTGCCGTACTGCTCATAGCATATTTACTTTTCGGAAGCTCCGCTATCGCACAGCAGGGCGCTAAATGTGGTTTCGACAGAACGGTACGCTCGGTTATACAATTCTACCCTGTGCTTGCGAACAACTTCAATGCGCTTACTATAGAATCAAGGGCCACAGCCAAAACCACGTTGGAAGGAACGCCCACTGTTCCGGTTATATTCCATTTCGTCCTCACACAAAACCAACTGAACCAAATAGGAGGGACAGAGGGCATAGAGCAACGTATAGATTCTCAACTTGCCGTGCTCAATCGCGATTTTAATGCGCAGAATGCTGATGCTGTTAATATTCCCGGTGCGTTTCAACCGTTGTACGGTAATGCAGGCATACGTTTTGGCCTGGCGCATACCGCCCCGGACGGCGCCGCCTCGCCAGGATATGAAATTACGGTTACGGCTAAAAATGGTTTCAATATCGAGAATGAGTGGGGTTCAGGATTTGGTTTCAGTGGCGCCAAGTATGCCGCGAATGATGGCGCTGATGCCTGGGATACGGAAAGTTACCTGAACGTTTGGATCATCAATCCCCTGGAATTTGGGGCTGCAACAAACATACTTGGTTTGGCAGTACCCCCATGGCTGGCTACCAAAGAATATGGCATCGACCCTGTAGAAAAGGGCCTGGTGATACACTACGGGGCTTTTGGTAAAAGAACTGCGCTTACAGACCATTATGTGTCTGGTTCTGATCTGGGCCGCACGTTAGTGCATGAAGTAGCGCATTACTTTAGTCTTTTACATACATGGGGCGACGACGACGGTAAATGCCCGTCCAACGGGGGTAAAGATGACGGAATAGGAGATACTCCGCCCCAGGCCTATTCATCATCCGGTTGCCCTATCTTTCCTAAAACGGATGGATGCTCTAAGGCTGCTCCCGGTATCATGTTCATGAACTTTATGGACTATTCAAACGATAAATGCCTGCTGATGTTTACGCACGGGCAGGTAGCGCGTATGAGAGGGACATTAGAGCCCGGCGGCGATACCTATGCTTTCACGCAGCAACCCTGGCTCCTGGAATATCCTCGTACGGGCAACAATCCAATTCTGAACGATTTTACTGTTTACCCAAATCCTGCCGATGACAGGGTAAATATTGTTTTCCACAGGCAACCACAGGGCTTGCAAAGCATTTTTATTACCGATATGTTGGGCAAGGTAGTGGCCGCCAGGGAATTCGACCACCAATCATCTTTTTACACCTTTGAGATGGCCGGCCTGTACAGTGGTATTTACCTGGTGGTCCTCAATTTCAATGACAAAAAAGAGGTAAGGAAAGTGATGGTGCGGTAAGCATCAAATTATTTATGTTTGTACCCGCATGATGAAGGAAAAGCAAATGAGATTACTATGGTTATTGCTGCCGGCCTTACTGCTGGTGGTTGCGTGTGGAAATGAAGCTGTACAACAGGAAGAAAATCCGTTGTTCAGGCAAGAACCTGCATTGAATAAAGTGACGGAAGAAATAAAAAAGAACCCCAAAAACGCCCAACTGTATTTTGAAAGGGCTGTATTGCTCGACCGGCTGGAAATAGATAGCCTTGCGCTGAAAGATTATAAAAAAGCGATTTCTTTAGATTCTACCCGTGCAGAATATTACAGCGCTATCGGAGATATGCTGTTCGAGCATAAAGACCTGGATGGCAGCGTACAATGGCTGGAGAAAGCCCTACGGGTAAACCCCGATGATAAAACAGCGCACCTGAAGCTGGCCAAAATGTTCCTGTATATTGAAGAATACAACAAGGCATTAAGCGAAATAAACACAGTACTGCGGCAGGACGTATATAATCCCGAAGGCTACTTCCTGAAAGGTATGGTGTATAAAAGCCTGTCGGACACAACGAAAGCGATATCCAGCTTTATGACTGCATTGCAGGTGCAGCCCGATTATCGGGATGCCATGATACAACTGGGGATTATGAATGGTATGAAGGGCGATCCTATTGCCTTGAAATATTACGACAATGCATATGCGCTCGATACACTGGACGTTTTCCCCCTGTACGCTCGCGGTGTTTATTACCAGGACAAAGGTGATTTTGAAACGGCCAAGAAGGAGTATATCAATGCTATACTGAAAGACCGGAATTACCTGAATAGCTACTATAACCTCGGGTATATATACCTGCAACAGGATTCACTGGACAAAGCATTTCGCCAATACGATATACTTACGAAGCTGGATCCTACCGACCCCGAAGCATATTACAACAGGGGTCTTTGTTACGAACTGATGGGCAAAAAGGACGAAGCTGTTATAGACTATAAGCAGGCCCTTGTGTTCGACGAAAAGTATAAAGAACCGAAAGATGGCCTCGCACGCCTGAACGCTAAATAAATTGTATGCGCTGCTTTGTCGCAATATCGTTTTTGCTGTTGGCTCTCGTGGCAAAGCATGCGGGTGCACAGAGCTTTATTCTCAATCGCCTGCCGCTGAATGAAAATATCAATGTGACCATTCTTGGCTGCGACAAACAATACCTTAATTGCTATAACCTTTACGGATTTGAGTGGAAGTCTGCTGATGATTCAGTAATTGGCGAATTTATCGTGTTGAAAAGCGAAGACACGTTCCAACACAAAGAAACGGTGCGGCTGAAACTATGCCGCATTAAAGAGTTTGCTATCATGACCGCCGGCAACTGCCGCAAGATTCCGGTAGAGGTGGGCCTGCAACTTGAGTACCCGGGGCAGGAAGAGAAAATCTTCTTAAATTTTGACCCCGATGGCCCCGACCCGCTATTTATCCCCTGCAAATAGTATATTAGTAGTTTATGTTTGGGGGGCGTTTTCTTTATTTATTTGCTGCGATTGCCTGTGCTATATTATGGCCGGATGATGTGGTGTACGCTCAAAGCAAAAAAAAACAGGCAGAACCTCCCCGGCCCGACACTGTATTTGTGACTGAGCAAAAAGAAAAGCCTAAACCAAAACCCAACTACTCGGCGGATATGAAGGAAACAATAATAGTGATATACCCAAATGATACCGCTCCAAAACCCAGGGTAACCTATAAGGACACCGTAATAATACTGAAAAAGGGATTAACCAAAGAGCAGATTGCGGCGCGGGAAAAAGAAAAGAACGCAGAACTGATGAAGGCCAACAACTTCTGCCAGTGCGTAAAAATGGACATTGACGTACGGCCGGTGTTGCAAATGGAGACTTACCTTACATACAATTTTATCTTTAAGAACAACTGCAAAATTGACATTTGGGTAAGCTCAAAACATTTCAGGTTTACCCCATACAACGCTTTTGACAAACCCGTGAAGGTGTTGCGCAAAGTGAACTTTGTGAAGCGCTACAACCATCCCGATTTTGTGAAGATAGCGCCGGGCGAAAGTTATACTTTCAACTACGCCGACGATGCTTTTTTTGAATATGACCTTCAAAAAGGGGAAACATACAAGTTTGTGTTCGAACACCGCAATTTTGGTGAGAAGAGCAAAATAGCACCGGAAAAAACCTACCTCTGCGGACAGAAAAGGGTACAGATGATAACGGTGAAATAGAGCCTTGCATCCTGGTTCGGGCTGTTAATTGCCTTTTATCTTTTCCAGCAAATACTCCATGCCAAGCAGTTCGGAGCAGGTGGCTACTGCGGTGATACTGACACCCAGCACGCCGTGCAGGTTCACGTTCTGTCCTGTCAGCAGCAGGTTGGGTATTTTGGTGCGGGTGGCTATAGTAGTTTCGTTGGGTTTGTTCACATCTTTCAGAATGCCATACAGCGCACCGGTGGGTGTACTGGTATAGTCGCGCCAGGTGAGTGGAGTAGCGGCTTTCTGTGCTGTGATATTGCCTTTCAGTATCGGCAGGCGTTCATATACTTTGTTCAGCAGTATTTCGCTTTTCCATGCCTTGAACACATCGTAATCTTCGCCCCTGTCGTGCTCGTGGCCTGTTCGGTTGTAGGTATCGGCCCATTGACTCACCTCGTCGTAGTGCATATAGCTGAGCACAGAGAGGCTCTCCGCATACCCTGGGTTATCCCTGTCGGGCGTATAGAACAGTGTGTAGTTGGCAGGCCATTCTTCCGGTTGGTAGTTCACGGCGCCCCATACGTTTTCTGTTGCATTCCAGTACAGGTTGTGGTGTTGCATAGGCACTGTGCCGGGTTTCAACACCAGGTTCAGCATAAAGCTGGATATAGTCTGCTGCAGGTTACTGACACGGTTGCGGTAGGCCGGCCGCAACAGGTTGCTGTCGGTAATTTGCAGCAGTACTTCGGGGTGTATATTTGCAATGAACTGTTTAGCATATACCTCTTCGCCTGTATCTGTTACTGCATGTGTCATCATGCCATTTTCTTCTACCAGTTTTACAACCGTGGTATTGCGCAATACTTCACCGCCGAGTGCCTGCAACTCCTGCCAGAGGAACTTGGATATCTGGGAACTTCCCGGCAGTACTTTATGCGAACTGTGTATATAGCTTTCCGTCACCAGGGCGTGCAGGTAAAAAGGTGTTTTGCCCGGTACGCCTGCGTATAGCATGTTATTACCGGCCAGCACACGTTGCAGCCGTCGGTTACCGGTTAGCTTACCAAGTGTATCCGTCAGTTCCCAACCTGTAACTGCAGCTTTCTCATTGGCGTCACCCATTCTTAACCTGTACAGGGGAAAATGGTCGCCCACTTTGGTTGCCAGCCTTATATATTCTTCAAGTGCTTTTCTCTCTTCGGGAAAGTAGGGGAGTAACTGCTCCACGAAGTTATCTATGCCCTGTGCCAGCGGGTATTCAGCCATTTCATTGTCAAAGGCTATTTTGTCGAAAGCGTTGTGGTCATATTCTTTTAGTTGCAGCTTATCCATAATGCCCGCATAGCTGAAGATACGGTTGAGGGTATGGCCATCGCCCAGCCCACCTATATAGTGTACACAACTGTCAAACACTTTCTTCTCGACAGAGAAGGTTTGCAGGCAGCCACCCACTTGTTTGTCTTTCTCTATCACGCATACCTTCATGCCTTCTTTCGCCAGCATTACCGCAGACAATAGTCCGCCCAGTCCGCTGCCGACCACCACTATATCATATGTATTATTCGCGGGCAATAAAAGTAATTGTGCTCAGGGCTTACATCATTTCCCTGATGTCTTCCATAATGCGTTTGGCAATATTGTTCGATGTTGTTTCCGAGCCGCTCTCAGCATATATGCGTATGATGGGCTCTGTGTTGCTGGGGCGCAGGTGTACCCAGTCGTTGTCAAATTCTATTTTCAATCCATCTTCGGTGTTGATGGGATGGCTCTTGTACTTGTCTTGTATTTTGGCGAAGATACCCTCCAGGTCTATACCGTCGCTCAGCTCTATTTTGTTCTTCGATATGAAATAGTTGGGGTAGCTGCTCCGCAATGATTTTGCCGTTTTACCAGTTTTGGCCAGGTGTGTCAGGAAGAGTGCTATGCCTATCAGGGCATCGCGGCCATAGTGCATTTCGGGTACTATGATGCCCCCATTACCTTCACCGCCTATTACCGCGTTTACGGCCTTCATTTTCTTCACCACGTTCACCTCGCCTACTGCGCTTGGGGTATATTCGCCACCATGTTTCTCTGTTATATCCCTCAGGGCACGGGTAGATGACATATTAGATACGGTATTGCCTTTTTTATGGCTCAACACGTAGTCGGCCACAGCTACCAGCGTATATTCTTCCCCAAACAGGCTGCCATCTTCGCATACAAAGCAAAGGCGGTCTACATCTGGGTCAACAGCTATACCCAGGTGTGCGTTCTGCTTTTCAACCGTAGAGCAGAGTTCGGTAAGATTCTCAGGCAACGGCTCGGGGTTGTGGGCAAAGTTGCCTGTTACCTCTTCATTGATGGTAATAACATCTTCCACCCCCAACGCCTTTAACAATGGTGGCACCGATATGGCACCTGTTGAGTTGATAGCATCCACCACTATTTTAAAGTTCCTGGCTTTGATGGCTGCCACATCTACCAGCGGGTGCTGTAGTATGGCTTGTATGTGCTTTTGTATATAGCTGTCGTCTTCGGTGATGGTGCCCAGTTTATTGATCAATGCATACTCGTGTTCATTATTATCCGCATAGTCCAGTATCCACTGTCCTGCTTCCGCACTCAGGAATTCCCCGCTGCTGTTCAGTAGTTTCAGGGCATTCCACTCTTTGGGGTTGTGGCTGGCGGTGAGGATAATGCCTCCCGCGGCTTTTTCCATCACTACCGCCATTTCTACAGTAGGGGTAGTGCTCAGCCCCAGGTCCACTATGTCAAACCCGCAGCCCTGCAGCGTAGCCGTCACCAGGTTGCGTACCAGAGAACCGGATATACGGCCGTCGCGGCCAAGGACTATTTTGTTATTATTGCCCTGTTGCTTTATCCATGCGCCATAGGCTGTGGTAAATTTTACTACATCGATGGGTGTAAGCCCTGTTCCCTGTTTCCCGCCGATTGTGCCTCTTATGCCCGAGATAGATTTGATAAGCGCCATATTAGATGCTGTAAGTTTTTCAGGCTGCGAAGATAATTCAATAATTCCCTTATGAGGTTATATGGTTGTTATTTTGGGTTGACCCACGGTTAGTATTTATTGCGTTTTTATTAGGACATTACAATATTTTAAGATTTTATTATAAATCATTTATTCACAATTTACAGGCGGAAAGCAGTATTTTGGTAGGCTAAAACCATTCTTATGAGATACTCATCCCGACACTTTTACAGCATGGTACTGGCACTGTTAGTGTTACTGGTTAGCGCCGGTAATGTATCAGTTGCCCAGGACCTTTCGGCCAAGCTGCCGATAGACCCCAATGTGACCGTCGGCCAGTTTGATAACGGGCTGAAATACTATATCAGGACCAACAAAAAGCCTGAGAAGAAGGTGGAACTGCGCCTGGTAGTAAATGCAGGCTCTATACTGGAGGACGAAGACCAACTGGGGCTGGCGCACTTCATGGAGCATATGAACTTCAACGGCACCAAGAACTTCCAGAAGAATGAACTGGTGAGCTACCTGCAGTCGATAGGTGTAGAGTTTGGGGCCGACCTGAACGCGTATACCAGCTTCGACGAGACGGTATATATATTGCCGATACCTACCGATAAGGAGGGTAACCTGGACAAGGGTTTCCAGATAATAGAAGACTGGGCGCATAATGCACTGCTTACCGACAAGGACATAGACGATGAGCGTGGCGTTGTATTGGAAGAAAGCCGCCTGGGCAAAGGCGCCGAAATGCGCATGCTGCAAAAGTATCTGCCCGAAATGATGGCCGGCAGCCGTTATGCCGAGCGCCTGCCTATAGGTAAAGACGAGATACTGAAGAACTTTAAATATGACGTGGTGCGCCGGTTTTACAAAGACTGGTACCGCCCCAACCTGATGGCCGTAGCCATAGTGGGCGATATAGACAAGGCTACCGCTATGAAGTACCTGGAGAAGCACTTCAAACCCATGAAGAACCCGGCCAACCCCCGTGAGCGTTTTGATGTGCCCGTGGAAACCCGCAAGGTGGCCAAAGCCATGGTATTGACCGACAAGGAAGCTACCAACTACCGCCTGCAAATCATCTTCCCCGCGCAGAAGAAGCAAAAAGAAGTGACCCTGGGCGACTACCGGGGCCTGATAGTGCGCGGCCTGATGACCGAAATTATCAACCAGCGCCTGGGCGACCTGGCCCGCAGCAGCAATCCACCATTCCCCTATGCATTTGCTTATGTAGGCGGCTGGGCCCGTGGGTATGAGAATCTCGTAGGCTTTACCATGTTTGGCGAAGAAGGCCCCGAAAAAGCCATGATGGCATTGACGGGTGAACTGAAGCGCGCCAAGGCATTCGGCTTTACCGACAACGAGCTGGAACTGGCCAAAAAGAACATGCTCAGCAACATGGAAAAGTCGTACAACGAGCGTAACACCACTGAGAGCAACAGGCTGATAGGCGAGTACATACGGAACTTTCTGGAGGATGAGCCGATACCCGGTATCGAAAACGAGTATAACTACTACAAGACCATGTTGCCGGGCATTACCGTGGCCGAGCTGAACAAGGAGATACAGGGCCTAATGTCGGACATGAACCACTTCTCGCTGATAACCGGACCGGACAAGGCGAAGGACAAACTGCCTTCTGAAGCTGAACTGCTGGCCATGACCAACAAAGGCTTTGCCCAGGATGTGCAGGCCAAAGAAGAGACCCAAGTAGCCAGCAGCCTGCTGGACAAGAAGCCCACACCCGGAAAGGTAGAGAACATTTCCAAAGTGGAAGGCTTTGACGCAACTACCTATACACTCAGCAATGGTATCAAGGTTACCGTTAAGCCCACCAAATTCAAGAGCGACGAGATAATAGTACGCGGCCTGAAGAAAGGCGGTAGCAACAACTTTGGCGTAGCCGACGTGAACAACATGCGCTATGCCACCGATGCCGTGGACGCAATGGGTTATGGCAAGTTCAACCCCTCTGACATGGAGAAAGTGCTGGCGGGCAAGACCATTGGGGCAGATGTAAGCATCTCGGAAATAACCAACCGGGTAACAGCCAACAGCACGGTAAAAGACATGGAAGACATGTTCCAACTGCTGTACCTGAAGCTGACCAGCCCGCGTAATGACAAAGAACTGTTTGAAGCCTACAAGAAGAAGCAGATGATGCAACTGCAATTCCTGGCGGCCAACCCGCAGTATGCCTTTATCGACACGGTATATACATCTATATACAACAACAACCCCCTGGCGCCATCGCCCATACCCAAGCCCGAGCATTTCCAGGGATTGTCTATGGACAGGATACTGGACATCTATAAGAACCAGTTCAGCACGGCCGACGGGTACGAGTTTTATATAGTGGGCAACGTGGACGCCAAAACACTGGTGCCACTGCTGGAGACTTATATAGCCAGCCTGCCCAAAGCCAATAAAGCGCCATCGTACAAAGACAACGGCGTACGCCCCGTAGCGGGCAACCAGACCATGAAGTACTACAAGGGTTCTGACCCGAAGAGCATGATCATAGGGGTGATACACGGCGATGCCAAATATACCGAGGACTTCTCTCTGCAGGTGCAGGCGCTGGCCGAGATACTGAACATACGCGTGATAGAAGAGCTGCGCGAGAAGCTGAGCGGCATCTATGGCGGCGGCTACAATGCCAGCGTAGAGAAAGAGCCTTACGAGAACTACTCCATAAACCTGTACCTGCCCTGCGGCCCCGAGAACGTGGACAAACTACTGGCGGCGGCTGACGAGGTGGTGACCGACATCAGAAAGAACGGGCCGAAGCCTGAAGACTTGGATAAGGTGAAAAGCCAGTGGCACGAGAAACACCGCGAGAGCCTGGAGAAGAACGGCTGGTGGGCCAGCTCTATGGAGAGCGTGATGTTTTGGGGACGGGAGAAGGACCACAAGCTG
The DNA here is from genome assembly GCA_002421685.1 of Bacteroidetes bacterium UBA6221. Classification (GTDB taxonomy): domain Bacteria; phylum Bacteroidota; class Bacteroidia; order Chitinophagales; family Chitinophagaceae; genus UBA5543. The sequence goes on from DISB01000007.1 coordinate 149,569, forward strand.
AAATATGACGAGTGGATAGACAAGCTGACCGTAAAGGATATACAGAAGGTGGCCAACCAGGTGTTTGCCGCCAACAACTATACGGCGATATTGTACCCCGAGGCTGAGAAGAAGAATTAAGTGAGAAGGCGTTAGTCATAAGTCGTAAGGCTTAAGTTATAAGTTAATTTGATATACAGGAGGCTGCCCGGAAGGGTGGCCTTTTGTTTGCCCCCGCCCCCCTCCCGCCGGTGGCGGAGCTGTTTTGTATCCCCGCCGCGGCGGGGCAGGTCGTTTTTGGGTGTCTTTTTTGTCTGAATCAGGATTTTCATGATTTTCAGAATTGGCGGGATTGTATCGCCTGGTTCTGTCTTGTTGCGTTTGGTTACGGATTTTGAAGAGTTTTTGAAAAACGCTGCCTGGCCATTTTTTAAAGTGTTTGTTTTCAATTGTTTATGGTTTTGTGGTTTTCTCATGGGTGACGGTTTGGTTCTTCTTGGTTCCCGAATGTTACAAAGGGTTGCGGGTGGATGTTACGGATTGTTACGGCCGTGGCAGGTGGGCAATGCTCTTTTGTTGCGGATTGTTGCGGCCGTGTCGGTTGATGATTGCAGTTTTGTTGCGGGTTGCATGGTCCTGTACGTACGGGATTGCGGGGCTTTGTCCGGCGCGGGTGGACATCCCTCCTACCTCCCTTCAAAGGGAGAATTTTTCGGGCGCGGGGACTTGTGTTGTTTGTCCGGCGCGGGTGGACACACCCACCTCACTGCGTTCGGTTGCCCCTCTCAAGAGGGGAATTGTTTGGCGGGGGTATGGGCGATGCTTTTTCATGGGGATGGTTTTTTTATAATAGGTTGTAACGGGGCAGAAGGCTGCGCGCGATGGAATCCCGTATCCCGAAGTATCGCTACAGTCGACGGGATTACTCCAACCCCGTACGGACGGGACTAATATAGCAAATATACAGTATTTTTTTGTATTGTAAAAATAAATTATTGCGCATGAGCGTACTGTTATACGGTTACTCTGCGCGATTCAATCACCCCTGCCCGAATTACAGAGTGGATAGACACCAGCGCAGGACTTTTCATTGTCCGGGTGGCGCTGAGGAGTAGGGGGCAGTCGAAAACCTGAAGGGTTGCTGAAGGTGAAGTTTGAATAAAGATGTGGTGCGGTCACCAGACTGACCCAAAGGAAAACTCTTATCGCGCCTATCGCGATGGAGTAAGGTCTGAAATTCGCGAAGGTGGCCGTACAGTAGGTGCAGGCCAGGTTACTGAAACTATCAAATAAGCAAACGCGGCATAGCCGCATGATGATAAACTTGAAACTGTCCCGCTTTTGCGAAACGTCTTTTTTATGTTTAGATTGCGGTGCTTCTTAAATAACCAAACACATGACTTTCTATCGCAAACCTCTTGCCCTGGCATTTCTTCTTCTGTGTACTTCCACTTTTGTATTCGCACAAAACAGGCAAATGGATTATTTGCATGACTCCCTGACCGTATTCATAAACGACACTCAGCTTGATTCCGGCGGCTATCTGGTACATGTTGGATATTTGTATTCTGCCAAATACAGTTCCAGGTGGGGCTTTATAATGAAGACTGATCGGGCGGGGAACGTGTTATGGTCACGAACCGGAATTTTGTCATCCATTGAATGTAAAAAGGTTATTATCGCCAGGAACAGAGACTATATTATTTTGCAAAACTACCCTTACAGGGTGATAAGGATGGATGAAAATGGCAATCCAAAGTGGCAACAAGGGTACAACTTCAATTCTAACTGGGGTGATGGCGTCGGCGATATTACGGAGTTGCCAAATGGTAACATAGCAGTGTGCGGAACAAATTATTTTGGCTCAGTTGGTAAGGATGTGGGTATACTCGTAATGTTGGATTCCGCAGGCACGAGGATATTTGGTAAGTCTTACGGGGGCGCTTTGATGCTGCGTACTGATGTTAACAGCTTTCATAGCATCACAGCAACGGATAGCAACATACTCATAGTTGGACGGCAATGGCATACCAGGAACGCCTTGGACGGTGGGTTACTGGTTGTCGCCGACTTTAACGGAAATGTAGTCAACACTTATTTACTTGATAAAACGCCATATGCAAGCGGCCCGGATAGCTTATATAAACCACAGTTTTCCGATATTATGGTCAAGGGTGGAAAGATATATGTAAATGGAACTATTTCCATTTATCGAAACACGCAACAGGACCTGGCAATTGTTTGGAACCATAGATACAAACACCAGGACTTTTTCAGGTCATACAGCGCATGTGGGTAAAGACGACTATGTTACCAATCCGGAATTCTTTGTCACCGATAGTGGCAAGTACCTGATATCCCTTTCATCAAAGGAATATGAACTTGCGTCACCGCGAAATCGCTACTTTCTATGCGGTATCTCCGGCGATTCGGTTGAATATGTAGTGAAGATTGCAAACGATTCGCTGGCCACTGTAAAAGCGTTGAATTTAGTTAATGATACGGCAATAGCCACAGGCGGAATAAATGCATCGGATAAACGTGGCTACTTCTTTTATTACAAGGTAAATTCCGTTAATATTAAATCCTGTAGCATTGCAGATTCGGTTATAAGCCTGGATACTATCGTGAGGCAAGTCAAAGATCCATACGAAGGTAGTTATATGCCGGTTACAAATTGGCCGATGAACCGGTTATTTCATGATACACTGGATTATGGCTACATAAGTGAGCGCCAGGTTTGCGGCGATACTATTTGTTCGCCCGTGTTTGAGGCAATGCTGGATACATTGACAGCGACCACTGTTTGCTATGGTGATAGTGTAATTCTTTTCGAACGTACAAAATATCCGAAGGCATGGATTAGGGACAATACAACATTACAAAGTACGAACGACACATTGGTCGTAAAAAGTGGTGGAGTTTACAAAGTCGTGATTTCAAACTACCTGCAATGCAGGGATACGGATAGTATCAATGTTGTAGTTCACCCTCTGCCGCAGCCCGTCGTTTACCACAATTTTGATACAATATCAACCAACACAACTTACCAATCGTATCAATGGTTTAATAAGGCCGGTGATATAATGGGAGCGACAAACCATAAATTCGTACCTGGCTACACTGATAGTTTTGCCGTCAGGGTGACAGATTCAAATGGATGTGTCGGTATCGCTCCATTTTATCACTTTATCCCGCTTCATGTCGCCACCAACAAAAGACCTGTTCTGCAGGTTTTCCCTAATCCTGTAAATCCACTTGCCGTCTTACACATTGCCAATGCCTCTGGCGAACCCTATAATGGGGAATTATTTGATGTTACCGGCCGGACCATAAGGCAACTGCATATTTTGCCCGGTTTAAATGATTACTCATTAAACGGAGAATTAGATAACGGCCTTTATATTATGAGACTTGCCAATGTGGCAGGTGTATCTTATTTAAGAATAGTTGTGCGATGATTTTTTATTCAGTTCTCCTTGCTATTCAAGATGTCCGGCACGGCATCTGCATATAATTACCTGTATCCAGACAACCCTCACCCGCAGTTAGCGGGGGCTTAAAAGCATCGTATAATTGGCGTATCTTTGCAACAGATACATATAGATATGAAAAGGATAATCGCAATAATATTAGTTACCCTGGTACTGGCGTCCTGCTCCAACTTCAACAAGGTGCTGGAGGTGAGGTTTTCGGTAGACGACAACCGCCAGGTAAATGTGCAGGGCCTGCCCGGCAATCCGCCTATTCCGCCCCAGGGGCTTACCACCTCTATACCGCCCATAGCGGTAGAAACGAAGTCGGAAGAATACATCAGGGAGCACAACACCAGTTCGGAGTTGGTGACTATCGTAACGCTGGGCGAGATAAAGCTGGAAATGAAAGAACCCTCGTCGCAAACCTTTGATATAGTGGATTCGCTATGGCTGTTCGTATCGGCGCCGGGCCTGCCCGAAATGCAGGCGGCGCACTACTTCGGCGTTCCCAAAAACCAGCGCGTACTGACTATGGAGACATCAAAAGAGAACCTGAAAGAATATTTCCTTAAGGATTCCATGTATTTCAGACTGCAAGGCCATTTTTATAATGCCCCCGATTCGGCCACTATATTCACCATTAGCAGCCGGTTTGACGTAACGGCCAATCCCCTGGCAAAAGAATAAAGGGGCGACCCTAAGTTTTTTAAAAAATTCCGGAAAAAAAATTCCGGAATTTTGTTATTTGTTTGTTAATGCGTCATATATTTACATTTCTAAAGGCTTTAAAGGCCTATGCACATATAAATCATAAGAGAGAAAGTCCGGACCTGGGGAGGGCGGATGCGTTTTAATTAATGTGCATTTAAAAAACTGCTATATGTATATAAGGGTTTTATCTATTACGGTGCTGGCACTGATTATCAGCCTCGTGGCCTGTAAGAAGCTGCAAAAAGCATTTGAGCTTACTATTACTGTTCCGTACGACGATGCGGCATTTGTGAAGGGCCTACCCGGCGATCCGCATGTTCCGCCATCAGGATTGAAAGAGTCTCTCGGGCTGGTGAAGATACCTACCAACTCGCAGGAGATAGTGGAAGACAACGAAACAGCCCTGAGCCTGATAAAAGAGGTGAAGGTGTCTGAACTGGGCGTGCAGATGCTGCTGCCGCTGGCGCAGGATTGGAGCATTATGGACTCAGTATGGATATATGTATCGGCAAATGGGGTGCCTGAGCAACTGGCCGCCTACAACTTTGCCATGCCCAGTGACACGACGCGCAACATTACCCTTACCCCCACCGATGCCGACCTGCTGGACGTGTTCATAAAAGATACCATGGTGGTGCGTATCGAGGCCTTCTTTGTAAAGGATGTGGCCCGCGAGTCGAAGATAAAGTTCGACATGAAATTTAAGGTAAAGGCCGACCTGGTAGACTAAGGAGCAGACAATCAGTCAGTAGTACCGGGCGGAAGCCTGAAATAAATACAGTTGATAATCAACGGGTAAGACAGGTTGTCTTACCCGTTTTTTGTTTTTCTGCCAATAATGCCTTCCCGGTGTTTTGGAACAGTTTTTAGGGAGGTTCAGGTAAGGAGAACAGTAAAAAAATGAACCTGAATAACTTTACGATCAAGGCCCAGGAAATGCTGCAACACGCGCAGCAACAGGCATTCAATCACCAGAGCCCCAATATAGAAACAGCGCACCTGCTGAGGGCGCTGCTGGACGATAAAGAAGGTCCTATATCGTATCTACTCAAGAAGAACGATGTAAACACCGGGCTGGTAGAGGGTAAGCTGAACGAGGCGATAGAAAAGTTGCCCAAAATAACTACCGGCGAGCCTGCACAAACTGTAAGCCGCGAGCTGAATAACGCTATACTGAAGGCCGGCGCCATACTCAAGCAGTTTGGCGATGAATTTGTAACACAGGAGCACCTGCTGATAGCCCTGTTGCAGGTGAACGATAATACAGCCAAGATATTAAAAGACGCCGGCCTGACAGAAAAGGGGCTGGTAGCGGCGATAAAAGAATTGCGCAAAGGCAGCAAGGTAGACTCGCAGACAGCAGGCCAGCAATACAACTCGCTGGACCGCTATGCCAAGAACCTGAACGAAATGGCCCGCGCGGGGAAACTGGACCCGGTGATAGGCCGCGATGAAGAGATACGCCGCACACTGCACATACTTTCGCGCAGGAGCAAGAACAACCCCATATTGGTGGGTGAGCCTGGTGTGGGTAAAACCGCCATTATAGAAGGGCTGGCGCACCGTATCATCAACGGTGATGTGCCCGATAACCTGAAGTCTAAAATTATTTATGCCCTTGACATGGGTGCGCTGATGGCGGGCGCCAAATACCGTGGTGAATTTGAAGAAAGGCTGAAAGCGGTCATAAAAGAAGTGACGGAGAGCGATGGCAGTATCGTGTTGTTTATTGATGAGATACATACATTGATAGGCGCCGGCGCTATGGAAGGTGCGATGGATGCGGCCAATATTTTGAAACCCGCGCTGGCACGCGGCGAGTTGAGGGCCATAGGCGCCACCACGCTGAATGAATATCAAAAATACTTTGAAAAAGATAAAGCGTTGGAACGCCGTTTCCAGAAGGTGCTGGTAGATGAGCCGAGTGTGGAGGATGCGATCAGCATATTGCGCGGGCTGAAGGAGCGTTATGAGCACCACCACCAGGTACGTATCAAAGACGAGGCTATCATAGCTGCGGTAGAATTGTCGCACAGGTATATTACAGACCGTTTTCTGCCGGATAAGGCGATAGACCTTATTGACGAAAGCGCCGCCAAGCTGAAGCTGGAGATAAACTCTATGCCGGAGGAACTGGACGAACTGGAGCGCCGCATACGCCAGTTGGAAATAGAGCGCGAGGCCATCAAGCGCGAGAACGATGAGGCCAAGCTGAAACAACTGAACCAGGATATAGCCCTGCTGAATGTAGAGCGCGATACACTGAAGGCCAAGTGGCTGGAAGAAAAAGATATAGTAGAAAAGCTGAACGAAGCCAAAGGAAATATAGAAGACCTGAAACTGCAGGCCGAACAACTGGAGCGCGAAGGCGACTATGGTAAGGTAGCGGAAATACGCTACGGCAAGATACAGGAACAGGAAGCCAAAGTAGAACAACTGAGCAAACAGCTGGACGAAATGGGCAACGAGCGCAAACGCCTGCTGAAAGAAGAGGTAGATGCGGAAGATATAGCCGAGAATGTAGCTAAGGCTACGGGCATACCCGTGCAGCGCATGTTGCAGAGCGAACGCGAAAAACTGCTGCACCTGGAGGAAGAACTGCACAAGCGTGTAGTGGGACAGGATGAAGCGATTGAAGCCGTGTCTGATGCGATACGCAGGGGCAGGGCGGGCTTGCAGGACCCGCGCAGGCCAATAGGTTCGTTTATATTCCTGGGTACTACGGGTGTGGGTAAGACGGAGCTGGCGAAAGCACTGGCAGAAGTGCTCTTTGACGATGACAGCATGATGACCCGTATAGATATGAGTGAGTACCAGGAGAAGCACAGCGTGAGCAGGCTGGTGGGCGCGCCTCCGGGTTATGTGGGCTATGAAGAGGGCGGCCAGTTGACCGAGGCTGTGAGGCGCAAACCTTACTCCGTGATACTGCTGGATGAGATAGAGAAAGCGCACCCCGATACATTCAACGTACTGCTGCAGGTGCTGGACGATGGCCGCCTTACTGATAACAAGGGACGGGTAGTGAACTTTAAAAATACCATTGTCATCATGACCAGCAATATGGGCAGCCATATTATACAGGAAAACTTTGCGGACCTGGAAGGAAAGAACGTGGATATGGTAGTGGACAGCACCCGCGAGCAGGTGATGGAATTGCTGAAACAGACGCTAAGGCCCGAATTCCTGAACAGGGTGGATGATGTGATTATGTTCCGCCCGCTGATGAGGGAAGAGATAAAAGGCATCATCAGGATACAACTGGAAAACCTGAAGCGCCAGTTGGCAGAACAGGACATAGAACTGAATTTTTCGGACTATGCGCTGGACTACCTGAGCGAGCGCGGATTTGACCCTCAGTATGGTGCAAGGCCGCTGAAGAGGGTAATACAGAAAGATATTATTAACATGCTGAGCCGTAAGATAATTGCGGGTGAGATAGATAAAAGCAAACCCGTGATGATAGATGTGTTTGACGGGGTGGTAGTTATCAGGAATAATGGCAACCACGCAGAAACTGGTGTTTAAGATTTTTTCATAAGGAGGCCCGCAGCCGGTTATCCGGCAGACGGGTATGGTTTTGGTTTAGTGCCTTGCTGTTCAGCGAGGCACTTTTTCATTTTCAATCCCGGTTAACGCTCAAGATAAATGGAAATAATGGCGTAACTTTATAGTCTTATGTTTTAGTATATGCTGCCGATACCGTATGATATTGATGTAGAGAGCCTGAGGGAGAGAAAGGTTACGGAAGTGAGTTATGCGCCTGGCGCCATTACCCTGTTCTTCGGCGATAAAGCATACATAACTATCAACGGATACTTCGCATTGCGGCTGGGCAAGCAAAGGCATGAATATTACAGGCTGGAACCGTTAAACGGCGATTATGGCTTGCTGAACCTGCTGGGCAAAGAGGTGTCAGGTGTCTACCTGAACGGTAACCGCGACAGCATGGCCATAGAATTTACCGACGAATGCTGCCGGCTGGAGCTAATGGGCCACATGGCCGAAGACATGTACACGATACACATCGGGGACAGGGAAGTGGAGGTTTAGGTCAGCTCTATCCAATAATATCAGATTCATGGTCAGTATTCTTCATAAGTGAAAATATCTACGGTCATCCCGTCTTCGCTTAGCCGTTTTGTTGCAAGTCCCGTACTACTGTATTCATAGATTTGACCGGACGAGTATACCGGGCCGTTGTTTAGCGTATGGCTTTTATACTCCAAAATATTGTTTTTAGGTAGGATGCCACTAAAAGCATCGGGACTGGTAAGCATGTAAAAACATTCCATTCCCCTTATTGTCGAGAATACATTCGGGGTATTGTCATAAGTTGTTCCCGATACTGCTTGCCAATATTCAGGATTGATTCCCCATTGGCACCATATATCGCTTATGTTACCGGTGCCGTCCAAATTGATTTTGTAATTAGTGACGCCTCCGTTGGGTGCATGGGTTATTTTCAGCTCAATGGTTGATCCTGCATATACGTAGTCCAGGGACAATACTACCAGGCCTGTATCGTCTTTATATTCAAAACGGTTAAGGCGGCCATCAGGGTTGTAGGAATAATGGCCGTAGAATATTTTTCCGTCAGGAGAAAGTTGTTCTTCGGTTGCGATCTTTCCATTTGTACCATATTGAAATGTATGTGTAACTACTCTTTCACCAGACGCCTGGTCGATGGGGGGTAGCACTGTCGTTTGTTTCGATATTTTGCCGTTAGTGTTATATTCAAACAACCGGGTGATACGGCTTCCCCACGATTCGTGTTGCCATTTCACCATCCGGGACTCATTTTTTGAGACTTCGGGTTGGTTGTCTTTTTCCTTTTTACACGAGGTTACTGTTAATGCTATTAAAATCGCAAATAAGAGTGTTACAGGTTTCATAAGACATTTTTTTTGAAAAACAACAATATTCATGCCAATCAAAATCGCTTTTCGTTCTGTGTCCCCGCCGGGTTTTCGAACAGATTTCATAGCTGGTTTGAAAGTTGTGTATTAATTCCTGTTTAGGATTTTTATGATGTTGTTCACCCTGTTTGCAAAAGGTTTTATAGAGTCCGGCAACTGTTCTGTGTATTCATCAATAGACCATATATATTTTTTGCCACCCTTGTACGCCCTGATATCAGATATGCCATATTCCTTCGGCCGGTTGGCTGAATAGTAGTAGGTATTTTCAATATCCATGAGGAATGCGGGAACCTGGCTTAGTATATGTTTTACTGAGTCGTGCACGGATGGAGCCATATCTTTGTATTCCAATATGGGAGACACCGGAGGGCCCTGGTTATTCGTTCCCCTCATCGTTTTACCCGGCAGCAGGAAATAATATTGGTCGATAGCCAACTGTTCCCACACTATAGTATAAGTTATCTTGATACTGTCGACGTTAGTTAAAACTTCCTGGGGAGGCTTATTTGGCTCAGGGTCAATATTGTTGTTTCTTTTGCCGCATGACACCAACAGCATAACCAGCAGCACGGATAGAGATAGAACAGGTTTCATAAATGCTTATTGTATTTCGGCGATAAATATAAAATTAAAACAGCGCAATTCTCAATGTCCTGTCAATCACTCGGGATATTATCCCGGTCATTGAGCTTTTTAAGGTTCTATTTTATCATTTTAAGTATCGGAATCATATGGCGGGGCAAACGATACGTTGCAATGTTCCATCACCTCTTCGACACCTTCAGCCTCGACTGCTGCAATTGATACTGGTACTGGTAGTTGCGGGTTTCTTCCAGTTCGCGTACTATGGCCTCCATATCACGGTCGTCGCCGTAGGGGTCGTATTCTTTTTTCAGGTTGTGGCTGAAGATGAGCGCTACTGTCTGGAATACCGCCGCAGGCACGCCGCCTTTTAGTTCCTTTACTATGTTATAGCAACTCTTGCCTGCCTGCCTGTCTATCAGCTTCACCAGCACGTGCCCCTGGCTGATGGTAAGGTCGGATATCTCGCCGTTGAACCTGCGCTTCAGCTCATCCTCTACGGAGTTGAGGTATTGCCTGCGTTCTTTTTTATTGTCTTCGCCTATGGCCAGCAGCACCGAGTCTACATCCTTCAGCACATCGGCGGCCATTACTGCATATGGGTACACTTTGTAAACGTTGTATTTCAGCCGGTCGTATTTTGCCCTTTTCCTGGCCCATTTGCGCGGCATCTTATCGGTGATGGTCACTGTTTCCATATACACCATGGGATACGTAATGCCATCTACCACTACGCCGCCCAGCAGCATAGTGTCGTTGCCCGAGGGCTGGGCAAAAGCTTGTCCGTTACGTGCGAGCAATACACATAGAATTATAGTAATATGTTTTAAAAATCTCGCGGACATGCTTATGTAAAGCTCCGAATTTCTATTAAAGATAGGGCATTTTTGAGGCCAATTTGTCAAAATATTCAGTTAATTATCAGGTAAAGAACAGCGCTTTTGAACAATTATTAGCCTGATATTGTATTACATTTGTAGTTCAAATCAACACAATATGAAACAGGTATGTAAAAGTTACTGCGAGTTTCATAGGGCCATTAAAAAGAAAATTATTATCAGATGAAAAAGTTATTATTTCCTGCAATTGCCGCAATGGTAATGTTTACCGCCTGCCAGCAAGAGGCAGCGCCCGGTATGACTGAAAATGAAATGCAAGCAAAAGTTGATTCGGTAGTAGGCACCAGGCTGGACGAACTGAACCGGCAGGCTACCGAAGACCTGGACAGGAGGGTAGCGATAGAGGTGAAGCCTAAGGCTGATTCCATAGTGGCCGCAAGGGACGCCGCTCACAACTAATTCCGAGATTTATCATGCTGCCCGACAGCGAGCAACCCATACTGTTATTTGACGGCCTGTGCAATTTGTGCAATCATTTTGTACAGGTCGTCATTAAACATGATAAGCAACGCATGTTCAGGTTTGCTTCCTTACAATCTGAAACGGGGCTTGAAGTACTGCGGCATATCAGGCGGGAGATGGGTTTCGTGCCCGACAGCCTGGTGTTGTTGTACAAAGGAAAAATTTACATAAAATCGGACGCTGCCCTGAAAACCGCCTCAAAGCTAAAGGGCGTGTACCCGCTATTAACCATAGGTTACATTTTGCCCCGCCGCCTGCGCGATGTGATATATGACATAGTGGCGAAGTACCGCTACAAGTGGTTTGGCAAGCGCAACGAGTGCATGATACCAACGCCGGAATTACAGTCAAGATTTTTAGATTGAGGGATTGGTAAATGCCCCGATACCATTAAATTTGAACAATGAACTTGTTCAGGATTTCAGTCCTCTTATTGTTTGTGGCCGTTTTTTCAGCGTCCCCGCTCTCTGCACAGAAAATCCTTTATTCACCTTACGATAAGTTTGATTTCCGTTCGGGTGAGTTTACGGTAGTGGGAAAGGTGGGTGCAAAGCTGTATGTGTACCGGGGCAGCGCCGATGGCTATTACCTGGATGCCTATAATGATGCCATGGAAAAACAGGCAACAGTCGTCCTTGACTTCCTGCCAAGGCGCGGCTTCGGCACCAAATTCATTACCTACCCCGATAAAATAATTGTGCTGTACCAGGCAACCGAAAGCAACCGCGTGATACAATACGCAGCCCTGCTGGATGGCGATGGCCGCATGGTAAAAGAACCTGTACAGGTAGACGAAGTAAAGGCAAGTTTCCTGGGCGGGCGTACAGGATTGTATAATTATGCCATATCGCACAACAAGCAGCATATAGTGGTGTATGGTGCGGGCAGCAGGGGAGCCGAACTATCGGCCAGGGTGGTATGGCTGGATGCAGAACTTAACAGAACTACTGTAAGCGAAGCGCAGTACACGGCGGATAACGATATCGCTTTTGGCGAAGGTATAGTAACCGGCGGTGGGGAATTCCTGTTGCCTGCCTACACGCCCTATGGCGCGAGGAACTATGCGGACAGGGTGTGGATGCTTTCGCTGAATGCAGGCGCAAACGCTTTCGCCAGCGTGGAAATGCCTCTGAACGGCTTGTTTACGGCAGGCACTTATATGGAGTTGTCGCTGGGTGACGACAGGGTATATGTGGGCGGTTTCTATTCAGACAGGAAGAACGGCAATTTTGAAGGCGTTATCTATACCTATTACGATATAGCCGGCAAAGCGTTCAATGAGTTTAAGAGCATACCGTTCTCTGAAAGGATGCGCAACGCCACCGGCGAGCGTAACCTGAAACGGGCCTTCAACGATTTCCAGGTGCGGCAACTGATAGTGCGCAACGACGGTGGTTTCGTACTGATAGCCGAAGACTTTTTTGTTACCACCCGCAATAGTTACAACCAGGGTTTTGGTTACTATTCCTGGTATTACCCTACCATGTCCGCCTCGGTGCGCGAATACAACTATGGTGATGTACTGGCCGTATCCTGCAGTGGCACAGGAGAGCCGGAATGGGCCGAGTTCATCCGGAAAATGCAATATTCCCAGGAAGACGGGGGCCTGTTTTCTTCCTATGCGCTCATCAATACAGGCGGCTCATTAGGTTTCCTCTACAACGATTTTAATACCACACGCTCTAAGATACAACTGGCCAGCCTGGATGCCAACGGAAAGGTTGTGGTAAAATCGCTGACAGGCTACAACAATGAAGACCCCGACTGGCTGCCAAAATCGGGCAAGCAGGTGTCTGCCAAAGAGTTTGTGGTGCCCTGTTTAAAGAGAAATCAAATCTGCTTCGCTAAAGTTGTATTTTAGCGCCGAAAACCGGGTACGTGTTACAGATAGTCAGGAATAATAACCCACTTACGGTACTGATACTTTTGATTTACGCGCTTGCCGTCAACTGGCAGGTGCTGTTTCACCCGCAGATGCCCGTAGTGCCCGAGGGCGATTTCCTGTTCCATATCATCACGGGCTTCCTGGGTGTTATTCTTTTCCAGAGCGCGTTTGGCTTTACCTTACTGGCTGTCATTATGCTGGCCGTGCAGGGCATATACCTTAATGCGGTAGCCAATAAGTATAAACTGTTCAACAAGCCCACGTATGTAACCGCCTTTGTGTATATATCGCTCAGTTCCCTGTCGCCTGCCTTCGGTTATTTCAGCCAGCCGCTGCTTATCAACTGGGTACTGATAATGACCATTGATACGATATTGCAACTGGCGCAATCTCAAAAACCGCGCAAGATCATCTATAATACCGGGTTTGCCATCGGGGTAGCCGGGCTGTTGATGTTCCCGGCGGTAGGGTATATACTGGTGCTGCTGGCGGCTTTATCCATATTGCGCAACCTGAATCCCGGCGAATGGATGGTGGCGCTGCTGGGATGCTTCACACCTATATATTTTGCCGCGGGCCTGCTTTACCTCTTTGATGTATTGCACTGGCTGCCCGGCTGGGTAGATATCGGCCTCAACCTGCCGCGTGCCGTGCCCAGGCCGGTGTACCTGGCAGGAACCATAACAGGTATTACAGTTTTGTTTATACTGGGTACCTATGCATTGCAAAGACAAATGAACAGGGTGAGCATCTTTGTGCGCAGAGGCTGGACGGCCCTGGCTATATGCCTGTTTCTGTCATGTGTAGTGGCCCTGTTTACAGACCCTGCCGTCAATATGGTATGGCTGATGCTTATGCCCCCATTGAGCCTGGTGATAGCCAATGCCTATTTTGCCGAAAAGAGCAAAGCATTTAGTAATTTTGCATTTTATTTCATGTTGCTGCTGGTGGTTTTTTGCAAGCTGTCCGGTAGTTGACCATAAAAATATTTTCACGTACAGATGAAATTTGGAGTTGTTGTTTTCCCGGGTTCTAACTGCGACAGGGATATGATGCATGCATTGCAGGACGACCTGCAACAGGAAGTGGTAATGCTCTGGCATAAAGACAGGTCGCTGGATGATTTCAGCACGGAGGATTGTATCGTATTGCCGGGAGGTTTTTCTTATGGCGATTACCTGCGTTGCGGCTCTATTGCCCGCTTCAGCCCTATTATGGAAAAGGTGGTGGAGTTTGCCAACAAGGGCGGCCGGGTATTGGGTGTTTGTAATGGTTTCCAGATACTGTGCGAATCGGGCCTGCTGCCCGGCGCACTGCTGCTGAACGAAGAGCAACGGTTTGTATGCAAAAACATTTACCTCAAGTCTGCCGGCGATAAAAATATCATTGGCCAGGCGGTAGGCGACAGGATATTACAAGTACCTGTTGCGCATGGCGAGGGACGTTATTACGCAGACGAGGCGACCATCGAACAAATAGAAAAAAATGAACAGGTAATATTCAGGTATTGCGATGCGCATGGTAATGTGACGCCGGAAGCCAACCCCAACGGGGCCATCAACAATATAGCCGGTATCTGCAATGCGGGGCGCAATGTGTTTGGCATGATGCCGCACCCCGAAAGGGCCTGTAGCAGCGGCCTGAGCAATACGGATGGAAGGATAGTGCTGTCGGCCTTTATGAATGTTCATTCATTTGCTTAATTTCAATGGCCTTAACAGGCGGGAAGGATTGAGTCAAAGTTTTCTTAAAAAGCGGAAATTAACCAAACCATAAGGATTAAGTTAGTTTCTTTAAAGAAGGAATAACCATATAGTAATGACTAAGATTTTCAAGGTTGTATCAGTATTGCTCCTGAATCTCCTCTCTTTATCCGGCGCGGTGGCGCAGATGATAGAAGATCCTACGGAATGGAAATTTGAAGCCCGAAAAATAGATGGGAACAAATATGACCTCATTTTTCACTGCGACGTGAAGAACGGCTGGCATATCTATTCGCTCGACCCCGGGGGCGATGGTACATTCCTGCCGCCGGAGTTTAATATTAAGAAGAACCCGGACATAAAACTGGTAGACCCCGTACGCGAGGAGGGTAAGATAATACACGAGACCATCGAAGACATCGGAACAGTACACTACTACAAAAACGTTGACTATATACAAACCGTAGAGCTGGCTAATGAGGATATGACCATCACAGGCGAGTACACTTACATGACCTGCAACGATGAAACCTGCCTGCCGCCCAAAACCCTGGACTTCTCTATCAAGGTAGGCAATGGCGGTATGGCCGCTGCTGCCGAAAAAAAAAATGATACAGTATTAACCGGGACTGCACCCCAGGACATAACAACAACCGCCGACCCCGAACAACAGCAAAAAACACAACAGAACAAATCATTATTGTGGCTGTTCCTGGCTGCGCTGGCGGGTGGTATCCTAGCCGTGCTTACACCCTGCGTTTATGCCATGATACCCATTACGGTGAGTTTCTTTACCAAGCGCAGCAAAACAAGGGCCGAGGGAATACGCAATGCCTTTACCTATTCTTTGTCCATTATCTTCATATTCACTGTGCTGGGCATCCTGATATCGGTGATATTCGGGGCCAATGCGTTAAATAACCTCTCTACCAACTGGATAGCGAATATGGTGTTCTTTATCATCTTCATAATATTCGGTGTGTCATTCCTTGGCGCTTTTGAAATTACCCTGCCGTCCTCCTGGACCAGCAAAACCGACTCTAAGGCCGGGTTAAGCAGCTTTGGCGGTATCTTCTTCATGGCCCTCACGTTGGTGATCGTTTCCTTCTCCTGCACCGGGCCAATTGTAGGGCCGTTGCTGGTACAGTCGGTACAAGGGGGTATTGCCGGGCCTGCAGTAGGTATGCTCGGCTTTTCTATCGGACTGGCCATGCCATTTGCATTGTTCGCCGTTTTTCCGGGTATGCTGAACAAGATGGCGCAATCGGGCGGATGGCTCAACCAGGTGAAAGTGGTGCTGGGTTTCCTGGAACTGATGCTGGCATTGAAGTTCTTATCCAATGCAGACCTTGCCATGGGCTGGCGTTTGCTGGACAGGGAAATATTTATAGCGATATGGATAGTGCTGGCCGTATTATTAGGCATCTACCTGTTGGGCAAACTGAAATTGTCGCACGATGACGCGACTGCTAAAAACATTTACGGGCAGGAATATGTTTCCATATTCAAGCTCTTCCTGGCAATAGTATCATTCACTTTCGCCGTGTACCTGTTGCCCGGTATGTGGGGTGCGCCGCTCAATGGTATGAGCCAGTTCCTGCCGCCCATGGGTACGTTCGATCAGTTTGGCGGTGGTGCCGGTGGTGGTAATGGTCATGGCGGAGATGTGGGCGGTATAAAGCCGGTGAAGTATGTGGATGAGATGAAGATATACGAGCCACCTGTGGTCATACAGGCGGGCCTCGTTACTTTTTTTGATTACGACGAAGCGCTGGCGGCGGCCAAACAATTGGATAAACCCGTGATGCTGGATTTTACAGGAATCAATTGCGTAAACTGCCGCAAGATGGAATCGCAGGTATGGTCTAAGCCTGAGGTGATGAAGCGATTGAAGGAGGACTTCGTCGTGGCGTCTTTGTATTGCGATTACGATAAAATTGCATTGCCCGAAAACGAGCAGTTTTTTTCAGCCGAACTGAACTCGAAAGTAAAAACATTGGGCGACTGGAATGAACATTTGCAGGCTTCCAAATTCAATGCCAATACACAGCCCTTTTACTTTTTTGTGGACGGCGACGGTAATAGGCTGGTAGAACAGGGCTATGGTTACGACCCCGATGTACAGGCATTTATCGACCACCTGGACAAGGTGAAGGAAAACTACAAAAACCGGTAGGCGGTTATACATATACATTTCTTTCAGGATAAAAACCTGGCGTAAATGATAAAAACTGTTTCCATAAAATTATTGCCCTCCGAGGCGGCTAATGAGCCGTTGGTCTTGTCGGCCATTGCGCATGAAACAGGTTTGTCCCCCAGAAGAATTACGGGTTATGTATTGCAAAAGCGCTCTATAGATGCCAGGGGAAAACAACCCTATGTTGTGCTGCAGTTGCAGCTATTTATTGACGAAGCCGTGCAACAGCCCGAACCTTTTGACCCGCAATTGCGCAATATAAGCAATGCCCCGCATGTCGTTATCGTTGGCGCAGGCCCGGCAGGTTTGTTTGCCGCGTTAAGGTTAATATCACTTGGGTATAAACCTGTAATACTGGAACGCGGCAAGGACGTACGCCGCCGCCGCCGCGACCTGGCGGCTATCAATAAAGAAGGCGTAGTGAACCCGGAATCGAACTACTGCTTTGGCGAGGGTGGGGCGGGTACCTACAGCGATGGCAAATTGTACACGCGGTCTACCAAACGAGGTAATGTGCAACGCATACTGCAACTGTTCGTACATTTTGGCGCAGAACCGGATATACTTATAGATGCACATCCGCATATAGGCACCAATAAGCTGCCGCATATTATTACCGCTATGCGGAACGCTATTATTGACTGTGGCGGAGATATCAGGTTTGAAACAAAACTTACGGATATCTTGTTGGACCGCGATACCATAAAAGGCGTGCAATGCGCTGATGGTACAATCATAGACTGCAACAGCGTGATATTGGCAACCGGCCACTCGGCGCGTGATATATATACACTGCTCCATAGCAAAAATATTTCGATAGAATGTAAATCATTCGCCTTGGGTGTGCGTATAGAACACCCGCAGAGCCTGGTTGACAGTATACAGTATCATTGCGCTGTGCGCGACGAGCACTTGCCGCCGGCCAGTTATTCGGTGGTGGCGCAGGAGTATGGCAGGGGTGTATTTTCCTTTTGCATGTGCCCCGGCGGCATCATTGCGCCCGCCGCTACCAATCCCGGCGAGGTGGTAGTAAACGGCTGGTCGCCATCTAAAAGGAATAACCCTTACGCCAATTCGGGTACTGTAGTTGCCGTGGATGAAAAAGATTTCGCGGCGTATGGATTTACAGGCCCGTTGGCAGGTATGCATTACCAGCAGATGGTGGAGCAGAAGGCGTTTGCTGAGGGCGGTGGGAAACTCGTAGCCCCCGCGCAGCGTATGGCAGATTTCGCTAAGGGGAAAATATCCACGACTTTACCCGGCTGCTCGTACCTGCCCGGCATACAAACCGTCAACCTGGTAGATGTGCTGCCTGCGGAAGTGCACCAGGCGCTGCGAAAGGCTGTGGTGGATTTCGGCAATAAGATGAAAGGCTATTATACCAACGAGGCGGTGCTGGTGGCCACGGAGTCGCGAACCAGCTCCCCGGTGCGCATTCCCCGCGATAAAGAAACCCTGCAACATACACAGATAAAAGGCCTGTTCCCCTGCGCTGAAGGCGCGGGTTATGCAGGCGGTATCGTGAGCGCCGCTATTGATGGGGAACGCTGTGCGGAAGCTGCTGTTCAGGCGCGTCTTTAGGACTTAGCACCATTTTCAATCCCGGTGTCAGCCCCTGTCTTGTCCTGGAAAAGGTTTACA
>DISB01000018.1 GCA_002421685.1 Bacteroidetes bacterium UBA6221
TACCATCAGACAGCGCCTGTGGCCCTTATACTTCGGGAGAAACGGAGGATTATGTGATCATCTTCCGCAAGCCGTGGCCGGCAGGTATCAATGGCCAGGCAATTCTTACGGGTTTCAACGTACACCCCAACCCCACTACCGGGAAGTGCTACATACAGTTCAGCACCCAGGCGGATATTAAGGACATCCACGTGAAGGTGAGCAACGTAACAGGACAAACAATACACCAACAATCATACAGCTACGAAGGCGGTATGTTCTACCAGGAACTGGATATGACAGGCCAGCCTGCGGGTGTGTACTTTGTAGAACTGCAAACTGAAGGGCAAAAACTGATGAGGAAGCTGGTGGTGCAATAGGTAGAGGTAATCAGGTTGATTGGAAAAATATATTAAGCCGCTTCAAAAACTGAGGCGGCTTAATTATTGGCGAAGATAAAACCGCGTTCCTTCGCCTGACTATTTTTGACGTTTGGGTTCCAGGCCCATTTCTGCTGCTTTCTGTAAAAGATATTGATAGGCTGCCTCCCTTGTGTTAGTTATTATATTATCTAGTATCGCTTCGCGAATGGCAGTCTTCAATGTTCCTACTTCACGCGATGGCTGTAACCCAAATAATTCCATTATTTCCGCTCCGTCTATAGGGGGCTGCCAGTTGCGCATTTTATCACTTTCTTCTACTTCTTTCAATCGCTTGCGAACGGCCTCAAAGTTTTCCAGGAAGCGTTTTACTTTTTGCCTGTTTTTAGATGTAATGTCGCTTTCGCATAATATCATGAGGTCTTCCAGGTCTTCACCGGCATCAAATAACAACCTGCGCATGGCCGAGTCGGTGATGTCTTCTTTGGTGAGGCTGATAGGGCGAAGATGTAGGGCCACCAGTTTGCCCACGTATTTCATCTTCTCATTTTGGGGCAACTTAAACTGGCGGAATATTTTGTAGGTCATGCGTTCGCCCACCGCATCATGGCCGTGAAAAGTCCAGCCATGTCCTTTTTCAAAACGTTTGGTAGGGGGCTTGCCGATATCGTGCAGCAGGGCTGCCCAACGCAGCCAGAGGTCGCTGCTGCGTGTAGCGACATTGTCCAATACCTGGAGTGTGTGATAAAAATTGTCTTTGTGGCCCATACCGTCAATATATTCGGCGCCGGCCAATGCTACCAGTTGAGGGAAAAATACTTCGAGCAAACCGCTGCGGTACAGTAGGTCAAAGCCTACCGAAGGTTTGGAAGTAAGTATGATTTTATTCAGTTCATCGGTTATCCTTTCATAAGATATGATCTTGATACGCTCCTTATTCCGGCTAATAGCCTCAAAAGATTCAGGATGGATAGTAAAGCCGAGTTGTGCGGCGAACCGTATGCAACGCATCATGCGTAGGGGGTCGTCGCTGAACGTAATATCAGGATCAAGGGGAGTACGGATGATTTTGTTGGTAAGGTCTTCCAGTCCGGTAAAAGGATCGATCAACCTGCCATAGTCATTTTTATTAAGACTTATGGCTAAGGCATTAATGGTGAAATCGCGTCGTTTCTGGTCATCATCCAATGTCCCTTCTTCTACTATTGGTTTGCGTGAATCGCGGTTGTACGATTCTTTGCGCGCGCCTACAAATTCAATATCAAAATCATGGTAACGAAACTGCGCAGTACCGAAGTTTTTAAAGAAATTTACTTTGATCTTTCCGGGTAAAGAATTTGCAACTGAATGTGCCATTTCTATACCACTGCCCAGGCATACAAAATCAATATCTTTAGTGGTCCGCTGTAATAATTTATCCCGCACAAACCCGCCTACGATATAGCATGGAGTACCGGTTTCAGCCGCCACATTTGATATTCTACTAAATAATTGCAGTTCCTCCGCAGTGCATGGTATCTCCATAGCGCAAAACTAATCAGGTTTGTTAAAATCAACCACGGATAATATCGAGGGACCCATCGTCCCTGATTTTTACGATGCGGGAAGCCATGGCAGGATGATTGTCGTCCTGGTGGTATTCTACAATATAATCTACAGCGTCACGTATAACGGCGCTTACCTGGCCATATGTGGCAGGCGAAGGCTCTCCGCTTATATTAGCCGAAGTAGATACTATAGGCCTTCCAAGCCGTTTGATAAGGGCTTTGCAAAAGGGGTCGGTTGTAACCCTTATGCCTATGCTGCCATCGTCATGCACAACATTATCGGGGAAGCCCACCGCCCCTTCATAAACCACGGTTGTCGGCCGGTCAAAAGAATTAACAATATCTATTATGTCAGGATGAGGGGCGGCGACGTATTGTAATACGTCCCTGGCCTCGGCAAGTAAAATAATGAGGCTTTTTTCTTTGGGACGTTGCTTGATGGCGAAAATCTTGTCTACAGCAGCTTCATTAAGGGCGTCACAACCCAAACCCCATATAGTATCTGTGGGATATAATATAACTCCGCCCCCGCCCAGGCATCGGTTTGCTTTTCTTATATCATGCTCGAAAACAGTCATTTTTTCATGCTAAATTCCTGTAATAATGGTAAATTGCGTAACAGCCGCAAAAATAGCGGATGATTTCTAACAGTGGATTAACAAACTTATAAGGGTTTATTTACTGTCTTAGGTATTATATTTGTAATCATTACCAATAAAAGCGTATAAAAGATGAAAAAAGTATTACTATTACTCGGCGCCGTAGTGCTCTCAACAGGATTTTCATATGCACAAGACCATAGTGACCATGATGGTCATAACCATGGCAACACCACGCATATCGCCACGCCTGTGAATGCAGCTACGGTTAGTTCTAACCCTGCTGTATCTCAACCCACTGGTGAGAACAAGTCTCAAAGCACAACTTTGACGGTCGAAAACATTGTTTTTGAGAACGAGGTGCATGATTTTGGCACCGTACCGGAAGGCCCTAATGCAGATTATGAATTCAAGTTTAAAAACACAGGTAAAGAGCCCATTAACCTGCAAACGGTAAACGCCTCATGCGGTTGCACAACTCCTTCCTGGTCTAAAGAGCCAGTATTGCCCGGCAAAACCGGCAGCATCAAAGCCAGCTATGCTACAAAAGGCCGTCCGGGTGGTTTTACCAAGTCTATCACGGTGGTATCTAATGCAGGTACAAAAGTGTTGACAATAAAAGGAACAGTAGAGCCTGCTCCAACCGGTTCTGCACCTGCGTCCAGCAAATCAATGATACAGAAATAAAGAAAAGAGAAACAGAAGATATATGAAACAATTATTTATTGCGTTATTCGTTTTAGCGATAGGTGTAAACAGTGTATATGCGCAAAACAAAAATGCACCTGCATTCAAATTTGAAAAAGGTACATCACACGACTTTGGTACAATACCCGAAGGTCCGGAAGTGACACATTATTTCGAGTTTACCAATACAGGCAAAGAGCCACTAATCATTCAGAACGTGAGTGCCTCATGCGGATGTACTACTCCCGACTGGCCGAAACAGCCAATTCTGCCCGGTAAGCAGGGTAAGATCAAGGTAGTGTATTCTACAGAGCGTCGTGTAGGACCTTTCTCAAAAGATATCTATATCCAGTCTAACGCTGTAAACCCGGATGGTAAAGAGCGTTACGAACTGCAGATAAAAGGAACTGTAAAAGAGAAAGATGCAGTGAAAAGCTAATAATGAACTTTGAATACAGGACCCGGCCAAAAGCCGGGTTTTTTTATGTTTCATCAATGAATGATAGCTTATGTTTAACTAATTTTGCGCCCATGCCGGTAATCTCACATCGCGGTTCAGCAATGCCGCCGTCCCCCATAAGGAAACTGGTTCCTTATGCAGAAGCCGCCAAAAAGCGCGGTACTAAGGTATATCATCTTAATATTGGCCAGCCTGATATTGAAACGCCGCAGGCCATTCTTGATGCAGTGCGTCATACCGATATGAAAGTACTGGAGTATAGCCACAGCGCCGGTTTCGAAAGTTATCGCAGGAAACTGGTACAGTATTATGCGGCGAATAACATACACGTTAATCATAACCAGGTAATAGTGACTACCGGGGGCTCAGAAGCAATACTCTTTGCCATCATGAGTTGCCTTGACCCTGGCGATGAAATAATTATACCCGAGCCTTTCTATGCTAACTACAACGGTTTTGCAACGAGCGCCGGGGTAAAGGTAGTACCCATACCTTCTTCAATTGACGAAAATTTTGCACTGCCACCTATCGCTGCATTCGAAAAAGCTGTGACGACCCGCACCAAAGCCATAATGATATGCAACCCGAATAACCCTACCGGTTATTTGTACAGTAATGATGAGCTGGAGGTGTTGCGCGGCATTTGCCTGAAGCACGACCTCTTCCTGTTCAGCGATGAGGCTTACAGGGAGTTTTGTTACGACGGGCGTACGCACATATCTGCTATGACACTTAGTGATATGGAAGATAACGTGATACTGCTGGATACCATATCTAAGCGGTATAGCGCTTGTGGTGGAAGGATAGGGGCATTCGTTACCAAAAACCAGCAAGTGCTGGATGCGGCCATGAAGTTTGCACAGGCCAGGCTCAGTCCTCCTTCGTTTGCACAAATACTCGGAGAGGCTGCCGTAGACCTGCCGGCGGATTACTTTACGGAAGTACATGCAGAATATAATGCGCGCCGCGACGTACTGGTGAGCAGGCTGAAAGCTATCCCTGGGGTAAAATGCCCGATGCCGGGCGGCGCTTTTTATGCTATGGCCGAATTGCCCGTTGACGATAGCGAAAAATTCTGCCAATGGTTGCTGGAAGAATTTTCTTACAACGGTGCAACCCTGATGATGGCTCCTGCTGCAGGGTTCTATTTTACGCCGGGTAAGGGCGGAAAAGAAGTACGACTGGCATACGTCCTGAATAAGGATGATATAAATAAGGCCATGGATTGCCTGGTAGAAGCGCTGAAGGTATACAATAAGAAATAAGCTATACTTCTACAGGGGTAAATTCAAACTTTGCCCCGTTGAACAATCCTTTATCGCTGAGTTTCAGGGCAGGTATTACCAGCAGCGCCATAAACGAAAGCGTCATAAATGGCGCGCGCAGTTGCGAGCCTAATGCCTTAGCTTGTTTGTCTATTGCGGCATATCGCTGTGCTACAGTATAACCATCGGTATCGGCCATTAGCCCGGCTATAGATAATGGCAACACATATGGCATGTTATTTTCCACGACAGCGATTCCGCCTTTACAATCGACCAGTGCATTCACAGCCAGGCATAATGATTCATCATCTACACCCACGGCGATGATATTGTGGCAATCGTGAGCCACTGTAGATGCTAACGCGCCTGATTTAATACCTATATTCTTAATGAAAGCAACCGAAACAGGGGCGTTGTTATCATAGCGGTTGACGACAGCCATTTTCAAAACGTCGTTTTCAACATCACTTACTAAGTATTCATTCTCCGTTTTGGCCGCTACCATTATTTCATTCGTCACCAATTGCCCGTCCAATGCTTCTATTACTCTTATCTGCGGATTGGGATGGGTAGCTTTCACCGCAAACTCACCGACCTGCTTATGCGTTATGTTGAAGTTGTTGATGGGCAGTATCTCCACCGGTTCCAGCAGAGACTTACCGTTTTCTGCCACTAACGCACCATTGATATAAGTCTTTAATACATTGAAGGAATCAATACTATCTACGAGAATAAAATCTGCAGCATCGCCCGGCTGCAAAAGTCCGACAGGTATCCCGTAGTGTTGCACCGGGTTATAACATGCAGCGCTCAATACATCAAACAGATCATATCCTTTATCCAGCGCTCTTTTTACCAGTGCATTGATATGGTTTACCACCAGCTCATCAGGGTGCTTGTCATCGCTGCAAAACATCAGCTTGCCGGCGTTGGTTTCAAATAATGGCGCCAGTTCTTCAAAATTGCGTGCAGCACTTCCTTCACGTATGATGATATTCATGCCAGCTGCCAGTTTATCCCTTGCTTCTCCTATTGTGAAACATTCGTGGTCTGTAGTCATACCTGCAGCGGCATATTTTTTTGCGTCATCACCTCTCAGTCCCGGTGCGTGGCCATCTATTGGTTTACCTGCTTTTTTAGCCGCCGCTATTTTCGCCATCACTTCTTTGTCTTCAAACAATACGCCCGGAAAGTTCATCATTTCCGCCAGGTACCATATATCGGGGTTAGCCAGCAATGCCTCTGTAGCAGCAGCATCAATATGCGCACCAGCTGTTTCAAAAAAAGTGGCCGGCACGCAGGATGGGGCGCCGAAGAAAAACTTGAATGGTGACCGCTTGCTGTCATCTATCATATACTGGACTCCTGCCGGTCCGCATACGTTGGCTATCTCGTGGGGGTCAGATACGGTGGCCACAGTGCCATGCACTACTGCCAGCCGGGCAAAAGCGGTAGGTACCAGCATGCTGCTTTCTATATGCACATGTGCGTCAACAAACCCCGGCATTATGAGTTGTGAGGGTGCTTGTTCCGTTTCTGTTACCGACACAATCTTTCCATCTTCGATGGAAACAGTGGCGGGATATATGCGCCTTTGGATGAGGTCAACTAATTGGCCCTGTACTGAGAAGTGATGCATGAACAAATTTAACCAAAACGGTTTTTTAAAAAATAGCAGCCCGTACGTTTGGTGCGTACGAGCTGCATTATCTTATAGCAATCAAAATTATTTTTTAGCGTACTTGGCCGGATTGGCATCGTAAGCTTCTTTGCACGTAGAACTGCAAAACCATGTCGTATCTGTGCCATTCACAGAGTATTCAGTCCAGGTATCGTCTTTTACCATATCGCATACCGGGTCAATTTTTGCATTAGGATCAGCGACTGCTACCTCTGTATTTTCAGTAGTAGTTGTTGTTGTCTCTGTTGTTGCTTCGCTATCACCAACCTTGGGTTCACCATTACATGCTGCCAGTAAGAAAGCAGCGCTTAATGCTAATATAGTATACTTCATACCGTAAAGATTTGTTGTAAAGCTACGGCTTTTTATTCTTTTGCACGACCCGATGCTGCCTGGCAGGGACCAGCTTCCGTGTAGTCCTGTATATATTAAAGATCAGGTACGCCACCCCTGAACATATACCTGCCGGTAAGATTACCCGGAAGGCACTGCCTGGCGAAATAAAGCTTTGAACCAGCATTATGATGGCCAGTGCCAGGGCTGCTCCAATTCCTAAATATTTTTGTTGGTTGTTCATTTGTCCTGTTTCAGTAAAGTTAAGGATTGTACCAAAATAAAAAGGGATGCGTTTTGCATCCCTTTTTTAACAATATCGTTAATCGGAATTGAATATGCTGGACGATTTAATTTATTTTCAACGCAGACTCATCTATCGTGAACATATTGGCGTAATTGTCTGCCATCATTTTTGCGGCAGGTCCCAGCGTATCTACAGTAGACATGGTTGCAAAATCCACGGGGTGTACTGCATCAAACCACTTGGCGACATTAGCTTTAATATTCAACGGCAGATTATTGCCGCCTATTGACATCGGCTGTTTGAATTGCAGGGTTACATTCTTGATAGTATTATTAGGGCCGTCATATCCGCCGATATGGTATTTCAGCTTTCCGTTACCGGCTCTTGGGGCAAAGCCCTCAAGCTTGGCCATAGTATAGCCCTTGCCCGGGCCCATATGCATGCCATTTGCCGTGTCCAATGCTCCTGATTGTTCTTCTGTACTGATGTTCTTATAGAAATCAACACCAATAGTAAAAGACACGGAATTATAATTTCCCGGCGGAACGTTATTGACTGTAAAATTCAGCGAGGAAAGATCGTTAGCCTTTACGAGGTGGTAGCTTTCAGGCTCTGCATACCTGCTTCCGTCGGCGGCATTAAAGGCAATATTACTGATATAATAACTGAAATAGGTTACTCTATATGTATCACCGTCATCGGTAACATACCACACATTACCCAGGTC
Source organism: Bacteroidetes bacterium UBA6221 (assembly GCA_002421685.1). Lineage (GTDB taxonomy): Bacteria > Bacteroidota > Bacteroidia > Chitinophagales > Chitinophagaceae > UBA5543. The sequence continues at coordinate 7,906 of DISB01000018.1, forward strand.
CAGGGGGCGGTCTTTCACAACATTATGAAAATACATGTCAAAACTGCCCTTACCGGTTGCAGATGTATTTGTTCCGGTCGTTCCACCTTCAGGCAATACACTTTCCTTTTCCTTTTTGCAGGCCGTAAAGGCCAATATACAGGCCATCAAAACCGATGCTGATGTGAGTTTCATATTAATGCTCTTTAAAGAAGGAGTAAGTTATATAAAATTTGTAAAAAAGTGCAATACTTAGGCCTATATACCCAGCCCCAGCCCAAACTCCAGGTGTGAGGCTTCCAGGTTGTTCGATTTGATAAAGCCGTTCAGGGTAAGCTCTTTTAATACTCCCTCCTCGCCCTGCAATATATAATAGCAATATCCCAGCTTTTGTATGGTTTTGTCCTTATTGATATACGTATGCCGGAAAGGCACCCCCAACTGGGCTATTACACCCACCTTGCCTATAATAAACTCATGCCCGACGAAAATCACTCCTTCCCATGAATGAGCCCTTTCCTTGCCGGGCATTATCTCGTTGTTGCGCAGGAAAGTATACATCGCGGTAAAATAACTGTAATCAATCCCTGCCAGGACCTTATTCCTGCTGCCATATCGCCAGCCGGCATACAAGGTAGCTGTATACACCGGGTACATAGGGCCGTCTACATTATTATATTCAATCATACCCAAGCCCACCCTGGCCTGTATCATCCATCTGTTGGGCAACGGCGCAGGTTGTGCGCCCACCCTTTCGGGCTTATCCGTCACCGGGAAATAACGCAAACCTATATGCCCACCATACATATTTACCCCCAGGTTGGGCAGGCGGAAGGAGCCGTTAGATATATGGCTGAAATTGAATCCGGCATGAACATGAAGGTTGTGGCTCAGTTTATAGCGCAACTGGGTAGTGAACATAGTAAAATTGTTCAGGTGACTGCCCACCAGGTTGTTTAGCGTGTCCCATGTTGGGTGGCGCTCAAAATGGCGGGTAACATATCCTATGCCATAGCCGAACCTACAGGTCCACTCCAGCCTGTCGCCCCGCACGATGGGCAGTTCCCATACAGGGTAGAGGCCTACACACCTTCCGTACACCGAATCAATACCATAATCTGTATAGGTAATACCTAACCCAACGAGCGGATATTTTCGCCGCACCTGCCATTCTGTATTGCCATCGGTTTGTTTCAGGATATTTATGTCCACCGCATAAGATTGCCGGGGCATGGGAGGAAATATATAATTATGTTTGATGATTTTGCCGTACACAGGGTTTACCTCTATGCCATACCCGGCCAATGCATCATTGTTCTGGGCAAATGATAGCACAGGCAGTATCAACAATAAGGGCAGTAGTGTTTTGGCCGGCATATAAAGTTCTAAAATAGGAATATTATCAGAACCTTCCCGGTGGTTTCTGGCAGCATTCGTAAATTTGCAATTGTATGAAACTCACATTAGGCTTCAGTCCATGCCCCAACGATACTTTTATTTTTGATGCAATGGTCAATGGCAAAATCGATACCCGTGGCCTGGTATTCGATTATGTGCTGGAAGATGTGGAGACACTTAACAAATGGGCTTTCGAAGAAAAACTGGATATAACCAAGCTCAGCTATAGCAGTTACCTGCATTTGGCTCATAAATATGCATTACTGCACAGTGGCAGCGCACTGGGCAAGGGCGTGGGTCCGCTGTTGATAGCCCGCTTTCCCATGGAGTTGGCCGACCTGGAAAATCTGAAGGTAGCCATACCGGGCGAAAATACAACAGCCAACATGCTGCTTTCGCTGGCTTTGCCGGGGGTAAAGAATAAAAAGGTTTATGTATTCAACGAGATTGAAGATGCTGTACTGGGCGGCGAGGTAGATGCAGGGTTGATTATTCATGAAAACAGGTTTACCTACCAGGCAAAAGGATTGCATAAACTCATAGACCTCGGCGACTGGTGGGAACAAAACGTACAGGCAGCTATTCCGCTCGGGGGCATTGTAGCACGCCGCAGTTTCGATGATAAGTTGCTGGCAAAGATTGATACAATCATTAAAGAAAGTGTACTGTACGGTTGGAAATATTACCCGCATTTGTCCGATTTTATTACCTGTCATGCGCAGGAGATGGACGAGCAGGTAATGCGCCAACATATAGAACTGTATGTAAATGAATATACTACCGATCTGGGCGCCACAGGCATAAAAGCTGTGGAAACCATGTTTGCCAAAGCATGGGAGGTGGGGATAATTAATAAGCTACCCGGGAATATTTTTTATTAGTAGTAATGTATACACACAGCATTGCTGTAGTATAAATTATCTTTAGTTTTACCTCCTCATGAAACAATATCCCATACATAAGGCGCTCAAACATTTTTTTGGTTACGACGAGTTCCGCCTCAACCAACAACCCATTATTGAATCTGTACTGGAAGGTAAAGATGTGCTGGCCATCATGCCTACCGGTGGTGGTAAGTCCGTTTGTTACCAGTTGCCCGCCATACTGCTCGACGGGTTGACGATTGTTATATCACCGCTCATAGCCCTGATGAAAGACCAGGTGGACGCATTACAGGCCAATGGTATAAGGGCGGCTTTCCTGAATTCAACACTCAGCAATGCAGAACAGAATAATATCATCAACGCCACCCGCAATGGCGAGATAAAATTGCTCTACCTCGCCCCCGAACGACTATTCAGTAACGGTATGCAGTTTGTCAATTTTCTTACCACGTTGCCCTGCGCATTATTTGCTATAGACGAGGCGCACTGTATATCACAATGGGGACACGATTTCCGCCCTGAATACCTGCAATTGGCAGCTTTAAAACAACACTTTCCCCATACCCCGGTTATCGCGCTCACAGCCAGTGCCGATACTATCACGCAAAAAGATATTGTTGACAAACTGCAGTTACGCAACGCAAGGGTATTCATTTCCAGCTTCAACAGGGCAAATATTAATTATTATATACAGCCTAAGCGCAAAGCCTTCGACCAGGTACTGCAATACCTGGATGAACACCGGAATGACAGCGGCATTATCTACGCGCTCTCACGCGCGTCTACCGAAAGCATTGCTGATAAACTCAGGCAAACTGGTTACAAAGCGGCACACTATCATGCAGGCCTTAGCAGCGAGGAGCGTTCTAAGGTGCAAGAGTCTTTCCAGAAGGACGAAACTAAAATTATAGTTGCCACCATTGCCTTCGGGATGGGTATCGATAAGTCGAATGTGCGTTTTGTGATACATTACGATGTGCCCAAAAATATGGAAAGCTACTACCAGGAAACGGGCAGGGCGGGACGAGATGGCCTGCGCAGCGATGCGATACTGTTCTATTCATCGGGCGATATCAGCAAGCTCATGCGGTTCATCATGATAGAGAACAATGCGGAGCAAACGGCTGTGATGAAAAGGAAGCTGCTGCAGATGAAAGACTTTGCAGAGCACGAGGGCTGTAGGCGGCAGTACATACTCCAATATTTCGGAGAAGAATTCCCAAACTATTGCGGTAGTTGCGATTACTGCCTCAGCAACCTCGAGCATCGTGAAGCAACCATTGAAGCACAGAAAATATTATCAGCGGTTACGCGTACGGGAGAAAAATTTGGCGAAGATTACATCATAGCCCTGTTACGAGGCTCGCGTAGTGCAAAAATAATACCCGAACATACTGAGCTGAAAACCTTTGGCGTAGGGGCCGACCTGAAACGTGATGAATGGAAAACCATCATCAAACAAATGGTGCAGCAAAAACTGGTGGATGTTGAATATGGCGCTTACCCCGCACTAAAACTGAATGATACGAGCCGCCGCATACTGAAGGGCGAAATAAAAGTGCAGCTCACGCTTAAAAAGCCCAAAGCGCCTGTGTCAGCGTCACCCGAAGCTTTGCAGCATTACCCCGATTTACTATTGCAACTGAAAGATAAACGAAGTGAAATAGCGGAGATGGAGAATGTACCGCCCTATGTGATTTTAGGTGATAATACCCTGCTGGATATGGCCACATACCTGCCGCTCAACTTCGAAGGGCTGAGGCGTATATCAGGTTTCGGGGATTATAAGGTGAGTAAATACGGCCCCGCTTTTATGCAGGTGCTGCAGACTTATGCACAAGGGCGCAATCTCGAGAGCCGCATTCATTTGCGTTCGCCAAAACGCGAAAGGAAAGCCACGGAAAGAAAACCGATAGTTAATAATACACAACGTATCAGTCTCGAACTCTTGCAGGAAGGATACGATATCGCACAGATAGCTGATAAGAGGAACCTCTCACCCGGCACAGTGGCTGGGCATCTCGTCCCCTTTATTCTTGATGGACAGGTAAATGCCACAAAGCTCATAGCACGCGACAGGTTAGACATAATCACCGGCCTGATAAAACAAACCGGGCAGACTTATGCGCTCAAACCAATCAAAGATTTACTGCCCGAAGATTATACTTACGAAGAAATAAAAATTGCGCAGGCGCATTATGAGTATATGAAGGACGCCTGATTCTTACACCGAGCTAAGCGATTGCACATTATTTGCTTCCAGCCAGTTCGCCCATTTGGTATAGGTTTCTCCTTTCAGCACGCGCGGAAATTTATTCATGGCGCCGTGTTTGCCGATAGCGCGCATATACTGATAGAAGGTATCATTGGGCAGTATCTCTACAAATATTTCTTTCAGGGCCGATGTGCGTTCTACCGCATAGTCATCGTTCAGTTCGCTTAGTGTTTTGTCCAGCAGTTCTTTCACTATGTTAGCATCTACATTATCATCGCTGCCAATATACCAGCGATGGGCAAACAGGTTCTCGTACCTGAAGCCGGCCACAGTAAATTCATTCACCTCAATGTTTAGCTTCCTGGCCACTATATCTATGGCCTTGTTCATGTTGTCTATGCTCAGGTGCTCGCCGCACAGGCTCAGGAACTGTTTGGTACGGCCTACTATGGCTATTTCGTGTTCTTTTGCATTGGTAAAACGTACCACATCGCCTATGACGTAGCGCCACGCCCCGGCGCAGGTGCTCAGCATCACAGCGTAGTTGGTCTGTTCGTTTACCTCGTGCACCAGTATGCTCTTTGCACTATCCTTAATATTGCCGTCATCGTCAAAATTGTCCGGCGTAAAAGGCACGAACTCGTAAAATATCCCGGCATTCAGCACCAGTTTGATGCCGTGTCCGCCGGGCCGGGCCTGAAAGCCAAAAGAACCCTCGCTGGCCATATAGGTTTCTATGAAAGTAATGGGCTTGCCCAGCAGTTTCTTAAAGCTTTCGCGGTAAGGCTCAAAAGATACGCCACCGTGTATATATATGCTGAGGTTGGGCCATATATCGTGGATATTGTTCACTTTATGGTAGCGTATTACTTCCTCCATCACAATCTGCACCCAGGCGGGCACCCCGCACACCGTGCCCACATCCCACTTGCGGGCATTGCGCACTATCAGCTTGATGCGGTCTTCCCATTGCGGGCGTTTGGATATTTTCTGCCCGGGTTTGTAAAAGAGGTTGCTCATCCACCTAGGCATATTTTTGGCGCTGATACCGCTCATATCGCCCTCGTAATATTCACCTTTCTCAAACAACGAGGTAGTACCGCCCAGCATCAACACCCCTTTCTGGAAGGCCGCCGGAGGGACATTAAAATCTACCATACTGTACAGCTGTTTGAAGCCCACTTTCTTGATAGATTTTATCATATCCTGGGTTACAGGTATATGTTTGCTGGCACTCTCGCTGGTACCCGAGCTTAATGCGAAGTACTTGACCTTTCCCGGCCAGGTTACATTCTCCTCTCCCTGCTGGCAACGGTGCCACCATTGCTCGTGCATCTTGTCATAATTGTGTACCGGTACTCCTTTCCTGAACGCTGACATAAAATCCAGTTCCTGGTCCAGCATGTCAGAAAAGCCGTACTTTTTTCCGAAGGCTGTATAGCGCGCCCTCTCCAGCAGTTGGCGCAGGGTATTGCGCTGGTACTTTTCCGGGGTAGCCACCGTAAGGTCAAATTGTTTTCGAAGACGTAACGAACGAGATATGAGGTTACCCAGAATTGCCATTGGCAGCAGTACAAGTTTTAATAAAGCCCGTATATCGTATACGGGGGTGTAAAATTAACTATTAGTAGCAGAAATACCCTATTAGTGGACGAGGCATATTATATATTACAGCTTTTTTAACTAAAAACGCAGCACACCTGCCGGCGCCAAAAGTTTCGCTATGTGTTACTCCCGTACAAACCCGTTACTTTTGCGTTGGGAAAAATGTACGACATCAATTCAACCATAGCAGCCATCGCTACGCCGCCGGGAGAGGGGGCAATCGGCATTATCCGCCTGAGCGGGGCCGATGCCATTGCCATAGCCGATAAAATATTCTCCGGCAAACAACTAGCGAAACAATCCTCGCATACTATCCACTTTGGCAGGATAATGGATGGCAGCGAAATAGTGGATGAAGTGGTGATATCATTATACAAAGCCCCGAAAAGCTATACGGGCGAAGACGTGGTGGAAATAAGCTGTCACGGCTCGCAGTATGTATTGGAAAGAGTACTGGGACTATGCCTGCAACAGGGGGCGCATATAGCTAAAGCCGGCGAATTTACCCAACGCGCCTACCTGAACGGTAAAATGGACCTGGCACAGGCAGAAGCTGTTGCCGACCTGATAGCCAGCCAGAGCGGTGCAGCACATAAGGCAGCTATACACAACCTGCGTGGTGGATTTAGCAGCGAGCTACAGGGTCTTCGCGAGCAGCTTATACAGTTCAGCGCACTGCTGGAGCTGGAACTGGACTTCAGCGAAGAGGATGTGGAATTTGCAGACAGGACGAAGTTTTACGAACTGGTACAACAGATAACAGGCGCTACGCAGGCGCTTATCCAATCCTTCAGCCTGGGGAATGTGATAAAGAAGGGGGTGAGCGTTGCCATCATAGGCAAACCCAATGCGGGTAAAAGCACGCTGCTGAATGCCTTGCTGAACGAGGAGCGGGCGATAGTGAGCGAAATAGCCGGCACCACCCGCGACAGTATTGAAGAAGTGCTGAACATCAACGGCGTACTCTTTCGCCTGATAGACACGGCAGGCATACGGGAACATACCGCCGACATAGTGGAAAGCATGGGGGTGCAGCGCAGTCGTGATATTATGAAACGAGCGGATATAGTGGTGTACCTGTTCGACGTAAACGAGGAAAGCAGCAAAGAACTGCAACAGCAGAAAACCATATTTGAGCAGGAAGGCATAAAATACCTGCTGGTGGGCAATAAAACCGACGTAGCAGGTTCGCAGCAGTTTGGCGATGATATATTATACATATCCGCCAAAAACAAGGATAACATACAAGCCTTAAGGCAATCGTTATACGACCATGTGATAGGCGGCAGAATAAATACCGAGGGCACCATCGTCACTAATGCACGCCACCATGCCGCCTTGCAGGAAGTGCTGAAATCACTCAACGATATAAAGGCCGGGCTGGACAATCATATCTCCGGCGACCTGGTTGCCCTTGACGTGCGCCGCTGCCTCCACTACCTTGGCGAAATTACCGGGCAGGTGACTACTGAGGACAAGCTGGATTATATATTCAGTAAATTCTGTATCGGAAAGTAAAAGACCTGTTAATGTAACTAATGTTACATTGTTGTATCAACATTTGAACGTACTTTTGTAAAGTTTTCATGGTGATAGGGTTTATAGGGGCTGAGCGTTTTTACGCTCGGCTTTTTTATTTCAACAAGCTATATAATTCCTTAATATTACACCATGCCGCATTGGGAACTCGCTATCTTCTTTTTTGCAATTGCATTTGTTTATGCATCCGTGGGCTTTGGGGGAGGGTCAAGTTACCTGGCATTGTTGTCCCTTTATGCGCTACCCTTCCAGGAAATGCGACTGGTCGCCTTGGTTTGTAACGTGATCGTGGTGACAGGGAGCACCATAGTCTTTATCCGCAATGGGCAAGTAGCGTGGGAAAAGATACTTCCGATAGTATTGGTAAGTGTGCCACTTGCATATGTTGGCTCGTCTTTGCGCATTAGCCAGGATACTTTTTTTATCCTGCTCGGCTGCAGCCTGGTAGTCGCTTCTATACTGCTTTGGGTAAAAACTCAATCGCCCTCTCAAAGCAAGGCCGGCAAATATGCTAACCCGGCAACGAACAGTTTAGTGGGTGGCGCTATAGGCTTTCTTTCAGGGATGGTGGGTATTGGCGGGGGTATATTCTTATCTCCCTTGTTGAACATTATGCAGTGGGATACCCCCCAAAAGATAGCCGCTACAGCAAGCGTATTCATACTGGTCAATTCGCTGGCGGGCATTGCAGGACAACTGTCCCACATGCCGGCTGATATGAACTATGCCCGCATCGCAGTATTGGCAACTGCGGTATTAGCAGGCGGGTTACTGGGCTCCAACCTGGGTGCCGTCAGGTTCAGCCCATTGGTGATACGCAGGGTTACTGCAATACTCGTGTTTGCAGCCGGTATAAATGTATTGCTGAAACATTTACCTTAACTAACTTGCAGCTATGGAAATCACAGTGCTGGCTTTCGGCATAGCCAGGGATATATTTGGCGGGAACTCAATACAAATACAGGTGGACGGTGCAACTACCGGAAACCTGAAAGCTATATTAGAACAGCAATATCCCCGACTAAAAGAACTGGCATCGTATATGATAGCAGTGAACGATGAATATGCACCGGACAACAGGACCATCAATATAAGTGATGAGATTGCCATTATTCCACCTGTGAGCGGGGGATAGTATGATAGACGTTCTACTTTCATCGGAGCCATTGGATGTAACCCATTGCATCAACCTGGTACGATCGCCGGACTGTGGCGGTATTGATGTATTCATCGGTACTGTTCGTTCGCAGACGAAGGGCAAGCAGGTGGTACGACTGGAATTTGAAGCCTATGAACGCATGGCTGTAAAAGAAATGCGCAGGATAGCGAGGCAAGCTATAGAGCAATGGCCTGTACATAAGATAGCGGCACATCACCGTACCGGTATATTACAGGTCGGAGAAGTACCTGTCGTGATTGCGGTATCAGCTGCCCACCGCGATGCAGCTTTTGATGCCTGCCGTTATATCATCGATACGCTCAAACAAACTGTACCTATCTGGAAGAAAGAAGTGTTTGGAGACGGTGAGGTTTGGGTGGCTGCTCACCCATGATACTCGACCGGCCATGCATCCAGGCCTCCCCGTAGTGAATATACTGAAGCGCCGGAGTACTTCTCCAGCAATATACGTGCTGCCCCTGCACTGCGCCTGCCTGATGCGCAATAGCAGACTATTGGTTTATCGATGGCTATATCCGCAGTGCTCATGTCGTGCAATGGAATATGCAATCCGCCGATATTGTATAAGCTATGTTCTTCTTCAGTCCTTACATCTATCAACTGGTATTCAGCTACATGCTCTTTCAGTTCTTCGGCAGTTATTTCCTGAACATATACTGCCGGAAGGCTCGTAATTTTTGTTTTTGTTGTTGTGTTGAGCTTTATCAGGCGGTTCTGCATGGTGAGGGCATCCACCATTAATAATTTACCCGCTAATAATTCACCCGTGCCTGTTATATATTTTATTACTTCGTTGGCCTGCAGGCAACCAATCATACCTGCAATAGTCGGTATCACGCCGCCATCAGCACAGTTGGGCACTACGGCTGCATTTACCTCAGGGTACAGGTCTCTGTAATTGGGCGATAGTGCACCATTCTCGCTATGTATATTCCATACAGCTACCTGGCCTTCGTATTGATAGATAGCGCCATACACCAGTGGCTTGCCGGCTAACACACATGCATCGTTAAGCAAATAACGGGTATCGAAGTTGTCGGTGCAGTCAACTACTATATCGTAACCGGCAATTATTTCCATCACATTGCCGGTAGTAATTCTTAGCTCATACGGTACAAGGTGTACATCCGGGTTTTGTGTAGAAAGGTTTTCTGTTGCTACCGTTACCTTACTTTGCCCAATGTCCGCCGGCCTGTACAATATTTGCCTGTGCAGGTTTTTTACCGATACCACGTCGTAGTCAGCAATACCGACGGTGCCTACACCACTGGAAACAAGGTATTGCAATGCTGGGCAGCCCAGGCCTCCTGCGCCTACTACCAGCACTTTGGCGGCAGATAGCTTCTGTTGGGTATTTTCGTCAAATCCCGGCAAGGCCAACTGGCAACTATATCTCGTCCAATCATTCATTACACAGCTTTCATTTTCCTTGTTAGTATTTCCTTTACTCGTTCCGCGTCTTCGGGCGTATTGGTATTGATAAGAGTATCCGGGTTTAAAGGTTCCAGCATCAAAACATCGCTATTTATAAGCGCTTTGCGTGGGCAGTTATACCCCTGTTCTTTGAAGGCGTACAGCGTTTCTTTAGCTTTCGGCTCCCAAATGGTTATTAACGGCTCGGGTAGTCCATCGTGCGGACTTTTGTAGGTAGTGGCTACTTTGTTGGTATCTCGCTTGCAGATAAGGTATTCTATCGTGGCTTTATCAATAAGGGGCAAATCACAGGCAACTACCAGCCATGCGACATCGTGTTTTGTTTCAAATGCAGACAGTATGCCTACAATCGGGCCATTGCCATCAACCGTGTCGGCTATAGCTTTGTACCTGCTGTCGATTTCCGGTACCTGTTCTTCACGGCACGATATAAACACGTCATCGCAAAACTGCTGTAATAGATCTGCAACGTAATAACGCTGCTCCTTGCCATTCCAGCTGATGACAGATTTATCATGCCCCATGCGTGTGCTTTTGCCACCCGCCAACACCAGTCCGCATAATTTAGTCTCTTTTGAAATCACGCTTCCCTCCTGTTTTCTCCATCAGTTTCGTTTCTTTTATCACTATATCGTGGCTCAGCGCTTTACACATATCATATATGGTCAATGCAGCTACCGATGCACCCGTCAGGGCTTCCATTTCAATACCTGTTTTAGCAGTTATACTTGCAGTGCAGTCAATCACTACTTCGTTGTTATTGTCCAGCCTGATATCTATATGGCAATTGTCCATACCCAGTGGGTGACAGAGTGGTATCAATTCACCTGTTTTTTTGGCCGCCATGATACCCGCTATTATTGCTGTTTGAAATACCGGTCCTTTTGGGGCCCGGATGTCTCCATCCACTAATTGCGCTAACACCTCCGCCGGCAGCGACACGATACTCCTTGCGCGGGCAGTGCGTTTGGTTGTTGCTTTCTCGCTCACGTCCACCATGTTGGCTCGGCCCTGGTCGTCTATATGAGTCAGTTCATTCATAATGTTTATCGATTGAAGGGCCATATCCTGTATGCCTCGCCTTTTTTAAAGTTAACCTCCGTTTCTGGCAATTCCATAAATGCATCCGCATAGAGGAGGTTTACAAAATCCCCGGAGCCGTTGCCTTCATGCGGCGTAGCCAGCAAACGGCCATCACTTTGGCTTTCTACCTTCACCTGCAGGAAGTAAGTAAGTTCAGGCCTGAAACTGTAATCTTCTGCAAGTACGGCATATATCGGCGGTTGTTCCAATCCCAAACCGGCGTTAAGCCATGGCACAAAATACCTGTGCATGCACATAAACGCCGAAACGGGGTTACCTGGGAAGGCGAACACCAGTTTCTGGTCAATATCAGTTCCAAACCAGAATGGCTTGCCCGGCCGCTGTCTTACCTTATGGAACAGCTGCGTTATTTCCAGTTCGTCGAACACTTGCGGCAGATAGTCAAACTTGCCCATAGATACCCCGCCTGTCAGTATCAATACATCATTCTCTTTCAGGCATTTGGCAAGGGCGGTATGTATCAGTTCTTTATCATCCGGAATGTGATACATTGACGCCTGTATCCTGTGCTGCAGGAGTGTGGAGGCTATGGCGTAGTTGTTGGAACGGCGCACCTCAAACGGAGAAGGCTCCTGGTCGACCGGCACCAATTCGTTGCCACTGCTAAGTATGCATACACGTGGCAGCCTTTTTACTTTGAGTTGCCCCTTGCCTACCGATGCTGCAGTGTTTATCAGTGCCGGGGTGATTAACCGTCCTGCTTCTGCAAGCAGGGTATTTTTCAGTTTATCAGTGCCTGAATAATGAATATTCTGGCCATGCTTTATATCATTTGAAAAGATTGTGGCCGAGCCGTCTTCTATTTCCAGGTCTTCATAACGCACGATTGTATCTGTACTGGCAGGCAGGGAGGCCCCGGTCATTATTTCCACACATTCGGTGCGGTTAGAAATTTCTATTGCTTTTTCTCCTGCAGCCTGGGTACCTATTATCTTAAAGGTCCTGATACCGGCTGCATATGCTTCGTACAGGATAGCTATGCCGTCCATCGTCACGCGGTCGTACGGGGGAATATCACGGTCGGCGGTTATGTCTTCTGCCAGCACCCTGCCTGTGGCGTTTTCCAGCAGTACCAATTCATCGCCATAGTCCCGTACTTCCTTTTGAATTATATATTCCGCGCCCTGTACCGTTATCATATCCTATCCTCCTATCTCTGCCATTGATTCACTAACAAATTCCTTTCTGTTCCGTTCAGCTTCCCAGCCGTCTTTAGCTTTCGTATTTATCGCCGCGATTATGGCCTCCTGCATTGCAGTTTCGTCATGCCCGGCACGTAGCAGGTCTTTTACGTTCAATACCCCGCTGTCGTACAGGCATGTCTTCAGCATACCCTGTGGTGTTATGCGTATGCGGTTGCAGGTACCACAGAAAGAGCGTGTATAGGCTGCTATAATGCCCACTGTGCCTTTATGTCCCGGAATGCTGTAATTGTACGAAGTAGAATACTTAGGGTCTGTTACTTTTTGCATGTCCGGGTATCGGTTTTTTATTGTATCCAGGATTTTTATATGGTCCCAGATAAGGCCTGTGTAAGTACCGTTTCCGTTGAAAGGCATTTCTTCGATAAAGCGTACACTCACAGGCAATTCTTTGGCTAATTCCACCAGTGGAATAATGTCTTCGGTATTCTTACCCGCCATCACCACCGCGTTAAGTTTTACCCTCATATCGTGGCGCAATAGTTCGTGCAGGGTGTCCAATACCTTAGGTAGCTCATCGCGGCGGGTAATATTCTTAAACCGTTCCCTGTCCAGCGTGTCCAGGCTCAGGTTTACAGATTTTATGCCTAATTCTTTTAACCTGGAAATATAAGGCGCGGTAAGTACGCCATTGGTCGTAAGGGTTATCTCCTTCAGGCCATCAATTTTCGATAAGGCTGTAAGGAATTCCATGAAATTCCTGCGGGCGAATGGTTCTCCACCGGTGAGCCGGATCTTTTCAATACCCATCTTCACCAGCACGGAGCACATTTGCAGCATCTCTTCCCAGGTCATCAGCTCTTTTCGCTCCAGCCATTCCAGGCCATGGGCAGGCATGCAGTAGAAACAACGCAGGTTGCACCTGTCCGTTACCGCCAGCCTGAGATAATTTACCGGCCTTCCGTGGTTATCTGTCAGCATCATACAAAGTTACCATTCATGCAGCCTATGCCCAAGGGGCGGGATGCTAAAATTCTGATATAAAAAACGCCCCGAAAGGACGGGGCGTTTTTTATTATTTAACCTTTAAGAATTTTTATTCATCATCTTTGTCATCTTCTACTTTCATCGGGCGCAGATCATCACCGGGTTTTACATTGCCGGTCCTTGTTTTGCAACCAAAGTTTTTAGACACACCGAAGTTGAATTGGTTACCCCATGTGAAGTAGAAACCGCTTTGATCAATAGTACCGTTCAGCGCAGTAGGCGATTTCGGAGTATCATAGCTGATAGTCCTGTAGCCCAGGCCGCCTATACCGAAGTTCAGCGCCATGCCGTCGTGTACAAATACCTGTACCATCGGCGTGATAGAGCCCTGGAAGCCGTTGTAATAGTCATAGCCGTAAATAATAGTTTCCACTATTTTGTTGGCAGCAAAATCTACCGCCCTTGTTTCAGCTTCAGATACGTCTTGTCCTGATACATAGTTCAGGTCCAACTGAGTGAACAGGGACAACCAATTGTTAACCGGCTTTGTGTAACGGAAGAAAACGCCAGCCTGCCATTCCCTGGTTTCCATAGCATTCCTGTTCCACGTGTTTAGTGCGGGAGAAGTCCTGTTTTCTTCAAACATACTCCATATGCCGCCCTGCAAACCCAAAGTGATATTGTTAGTAAACTGGTAACCAACACCGGGATTTATATTCCAGTCAAAATACCTGTTTTCGGTACCGCCGCCGTTGTCAGTTTTGCCGGTAGCCAGTCCGATATTACCATAAACAAGTACACTATTTTTTTGTGCATTGGCTACGCCCAAAGAGGATACAGCCAGTAAAGCGAGAATAAGTTTTTTCATACAGATCATGCGTTTTATGAAGAAACAAATGTATATCCTGTTTGCCTATTATGCAATAGCTAAGCATAAAATAACATACAAAATTAAAAAATCGTAATATTTGTGATTATTTGAACCAACTGCTGTACATCACATAGTTGTTGGCTATGCGTTCCACCTCTCCTTCCAGCAGCTCCGGGCTGATGTCTTTTACCTTTTTGGCTGGTACGCCGGCATAAATACTGCCTGAAGCTACTTGTGTGCCCTCGAGTACCACAGCCCCTGCAGCCACTATGCTGTTTTTGCCTACGTGGACGTTATCCATAATGATAGCCCCCATGCCTATCAGCACATTATCTTCCACCGTGCAGCCGTGTACTATGGCGTGGTGGCCTATCGATACGTTATTCCCGATGATGGCCTTGGTCTTCTGGTAGGTGCAGTGTATGCAGGCTCCATCCTGCACGTTCACCCTGTCGCCTATGCGTATGCTGTTCACATCGCCCCGTATCACCGCGTTAAACCATACGCTGCATTCTTTGCCCATCACCACGTCGCCCACTACGGTGGCATTGGGCGCCAGGTAGCAGTCTTCGGGAATATTTGGCAACACGCCTTTTACGGGTAATATGACAGGCATAAGCTATTCCTATTTAAACAAATTATACTTCAGGATGCAGTATATCGCCCGGAAGCCATCTTTCCATCCTATTTTCTTTCCTTCATCGTATGTACGGCCGTAGTAGGAAATACCTACTTCATATATTCTTACTTTAGGCACGCGGGCTATCCTGGCAGTCACCTCCGGCTCAAAGCCGAAGCGTTTCTCCTTCAACTGTATATTTTGTATGATATCACGTTTGAAGAGTTTGTAACAGGTTTCCATATCGGTCAGGTTCAGGTTGGTGAACATATTGGACAGGAAAGTGAGCATGGCATTACCCAGCGAATGCCAGAAAAACAATATCCTGTGCGGATTGCCACCCATGAAGCGCGAGCCATAGACTATGTCGGCGAAATCGTCAAGTACGGGCTTGAGCAACAGGTTATATTCCTGCGGGTCATATTCCAGGTCTGCGTCCTGGATGATGATGTAATCCCCCGTCGCTTTGTTGATGCCTGTATGCAGTGCAGCGCCCTTTCCCTGGTTTACCTCATGTTTATAATAGCTGATGGGCAGCTCGGGGTTGGCATTTTTATAGTTAAGAATAGCTTCTTCCGTATTGTCCTTCGAGCAGTCGTTTACGATAATTACCTCCTTCTGCATACCCTGTATCAACTCCACAGCTTTGATACGGTTGAGTATCCGGTGAATGGTAGGGCCTTCGTTATATGCTGGTATTACAATGGAAAGTATTTTACTCATGAGGTTAGTTTACATACTAAGATGTAAAAATAATACGATTTGGATAAGAATTAACTGTTTATCCCCAAACCTTCCTGCTTTCTGATATTAAACACTGTTTGGTTTACCTTTGTTGTTATTCAAATTGTGTATGCAGGCATATCTTGATTTACTACAGCACATCCTTGATAAAGGCGCTGAAAAAAACGACCGCACCGGCACCGGCACGATAAGCTGCTTCGGTTACCAGATGCGGTTCGACTTGCAGGCGGGCTTCCCTATGCTTACAACTAAGAAACTGCACCTGAAATCAATTATCCACGAGTTGCTTTGGTTCCTCAACGGGGATACCAATATCAAATACCTGAAAGACAATGGCGTAGGTATATGGGATGAATGGGCCGATGAGAACGGCGACCTTGGCCCCGTATATGGGCACCAGTGGCGAAGCTGGACCGGTGCAGATGGTAAGACCTATGACCAGATAGCGGAGGCGGTACGATTATTGAAAACCAACCCGGACAGCCGGCGTATTATTGTAAATGCATGGAACGTGGCCGACCTTTCGAAGATGGCACTGACACCCTGCCATGCCTTGTTCCAGTTTTATGTAGCTGATGGCAAACTCAGTTGCCAGTTGTACCAACGCAGCGCTGATGTGTTCCTGGGTGTACCGTTCAATATTGCTTCTTATGCATTGCTGACGATGATGATGGCGCAGGTCTGTGATCTGCAGTATGGTGAGTTCATCCATACTTTTGGCGATGTGCACCTGTACAGCAACCATATTGAGCAGGCTAAGCTACAGCTTACCCGCGAGCCGTACCCGTTGCCTGCGATGAAGATCAACCCGGAGGTTAAAGATATTTTCGGTTTCAGGTTTGAAGATTTTACATTAGAGAATTATCAGTCGCACCCGCATATAAAGGCCCCGGTGGCGGTATAATTTTTTATCCGTTCTTTTATATTTTTTGAAGTTTTTAGGATTTGGGTTTTGTCCCGATAGCTATCGGGATTATTTTTGACTTATTATGATACTAAGCGCAGTAGTAGCGATGTCTGAAAATAATGCTATCGGTAAGGACAATGGCCTGCCGTGGCACCTGCCTGATGACCTGAAATTCTTTAAACGGGTAACAATAGGCAAGCCGGTATTGATGGGCAGGAAGACTTTTGAATCGCTGGGGAAACCGCTGGTGAACAGGCTGAATATAGTTGTTTCGGCAGACAAAGGCCTGCGCCTGCCCGATGGCGTGTTGTTGTACGATAATTTGCAGGATGCACTGGCACGGCTTAGGGAAGAAGATACCAATGAAGGTTGTGTTATTGGCGGTGGCATTATATTCGAGCAAACCATAGACGAGTTGGACAGGATTTACCTCACGAGGGTACATACAACAATAGACGACGCTCACGCATTTTTTCCGCATATGGACCATACCCATTGGAAGCTCAGCTGGACAGAAGAGCACGATGCCGATGAGAAGCATCAATACCCCTTCACCTTCGAGCAATGGGATAGGATAAAAGAAATATAAAAAAGCCCCCGGTATTTCCGGAGGCTTCATTCAATGCTTTGTTACACCTTATCCGCCGAAGTTCTTCATCATATCGCTCAATGGGTCGTTGCCCTCACTTTTCGATGCCAGGAAGTTCTCTATCATCGGGTGCATCATGGGGGGCACTTTCGATTGTATGAATTCTTTTATCACTTCCAGTGCTTTCGTAGCCTGTTCTTCAGTCAGTCCGGCCTCGCCTTTTAATTTTTCTACCAGTTCGTTCATTAGTATTAATATTTCTTGTTAACTAAGTTTTATGCTGCCTTCAGGTGGTCCAGCTTGGTATGCTCCAGCATCTGCCTGGCGTATTCCAGCGACAGCACGAAGTTTTGTTTGTTGGTTTCAGAGGGCAGGTCGAACATGGCGTCAGTAAGTATCATTTCGCAGATAGCTCTTAGTCCGCGTCCTCCTAATTTAAACTCTATGGCTTTATCCACCATGTAGTCCAGCGCATCCTCGTCCACGGTCAGCTCTATGTCTTCGTATTCAAACAATTTCTTGTACTGCTTGATAAGAGCATTTTTTGGCTCGGTCAATATTCTCTTCAGCGCATCGCGGTCCAGCGGGTTCAGGTAGGTCACTATCGGCAACCTGCCCAGCAGTTCCGGTATCAGCCCGAAGGTGCGCAGGTCCTGTGCGTTTACGTATTGCAGCAGGTTGCTCCTGTCCAGCTCTTTTGTGGCTTTTATGGCATTATAGCCTATGGCCGATGTCTGCACCCGGCGAGCTATCATTTTGTCAACACCCTCAAACGCTCCGCCGCATATGAATAATATATTCTGCGTATTCACCTTTACAAGCTTCTGTTCGGGGTGCTTGCGCCCTCCCTGTGGGGGAACCAGCACTTCAGTCCCCTCCAGAAGTTTCAACATAGCTTGCTGCACGCCCTCGCCGCTCACGTCACGGGTGATAGAGGGATTATCTCCTTTGCGTCCTATCTTATCTATCTCGTCTATATATACGATTCCCTGTTCTGCGGCAGCTACATCGTAATTGCAGCTTTGCAGCAGGCGGGCAAGGATGCTTTCCACGTCTTCGCCTACATATCCCGCTTCAGTAAATACCGTAGCATCAACTATTGCGAACGGCACCTGGAGCAATCTCGCTATGGATTTAGCCAGCAAGGTTTTGCCCGTACCGGTTTCGCCCACCATGATGATGTTCGACTTTTCTATCTCTACATCATCGGCATAAGGATGCATCAGCCTTTTATAATGATTGTAAATGGCTACAGACATTACCTTCTTGGCCGAATCCTGGCCAATCACATATTGATCCAGGAAATCTTTTATTTCTTTGGGTTTGTATATTTTATGCTTCTTCAGCGTATCACGGGTATCCTTAGCGGGTTTGCTGTCGGATACGGTTTCCTGCAGCAGGTGATGAGCGTTTTCAGTACAGGTATCACAAATATTTCCTTTTATTCCTGTAAAGAGGATATTCACTTCACTTTCCAGCCTGTCGCAAAACGAACACCTTTTTTCACCTTGTCTTGACATTAATTATATATTAGTCTGCAAAACTACGAATAAACTTGCAAGTGAGCGACAGGACTCCATGGCCTTAACAGTTTTGCTTAATTTGCGCCCACATGCCTGCGTTTCAATTAAATACATTTAAAGAAGGCAATTCTTACGCCGATGTGATACTGCCGCTGAATATGCCCGGTATGCTTACGTATGGTGTACCGGTGGAAATGCAGGAGGACCTTCAGCCTGGTATGCGCGTAGAGGTAGCGCTGGGCAGGAACAAATTGTATGCCGGTATTGTAGGCAGGCTGCACAACGATAAACCCGAAGCATACCAGGTGAAACCCATACGTGCTCTGCTGGATGAAGAGCCGGTGGTAAATGTAATGCAACTAAGTTTCTGGCGATGGATAGCCGACTACTACATTGCGGCTCCGGGTGAAGTGATGCAGGCCGCCCTTCCGGCGCATCTTAAATTGAGCGGTGAAACAAGGGTGCAATGGATGCCCCAGCATGATGATGTGGTATACGAGTGGAGTGACAGGACCTTCCCTGCCGCTGATGAACTGGAACGTAGGAAAGAACTGACATTAAGTGAACTGCGTGCAATAACCGGGGTTCGCCATTTTGCCGAAGTGCTGAATGAGCTTATGGAGCAGGAGGCAATAGTTATTCACGATGAACTGGAGCAGGCGTACCGTCTTAAAAAGGAGAAGGTTGTAAGGCTGAACCCTGTGTATAAGGAGGATGCGCAATTGCATTTGCTTTTCGATGAGTTTCAACGTGCGCCTAAACAACTCAGCCTGCTTATGGCATTCATCGAACTCTCAGTGAAATATGGGGCAGTGAGACAGGATGCTCTCGTGGAACGGGCGTCCGCCACATCTGCCCAGGTAAAAGCACTGGCAGATAAAGAGATCTTTATAATTGAAGAAGTAGCCGTGGATAGACTGGCAGGCGATGATACTGTTAAAACGACTACACTGGAACTTACACCAGCGCAGCACCAGGCTTATGATGAATTGGAAGCTGCGCTGGATGATAAAGATGTAGTGTTGCTACAAGGCGTAACCGGCAGCGGCAAGACAATGCTGTATATAAAAAAGCTAAAAGAATGCATAGAAAGCGGGAAGCAGGCGATACTGCTCTTGCCGGAGATAGCTTTGACAACGCAACTGGTCAACAGGCTACATACTTATTTTGGCGATGAGCTGGGAGTGTACCATTCGCGTTTCAGCAACAACGAGCGTGTAGAGATTTGGGAGAAAACACGCCTTGGCAAGTATAAGATAGTTGCGGGTCCACGATCGGCGCTATGGTTGCCGTATAACGAAATAGGCCTGATAATCGTTGATGAGGAACACGATGTTTCTTACAAACAAAAAGACCCCTCACCCCGCTTTCATGCGCGCGATGCGGCAATATACCTTGCATCGTTGCATAAGGCGAAAACTATTCTCGGTTCCGCCACTCCGTCAATAGAAAGCCTGTATAATGTGCAACAGGAGAAGTATGGTTATGTACATCTTTCTGAACGTTACATGGGTGTGCAAATGCCGGCTATCGAAATGGTCAATGCGAAATCGCTGGAAACCATGCGCAAACAGGGCATTAAAATGATTACCCCCGAGCTGTACAATGCTATTGCCGAAACATTGGCCAGGCATAAACAGGTGGTGTTATTCCAGAACCGCCGGGGTTATGCACCTTTCCAGGTTTGCCTGATGTGCGGCTGGGTGCCACACTGCAAAAATTGCGCCGTATCACTCACTTACCACAAAAGCACAGACAAGCTGCATTGCCATTATTGCGGGTTGCGGTCTGCCGTAGTGCACGTATGCCCGTCTTGCGGCAGCAACAGGTTGCAGAGCAAGACCTTCGGGACGGAAAAAGTAGAAGAGGAGATAGCGCAACTTTTCCCGCAGGCCAAAATTGGGCGTATGGACGTGGACAGTATGCGTGGTAAAACCAGTTTTTCAGAATTGTTTGACAAGTTGGAAAAGCGTAAAATAGATATACTCGTTGGCACGCAAATGGTAGTAAAGGGGCTGGATTTTGCGCCTATTGAACTGGTAGGTATTCTAAGCGCCGACAGCTTGTTGAATTTTCCAGATTTCCGCGTAAACGAACGGGCTTTCCAACTGATGGAACAGGTAAGTGGCAGGGCAGGCCGTACCGACGGTAAGGGCAAAGTGCTGATACAGGCATACAATATGGCCCACCCGGTGTTGCAATGGGTTAAGGAACACGATGTTAAAGCATTCTATGAGCATGAAATAAGGTACAGGCAGCAGTTTGCATACCCGCCTTTCACCAGGTTTATTAAGGTAACTTTCAAACATAGCGAGGAGCCCAAGGCCGTGGCCGCGGCGGGACAGATGGCACAAGCCTTACAGCAAGTTGCGGGTATAGGCGTGCAGGGGCCGGTACAGGCCCTGATACCGAGGGTGCGCAACCAGTATGTCCAGGAAGTCTGGATCAAATGTCCCAGGAGCAAGGCGACCCTGCAGGAGGTGAAAGGATTTATTAAAACGCAACGTGACATAATTACCGCGGCCAGGGGTATGAGCAATGTGCAGGTACATTTTGATGTTGACCCGGTTGGATAAAAAAGCCCCGGCGTTTACCGGGGCGCGTATGATAAATTTCCTGTTTAACTCGGGCTCAGGAACCTGTCCAGGATATTGTTGCCATCTATCATGTTCAGAGGTTCGTCAAAAGCCTGGGTGGCGGCATCGGCGCTTATCTGGTAACCGTTGATGCCCACTACATTTATTCCCAGTTGTATCGTATTGCCTTCACCGGCATAAGCCCGTTGTGCTGCAGTGTTGGTAGTATCCGAGTTAGTGGCTGTTATCCAGGGCTTCACGTCATCTCCTATCCAGTAGTTGCGCAGGTAGCGGGCAAAGGCCGCCTGCCTGGCTTTTACCGAGTGAATAGTCATCAACGCCCTCAGGGTAATCTTATCGGATAATACCTGGAACGTTTGTCCTTTATACATACGTTCGCCACCATCTGTCAGCACTTGCATCAATACCAGGAAATCGGCGGTATTATTCAATGCATCGGAAAATGGACCGCCGCCGAAACCTTTATTACCGCCAAGGTCTATTTTTTCATCAGGGATTTCCAGGGGCGTACCACCCAGTTCGGTAACCAGTTGCTGCAATATAGTGATGTGCGATTTGACCTGCACGGCTACTTGCTCGAACGTTGCACTAAACTCCCCCGGTGTTAACCCCTCTACCTTCATCGCCTCGGTATACAGCTTATCCGAGATATACTCCAGCTTCAGCAGGTAGTTCAGTATATTGATGATGGTTTCTTTGCTTTGGCCATATGCCTTATTAGTAAGCAGGCTGGCCGCGGCAAACGGTACAGCGGCTATAGCCAGTTTCGCGCCTAATCCTTTCAGTAGGTCTCTGCGGGCGGCAGTCTTATCAAATCCATCGATGTTACCCGATGTGATATCTTCTATTATATTGTTGAAATTCATCTTTTTTGTCATTTTTACTTGTTAGGTAAATTGTTTCCGGACACTTTGGTAACAAGGAACTTGTTGATAGTGGTAACAGAGTTAGATGGCAGTGAGCCTTGTTCTGACCCGCTAACATCTACCGGGCCGAAGAAGTTGCCTTTGCGCAGCATATTGCTGATAGTCGCTGCCTGCCGGGCTTCTACAGAGGCCAATTTTGCGGCCAGCGTCACGTGCTCTCCTGCCACAAACAGCCTGCCAGCTTCGTTAAGCGTAGCCACTGCCAGGTTTTCTATTACTTCAGCGTTTTTCAAAGTATTGTCAAGCGAAGAAAAGGTGACGCTGCTGAAGTCTGTCTGCACTACAGTGCCTTTTCCCTGCAGGTAGTTGCGCAGCAGCTCGCGGTGGGCTATTTCGTGGTCGAGCATCTCTTTGAAATACGCTTCCTGCTGGTCTGTCATGCCGGCAAACTTGTTGTTCAGCAACTGTTCGTAGAAGCCAACCTCTATTTGTTGCATAACGAACAACAGGTTCAAAAGGCCATTATCATTTGTGCCGAGGTCCGTTGTTCCATCTGCCGGTGCAGGGTTCTCTTCCTTTTTGCAGGATGCTATCAGCAGCCCGGCCCCCGCCAGTCCGCCTGCATAACCCAAAAACTTTCTGCGGGACACTCCCTTGCTTTGTAAGACTTCCTCCTGCATCGTATTTTTTTCTTCTTTCATAATAACGTATTGATTAACAGTTTTGCCTGCGTTTTTTGCGCGTACCTACGGCAGGGCAAAACAATTTTGCCCCGTAATATACAAAAAGCAGTAAGTAAATCTAATATATGAAATCTGGTTTTCATAGTATTTCCCTGGTGAAAAGATGGACGGGGCCTGTATTTTTTGTTTTGCGATATGAATGGTCGCATGTATTCACTTTAGAGAAATACGATTTATGGCACCGACGGTAGCCGGGCTTTGCGAAAATACTCCATCGGCAAAGTATGAAAACAAACAGGCGCATAGTGCCTTATTCCAGGTGTTGGAAACAAATTTCCCGGTTTGGTGTGCATTGCCAGGCTATAGTGAGTGTATAAATAATTGATGACCAGCATGTTACCAAAATTGTTCCCAAATGTTTCCAGTTTTCCCGAAATAGAAATTTTGGAACAATTATGGCGCCCGGTAGTATTGTGAAACTACGGTTCATTTTTGTTTCCCCTGTTGGTTTGTAAATGTGGAATAATATGGAAGAAGGGAGCAGTATGTCAAAGAGCTTTTAGAGCAGTCATGATTGGTTGAAATGACCACTAATGTATGTAGTGCAAATTTACGTAAAAATTATGTTATATTGAAAATAAATTCGCTTAGACCTAAATCGTATCTCCTGTTAAAGAATCTACTATAGTTAAAGATATTATTGATATCTCTTACCTTGAATATTTATGACTGCAAAAGCACTATATATATTTATATTGTTCTTCGTGTTTACTGCCGCAGGGACGATAGTGCATGAGTGCGGGCACTATATACCAGCATATTTATATGGATGGGAACCTGCATTACATTATGCTCAAACATCACTAAGTGTCGCAATTCCAGCCAGCCCTGCTTTAAACAATTGGAAGGTGTTATCGTATCACGCTGGAGGGATGATGGTTAATATCTCAATTGGTTCTATCGGGTATATTATTTTAAAAAAGCAGCATCATTTATTAAAGAATGAGTATCTGAAAGCCTTTTTAATAGTTCTTACATTTTTTTGGAGTCGACAAATTGTGATACTAATATCAGATTTGAGGGAATTGGTTTATGATAGTCCAATACTAACCGATGAACAGAAGGTGTCTTTACAATTGTCATTACCTAAAAATTTGCTGTCAATATTGCTGGGGGTCATTGCAATATACTTATGTTGCAATGCCGTACTCAGGTTCCTGCCTAAAAAAGAAATTATGCCATTCCGTGTAGCCGGCATCATAGGTTCTGTGCTGGGTTATTTATTCTGGTTCAGGGTATTAGGGCCGGGTATATTGCCTTAATATCTCAAAGCTTAGCCCCTAATTATTACAGCAAAGAAAAACAAAAGGCAAATGCAGTCTTTCATTCACATATTGCCTCAATTTGCGGGATGAAGATTTTATGAGCTTGTAACGCTGCAGGTCTATTACTTCGACAGACTTAAGGTACCCGCGATGTATCATGAGGAAACGCATATAGCGGGACAGGAAGCGTGCAGCCCCGGCATCGGCGGCCAGTATCCCCACATAATGCATCCAGACTTTATTATTATCGTCCAACATACCGCGTCTGTTTAGTGATAACGCTTAGGCTGCTTGTAAGCCCGGTTGATATTGCTACCGCAACCGCAGTCTTTGGTCGTAGCGCAACTTTCCAGTATCATACATGCTGCCATAATTAATAACAGGTAAAAGGCTGTTTTGTTCTTTTTAATCATATCCTTCTGGCTACTTTTGTAAAGTTAATGATTTGAACGTATCGAACGTACGCTGAACATACTGGTAGCCCCGCTGGACTGGGGACTGGGGCACACCACGCGTTGCGTGCCCGTGATAGCGTACCTGCGTGCAAAAGGCCACCGCGTATGGTTTGCGGGCAACCGGGCCCAGAACAATTTTATAAACGAAACCTTTCCTGCCATAGATACTATCTACCTGGAGGGATATAATGTGCGCTACGCCGCCGCGCCTTCGCTGTTCATGCCTGTCATCATCAAACAGGTCCCTTCATTGCTGGGCAAGATAAAAAGGGAGCATGCCTGGCTGAAAGAAACAGCCGGGCGATACAAGATAGACCTGGTCATATCCGACAACCGTTATGGTCTTTATCACGACCATATCCCGTCGGTCATCCTCACGCACCAGTTGAACATCATCACGGGTATGGGCGCTGTTGCGGATAATATGCTGCGGCGGTTGCATTATAAATTTCTCGGCAGGTTTGCCGATACCTGGGTTGTAGATATACCGCAGTCTCCCGGGCTGGGGGGGCGTTTATCGCACCCGGTAACATTGCCACCGGGGGCCCAATACATCGGGCTTTTATCGCAGGCTGAACATAAACCTGCTAAGGGAACCGGCTATCTGCTTATCTTATTGTCAGGCCCCGAGCCGCAACGTACCCTACTTGCAGATAAGCTTTGGGAGCAGGCTAAACTCCACAGGGGGAAGGTTGTTTTTGTAGAAGGAAGCAATGGTGTGCCGGAAAGGAAAGACATACCGCAACACATTACCTCCCATAAACAGGTAGTGGGCGACAGGCTGGCGGAAGTACTCTCCGGTGCTGACATGGTCGTTTGCCGCAGTGGTTATTCTACCCTGATGGACCTGGTAAAGCTGGGCAAAAAAGCCATACTGATACCCACACCGGGACAAACCGAGCAGGAGTACCTGGCTAAAGAATTGTATGAGCAAAAGGTATTCATCAGGAAGGCGCAGCAGTCTTTCAATCTTGCAGATGCTATGGAGGAAGCAATAAATTTCCCATTCCGGAAAATGCAGTTTGAAGATGCCTTCGAGCACTTTAAGGCTATTGTGGATAGCTGGCTAAATGAATAGCAAAAAAATGAACCGATCAATAATACTCAATCTCACGAATGAACATTTGTTTTGCCGGACTGTCGGCATAGTCACTTGGAAAATCTTCAATAACACGTATCCAATTGCCATTGCTGTCGTAGATATATTCGCTAGTAAAGCTTCGGCGAACCGGTTCATTATCAACTTGTTCTTCTGCTAATATTTCATTGTTGTGTTTGTCGTAAGTATACGTTGTTTTAACACTCCCAAAACCATAGATATTAGTTTCCGAAAGAATATTACCGTTATCGTAGTAGGTATATGTAGTAGTCGAGCCCGCACTAACAGGATGGTGATTTGTTTCGGATATCACTTGTCCTTTATCATTATAGCTATAGTCAGTACGATAGACACCTTGTGAGTTTGAAACTTCTCTTGTTACCAATAGCCCCGAAGCATAAGTATATTTCTTACTCATGTAAACTAAACTTTCATCCGACCACATCCATAATTCCTGAATTAGTCTTCCGATTGTATCATACATATAAATCGTCCTTTTTATCAATTTGGACTCGACAGCCTCATTGTATTCTTCGACAAGGGTACCCTTTACATCATATTTATACCTGGTTCCGCCATCGTTTATGCCCTCAGAAACATAGTAACTGTAAACTTTCTTTCCAATCTCATTAAAACTATCAACTGAATAAAAATTCTTTCCTCGTGCCCTTACCTCTGCCTCATCTAGAGTCCCCAACCCATAGGAGCGTACTATTTTTACTTTTCCTTTGAGGGGTGCCCGTTTGTGTTCTGTACGCATAACCGGGTCAGCTATGCACGCAAAAGAAACTATCAAAGTAAGGGTTGTTAAAACAGCTTTCATATCCATTATATTGAAAATTAAATAAATAATTTCTTCCGTCATAGTTAATCCAACCTGTTTACAATTGTTATGTTATTTAAAGCAGATTGTAACTTATACGTACAGCACTCATTTCTTCTAACTTTGCCTTTCTCGTGAACAATACAACAAAAGCGCATCTGGCCCTGCTGGGCACCAACCTGTTTTACGGGGCGGGCTACAGCGCCGCCAAATATGTTATGCCCCGTCTGATAGAGCCACTGGGATTTATACTTATCCGGGTGAGTGTAGCTGCAGCATTGTTCTGGCTCAGCTACCTGCTGGGTGATAAATACAGGACAAAAATAGCTCGGCGCGACTGGCTGATACTGGCGCTTGGCGGATTGTTTGGTGTGGCTATCAACCAGATGCTTTTCTTCCTGGGCCTGGAACAGACTACACCTATACACGCCTCGCTGGTGATGATGACTACGCCACTGCTGATAACCGTGGTAGCGCTCATTGTATTGAGAGAAAAAATAACTGCCTGGAAAATATTCGGGCTGTTGCTGGGTATTGCAGGAGCGTTCCTGTTGATGAGCGCGGGCAAAAACTTATCGGGCGGCGGCACTAATACGGCATTGGGTGACCTGCTGGTCTTTCTCAACGCAACCAGTTACGCCATCTACCTTGTTATTATCAAACCGCTTATGACGCGCTACCGGCCATTGGTAGTCATTCGCTGGGTATTTCTTTTTGGTTTTATATACGTGTTGCCTTTCGGCTGGGGACAGTTTACAGCAATAGAATGGTACCGGTTTACAACAACTGATTATCTCGCGGTAGCTTTCACCGTCATTTGCGTTACTTACCTGGCCTACCTGTGGAATATCTATGCCCTGGGCCAACTGAACGCATCCACCGCCGGGGCTTATATATACCTTCAGCCCTTCTTCGCAGGCATTATTTCGGTAATATTCATGGATGAGCAGGTGACAACCGTAAAAATAATTGCGGCCCTGCTCATATTTGCAGGCGTGTATTTGGTTAACTTCGGTTTTGGAAAGATGAAAACAAAGGAGGTAAACAATGTCTAAAAAACACAAAGGCCGTCCAGACGGGTTGGTGTATTCCACCAGTGAGGATTTTTTTAATGATTATGGCGAGGGAACGGATGCAGAGACCCTGCCGAAAAACCTGCAAAAATTGCGCGTGAAGCTCGATACCAAACAGCGGGCGGGGAAAGTGGTAACATTGGTGGATGGATTCCAGGGAACGGATGACGACCTGAAAGACCTGGGCAAGGACATCAAGACAAAATGTGGCACCGGCGGTAGTGTAAAGGATGGGCTGATAATCATACAGGGAGACTATAAAGAAAAAATTATAGGTTGGCTGAAGGATTGGGGGTATACATTAACCAAATGATAAACTTATTTTTGCGCGGTCATGTTACAGAATATACAGGAAACAGGTAAAAAAGACACTCGCTCAGGATTTGGAGACGGCATAGTAGAAGCCGCACGTAAAAATCCGGATATCGTTGCGCTCACTGCCGACCTTGGCGGTTCACTCAAGCTCAACCAGTTCATGAAGGAATTTCCTGAACGCTACTTCCAGGTAGGTATAGCGGAAGCTAACATGATGGGTGTAGCTGCAGGGTTGACCATAGGCGGCAAAATACCATTCACTGCTACATTCGCCAACTTCTCCACATCCCGCGTGTACGACCAGGTGCGCCAGTCTATAGCCTATAGCGGTAAGAACGTAAAAATATGCGCTTCGCACGCCGGACTTACACTGGGCGAGGATGGTGCGACCCACCAGGTGCTGGAAGATATAGGTATGATGAAGATGCTGCCGGGCATGACGGTAATAGTTCCCTGCGATTATAACCAGACACGGCTGGCCACTATGGCTATCGCCGAACATATAGGGCCGGTGTACCTGCGTTTTGGCCGCCCGGCATGGCCCATATTCACGCCTGCCGATGATAAATTTGAGATAGGCATTGCACAGGTATTGGCAGAGGGCACCGATGTAACCATAATAGCCTGCGGCCACCTGGTATGGACTGCTGTAGAAGCCGCTAAGGAACTGGCGGGAAAAGGTATTTCAGTTGAGCTCATCAATATGCACACCATCAAGCCGCTGGACGAGCAGGCGATACTTGCCTCTGTGGCCAAAACAGGCTGCGTGGTTACGGCTGAAGAGCACCAGCGTAATGGTGGCCTGGGCGATAGTGTGGCCCAGGTATTGGCTATGAAGCATCCCGCCCCGCAGGAATATGTTGCGGTAAACGACACCTTCGGCGAAAGCGGCAAACCTGTCGACCTGCTGAACAAATACGGCCTCGGCAAAGCCAACATCATCGCGGCTGTCGAAAAGGTAATGGCAAGGAAGGGCTAAACTACTTCAGCAATTCCTCCTTATGCCTCCTCAGCATAGCCAGCAGCTTATCCACATGTTCAATATGTGTGCGGAAGGACAGGCATGCAAAACGCAGGACAAACTTACCGTCCAGCATGGTAGATGAGATAAATATTTCACCATCCTTGTGCATGGCGTCCATCAGCTTTTTGTTGAATTCATTAGCATCGCCCGTTTGCGGCACAAAGCGATAGGCCACTACGGTCATTTCGGGTTCGCATATTATTTCATACCCAAGCTCCTGCACTTTGTTGGTGAAGTATTTTGTCAGCAGCATTTTTTCCTGCAGGCAATCTCTGAAGGCCTGTTCGCCGTACAATTTAAGCGGCAACCACATGCGCAGCCCCCTGAAATGTTTGCTCAGTTCCGGAGAAACATCAGCCGGAGAAATACTGTCGGTCATGGCAACAGTATCCTGCATATAGTTTGCTTCATATGCGAAGGCGTTTTGCAGGTGTTTCAATTGCTTCACCAGTACGATGCCCGTGCCGTATGGTAGGAACAGCCCTTTGTGCGGGTCCAGCACAACAGAGTCGGCTTCGCTGATACTTTTCATCTTTTCTTTGTACTCATCCAGCAGCAGGAAGTACCCGCCGTATGCGGCATCTACATGCAGCCACAGGCCGTGTTGCTTTGCTATTGCGCTTATTTCCTGCAAAGGGTCTATAGCGCCCACATCCGTACTGCCGGCGTTGGCCACTATCATGAAGGGTAATAAACCCTGGTTCTTGTCTTCTTCAACTTGTTGCTGTAATGCCGCAGGTACTATGCGCCATTGTGCGTCGGTTTCAATATACCGCACTACACACTCGCGCAATCCTGCAATTATCAGTGCTTTGTCTATACAATGGTGCACTTGTTTTGTAGTGTACACAACCGCCCTGTCAAAATCCTTTGCTTTTAGCTGTTTTGCATCTCTCGCTGTTGTCACCGCCACCAGGTTGGCTATACTGCCGCCCGATGTGATATTACCGCCAAATCCCTTTTCATATCCCACCAGTTTCGCAGTCCATTCTATCAGCGCATTCTCTATCCTCACCGCCCCCGGAGATGCAAAAAACACACCCGCATATTTATTGGTAACGTCCGCCAGGTAATCGCCCAGCGCTGCGGCGTATAATCCACCGCCGGGTATATATCCCAGGTGCCCACCATGCGCAGGATTAATGCCCGGGTTTTCCATGTGCTTTTCCAACAGATGGATTACCCTGTCTATATCATGAGGGTGAGAGAAATCGGTATCGCTTAGTGTAGCATCGTCATACCCGGCCTGTATATATGTCTTCGTGTCGCGCAGCTTTTCAAGAAAGGCTTCTGCATATTCCTGCACTATGTCGTTTGCTTCTTTGCGGCGGTCATGGTCCGGTTCTAAGGCCCGGGCGGCCCATTGCGATTGTTTTATTTGTTCTGTGAGTTCACTAATCATGAGGGCAAATGTAATGAACGCGCGCTTAAGACTATACCAACAAAAAAAGCGGCTTCTACATCGAAGCCGCTTTCCCGTTATTTTTACTTTAAAGATTTATTCACCTACTACCTCAAAATCTATTTCCAGTACATTATCCTTACCGAAATCTATCTGGGCTTTGTGTGTGCCTACTTCCTTCACATCACCTACCAGTGATATGCGGCGGCGGTCTATTTCATAACCTTTTTGCTCACGAATAGCGCGTGCCAGTTGTATAGAAGTAACGGAGCCGAATATTTTTCCGCTCGTACCGGTTTTAGCGCCTACTTTCACAGGACTCGCCTTCAGTACATCAGTTACTTTAGCTATTTCTGCCATCAATGCGTCTTCGCGTTTCTTCAGCTGTTTGCGGCGTTCTTCCAGCATCTTCATGTTCGACTGACTTGCTTCTACAGCGAATTTCTGAGGTATTAGGTAGTTGCGGGCGTATCCCGGCTTTACTGCTACCAGCTCGTGGGCTGAGCCCAGGTTGTCTACATCTTTAATTAATATGACTTGCATTGGTTATTACTTTAAAAGGTCTGTTACATAGGGCATCAGCGACATCTGGCGTGCCTTTTTTATTGCTTGTGCTACTTTGCGCTGGTATTTCAGCGAGTTGCCCGTAATACGGCGGGGCAGCATTTTGCCCTGTTCATTTACAAATTTCTTCAAAAACTCGGCGTCTTTGTAATCAATGTACTTGATGCCCATTTTCTTGAAGCGGCAGTATTTCTTCTGGCGCTGCTCTACACGTGTAGAGGTCAGAAATTTTATATCGTTTTGTTTAGCCATTGTTCAGTTCTTTTTAATGTGATTAAGCGGTAACGGCTTCTTCTGAGTTAACTTTATTACGCTTTCTTGCATTGTACTGCACGGCGTATTTGTCCAGCTTGGTTATCATGTGGCGCATTACAGACTCATCGCGGTTCATTTGTATTTCCAATGTACCATTGCTCTGAGGGTCTGCCTGGTATTCCAGCACCCAATACAGGCCTGTTGTCTTTTTGTCGATGGGGTAAGCCAGCGAGCGGAGGCCCCATGCGTTTTCGTGAACGATCTTGCCGCCGTTCTCTTTAATAAAGTCTGCGTACTTTTTCTGAGCCGCTTTGTACTCATCTTCTGCCAATACAGGCGTGAAAATGACCATCAGCTCGTAATCCTGAAGGTTTGTTGCCATAAAAATTGTTTAGTTATTAAAAAATTTTCCCCTCGTATCCGGCAGCAACGCTGGTTATCGGCCCGGAGATGGACAGATAGCCGGATAATTTTGGGAACGCAAAGGTAAGGGGATTTCCTGATTTTATGAAATCATGGCATGGAAAAATATAATATTATTGATTTTCAGCCTTTTGCACGAATATTTTCCTCCAAACAGCCCGCAAAACTAAGTACACGGGAAAAAGCAGCAAAATCAGCTCTATACCGGCCAGTAATATTTCACTGGCCTCTTTTATATTCAATTTGTCATCGGCATAGCTGCCCACCATGCGCACTACTACACCGATAGTTATAGGCAGGGCCATAAAACGGGTATGATTGATGAACAGTTTTTTCATGAGTAGAACTAAGATAATAATAAAGCAGCTATACCGGTGCAAAAAAACGGCCCCGCAATACTGCGGGGCCGCTACACTATAACAGAAAATATTTCTTATTGCACAGTCACTAATTGAGTTGCCGGTGCATGGCCTTCGCTATCCACACTCAGTATATAATTACCCGCCGGCAGACCGCTTACGTTCAGGGTTGCTTTTTGCACACCGGTTGCCTGCATACTCCTCACAGTCTGTCCGCTCATGCCGGTCAGCCTGATGTTGGCATCCTTCCGCTCGCTCAGTACTATGTTTATGTTGGTACTGGTCGGGTTAGGATATATTACAATGTGTTCTTTGTTATCTGCATCCTGCACACCTACGTTAAAGTAGTATTCCCAGTACATATTGCGAATGAAGAACGGTGTAGGTAATTTAAACCCGCCAAAGTACACATACACTTCTATTTTCGTAGGATTGTCATTATTGTCGTAGCTTACCTCGCCTTCTCCCAATACTTCCCACATACCCGTAGTGTCGTTCCATTGCGAGAAGAATACATTGGTAGGCAAGCCTTTACTGTTATTCGTCCTTGTTTCCAACTGGTCGTACACCCACTCAGCAGAATCTACATCCCAGTACTTAGGGAGATAATAATTGTATACACCGTTATTGTCATAACCTGTGCTGTCCGCAAAACTATTTACCCATCCTGTAGTATCATAGTCCTGCTCCAGCGATGTCACAATTTTGTTATTGTTGTATGTGTTGATCACCTGGCCTGACGTATCCCAGCTACTGCCGTTCCAACCATAGTTCATAGCATGTACCATATTACCATTACCGTCGTAGGTATATACCGACATCAGCGACGGGTCAGATACACCCATTGCATGGCTCACTGTGCTATCCCACAGCAGTTTGCTTTGGCTGTCAAACACGCGAAAAGTAATACCGGTGGTATCCCATTTGTTGCTCATGCCGTCCCAGTATAGCGTAGTTTCCTGCGTGATGTTTCCATTCGCGTCACGTACAGCCAGGTGTTTGCTGTTGTTCTTCATTCCACCACCATTGTCAAATTGTTCCAGGAATTCCGTTCTCCGGTTGCTGCCGTCGTAGTTGCTGATGTACCTCCTGTATGGCTCTAGTCCGCCGCCGTTATCTGTCAGCATTACGGCAGTATCGTACAGTATAGTACTGCTCAACCCGTAGTCGTCCGGGTTCATGTCGTCGGCGGTCAGCACAGAGCCCCTGCCGTTCGAATATTTATAAAATGCGGAGTCTGTCAATTCCAACGACGAGCCGTCGAAGGTGTAATCAGAAGTAGCGGCCAGCCTCCAGTAAGCGGCTGTGGTTTTAGCCCCCGCCCTGGAGGACTGGACGATAGCTTTCGCTGCGGAGCTGGGTGTGTTCTTTGAGAAGAAGGTGGCCTGTGCCTGCGCGTTTGTTGTGGCAAAGCCCACAGTAGTAGTGGTAGTAATTGTTTCATAAAAGGTTAAGTTTCCGGCAAAGCTATTGTGCGGTCATCATTCCACAATCAGGGCCTTAGCCATAGATTTGTTAAAAAAACAGGCGTGGAATTGTCATGGTAAACTGACACAAATAGTCTTTAACCGGTAGCAATAATAGCCCTTGTAGTTCCCTCCTTTG
This sequence comes from Bacteroidetes bacterium UBA6221, assembly GCA_002421685.1. Lineage (GTDB taxonomy): Bacteria > Bacteroidota > Bacteroidia > Chitinophagales > Chitinophagaceae > UBA5543. Next base: position 41,494 of record DISB01000018.1, read on the forward strand.
GTATAGGTCATAGAGTGGGGGCAAAAAAATAGATCCAGAAATTCATTTTCTGCTTGGGATTCAATTTAATATTATCGTCGTTTTTACGTAAATTTGTACTTATTAATATCGTCTCCACCATGAGAAACATCAATTGTGATCTTATCGTCTACCCGCACTGATTTTAATCATTGTTTATACTGTCCGGATGTGTATATTTTTATATATGTTGTATTGCCATCAAAAGATGATTTTCGCAACAAATAACAACAAATACTTCATAACCTTATGATAATCAATGTGCTAAAAAACCATCAACTTGCTGCAAAGCAGTTTTTTGTTGTCATTTGCCGCACGTAGGTTTGCGTAAAACCAGGTTAAGCCGGTGTTCGTGGTTTTTTGCAAATCCCGCCTATCCTTCTACATTTGCATATTCTTAATTTTTTCAAGGGAAATCATGGATTTATTTACAAAGCAGAACCGGGAATTTATAGGGAGGCACATAGGCCCCGACGGTCAGGAAACGGAGCAAATGCTCGGCACAATCGGTATTGACAGCCTCGATGAACTGATAGCCCGAACGGTACCCAAATCTATACGCATGGATGGCTCTCTGCGCATACCCGCGGGGCAAAGCGAAGCGGAGTTTTTGCAGCAGTTGAAAGAGACCTCTCTAAAAAACAAACTGAATAAAACATACATAGGGCAGGGCTATTACGATACCCATACCCCCAACGTGATATTGCGTAACCTGTTTGAAAACCCGGGTTGGTACACTTCTTATACGCCATACCAGGCCGAAATTTCGCAGGGAAGGCTGGAAAGCCTGCTGAACTACCAAACGGTTGTCAGCGACCTGACGGGCCTGCCACTTGCCAATGCCTCTTTGCTGGACGAAGGCACAGCGGCAGCAGAGGCGATGACCATGTTCTTCGGCGCGCTGAACAAAGACCACGATAACCCCGAGCGCAATAAGTTTTTTGTCGATGTGGAGACTTTCCCGCAAACAAAAGACCTGGTGATTACCCGCGCTACTCCGCTGAATATAGAAGTTGTTTTCGGCGATTATAACACGGCAGATATAGACAGCAGCTACTTTGGCGCCCTGGTGCAATATCCTAATGATAAAGGCTCTATAATAGACTATAGGAACTTCATACAAAAAGTTCACGCCGCCGGCGCTTATGTGGCTATGGCTACCGACTTGCTGGCACTTACCTTGCTTACCTCGCCCGGAGAGTTAGGTGCCGATGTGGCCTTAGGTTCTGCACAGCGCTTTGGTGTTCCATTGGGCTTTGGCGGTCCACATGCGGCATTTATGGCTTCAACCGATGACTTCAAGCGCCAGATACCGGGCCGTATTATCGGTATCAGCATCGACGCGCAGGGCAACCGCGCATTGCGCATGGCATTGCAGACACGTGAGCAGCACATCAAACGCGAGCGCGCTACTTCAAACATATGTACAGCACAGGCATTGCTGGCCAACATGGCAGCCATGTACGCGATTTACCACGGTCCTGATGGCTTGAAGGATATAGCCAAGCGCGTTTCCGTACTGGCACACACCCTGGCCGAAGAATTGAAAGCTGCAGGTTTCAATGTTTACTCTGATAGCTATTTCGATACGGTTACCGTTAAAGTATCTCAGCCTGATGATATCAAAAACCGGGCTGAGGCTGCCGGCATCAACTTCAGGTATTTCCCCGGCAATACGCTGGTAGGCATATCGCTGGACGAGACCACAACAATAGCCGACGTGGCGGATATTGTAAATATCTTCAGGAACAATGAAGATGCTGTGGCCCTCGACATGCGTCACGACATGACGCTGTCTAATATTTCTTCTTCGCTCACACGCACTTCTTCTTATCTCACGCACCCGGTATTCAACAGCCATCGCAGCGAAACGCAGATGATGCGTTATATGAAAATGCTGGAGAACAAAGACCTGGCATTGAATACCAGCATGATTTCACTGGGCAGTTGTACCATGAAGCTGAATGCTGCAGCACAGATGATACCGCTTAGCTGGGCCCATTGGGCGAAGATGCACCCCTTCGTTCCACGCGATCAGGCCGAAGGTTACATGAGAATAGTAAAAGAACTTTCTGAATACCTTTGCGAGATAACTAAATTTGACGCCTGCAGCCTGCAGCCCAACAGCGGCGCGCAAGGCGAGTATTCCGGGTTGCTGGCCATACGCGGCTACCACGAAAGCCGTGGCGATAAACACCGCAACGTAATGCTGATACCTATCTCTGCGCATGGTACCAATCCTGCTTCTGCTGTAATGGTGGGTTATAAGGTAGTAGTTGTAAAGGCGCTGGAGAACGGATATATAGACGTAGAAGACCTGAAGGCTAAGGCTACGCAACATGCAGCCAACCTGGCGGGTATCATGGTTACATATCCATCCACCTACGGTGTGTACGAAGAAACTATCAAACAAATAACTGACATCGTACACGAGCATGGCGGACAGGTGTATATGGATGGTGCCAACATGAACGCGCAGGTAGGCTTGACTGCTCCCGGCCTGATAGGCGCTGACGTTTGCCACCTCAACCTGCACAAAACATTTGCCATACCACACGGTGGTGGCGGTCCGGGCGTGGGTCCCATATGCGTGCGCGAGCACCTGGCGCCCTTCCTGCCGGGCCATGTATTTGGCAGCCAGGGTCAGCCCGGTCATGCGGTATCATCTGCGCCTTATGGTTCTGCCAGCATATTGCTGATATCTTACGCTTATATCCGCCTGCTGGGTGCACAGGGCGCTAAAGACTCGAGCATGTATGCCATACTGAATGCCAACTATATGCGTGCCCGTCTGAAAGGCCAGTTTGAGATACTATACACAGGTAGCGGCGGCACATGCGCGCACGAGTTCATTGTTGACCTGCGCCCGTTCAAGAAGACCGCAGAGATAGAAGCGGAAGATGTTGCAAAGAGGCTGATGGACTACGGTTTCCATGCGCCGACATTGAGCTTCCCCGTTCCCGGCACTATCATGATAGAGCCAACAGAAAGCGAAGATAAAGGCGAACTCGACCGCTTCTGCGATGCACTCTTGCAGATACGCGAGGAGATACGTGCCATAGAAGATGGCAAGGTCGATAAGAAAGACAATGTGTTGAAGAACGCGCCGCATACCCAGTTCGTCATCACTGCCAGCGAGTGGGCACATGCATATACAAGGGAAGAAGCCGCATATCCGCTTCCCTGGGTAAGGAACAACAAGTTCTGGCCCAGTGTAGCCAGGGTAAACAATACCTACGGCGACAGGAACCTGGTATGTACCTGCGAACCGGTTTCTTCTTATATGGAAGCCGAAGCGTAAAAAACTAAAACCGCCTCTCAATCCGGGAGGCGGTTTTTTTTTAATATAGTTATAGCATTACTGCTCTTCGTCCTCTGTTAATGCATTCCAGAGCATGTCCTTCAGCTCGCTGATACCGATATTGGATACCGCAGAAATAAATATATGTGGCACGTCTTTGGGTAGTGTGGCGGCTATTGCTTCTTTCAGTTCATCGTCCAGCATATCGCTTTTGCTTATGGCAATGATGCGGCGCTTGTTCAGCAATTCCGGGTTGAATTGTTCCAGCTCATTCAGCAGTATGTCATATTCTTTCTTATGGTCGTCGCTGTCCGCCGGCACCAGGAATAACAATGCAGCGTTTCTTTCTATATGCCTCAGGAAACGGTGTCCCAGCCCCTTACCTTCTGCGGCCCCTTCTATGATGCCCGGCAGGTCGGCTACGCAAAAGGAACGCTCGTCGCGGTAAGGCACCATGCCCAATTGGGGGGTAAGCGTAGTGAAAGCGTAATCGGCTATCTTAGGCTTTGCCGCGCTGATGGTGGATAGCAATGTAGACTTGCCTGCATTGGGGAAACCCACCAGCCCTACATCGGCAAGTATTTTCAGTTCCAGCAGTTTCCAGCCTTCTACACCGGGCTCGCCGGGTTGCGCATACTCAGGCGCCTGGTTGGTAGGTGTGGCGAAGTTACTGTTGCCCAGTCCGCCGCGGCCACCTTTTAACCATACCACTTCCTGTCCGTCTTCCAGTATTTCTACTTCTGTTTCACCGGTCTCTTCGTCTTTGCCTATCGTTCCCAATGGCACTTCTACAATTATATCTTCTCCCTCCTTACCTGTGCAGTTGTTCTTACTACCGTTACCGCCATCCTGCGCCAGTATGTTTTTGCGATAGCGCAGGTGCAGCAATGTCCACAACTGACTGTTGCCACGCAGGATGATATGTCCTCCACGGCCACCATCGCCGCCGTCCGGCCCCGCCATGGGGTTGAACTTTGTGCGTGCGAAATGCGAGCTTCCCGCCCCTCCCTTGCCAGAGCGGCAAAAGACACGGATATAATCAACGAAGTTTCCTTTTTCCACTATGCCGGTTGCAGATATTTTTCTATTTCCTGGGTAATGAGCCTGAAGGTGGCGGCGATATCGCCATCGCCTTTCAGCCTTACCAGTTTGCCAAATCCATCGTAGTGGTTAGCCACCGCGGCTGTTTTGGCATGGTATTCTTTGATGCGTTTGGAGATGACTTCTTCGGTGTCGTCGCTGCGGCCCGATGTTTGTCCGCGGTTCACCAATCGCTTCACCAACTCATCTTCAGGTACCTCAAGGGATATGACCAATTGTATAGAAGTGTCTTTGAATTCAAGCAATTTATCCAGCGCCTCGGCCTGCTCTTTAGTACGCGGAAAGCCATCAAATATGAAACCCCTTGCATCGGGCATATCATCTATCTTTCCACTTATCATGCCTATTACCACTTCGTCGGGCACCAGCAATCCCTGGTCCATGTATTTGCGGGCTTCAACGCCCAGGGCAGTTTGCCTGCTTACTTCATCGCGCAACAGGTCGCCTGTAGAAATATGTGCCAGCTTATAGGTATCTACTATATTTTGAGACTGTGTGCCCTTGCCGCTACCGGGGGGGCCAAATAAAATCAGGTTGAACATATTCTGTCAAAAATAATTTAAAACACGGCAAAAATAAGCATACCAAGGCATACACAGCCATAAGAATTCATTAAATAAACAAATAACGATGGGGAAGCAGGTTTGTTTATCAATATGAATATGTATTATCCTCTATAATCCTACCGGGTTATGTGTCATGTAAACATAACAAACTAAATCGTCATTTCAAGACAGTAACAGACTTTTTATCCCAGTGTCGTACATCCTGTACGTTCCGGGCATGATACCTTCTACGGTAAAATTGCCTATGCTGTACCTTATCAACCTCAGTGTTGGAAACCCTACCGCAGCAGTCATTTTTCTCACCTGCCTGTTTTTCCCTTCAGTAAGAGTAAGCGTTATCCATGATGTAGGAATATTTGCACGGTACCTTACTGGCGGAGTGCGTGGAGGTATACCTGGTTCTCCGTCCAGCTTTTCTGCATGGGCAGGTTTGGTTGTATAATCTTTCCCGTTTACATTGATCGTTATACCCGCCGTTAATTTCCTAATAGCTTCATCAGTTATATCACCATCTACCTGCACCAGGTATGTCCTGCTGTGTGCAAATTTTGGTTCGGTCAGTTTATGGTTCAGGTCTTTATCATTCGTGAGCAGTAACAATCCTTCGCTGTCATAATCCAACCGGCCTACGGGATAAACATCCTTTGGTATATCGCGCAGGTAATCGGCCAATGTCTCTTTATCGCCCTCCGGTGTAAACTGCGAAAGCACCTTGTAAGGTTTGTTGAATGCTATGTATTGGAAAGCCATCTGAAGGAAAAATTTTTGTGCCGGACCTTGTTAAAAGAAAGAGTCCGGCAGGTTTATTATGACCGCCGGACTATTAGGATGGGTTAGTAAGCACAATCCTATCACAATATTAAAAAGAATTTCTTCTACTAAAAAAAATAATTAAAAGTTTTTTTTGAAATCTTTCAACACGATGTGAATAAGTTGTTAGCAAACTTGTTGTCTTTCACATGATTTATATGCACTACAGATCAACCTTACCAGTCTTTTTCTACTTTGACAGGTACTGCCTTTCCCTGCTTCATTTTATCCTGTAGTTTCTTTTCTTCCTGTTGCAAAGCATTTAAGAGTTGCTCGGCCTGTTGCTCGGAAAGCTTGCTGGGTTGCGGTTGCGGACGTTTCTCTTTTTCTTCCTGCTCTTCTTTTTTATTTTGCTGGTCTTGCTGTTGTTTATCCTCCTGCTCTTTTTTGTCCTCTTTATTCTCGCCTTCCTTCTTGTCTTTATTCTCGTCCTGCTGGTCTTGTTTATCCTTGTTTTGCTGGTCCTTTTTATCCTCGTTTTTATTTTTATCGTTACCGCCTCCGCCTTGCTGGTTTTTCAGCATTTCCAGGGCATAAGACAGGTTATACTTAGCTTGTTCATCCTGCGGGTTTTTCCTCAGGGCGTTCTTATATGCTTCAACGGCCTCTTTATATTTCTTTTCTTCGAGGTAGGTATTGCCAATGTTGTAATGGGCTGCGGCCTGTTGTTCTTTTTCGGTTGCAGTCTTTGCCGTGCCTTCGTATATCTTTCGCGACGCTTCGAATTGCTGTTGCTTATATTGCGCGTTTCCCAGGTTGAATAAACCCGGTATATAATTCGGCTGTTTCCTTACGGCCTCCTGGTAGTGTGCCGCAGCCTCTTTGTATTTCTGTTCCTGGTAGAGTTTGTTCCCTTCGCGCACTTCTTTTTTGGGTTGCTGTGCGATGGCGGTTGCAGCCAGCAAACATAATAAAGCCGTGCCCATCCATTTCATCCTTGTCATGCTATCTCTGTTTTCGACTTTAGCTTACGCCCCGGTAGCAACCATTCTATCACCAGCAATACAAAGCCTATGAGCAGGAAGTATTGAAAATAGCTCTTGAAGTCGGTAAACACTACGGCGCCCAGGCTCTTTTGTTCCATGCCGTTTATCTCGCCTACCAGTTGTTCGGCCACGTCATCTGTATTTCTTAAATGAACATAAGTTCCCCTGCCTGCTGCGGCAATATCCGCCAGCGCACGCTGGTTGAGCCGGCTGATAACCGGGTCGCCGTTTTCATTCAGTTTAATGGATTGTGTAGCGGGGTCAAAAATCGTAGTGCCTTGTGTTGAGCCCACGCCCACTGTATGAACAATCACCCCTGCTTCTGCCGCTGCTTTTACTTTTTCTTCTGCCTTGGCGTCATGGTCTTCCCCGTCCGAAATAATTACCAGCGACTTATACTTCTTTTCTTTCTGGGAGAATGAATTCATTGCCAGGTCAACTGCTTCGCTGATAACTGTACCTTGTGTAGGCACCATGCCGGGGTCTACATTGCCCAGCATCATTTTCAACGCGCTGTAATCAATGGTAAGGGGCACCTGTAGGTAGGCTCTGCCGGCAAACACCACTAATCCCACCCTGTCGGAACCCATTTTATCGAGCATGCTTTGCACGAGTTGTTTGGCACGTGTCAGCCTGTCGGGCTGAATGTCGTTGGCCAGCATACTTTTACTCACGTCGAGCGCTATGATGACATCTACGCCTTTGCGCTGCACTTTTTCCGTACGTGCGCCCATTTGCAGGTTGGCCCAGCCTATCACTATCAAGGCGAAGGCAATGCACATCAGCACAAATCTGGTAACATTCCTGCCGGGTATAAAGCCCAGCACCTGGCGATTGATGAGCGACTCGTTTCCCAGCGATTTTAATTTCCGCCGGCGCCAGTACACCATTGCAATAAACAGTACTATCAGCAGGGGTATGAACCCCAAGCCGAACAAGTGCGATATGTGCTGAAATCTCATCATAATCCCGGGAAGGACAACTGCAAATTTAACCCTGTAAGAAACTTATGCTAATATAAAAATGTGATTTTTAATTTCTTTAACAATGTAATATATCCAGCCCGTATTATCACCTGTTTTTTGCATACTAAAGAAGTAACTTTGCAATATATGCACAAATACCTGGAAGGACTGAACGCACAGCAACGCGAAGCGGTAGAACATATAGAAGGGCCGCTAATGATAGTTGCGGGAGCGGGCAGTGGAAAAACCAAAGTTTTAACGACACGTATAGCGCACCTGCTGAGAAATGGTGTGGATGCGTTTAACATACTGGCGCTCACATTTACCAACAAGGCCGCCGCCGAGATGAAGGAGCGGGTGGAACATATACTGGGTAACAGCGAAGCGCGTAATTTATATATAGGCACCTTCCACTCTGTATTTGCAAGGATACTCAGGGCGGAAGCCAATAAACTGGGTTACCCTAACAACTTTACCATCTATGATACCGATGATGCGAAATCCATCATAAAGGGCATAGTAAAGGACATGAACCTTGACGACAAGCATTACAAGCCATCGTATATATACAACCGTATATCTGCTGCCAAAAACAGCCTGATAGACCCGCAGGCTTATATGCAGGACAGCTTTATACAGCAGGAAGATGCCCGCAGTACCCGCCCGCTGATTGGCGAGATATATGCCCGCTATGCGGCAAGATGTTTCAAGAACGGCGCTATGGACTTTGACGACCTGCTGTTCAAAATGTATATCCTGCTCACCAATTTCCCGGAAGTACTGGCCAAATACCAGCATAAGTTCAAATTCGTACTGATAGACGAGTACCAGGATACCAACGTAGCGCAATACAAGATCATCAAAATGCTGGGGGCGGTACATGAAAACATTTGCGTGGTGGGCGACGATGCGCAGAGTATCTATTCCTTCCGCGGCGCAACGGTGCAGAATATCCTGCAATTCCAGGACGACTATAACGATGTGAAAATCGTAAAGCTGGAGCAGAACTACCGCAGCACGCAATGTATTTTGAAGGCGGCCAATAATATTATAGCCAACAACAAAAACCAGATACCCAAACAGCTGTGGACTGATAATGCAATCGGTGAAAAGATAATACTGGTGCGCACATTGACTGATAATGACGAGGGCCGCTTTGTTGCGGACGCTATTACAGAAATGAAGCTGCGCAACCATTACAAGAACAGTGATTTCGCCATACTGTACCGTACCAATGCACAAAGCCGCGCTTTTGAAGAAAGCCTGCGCAGGATGAACATACCCTGCAAACTGTATGGCGGTATATCATTCTACCAGCGCAAAGAGATAAAGGATTACTTGTCTTACCTGCGCGTCATTGTCAACTCGCAGGACGAAGAAAATATCAAACGCATCATCAATTACCCGGTGCGTGGTATAGGCAAAACCAGCGTGGAACGGTTGATGGTATTTGCCGACCAGCACAATATCACTTTCTGGGAGGCGTTGCAACGACCCGACTATGCCGGGCTGAAAGGCGCTGCTGCCGCTGCTATCGAAAACTTCGTAATGATGGTCAACAGCTTCCGCACCATGCTGGAGAAACACAATGCCTACGAAGTAGCCTTCGCTGTAGGCAAGCATACAGGCCTTGTGCAGGAATTGTACAACGACAAATCGGTAGAGGGGCTGGCACGGTATGAAAACGTACAGGAATTGCTGAACTCCATAAAAGAATTTACCGAAACGCCCGATGAAGAAGGCGAACTGAGGGATAAGACATTGGGCAGCTACCTGCAGCAAATAACATTACTGACCGATGCTGATGACAGCGAAGAGAACAGCGATACGGTAAAGCTGATGACCGTGCATGCAGCTAAAGGCCTGGAATTCCCCTGCGTGTTTGTAGTAGGACTGGAAGAAAACCTCTTCCCCAGCAGCATGAGCCTGTACGACCGCGACGACCTGGAAGAAGAGCGCCGCCTGTTTTATGTAGCCACTACGCGTGCCAAAGAAAGGCTTTGGGTAACCTACGCTACCAGCCGCTACCGTTTCGGCCAGTTGGTGCAGAACGAACCCAGCCGCTTTATTGACGAATTGCCCGAAATGCACCTCGACCGCTCGTTTACCGGGCCCAGTGCAAGAGGGGTTGGTTCTGTCGGGTTTGGTGGCAGCGCAATGAACCGTGCATTTGAGAAAGCGCCATCGTTGAAAAAGCTGGCTGAAAAAATCAACCAGCCCAAACCAAACAGCCATGTGCCTACGGCTAATTTTATGGCTGACAATCCCATGGAAATGGAAGTGGGCATGTCTGTCGAGCATATGAAATTCGGCTTTGGTACCATTAAGGCATTGGAAGGCGGCACCCAAAACAGGATAGCCACCATAGAATTTAAAGACGGCAGCGGTATCAAGAAGATAATGTTAAACTTTGCCAAAATCAGGATAGTGCGCTGACATTTCTCAATGCTGTTTTATGGAATTTAGCGTACAGTTGCACCTCTACACTAAAACTTATCTTTATGTCCATAAGAAATTTTATAGCCATTGGTTGCGCGTTATGCCTTTATAGCCTGACCGGTATTGCTCAAACCAAACAGAGAGCGGATATTGAATCGGCCACCGTGTTCCTGAACGGGGCGGAGCTCTTCAGCAAAGCGAAAGTAAACCTGCCTGCGGGAGAGTCGGAAGTACTCTTTACCAATATTGCGGGCAACGTCAACCAGCAAAGTCTGAATATAGGGGCGGGCAGTGGTGTCGTGGTACAGTCCGCCACTTTTCAGAATAATTTTTTGCGGGAGGAGGATCTTTCCCCACGCGCCAAAGAGATCAAAGACAGTATAGAACACCTGGAGAAAGGCCGGAGTGGTACCGCCAACGACTTAGAAGCCGTGAACGAACAGGTGGCCGTCATCAGGCAAAACAGGCAGGTGAACGGCGCTAACACAGGTCTCTCCACTACCGAACTGGTAAAGATGCTGGACCTGGTAAAGGCACGCCTGGCCAACCTGCTGGACGAAAGTGCGGCACTGAATGTTACCTTAAAAAAGACGGATGAGCGCCTGGCAAAACTACGCCAGCAATTGCAGGAAGAACAACAACGTGGCTTCCAGCCCGGCGGTCAACTATTGGTCAAATTTTACAGCACGAAAGCTACTGCTTCCAACATCACTATATCATATGTAGTACCCAATGCCGGCTGGACACCAAGCTACGACCTGCGTGTAGATGAACTGAGCGGGCCGGTGAAGCTCTACTACAAAGCGCATGTGTACCAGAACAGCGGTGTGGCATGGGATAAAGTAAAGCTCAGCCTGAGCACCGGCAACCCCAACGAAGGGGCAGAGGCACCGGTGCTGAATCCATGGTACTTGCAGTTTTATATGCCCAGGCCTATAGAGTATCGTAATAAATCTGTTTTATCTGAAGATATTGAAGAAATGCCCACACGAAACACTTTAAGTATAGCATCTACCTCAGCGGGAGCATACCAGGAAACTACAATGGATCAATACGTTCAAACCGACAACAGCGGCATCAATACAGTATTTGATATAGACCTGCCATATACTATACCCAGCGATGGCCAGCAGCACAATGTAGCCATCAAGAGTGCGGAACTGCCTGCCACCTACCGCTACTATGCCGTGCCCAAGCTGGACAGGGATGCCTTCCTACAGGCGCAGATAACCGGCTGGGAAGACCTGGACCTGCTGCCGGCTCAAACCAACATTTTCTGCGAAGGTACTTATGTTGGCCAGGGCTATATAGATGTACGTAATGTAAAAGATACCATGAACCTCTCCCTGGGCCGCGATAAGAAGATAGTAGTGCGCCGCGAACGCGATAAAGAGCTGCGCAGTGTAAAAACCATCGGCACTAATGTACGCGAGGCTTTTGTATATAAAATCTCAGTACGCAATACCCGCAACAAACCGGTGGATATAGTAGTGATGGACCAAATCCCCATCAGTAACGATAAGGATATAGAAGTGAGCGACAGGGATTACAAAGGCGGTGACTATAATGAAACCACCGGTGCAGTGACCTGGAAGGCACAACTGAAACCTAACGAAACAAGGGAACTGGTACTGGGCTACTCGGTGAAATACCCAAAAGGTAAACAGGTGAACCTGTAAAAACGGTAAAGCATTAAAAAAGCCCGCTTTACTGAGCGGGCTTTTTATCTATCTTTTCAAATCTTAGTTGCTTTATCAGGAACTTGTTATCGTTCATCTTTATAACAACATATAGTTGGTAGAGTCCTGCGGAGGTGTGCAGGTCGCCGATGGCGTATTGCGAACTGGTGCCTGTATTGCCACCCTGTGCTACGTTGAATTCTTTAACTACATTTTTGCTGAAAAAATCTTTGAGGATTATCTCGGCCTGCGAAGAACTATAGCTGGCCTGGTTATTGTTGATATTGATGTCAATCGATTTGTCAAAATACTTGGCCATGCCGGTAACATTCCCGCCACGGATATATTGTACCACCTCTTGCAATGGCTCTTGCGCCTGCACCGTGGCAGACAAAAAGAACGCACACAATATGGTAATCAATGCTCTTTTGTAAAAATTCTTCATCGGCAAACTCCCCAGATCATTAAGCAAGTATTAATACAGCAAAAAACCTGCCAAAATCCCCGTGCTTTAACTAACCTTTGGCAATTTAAATAAAAATAATCACAAAAATACATGTCGTTTTATAAAAAATACTAATTTGTTCAACAATAACTAACAGTTAATACGATTAGTTATATATTAAGGCTACAAACAATGTATTTAGAAACTTTTTACAGGACGACGGTGTTAATAATTGGAGACCCGTTATAAAATGATATAAATCACGCAGATACAGGCATTGTTAACCTAATATTGGAAGGAAATTCTAAGGAGACGAAATGAGATATTTACAGCTGACTGTGGCAGCAATGCTGAATGTATTTATTGCCAATGCACAGGGATATGTGGACCAGGAAAGAACCTACGATCTTGTAAACAGCCAAAACACCGAGGTGAAAGCCCTGGCGAAAGTAAACTGGCACCCATATGTGTATAAAGACCATATAGAAGGTAATAAGTTGGGAAACTGGAGCGAGTTTATGGCATATATAGATTCTCTGCCGGGTTATTATGACAAAGAGGTGAAACGTTACGTGGTGGAAATGAGCAATCGTATAACCGGCGATAACTTTAAGAATGGCATGACCTTGCTGGTGCCTGACTCTTTCCCGAAAGATTTTAAAGTGTACAGCCCTTACCCGTTTATATACCTAGCCGCCGAGCCCATACCCAAACTGTTCATCATAGACAAGTTTACACAAACTTTTGGCGCTTACGAATACGGTAAGCTGGTGCGATGGGGATTGCTGTCAACAGGCAGGGATAATGACCTGACACCTCCCGGGCGATTTAATTTCAACTGGAAAGATGAACACCGCTTTTCAAACGCCGCCCCTGCCGACGAAGAATGGGAAATGTTCTATGTATTCAACTTCCAGTCTAAGTGGGGAGTACACGTGCACCAATACGCATTGCCGATAGGCAAGCCGGTATCGCACGGGTGCGTGCGTGTATCGCTGGCCGACGCTATATGGAACTATTACTGGGCCAACGAGTGGCAGCACGAAAAAGGCAGGCTGGTGCGCAATGGGACACCTGTAGTAGTGCTGCATAGTAATCCTAAAGGAAAGGCAAGCCACTGGCAGGTAAAAAAGGGCCAGGTGGAAAGCCTGGTGGACCTTCCCACGAATCTCTCTGATGTGCCCCCGGGTATTTATTCCAGTATTTCAGAGCGTGTACCCTGGCTCAGCGGGTGGTAAGATTATATAAGATACCAGTATGCAGCCAGCATCACTAATATGCCTAATATATACCCGCTCCATATCTCAAATTGAGTATGCGAACCGAGCAGCAAACGCGCCGTGCCGCTGATACCGGCTATCAATATACCGGCAAATAACGGTATGGTCATGCTTACGGGGCTGATGATCATAAGTACGATAAGCATACCCAGCATACCGCCGGCGGCCATAGTATGCATGCTGATCTTAAAGAAGATACTGCAGATAAACAACACGATAATGCTCCAGTAAGCACCGCGCAATAAAACCTGTAGTATAAACGGCGCATCCAGGTTTTTGAAAACATGGCTTATCCACCAGTAACACATCATAGTAGCCAGCAATGGTATGATGCGCTCTTTCTGGTTGCGCATGAATATACTCTGGATAAAGCCCAATCCTTTCAATAAAGCCACTACCAGTAAAGGAAAGAAAATAGTGGCCAATCCTATCTGGATAAAGACCAGCGACAATTTACCCTCGTACTGTGCAAAGCTCATCGGGGTGACCAGGTATATCACCAGGGTCATGAGTATGGGCAAAAATACAGGATGCAGCAGGTAAGACGCGATAGTGGCCAAAACCTTTAGCGGTTTTGAATCCGTACCCTTGATTATATGTGGTTCTGAAGCGTTCATATTTTCCAATTATCCTTCCAGCACAGGCGATAGCCATTTTGTAGCTTCCTCTATGCTCATGCCTTTTCGGTGCGCATAGTCGGCCAGTTGGTCCTGCTGTATCTTGCCAATGCCAAAGTAAGTACTCTGCGGATGGCTGAAATACCAGCCGCAAACAGCAGCCCCCGGGTACATAGCCAGCGACTCCGTAAGTTGTATATCGGCATGCTCAGTAGCCTTCAGCAGTTCAAAAAGTTTATACTTTTCAGTGTGGTCGGGGCAGGCCGGGTAGCCCGGAGCGGGGCGAATGCCTTGGTATTTTTCTTTCACCAGGTCTTCTGCGCTCAGGCTCTCATCTTTTACATAACCCCAGAATTCCGTCCGGGTACGTTTGTGGAGCACTTCTGCGAATGCCTCGGCCAACCTGTCGGCCATGGCCTGCAGCATTATCTTGTTATAATCATCATGGTTGTCCATAAACCGCTTCAGGTGCGGCTCTATGCCATGTATGCCCACTGCGAATGCGCCCATATGGTCGGGGCCTTTTTCCGCAGGCCTTATAAAGTCGGACAAAGAGAAATGCGGCTGCCCTGCGGCTTTTTTCTGCTGCTGCCTCAGCGACTCGAGGAAACATAGTTCATGCCCTTTATCATCTTTCAACTCAATAGTATCCGGGGCTATCTTGTGTGCCTGCCAGAAGCCAATTACTCCTTTGGCGGTCAGCCATTTTTCTGCAATTATTTTATCCAGCAGGGCGTTGGCATCGTTGTACAGTTTTGTAGCCTCAACACCAGCGTGCTCATCGGTAAGTATATCCGGGAATTTGCCTTTCATTTCCCATGTTATAAAGAAAGGCCCCCAGTCTATATAATTCCTTATTTCTGCCAGGTCGTAGTCTGTGAATGCTTTTGTGCCGGTGAAAGTAGGTACGGGCGGCGTATAATTGTCCCAATCAATCTTTACAGGATTGCTTTGCGCCTCGCTGAAGGATACATACTGTTTTACAGTTTGTTTATTGGCGAAGTCGGTACGTAGTTTTTCGTACTCTTTATCTATCTCCGCCAGGAAGGTGTCTTTATGCTCCTTGTTCAGCAGGCTGCCGGCAACGGTTACGCTGCGGCTGGCATCCAGCACATGCACAACGCCATTATCATAACCACCGGCAATTTTTACGGCAGTATGTATGCGCGATGTAGTGGCCCCGCCTATCAGCAGGGGCTGCTTCATGTTGCGGCGTTTCATTTCTTTGGCCACGTGCACCATCTCGTCCAGCGATGGGGTTATCAATCCGCTCAACCCGATAATGTCCGCTTTCTCTTTTTCAGCGGTGTCTAATATCTTATCAGCCGGCACCATCACACCCAGGTCCACCACATCATAGCCATTGCAGCCCAGCACTACGCCTACTATGTTCTTGCCTATATCGTGCACATCACCCTTTACCGTAGCCAGCAATATTTTGGCCGCACCGGCCTGTTCTTCGTTCACCGTGCCGGCTTTTTCGTGAGCCAGCCTGCGTTCTTCTTTTTCCGCTTCGATATACGGTGTTAATATCGCCACGCTTTTTTTCATTACACGCGCGCTCTTCACCACCTGTGGCAGAAACATTTTGCCGCTGCCAAACAGGTCGCCTACTACATTCATTCCGTCCATCAGCGGGCCTTCTATCACTTCCAGCGGTGTTGGATATTTCTGCCTGGCCTCTTCGGTATCGATGTCGATATAATCAGTGATGCCGTGCACCAGCGAATGTTTCAGGCGTTCTTCCACGGGTGCGTTCCGCCACTCGTCGGTTTTCTTTTCCTGTTTGTCCTTGGCTTTTACCGTTTCTGCAAAGGCCAGTAGTTTTTCAGTTGCTTCGTCGTTGCGGTTCAGTATTACATCCTCGCACAATTCTTTCAATGTAGGCTCAATATCATCGTATATCTGCAACTGTCCTGCATTTACGATACCCATATCCATTCCTGCCCTGATGGCGTGGTAGAGGAACACGCTATGCATGGCCTCGCGCACCACATCATTGCCCCTGAATGAGAAGGACACATTACTCACCCCTCCGCTTACTTTCACCAACGGCATTTTCTGCTTAATGATGCGTGTAGCTTCAATGAATTCCAGTGCATAGCCATTGTGTTCTTCAATACCGGTGGCTATAGCAAATATGTTGGGGTCGAATATGATGTCTTCAGGATGGAAGCCTACTTGTTCTGTTAGAATCTTATAAGCGCGTTCGCAAATATCCACGCGGCGTTGCAGGCTGTCGGCCTGGCCCTTTTCGTCGAAGGCCATAACCACTACGGAGGCCCCGAAGTTTTTACAGATGCGCGCCTGTTCTATGAATTTTTCTTCGCCCTCTTTCAGTGATATAGAGTTGACGATACATTTACCCTGTATGCATTTCAGCCCGGCATGAATGATCTCGAACTTGGAAGAGTCGAGCATGATGGGAATTTTCGCAATATCAGGTTCGGCCTGCAGCAGGTTAATGAACCTGGTCATCACCTTTACGCCGTCCAGCATTGCGTCGTCCATATTTACATCCAGCACCTGTGCGCCGCTTTCTACCTGCTGACGGGCAACGGATAATGCTTCTTCGTATTTTTCTTCCCTTATCAGCCTCGCAAATTTCTTGGAACCTGTTACATTGGTACGCTCACCTACGTTCACAAAATTGGTCTCGGGGCGAATTACAAGGGGCTCTAATCCGCTCAGTCTTAAGTATGGTGCTGTGTCTGACATGTCTTCTTTCTGAATATTCGCGTGCAAAGGTACTATAGAAGCAAGACTTTATTCTTATTAATAGGTTATCCTATCATAGACAGGAACTCCCCCTCTGTAAGAATAGTCACAGTGCCCAGCTTCTTGGCCTTTTCCAGCTTGGAGCCGGCGTCTTCGCCCACCACCAGGTAATTGAGTTTGCTGCTGACACCGCTGAGTATAGAGCCGCCTCTGTCCTCCACCATTTGCTCAGCCTCACTACGTTTCAGTTGCGCCAGCGTGCCGGTAAACAGGAAGGTCTTGCCCGATAGCTTGCCGCCCGATTGTTTATGGCCGGAATGTTTGTTCACGAGGTTCACACCTGCCTGCTCCAGTTCGTCCAGCATATCCCTGTTTTCAGGATTGTGGAAGAATGCCGCTACAGATGATGCCACTTTCGGCCCTATGTCTTCCAGCGATATAAGTTTTTCTTCATTCCATTCGTACAGGTCTTTGATGTGCGTCACTGCGTGTGCCAGGGTTTTGGCCGTGGTTTCGCCCACATACCTGATGCCCAGGCCGTAGATAACCCTGTTCAGCGGCTGCTGCTTAGAATTCTCGACAGCGGTTTTCAGGTTGTTCACCGATTTCTCCTTGAAACCTTCCAGCCGCAATACTTCGTCCCAATCTATTTTATAAATACCGGGTATGTCTTTTAACAGGCCCAGTTCATAAAACTTGCTGATGTTCGACTCGCCCAGGTTGCGTATATCCATAGCGTCTTTGCTGGCAAAATGGATAATGCGTTCTACCACCTGTGCGGGGCAATTGATATTGATGCACCGCCATACAGCTTCGCCCTCCGGCTTTTCCAGCTCGCCGCCGCATACGGGGCATTCGGTAGGGAATTTTATTTTCTTCTCATGGCCCGTACGCAGTTCCGCCATTGGTTTTACTATATAGGGTATAACATCGCCTGCGCGCTCTACCAGCACGGTATCACCTATATGCAGGTCTTTTTCGCGCACCACATCTTCGTTGAACAGTGATATGGACGTAACTGTAACACCGCCTATCGGCACAGGCTCTATCTTGGCCACAGGCGTAATGGAGCCCGTACGCCCCACCTGGAATTCTACGCGTAGCAATTTACTCGTTGCCTGCCGGGCCTTAAATTTATAAGCCACCGCCCAGCGTGGGTGGTGCGATGTCATGCCCATCTTATCCTGCAGTGCAAAGCTGTTCACCTTTACTACAAGGCCATCCACTTCAAAGGGTAGGTCGTCGCGGCGGGTCTCAAATTCGTCGCAGAAACGGATAACATCATCAATGCTTTTGAAAACCTTCATTTCCTTCACCGGGGTGGGGAACCCCAGGTTGTACAACCATTCCAGCGAACCGTAGTGCGTATCCAGGCCTTTTGGTCTATCGCCTCTCAATGTATAATCGCTGATATGGTATACGATGGCGCTTAGCTTACGCTTGCGCACCTCTTGCGGGTCGAGTATGCGTAAGGTGCCCGATGCCGCGTTTCGCGGGTTTGCCAGCGGAGCTAAACCTTGCGCGGCGCGTTGCTCATTATATTCCGCAAATACTTTTTTGTGTATCACTACTTCCCCGCGTATCTCTATCTGCTCTACATGCTGTTTGCCAAATGATGCGGATAATGGTAACGAGCGTATCATCTTAGCGTTGGGTGTTATTTCTTCGCCCATCACACCATCGCCGCGTGTGGCTGCACGTTGCAGTTTTCCGTGCTCATATACCAGCGAAATACTGGCGCCGTCGTATTTGGGTTCTACACAATATTCTATTTCGCCGGTACCGGCGTAGTCTTTGCAACGCTTATCCCAGTCACGCAGGTCTTCGGCATTATAGGTATTGTCCAGGCTCAGCATGGGTACCAGGTGACTTACCGCGGGAAATTTTTCGCTCAGGCCCAGCGCCACCCTTTGTGTGGGTGAGTCGGCGGTCACCTGCTCGGGATATTTTTCTTCCAGTTGTTTCAGTTTCTTAAACAGGCGGTCATATTCTTCATCTGCAAACACTGGTTCATCCTGTACATAATATTTCCAGTCTGCATAGTTGATGATATCCCGCAGCGATTCTATCATATCCTCGCCATCTTCCGGTGCTTTCAATAACGATATAGCCTGCTCATACAGGCGTTTTTCATCTTCCTTATTGTACATAATGCAAAGAAAATACCTTTGAAGATACTATCCGAAAACATTTTCCCATTCGCCGGCTCCTGCTCTTACCAGCTCCGGCGCGCCTGATGTGCAGTCCACCACGGTGGAAGGAATGATGCTTCCGGGGCCGCCATCAATGACTATATCTACCAGCTTGCCAAAATGTTCGTACATCACTTCGGGGTCGGTAAAATATTCTACATCAGCGTCTGTAGGCAACGATGTGCTGAGTACGGGATTACCCAGTTGCTCTACTATCATCCGGCTTATATTATGGTCTGGCACGCGTATGCCCACTGTATCTTTTTTAGTCTGCAGCAACCTGGGCACTTGTCTGCTGGCTTTAAAAATAAATGTGTACGGGCCGGGCAATGTTTGTTTCAGTATCCTGAAGGTGGGTGTGTCGATGCTCTTGGTATAATCTGATATATGGCTGAGGTCGGAACAAACAAAAGAGAAATGCGCTTTCTTCGGGTTGATACCCTTGATGCGCGATATCCGTTCTATAGCCGACTGGCTGGTAATATCGCAGCCGATACCATAGATAGTATCAGTCGGGTATATGATCACCCCACCCTTTTTCAGGGTATCTACAACGGTTTGTATATGCCGTTGATGCGGATTGTCGGGGTGGATATGCAGTAACATACCATAAAGTTACGAAAGGATATGCTGCTTTATCGCTTCCAGCGCTTTTTTAAGTCTTTCTTCATGTGCGCCGCTCATATCTACCCAGGGCAGGTTGCTGTTTTGTACAATGTCCCGGTATATATTGTAAAAGTATAGTCGTTCTTCGGGCGAGGGATGTTCCCTTAAGGGGTCGTCCTGCCAGGGTATATCTATATTGGTCAGCAGGTACATATCATATTTGCGGGCGGCGATACTTTCGGTGATCAACCTGTCGCATGCATTATACCTGGCGTGGCTCCACACTTTTATTACGTTCAGGTCGGTATCGCATACCAACACCTTATCTGCTTTCGCGGCCAGTTTATCTTCCAGCGTCAACTGCCCCCGGGCGATTTCCCGTAGGTCTTCCTGTGTATAAGGACGCCCCAGTGTTTCAAGATATTCCCGCGCGTATTCGGGTACCCACACGGTACCCAGCGCTTCTGCCAGCGCTACCGACAAGGTACTTTTGCCTGTTGATTCAGGCCCGATGACCACTATTTTCTTCACATCACTCATGGCTCCTGCTGCAAGTAATACAATTTCCGCCACCCGAGGTAACCCGATATAGCCACTATGAATAATATTACCGTCAGCAATGCCGTGAGTGGTATTCCCTTATGTATCAGCAGCGGAATGGCAATCGCATTGGAAATATTCAGCAATATCCAGTTCTCTATTTTATGTTTAGCCAGCAGCCACATACCTGCCCATGCGAACGCCGCAACTGTTGCGTCAGCCATTGGCACGTCCGAATCGGTGTAGTTGCTCAGCACTACGCACAATATAGAAAATCCCAGTATGACTATCGAAAACGTGACCACCCAGTCTTTTATATCGCAGTAAGAAATTGCTGCCGCATTATTGTCTTCCCTGTTTATTCCCCAGCGTACCCAGCCATAGATGCTCATGATTAAGTAGTAGCCGTTCAGCAGCGCTTCTGCATACAAGCCCACAGAGGTCATGATATACAAATAAAGAGTGGTGCTGATAATGCCCGCAGGGTACAGCCATACACTGTTGCGACTGGCCAGCACCACACTGGCTATGCCAAAAAAAACCGCGACGGCTTCTGTTATTGTTGTCTGCTGTAGCTGTTCGGTAAATTGCGTGGCAAGACTATGAATGGTCATAAACAACAAAAATAACCAGGCCCCGTTATAACACAATATATACGTAACTTTATTAAGTAACATTAAAGGTTATGAGAACGCTTTATATTCTTCTTTTAGTTGCCATCGCCTCCTGCCAGCAGGCCAGCAGCCAGATGACCACGAGGGTGGTGGCGAATAATCTTTTCATACCCTGGGAAATGGTTTATGCCCCCGACGACCATATCTGGTTCACACAAAAGAACGGTTATATCTGCCGGGTGGAACCGGCAACCGGCGAGGTAGATACATTGTATTACGAGTCGAACACGGTAGTATCGGGCGAAGGCGGTATGCTGGGCATGGCCCTGCACCCCAATTTCCCCACCGACCCTTATGTGTACGTTGCTTACGATTATTCGCAGGGAGGATACAAAGAGCGTATAGTGCGTTATACATATAATGGTACGCAGCTTAGCAGCCCAATGACGTTGCTGGATAATATAGCCGCCAATACTTATCATAATGGCTGCAGGCTGGTCATAGTAAACGGGCAACTATATATTACCACCGGCGATGCCGGAACTACTGCGAATTCCCAAAACCTGTCATCCATAAATGGTAAAACCCTGCGCATCAACCTGGATGGTAGCATTCCTTCCGACAATCCCATACCCGGCAGCCCTGTATGGGGCTGGGGCCACCGCAACGCGCAGGGGCTGGTATATGCCAACAGCAGGTTCTACAGTTCGGAGCACGGCCCCGGAAATGACGATGAACTGAACATACTGCAAAAGGGCAGGAACTATGGCTGGCCCAATGTGGAAGGCTTTTGCGATAAGCCGGGTGAGACGACCTTTTGCAACGACTCTAACGTGGTGGAACCACTCAAAGCATGGACCCCAACACTGGCGGTAAGCGCGATAGCCTATTACAACCACCCTATGTTCCCTTCCTTGCAGAATTCTATACTGATGACTACGCTGAAAGATGAAAAACTATATGAACTGGAACTGAACGGCAGTTACGATGCCATCACCAATAGCAATGTAATATCGCAGGTAAGCGGCGACAGGCTGCGCGCTGTCTGCATCGACCCCGACGGAAGGATATACATATCTACCAGCAATTCACCGGCATCGGGCACAGGCGCTAAAATTGACAAGATCATCGAGATATACGACCCCACCTATTCTTCCATAGCGCAGCAATTGAAAAAAAACAAGGAAGTGGTTGCCGTGTATCCCAATCCTGCCCGGGATGAGATAAATATTTACAACAACATACCCCGCAGCAAAGGCGGGTATAAATACGCCATCTTCAACCTGTCGGGGCAGGAGATAAGCGGCAACGACCTGCAATCGGGGCATAACAAAGTATCGGTTGCATCCCTTCCGGCCGGCGCATACTTGCTAAAAGTTTTTAATGGCTTGGAGCAAGTGAGCAGTACACAGTTCCGTAAACTGTAACAGCCTGCTGCTATTTTTTGGTTATTTCAGGATTAATTCTATTTTTGCCATCCCAAATACGGGACGGTGCGGTAGCTCAGTTGGTAGAGCAAAGGACTGAAAATCCTTGTGTCGGGGGTTCAATTCCCTCCCGCACCACACTAAATCAAGCAGTTATGATGAAAAATCGTAGCTGCTTTTTTTACGATAGATTTAGTCATCTTTTCCTTAAGAAATTTTTTCTTGTCTGTTCACTCTATTTCATGAAATTTTTGCAATCCTAATATTTGTTGGATGATGGAGTATATATGGTAGAATTCTACAAACAAGGTATACTTATTTATTTTTTGTATTCCGTAATTACAATTTTTAAAAATGTAAATGATTATCTCCATTTACATCTCCTGATATTTGACATGCAATTCAATGTCCCCCGATTGCATAAATCAACACTGTATGAAAATTAAAGCAGAAACAAAATGGGAAGCATATATTCCGAATGAAAAAAAGAGCGAATATAATGCGTACATACAATTAATCGATCAAGATATTCTCAAACATCTTGAGCAAAATAGATACTATAATAATGTTGGCATACAAGCAGGTACTGCCGGAGAAATCCTTTATCTTTTTTATTCAGCAATACATCAAAATGACGAGTCCCTATATAATGCAGCAACGAAGCAGCTTGAAGAATTGATATATAACATCAACCCAAAAACTCATCGTTCATTTTGTTCTGGCGTGTCGGGGCTGGTTTGGCTTCTAATACATTTAGAGGAAACGGAAATACTCTTTAATACATGCCGTGTAATTGGCGCTGATGTTATTGATAACATCTTCCTATATTCCATAGATGAAATAAAGAATAGCAGATATGATTATATGCACAACGGCCTCGGCAGTGCTTTAGCATTTGTAGCTGGATACCGCATAGGTTTAAATTATAAAGATCAGTTAGAGGCGATTGTAAACGAATTATATAAAAGTGCCCTTAGAAAAGGAGATACCATTTTCTGGCAGTATTTATTGCCAGAAAAGCCTGAGACTAAAATGGTTTCTCAGGGGTTATCTCATGGCCTACCCTCTATTGTTGCAATACTTAGCAAAATTTATGAAGCTGGAATAGCTCAAGAAAAATGTAAGGAAATGATTCAGGGGATGATAAATTTTATGCTTTCTTCCCGAAATCCACCAGATGTATATAGTCTATACCCTGCATCTGTTAAGTTACACTCTCCCCATTCTTCTGCTAGTGGTAGCAGGATAGGCTGGTGCTATGGAGACTTAAACATCGCTACAGCTCTGTATTATGCGAACAAGGTATCAACCATAGATAATTATGAGCATATAACAAAGGAAATTCTGTATCATTCTATATCAAGAAACGGGCAAAGTAATGCTGCAATAATCGATGGAAGCTTCTGTCATGGAACAAGCGGTACAGCTCATTATTATAACAGATTGTCAAAGGCCTTCTGTTTACCGGAGGCTAAAGAATCTGCAGCTTTGTTAATGGGGCAAACGTTTGAAAAAATAAGATACACTGAAGAGTCAGGGTTCCAAGTGTTAAACAGGGAAGAATGGGAAGTCAAATGGACAAACCATAAAAACATTATTAGTGGTGCTGCTGGTATAGGACTTACATTTTTAGCGGCTATTTCGAATTCGTCTCCAGATTGGGATGAAATCTTTTTAATAAATCTATAAAACACATAACTATGATTAAACTACATGATAATAAATATCTTATCAGAACACCGTTACTCCCTCTCCATTTTGCAGAAATATGCTTTGAATGCGTGGATAATGTTGTGTTCAATAATGATGATTTTTTATATGGCCTGTATCATTCATCCCCAGATTTGTATAACGAATATCAGAAAGCAAAACAAAATATCACCGATGAAAAGTTACTGCACAGTTTGCAAAAATATTATGTACGAGCCTGTAGCAGAAGTACTCCCTATGCTAATTTTGCAGGATCATCACTTGGCGAATTTGGCAAAAATACTTCGATTCAATTAAAAGACACAGCAGACCATAATCCAACTATACGGTTGGATATGGGTATGATGTTTGCAATAATCGAAATGCTTGAAAAGGACGATAACGTCATAAATCAACTTAAATACAGGTCTAATAATTCGTTATACAAATTCAATGAAAAATACAGGTATGTACGTCATGAAACAGACGAAAAGCGAACATACTATCTTACTGAAGCGGAAGCAACACCATACCTAGACGATGTGCTTGAATTATGCAAAAATGGTAATACTATAGAAACACTATGCGCTTCACTTATAAAATATGGTGTTACAAATCACGAAGCTATTGAATACGTTAAGCAATTAATCAAGAGTCATATACTCATTAGCGAGCTTGATCCATATTTATCAGGGACAGATAATCTTGAAATGATAATCAATATTATTTCGAAGATGGACAATACGGATAAATATGTAATTCTGTTAACTAATATTCGTAAAATAATCAGAGATAGGCATACTCACGTTCATGAATTTCAAGAACTTAGGAAAAATATAGAGTCAGCTGGACTATCCTCAGAAATAAAAACACCCTTTCAATGTGATATATATAAAACCACGACTTCAAATACAATTTCGCAAAAAGCTATAGAAAATTTACTAGAAAAGATTAACGAACTCTTATACTTGGTCCCATTATCTATATCTACCAATAATAATATTGACAATTTTAAGAGAAATTTTCGTGCCGCTTATGAACAACAAATCATTCCTCTCGCCGAAGTATTAGATGTAGAAAATGGGATTGGATATGGTAATAGCTCGCCCGCTCTAAGTCCCCTATTAAATGGAATAGATTTCGACGACAATAATAAATCAGATAAACAAACTGATACCCAGTTTAATGCATTATTACAGAAAAGAATGGCGGTACAATCAACTATAAATTATAATCCAATTCACTTAAAAAAAAATGATTTTGACTTCTCACAATATAATCAAAACAAGGCGCAAATTAATCTTTCCGCCAGGCAGAATATGTTTATTATGGGAAGTCTTCTGGCAAATTCAGCAGAGGGGGTTGACAAGAATGAGTACCAGTTCCTATTTAAATTACTATCAGGTGTATCATTCGGAAATCTTTTAACACGATTTTTTCACATTGACAACAATTTGGAAACCTGGATAAAGGATCTCGCAGAAAATGAAGCGGCACAGTTAGATGACAATGTAGTGTATGCTGAAATAATTCACTTACCACAAGAAAGACTGGCAAATATTTCAATCAGACCTATAATGCGGAGTTATGAAATAACATACTTAGGTAGGTCGGGAATGCCTCTGGAAAATCAGATACCAATATCAGATTTGCTTGTTACGGTAGAAAATAATCTAATAATATTATATAGCAAAAAATTGCGAAAGCGGGTAATACCGAGGTTAACCAATGCGCATAATTACAGAAATAATAGTTTGCCGGTATATCATTTTCTATGTGATCTTCAAAATCAACAAAGCTTTTCCGGAATAAGCTGGGAAAACTTATACAAGCATTCCGGATCGTTTTCACCAAGAATAAGCTATGAAAATATAATCTTAAAACGTGCTATCTGGACAATTACAAGTGCCGATGTAAAGGAAGCGTTGGAAGGTAATACTGATACTCTTGATTTATTTAAACAGATACAAGTCTTGCGTAAAATCCCCAACAAGGTCGTCATACTACAGGGGGACAATGAACTTCTGATATTTCTAAACAAATTAGACTCGATAAAGATTCTCCTGAATTACGTGAAAAAATATAAAAGTGTGCAAATTGCCGAATTTTTATTTGAGGATAACTGCTTTATAAAGGACTCAGTCGGAAAATATTCTCACGAAATATTATTCCCGGTTAAAATTGACAGCACCAACAAATTATCACTAAAAAAACATTTGAGTCAAGATTATGAAGCTATAAAAAGAATGTATCTGCCAGGAGATAATTGGCTGTATTACAAGTTCTACTGCAATGAAAATACTGGCGAATCCCTGTTGTCAGATAAATTATACTTCATATGTGATTCATTAGAAAAGGAGGGCGTCATTGAACGATACTTTTTCGTTCGCTATGCCGATCCTCAATATCATATCCGGTTACGCTTACGCCTAAGAGACAATAACTCAATACTGATAATATCCAATAGAATAAATACAGAGCTTAGTCACTTTTTAAAGAATAGAACAATAAAGAATTTACAGATAGATACATATATAAGAGAGCTCGAACGGTATACGCATCTTATTGATGCCTGTGAGGATATTTTTTGTCATGATAGTAAAGCAGTGCTCAGAATCTTAAGAAAAATTAGTGAGGATGCTGATGATAGTTCAAGGTGGAAATTGGCATTGCTAGGTGTAGATGCTCTATTGAACGATTTCCAACTTAACATTAATGAAAAGAAAGAGTACATATCTGTCTATCACAAAGGCTATTTTAATGAGTTTGGAGCTTCAAGTGGTTTGGAACATCAGTTAAACGATAAGTACAGGGCACTAAAAAACGATATCTTTTCAATATTCAAACAAAACAATGACGAATTAACAACATACGTTGAATTTTTCAATACTCGGTCTAATGATATAAAGCCATTAATAGACACTATGTCTTTTAAAAGCATTGATAGAAAAAGTTTAATAGCGCACTTGCTTCATATGTTTTTAAACCGGCTTTTCATAACAGACAACAGGAAACAAGAGTTGGTCACATACCATCTACTTTCAAAATATTATACAGCAATTATTGCAATTAATAAAAAGAGCATGTCTAATGATAAGAGCATGTCCTTATGAGGTTCAGGTTTTATAAACAGTACGATATAATGGATTGTGGGCCTACATGCTTGCGGATGGTAGCAAGATACCATGGAGTAAAATTACCTATGAATATCTTACGTAATAAGGCCAATACAACCCGCGAAGGCGCTAGTCTTAGATCATTAAGCAATGCCGCTAACGAAATAGGTTTTGATTGTATTACTGCAGAAATTAGCTTTGAACAATTAAATCATGATATTCCATTACCATGCATTTTGCACTGGAACAATAAACACTACATAGTAGTTCCTCCACAAAATTATGAAGACAAAAAAGATAAAACCATTAAAATCGCTGATCCTGGAACTGGCATCATAAAAATACCAAAATCACTATTTATAAAGTTGTGGATGGGTACTGGGGAAAAAGGTGTTGTAATGATTTTGTCAAAAAAAAATGGCTTTACCCCGCCGGACATCGCTAAAAGGAGTGGGCTTGGTATGGTGCTTTTCTTTGCAAAATATTTGTCAGTATATAAGAACTATATTGTCCAAATACTGCTTGCGTTATTATTGTCAAGTATTTTCTCGCTGGCGTTCCCTGTTTTAACACAAAACCTGGTAGACTATGGGATTAATAATAAAGACCTTTCTTTCGTAACTCTTATTTTAGCTTCTCAACTTATCATATTTGCTATTTCTACAGTTGTAGAAATTATTAAAGGCTGGTTAATGCTTCATATGAATACCAGAGTAAATATGGCTATGATATACGATTTCTTATCGAAATTATTGAAACTTCCAATTAGCTTTTTTGACATAAAAATGATTGGAGATATACATCAAAGAATAGCTGACCATAGACGGGTACAAACCTATGTAACAAATAGCATTTTTTACACGCTATTTTCATTTTTTAATATGGTTATGTTTGCTGTACTTCTTGGTATTTATAGTATAAAAGTACTCGGTGTATTCTTAATTTTTAGTTTGCTGTCTACGTTTTGGATTTTTTTATTCTTACGAAAAAGAAAAGAACTTGATTACGTACGATTTCGCAACATGGGTAGTAATCAAAATGTGTTGTATGAGCTAATTAGTAGTATACAGGAAATAAAATTAAATAATTGTGAAGCCTCCAAAATGCGGCTATGGCAAAGAGAGCAGGCACGGCTTTACGATACGAGTATAAAATCTTATACCTTAGATCAATACCAGGGAATCGGTAATATATTTTTTCAACAACTAAAGAACATTATCATTTCGTTTATTTCTGCCAGGGAAGTAATTCAGGGCAATATGACGTTGGGGATGATGATGAGCATTGGTTACATAGCTGGGCAACTTAATAGTCCTATAGGACACCTTCTATCCCTGGTGCAAACTACACAAGACGCTAAAATAAGCCTGGATAGAATTAGCGAAATTCACGAAGAAGAAGAAGAAGAAAATAATTCTACAGAAGCAAATGTAGAAATACCTACGGGTGACATATGTTTTCATAATGTATACTTTAAGTATAAGCACTCCGAATCTGGGTTTGCTTTAGAAAATCTAAATATATGCATCCCTTCAGGAAAAATAACCGCGATAGTAGGACAAAGCGGTAGTGGCAAAACTACCTTAATGAAACTATTGTTGAAATTTTATCCAACTTCTGAGGGAACAATATATGTTGGAGACAAAGATCTTAGCGCTATAGGGTCAAATAGTTGGAGACATATTTGTGGTAGCGTAATGCAAGACGGTTACATATTTTCGGACACGATTATTAATAATATATGTTTAGATGATGACGATATAGATATGGACAAAATCGAGGAAGCTTGCAAAATTGCGAACATACATAATTACATCATGGAACTACCTGCGAAATATGAAACGCAAATTGGTAAAGCAGGCTTAGGTTTAAGTACAGGTCAGAAGCAGCGGCTGCTTATCGCCAGGTCAGTATATCGTGACCCTCACTTCATCTTCTATGATGAGGCTACCAGTGCTTTGGATGCACATAACGAAAGAACCATTGTTGATAATCTTAATCACTTCTTTGCAGGCAAAACGGTTGTTATAATTGCACATAGACTAAGCACAGTAATTAATGCCGATCAAATTGTGATGTTGGAAAAAGGACGTATCGTCGAAGTAGGAACTCATAAAGAATTAATTGACGCAGGAAGATATTACTATCGATTAGTAAAAAACCAACTCGAATTAACAGTATAGCCATCCCCGGTTTGAATATGAACTATACACAATTTAAAGAAGATCAGTTAAATGGAATATTTGAGAAAAAACCTCATTGGCTAATTCGTTATGGTATCAGCGTACTATTTTCAATCGTAGTAATTTTTCTGCTTTGCAGCATTTTCATAACTTATCCTGAGTGTAAAAACAACGACTGCATCCTAAAGATTAAAAACAAAAAAACTTCGGTTTATACTGTCTGCTTTAAAAGTACAAGCCATTGTACAATAACAAAAGGTAAAATAATTCAACTGGCCTTAAAAGACATACATGGTAAAGGCATATCAAAAGCAACAGCAATACCTTTATCTACTAAATCTGTTCAGTCTGGCGAATATGTAGAAATGCATATGACCGTCGACATGGCAACGCAATTTCAAGACAGCTCTGATATTCGGGCAGTTGTACACTTGCCCGTTAAAAATTCCAGCTTATTTTATCGTCTTTTTAAAGAAAAAATAGATATTGTTCCTCAACCTTCAGCATCATAATTGCGGTATGTACCTGGGATGTATGTCGAAGATGGATTTGTCGGCTCCGTCGCTAAGTATATAGCCTAGAGGCACTTTATAATAAGTAGCGAGTCTATATAACAATGCGATATTTATACTTTTGTATCTGCCATTTTCAACAAGGCTTATCACTGGGTGGCTAACACCGATAGCCCGTGCAACAGTTGCGATTTTATCCCTCCTTACATGCCGAATGGTATACAAGTTATTACCAATCTGCAAAAGAATGTCTTCTAGAGACTTTGCTTCTTTTTTCATATGAAAGAATTAAGGTTTAAAGAGTTTAAGTTATAATAAGTAACCCCAATTTAAACAATTCCTGGGTATTAATTGCCATATTGTCCAGTTTTTTGGGAGGAGGTCATTAGGCATATTAAGAATTTGTAATTGGTAATTACAAAACATATTAATTATAAACTGTAGTTCTAATACTGGGTAGACTACATTTGTTATGAGTACTTGAGCATGTATTGCAATACCGGAGTTAACCTGAAAATCCGTATAAAGAGTAAGGATAAACTTTAAAATAATTTCACGTATGAAAAAGAAACATCTGTTTGGGAGCCTAACTCTACAAACAAAAGATTTGACTATTCTGAATGATACCAAGCAAAAGAACATTAAAGGAGGCTGGACTATACTGGAAACTTGTAATGATACAATATCGTATTGTAACGATCAGTGTTCTTATGACCCCAGTTGCGGATGTCAAACCGAAGCAAATACTCCTGGCTGCCCGTCTAGTCCCGATCCTTTGACCGCCGCTTGCTGTCAAGTGGATACTAGTAACTGCCCAGCGGATACTTTTGGTTGCACCCCTTCAAATCCATGTAGTGCCGATTGCTAAAATGACAAATACGGTAATCCCCGATAATATCGGGGATTACCATTTTTTGCATTTCAGGAGTACCGGACAAATAGTAGCCGATTTTACCAATAGTTGTATGGAATTTGAATTCTCCGCCTTTCCCAGCTTTTGTAACATTGCAATAAATCCATTTAGCGATATGAAGGCTACTACACTAGGCATGTCGTTTCGGACATCCTATTCTTTTTCCAACAGCCACCGCAACCACCAACTCCGAAACTGAAAATCCTCGTGTTGGGGGTTCAATTCCCTCCCGCACCTCACTAAAAAGTCTTCCGAATTCAGGAGACGTTTTCTTTGAGGGCCTCGCCCTAATCCTCACATTATCATTTTATTACATCCCCGTTATCTTTTCCTTGTGTTTCATCTTACGCATATTTATATAAATGGAAACACGCCAAATTTGCTCAACTTTTTACAACAAACCTTGTTTGTAAGAAAAACACACCCCGCCGGTCGGTTCCGGTCGGCATACATAAATTAAAGAGGATTCTATACTTAAACATTCTGCTTATGTATCCAAAGTACATTCCACTGCTGCTTATTGCTATCAGTTCGTGTATCTATACCTCCTGCCAGGCGCAGAACAATAAGACAAAGCGCGTGCGTGCCTACAACCGCAACTCCATACCCACCCCCGAGGGAATGGCCTATGTACCGGGCGGCAGCATCGTCATTAAATACAATACGCAAAACAGCGATTCAACAGGATACAAGCAGGTAAGCCTCAGCCCGTTTTTTATTGACAAGACGGAAGTGACCAACCGGCAGTACCGCGAATTTGTCAACTGGGTTATCGATTCAATCGCGGTGACCACTTACCTGAATGACGATAAATACTTCACCGACCGCCTCAGGGATTCGACATACAGGTACATCAACTGGGATAAGATAGACAACAACAAACCGCTATGGAGAAGCAATGATGTTGATATACAAAACAAGCTCCAGCCTATGTTTGCGCATGGGGATATCGACCAGGCCAAAGTAAATTTTACCTACACCAGGCTGAAAAGGGGCGTCAAAGGACAACCCGATGAATATGTGACCGAGACAGTGAACATATACCCCGATACCAAGGTATGGGCGACCGACTTTCCCAATTCACAAAACGATATTATGGCCAAGTCCTACTTCACCAGCGAAGCTTATGACGACTACCCCGTAGTGGGCGTCACCTGGAAACAGGCTATGGCATATACCATCTGGCGTACCAATACAGCAAGCAACCGTAAAGCCAGTAAATATATCATGAGCTATGACCTCCCCTACACACTGCCATCGGAGGCGCAATGGGTTTATGCTGCACAGGGCGAGATCAGTTATGAAAATATAGACAGCTTCCGCATACCGCGCGATAAGAAAGGCAGGCTGGAGGCGAACTTCAAACAGGACGAAGGAAATTATACGCAGGACGGCTCATCTTATACCATGCACGTCATGTCTTACTCTCCTAATGAGTTTGGGCTGCATAATATGTATGGCAACGTTGCAGAATGGGTGCTTGACGCTTACAACGAATCGGCCTGGGCCTTCGTGCACGACCAGAACCCTGTGTTGCTTTACGAGGCTGCAGACGACGAACCTCATATAATGAAACGTAAAGTGGTGCGTGGGGGCTCGTGGAAGGATAATGCACAATCATTAAGTCCTTATACCAGGAATTTTGAAGTGCAGGATGTGCCGCATTCATACATCGGCTTTCGCTGTGTGATGCCCGCCCCGGAAATAATAACCAAGAAAGTAGAAAGCCGCTAACGACTAACTGATACAAATAAATAAAGCATTATTTATGGACAATATGCAGCGTATAGGGAAGAGGATAGGCATCAATACGCTTATATCCTGGGGGGCCAGTGTGGTGATTATCGGGCTCACCTTCAAAATACTGCACTGGGCCGGTGGCGAGTGGATGATAGCCATCGGGCTGATAGTAGAGGCCGGCCTCTTCTTCCTGATGGGCTACGCATCACTCAGCGACCCGGACCGTGCCTCACTTACCGGCACGGCTGTTGACACGCGGCCGGCTCCCGCTACAAGGAACTTTGAAGACGTGCTGGCCACAAAAGTAGACGAAGAAGTGATAGAAAAACTTAAGGGCAGTTTCGACAGGTTCAGCAAAACGGTTGAGTCGGTCAACTCTATAACCGGCTCGGCCACGGCTACCCAGGGCATGATGACCGAAATAGAACACGCTACCGTTGAAATACAGGAACTGCGCAGGAACCTTGCGGAACTGAACGCCGCATACCGTGCGCAATTGGAAGCCTTCAGAAAAGCATAGCAGGCATGGCAATGATCAAAGAGACACCCCGGCAGAAGATGATCAGTATCCTGTACCTGGTACTGCTGGGTATGATTGCGCTGAACGTCAGCACGTCAGTATTGGATGCTTTCGCCAACCTGAGGGCCAGCCTCACCACTACCACAAAGAACGTACAGAACAGCATCAACAACACTTTTGCAGCCTTTGAGGCTACGAAGCTGAAAGACGAGCCGGAACGCGCGCGGCCTGTATATGCGAAAGCGCAGCAGGCGCGGAAATATGCTGCCACGCTGAACAGCTACATACTGGAGATAAAAAAACGGATGGAGGAAGAAGGGGGCGGCTATAACAGCGCTACCAACGACGTACGCAAACGCGACAACCAGGATATTTCCTACCGGCTGATGATCAACCAGGACCGTGCCGCAGAACTGAAAAAACGCATTAACGATACGCGGGATAAACTATACGGGCTGCTTTCAGAGCGCGACAGGCAAGGCCTGGTGCTGCCGCTGGAGGCAAAGGACCCACCCGCCAGGGCCGGAATAAAAAGCACCTGGGAAGAAAGGAATTTTGGTGACGGAATACCCCTTACCGCTGCACTTACCACGCTGGCCAAAATACAGGCCGACCTGAAAAATTCTGAATCGGAAGTGGTAAAGAAGATACTGGGCGAAATGGACAAAGCTGTTGTTAACCTGGATATGTTTGCCGCTGTGGCCATGGCCCCTACATCTTATGTCATACAGGGCCAGCCCTATACTGCGGAGATTTTTCTCACAGCTTTCGACTCAAAGGCCAATCCTGAAATAACTGTAAACGAAACGCCGGTAACCGTACAAAACGGTAAAGGTGTATATACAGCCAACACCACCGCCGAAGGCACCTACACATGGACGGGCGTAATAAAAGTGATGCAAACCGATGGCACGGTAAAAGAATATCGCACACCCGAGCAAACCTACCAGGTGGCGAGGCCCTCGGCAGTTGTATCTCCCGACAAGATGAACGTGTTTTACATAGGTGTGCCCAATCCCGTTTCCGTGTCGGCCCCTGGCATACCGAAAGATAAACTGCGGGTGAGCATAGGTTCCGGTTCCATGTCAGGGGGCAATGGAAAATATACCGTGACAGTATCGCAGCCGGGTACCACCCGCGTCACAGTGTCTGCCGAAACTGCTCCGGGTAAAGTTCAAACGCTGAGCAGTACCGAATTCCGTATAAAAAGAATTCCCGACCCGCGCGTGAAATTTGCGGGCCGCAGCGGGGGCAGGATGAGCACCGTAGCGCTGAAACAGCAGAACAGGATATTTGCCGTGCTGGAAGGATTTGATTTCGACGCAAAATTCAATATCAACCATTTTACACTTATCATTTTGAAACCACGCGGTGACGCGGTAGTACTGGAAACATCGGGTAACGCGCTCTCAGGCGCTATGCAATCGGCAATGAACGGCATAGTGCCCGGAACACGCGTAGTATTCGACAATATCATGGCTACCGGCCCCGACGGAATGCGAAGGCAGTTGGATGCCATAAGCCTCACCGCTGAATAAACAGTTTTTTTTAATACAGAGGATATGACCAAAAGAATCACATACATTGTCCCGGCGCTACTGCTGATAGCCGCAAACACCACGTTTGCGCAAACAGATACTACGCAAACACCCGTTGACGGTTATTACAAATACGAGGTGTATAAAGAAGCCAAGCCCATACCCCTGCCTAAGATTGATATGAACAACGTGCGTTTCTACAAACGTGTTTATAAAGACATCGACCTGGCAGATAGTACCAATAGCATCTTCATAACACCCGGCGCCTCGCTGATAGAGATAGTGCTGGAGGGAATAAAGGCGGGAGCAATTACGCCTTATGATGCCACAAGCACAAAAGAAAACCCCACGGGCGATGCATTTACCAAACCGCTTACTTACGACCAGGCAATGGCTACCCTTACCGATAGTGTATTGGTGCCGGTGTTTGACGAAGAAGGCAACCAGGTAAGCGCGCAGATGATGATGAACGAGTTCAACCCCGCGGTGGTTACAAAATTCAGGATAAAGGAAGATATATTCTACGACAACCAGCGTTCGCGCATAGAGACGCGCATAGTAGGCCTGGCGCCGTTAAGACGTATTGACGTGGCCAATGAAATGGTGCTGGAGCAACCCGCATTCTGGCTATACTACCCCCAGTGCCGCCAGTATTTCGTTACCAAAGAAGTATCCGACCCCCAGCGCGATATTTACAACGTAAGCCTCGATGATATTTTCATACAGCAAAGCTTTGCCAGCAATATCGTAAAAGAGGCCAATCCCGCAGATGAGAAAGCAAAAGACCCGGAGAAGATAGAACAGGAGATAACAGAATACAAGAAAAAGACCTGGAAATATTAATGCTCTTTTCAACAATAAAAAATCTTTAGTTATGCGATATAAAACACTTACACTTTCGCTTCTTTTTGTAGCGGCTTATAGCATCGGCCAGGCGCAGGTGCAGTACATTCCGGCATCCATTCACCGCCTTAGCCTGGGCCTGGGTGGGGGTGTCACCAACCTGTTTGGCGACCTGCAGACCAAAGTACTCAAGCCTGCCGCCCGCGGCAATTTCGATTACAATTTTACACCGTTCATCAGTGCGGGCGTGGAGGGGCAGTATGGCCTCTTTGCCGGCGGCAGCACTGCGGCCACCAGTAAGGATGCCGGCTTGTATTCAGAAAGCAGCTATTGGGCTGTAATGGCCAATGTGCGCGCCGGTCTTGGGCAGATATTGCCCACGCCGGAGAATAAATTTAGCGAGTTGGTGGGTGGTATATACCTGGGCACGGGTGTAGGTTATGTAAAAAGCGACATTAAGAAAATAATCAACTCGACCTTTGTGATGAACAACGGTTCCATCCGGTACGACGCCGGCGATGTAATTATCCCCATCAACCTCGGTATCAACGCCGACCTACCTGTGTACCGGCTGGGCATCAACCTGAATTTTCAATATAACGTTGGCACAAGCGACGCCCTGGACGGCTATGACTTCCACCTGAGCAGCAATACCGATAACGACGCATATAGCTTCGTGTCGCTGGCTGTTCGGTATTATTTCGGCGGAACACATTGATGGGTGGAAGTAGTTTTTTAATTTATAGACTTAGAATGGTTCGAAAAAGTCCCAAGAGGTTCACAGATAACAAAAGCCGCTCATTGAGCGGATTTTAACATTATATCCTGTTTGGATATTGAACTGATGTCGGACTTTACATTCACCATACCAGAAAGCAGCTTTTACACCACTGTTCATCAAGAAATCACTTCCTGTAATAAAAATACCTTCTTCACTCATTACAAGTGTTGCAACATTTTCAACTTCGTTAGGTGTATCAGCACGTTTTGCCGAAAGTAATTCTATCATGCGGCAATAACCTTCACGGTGATGTCCTTTCAGTCCATTATTAGCAAGATGAGTGAAATTGTCATTACTCAAATTATCTGCTTTACAACAGCCTTAGATTACTCCCCCCTAACCTGTATGCAATTTATTGGACAATGATAATTAGCGTTGATGCATTTCACTCCTTATACTTGATACGACAACTACATTATCTACTCCGTAATCTTACGGAATGTTTTGATAACTATTGGAGGTACAAAGTCTCTGATTATGCTTTTTACGCGTATTATTTTTTTTATATCATTATCAACTCCTTGCCTACCTACATATAGAGTGGAATGATTTTCTAGATTTTTATTGATTTCGGAAGCCGGACGTCCATTAGTATAATAATACAATGCTAATGAGCGTCTGCTTCTATCGGGAGGGCATGTCAGCGGATCAGGGTGGCCATGATACGAAAAATCTGTAGTAGTAAACATGGCTATGGTGTTAAACGTAGGGAGTATCTTTTTATATGCTTTGGTTCTATCTTTATCCCATAGCTCGAAATGTCCGCCATAGCTTTCATCCCAATCTTTATTGAGATAAATGAGTAAATTAAGTCTTCTATCCAGATTAGTGTCTCTATGCTTATTAAAATCAGCATGGAGCTTCAGCATTCCGCCTGGTTTAATCTCATGATACCCGCCACCCTCCAGATAAGGGTCTCCCAATAACTTCTCTTTAATCCCAGACAACTCTTGTAGGAATTCAAGCATTGGTTGAGAGTTTAAGAAATGAACCAACTGTTTGGTTACGGGTCCTAACAAATCTTCACCTTTTGTAGCAAATTTGTTTTTCTCATTATGATGAGTAAATTTCATTACATCTTTCTTCACAGCTAAATCAGGGAACTCATTTACAACCTTATTGAGCATATCCTCATCAAAAAAATCATGGATAGCTATATTGGGGAAAGGGTCGGCTTTTTGATATTCATCTTTTTTTTGTTTAGCTAACTCGGCTAGGTTTATATTTGGATTTAATATCTGCATAATTATTCTTTTTATCTATTCTGAAAGGTATAACTTTTTTAAAAAACAAAATATAGATAATGAGTTTTGTATTATACATCATTTATGCCTCTTAAACCGTATAAAATATATACTGAAAATATTATTGAAAATTCACACGTAATTGTTAATACTTAATCTGTTAGTTATAATTTTTACTATTGTTTAAAATTGATATAGTTTTAAACTATAACATATTGATATTCTCAAATCATTAATTATATGGTTCGAGAAACTTCCAATAAGGTTCACTAACATGAAATCCGCTCCTAAAAAGGCTTCATCATTATGCCAAACTGGCGCCGGTTTTCCGAAGGGCGACTGGTGTTCACTGTTCTTTGAAAACCTGATTGGAAAATGGCATTTGGGTAGGGACTTTAATAATGTTGAATTCATGATTGGTCGCGCGATGGCAGTTATTACAGGTGCTAGTAAGAAAGATATAATTGCTCTTGAATAGTTTCAAATCCTTCTGCTGAATTGCATTATCTATGCTATCCAAGGCAGGTTGTATCATCGGAATTGACTTAGCTTCGGCCCTATCAGCGTTATATTGTTTAATTCCATCTAGAGCTTCCTTTATTTCTCCCATTTCAAAATCTGCCAGCTTCCAGTTTTCTGCTTCACCTGCAAACCATAGTTTGGCATGATGAGTCTGAATGCTGGACATGAACTCGCCAAATCCAGGTTTGTATGCTTTGTCAAGATTATTCTGTAAGCTATCTATTTTAGCTTCTAATTGTTGAGCATGATTATTTGGTTGTTCGCATGCAGCGAAAATAGCCAGCGTGATAATTAATGAAATATACAGCTTCATATAGATATATTGGCAGCTTGAAATTACTATATTTCTTAAAAAGGCTGATTATCAAATGATTAAGGCGTTAATGTTTTCAACCCTTCGAGAATCTGGTTCGAGAAATGTCCAGAGGGATTCATAAAATAGTAAAGCCGCTACTGTAGCGGCTTTACTATTTGTCGATTTTCGCATGCATTCTTAAGTAGTTTATTTTCAATAGTTGCTAGGATAATAAAGGACTATCTTTAAAGTATTAAAAACCGCCCAAATAGGTTTTTAGATATTTGTTTAACAAAACTCTTTGTATGTATTTATTTACCCAAAGTATTCGTTCTCTTATATCAGTCACTGAGACAGAGATAAATCGAATATCTGAGGCTTTCCGATATATCGAAATAACAAAAGGACAACATTTGCTAAAAGAAAATACCATTTGTAAAGAGTATTATTTTCTAGAGAGTGGTTTATTAAGGCTGGTATATAATATTGATAATAAAGAAGAAACCTCATGGGTAATATCTGAAGGAACTTTTTTTACAGAGATTATAAGCCTTAAGAGTAAAAAACCGACTGCAATGTGCATAGAAGCACTTGAGTTTTCAGTTGTTTTATCAATAGATGAGGGAAAATTGGATGGGTTATGTTCCCAGGTAAAATCATTTGAAAGGTACTTAAGACTGACATGGGAAAAGAATTTGCATCAGGCTATTCAAATGAAATTATTACAGCAATTCAGTAGTGCGCAGGAACGCTATGAAGCTCTTTTGAAGGACAGAGATTTAGTACAGAGAATTCCACAGAAATACCTTGCATCAATATTAGGTATTACACCGTATTCCCTTAGCCGGTTAAGAAGATCCAGGAAAATGTAATTTCTTGCCATTTGGCAACTTTTATGACCGCATGTTTATATAGTTTTGGGAAATTTATTTGATGGATATTATACTAAAAATATTCCTTATTACAGCTACTGTATTGACCGGCTTGCTATGTGGTGCCTCATTGGATCAATCAATTAAACAACTTCCTTCCCGTCGGATAATCGGTATGAGATCATTTTCTGCATATGCAAAAGCCGCCGATTTGAAAAATGGAGTTCTCTGGTATGCAATATTAGGCATAGGTAGCGTCTTAACGTCTGTAGTTGCTGCGGTTTTAGTATGGAAATATAACTTAGAGGACAGCTATTCACTACCTCTATATATTGCAGCAATATGTGCGGTTTGCCATACCATATGCACTACCCAGGCAGCACCCACATATCACAAACAAAAGAAAATAGATGATGAACATGAACTTCAAAAACTATTCAATAAATTCGAATTCATCCAAACCTTTCGCTCGGTATTTGTCCTTCTTAATTTTTTAAGCCTTATATGGGCGCTAACAGCAGCATTAAAATAATGCTATGAAAGTTTTTTTTCTAAAAATATTCACTATTATATCAAGCTATTCATGCTTGTTATCTAACGAAATTCCCCAGACTTCTAATATTTCCTTTACAGTATCAGTTGATAATATCAGAAATACCAAAGGAACTATTAAGATTTGCCTGTTTAGTGAAAGAGAAGGTTTTCCAATTTATACTGAAAAGGCAATATCATGTCGGAGTGTTAGAATAAAAGAGTCGTCTATAACTTATACTTTTGCTGATATCAAGCCAGGCAGTTATGCAGTTTGTGCTTTTCATGATGAAAATAATGATAAAAAAATAAACACAAATCTTATTGGGATGCCTAAAGAAGGAATAGGTGTTTCAAATAATGCCAAGGGACATTTCGGACCACCTAAATTTGAAGATGCAAAGCTGAATATATCTGGCGACAATACGATAATTAATATTCAATTATCGTATTTATGAGTACCCCAACTGGCGCCGGTCTTCCGCAGGACGACCGGTGTCCAAACAGGTCATCCTGTCTTATGACCGGCATTTAATATTCTTCAGCTAAATGACCTATTCTTTGGAACATTAAAAAAGTGTAAGTCTATCCAAACGTTAATTTCAAAAATACGTTATTTATTCGTATATTTACATTAATAAACATACAGCCGGGATACCGGCTGACTTGGAAGTTCTTTGACATACTGCCACCATCTTAAGGGAAAATGTTGCAAAAGCACGCTACCTCAAAATGGCAACACTTTGCAACAAATACCAAAGCCCATAATGTAATGTCACCTGCGGACAAATTAAATCAAAATAGCATCTTCTCCTGGCCTGACAACCAGCAATCCTATACGTACAGGAGTGATATTTTGAAAGAGTTTTTTTGTCCCAACTGAAAAACGATACTAAACGATACAAAATAGCCTGTCCCGCCGCGGCGGGGATACAAAATACACTTACTATTTATGCCTTATGACTTACGACTATCGTCAAACAATCTGCCCCGCCGCGGCGGGGGAACTAAAAAGAACCATAACACACATTTCTCATCATGCGCACAACATCTCGCCGTCATTTATCCCGCAAACGGCGGGAGGGCCGGGGGGCTCTTGCACAAGGCACCCAAAAACCCGTAACCGTTTGTAACAAAAATGGATAAGTACTGTAAAAAGCGACCAAAAACGAAACTAAAAAGAACCAAATTGCACTTACGACTTATGCCTTACGACTACTGCCAAACGCAGGCATCACAACAACGCCTGCAACCCTTTCTTAGCCGGCCCGGTCAGCCGACAGCCATCAGGCGCATATCGCCCGCCATGGCAGGGACAGTCCCAGGTTTTTTCCGCATTGTTCCAGGCCACAAGGCATCCCGCGTGGGGACAAACCGGGTCAACGGCAAATACTTTTCCTTGCTCGTCTTTATAAAGAGCTACCTTGTTTCCTTCCCAATCGGCCAGCACAGCGTCGCCGGGCGCCAGCTCCACCAGGGCATTTACCTGCTCATAGCTGAAACGCATACTGATGAATTTGCTGATTACATCTCCGTTTTCTTTTACAAACTCGGCAAATCCCGCTATGGGTTTTATTCTCGAGGGTCGGAACAGGTCGGCATAAGGGCTTTCTACGCCAACAATGAGGTCGGAGATTATTTTTCCTGATATCGTTCCGTACACCATACCGTTGCCTATGAAACCGGTTGCTGTGTATATATTGTTATGCCCTGGCAATAAACCAATATACGGAAGGCCGTCTGCCGAACTATAATACTGGGATGACCATTTGTATTCTATATGTTCAACACTGAAATGATGACGGATATACGATTCAAGTTCCCGGAAACTCTGCTCCGTATTGTCGTTATGGCCGGTTTTGTGGTCGTAGCCGCCGGCTATAACATAGCCCTTCCCGCCTGCTTTCATCGACCGGATATAATGGTAGGAGTCTTCCAGGTCATACAGTAGGTCTGTAGGATACCTGCCGTCCTTTAAAGTAAAAGCGCAGGCGTAGCTCCTGTAAGGCGCACACCTGAAATGCAACAGGTTGATACCCGGTGGAATATGGGTAGCGTAGACAACCTTTTCAGACTTTATAAGGCCGGCATTTGTTTCTGCAGTATAGTATTCATCGGAGATGATGTCGCTCACCATGCAATTGTGCAGGATCACTCCTCCTGAGCGTTCAAAAGCCCTGGCCAGTCCCACCAGGTATTTGCCGATATTGAATTGAGCCTGGTGCTCAAAAACGCAGGCCATAGTAAATGGTATTGGTATGTCGATATTATCAACAATATTGATGTCCACCCCTGCTCTCTGCGCACCCCCCACTATCTTTTGCAGCTCTTCCTCCTGCTCTTCATTTTGCGCGAAAATAAAACCCTGTTTGTATTCGAAACCGCAATCGAAATTGTAGCGTGACGATAAATTGTGAATGAGGGTAATAGCTTCGCTGGCCGCAGCCTGTACCAACCTGGCGCTGTCGTGCCCGAAATCATTTTCTACCTGGTAGTAAGGCGTATCCAGCATGGTATTCAGGTGGGCTGTGGTACCGCCAGAAGTGCCGAAGCCGATATTATACGCCTCCGCAAGGATACATTTTTTACCCTGTTCCTGCAGGAGCAGGGCTGTAGTAAGGCCCGTGATACCGCCGCCTACTACCAGCACATCATATATCCTATCGGCTTCCTTCTGGTTCTGAGGTTGAAATCCTGCTATTTCTTCCTGCCAGGTACTGGTCTTAGCTCCATCGCGATTCATACAAACTTGGTTATGTTCCTATATATAAAACAGCTTATGAACCAGATAGTTTATGCAGCACCTTCTCCATATCAATTCCTCTTTTCAAGACAGGTGCAAACAAGTCGCCCTTCTTTTGTAGCCGTTTCAGTGCATTCTTTATATTGAAGTCCACCGGGTCGAGTGAATGTTTCACTTCTTTCCATTCCAGCGGAGTAGATACAGGCGCTCCCGGCTTAGGCCGCAGGCTATACGCGCAGGACAAGGTTGCGCCTTTCTTGTTTTGCAGGTAATCTACATAGATTTTGTTTTTGGCACGCTTGCTTAATGAACGTTCAATCGTAGTGCTGCCTGGCAATTGTTCTACAGTAAGATGTGCAATGAGCTCTGCAAACTGGCGAACATGTTCATAGTCATATTTTCCGCCCAGCGGCACGTACACATGCAGGCCCGACGCGCCGGAGGTTTTGCAATACGACTTGACTCCTCCTCGCTCGAAGATTTCTTTTATTACAAGCGCGCAATCTACTACCTCGCTAAAGGTGTTTTTGTCAGATGGGTCCAGGTCCATTACCAGGTAGTCGGGATTATCGGGGTTATCTACAGTCGAGTTCCAGGGGTTGATCTCTATACAGCCCAGGTTGGCAACGTATAGCAGGGAGCGTTTGTTGTTGATGACCAGGTAGTCCACCGTCTTGTTCGATGAGTCGGACCATACAGGATAGGTGTCTACGTAATCCGGCGCATTTTCCCCCGCATCTTTATGAAAGAAGGATTTCCCTTTTATGCCATTTGGTGTGCGCAGCAGCGATTGCGGCCTGCCTTTAATATGGGGTAAAATGTATTTGGATACCTCGTTATAGTATTCGAGCATATCACCCTTGGTATAGCCTTCATCCGGCCAGTATATTTTGTCCAGGTTGGTGAGTTCTTTCTTGTTCAGGGCAGTAGTATTTTTCATATCTCGTGTGTTTGAAACTGCGTTATCTTCAACTTCTACAGGCGCTTCCTGGTGAACATCTTTTGCCGCCTTGTCGGTACGTAAGCCCATAAATACGGGATGCCTCCGGTTGCCACCTTCTGTAATTTCGGTAAATTTTATGTTACAGACCAATTGAGGCTTTACCCAGGTCACCGGCATGTTTACCCTTACCTTCTCACCGAATGGATTTGCCTCTGTTACCAGCGGCTGCAGCTTTCCGTACAATTCCTTGAGTGTTTTGTTGTCAAAACCGGTACCGGTATGCCCTATGTACACCAATTTGCCTTTTTCATAAGTGCCCAGTATTAGTGCTCCAAAGAACTTCCTGCCACCGCGGGGCTCAGTGTACCCGGCAATAACCGCCTCGTCGGTAAGCATGTGTTTTATTTTCAACCAGTTGCTGCTGCGCGCGCCTTCTTTATAGGTACTGTCAGCCCGCTTGGCGATAATGCCCTCAAGGCCCTGTCTCTTTGCCGCTTCAAAAAAAGCTTCTCCTTCGCCCTGAACATGGTCGCAATATTTTATGACGTCGTTAAATGGCAGTTGTTTCAGAATTGCCTTGCGCTCGAGCAGGGGCAGGTTTCTCAATGACTTGCCGTCTCTATACAGTATATCGAAGACGTAGTAGATTAAAACTACATCTTCATTCAACCTGGATTGTTGCAGGTTCTGAAAGCTGGGCATACCATGTTCGTTTAAGGCTACCACCTCTCCGTCCAGCACCACGTCTGCTTTCATTTTTGCCAGGGCGTCGTATATCACAGGGTATTCGTATTGGAATGAGAGGCCGTTTCGGGAATACAAGCGTGTTTTATCACCTTTTACTTCAGCTACTGCCCTGTAGCCGTCCCACTTTATTTCGTACACCCAATCCGGGTCGCTAAAGATGTCATCATGTAGCTTAGCGAGCATTGGTTTGATATACCTGGTGTACTTCCGGGCCTGGGTACGTGTGTACCGGTTATTCCTGCCCGAT
Organism: Bacteroidetes bacterium UBA6221; assembly: GCA_002421685.1. Taxonomy (GTDB): domain Bacteria; phylum Bacteroidota; class Bacteroidia; order Chitinophagales; family Chitinophagaceae; genus UBA5543. The sequence goes on from DISB01000018.1 coordinate 85,777, forward strand.
ATTACTTCTCCGTTACCGGCTTTTTTTTTTCGGGACCTGGGTTGGCTATCTTGTTGGGTGTTTTGTGCCGGGTGGTTCTACCGTTTTTCTTTGCATGGGTATATTCCAGCGCAGCCTTTTTTGCGTAGTCTTCGCTGTCGTAGTCATCGTCGGTTGCATACTTGTCACGATGTTTTATCAGCAGCCAGCTTTTTTCATCTTTCTTCAGGTTAACTAATGCAAATGACCCTTTCAGCTTTCGTCCTTTCAATATGAATTTGATGCTGCCACCCCGCAGTTCCTGTGCAAATTTTCTTGCACTGATGGGCTCTTCATTTTCGTCTACGGGCTGATAAGTTCCGTGGTCCCAAACATCAACCCTGCCGGCGCCGTAGTTCCCTTCAGGTATCTGGCCTTCAAATGTAGCATAAGAAATAGGATGGTCTTCCACCATCATCGCCAGCCTTTTATCTTTAGGATTTAGAGAAGGGCCTTTGGGCACAGCCCAGCTTTTTAGCGTGCCGTTCAGTTCCAGCCTGAAATCGTAATGCAAATGTGAAGCATGGTGTCGCTGCACTACGAAAATCAATTCTTTGCTTGCCTTTTTTACCTTGCCTGCCGGCTCGGGTGTGTCCTTAAAATCCCGCTTCTTTTTATACTCGATTAAACTCATCAACTGGCTTTTTTGGTTTTGAGGCTTTCTTTCAATTGGGCCATAATATCTTTTGGCTGACTACGAACGATCTTGAATTTGGGTTGCGATACCTTTTTCCCGCCGGCCTTGCTTTTTATGATCTTCATCAGGGCGTCGGTGTAGGTGTCTCTGTATTTCGCAATGTTGAATTTTTTGGGCGTGAGTTGATTGATGAGCGTCATTGCCATTTTCAATTCATCCTGTTTAACAGTTGCCCGCTCAGGCAAATTAATATCTGCAGTATCCCTTATTTCTTCAGGGAAGCGCAGTTTTACCAAAACCAGCAAGTTGTTTTCTGCGGCTTTTACCATGCAAAAGTTTTCACGTGTGCGCATAACGAAAGAACCCAGGGCTACCTTGCCGGATTCCTGTAGCGCGCGGTGCAATAGTATATATGCTTTCTCGCCGCCCTTGGAAGGCGCAACGTAATATGGTGTATCTATATAGATGCTGTCCAGGTCGTCCTCTTTTATAAACTCCTGTATCTCTATCATCTTACTTTTTTCCGGGGCGGCTTTTTCAAAATCCTCTTCGTCAAGCACCACATATTCATCGCCGTACTTATAGCCCTTTACAATATTTTCCCAGGCCACTTCCTTGCCCGTACTTTCATTGATGCGCTGAAATTTAATATTGGCATAATTCTTTTTATCCAGCATATCAAGGTCCAGCTTGCTGGAACTGACTGCAGAATAAAGGCGGATGGGAATGTTTACCAATCCGAACCCTATCGCACCTGTCCATATCGACCGCATAAGAATAGATTTTTCATTTAGGGTAGTTTAAAAAGCGTGCCAATAACAGGAAAACCCATAACAAGATACGAATATCCAGCCTTAACTTTTCTTTGAACTACTTTTCTTTTTGGGCACCTTTTCGCCCTTTTCCCTTGCTTCTGATAACCCGATAGCAACAGCTTGTTTACGACTGGTCACCTTTTTGCCCGAGCCGCTTTTAAGCTTACCTTCTTTAAACTCGTGCATCACATCCTCCACCTTTTCCTGTGCACCTTTTGAGTATTTGCGTGGCATGACTAAAGAATTGTAATTGGTGAATTAATGCTTTTTCCGATTATCCGCTTTAGTGTCTTTTTCGTTATGGGTTATATCATCGCCTTTTATATCCTGTTCCTCATTTTTCCTGCTATCCAGGTCGTCACGGGTATCGGGCCTTTGCCCTTCAGACCGGGCGTGCCTGGGATTAATTTTTTGAGTTTCTTTGTTCTGGTTCAAATTAGTGTTTTTCATACCGGCTTTTTTATAATCAACCTGATAAAATATTGTGCCTGCACTTCTTATTCAAATGTTATGATGCTCCTTATCAGCATATCCCATTGCTCAGGTGTAAAGCCTAGTATGTCGGCCAGGCCAGCACCGGGTTCAAAACCGTTTCTGAATTCCTCATGAAATTGGATGCTAACCACACTTCCTTCTCTCTTCAGTATGAATAAATAACCGTTTTGTTCTTCACTGTCATCTTCTACAGAGGCAGATTTGAGCGTGACGGACAGCAACTCTGCGTTGCGTGTCGGCATTTGATACCCTACGTCGCTAACTATAATATCCCTATCGGACAAAACGCCATCGCCTTTGGGTGTTCTGATATGGTCACCGTTACATATTATCCGGTGTTGCAGTGCATCATGATTGTCCGTCACAACATAGCCGTTTGTTTTTGAGGATATATACCCAGGCCACTCATGAACTGAAAGCAGTCTCATTTTTGCCCTGTCAAACAGTGCCTTGGCATAAGCTGTAGATCTCGACTCAACGGTATATTCAATATCCCGCCCCTGTTTTGTTTCTGTTTCTACCATTGATTGTTCATTCATTTTGATTGTTTGATTTTTTGAAGATTTCTTCAGATGTTTAAGTATGAGGGTTAAAAGCAGAGGCCTGTGTTGAGCGCAGGCCTCTGGCGGAGCTATTTTCTATTTTTTGTCTTTTCGGTCTTTATCCATTTTGTCGTCCTTGTCTTTCTTGTCCATTTTATCTTTATTCATCCATTTCCCGTCCATCGTTATCATATCGCCATTCTCAAGCTTTTTCATCGTGCCATCTGCCATCACTACACTGCCATCCGTCATAACCTTCGTGCCATCGTTGAGGGTGATTTCCCGTGTGGCTTCCGTTTTGTCGCCATCCTTTATTACCCACACCTTACCATTTTTCATTTTGACGCCATCTTTCATTTTGTCTTTGTCCTGGGCGTCCGCCTGGGCAACGAAGAAGTTAAATACCAATGCTGCTAAGAGTAATTTTTTCATAAAACATGTTTTATACCTCACCTGTATTAAAAAATCATGCCTGCCTGTTGTACGGCAAACGATGTTACCGCGGCACGGATTTTATGCGTTTGTTCACGGATATCCATTAATCAATCTTTAAAAAAATAACGTTTATGAGGAAGAACCGTGAGTATGAGAACAATTACGACGGACCTACCCAATCAAGGGAAAGCAACCTGAGAAACGCGAGGCTGGATTCAGGCGAAAGTAACAATGACCGGAGATATAGTGACCGTAACAGGGAAAGGTCTGATAACAGAACAAATGCGGGTGACGAGGGATACGACAATTATGACGCAGAATTTAACAGCCCGTTCAATAACCGAATGACCGATAACGACTGGCAGCCCGGCGGTCACGAGGCGAACCGCTATCGCAGCAGAGGCGATTCAAACCGATGGCATCCGGCTAACGACTGGCAGAACGCAAGGAACTCTGATAGGGAATGGGCTGATGACAACAGGCGCTATCGGGGAGGAAACTGGAATGAATACCGCAGCCAGGGCGGACCCTGGTACGACCGTGACCGAATGAATGAACGTAGGGACTGGAATGATCATCAACGCCAGGCAGGCTCATGGAATGACCGTGGCAGTTGGGACGCCCGCAGCAACTGGAACCGCAGCCAGGGCAACCAATGGAATGATAATAGTCGCTGGTATCCGGAAGATGAATGGAGGAATATGCAAGACCAGGATACATGGAACAGCAGTTTCCAGAGCAAAGGCCGCGGCGAGGGCTATAGCACGAACGAGTATTATAACCGCACCCGGCAGCAGGACAGGCACGGTTCGGCCTCTTATTACAGCAATGAACAGCAAAACAGGGGAATACACAAAGGCAAAGGGCCTAAGGGTTATAAACGTTCGGATGAACGCATCCTGGATGATATTAATGACCGGCTTACCGACGACGACTATGTAGATGCCAGTAATATTGAAGTTTCTGTCAGCGATTCGGAAGTTGTGCTGACAGGTACTGTAAGCAGCAGGGAAGACAAACGACGGGCAGAGGACATCGCGGATTCCGCTTCGGGGGTGCGCAATGTAGAAAACCGCTTGCGTATATCACAGGATCAGGCATCGAAGATGTCTGTGCAGGATACAGGCAGTGTGGACAGGCAGAGTGCCAATGGCCAAACTAACGCCACTGGTGAAACTAAGAATAAGAAATAAACAGGCAGATTATCATACCGGGAGCAGCGCAATAAGCGCTGCTTTTTTGTGCTATCCACCTACAACATCTCCGCCATTGATGTGCAATACCTGTCCAGTCATAAAACTGCTGTCCTCGCCGGCCAGGTAAACATAAGCCGGGGCAATTTCATACGGATAGCCGGCACGTTCTAACGGCGTGTCTTTGCCGAATTGTTCCAGGTGCTCCTCGTCGAAACTTTCAATGATAAGCGGCGTCCATACCGGCCCGGGCGCTACTGCATTCACACGTATGTTTTTAGATGCGAGGTTTTTGGCCAGTGAGCGTGTAAAAGAAACTATCGCTCCTTTGGTAGCGGCATAATCTATAAGATGATCGCTGCCGCGGTATGCCGTTACTGAAGTCGTGTTGATAATAGCGCTACCCGGCTCCATCACTTCCAATGCAGCCCGGCTTAAATAAAACATAGAAAAGATATTCACAGCAAAAGTTTCATGTAACTGCCGTTTGCTGATGGTTGCAAGGGTTTCATCCTCTTCATGTGTCCCCGCATTGTTCACAAGTATATCCAGTTTTCCAAACTTATTGTAAGCGTCGTTTACCAGCTTCTTGCAAAAGGCTTCGGCTGAAATATCACCTTTTGCCAGCATGCAGAGTTGACCCTCAGCCTCCACCATTTTTTTGGCTTCCCGGGCATCGTCATCACTGTGCAGGTAATTGACAACCACATCCGCACCTTCCCTGGCGTAGTGAACCGCCACCGCCCTGCCTATGCCGCTGTCTCCACCTGTAACGATAGCCACCTTGCCGGCTAGTTTCCCTGAGCCCGTATAGCTTTCCCTTACAGGCGGGACTTCAAGGTGTTTACTGAATTTTCGCTTGCTGCTGTCTTCCATACCGGTTATTACCCTTTACTGTCGTTCTTTTCAGGAGAAGGTTGTGATTCCTCAACGTTCAGATCTTCCTTTGGCCGTTCGTTATGCATTTCTTCACGCTCCTGGCTTATTTGCTGCTGTTCCCTTTGTACGTCGTACCCGGTTGCACCACCACTGCTTTGTTTTCCGCCTTCTTTCGCAGGCCCATTTACATTCTGATTATCCCTTTTCACTGACTGATCTCTCATAATGTTGTTTTTTATCAATCGCTAAAAAACGATGCCATTAAAATCAAATAAACAAGCAATCAAATGAACCGGAAAAAGATTGGTGAAGAAGTTTCAAGCCTTAAATTTGTTGCTGAGACAGTAAAGGCAAAGCTTTGTTAAAGTTAACTTAATAATCACCCTATATGCTCTGTAGGACCGTCTTAAGTAGTACAATGGCATTGCTTTTTTGAGTGATACCGTGTTTGATGGGGTGCGCCCCGGTCAGTTAAAAAGAGATAAAATGAATAGGAAAACAGTTTTAATTATCGATGATGAAGAGGAATTGTGCCTGTTGTTGAAAACTTACCTTGTACGTAAAAACTATGAAACACATATCTCGCATACCCTTTCTGAGGGGGCCATGCAGTATGCATCTTTAAAACCTGATATACTTTTTATTGATAATAATCTTCCTGACGGAATAGGTTGGGATTTCGCGATCAATAACTTGTTGCCACAGCATAAAACCCATTTATTTTTTATCAGCGCATATCATCCGTCGCTGCCTGATATTCCGGCAGGTACCGACTATACAGTGATAGAAAAGCCGGTTAGCTTTTTCGACCTGGATAACAAACTTGAAGGTATATTGTAAGGCTATGCCATACACAACGGCAAGGTAACGGCAAATAACGTTCCCTTCCCCGGTTCTGAACTTACATCTATATTGCCTGCATGAGACTGGATAATGTTCAGCGTAAAGGCCAACCCCAGGCCCACACCGTTTCTTTTCTGCGTGAAGTATGGCTCAAACAGCCTGGATATATTTTCTTCGCTTATTCCGCAGCCGGTATCTTTTATCTTAACCACTACTTCTTTTCCGTGTAGCTCCGTTTTTACAGAGAGTGTTCCTGAACCTTCCTGCATAGCCTCTACCGCATTGATAACAATATTTAATAAAGCTATCACCAATTTATCTTTGTCTGCATTGATAAATGCATCCCGTATGTATTCAGATTCCAGCTCTATTCGCTTCAAAGTAATCCGGTCTTTAGCGGCACTCATCACCTCATCCAGGATAGCTTGTAACGGTTGTTTTTGCAGGCTTATTTCCGCCGGCCGGGACGTGTTCAACAATTCACTGATCAGCGAATTAATGCGCTTACTGTTCCGGGTAATAATGTTCAGGTATGAAAGGAGATTTTCATCTTTTATATCTTCTGACATCTGCTCAACCGATAAGGTGATGTTATTAAGGGGATTTCTTACCTCGTGAGCCAGGGTGTGTACAAGCCGCGCTGTTAAACCCAATTTCTCTGTTTGAAGATGAGCTTTTTCTATCTTTTTAAGGGTGGTGATATCGTGTATAATCCCCTGCATGTACGCATTATTCTGTTCATCCAGTTCCTTTGATATGGTGACCACACAACTTTTTCTTTCCCCACTGTTGGTTAGCAGTAATACTTCCCAGTCTTTCAATTCACTGCCGGTCTTTAACACCTGTTGCAGGTATTTTTTATGCTGTGCCTGGTCTATAAAGTCAAAAAGACTTTTGCTTAAGCACTCTTCTTTGCTATACCCCAGTACATCCACTACCGCTTCATTTACACTTCTGAAATTCAAATCAGTATCGGTAATAAACACGATATCTTTTGATTTTTCAAAGACGTTCCTGTATTTACGCTCATTGGCTTTTAATGCCTTTAACATTGTTGCCCTGCCTATAGCGTAACGTATGCAACGTTCCATCTTTTCAACCGTCAGTTCTGACTTCACAAGGTAATCTGTTGCACCGGTTTCGGTAGCTTCCTTATCAATGTTGTAACTCCCTTTTCCTGTCAGGAGAATAATAGGTTCTTCGCAATGCCGGGCCATCGCCGCTTTCAACAAATCTAAACCCGACTTGGCGCCCAGGCGATAATCCACGAAATACAGGTCGTAATTTTTATCGGCCATGTGCTGCAGGGCTTCGCCGTGTTTATTGCACCAATCTATTTGTGCCTTGATGCCCGGCGCTCTTTTGATAAGGTCGGAAGTTATCAGGAAATCGTCGTCGTCGTCGTCTACAATCAATATTTTAATCACATCTGTTGATGGCATAGTTCAGTAGTAGTTTTGTTGCCCCACTTTTTACACAATACGCCTCCACGGATATCTTGGATAGGGCTGCCGGTTGCAGCTATTGTTCTTTCATTAATTCTTTATACTGGCTTAGTTTGTTATACAATGTTTTCCGGTCAATATTCAGAAGTTGCGCAGCTTTGCTTTTGTTGAAGTTCGCCTGTTTCAAAGCGTCCATTATTACCTGGTATTCGGCAGTTACGTTGGTGCTTTTCAGTTTATTGCTCAGTGTATCTGTACCGTCTGAGCCAGGTAGTTCAGGCGCGGGAGTATCTGTGGGTTTTACGTCAAATTGTAATTTCTGGTAGTTACTTATTTCAAACGGTAGTGATTTCACCTCAATATTGGTACCATCGGTAAGCAGTGTGGCGCGCTTTATTACATTTTTCAGTTCACGCAGGTTGCCATACCAGGGGTATTGAAGGAAAATACTCTCCACTTCATCGCTGAACCCCTGGATGTTCTTTCCAAGCTCGGCATTGGTGAGCTTCAGGAAGTGTTTGGCGAATATCATAATATCCGATTTACGCTCGCGCAGGGGCGGGAGGGTAATGCTGAACTCATTAAAGCGATGGTAGAGGTCCTCCCTGAATTTCCCTTTAAACATGGCATTCCACAAGTTTTCGTTGCTGGCCACAATGATGCGTACATCCAGCGGTATATCTTTTGTCCCGCCCAGTTTTTTTATTTTCCGTTCCTGCACTACGCGCAGCAGGGAAACTTGTATATCATAGGTCAGGTTTCCTATCTCATCCAGGAATATAGTGCCTCCGTTGGCCAGTTCAAAACTGCCTGTCTTGGAGGCAAGAGCACCGGTAAATGCACCCTTTTCATGCCCGAAGAGCTCGCTACCGGCCAGTTCTTTTGATAAGGCTCCGCAGTCGATGGCAATAAAAGGCTTATCCTTTCGTTTGCTTTTCATATGTATCTGTTGCGCTACAGCTTCTTTACCACTACCACTCTCGCCATATATAATAACGCTATAGTTAGTAGGTGCTACCATTTCTATCTGCTTAACAATATTGATGTATTCGGGGCTGTTGGTAGACAGGTAATGCCCGTTATAACTTTCCTGAACCGTACGCCTTGATTGACCGTTTGATGCAGCTTGTTCGCTCGGTAATGCGGGCCTTGTGTCCTTCTTTTCAGACAGCGCCTTTTTGATAGTAAGTAGTATTTCGTCGGGGTATAAAGGTTTGGTCACATAGTCGTAGGCGCCCAATTTCATGACCTCTACAGCATCCTTAATATCACTATAACCGGTGATGATGATAACAGGCGCCCCGGGGTGTAGCTGTTTTATGTTGGGCAGCATCTCTTTACCGGTTATATCGTCAAGTTTAAAATCGCATAATACCAGGTCCGGAGTTTTCTTACGCATCCATTCAATGGCGTCTTTGCCATTATTTACTGCATGTGTATCATAATTGTTTCTCACCAGGAATCGTGTTAGCAGTGAACACATGTCCTTATCGTCGTCTACTATCAATATTTTTGCCATATCCCGTTGTATAATGTTGTGTGTTAGCTAATCAAATTTAAGCTTAATTGCTTTAGAATATTCCGTGCCAACCTGTTAAAATACTACTGCACGTACCTGCGCTACCGGTATTTTCAGATGTTCCCTGTATTTGGTCACCGTACGCCGGGCTATTTTATACCCTTTGTCTACCAGCAGGTTCACCAGTTGTTGGTCGGTATATGGTTTGCCTTTGTCTTCCTGTGTTATTGTTTCTTCTATGATAGATTGAATCACCTTGCTGCTGATGATTTTTCCACTCTGATCCGATATACCTTCACTGAAGAGGCTTTTTATACTGATAGGGCCAAAATGCGTATCCACATGTTTGTTCCCGGTTATCCGCGAGATGGTAGCAAGGTCGTATCCTGTAATATCGGCGATATTTCTCAATATCATCGGTTTAAGCAGCATAATATCGCCGTCCAGGAAATACTCGTACTGCAATTGAACAATGCACTTCATTATTGTGAGCATATTTTCTTCGCGCTGTTTCACCGCGTTGATGAACCACTGGGCAGATTGTATCTTGTCTTTGATGTATTGTTGCGATAGTTTATCTTTTTTACCGCAGGCACGAGCCGATTCTTCATATAGGGATTGGTTGATATAGAATGAATCTTTCCTCGATTTGTACAGGTTTACCTCGATACTATTGCCTATTCGTGTCACTACCATGTCGGGGATGATGGTATACCGGGGCTCGTACGACGATTGCGACTCACGAACGGGATAAAATTTTAGCCTTGCAATGTATGCCAGTACTTGCCTGAGTTGTTCTCCATTGATGTGCAGCGATTGGTATATACGTTCAAACTGGCGGTTGGTCAACTCGTTGTAATGGTCTTCTACCAGCATACGGGCCAGGTGTGCAGTATCACAATTGTTATCCAGTTTCTTCAATTGCATGAGCAGGCAATCCTGGATGGTGGAGACGCCCAGGCCTACTGGTTCCAGGGTGCGAACTATTGCCAGTGCATCTTCTACGTCCTTTGTATTTACCAGGCATTGCTTTTTAAAGGAGTAGTCTTCAACGATATCCTCTATGCTGCGGTCCAGCATGCCTTTATCGTTCAGCATGTCGATGATGAAAGCCGCGATGTCTGATTGCCGGTCGCTCAACTCCAGCATATGCAATTGTTGTTTTGCTTCCTCCCTGAAATCAGCAAAATATACCAAAGGTTTTGAAGGCAATACTTCCGAGCTCAAATACGATTGGAAGGTTAGCTTATCGTTTTCCGCATTCTCATTGTTGGCAAATTCGTCCCAATCCTGGTAGTCTTGCACTTCATCGACCTTTTTTTCTGTCGATTCCTCAGGTTCTTCTTCAGCAGCTTCTAAAAACGGATTGTCTTCCAGTTCACTTTTAAACCGCTGTTCCAACTCGAGTGTGTTCAACGCATACAAATCCAACAGGTGAATTTGCATAGGCGAAATCTTCATTTGGTGCTTCTGCGCCAGGAGCTGATTAATCATAGGTATCAATTTTTAGTGCTACTGGTATAATAGCAACGTTTGAACCAATTTTGATGATAATAAAAACTCATTTTTGTAACCAGTAAGTAACTATAAAACAAACGCTTATATATTCCGGGAATGTTTCAAATAAAGATTGTGCCTGGTATTGTGAAGTTGTATTTGCAATAAGTGGGGAATATTTTCTACAAAAAGGCATAAATTGATACTGCATGAGAAGACGTTTCTGGTTCCTGGTCATAGCTTTTAGCGTTTCATTTATCACCGTTACGGGATTGTCTTTTTACTACCTGAAACAATTCACTACTATTACCGAGTATACAGGTAAAGTTGATGAAAGCAACAGCATAATTACCGAACTGTACAAAATACGCGATGCGCTTAATGTCTGCGATATCAACGAATACAGTTACATGCTTACGCTCGACAGCAGTCATATTGACTCGGTCAACAATTATTACCGGTCTATTTATCACTCGCTCGTACGGTTGGGAGAGTTATACCCCGAAGAAAGTCCACAACAAAAAACCCTGCTGATGTTGCGTAGCGCGCTACTGATGCGTATGGATAATTACCGGAACAATATTGCCAGGTATGATACGGCCGTAAACGCCTTGCCAATCCACTACTATTACGGCAGAAATAGAAGGACAGAATGCCTGAAATATATAGATATCATGCTCCACCGCGAAAGCAGTACGCTGAATGAATACGCCCTGGGTCGCGTATATTTTCAGCACATCACAGCCAGTACCTTGAAATATATTTTACTGGTCTTCTGTATCATCACCATCATTTTATTCATACTGGTAATTGATGAGTTGAGAAAACGCATCAAATCGCAGGAGGAACTGCAGACACAACTGATTGACCTGGAAAACTCGCATAGCGAATTGCAGCAGATAGCTTTCGCCGCGTCGCACAATCTGCAGGAGCCTTTGCGCAAGATGAAGATATTTGGCGACCGCCTGCTCTGGCTGCAAAAAGAAAATACCGATGAAGATGCATGGGACTGTATAATCCGTATCAATGCTGCAGCCGACCAGGTGAAAGGCCTGATATCAGAATTAGTAAGTCTCACCAGCCTGGTAAATGATAACCAGCAGAAGACCGATATTGATCTTGGCGAATTAGTGGACAGCATTGTCAAAGAGATTCAGCCAAAGATCAAAAAGTATGGAGCTACTATCCGCGAGGAAGCATTGCCCGGGATAAAAGGATATAAAACACAGCTCGAAATCCTTTTCAGAAACCTGCTGGACAATTCTCTGAAATTTTCCCAGGAAAGCATACCACCTCTTGTTATTATCAGTGCAGGCATGGCTCATGGACATGAAATACCCGGCATCAGCCTGGAATTGTCGGGGAAGAAATATCATTGCATCACTGTATCCGACAACGGCATTGGTTTCGAAAATAAATATATCAACAAGATATTCCTGGCTTTTCAACGCCTGCAGGACGGCAATTCTATACACGAAGGCAGGGGTATTGGTTTGGCTATCTGCAAGCGTATCATGGTGAATCATTCGGGTTTCATCATCGCCCACGGCGACAAAGGTAACGGTGCCACCTTCAAACTATATTTTCCCGTAGAGTAGCGCATATGAGAAAGTTCCGGGCATCCATCCTGTTATTCTTTTCCATCGCGGCCCAAGGGCAAACTGATACCGCCTTATTAGCGCCTGCGCAGCATACAATGCCGGCGGTAATAATAACTGCCTATGAGCAGCACCGGTTACTTATTGATGTTCCCGCTGCGGTGAACACTGTTCGTAAACAGGAGCTGGACAGGTATGGCAATAGTGCTGTTTTGCCGGCGGTCAACAATATGCCGGGTGTCAAAATGGAAGAACGGTCGCTGGGCAGTTTCCGTTTGGGTATCAGGGGTAGTGCATTCAATGCGCCGTTTGGTGTGCGAAATGTAAAGGTATATTACAACGGCATACCTTTTACCGATCCCGGTGGTACCACCTTCTTCAACCAGTTGGGTTATTATAATTTTCAATCGCTGGAAGTCGTCAAGGGCCCGGGCAGTAGCCTGTATGGCGCCGGCACGGGTGGTGTTGTTTTAATAAATAGTCTTTCGGATACATGGCAGCCCGGCGCTACTGTTCATTATACAGGAGGAAGTTATGGTTACAGTAATGTGGCTACAGAACTGAACCTGGATAATACCGGTACCCGGCACGTCCTGCGCTACCAGCATATAGCAGGTAACGGCTACCGCCAACATGCTGCTATGCAGAATGATGTTGTTACGTATGATATGCAGCTTATCCGGGATGGGAAAAATGAGTTGCAGGCGCATGCCCTTGCCGGCTTTCTCAACTATGAAACCCCCGGCGCGCTCACGCGGGCAGAATATGAACGGAATCCACGTATGGCAAGGCCAGCCACCAACGGAATACCCGGTTCGGCTGAAAATATGGCCGGGATACGGCAGGACATGGCTTTGGCAGGCCTGAGCTACAAACATCACTTCAACGACAGTTGGGAGTTGCGCAGTACCTTATACAGCATATATGTGCAATTAACTAACCCGGCTATCAGGAATTATACGTATAGCACTTTACCGCATTACGGCGGCAGGTCGGTCCTGTCATGGCGGAAAGAGATACGGGCAAGTTACATCCAATGGCTGGCGGGTGCCGAACTGCAGTCGGGCAACTCGTCGGAGACTACTTATCAAAATAACAAAGGAACACCCGGGACAATTACAGAACAAAGAAATATCCGAAATATCAATGCATCCGGTTTCACGCAATTTACACTTAGCCATAAAAAATGGCTGCTCCAGGGTGGGCTAAGCCTCAATCATGTAAAGACCAACATTGAAGAAACATATTCGTCGTATATGCAGGTTAATCGTAGTTATAATATTATAGCTCCGCGGTTGGCCGTATTGCACAAGCTCAACTTCTCAAATTCCCTATATGCATCCGTAAGTCGTGGCTACACGCCACCTAACAGCAATGAGCTGGCGCCTACAGGAAGTTATATTAATACAGGCCTGCAACCGGTCTATGGCTGGAACTATGAGACCGGTCTGCGGGGTTATTTATTAAACAGTAAGTTGCGTTATGATATCTGTGGATTCTATTTCACACTCGGCAATACTATAGTGCAAAGACGTGACTCTGCCGGCGGGGATTATTACATAAATGCCGGCAATACCCGCCAGGTTGGCCTGGAAATATTGTTGAACTACAAAATACTGGAAAACAAAGGGATAATCAGGCAGTTCATTGTTGAAACTGCATATACGGCATCGCATTACAGGTACGGAAGTTTCGTCCGGCTAACCAACGATTATTCCGGCAATAGTCTGCCAGGCATTCCTGCCAATACAATTGCAACCTCTGTAGATGTTTACACTACTATGAATGCCTACGTCAACCTGAACCTATATTATAACGATATTATTCCCCTGGATGATGCCAACAGTTATTACGCTAATTCCTATACACTCGTAAACGTCCGGCTTGGTTATCGTTATGCGGCTACCCGATGGGGAGCCGACATTTTTGCCGGCTGCAACAATGTATTGAGTGAAACCTATAGCCTGGGCAACGATATCAATGCTGCCGGGAACAGGTTTTACAATGTCGCGCCCGGTGTCAACTACTTCGCCGGAGTATCTCTGTCCTACAAAAAGTAAGAGTTGGCCTTGGGGGCCAACTCTACAACCATACTTATGAAACAGAACAAATTCTCTGCTTCCCAACCCTTTTAAATATCATGCCGGGCAGCGCAATGGTTAAAGAAATACTGTTTGGCACGATTTTTTGCACAAAGTGGTTTAAAACCCTTTTAAGAAATCATTTATGATAATCTTCGTAATTTAATGCTACTCAAACAATAATGATATGGAAGCTGAGGCCCCTAAGACAAGCGCTGCCAAATATGATAAAACACTGATTTTCAGATATTTTCCTGACTTTGCGAGGTTTATTAGAGACAATCACCTGGTTGCCTACATCCAGGAGCAAATAGATTTATGCCGGGATTTTGACCTGCCAATCATGAAACATCTTGCCCATATCTCTGATAATGAGCTGATAGAAATGGGTATCCCGGGGCACACTGAATTTCTTGACGCGGCTGCGAATAATACCCTGAAACAAATGCTGGATAAAAATCTCAAAACATGGGACGACGACCAGATGGGTATCCTGGGCAGGGAAGATATAGAAGCAGAAGACCTGACCATCGGCACCAATATCAGGAAGAAATCGTTATTGAAATTCCTGCCTTTATATACCAATGACCCTTTTGAAATAATAGAAATAATCAAAGAAATAGACGCATACGATGCCGAAGCGCTGGCTGCTGCCAACAACCTGTATATCAAGATACTCACTGAGAAAATAAATGCACATCTTCACTTCATTGAGGGTATTACTACCACCACACCCGCTGCGATACTTATCTGGGATTATGATAAAAAGAAGGAAGTATATACCAACCAGAAAATGACGACAATCCTCGGTTATACCGCCGGGGAATTTGAAGAAATGGGCGATGAAATTACCCGACGAATCATCCATCCGGACGACCTGCAACGGGTAATGGAATACAACGAGGCGCTGCACACGCTGAAGGACGGCGAAACACGCAGTATTGACACCAGGGCACAACATAAAAACGGCGAATACATCTGGTTGCGCAGCCATATGTCTGTTTTTAAACGTGACACCGACGGTAATATAAAGCAGGTGATCGGTATTACGCTGAATGTGGACGAGGAGAAACGTAACGAAGAAAAACTGAAGCAAAATACGGAAGAACTGCTCGAAGCGCAGGAAATGCTTTCTTTGGGCAGCTACACCTTGAATATTGCTACCGACGAAGTGGAAGCTACTCCTGAGTACTTTAAAATATTCGGGATAGATAAAGAACATTTTTCGCGTGAAAGAGTCCTGGCCAACATACACCCTTCCGACCAGGAACGAGTGGTGCGAACCCGGGAAAAGGCTATAAAGAAAAATTCCGTTTACGATGTTGAATACCGGTATGTCCTGAATGGTAAAGAAAAAATATTATGGGTACGTGGTGAGATATATATCAGGAATGGCGAGAAAGTAATGAAAGGTACTGTAATGGATGTGACGGAGCGCCGCCACATCATTCAACGTTTGCAACGTAGTGAAGAACTGTATAAAGAAGCACAGGCTATGTCGCATATCGGCAACTGGACCTGGGACCTGGCAAGTAACAAACTTACATGGTCAGACGAAATGTACCGGATATACGGCCTGCCACTACGCACCGAAATTGATATTGAGGCATTATTTGCCATGAATAACCCGGATGATATTCAGAAAATGCGGGAAATAATCGGTAGATCCAGACAGATTCATCAACCATATGATTTTTTCTACCGTATTATTTTAAAAAGCGGCGAAGAAAAAATCGTTCATGCCAAAGGAAATGTGCTTGTAGACAACAAAGGTGCAGCGTATAAAATGTACGGCACAGTGCAGGATGTTACCAAATGGCAGCTATTGATCGAAAAGCTGCAGCGGAGCGAAACGCGCTATAAGCAAGCCCAGGCCTTGGCGCATATGGGCGACTGGGAATGGCATATCAATGATAATAAATTAATATTAACTGACGAACTATACCGCATATACGAATTTGAGCAAAACGATGAGCTGATAAGCCTGAAAAAAATCATGTCGGTGGTGCATCCTGACGACCTGCCAGAAGTTGATGAGGCAATCAGGCAATGCCTGGCCGGTCACAGGCAGTTCGACGTTTCTTATAGAATAATAATTGGTGACAGGGAAAAATGCCTGCACAGCAAGGGAGATATAGTAGTAGACGACGATGGCAGGGAAGTGAAGATGTACGGCACTACGCAGGATATCACTAAAGAATACATGGCCGAACAGGAGGTAAAGACAAACCGGGAATTCATACAAAAGATTGCGAACACATCGCCTTCATTGTTAGCATCCTACAATGTACATACCGGCCGTTATATATTTATCAACAAAGCATTTGAAAAGGTACTTGGATATAACCGCGACTTGTTATTTACAGAAGGTGTCTCATTCCTGGTAAATATTGTGCATCCTGATGACCTGCCGATGATCATGGAAAAAAATGCACGCGCGTTGGAGGAAGCTAATCGCGCCGCACCGGCTGACGGTGAGCAGGAGATAACCGCCGAATTTGAATACCGCATGAAAAATAGTAAAGGGGAATACCGCTGGTTTCACACGTATGGTACCATATTCGACCGGAACAGCGAAGGCAAGGTGGAGCATGTATTGAACGTGTCGGTGGACATAACCGACCAGAAGGCCGCTGAACAGGCATTGCACCAGAAAAATATCGAGCTGTTGTATTCTAATGCCAACCTGGAGGAATTTGCTTATGTGGCGAGTCACGATCTTAAAGAGCCGCTCCGCAAAATATCCACCTTTGGCGATCTTATCCTTTCCAGTGATAAAGAAAAATTCAGCCCCGATGGAAAGCTGTACCTCGAAAAGATCGTAAGTTCTGCGAAACGAATGCAGACTATGATAAACGACCTTATGGCACTTTCTACCATTACAGGCAATAAAACCTATGAACAGCAGGACCTTAACGAAATAGTGGCCGAAGTGGTCAACGTATTGGAATACAACCTGAAAGACAAGAATGCGACTATTACATATGACAATTTGCCGATAATCAATGTCGTCCGCCCGCAGTTTGTGCAATTATTCCAGAACCTTATCAGCAATTCGCTGAAATTTTCACGACCGGGCGTCGAGCCACATATCAGGATAACCTCTGCCCGGCTTAACCCCACTGATGCCGCCGCTTACGGGCTTACAGAGAAGAGAGAATACGTAATGCTCCGCCTGGAAGATAACGGTATAGGTTTTGAAAACGAATATGCCGGTAAGATATTTACAATCTTCCAGCGATTGCACGGAAAATCGGAATACGAAGGTAACGGCATAGGCCTGTCCATTTGCAGAAAGGTGGTAGAAAACCATAAAGGAGTGATCCACGCGCAAGGGGTAGTAAATCAAGGAGCTGTATTTACCATAGTATTACCCGCATACCTGTAGCGGATTGTTACAGGCTATAAATGGCAGTTGGTGGTGCCGGGGCCCGTGCTGTTCGCATCATTTTCAAACCGCTCACAGGCTTCGTTAGCATCAGTTATCCTTTGGTTGGGCAGGTCATATACCTTGTTCGTAGAAATGCCGCTGATAGTAGTTGTGCATGTACAGGTATAGTCCTTTTTGCAAGACGAAAACGGTATTGCCGATGCCATTATAGCAAAAGCATAAATTGTAATTGTTCTCATAAACTTAATTTTTATGTTAGCGGGAAAAGTATTACCTTCATATTTCAATGCAATTTTCATTTTAGAATTTGTATTTGTGATATACGCACAGTATATCAGTGCATTGAAAAAAATTGTGCCGTAGACAGTGTGACCGCAAGTAAGGGAATTCATAGTGGATTGGCTTAAGTGAATGGCAGTTAACGCGAAAACTTTATGAAAAACTATAGTATACTTGTGGCGGAAGATGATGCGGATGACAGGTTCCTCCTGCAGGCCGCATTCAGAGAAAACAGGTTTGCCGACTCTTTACACTTTGTGGAAAACGGGGTTCAGGCCATGGAATATATGTTATCCCTTAGTCACCCTGATACTTTCCCGAAACTTATATTGCTCGACCTGAATATGCCGAAGAAAGACGGCAAGGAAGTATTATCTGAAATAGGACAATATCCGGCGTTCAGCAATATTCCCATTCTCATTTTCAGCACCACGCATAATGAAACTGAAATGCAGAAATGCTATGACCTCGGGGCAACGTCATATATTATCAAACCGGATAATTTTGAAAAATTGCTAAGGATCATTGCAGATATCCATGCCAATTGGATAGTTCCTGTAGAAGTATTGGCTGTAAAGTCCGCTATATAACGTTATATATTAATTGATAGCAAAAAAATAAGGGCCCATGGGCCCTTATTTTTTTGCTATTTTATCATGCTCACCGCATGCTCATTTTCAGGCTTTCCGCTGAGTTCAAATGGTTGCGCAGAGTAGGCAACGCATTATTCACTATTTCTTTTAGTTCTGTGCTCAGCGACTTGTCCCTGGCATTCTCAAACCTGCGTATCAGTTGCTGATGTTCATCTATCATCTTATCGGTCCATTCATTATCCCAATCGTTGCCGGCTTCTTTGTCGTTAAGGCCGGTGTTCACCTCCGCATCTTCTTTTATTTCCATATTGTTGGCCCTGGCGTAGCTGCGCAATATATTATCCAGTTGTGTATGGTCTGCTTCCATTTTTTTAGCTTCTTCACGCAATTTTACGCTGGTTCCTTTCTGCTGCGCAAGCTGTAGCAGGTGCAGTTCCCTTTTGTTGGCAGCTATAGCATCTTCTACGAAGTTTTCGTCACGATACTCCTGGTATTCGTCCTGCAGGTCGTCTACGCTTTCTTCTATTTTGCTGGTTAGTGTGTCTATGTCATCCTCTATACTATCGTTTGCAGAGTCATTGCAGCCTGTTGCGGCAAGTATCGGCAAACATACTATGATGATAAGCATCAGACGAATTTGATTTAGCATACGCATAGGTTTTTTAGTTTTGTATTACGGCAGTGTTATGCTATTTGACGGAATCGTGAGCATCGCGATACTTTTTTATCAGGTCATGCGCTTTTTTCAACGCCTGTTTTTGTTCGGCTATTAGTTGCATAGCATCTGCCTTCACATCATCATTATCCAGTGCAGCAGCATACGCTTTTTGAGCCGCATCTTCACCAAATTCGCAGGAAGCCAGTATTGTTTTCCGGTCGCTGCCCGTGAAGGTCGCTTTCAAGTCCATCCATAGCCTGTACACCTTACCTGATAACGTCGTGTCTTCAGGCGGTGTTCCGCCATATTCTTTTACCTTGCTCACCAGTTGCGCCCTGTAGGCTTCACTGTCGTTGATACAATTATTAAAAACAGCTTTCAGGTCAATATCCAGGTCTTTGGTCTCATTGATCGCCCTCCTGTAGCCTTCTATCCTGTCATTATTAATGCGCACCAGGTCGTTCAGTACTTCCAATGTAGTTTTCATAAATAGTTTTTTTTGATTATGGCAAAAATCTCTTGGCACGACTAACCGCGTCGTCCACTGCTGTTATTATTGCTATCCTGTTTTGCTCTTAAACGGTTTGCTTTAGCCGCTTTTCAGAAGCTTTTTTTTCAGATCCGTTTGCACTTTCAGTAGTGTATTGAGCAAGCCTTGCCCTCCAATGTGTCAGGTTGTCTGCCAGGTCTTTTCTCATTCTTTTACCACGATCTGTAGTCAACAATGCTATTGCGGCAGCAGCGGCTACACCTAATCCGGCCAATAACAAATACCTTGTTTTCATAACTTCTGTTTTTTTATGTGAATCAATGTTGTTTATCATTATCACTATTTGTAAAAATCATGCCACCATTACTTAAAAAACTGTGATTAATAAATAACTCATCACATATAGGATGCGTCCCGGAGAGAAATTGTTTATACAGGAAATATTTATTCTGCTGACAATTAAGCTGTTTTCCTGACCAAAAGTCGTGGTTGGTCCGCTGATGACAAAAACGGGAAGGCGCCCCAGCCAGGTATCAACTGAGGCGCCTTAAATCAACACTATCCACCTTAGAAAATCAATGGCATTTGAAATATTCAAATGGTTCTTTGCATTCGTTACATTTATATAAAGCTTTGCAGGCAGTTGAGCCAAACCTGCTGATTTGTTCTGTGTCTTTGCCGCCGCATTGAGGACAGGCTATTTGCGCCTCAGCGTTGGCCACATCACAGCCTGAGTGTACCGGCGGCGCAATGCCGTATTTTTTCATCTTTTCCTTTGCCGCTTCACTGATGTTGTCAGTGGTCCACGCGGGATGATACACCATCTTTACAGTTGCATTAATGTCGTGTTCATCCAGCAGCGATTTGATGTCTGCCTCAATAATACCCATCGCCGGACAACCCGTATAGGTTGGGGTAATGATTACTTCACAACCCGTTTCAGTCATATGTACATCCTGCAACATCCCTATTTCCCGTATAGTTACCACAGGTATTTCGGGGTCAGCTATCCGTGACAGCAATTGTAAAATATCTTCCCTAGTGTAAGCTGTACTCACCATTTCGCATCAGGATAAGCCCTTTGTAAATATTGCATTTCACCCAGCATATGTCCCAGGTGCTCTGTATGTACACCTTTTCTGCCACCTGTTTGCATATAGTCGGCGGTTGGCAGTCTCAATGTCGCTTCCTCCAGCACGTTTTTTATATGCGTTTCCCACAGCGAATGAAGAGATGGATTATCTACCCCCAAACCTTGAGCAATCAATGCCGTATCGGTTTCGTCAGCTTCAAACAGTTCGCCCGTGTACATCCACAAATTGTCGATAGCCTGCTGCGCCTTCTCATGGCTTTCTTCCGTGCCATCGCCCAGCCTTACCGTCCAGTCTGCTGCATGCGCCATATGGTATTTCACTTCTTTCAGGGTTTTGACTGCCAAGGCTGCAAAGGTTTCATCCTTGCTGTTTTGCAGCGACATGAAGAAGTAATATTCATACACAGACATAAGCAACTGGCGGGCTATTGTATCCGCGAAATTGCCGTTGGGCATTTCTGCCAACAGGTTATTATAATACTGCCGTTCGTTTCTCCTGTAAGCGAGGTCGTCTGCAGTTTTGCCTTTCCCCTCCAGTTGTGCTGCATAGTTGTAAAACGTCTGCGCCCTGCCTATCAGGTCCAGTGCAATGTTGGTCAGCGCCAGGTCTTCTTCCAGTAAAGGGCCGTTGCTGCACCATTCAGACAACCGGTGCGATAATATCCAGGCATTATCTGCAATCCTCAGGCTGTAAGTATATTTCAGTTCGTTAATGTTTGCCATAGCTAAATCTGTTTTGCGCCTTCGGGCATTACATAAAATGTAGGGTGGCGGTATACTTTATCGTCAGCGGGATCGAAGAACATATCAGCGTCATCGGGGTTGGACGCCACAATTGAGTTGGCGGGCACTACCCATATACTACTGCCTTCGCCACGACGGGTATATATATCCCTTGCGTTTTGCAACGCCATCTTCCTGTCCGATGCGTGTACACTGCCGGCGTGCATATGGTGGCTGCCGTTCCTGCTTTGTATGAATACTTCCCACAAGTCCAGTTGTGTATCTGTAGCCATTGTATTGCGATTTAATAAGTTGATTAATTGTTTTTTACTGCTTGTTTTACTTTATACGCCTCTGCAGCAGCCCTCACCCATGCGCCATCGTTATGTGCTTTTTTGTGGTGGGCTATACGTTGTTTATTGCATTGCCCGTTGCCTTGTATTACCCTGTAAAACTCTTCCCAGTTTATTTCACCGTGGTCGTAATGGCCGGTTGCTTCATTCCATTTCAGTTCCGGGTCGGGGATGGTAAGTCCTATCACTTCCGCCTGCTGCACAGTTTTGTCAATGAACTTCGTACGCAATTCATCATTGCTATGCCTTTTTATCTTCCACCTGAATGCGTCTGATGAATGTGGTGAATCACTATCGTGCGGGCCAAACATCATCAGCGATGGCCACCACCACCTGTTCATGGCATCCTGCGCCATTTCGCGTTGCTCCGGCGTGCCTTTCATCATCGTTGCCATTATCTCATAGCCCTGCCGCTGGTGAAAACTTTCTTCTTTGCAGATGCGTACCATCGCCCTGCTGTAAGGGCCGTATGAAGTGCGCTGCAACGATACCTGGTTCACAATGGCAGCACCATCTACCAGCCAGCCTATGGCACCAATATCTGCCCATGTAAGCGTGGGGTAGTTAAATATATTGGAATATTTCGCCTTGCCTGTCTGTAGCTGTTCTATCATCTCTTCGCGCGAAATGCCCAGTGTTTCTGCTGCGCTGTACAGGTACAGGCCATGTCCGCCTTCATCCTGTATCTTGGCCAGCAGTATCTGCTTTGCCCTGATGCTGGGTGCGCGGGTTATCCAGTTGCCTTCCGGCTGCATACCAATCACTTCAGAATGTGCATGCTGCGATATCTGGCGGATGAGGTGCCTCCTGTATGCCTCGGGCATCCAGTCGCGCGGTTCTACGGCATCGCCTCTCTGCACGCTTTCTTCAAATTTCGATAAGCGCGCATCATCAATCGCCGGTGCTGTATTAATGCTCATGTTATTGGAATTGTCTGAACACCAATACTACTTAATCACTATACTCCCCTAAATGATTTTCGTCATTTATCCCGGTGATTATTCTCATCTTTTTCGATACCGGGCAAAATAAAAGGCGCCGAAAGGCGCCCTTGTGTATGTATCAATTTTATCCTCTTAGCTCTCGCTCCTATTAGTCTTTTTTATCACCTGTGTAGCGGTGGCTATCAGGCTGGAAAGGTCGGCCATATTAGATGGTATAATCATTGTGTTGTTTGTTTTGGCCAGGTTGCCAAACTCTTGTATATATTGCTCCGCAACGCGCAGGTTTACAGCGTCTTGTCCGCCCGGGGCATTTATAGCCATAGCTATTTCGCGAATACCTTTTGCCGTTGCCATTGCTACCGCCTCTATCTCCGCAGCGCTACCCTCTGCTTCGTTGATGCGCCTCATCTTCTCACCTTCCGAGCGGGCTATCAGTTCGCGCTTTTCGCCCTCGGCTCTGTTTATCTGTGCCTGCATATCACCTTCCGAGTTGGCAATGTTGGCACGCTTCTCACGCTCGGCACGCATCTGTTTCTCCATCGCATCTTTTATACTTTGCGGTGGGGTGATGTTTTTCACCTCATAGCGGGTCACCTTTACACCCCAGGGGTCGCTGGCGTTGTCTACCGCTTCCACTATAGTGCCGTTCATACTTTCCCGCTCCTCAAAGGTCCTGTCCAGCTCCATTTTGCCTATGATGCTGCGCATAGTAGTCTGTGCCAGTTGTATGGAAGCAAAACGATAGTTGTCAATACCATAACTGGCTTTTTGAGGGTCCATCAGTTGCAGGTACAGTACACCATCTACTTCCACGGCGATATTGTCTTTGGTAATACAGGTCTGTGCTGCAACATCTATTACCTGCTCTTTCAGCGTATGCTTGTAAGCAATCCTGTCGGCAAAAGGGATGATGACATGAAAGCCTGCCAGCAGTGTTGCCCTGTACTTGCCAAACCGCTCTACTATATAGGCCGAGCGTTGTGGTACTATGCGTATAGTAGTGAGAAAAAGTAACAGGGCAAGTATCGCCAGTCCTAAAAAGATAATAGTGCCTGCGTTCATAAGTTTATCCAATTGGTTCTACAAATAGTTTAATGCTCTTATAACCTGTTATTTTCAACCGCTGGCCTTCTGTTACCGGCTGGTTCGACTCTGCGTTCCAGGTGCTGCCTTTGAAAGATACCTTACCGGTTTGCCCGGCGGTAAAGCTGTTCAGCGCTACGGCTGTACGCCCTATATATTCATCTTCCAGTTCAGCATCGGGCGACTTACGGTCCATATACCTTTTCCTCAACGTCTTGCGTAGTAGTGCCAGGCTCAGTAGTGAACTGCCCAGGAAGATGAAAAGTTGTGTGTTCAGCTCAATATTGAACATCAGGCATACCAGCGCCGTAACCCATGCGCCTACACCAAAGAATATAAGCACAAGCCCGGGTACTACAAGTTCTACCAGTATCAGCGCCAGCCCTATAAGGAACCAGATAACTTCAGCCTGTGAGAAAAAATCTGCCAATGCGTGTTGATTAGGTTGTGCTAAATATACGAAAGATTAAAATAACACCCGTAGCACGTTCGTTTTGCAGTATGCCTGCTTATCTGCAATTTGCAGCCATGCACCTGCACATGCTCAGCGACGAAATCTGGTTTCCACCTGTGGAAGAAGCACTGCCCGATGGACTGCTGGCGATAGGTGGTGACCTGCACATAGAAAGACTGCTGCTGGCATACAGGAGC
The DNA here is from genome assembly GCA_002421685.1 of Bacteroidetes bacterium UBA6221. GTDB lineage: Bacteria > Bacteroidota > Bacteroidia > Chitinophagales > Chitinophagaceae > UBA5543. Next base: position 110,032 of record DISB01000018.1, read on the forward strand.
GGTATATTCCCCTGGTACGATGATGAAACACCCTTGTGGTGGAGCCCCGACCCGCGCTTCGTATTATTCCCCGAAAAGCTGAAAGTAAGCAAGAGCATGAAACAACTATTGAAGAAAGGTGCTTTTGACTTCACCACTAACAAAGCTTTTGAACTGGTAATACGAAACTGCCAACTTGCACCACGTCCGGGGCAGGATGGTACATGGATAAATGAAGACATCATCGCCGCGTATACAGAGTTGCACCGACTCGGTTTCGCCCATAGCGCCGAGGTATGGCGGGATGGAGAACTGGTGGGCGGGTTATACGGCATACGGATGGGTGATATGTTCTTTGGTGAAAGTATGTTCAGCAAGCAGAGCAACGCCAGCAAGTATGCCTTTATCAAATACATACAGCAATTGCAAACAGAAGGAGTTCAACTCATAGACTGCCAGGTATATACTGAACACTTAGAAAGCCTGGGCGCAGAGATGATACCCCGCTCAGCGTTTATGGATATGCTGAAACTAAATAAAGCTTAATGCCCATATACTATATACACTCTTTATTGTAAGTTTAATACATAATTACCATGGCAGACATTTTACATACGCGCGTCAGGTCGGTAGATATACTGCGGGGCATCGTTATGGTGCTGATGGCACTGGACCATACCCGCGATTACTTTACCGACTTTTATAACAACCCCACCGATTTATCGGTAGCATCTACAGGCATGTTCCTTACAAGGTGGATCACACATTTCTGCGCACCTGTGTTTGTTTTCCTGGGGGGTACCAGTGCGTTTCTGTCCCTCAGCAAAAAGCAGGATAAGAAAGCGGCATCCTTTTTTCTATTCACCCGTGGCGTATGGCTCATCGTATTGGAGCTGACCATCGTGCGCTTCGGGTGGTTGTTCAATCTCGATTATTCGCAAACCATCGTGCAGGTCATCTGGGCCATTGGGTGGAGTATGATATTTCTCGCTGCGCTGATACATCTGCCATTCAGGTGGATTCTTGCTATTGGCCTTATCATGATAGTCGGGCACAACGCACTGGACTTTATACCTGTTGACACACAGACCGGAACGGGGCTGCTCTGGCATTTCCTGCACCAGTCGGGCTTTATACAATATGGCACCAATGGCTCATTATTTGTCATCTATCCACTTATACCCTGGATAGGTGTTATGGCCACGGGGTATTGCTTCGGCAGGATATTGCAATACAACGAGCAGAAACGTAACCGCATGCTGTACCGTATTGGTGGCGGTGCTGTCCTCTTGTTCATTATATTAAGAGCTACCAACCTTTATGGCGACCCTCATCCATGGACGGTACAGGATAGTTGGTTCAGGACGATACTTTCTTTCGTCAACTGCGAAAAATACCCGCCATCGTTATTATACCTGCTCATGACTCTGGGCCCGTCTATCATGCTGATGCCATTGCTGGAAAGAGCAGGGGCCAAAGCCGGGAGGTTCTTTACCGTGTTCGGCAGGGTGCCTTTGTTTTATTATATAGCACATATCTACCTGATACATGCTATGGCCCTTGTTGGGGCTGCCATGCTCGGCCTGCCGTTCGATTACTTCACCGACAACGACCTGATATGGGTGTCCAAACCCGGGTGGGGATGGGGCCTGCCCGTGGTATATGCCGTATGGATAACTGCCGTCCTGCTGCTGTATTATCCCTCACGATGGTTCATGCGGGTAAAGCAGCAGAACAAGCAGTGGTGGCTCAGCTACCTGTAGTTATTTGCCGAACTTCTTTTTCAACATGCTGAGCGCATCGTTCATGTTCATGCCGCTCATATCTTTTTCTTTCGGCCTTGGCTGATGTCCGCCTTTTGCAGGGCGTGGCTGCCTGGCAGGCGCTTCCTGTGTTTGTTTTATGGACAGGGCTATGCGTTTCCTGTTCATATCTACTTCCAGCACTTTTACCATTACTTTGTCATTCAGTTTCAGCACCTCGTTGGGGTCAGTAATGTATTTATGCGCCACTTCCGACACGTGTACCAGGCCGTCCTGTTTTATACCTATATCTACAAAAGCGCCGAAGCGGGTAAGGTTGGTCACTATGCCCGGTACTATCATGCCTACGGCTACATCTTCAATGCTGTATATATTGGCGAATTCAAATGCCTGCGCCTCGCTGCGCGGGTCAAGGCCCGGTTTCTTCAGTTCGTTGATGATGTCCTGTATGGTATGCGCGCCCGCCGCTTCGGTGATGTATTTCCTCACATCTATCTGCTTCAGCAGCTCTTCGTTGCCTATCAGTTGACCCACATCCACGCCCAGGTCTTTAGCCATCTGCTGCACCAGTGTATACGACTCGGGGTGTACCGCACTTGCATCCAGCGGATTCTCCCCTTCTTTTACCCTAAGGAAACCCGCACACTGTTCATAGGCTTTGCTGCCCAACCTTGGCACTTGCATCAGTTGTTTGCGGCTGGTGAAGCCGCCTATCTCGCTGCGGTACTTTACTATATTATCGGCTATGGATGGGCCTATACCACTCACATAACTCAGCAGGTGTTTGCTGGCGGTGTTCAGGTTCACACCCACCATATTCACACAGCTTACCACCGTCTGGTCCAATTTTTCTTTCAGGCGTACCTGGTTTACATCGTGCTGGTACTGGCCTACACCTATGCTCTTAGGGTCTATCTTCACCAGCTCTGCCAGCGGGTCCATCAGCCTGCGGCCGATACTCACCGAGCCACGCACTGTTATGTCTTGCTCCGGAAATTCTTCCCTCGCCGTTTCAGATGCTGAATAGATAGAGGCGCCATCTTCATTCACCAAAAACACCGGTAGTTTCAGGTCCAGTTTTTTGATGAACTGTTCCGTCTCCCTGCCTGCGGTGCCGTCGCCTACCGCTATGGCCTGTATATTATACTGCTGTACCAGCGTTCTTATTTTGTGTTCGGCATCTATCAGCCTGTTTTTCTCATGTATATATACCAGGTCTGTTTTCTTCAGTTCTCCTTTCTCATCCAGGCATACCACCTTGCAGCCTGTGCGGTAGCCGGGGTCGATGGCCAACAGGCGTTTACCACCCAGCGGTGCACTTAATAATAACTGGCGCAGGTTTTCAGCAAATACGCTGATGGCCTCTTCATCGGCCTGTATCTTCAGCGCCATGCGCAGTTCACTTTCCATAGCAGGTTGTAATAACCTGCGGTAGGCGTCTTTCACCGCCTTCTTCACCTGGTCGCCCGCTTCGTTATTCGCTTTTACAAATTGTTTTTCCAGTATAGCCAGAGCCTCATCTTCACTGGGCGAGAAACCTAAACGCAGGAAACCCTCCATGAAACCGCGCATTACCGCCAGCACCCTGTGCGATGGTATTTTGGTAGCCGGTTCTGAAAAATCGAAATAGTCTTTGAACTTGGCGGCTTCTTCTTCTTTACCACTCAATATCTTGCTGCTCACTGTTGCTTCACGCTCAAACAGGTTACGCATTTTGGCACGCACCTCAGCGTCTTCGTTCACTATCTCGGCTATGATGTCGCGCGCGCCTTGCAGGGCTTCATCAGCGCTCTTTACATTTTCGTTGATAAAGGCTTCCGCCTCCGCAGCAGGATTGATATTGCCCTGCTCCAGTATGCTCATCGCCAGGGGCTCCAGCCCGTTTTCGCGTGCCGTTTGCGCTTTGGTTTTGCGTTTGGGCTTGTAGGGCAGGTATATATCTTCCAGCTCGGCTATGGTGGTGGCTCCATTTATTTTATCCTGCAAAGCCTCCGTCATTTTGCCCTGCTCGGTGATGGTCTTTTCTATAAACGCCTTCCTGTCTGCAAATTCTTTTTGCTGGCGTGCCTCGTCCTGTATGGCCTGTATCTGCACCTCGTCCAGCGCGCCGGTGCGGTCTTTACGGTACCGTGCTATAAATGGTATGGTGGCGCCTTCGTTCAGCAATTCCAGCACCGCCGTTACATGCATTTCTTTTATATTCAGCTTTCCCGCTACTGTTTGAGCAAATTCCAACATGCCGTTCAATTTTTTTTTAGGATTGCGAATGTAATTTGAACCTCCCGTTTTCAGAAAGAAAATCTTTACACATATTTGCTTATGGACATACGTGCCGAAATACTGAAAGAACATTCCAAACAAAACTCGGAAGCCATAGCCGCGTGGGTGGTTGCATCTCCGCAACGTGTAGCGCAGTTGATGGATTTGTTCCTGCACGATGAATACCGCGTAGTGCAGCGGCTGGCACAGGTAGTGGGCAAACTGGCCGATGCCCACCCGCAACTGGTAATGCCCTGGCTGCCGCAACTGGTGCAGCGTATGAACGAACCCGGTGTGCATGTGGCCGTAAAACGCAATGTAGTGCGCATACTGCAATATGTGGATATACCCGAGGCCCTGCATGGCGATGTGATGAATACCTGCTTCGACCTGCTGGCCGACCCGAATGAAACCGTAGCGGTACGTGTATTTTCCATGACGGTGCTGGACAAACTCTCCGCCTAATACCCCGAAATAAGGCAGGAGCTGAGGGTGATAATAGAAGACATACTGGAGCAGGGGTGTACAGCCGCTTTCCGTGCCCGAGCAAAGATGGTGTTGAAGGGGAAGTAAGTGAGCGGATACCTGCTTAACAACATAGCTGTCATGTACCATTTTTAACCCGCATGGAAACAAAAATGACCTGTCCGGAAACAAATTTATTGTCAAATGTTGTTGTTTGTTGCGGATTTTGAGCATCAACATTTGTTTAATTGCCTGGCAATCAAACGGTTGGCAAAAATGTTCCCAAATGTTTCCAGAAAAACTGAATAAATTTTTTGACTCGTCCTGGCACAGGTGAACAGGCCGGGCATACGATAACCAATAGCCTGGCGGACTTGTGAATGGATATGGTAATATGACGTGGAGGCGGTGCATAGGGATTGGATACAAGACCTGGCAGGCTTTATTTATTATAACAAATATACACTATTAATACCAAATTTGCAAAAATAATTATTGACTATTTGTTGGAACCACATATGCCGCTGAAATGTGTTAACATCCTCTTGGCTCACTATATTACTCGCTTCTTTCGTGAGACCGCTTCGCCAAGTTCAATGGGAGAACTTTTCTCGCGCAGAGACATATATCATGACTGTGCCCTGCGGGGTTAATAAAAAAACAAGTTGCACGGCTTTTATGTTCATATATTGGAATTATTCAGAGCTGAGTATGGAAAAACAAACAATACTGATAATAGGCGGCGGCATAGCAGGATTGACGGCCTGCCGTGCATTGGCCGGACATTATAATATCACCCTGCTGGAAGGCAGCGGAAGGCTGGGCGGGCGTGTTTTCAGCGACCATCATAACACCGTCTCCGGTGTGGTGGAGCGAGGCGCCGAATTTGTACATGGTGGCGCAAAAAACACGCTTGACTTTTTGAAAGAGGCAGGCATTGAATACAGGAAGATGCCGGGGAAGATGTACCGTACGGAAAACGGACGGTTGGAGAAACTACAGGACTTCGTGGAGCATTGGGACAAGATGCTGGACAAGATGAAGGGGGCTGATGAACGCCTGACGCTGGATGAATTTTTGGAACAGGAATTTCCCGGCGAGGAATATGCAGAATTGAAAAAGCAGGCCAGGCAATATGCGGAAGGATTTGACCTGGCGGACCCTGCAAAGGTGTCGGCGGCAGGGCTGTACGAAGAATGGTCGGAAGAAGAAGGGGAAATGTACCATATACCGCAGGGGTACAGCGCATTGGTGGATTTCATGGCGGAAAAATGCAGGGAACAAAGCGCAGAAATCATCGTCAACGCCCTTGTAAAACAGGTGAATTGGCAGAAAGACGATGTAACCGTGCAATGTGCCGATGGTACAACATACAAAGCCCATAAGTTGATCGTCACCGTTCCGGTGGGTGTACTGCAGCATATAGGCAGCGATGCGCATATAGATTTTAATCCCGCACTGGAAAACCATATGGCCGCCATACAGAAAGTAGGTTGGGGGACTGTAATAAAAGCGATCCTACAATTCAGCGAGCCGATTGCTGACGAGGATGTTGGTTTTGTCATCAGCGAAGAAATATTCCCTACTTGGTGGACATGGTCGGTAAACAAGGACAACCCTGTATGGACAGGCTGGATGGGCGGACCAAGGGCAAAGGAATTATCGGGGCTGGATAGGGACGCACTGATAGAGAAAGTATTGGTATCGTGTGCCAATATTTTTGACATACCCGTTGACAGGCTGAGGGGTAAACTGAAAGCAGGTGAGATAGTCAACTGGCAAAATGATGCATACGTGCTGGGCGGTTACAGCTATGCCACCACGGAAACAAAACACGCCAGGGAAATACTAAATATGCCGGTGGAAGATACTATCTACTTTGCCGGCGAAGGATTGTACGAGGGCTCTGAACCGGGTACGGTGGAGGCGGCTATTGTGAGTGGCTTGCAGGTGGCGGGGAAGGTGATGGTGAGGTAATGTAATATTTTCGTCATCATGCAGTAAATCAGCAAAGTGGCATAGTAGTTGCTTTAATACAAATAAAAAACCTATGAAGTTTATCGCTTTTATCGCCGGATGTTTTTTACCATTAACAACGGACGCTGGTTGGGGTTTTGAATTAGCTGGCGGACTCAACAATCACATTGGACCGATCAGTAATCGCCTTATAGACAAAGGTACAAAACCCGGAAGGGTATTATTGCTTAAGTCGGGTTGGTATTTCAAAAAAATAGAATTCGGGGCCGGAGCAGAATTCGGCAGATGGAACTATTCAAATTTACAGAGCGGATATCCAGTTTATACTGTAGATCCTGCAAATGGCAGTGTGATCGATCCCGAGCCCAAAAAGTACATCCTGGGAGGGAATAACTATAATTTGTTCTACACCTTCTGCAATTACAATTTTGTCAACAGGGCAATATTGTTTTCTGCCGGCGTTGCTATTGGCAGGCTTGCTTTCGGCAGAGCCAATGGTAGTACCTATTCCAGCAGACACAATTATGTAAGACCAGATGGGGGTATTCCCGGATCATCCGGTTTTGTGGCAGGTGTGCAATTGATAATTGGTTACAATCTTAACCAACATATCCGGGTAAAGGTCGAAGGCGCTGCCAGATACAACCTTTTGAGTTTTAAGGCCAGTGGACGACACGTGCCACCAGGTTATGAAATGTACCATTTCCCGGTAACCATCGGGATGGTTTTCCACAATTTCAATTTGAAATAATATACTATTCTACTTCACCGGGTCATACCCGCTACCACCCCAGGGGTGGCAGGAGAGGATACGCTTGATGGCCATGCGCCCGCCCTTCCAGGGGCCGTATTTTTTCACGGCTTCTACGCCATAGGCGCTGCAGGTGGGCGTGTACCGGCATTTGGCGCCCATCAGGGGAGATATAGCCCCCTGGTAGAAGCGTATAAGGCCTATGAATAGTATGGAAAATAGCTTTTTAATAAGTCAAAAGTAAAAAGTCAAAACCTAAAAGTATGGTAATTGATTATTGAACTGCAGATTTCAGTTGCGCTATGCCCTTTTGCATCGCCTGGGTTATAGTGTTATAATCAGTTATTTCGGGCGCTGTATAAAGTATAAACAGGTGTAGTTGCTGTTCTTCGGGCACGGCTTCGTACAGTTCCTGCTTGTTCAGCCGCCAGGCTTCTATCATAAGCCGGCGCAGGCGGTGGCGCTGCACCGATTTGCGGAACTTCTTTTTGGGCACGGAAAATCCCGCCCTGACGGGAGAACTTTCGGCGCCGCGCGGAACAAGCCGGTGTACAAACCTTAGCTGTAAAACAGAAAACGCTTTCCCATTGCGGAAAAGCGTATCAATATGTTGCTCGCGCTTCAGCCTTTCGTATGTCCTGAATGTGTTACGAATGGCCAGTAGTTTTTAAAAGTTATTACTTCAGGCGGGCTTCGCTGGAAACAGTGAGTTTCTTACGGCCTTTCCTGCGGCGTGCAGCCAATACTTTACGGCCATTTGCCGTTTGCATACGCTTACGGAATCCGTGAACAGATTTGCGGCTACGACGACTTGGTTGAAATGTACGTTTCATACTTATTATACTTTTGCTCCCGTTGCCGGGCGTATTTCTTTTTTTAAGGACTGCAAAGGTAAATGATTATTAAATAGCTTCCAAATCAATTAACGGAAGCAGTAGCCTCTTTGGTAGCCTGCACCAGGTCGCGTATCAGCAGGGGGTCGCGCTCTATGGCATTGCCCACCACTACTATATTGGCCCCGGCCTTGCAGTTTTTATATACTTTCTCCGGGGTCTGGATGCCGCCACCTATAAATAATGGTATTTCTATATGCGTGCTCACCTTCCTTATCATTTCTTCGGAAATAGGTATTTTAGCCCCGCTGCCGGCGTCCATATATATTACATGCTTGCCCTGCAATTCGCCCGCCCAGGCGGTACATAGGGCTATATCCGGCTTATTGGCAGGTATGGGCGCGGAATGGCTCATATAAGATACGGTAGTGGGCGTACCACCGTCTATTACCATATACCCGGTAGATATCACTTCCAGCCCGCTGGCCTTTACCGCCGGGGCAGATATTACGTGCTGGCCTATCAGCAGGTCGGGATTGCGGCCGGATATTAAAGAGAGGTATAATAATGCATCTGCATATGCCGTAACCTGCGCCGGGCTGCCGGGAAAGAGCAACACCGGTATTTTGCTGTTGGCCTTGAACCGCTCTACACAGGCTTCCAGTTGGTGCTCTACCACCAGGCTGCCGCCCATCAGCAGGTAATCCACACCCGCGTCATTGCACAATTCGGCCAGGTACTGCATATCGGCAGGGGCTACCTTGTCGGGGTCTACCAATACGGCAAACCCGCTTTTGCCGGTTTCCTTGCGCGATTTCAGGTCTCTATATATATTTCCGGTAGCCATTCAGTCCTCTTACAGGCACAAAAATGCGTAATTATATGGTTTTAAGCTACAAATTTTATTAACCTTCCTGTTATTTCTTCAATTCGTCACGTATTTCCATCAGCAGTTTCTCGGTTGTGGTCGGGCCCGGCGGAGGGGCTTTTTCCGCCTCGTCCTTATCCCGGAGTTTGTTGTAAAAGCGCAACGCAATAAAAATGCTGAAGGCAATGATGAGGAAGTCTACCACGGTTTGTATAAAATTGCCGTATGCCAACACATTGGCCCCCGCTGCTTTGGCTTGCGCCAGGGTTTCGTACGGGCCGGGTTTACTACCCTGTTTCAACACCGCGAAGTTGTCGGTGAATTTTCCGCCGCCTGTCAACATGCCCACCAATGGCATAATAATATCGTCCACCAGCGCACTTACAATCTTGCCGAATGCGCCGCCGATGATCACAGCAACTGCAAGGTCCAGCACATTACCCTTCATAGCGAAGGCTTTAAATTCTTTCCATAAACTCATTGTTGCAATTTTTTCTCATAGACAAGATACAAAAAACAGCTTTGACCAGGTGCGATATGAAAAAAAGAGCAAACCACATTATTTGTTTTCGCAATACTGCCTATCAAAATAAAATATACTCAGGAAACTATTTTTGTAAAAAACGTTTCCATAGTTTTGCATCCTGATTATGGAACCATTAGATAAGATACTCGGTGCGTCCATTGAATTGTTTCGCCAGTACGGCTTTAAGACAATTACGATGGATGATATTGCGCGTAGGGCGGGTATATCAAAGAAAACCCTATATCAACATTTTGCCAATAAGGGAGAAGTGGTAAGCGAGTCGGTGACCTGGTATAAAGACAAGATATCGGATAATTGCCGCGCCGCTATGGATGAATCGGAGAATGCCATCGAGGCTATGGTGCGTATCATGGGCACGTTCGACAACATCAACAGGCAAATGAACCCGCTGGCAATGCTGGAGCTGGAACGTTTCTTCCCCCAGGCTTTCAAACAATTTCGCGATAGCCTGCTGGAAAGGGACGTGCAGAACATCATGAGCAATATAGAGCGGGGTATCATGGAAGGGCTGTACCGCCCGGAAATCGACCCTGAGTTCATGTCTCGCTACAGGATGGAACTCTCGCTGCTGATGTATCACCCGACGTTGCTTATTAACGACCGTTTTAACCTGCAGTTTGTAGGACGCGAGATCAGCGAACATTTCCTGTATGGCATTATGACGCCCAAGGGAGAAAAATTATACCAGAAATATAAAGAACAATACTTTAAGCAAGTTTCTAAAATATGAGACAACTACTCTATACAGTATCATTAATAACATTGCTGCTGCCGCAGACACTAAGCGCCCAGGAAACGGGCGAGCCGCTTTACCTGAGTATGGAAGAGGCCATGGGCCTTGCCGTCAAAAACAATGTGCAGGCTAAAAATGCAAGGCTGAATATTGACAAGCAGAAAGCTGTAAATGCCGAGGTAAGCGGACTGGCATTGCCAAATATTAAGGCTAAAGGTGAATTCAATGATTATATTAACCCCATACAATCATTTGTGCCTGCAGAATTTATTGGAGGCCCTCCCGGCACCTTTGTTGCAGTGCCTTTTACGCCCAAGTTCAGTTCTACAGCTTCTGTAACAGGCACACAAATCCTTTTTGATGGAAGTGTAATGGTGGCTTTGCAGGCAAGAAACGCTCTGATGAAATTATACCAACAGAGTTCTCAGTTGACCGATGAGGAGATAAAATATAATATTCAGAAAGCTTACCAGGCAATTGTTGTAGCCCATAGGCAGTCCAAAATTCTCGACGAAAGTATAGCCTTCGCACGAAGCATTGCCAATGATTTTAATGCCATGTATGAAGCAGGATTTGTAGAAAAAATAGAAGCAGACAGAATAATGGTACAGGTAAATAACCTGGCGTCTGACAGTCTGAAGGTGCATAATATGCTGGATATCAGCATGCAGATGCTGAAGTACCAGATGGGCATAGACAATGAGATGAATATACAACTAACAGACACATCTATTGAAGAACAAATTGAAGATGCTGAAATGCTTATGCTTCGTGATTTAAATTTTGCAAAGCGTACTGACTATAATCTGTTGCAGACACAACTGAAATTAAACGAGTACGATTTGAAACGCCACAAGCTATCCGGTTTGCCTTCGCTGGCGGTATTCGGCAGTGCGGCATACACCTATGCGTCCAATACGTTTGCAGACGTTTTTGACAAGCAATATATATTCTATTCATTGGTGGGTGTTCAGTTAAACATACCCATATTTGATGGATTGCAGCGGCATAACAGAGTAAAGCAAGCTAAAATAAGTGTGATGCAAACGCGAAACAATATAGAGAATCTTGAACTGGGCATTGCGTTTCAGAAAAATCAATCTACCACACAGCTAAATAATGCATTGCTTACAATGCGTAATGAACAACGTAATCTTGACCTTGCAAAAAATGTATTGCATTTGGCGAGGGAGAAATATAAAGCCGGTGTTGGCAGCAATATAGAAGTATCACAGGCCCAAACCGAAATGTTGCGGGCACAGAACAATTATTTCCAGGCCTTATTAGACGCTGCTAACGCTAAAGCTGACCTGAAAAAAGCATTAGGCGAATATTAAAAGAAGACAAAAAACAATAACCAAAACGACATAAATAAATAATAGCATGAAACGTTCAGTAATATTACTGCTAACAACAATTATACTGGCTTCCTGCGGTGACGGGGAACAAAAACAAGACAACGCCGCTGCAAAGCTGAACAAACTAAAAAAAGAACGTGCCACGCTGGATGCGAAAATTGCAAAGCTGGAAGCGCAAGTGCTGAAAGACAATCCGGGCAAACCCGTAGCTGTATCCGTACGCGAGCTGCAGCCCGGAGAGTTTAACTCTTATATAGAAGTACAGGCAACAGTAAGCGGCGACGAAAACGTCAATGCTACGCCACAAGCGCCCGGCGTAGTACGTGAAGTACATGTTCGCCCCGGCCAAAAAGTAGGCAGGGGCCAGAAATTGGCCACGCTGGATGCTGCGGCCATAGAGCAGCAGATAAAAGCCCAGGAAGCACAGCTTACACTCGTAAAACAAGTGTATGAAAAGCAGCAAAAACTCTGGTCGCAAAAAATCGGCTCTGAAATTCAGTTGCTGACGGCAAAGGCCAATTACGAAAGCGCGCAAAAGCAGTATGACGCACTCGTAGCACAGAGAAACATGTACGCTATTGTTTCGCCAATATCAGGTACGGTAGACCAGGTAGGTATAAAAGTAGGGGATATGGCATCGCCGGGTATGTCGGGGATACGCGTGGTGAGCTTTGATAAACTGAAAGTAGTAACATCGCTGGGTGAGAACTACATAGGAAAAGTAAACCAGGGCGATAAGGTAAAACTTATCTTCTCCGAAACAAGTGACAGTATAGTAACTGAGCTGGACTATGTAGCCCGTTCTGTTGACCCCATATCGCGCGCTTTCAATGTAGAAGTATGGCTGGGCAGTAATAGCAAAGTGAGCCCCAACATGTCTTGCAGGATGCAGATTGTAAACTACACAGATAAAGACGCTTTAACTGTGCCTGTATCAGCTATACAAAAAACTGCTGACGGTGAAATGGTATATGTAGCAGAAGGTGGCAAAGCAAAAGCCGTAACAGTAAAAACAGGACGTAACTCAAACGGCATGGTGGAAATACTGGAAGGGCTGAATACAGGCGATAAGGTGATAGTGGAAGGATATGCAGATCTGGAAAACGGCGAGCCAATAGAAATACTGTAATAATTGCTTCTGTCAATTACTTAGAAAAAACTAATCAATGAAAGACCAATTCAAAGAGTTTAAGCCATCCAGTTGGGCTATCAACAACAGGACGGCTATATATATACTCACAATCATAATTACACTGGCGGGGTTGATGACCTACAACAACCTGCCCAAGGAGCAGTTCCCTGAAATTAAGCTGCCGCAAATCATCGTGCAGACTTTTTATCCCGGTACTTCTCCGGAAAATATTGAGAACATCGTAACCAAGCCTATTGAAAAACAAGTAAAAGGCCTGAGCGGTGTAAAAAAAGTAACCAGTAATTCGTTCCAGGACTTTTCTATCGTTATAGTTGAGTTTAATACAGACGTGCAGGTAGAGAAGGCTAAACGCGATGTGAAGGATGCGGTGGACAAAGCACGTACCGACCTGCCGCAAAACCTGCCAAACGAACCGGAAGTAAAAGATATAGACCTTTCAGAGTTGCCGATATTATACGTCAACATATCAGGCAACTACGACCTGAAAACGCTGAAGGAGTATGCAGACGAGATACAGGACAAGGTAGAAGAACTGAAAGAAGTGAAGGAAGCGCAGATGGTAGGTGCGCTGGAACGTGAGATACAAATCAACGTGGACATGTACAAAATGGCCGCGGCGGGCTTCACCTTTGGTGATATAGAGAGCGCTGTAGCTTATGAAAATATATCGTCCACACCGGGGTTAGTGTCCATGAACAATCAGAAGCGTATCCTTACTATTCGCAATGAGTTCAAATCGGCACAGGAAATAGGTAACCTGATAGTAAAAAATCAGTACGGCAAAGCGTTGTACCTGCGTGATATTGCCGAAGTGAAAGATGATTTTGAAGAGCAGGAGAGCTATGCACGATTAGATGGCAAAAACGTTATTACACTCAACATCATCAAAACCAAAGGTGAAAACCTGATAGCTGCTTCAGATAAAGTATCGCAGACGATACAGGAAATGAAAGGAAATGAAATTCCTGCCGACCTGAACATCGTAGTTACCGGCGACCAGTCTGAGCAGACACGTAATACCCTGCATGAGCTGATCAATACCATCATCATCGGCTTTATACTGGTGACGATTATCCTGATGTTCTTCATGGGTGTGACCAACGCCTTGTTTGTGGCTATGGCTATGCCATTGTCATGCGCTATCGCCTTCCTCGTGATGCCGGGTTTTGACATTACGCTCAACATGATTGTACTGTTCTCCTTCCTGCTGGCTGTAGGTATAGTGGTGGATGACGCAATTGTGGTGATAGAAAATACGCACCGTATATTCGACAATGGTAAGGTGCCTATTGAGACGGCTGCCAAGTCGGCGACAGGGGAGATATTTATGCCTGTACTGACAGGTACCATCACTACACTCATGCCTTTTATACCGCTTGCGTTCTGGAAAGGTGTAATCGGTGAGTTCATGTTCTTCCTGCCCGTGACTTTGATTATTACGCTGCTGGCATCGTTGTTCGTAGCGTATATTATCAACCCGGTATTTGCGGTTAGCTTCATGAAACCTGACGAGCACGAATACAAGAAACGCCGCTTCAGCAAAGGTGACAGGGTGGTGGCGATAATATTCGGTGCATTGGCGCTGCTGTGCTACCTGGGCCAGGCATGGGGCATGGCCAACTTCCTCGTATTCCTGTACCTGTTTATACTGCTGGAGAAATTTGTGTTCTCAAAATGGATATTCAGTTTCCAGAATAACGTATGGCCAAGGTTCAAAGAATGGTACACTAAAAAATTAGTGTGGACTTTGAACAACCCGTGGAAGACAATAGCAGGTACGTTTGTACTAATCATTATTACCGGTGTTCTGATGTTTGTACGCCCGCCCAAGGTAGTGTTCTTCCCGCAGGCAGACCCCAACTTTGTGTACGTGTACCTGACTATGCCCGTGGGTACCGACCAGGCATACACCAACCAGGTACTGGAGAAACTGGAAAAGCGTGTAACCAACGTATTGGACATTGATTATGAAGCAGGCAAGAAAAACCCGATAGTAAAATCAGTAATTGCCAACGTAACTATAGGGGTGGTGGACCCCAGTAGTGGCGAAGTGGGCAACTTCCCTAACAAGGGCCGCGTCGAGGTGGCTTTTGTGGAATATGCAAAACGTAAAGGTGTTTCCACTAAAGAATACCTGACAAAAATAAGGGAAGCCGTAAAAGGCGTACCGGGGGCGGTTGTAACGGTTGACCAGGAGTCGGGCGGCCCGCCATTGCCTAAGCCAATCGTGGTGGATATTACAGGTGACGATCTCGACTCACTGATAGCAGTATCAGAAAGGCTGAACAAATACCTGGCTGACAAACGTATACCCGGCGTGGAGGAACTGCGCAGCGACTTCCAGGCTGACAAACCTGAAATAGTGTTTGACCTGAACCGCGAGCGCATGAACAACGAAAGCATCTCTACAGGACAGATAGTAGGCGCATTGCGTACCGCTGTGTTTGGTAAGGAAATATCACGTTTCCGTGATGCGAACGATGATTATCCCATAACACTGCGTGTGAAGAAAGACCAACGTGAGAATATAGACGCCGTAAGGAATATGCCCGTGCTCTTCCGCGATATGGGTATGGGCGGTATTCTGCGCGAAGTGCCTATCAGCGCATTTGCCAATGTAGAGTACAGCGAAACATACGGTGGCATTAAACGTAAAGACCTGAAACGTATCATATCCCTGCAGTCGAATGTTTTGACCGGGTATAATGAGAACGAAGTGGTGATGGCTGTGGGCCGTGAGGTAGCCAACTTCCCTGTTCCTTCAGGCATTACTATCACCATGGGTGGTCAGCAGGAAGAGCAGGCGGAAACCGGTGCGTTCCTGGGTAATGCGATGCTGATATCTATGGGATTGATATTCCTGCTGCTCATTATGCAGTTCAATTCTCTCAGTCGCACGGTAGTAATCATGTCCGAGATATTCTTCAGTATCATAGGTGTGTTCCTGGGTGTGAGCATATTCGGCACTGAGTTCTCTATAGTGATGAGTGGTATCGGTATAGTAGCGCTGGCGGGTATCGTGGTGCGGAATGGTATCCTGCTCGTTGAGTTTATGGACCTGATGCTGGCAGAAGGTATGAAGCCATATGATGCCATAGTAGAAGCAGGCCGTACGCGTATGACGCCTGTGGTGCTTACAGCTACTGCAGCCATACTTGGCATGGTGCCGCTGGGCGTGGGTTTGAACATTGACTTCGAAGGTCTGTTCACGCACCTCAACCCGCACATATTCTTCGGTGGCGACAACGTAGCCTTCTGGGGGCCGCTGGCATGGACGATGATATTCGGACTCAGCTTTGCGACATTCCTCACATTGATACTGGTTCCGGTAATGATGTTACTGAGCTTCCGCCTGAAGGATTGGCTGGCGAGAAAGAAAGCCGCTATAACACAGCGCATAAAAAATTAGGAGACGCATATTCAGACACATACAAACCGCCTTTATTCTTAAGGGCGGTTTTTTATATATCAAACCCTGTATAGGCGGGCTATTGTTTTACAACAACTGTTTTTTCTTCGCGCTGTACCATCCGCCCTATTGGCTCAAGATGGTTGTTTAGCCCGTGTTCAATAAGCGCTTGCTTTACTTCATCAACCGCCTCCGGCGCCACCGCTACCAACAGGCCGCCATTGGTTTGTGGGTCGGGCAGCAGGTTGAATGCCTGCATGACATCTACACCGGGTGCAAAGGAGGTTTGACTGCTGTATGCATTCCAGTTGCGCGTAGTGGCATCGGGCCGTACCTGTTGCTGCAGGTAAGCAGCCACACCTTCGGCGATGTGCAACCTGGAATAATGGATTTCGGCAGACAGCGAGCTTCCCCCGGCCATTTCGGTCAGGTGCCCCAGCAGGCCAAAGCCTGTTACATCGGTCATAGCATGTACACCTGCTATCTTGCCCAGTGCTTCGCCAGCCTTGTTCAGTGCAGCCATTTGTGCTACCATTGCCACACGTTCTACGGGAGTTGCCAATCCACGCTTCTGCGCGGTAGACAATACGCCGACGCCCAGGGGCTTGGTGAGGAACAGTATATCACCGGCCTGCGCAGTATTGTTTCTTTTCAGGTGGGGTATATCCGCTATCCCGTTCACTGATAAACCGAAGAAAGGCTCGGCCGCATCTATGCTATGGCCGCCTGCTAAAGGTATGCCTGCTTCATTGCAAATTGTTCTTGCACCCTCTATCACCTTTTTAGCCAGCGTTGCAGGTAGTTTTTCTACAGGCCAGCCAAGTACGGCTATGGCAACTATCGGCCTGCCCCCCATGGCATATACATCGCTTATGGCATTGGCCGCAGCTATACGACCGTAGTCATAGGCATCATCCACTATGGGTGTGAAAAAATCTGTCGTGGATATTAAAGCCGTCCCGTTGCCCAGGTCGTAAGCGCATGCGTCGTCATTGCTGCTGTTGCCCACCAGCAGCTTATCATTGTCCGGCTGAACGGTGTTCGTTTTGAGTATTTCTTCCAGCACGGCCGGCGCAATTTTGCATCCGCAGCCTCCGCCGTGGGAGTATTGCGTCAATCTTATTTCATCTCCTGTTTGCTGCATGTCAATATATTTTGCACATTGTCCGCCTCGTTTACCGCCTCGCATTTTATCTTATGTATGGCGAGTTGGGTATCATCACGTTTGTCTAATGCTTTAGTGTATTGTTTGTCGTAATACTTCAGTAATATCCTGAAGGCTTCGGTTATATTTCCTTCTTCCAGGAATTGCAGGGTCATCTTCGTTTCCAGTCCGCCCAGGCGCTTTTGTATGCGCTGCACGGCGCCGGCTAATTTTTCTTTGCCCTGCACGCCGTATTCTTCCACGATATGTTTCAGTCTTTCTTCAAAAGGTACTTCGAGAAAGAATACGGGCGATTTGCGCATGGTATGCCATAAGGTCTGTGGTATGTTTACAGCGCCTATGCGCTGGCTCTCGTCCTCCAGCCAGATGGCCCGGCCGGCTTCAAAAGTATAATGACCATCTTTCGTGAGTGTTCCACCCCCGTCCGCTGCGGCGGACACCCCCGCCAGCGGGGGACAGACTTCGTTTACTCCGCTCAGTTCTTCTGCCAATAGATTTTCAAACATTTCCTGTGCCGGTTGCGGTTCGCCTTCCATAGCGCCGAAGGCGGAGCCACGGTGTTTGGCCAGGGCTTCCAGGTCTATAACCGCATGTCCCTGGTTTTTCAATTCCTGCAATACCTGTGTTTTGCCCGAGCCTGTATAACCACCAATAATATGGAAGGGGTAGGGCTGTTCAAACTGCTCCCGCGCCCATTTGCGGTATGCTTTATAACCGCCTGCAAGGGTATAGACTTTAAACCCGTACAAGTCCAGCAGCCAGGCCACACCCGCGCTGCGCATACCCCCGCGCCAGCAATGTACCAGCACGGTACGGTCATTCTTTTCTTTCAGATGTGCTTCCACTTCTTCCACCATGCGGCGCATCTTCGTGCCGAAGTAGTCCAGTCCTATCTTGATAGCATCCTCGCGGCTTTGTTGTTTATACGCAGTGCCCACTACTTTTCTTTCTTCATCGGTAAACAAGGGGAGGCTTAGCGCGCCGGGTATATGGGCGTGGTTGTATTCTCCCGGGCTGCGCACGTCGAACACAAGGTGCTGCCGCCGCAACCTGAGAAATTCATCTATAGATATTTTGCTGATGGCCATTTTGCGGGCTGAAAGATAGAGAAAATTGGCAAGCTATGAGTGTTTGCGATGCACGGGATATAGTGTTAATCCTTGTCATTTGATGTATATTTAATTCATGTACAGGTTAAGAAGTATTTTATTTATAGCTGTTCATGTAATACTTGGGTTGGGGATTATTATTGCAGCCAACGCAATAAAAATGCCTGCATGGCTGCACGAATCGTTGGTTATAGCGCTCGCCTTCCTGTTACTGAATATCGCTTATGACCAGGCATTTAGACTAAACGCTGTAAGGGAATACTGGGCGCTAGGAAAACTACCATATATAATACCCGCAGTGGTAGCAGGATTGCTCATTATGATATTGCCTGCCTTGCTGGCCCTTGCCACGGGTATGTTGAAACCCGGTAGGGTGCAGGTTGATACAAGCACTTCTGTCAACGCCATAGTTATTACACTTGTCATTGTGGGTTGGGAGGAGTTATGGTTTCGGGGAATATTCCTGAACTATTGTGAGAGACATCTCTCACCCCCTGCACTTTCGGTAATTATGGGCGTGTTGTTTGTGCTGGTGCATGTGCTCAATCCTGAAATAGACCTGCTGAAAAAAGGGCCTGCGCTGTTTGGAGCAGGCGCATTGCTTACGGTACTCTACCTCTATTACCGTAGTATTTGGGTGCCGGTAGGTATACATTTCGGCAACAACTACTTTTCAAGAATGATAAAAACACCTTTAGACAATCATCCTTTCTTTGGCGGCGATGGATATTGCAGCGCTATTATTCTGCTGTTGCTTTTCCTGCTATTTGTTCGGAAGACTAAAATATCTCCTTAAACAAAAGCCTTCGGCTTATCCTGAGTTGCAGACCGCTGTATAGTTTGCTTTCCTTTTTATTGTATCTTTTCGTCAACTTAGGAGATTGGCCTCCCGGGGAGTAAAAAAAGCTCTATGCCCAGCGAGTGAAGCCACCTTATTCCGTCAGGTGGTTTTCAATGTCCATCCTTTCATGCAGGACCCTGATAATTTCGACAGTTTGTTTTTCTGCCAGGCGGTAAAAAACCAGGTGTGATTTCACTTTAGTGCAACGATAGTTTTTCCGGACGTGATTTAAGTCTTTCCCGGTGCCAGGGTTAGCAGCTATATATTCTATTTCGTCGAAAATTAAATTAACGTACCTGTCTGCCTGTTCTACCGACCAATGCTCAACAGAGTAAAGCCAGATATGTTCAATATCCTCAGCCGCCTTGACGCTGATTTTATAACCCATCGGCCAGGTATTTACTGTGAAGGGTCTTCACAAATTTTTTGCGGTCAAACTTTTCGATAAAACCGGATTTTTCCCCTTTCCGCAGTTCCTTCACCAACTCATTTTTGAGGTTTTCTTCCTGTTCAAAAAGTCGTAAGGCAGCTCTTACTACCTCGCTGGCAGACGAAAAACGTCCGCTCTGTATTTGGTGGTTAATGAAATTTTCAAAATAGTCACCTAACAAAATTGAAGTGTTCTTTGCCATTGGTACGGGCTTTTATCAAAGGTACCAATAATTGGTACTTATTCCAAATGCTAAAGCTCCGGGTGTGAACCGAAGATAGTTGGCTTACCCTTCAGTGCAAGGGGGGCTTTTTACTATGCGATTTCGCCAACCAGCAAATTGGCATCCTGGGGGATGGAGACACTCTGCCGCGAACGGAAAGATTGAGAATTTCTGCCTTGTGCCAAATATGTAGACAATGTCTTAACACTTATGCAGAAAGGAATCCGCCATCTACCGGGATAAGAGTGCCCTGTACGTAGCTGGATGCTTCTGACGATAATACCAGTATCATTCTTGCTATCTCGTCAGGGTCGCCTAGGCGGCCCAGCGGCAACCGTTGCATAAAATTATACGACTCAGACATCAATCCGAAGTTAAGTGTGCTTACCGCCTCCCTGGCAGCGCCTTTAGTACCTTTTGTGACAATGCCGCCCGGTATCACAGCATTCACCCTAAAACCCTTTTTGCCGAAATCCCTGGCGAGATCCCGGGTAAGGGCTATCACACCCACTTTACTAAGTGAGTAATGGGCCATATCTTTTTTAAAAGGCATGATGGCTTCTATAGAGCCGATATTAACTATGACGCCCCCCTGCTTTTCCCTGCTGCGTATAAAAGACTGGCACATCCAGAGAACAGAAAACAAGTTTACGTTCATTACTTTCAACAGGTAATCTTCATCCAGGTCAAGGAATTTTTTAAAAGGGTACATGCCGGCGTTGTTAATCAATATACCCGGTTTGCGGTCAGCAATCTCCTCCCAGAAGGTGCTGATGGCATGCTTATCACTTATATCGAAAGCGTGTATTGATACATTCGAGCCAAACTTTTCTAGCTCCCGCTTCAATACCATCAGCCCTTTTTCATTCTTGTTGACCAGTATCAGGTCAGCGCCTGCTTCTGCAAACCTTGTGGCAATAGCTTTGCCTATGCCACTTGCGGCACCTGTCACGATGGCTGTTTTATTTTTGAGCGATAGTAATTCTGCTATGGGCGTCTTCATTGTTTACCGGCTAACTAATGCAAGTTAGCTGAACAATGGCCTGCGGGGCAATGACCTATATCCGTTAAGAGGGTGATAATAGTCAGCGGTGCAACGGTAAGTTGCCCGGCTCTACTTCACCACGGCCTTACCAGCACCGATTGACAGTCGAGGGGACGTCGGGAAGCTTTTCGCGTAGACCGTCTAAGTCTTTCCCGCGCGCCAACCCTCCAACTTGCTGCACTACAATTCACACATCATCTATCTCCACTACTTCCCCCGGCCTTACCAGCTCGTACCGGCGGGCGAAGTTGCACCACTGGCATTCTTCTTTACCACATCCCTGGCTGAACTCATGGTTCATGATTCTCTTATAGCTGTCCTTTAGCTGTGCGCGAACTATTTCTTCATCATTCTGAAACACCGGCACCTGTATGCGTTTGAACTGCCTGCTGGTCTTACCCTTCTGTACAAAGTCGAACATACCCATGCGTACGCGCCAGTTGCGGTCTTTATAGTTTTCTATCAGCAGCTTGTAAAACACCATCTGCCTCCAGTAATCGCCCCCGTCGGTGTTGGCATCGTTAGGTGGTAAAGTGTATTTGGTCGCGCTCTTATCGGGGTCGCCGGTCTTGTAGTCTATCACATCGCAGTACTCGCCGTCAAATTCTATCTTATCTATCTTGCCCGTCACAGGCACGCCATCCAGCAGGTAGCGCGGTATCTTGTATTCTATCTCCACATCGCGTGCAAATTCGTTGATGTACTGGTCGTAGTATTCTTCCAGCGCGGTATGGCCCTGCTCGGTGCGGCGTTTGTATTGGTCGGCAGTAAGAGAAGAAGCCTCCATACTCAGCCCGAAGTCAAAGTAGTTGAGCAATTCTTCCCTGGACGGGAATATCCTGTTCCTTTCTTTCATGGTCCGGAAGAAGCGTTCCAGTGCATAGTGCATAGCGCTACCAAACGCCAGGGCATCATTTTTCTGGAAAGGGACCTTCAGTATGTTCTCGTAATAAAAAGACACAGGGCAGTTGATATACTTACACAGCGAGGTATAGCTCATGGTGAACTGTGCCAGTACGCGTTCAATCCATTGGTGGTTGGCCAGTTGTATGCGTACCGGCGGCACAGGCTGCAAGGCCCATTGTATATGCGCCCGCAGTTCCTCTTCTCCAACTGTTGTTTTTATACGCTCGTCGTCGTTGCTTATCTCGTCGATGAATATTGAATGCTCTATCGGTTTGCCTGCATTATCCGTTGTTGCGTAAGATACATGCAAGTGTTTTTTAGCCCGGGTAAGGGCCACGTAAAACAACCTGCGGGCTACTTCTTTTTTGTAGGTCTTGTCCTTGTCGTCATCAGTGCGGGTGATTGTATCGGGTAGTTTATACTCGCTGTTGCTGCCGCGCTTGGCTTCCCAAAAGTTTTTGGTACAGCCGATAAGGAAGACGTGTTCAAACTCATTGCCCTTGGCGCCGTGTGCGGTGTACAGGTGCACGCCATTTTCAGCCTGTATAGTGCGTTGTACCGGTAGCGAAATATTTTCCCCGCGCATCTGCTCTATCATAGCCAGCAGGTCGGCGGCTTTTATTTTTCCATTGCGGCTATGCAGTTCTTTCACAAATTCAAAGAAAGTATTCAGCACCTGTATATTCCAGGTGTAGTCTTTGCTCTGTGCCAGGTAGTGCACTATGCCGCTTTCATACACCAGCTTTTCCACCAGCAGCGGCAGGGGCAGCTCGTTCAGTTGCGTGAGCCAATGGTTGATGTTCTTACCCATGCGGGCAATAGCATCGAAGCTGCTCAGGTTGAGCGTATGCAGCATCAAGCCGTTGGAGATGACCATGCGCCAATAGCCCAGGGTCCGGTCTTTCGCTTTGTTCTGCTGCATGAACAGCGAGAGCGAAGCAATATCAACCGCCTCTATGCCATAGCAGGGCGTGTGCATCACCTCGAATAATAGGTGTTCTCCACTAAAGGCATCCGCGTTTTCTTTTACTAAGTAGTCCAGCAGTTTTATCACATGGTCTACCACGGGTAGCTCCAGGATATTCACGGGCCGCTTTACCGAATAAGGGATATTCTTCCGTTCCAGCAGGGCGATGATATTATCAGCCTGCTTGTGTTGTGCATATAATATGGCCACATGGTTCAGCGGCACACCATCTTTTTGCAGGGCTTCTACCTGCATAATGACGTCCGCCTCTTCATGCAGGATATTGGTGTATTCTTTTATGACCGGCGTAACGGTTTCTTTGCCGTCCTTAAAACGTTCCGCCGCGGCAACGATGTTCTTATCCAACTGCAGGCTGGCAAGCTGGTTGATAAGGCGTTGCTGGTTTTGCTCTATCGTGGCCATGGCCTTGTCCAGTATCGCCTGCGAGGAGCGGTAGTTCTGCGGCAGTATCACCACCCTGATGGTTTCTTTATACCGCTCATAAAACTCAATGATGTTCTTTATCCTCGCTCCCTGGAATTCATATATACTCTGGTCGTCGTCGCCCACAACGAATATGTTGGGGTCGTCCCAGTATTCGGTGAGCAGTTTCAGCAGCTCGTTCTGCGCACCGTTCGTATCCTGGAATTCATCTACCAGTATAAACTGGTTCCGCTCCTGGTAGTTGAGCAACAGGCCGGGATGCTTCCTGAACGCTTCCAGCACCCACAGTATCATATCGTTGAAGTCGTACCAGCCGCGCTGTTTCATTTTACCCGTGTAGGTCTCAAACAACATACAGGCGGCACGGGTCACTTCCATTCTCTTTGTCTCCTCGTCTATCGCTGCCTGTTTCAGGTCGCCTTTGACATATCCCTTCCCGCTCTTTTTATAAATATACTCATCCCGTTCCGGCAGGCTTTCCAAGTATGCCTCTATGGCGTCACAGATGTTTTTGGAAGAAATATTCTCCCGCTTCATCATATCGAAGAGCCTGTCGAGGCGGAAGACATCGTAATAGATATCTCCGCTGAGGCGGCGCAACTCGTGGCCTTTGGGCAGTTCATCCAGCATCTCGCGCAGCAGGGTGGTACGCTCCAGGTCGCTGACGGGTTGCAGGGGCCTGTCGCTGAAGTACTCGCTGTTGTTTTGTATGACGTTGTTACAAAACGCGTGGAAGGTACCGATGTTCACCCGGTGGGCGTCGGGGCCTATCACCTGCAGCAGGCGACGGCGCATAGAGTTGGTGGCCTCGTCGGTATAGGTAAGGCAGAGTATCTCGTTGGGCTGCACCTGGGCCTCGCTGCGCAGCAGGTTGGCTATCCGCATCGAGAGTACTTCCGTTTTGCCGGTGCCGGGACCGGCTATCACCATTACGGGGCCATATATAGCATTTACCGTTTCCTGTTGTTCTTCGTTCAGTTTCTCATACCGCTCCAGGAAGGCCGCTTCATTCACAGACATAGTACTGTGAAGATACGAAGCTTCATGAAAACCCGGGATGCCTTATTTTTGCAGTTATGAGAACATTTGCTATCATATTCATACTGCTTTTATCATTGCCCGTTACCCAGGCCTTTGCTCAAAAGAAAAAAGCGACAGCGCCAACATATGCCACCTATCCCGGTATACCTGCTTTTGACATCACCCGCGCCGATGGTTCCATCTTCAACACCTCAGACGTTCCGGCGGGCAAGCCTGCATTGTTCATCTTCTTCAGTACCGACTGCAGCAAGTGCCGCATGTTCGTGCGAGAGCTACAGGCCAACTACCAACCGCTGAGAGACATCAACATCTATATGGCTACCCCCATGGCTATGGACGGTGCAAAGATATTCGCGCACGACCTGGGCCTCGATTATTTTAAGAACATCACCTGGGGCGTAGATGCCAAAAACTTTGTTAAGCCTTTTTACGATATCACCGGCCTGCCTGCCGCCGTATTGTACAACAGGGATAAGCAACTTGTTCAACGCTTCAGCGGGGTATTTACCGCACAGAACGTTTTGCAGGCGGTTGAAAAAGCGCGCTGAGCCTACCGCTTCTTTATCAGCGACTTCATAGGGTGACGCAGGTTTTGGTAGGCCATCAGGTCTACCTTGATGCTGCCTATTAGTATAGGGCTGTCTATACGCACGGGTATGTGGTTCTCGTCATCGGTCACCCATACTATCATCTTTTCGCCCCCTTTGAACATGGTGCCCTCTATCAGCAGCGGCGCTATCTTAATGGCCCTGAACGTACCATATTTGGTTTTGATGACCTCTTTGCCCACGTAACGGATGTAGAGGCTGTACACCTGGTCGTCGAGGAACATATTGAAAGGTATCTTATCGCCCGGCTTGTATTTGTTGTAATCAATGTTGCGCGCGTAATACACGGTTGACAACACATCCTGTACGCAATCGGGGATATGGTACACACCGTTGGTAGAGATGGCCTGGTTGCGCTGGTGGTTGAAGGTCACATTGTTTTTAAACTTAAATCCTCCTTCGTTCACATCGCGCAGAAATTTGATAGGCATCAGGTTGGTCGTATCAATAAACGACTCGTACACATCGTACACCTTGTAAAACCATTCGTAAGAAGAATAAGTTTTGCCTATGCCTTTTACATGATACACCGGTTTGCCATTGTACTGCTCCAACTGCGTGGTAAAGGTCGCCTCGCCGGCGCCGGCCCATATCATACCCATGTTGTAATACACTTTAAACACCACCTTCTCCCCACTCTGGAAGCTGCGGTTCTGTATGCCGCAAAACTCGTTGGGCTGTGCAAGGCTAACCGTGGAACCCGTCAAAAAAATCATTGCCGTTGCTACCTGTAATATCCTGTTCATAATCATTTCAAATTTCATTCGTTTGCGCGGATAATAATAACAATTTATCGTTAACGTAAAAACCGCATCCGCAGCAATAATATACTACCCGCTATGGCCGGCAGCACCAGGTTGATGAGCCATATACCCACCGTTGCCACCAGTATGCCCACCGTGTTGTCAGAAAAATGGTGGAAGAGGTACAACCCCACCTGCCCGCGTTCGCCCAGCTCTACCAGCGTTATCGACGGTATCACCGTTATCACCCAAAAGAACAGGGCGCTCATCCAATAACCCGCGAATGCCGGCATGTTTACGTTCATCCAATAGAGCAAAAACAAATACTGTGCCGTATAGATGCTGTAACGTAACAACGAGATAGATAAAATTGTTAATTGTTGTTTTGAAGTGAACCGCTTTAACAAGGTTTTATATACCCTGAACCGCCGCAGCCACTTAATGCGCTCTATAAGCGGCAGCCATGTCTCGAACCGCCAGAAGGCAATGCCCAGGATAATGGTGATCATCGCAGCTATGACCAGTAGCACCAGCGCGAAGGGATGGTAAAAATTCAGGTTGAAATACACCAGCCCCAACGTGCCGAATACAAACAGCGTGAGCATCTGCGTGAGCGCGCCCAATACCGATACGCTCACCAGTCTCAGGGTATTCTTGCGCTTGAGGTAGAGCAGCCTGCCGGGATACTCACCCAGGCGGTTGGGCGTTACCAATGAAAAAGCTATGCCCCCGAGGTAACTGGCCAGCGCCCCACGAAAACTGAGCGGCTGCGCCGAGCCCGCCAGTATCTGCCATTTCTTAGCTTCCAGCAGCAGGTTGACGGGCATGAGCACTATGCAGAGCCACAGGAAGTAGTCGGGCCCGGTTTGCCATATGGCCTCCCAGTCCACCTTTTTCAGCTGCCTGAGCACCTGCAGGTATATACCCCATAGCAGCAGCAGCGATATACTGCCCCCCAGCAGGTAATTGAGCCATATTTTGGTACTTTTGTTCAAACCGATGCTAATTTATATTGAAAACCACCCCTGATATTATCCTGGGCATAGACCCCGGAACGCTTGTTATGGGCTACGGATTGATCTCCGTGGACAAAAATAGTATTTCGCTGGTGGAAATGGGGGTATTGCAACTGGCCAGGCAGCAAGATCATGCCGAAAGGCTGAAACTCATCTTCCAGAAGATGGAAACCCTGATAAGGAACCATAAGCCTATGGCGGTAGCTATAGAGGCGCCCTTCTTTGGCAAGAACGTGCAGAGTATGCTGAAACTGGGCCGTGCGCAGGGTGTGGCCATTGCCGCCAGCATGATGCATGGGCTGAACGCCGTAGAGTACGCCCCCCGAAAGATAAAGCAGTCGATAACCGGCAGGGGTAATGCCACCAAAGAACAGGTATGGCAGATGCTGCAGCACACCCTGAGGTTTCAGGAAGACCCCCGCTTTATGGATGCTACCGACGCGCTGGCCGTAGCCCTCTGCCACCACTACCAGGGCAAGTACGAGACCATTGCCGGACCCGCTGCGGCTGCCCCGGCAAGGAAGAAGGCGAAGACATCCTGGGAAAGTTTTATATCCGCTAATCCCGGTAGGGTAAAGTGAGGGTTGGTTCTTTTGATGGTAGTCGTAAGGCATAAGTCATAAGTTGTAAGTATTTGGTTCTTTTTAGTTCTCCTTTGTTGTCCCGTACGTACGGGATTGCGGATTTTCTGTCCGTCGCGATTGGACCCCTAAATCCCCAGGATGGGGACTTGTGTTTTTAGTTCTCCCATAATAGTTCTTTTTTGTTGCGGATTGTTGCGGGTTTTCGTGGTGCGATAAAAAATGTGTTTAGCCGATGTGGTGTGATGTTCATTTTCAATGTTTTATGGTTGAGATGTTTGCTCATGCGCGGGGGTTTGGTTCTTTCCAGTTCTGTTTTGTTGCAAACGGTTGCAGGCAGAATGTTCAGAATGTTGCTGATTGTTACAGGTTGTATGTAGGAAATGTCTGAAATGTTGCGTTTGGTTGCAGGCCGTATTCGGGCAGTGTCCGAAGTCGCCGCCCCCGGCGGGACAAATGTTGCGGTTTGTTACACTATGTACGTACGGGATAACAGAATTGAGATGAGTGGGAATAATGATTGAGATGAGGGCGGTTTTCATACATGATGTTTTTGGTGCCTGCAAAGCGGGCGGGGTTTATGATGTCAAATATACGAATTATTATGTGAATTAGGGATTAAAATATCCTGCCTTGTCATGGTGGGCCGTGAACCGCCATCTCACGTAATGCAGGCTATGGGTAGCATGACTATGGGGATAATCAGAACGCCAGTATAAAACCAATAGTAGGTATTACGACAGGTTCCGACTCTTCCAGTAGATAGGGTATGGCGTTGCTGCCATCTGCACGTACGGACTGACCATCTGTCGTGGCGAAGGCTGAGTTGTCTGCCGTGCGTTGGAAGGTGTATTGCGGGTACTGTGGCTGTACGCTGCCGTATGCATTGGTCACGTCTATAAACACATCCAAAGACCATTTGTCGAAGTTCCACTTCTTATCCAGCCTGATATCCATAGCATGAAAGTTGCCCAGGCGCTGATCGTTGAACCTTGTATTGTCGAACGTGCCTACACCGGTGGACAGGTAATTGAGTTGTGAAGCAACGGGGTCGAATGGTGTATACGGTGCCCCGCCCTGGAAACGGAACTTCACTCCCAGCTCGTAGTTGCGTGGGAATTTATATCCGCCTATGAATGACAACAGGTGGCGGTTGTCCCACGAAGCTGGCTCGTACCGGCCGTTGGCATTGGTGAACTCGCTGAAGTAATACGTATAGGATAATATCGCAAAGAAATTTTTGGCCAGCTTTTGCTGAAACTGGAATTCACCGCCATAGCTCCTGCCCTGCCCTGTTGACGATACAGGCTCATTGCCCAATACGCTAAAGTCGCCGCCCTTGTTAGCCAGCGATATACTGTCTGTCAGCGATACGGGATAATTTTCATATCGCTTGTAAAAACCTTCTAAAGTAAAACGGGTGTCGGGCCGGGGCAGGTATTCAAAACCTGCTACCAGGTGGTCGCTCTGTATGTATTTACTGCTTTGGTTTACATACACACCCGCCTGTTGAAAACCCAGAATGGTATAGGTAGGTATCTTGTAATAGCGCGCCACTGATGCATTAAACTTCAGGTTTTCCACCAATAGCAAAGATGCTGCCAGGCGCGGCGACAATGTTTTTGCCAGGTTGTTGCCATCGGTAGTGAATGTATTACCATCGGTACGCAGGCCGGCTGAAAGATCCAGCCTTTCGTTCCAGAGCTTAACCGCACCCTGTACAAAGACACCATAACGGAAAAAGTTGATAGCGGAATTGCCCTGCACTACGAATGCCGGCTGCAGTAGTTGCCCGTTTACATCGCGAATTTCCTGCCTTACACGGGTGTAATAATCGTTGGTGAAATTGCTGTATTGCGCCAGTACACCTGCGCTATAGCTCCAGCGGTTGTAATATTTGTTCAGTTCAAAGCGTGTTTTTGTTTCCGCCTCCTGCGAACGTATTTTCAATATCCTTTGCGACTCTACCGGGTTTTGATTGTCCTCAAACCTGTCCAGCTCGTTATTGAGCATATTGCGGCTGAAAGTGAGGCTCCAATAACCGTTTTTCACTAACCCTTTCAGACCATAACCATTAGTGTAGCTCCATTGGTTGATGGTGGGGTTGCTCCTGATGATATATACATTTTCGGGTGTCAGGTCGTCAGGCGTCAGGAAGCTGAAATTATCTATTGCGCCAATACCCAATGTATAGAAGGTCAGTTTATCGTTGATTTTATAATCCACTTTGTACTGAAAGTCCCAATAAGAAGGCTGAATAGGTATATCCAATAGCTTGAATAACAGTTGCAGGTAGGAACGGCGAGCCGATGCCATGAAGGTCAGCTTGTCTTTCCTGATAGGGCCATCTACTGAATAGGCTAATTCGGTAGCACTCAGCCTCAGGTTGTGCTGCACCTTATCGGGGTTAGCGCTGCGTTGCTTCATTTGCAATACGCCGGACAGGGGATTATCATACTTAGCAGGAAAAGCAGAGGTATAAAGGTTCACCTCGTTGATAAAAGAAGTATTGATAATACCTGTAGGGCCGCCCGCACTGCCCTGTGTGGCAAAGTGGTTGATAACAGGCACCTCTATGCCGTCCAGGTAATACACATTCTCGTTGGGTGCGCCACCACGTATAATCAGGTCGTTGCGGTAGCCGCCTACAGAACCCGATGTACCACCCACGCCGGGGAAGGCCTGTATGACACGCGATATATCGAAATTGCCGCCGGGATTGCTTTTTATTTCCTGGGCTGACATGGTCTGTACAGACAGGGGCGACTCTGCCGCTTTGCGGAAGGGGTTACTACGTATCACGACACCCTCCAGGTTGATGCTGTTTTTTTCCAGTTCAATATTCAGTACTTCGGCGTTACCGGTGGTTACAACGATATTGTATAGGTTCACCTCTTTATAATCTATCGAACTGACACGGATGTTATAGCTCTTTGGCGGAATATTGTCTATAGTAAATTTTCCGTCAATATCCGTAACTGTACCAATGCCGGTACCTTCCAGCGATATACTGACGCTTGGCAGAGGTTCCTGTGTCTGCTTATCCAGTACTATACCCGTCAGTTTGCCCGTAGGGCCATTATTTTGTGCCAGGACAGACAACGTACAACATATCGAAAACAACAATAATCCAATTCTCCTATGCATAAATTGAGTGTGAGGATGCTATACAATATTCCGTAAAAATAATTGTTGCTCTTTGTTTCGTTGTATAAATCGCTGCAATAAGCACGTAGAGTTAAACAATAGTTATTCCAGCAATGGCTGGAGCACCACGGGGTGCGGAATGTCAACCCCGCCTAAGGCTAAGCCTGGCGGGGCAAGTGACAAGCTGGGAAGGTGGTGTATAATCTATTATTCCCCGGAGCGGGAGGGGAAATCCCGGTAGCATTGGGCGCTTGTGTTGTCTGTCCGGCGCGTGTCTATCGTCCCCTCCTAAAAACAGGATGGGAACTTTTTCCTTTCTTTTCTTTCGCGAGAAAAAACAAAAACTTAAACTCCTCTCCTGCCTGTCCCGCCCGTGCGGGGTTTTTAGGAGGGGATATTGGCTTATGCCTTTAGGGCATGAGCTAATTGGGGGTGGTTGAATCGCGCAGGTAGTAGACACACTCCACCTCACGGCGTTCGGTTACCATTCTCAAGAAGGGAGTTGTTTTATGAAACGGTCATTTCCTGCAGGCCGTCGGGGTAGGTTTCGGTTATGTCGCCTGCTGTATCATCGGTTACTTCTGTCCAGTTGAAGGTCTTCCTGTGGTAGGGAGACATGCCGTGCTGCTGCAGTTGCCTGCGGTGGTGGATGGTGCCGTAGCCTTTGTTGGTGTCCCAGCCGTAGTGCGGGTATTCGTTATGCAGGCTCAGCATAAACTCGTCGCGGTGCGTCTTGGCCAGTATGCTGGCTGCAGCTATAGACATATAGGTGGCGTCGCCCTGTATGACGCACTGATGCATAATGCCAAAATACGCCGCAAACCTGTTGCCGTCTATCAGCAGCAGTTCGGGCCGTACAGCCAGCCCATCTATAGCCTTGTGCATGGCGCGGAAAGATGCCTGCAGTATGTTTATCTCGTCCACCTCCTGGTGCGTACACATGCCTACCGCCCAGGCCAGCGCCTTCTTCTCTATGATGGGGCGCAGGAGGTTCCGTTCTTCTTCGGTGAGTTGCTTGCTGTCGTTGAGCAGGGGATGGGAGAAACGCGGCGGCAATATTACAGCCGCGGCGAATACGGGCCCGGCCAGGCAACCGCGCCCCGCTTCATCGCAACCCGCCTCTATGATCCCCTTCCGGAAACAACGCTTGAGCATGGGCGCAAAATAAAAAAGAAAGACGGGATGGGCGGCGGCAAGTTATCCACCTGTACGCATATTAAATATGCTTTTTCGTAGTGAGCACATCTTCAAAGAAGGCGCAAATTTCGGCCGTCTTTTTTTCGGCTGTAAAATTGTAGTCACCGGCGGCGGTAGGGTACTTATCCCGGTTTTGCACCAGGGCCGTCCATTTTTTGTATATGTCTTTTCTCATACCGGCGGGGTCGTCTATATTTTCGAAACTATGCACCACGCCGGCGCCGGCCTGCTCTATGGCGGGTATTACCGTGCTGTTCTCATGAAAAATAGAAAATATGGGCGTGCCCGAAAGTATATTGTTGTACACCTTAGAGGCATTGTAGCCCTTATCGATAGAACCCGGTATGAACAGTATATCGGCAGCACGCAGTGTGGCCAGGGCGTTGAGGTAGGGCGCGCGGTCGGGCACTTCGGTCACGTACTCGCCTATGCCGAGCTCCTTTGCCAGGTCGGCCACCATGGTAGTGCGCGAATGCTGGACGTATGATGTGCCGATAAAATAAAAATGGTACCTGTCCAGCGGTTCTTTGTGCTCCAGCAGGGCTTCAAAAAACAGGCGTATCAGCGGTATGAAGAAGGGCGTGACCGCGCCCATGTATAGCACGTTTATTTTGCCGTTGTGTGTATCTACTACGGCGGGCGCCAGTTGCCTGCGTGTCACCAGGTCGAAGTCTATGGTGGATGCGCCGAATGTTATCACCTTTGCCGGTACGTTCTTTATAGACGGGTAGCGCTCTTTCAATACATCTATGTACGACTGCGATACTGTAATAATACCATCCACCGCGGGCATGGTGTATGCTTCCATGTATTTGTTGATGCTGTAGGCTATCCAGAACTTCAACGCGTTTACCTGCTTGGCCTTGCCTATGCGGAAGTCGTTGCGCCAGGGGTCTTGTATGTCCACGATAAAAGGCACACCGAACTTTTTCTTCCAGCGCCGGCCCAGCGACATAACGTGGTGCATGGAGGTGGAAAAAAATACCAGGTCGTATTTCTTACGCTTCAGCAATTCATCGCCAGCCTTCCTGAAATGCGGCAGAGACCTGAGCGAGAGGCTGCCAAGCCCCAGCTTACGTGTGCGGTGCTCGGGGTAGGCGCCCACTTTTATCACTTCAATATCCGCTGGAATCGTTTCCAGCAGCAGCTCGTCCCGGAAACCGTTTGCGTATTGCTCATTTACCGTCATCACCGTGGGCTCCCAGCCGTATTGCCTGAAGTAGGGCAGGCTCATCCGGACGCGCTGCATATCGGGTGCGTTGATGGGCGGAAAGTATGGAGTAATGATGAGTACCCTTCTCATATTATTTTTTGGGCGTTGCGCTTTTAAGCTGCAGCAATTTATCATTTACAGCCCGCATTATCTTATACCGCAGCGAAAGTTTTGCCTTCAGCCTTGCGGCATCGTCGCCATCGTGATATATGAACCGCCTGATGCAATAACGGTTTTCGAAAGCGCTGTAAATAGACAGGCCATAAGCGTATCCTGTCTCTTTTAAGATATTGTCTTTTTCTCCAGGAATGGAACCGAAAGGATAGGCGATGGAAATTATTTTTTTACCCGTTATGCCTTCCAATATCGCTTTGCTCTGCTGCAGGTTTTGTACCACCTCGCTGCGGCGCAGCTCGCCCAGTCTTACATGATTGTGCGAGTGAGAGCCTATCTCCATACCCATATCCGACAGGTGTTTTATATCGGCCTCATTCATCAGCGGTATGCGTGGCTTGCCGAAAGGCATATCCCATTCGTTGGTTCCGCCCAGGCAGGCAGTAGGCATATAAAACACGGCCTTCATGTTGCGGCGTTGCAGCTCGGGTATGGCAAAGTCCCACAAATGTTTGGCGCAGTCGTCGAAGGTAATGATGACCCGTTTATGGAGAGGAATGTTCATGTCCTCAAACCCCGAGGTGGTAAATTGCCCGTCTTCCAATACATCCAGCAGGCGGGTGAAAGACCCGTGGCTGATGCTGTATGGCTTATGGCCGTCCAGTGCTGCATCATCGCTTACATGATGCAGCATAATAACAGGGGGAAATCTGCCTGGGAGCATAAGCTTGTTTAGTGAGGCAATGGTTCGTCGTGCGCCAGGGTAAACTCGCGTGTCACTTCCGTCATTGGGCCGGTTACTTTATTGCCATCCTTATCTACCAGCGTCAAGGTTATTTTCGGCTTTCCTATGGGCATGTTGTGCAGGAAGTAAGGCTGCCAGTCGGTGATCTCCATAGTCGTGTCCACGTTTTCAGCCTGTATGCGGGCCATAACCTTATTACCGTTCTTTCCTAACTCTGTATTCCAGGGGTAGAAGTCGAACAGGAGGTTGTTGGTATTGGCTTCGCCTATATACTCGCCTTTGGGGCGGCTATAGAACACCATGGGTGTGCCGGGGTCGTCCATTTTCATCACATTGCCTTTCTCGTCTATTTTAAAATGGTACATCATGGCCGCCTCTTTATTTTTCAGCGACTCGTGGTAGGAGCGCGACAGGAAGGCAAGCAGGTAATGTTCGCTGTTCTTAGGCAGGCTTACGGAATGTGTAGGCTCATACAGTGCAGCATAAGGCTCGTTGTCAATAATAAAATGTATGTGCTGGCCCTGTTCTGAGTTGTTGCACATTTTGGATGCAGCGTCTTCTGTCTGCTTTTTCAGGGCGTAATTTTTCACGTTGAAATTGAAGGTCACTTTCACATTTTCGCCGTCGGGTTTGGTACTTACATCTCCCATTGAAATTTCCGCGCCGAAGAACTCGGGGGAACCTTTTACTACGGTCATATTGATGGGCGTTGATTTCATGACAACCATAGTATCGGCGTTCTCAGCATTTTCATTGTTCCCTGTTCCATCGCCGCAGGCAGCAAAGAAAAGCGTGGCGCCTGCCAATAAGTAAGTTACATGCTTCATAAGATCGTATTTTTTTTTGTGCTGTACAAAACTAAGCTTATTAGGCGGGCATCCCGCAGTATTTTCACAAAAATTTTAGTTTTCCCGTTCGACATATAAAAATCGTATCTGTTACATTTGTTGCCCGAAGTACATGCCCGGCGGTTTATTCTGCCAATGGGCTGTTTTTTAGTTTTTTTGCACGTAACTTTCAACCCCATGCTAACCACATCAGAGATACTGAAAAGGGTAAGGCGGATAGAAATAAAGACCAAAGGACTGAGCAACCACATCTTTGCAGGTGAGTATCATTCGGCCTTCAAAGGACGGGGTATGTCCTTCAGCGAAGTGCGCGAGTACCAGCACGGGGACGATGTAAAGACAATAGACTGGAATGTGACCGCGCGCCTGCGTACGCCCTACGTAAAAGTATTTGAAGAAGAGCGGGAACTGATACTGATGATGCTGGTGGATATAAGCGGCAGCTCATTGTTCGGCACGCAGGAGCGGCTGAAACGCGACCTGATAACGGAAATCTGCGCGGTGCTGGCTTTTTCGGCAGTTACCAACAACGATAAAGTGGGTGTTATCTTTTTCAGCGACAAGGTGGAAAAGTTCATACCGCCCAAAAAGGGAAAATCGCATATACTGCGCATCATACGCGAACTGATAGCGCTGGAGCCCAACCAGAAAGGCGGCACCAATATCGCATCGGCGCTGGAATACCTGAACCAGGTGCAGAAGAAGAGGGCTATTACTTTCGCCATCAGCGATTTTATCAGCGAACCTTATGAGCGGCAGCTGCAACTGGCAGCCCGCAAGCACGACCTGGTGGGCATACAGGTGTACGATAAGCACGACCGCGAATTGCCCGATGCGGGGCTGATACAGGTGATGGATGCCGAAACCGGGCAGACGGTCTGGCTGGACAGCAGCGACCGTTCAGTAAGGGCCAATTATATACACCGGTTCGAGCAGCACAAAAAATATTGCCAGCAGGCGTTCCGCAAAAGCGGGGCCTCTCTGCTGAGCGTACGCACGAACGAAGATTATGTAAAAGCATTGCAGGGGTTCTTTATATCCAGGTAGGACATGAACAGGATAAAAAGCACATATCATTTTCTGTTAGTCGTAGTGGCAATGATGCCATGCCTGCCGTCTTTTGCGCAACCAGAGATAAAAGCACAGATAGACGCCAGGCAGATAGTTGTGGGCGACCAGTTGCGGATGTTCATTGAGGCTAAAACCGGTAAAGGCGAACGCCTGGTATGGGCTACCATACCGGATACCTTCAACAGCCTGGAAGTGGTAGAAAAAGGCAAGATAGACACCACGAAGCAAAATGGAACCACTATTTATAAACAGCGCCTGCTCATCACCGGGTGGGATTCGGGCATGTTCGTGATACCTGCGTTTACCTTTACATCCGTTCCGCAAACAGGGCAACCTTATAATATTGTTACCGATTCATTTACACTGATCGTGCAGACCGTGCCGGTGGACACCACCAAGCCATTTAAGCCCATTGCCGATATCATGGAGGTAAAAACTACCTGGCGCGACTATATATGGTATATAGTGGGCGGGTTGCTGGCGCTGGGCCTGATAGCATTTGTCGTATATTATTTTATGCGGAACAAAGGTGTAAAAGTGCCGCCTCCTCCACCGATACAGCATATAGAAACACCCGGGGAAAAAGCACTGCGCCTGCTGTTTGAGCTGGAACAGAGACAACTCTGGCAACGAGACCAGGTAAAGCAATACTATACCGAGTTGACGGATATACTGCGCGTATATATCGAAGAACGCTTTAACACGCCGGCTATGGAGCTGACCACCGATGAGCTGCTGCTGGTAGCCAAAAGGCACAGGGATATGTTGCGCCATTATGAAGACCTGGCTATGATATTGCAGACGGCGGATATGGCCAAGTTTGCCAAGGCGCAGCCACTGCCCCAGGAGCACACAGACGCGTTTGACAATACAAAGAAGTTTATAGAAGGTACAAAACCACCCGTTGTAACTGAAAATCCGGCGAAACAATGATAAAGGGATTATTAGACTGGCAGCACCTCAATTTCGCACACCCGTTGTATTTCGGGTTGCTGCTGCTGGTACCTTTTATGATATGGTGGCAGTACCGCAACAAGCGATACGACAATCCCTCTATCAGGCTCACTACTGTTTCGGGTGTAAGGGAAGTAAAGCCGACCTGGAGGGTGCGGTTGCGTCCCGCGTTGTTCTGGCTGCGGGTGCTGTCTTTGATATTTCTCATTATTGCGCTGGCCCGGCCGCAATCCAGCAGCACCAGCGAGTCTATTGACAGTGAAGGGATAGACATCGTTATATCGCTGGACGTATCGGGCAGTATGCTGGCGGAAGACCTGAAGCCGAACCGCATAGAAGCAGCGAAAGATGTGGCTGCGGAATTTGTACAAGCCCGGCCCACCGACCGTATAGGCCTGGTGATATTTGCCGGAGAGAGCTTTACACAAGTGCCCATCACTATTGACCACAATGTATTGCGCGAACAGGTAAGCAAAATAAAAAGCGGCGTACTGGTAGACGGTACCGCCATAGGCATGGGCCTGGCTACGGGTGTGGACAGGCTAAGGGCATCCAAAGCTAAAAGCCGGGTGTTGATACTATTGACAGACGGAGTAAACAATACCGGCCTGATAGACCCCAGCACGGCGCTGGAAATAGCCAAGCGCTATAAAGTGCGTGTGTACACCATAGGCATAGGCAGCGAGGGGCAGGCGCCTTACCCGGTGCAGACGCCCTTCGGCACGCAAAAACAGATGATGCCTGTACAGATAGACGAAGCCCTGCTGCAAAAGATAGCCAAAGAAACAGGCGGTAAATATTATCGCGCCACCAGCAATAAATCTTTGAAGAATATCTATAACGAAATAGACCAACTGGAAAAGACCAAGATAGAAGTAAGCAGCTACAAACATTATGCAGAGCTGTTCTTCCCTTTTGCATTTGTAGCTATACTACTGCTGCTGGCGGAGATGGTGTTGAGGTACACGGTGTTTAAGAGTGTGACTTAGATATCCCAATTCTCTCCAGATTTTTGCTTCGCGAAGTTCGCATTTTTGAATTACCTTTGCGCCTCGGGCGTCAAGCCCGATTTTTGTATGTATAAATTGTTGATTTGTTCAGCAAGGTACTAATCGGAAGCTTGGCCAGTCCCCTGCCATTTTGGCTTTTTACTTTTGAATTTTGACTTTTATATATGCCACGCGACAATTCCATCAAATCTGTATTAATTATCGGTTCAGGGCCCATTGTTATAGGCCAGGCCTGCGAGTTTGACTATTCAGGCAGCCAGGCTGCACGTAGCCTGCGGGAAGAAGGTATCAAGGTGATACTCATCAACAGTAACCCAGCTACCATTATGACCGACCCGATAATGGCCGACAAGGTGTACCTGCTGCCGCTGACAGTGGAGAGTATTGAACAGATATTACAGGAAAACCAGATAGATGCCGTGCTGCCGACCATGGGCGGACAAACGGCGCTGAACCTGGCCAAGGAGGCCGATGAGCTGGGCATATGGAAACAATATAACGTGCGCCTGATAGGTGTGGATATAAAAGCCATAGACAAGGCCGAAGACAGGGAACTGTTCCGCCAGTGGATGATAGAGTTGGACGTGCCCGTGGCCCAGGCCAGGACAGCCAACTCGCTGCTGGAAGGAAAAGAGTTTGCCCAGGAAATAGGATTGCCCATCGTGATACGCCCTTCCTTTACGCTGGGTGGCAGCGGCGGTGGATTTGTGATGCACAAAGAAGACCTGGATGCTGCGCTGGACCATGGTTTGCAATCGTCGCCCATACACGAGGTATTGGTGGAAAAAGCCGTGCTTGGCTGGAAAGAATTTGAGCTGGAGCTGCTGCGCGACGCTGCAGACAATGTGGCCATCATCTGCTCGGTAGAGAACTTTGACCCGATGGGCATACATACCGGCGACAGTATAACCGTAGCGCCGGCCATGACGCTGAGCGATACCGCTATGCAACTGATGCGCAACACGGCCATCATGATGATGCGCGACCTGGGCAACTTTGCAGGCGGGTGTAACGTGCAGTTTGCCCTGAATCCCGAGAATGAAGAAATAATAGCGATAGAAATCAACCCCCGCGTGAGCCGCTCGTCGGCACTGGCATCGAAAGCAACGGGGTACCCCATAGCTAAGATAGCCGCCAAGCTGGCCATAGGCTTTACGCTGGATGAACTGGAAAACCAGATAACCAAAAATACATCGGCCTATTTTGAGCCTGCACTGGACTATGTAATAGTGAAGATGCCGCGCTGGAACTTCGACAAGTTTAAAGGCGCCGATGATACCCTGGGTCTGCAGATGAAATCGGTAGGCGAGGTGATGGCCATCGGCCGCACCTTTCCCGAAGCATTGCAGAAAGCCTGTCAGAGCCTGGAAAACAACGCTATAGGCCTGAGCTCGGTAAGCAGCGCCAAACTACGCGTGGAGGAACTGCTGGAATATATCAAACGCCCCACATGGGACAGGATATTCAAAATTAAGGATGCGATATCAGCGGGTATATCCATAAAAACCATTCGCGAGGCGACACAGATAGACAGGTGGTTCCTGTACCAGATACAGGACATTGTGAAGCTGGAGAATAAAATCAAAGAATATTCGCACTTAGATAATTTACCCGACGACGTGCTGCGCGAAGCGAAAATCATGGGTTTCAGCGATGAGCATATAGCCATGCTGGTGAAAGACTGTACGGCGGAGGAAGTATATGAGCACAGGAAGAAACTCAATATAAAAAGGGTATATAAAATGGTGGATACCTGCAGCGCAGAGTTTGAAGCCAAAACACCATATTACTACAGCACGTTCGAGTCATCGGCCATATCTCCGGAAACAAGGGGTGACCTTAAGTTTAACGAGAGCCAGAAATCGGATAAAAAGAAAGTAATCGTGCTTGGCTCTGGCCCCAACCGCATAGGACAGGGCATAGAGTTTGATTACTGTTGCACGCACGGATTGCTGGCTGCCAAAGAATGCGGCTATGAAGCCATCATGATCAACTGCAACCCCGAAACCGTATCTACAGATTTTGACATAGCAGATAAACTGTACTTCGAACCCGTATACTGGGAACACCTGTGGGAAATTATCGAACATGAGCAACCTTATGGTGTAATAGTGCAATTAGGCGGACAGACGGCCCTGAAAATGGCCGAACGCCTTCATGAAAAAGGGATAAGGATCATAGGTTCCTCCTTCGACAGCATGGATATAGCGGAAGATCGTGGCCGCTTCAGCGACCTCCTGAAAGAGATGGGTATCCCCTACCCGAAGTACGGCACTGCATACGGTACAGACGATGCGATAGAAGTGGCGCAGGAAGTAGGCTATCCCGTATTGGTGCGCCCATCGTATGTATTAGGAGGACAAAGGATGCGTATCGTCATCAACGACGAAGAGTTGGAGAAAGGCGTGCTGAGCCTGTTGAAACACCTGCCCGGCAATAAGATACTGATAGACCACTTCCTGGATCGCTGCCAGGAGGCCGAAGTAGATGCAATATGCGATGGTGAAGACGTGCACATCATGGGCATCATGGAGCATATAGAACCAGCAGGCATACACAGCGGTGACAGCCATGCCGTGTTGCCATCGTTCAACCTGGGACAACTGGAAGTGGATGAGATGGTGGACTATGCCAAAAAAATAGCGCTTCGCCTGAATGTAAAAGGACTCATCAACATACAATTTGCCATCAAGGAAGGTAAAGTGTATGTGATAGAAGCCAACCCCCGCGCCAGCCGTACAACACCATTTATAGCCAAAGCCTATGGCGTGCCTTACCTGGACATTGCCACTAAGGTGATGCTGGGCGAAAAGAAGCTAAAGGACTTCGTGATCAATAAAAAGCTGGATGGATATGCGGTGAAGGAACCCGTGTTCAGCTTCAATAAATTCCCGAAAGTTAATAAAGAGCTGGGGCCGGAAATGAAGAGCACAGGGGAGGCCATCCGCTTTATCAAGGACCTGCGCGACCCCTGGTTCAGGACTTTGTATAAAGAGCGCAGCATGCACCTGAGCAAATAAAATAAAATGTGGTAATACACGTTAAATCTCTTAAGTTTACATACAACTAAAACCAAGATACTTATGAGAAAACTGTTTACTCTTCTTGCCTGTATAGGTATTTCATCCGCAGCGCTGGGACAAGCGCATGTATTTACTTATGCCAACGGACCACAAAATCCTACAGGCATTGATACTATTTACGGCACTGTGCTGAGTTCTGTACCTGCGGTACCCGACGGGCAATTTTGGACATGGGATCTTTCCAGCGTAATAATTGCCAGCTACAAATACTATGCGCAGTTTGGCACGGCCAGCGGCTTTACCGGCGCCACCCACTACAATCGTGCCTATGTAGAGAACCAGGGCATGAGCTATGTAACAAATTTCATGTTCTCAGTTGACAATTCAGGTATTAAGACTCATGGTGAACGCATAGCCCGCCAGGCTTACCCCCTGGGTGGTCAAACCGGCAATCCTAACGACAGTCTTGTGATAGTTGCACAGGATGTGGTTTATTCTGCGCCGCAGGTACAAATGCCTTACCCTGCTACGATGGGTACGAAATGGAATTCTACTTCAAAAGCGACGTTTGATATGAAGATCACCGTTAGCCCGTTGATCAACAATGCTTCTGCACAGCGCAAATCTACTATCAACTCAACCTGCGAAGTAATAGGTTGGGGAAGATTGAGCATAAAAAGACTAGACGGCAGGCCTTCAGGCACCAGGCATGTGCTACTGGTGAAAAGCACGATTACTACACAGGATAGTTTCTTCGTGAATGGTGCACCCGCACCGGCACAACTACTGCAGATGGCTAACCTGCAACAGGGACAAACAGAGGTTGTGTATCAAAAAAGCTTCTACCGTGAGTATGAGATGATGCCGATGGCAAATATCACTTACGAAGATGCTACCTTTGCAGACAACAAAAAGAAAGATGTAAACTTCCACGCACAACGCCTGCCTTTCCCGGATAATGTAGAAAAGGTAGATGGGGGACTGGTTGCCGAAATTTATCCTAACCCGACAAATGGGATATTTACGGTGAACATTCCCGAAGCAGGCAACAGCAAATGGGCGTACAGTGTAACCGATATGACAGGCAGGAAAGTGACTGAAAATGTGCTGAACAATGGTAAGACCCTTGTTTCATTGCAGGGCACTGTGGCTCCGGGCTCTTATATCATTACTATCCTGCAGGATGGTAATGCCGTGAGCGGACAAAAACTTGTTGTACAGTAATTTAAATATTATACCATAGATTCAGCCCCGCATATGCGGGGCTGTTTTTTGCCATAGAGAAAGGCCTGCCATGTATAAAACTCAATGAATTACACCACATACATATAAACACATCGGTTATTGATGTAATTGTTTCCATTGGCGAACTACAGGTTTATATTTGCCTGCCAAAAGATTTAACCAATGAGGAAAGCAATCCTGGCAATAGGTAGTTTATTAGCAGTTTACGCATCTGAAGCGCAGAGCCTGTCTGCACAACTTGATTCAGTAATTATTTCTGAGAACCGCATCCGCGAGACGTTTGGCAGGCAGAACAGGAATATCGATGTATTGGACAGCAGGCAGATAAAAGCCCTGCCGGTAAAAACCACCAATGAATTATTGTCTTATGTTGCCGGTGTTGACCTGAGGCAGCGTGGCCCCGTGGGCACGCAGGCAGACATAGCCATAGACGGCAGTACTTTTGACCAGGTGCTTGTACTGGTAAACGGCGTAAAGATGTCCGACCCGCAAACAGGCCACCATCTGCTGAATATACCTATTCCTCTCGGCGCCATCGACCATATTGAAATAGTGCGAGGCCCTGCCGCAAGAACATACGGCGTAAATGCCCTGGCAGGCGCAGTGAATATTGTTACTAAAACACCCGTGCAGGATGAGATATTTGCACAGGCATACGCAGGCAGCAGCTTGCAGCAAGATACCGCAACCGGTGAAACATATTTTGGCTGGGGTGCGCAAGCTTCCGCAACGATAGCAGCAAACAAACATTCGCATATATTGTCTGTAGCGCACGATGAAGGCAGTGGTTTCCGCTACAATACGGCTTATGACGCTTACAGGTTGTTTTACCAGAACCGT
The DNA here is from genome assembly GCA_002421685.1 of Bacteroidetes bacterium UBA6221. Classification (GTDB taxonomy): domain Bacteria; phylum Bacteroidota; class Bacteroidia; order Chitinophagales; family Chitinophagaceae; genus UBA5543. The sequence goes on from DISB01000018.1 coordinate 152,653, forward strand.
ATCATCCTCAATGAAAAAAATAATATTGAGGCAATGGGTGGGTATATTAACAACAGTTTTGGTGCTAATGCTTTTTATGCCGCACCGGTAGATAAAGAATCAACCGAAGGAGTAGAAACTGTGATAGGCAGTATCAGGTACAATTATCAACCTAACAGCAAACTGACCATCAGCCCCCGTGTGAGTTACCGGTATAATAACGACGATTACATTTTTGTAAAACAGAACCCTTCATTATACCACAATATTCACGAAACAAATGTGCTGACAGGCGAAGTACAAAGCACGTATACGATGAAGAAAGGTATCATCGGCGCAGGCGTTGAATACAGGAGCGAAAACATCAACAGCACCAACCTGGGTAAAAGGCAAAGGAACAACCTTGGTATTTTTGCGGAATACAAACATTATTTTTCTGAAAAGCTGAACGTGGGTGCGGGATTATATGCCAACAAGAACAGCGATTATGATTGGGAAATTTTTCCGGGCGTTGACGCGGGCTACTATATAACACGGAACTGGAAAATATTTGCCAATGCAACATCGGGCCAGCGTCTGCCTACCTATACCGACCTGTATTATAAAGGCCCTGCCAATACCGGCAATGCGCAACTGCGGCCCGAATACGCGTATTATGCTGAAGGAGGGTTGCAGTACAGCAATCAGCACCTGCTTGCCCGCACGGCTTATTTCTATCGCCGTTCTGCAGACTTTATTGATTGGGTGCGCGCTACTAATACCGATCCCTGGCAGCCGCAAAACTTTCAAACCATCAATACACAGGGCATCACTGTGCTTACAACATTGAACATCGGGGATATGTTGGAGCCCGGAGATGACCTGGACATCCTGTTAAACGCCAATTATACTTACCTGAACCCCGTAATAGACGCGCCTGCGAAAGGTATATCCAAATACGCGATAGAAGCATTGCGCCACCAGGCAACTGTAAAACTCACTTCAACCCTATGGCAGCGTGTACAAGCCAATATCGCGTACAGGTACCTGTACCGCATCAATGCCAACGACTATACCCTGCTGGATGCAAGACTGGGTTATATGGTGAAAAACGTCTTGCTGTATATAGACGTGAACAATATACTTGACACCCAATACCGGGAAATCGGCGCAGTACCAATGCCTGGCCGTTGGTATACCTTAGGAATACGGTTTAATCACGCATGGAAATAATCAATACCAACGGCAGCCTAAACACCCTACCTTTGCACGGTTAAAGAAATTATATGATGGAAAAACATCCTAAAGATACCTATGTGGTGATGTCGGAACTGGTGCTGCCCAACGATACCAATACATTGGGCAACCTGATGGGTGGCAGGCTGATGCATTGGATGGACATTGCGGCGGCCATCGCCGCGCAAAAGCATTGCAACTGCCCCGTAGTAACGGCATCTGTTGACAATGTATCGTTCAACAACCCGATAAAACTGGGCAACCTGCTGACCATAGAGGCTAAAGTGACACGCTCGTTCAATACCTCTATGGAAATATACCTGAAAGTATGGGGAGAAGACCTGTCGGCGCAATATAAATACCTGACCAATGAGGCCTATGCTACTTTCGTGGCATTAGATCCTAATGGCAGGCCGCGCAAAGTGCCTACATTAGTGCCCGAAACCGATGACGAACAGAAAATGTATGAAGGAGCTTTGCGCCGCAGGCAGGTACGCCTGATACTTGGCGGCAAAATGCACCCTAAGGATGCAGATGAATTGCGTTCTTTATTCATGCAGGATTAAGAATTATCAAAAAGACTCAACAATGCTTTTAGATAGAAAGACAGCACCTAAAATACACGACGCAATAGAATTCGATTTCATACTGCCGCCGGTGAATACCTATAAACTGGATAACGGCCTGCCGCTGTACTGGCTGCGGGCGGGTGTGCAGGATGTGGTGGAAGTGGACTGGGCTTTTCCGGCAGGGCAGTGGTACGAACAAAAGCAGGGAGTAGCGCAGGCCGTAGGCAACCTGTTGAAGAACGGCACCTCGAAGCGCACAGCACAGCAAATAAACGAAGCGTTCGAGTTTTATGGTGCGACACTAAAGGTAAGAGTGGGTGACGACCATGCCATTGTATCGCTGTATTGCCTTACCAAACATCTGCCCCATCTGCTTCCTATTGTGCACGAGGTGCTGACCGATTCCGTGTTTCCACAGGAAGAAATAGACATTTATAAACAGAACACTATACAGCGCCTGCTGGTAAACCTGCGCGAGTGCGAATTTGTAGCCAACCAGAAAATAGACGCATTGCTGTTTGGCGAAAGCCATCCATATGGGCGTTACACAAGGCAAGACAGTATTGAGGCCCTTACGAGAGAAGATTTATCAGAATTCTATAAAAGGAGTTACAACCTCTCCGGTGCAAAAATATTTATGGCCGGCAATATAGGTGAGCAGGAAACGAAGTGGGTGAACGAAATATTCGGCGCTGCGGAAATAAGCCAAACAGTTGCAGGCGAATTATCGTTTGTACTGCAAACGGCAGAACAACGCAGGCAACATTTTATGAACGACGAGAATGGTGTGCAAGGCGCCATACGCATAGGCAGGCTGTACCCCAACAGACACCACCCCGATTTTGCACCAATGGTGGTGGTAAATACTCTATTTGGCGGGTATTTTGGCAGCAGGCTGATGAGTAATATCCGCGAAGACAAGGGTTTTACCTATGGTATATACAGCAGCGCTTCGTCCATGATGCACGGTGGCTCGCTGACGGTGCATACCGAAGTTGGGCGCGGCGTAATAGAAGAGGCCGTAAAGGAGATATACCATGAGATGGATATAATGTGTAACGAGCGCGCCGGGGAAGACGAACTGCTATTAGTAAAAAACTATTTACTCGGCAACCTGCTTGGCGACCTGGATGGGCCTTTCCACATCATGCAGCGCTGGCGCACGCTGATACTGAACGGGCTGGACATCAACCATTTTAACCGCAACGTGGAGATATATAAGTCTATAACGGCAGCCGAGGTGCAAACACTGGCGCAGAAATACCTGGACAAAAACAGTTTTCACGAGGTAGTGGTGATATAGGGCAGGTGATTCCTAAGAAGGCAACCTCCGGAATTTTACTTTCCTGACGTATGCCTGGTGAGCTGCGCCAATGTATAGGCTCCCAGGGCCATCACCAGGTCGCGTACGGCAACATCGTAAAAATTCGTTCCTATAATCAGTTGCAGGGCAATGCAAATGAGCCATGCCATCACTATATAAGCGCCGATCAGGGGCCTGAGCAAAACGATTATGCCGGCTACTATCTCTATAACACCTACGATGGCCATAAATGTGGGTGGCTCAAAAGGTATCATGCCGGCAAAGCTGCCAAGGTAATCGGGCCAGTTGGTCAGCAGGTTGGTGAATTTGTCGAGCCCGGCCACGATGGGTACCAGCCCGTAGGTAAGTTTTAATGTAGTTTGTAACTGTTGAATTGAAGCCATAAATAATGATTTTTATACATTAGAGACCGGAGGGCTAAAAAGGTTACAAAAAAAATCAGGATAATTATTGTAACCTTTCGACCTTTGGTTCATCTAATAAGGAAATGCATGGAGTTGAAATAACCGGAGTCATTTCTGACACGGAAATTATCGGCAGGATAATAGCCGGGGAAAAACGGCTTTTCGAAGTGATCATACGCAGGTACAACCAGCGTATGTACCGCGTAGGGATGGCTGTGCTGAATAATGAACAGGATGTGGAGGATGCGATGCAAACGGCCTATATCAACGCCTATATGAACCTGGAAAAATTTCAGAACCGTGCTGCTTTTGCTACCTGGCTCACCAAAATAATGCTGAACCAATGCCTGGAACAGAAGCGAAAAAAACAGCTAACGCAATTATCGGAATACCCTTCTAAAGCAGAAATTATGAATGTGCCGGCCAACGAACTTGCGAACAAGGAACTCGGGAAGATACTGGAACGTTCAATAGCCGCATTGCCTGAAAAATACCGCTTGGTATTCGTGCTCAGGGAGATAGAGAATTTTTCGGTCAGGGAGACATCGGAAACCCTGAACATCGAAGAAACGAACGTAAAAGTAAGACTGAACAGGGCCAAAACCATGCTCCGCGAAAACCTGGGCGGTTATGTAAAAGACCATGTTTACGGTTTTCATCTTTCCCGCTGCGATGTAATTGTGAATAAGGTGCTGGGGCAGTTGGGTTTGGTATAATTTTAAATCTGCTATACCCTCTCAAACCTGCTGTACATAGCCCTCTCCAGTTCTTCCCGGTGGTCGGGGTGAGCGATAGAGGTGAGGAGTTTCGCGCGTTGCTCCAGGTTTTTACCATAGAGGTTCACTACTCCGTATTCAGTCACTACATAATGCACATGGCCGCGGGTGGTCACTACGCCTGCGCCGGGTTTCAGCATGGGAGCAATGCGGGAAACACCCTTACCTGTTACGGAAGGCAACGCAATAATGGGCTTGCCGCCGGGCGATAAAGAGGCACCGCGCATAAAGTCCATCTGCCCGCCTATGCCTGAATACTGGTAGGTGCCCAACGAGTCGGCGCACACCTGGCCGGTAAGGTCTATCTCCAGGGCGCTGTTGATGGCCACTACTTTGGGATTTTTACGGATGATGGCTGTATCGTTTACATAAGACACATCCATAAAGCTGATATTGGGATTGTCGTCTATAAAATCGTATAGTTTCCGGGTACCTAAAGCAAAGGTGCTGACGAGCTTGCCGGGGCGAATCTTTTTATATTCGTTGGTAATCACACCGCTTTCCACCAGTGGAATCACACCGTCCGAGAACATCTCGGTATGTATGCCCAGGCCTTTGTGGTTGGTAAGGCAGCGCAGTACCGCATCCGGAATACAGCCTATGCCCATTTGCAGGGTAGAGCCATCTTCTATCAGACCGGCCACGTGTTCACCTATTTTTTTTGATACTTCGTCCAATTTACAGCCATAATCTACTTCGGGCAGTTCGGCCTCGTGCCATACCATAGCCGTAAACCTGGAAATATGCACCTGTGTATTGCCGTGAGTGCGGGGCATTTTAGGATTTACCTGGGCTATTACTTTTTTGGCAGTGCGCACAGCGGTCCAGGTGGCATCTACCGATGTGCCCAGGGTGCAATAACCATGCTGGTCGGGCGCAGACACCTGCACTATGGCCACATCCAGCGGCAATACCCCGTCTTTGAACAGGCTGGGTATCTCGCTTAGGAATACAGGCACGTAATCGCCGTAGGGACTGTTCACCCAGTCGCGCACATTGGCCGATACGAACAGCGAGTTGAGGAAAAAACTATCGGTCACCCCGGGGCGGCTCCAGTCTAAATGCCCCAGCGTACTTATAGACACCAGTTCTACGTCTTTTATCTCACCTGCCCGCTCCAGCAGGGCATTAAGCAAGTATAAAGGAGTTGCTGCGCTGCCATGTATAAACACCCTGTCGCCGCTTTTTACCAATCCTATCGCCGCTTCCGCGCTTGTATATTGTATATCCATGCAGCAAAAATACTTCCACAACAGGTTTTAGCGAATGATTATGCTCATAATCCTGAACTTTACAAAGGTTTAACAAGTCGCGGAAACCTTTTGTACAGCGGTTACGTAGATAATTGTATACTGACAAAAATCATTGTTATGCGCTATTCAACTATTTTTATGATGCTGTGTTGCAGTTTATTGTTCGCGCAATGCAGCAACGCCCAAAAAAAGGAAACTATGGACAATACGAAAAAAGATAATCCTTATTACTCGCGTACGGACACCACAAAACTGAACGTAAGCGATGCCGAGTGGAAAAAGATACTCTCGCCCGAGGTGTACGAGGTAGCCCGCGAGGCTGCTACAGAAAGGGCCTTTACCGGCAAATACTGGAACACTGACGTCCGCGGCGACTACTATTGTGCCGTGTGCGGCAACCACCTGTTCAGGGCCGATGCGAAATTTGCCAGCAGTTGCGGCTGGCCCAGCTTTTACGAAGCTGTAAGACCCAACAGCGTGCGCTACGAGGAAGACCGCTCCTACGGCATGGTGCGGACGGAAGTGCTCTGTGGCCGTTGCGACTCACACCTGGGCCATATATTCGACGATGGGCCACCCCCTACCTACAAGCGTTTTTGCATGAATTCGGCGGTGTTGGATTTTGTGCCGGACAAAACAGATAAATAAGCAGTGAGGTATTAAGATGAACCCGTTATTTTGCAGAGAATAACGGGTTTTACATATGACCAAAAAAGAGCGGTATAAGTTTGTTATTGACTGGTTTCAGCACCATATGCCGGAGGCTGAGACCGAGCTGAATTATGAGAATCCCTACCAACTGCTGGTAGCAGTAATACTTTCCGCCCAATGTACCGATAAGCGGGTAAATATTGTGACCCCTGAGCTATTCAAAAAATTTCCCACGCCCGAAAAACTGGCCAAGGCAGAATTTGACGATATAGAGCCCCTGATACGCAGTGTGACCTTTGCCAATAACAAAACCCGCCACCTGATGGGTATGGCCAAAATGCTGGTGGAAGATTATAACAGCAACATGCCTGATACTGTAGAAGAGCTGGTGAAACTACCGGGCGTAGGTCGCAAAACAGCGAATGTTATCACCTCGGTAATATATGAGCAGCCCAATATGGCGGTAGATACGCATGTGTTCCGCGTAGCGGCGCGCATAGGGCTTACTACGAATGCCAAAAATCCGCTACAGGCTGAGCAACAGTTAGTGGCTAATATTCCCACAGAACTGGTACACCTGGCGCACCACTGGCTGATACTGCATGGGCGCTATATATGCGTAGCCCGCAGGCCTAAATGCGAGCGCTGCGGGCTGACGAAAGTCTGTAAATTTTACCAGACGGATATGAAATATATTGTGGAGGCCGACGCTAAAAATTAGCTTTTGGGTGCGGCCTGCGCGCCTTCCTGCCAGGTGGGTTTGAAGTTTTTGCTGTATTCGTCAAACTTCACCGTTTTGTATTTTCCTTCTGCCAGGTATTTTAATATCATTTCCATCTGCGGCACGGGTTGGTAGCCGGCTATAGGAGAATGGTTCTGGAAATTTTCTTCCATAAATACGAAGGTAGGGTAAGACATCTGCCCGTTCATGAGTTGCGCTGCCAGGGTCCCGGCGTCGTATTTCTTACCAAGAAACATAATCTCTTCCTTTCCCTCTGCATTGAACTTAACCGCGTAAAAATGTTCATTCATATACTTGATGACATCAGGGTGGCTGAAAGTTTTTTTGTCCATCACTTTACACCATCCGCACCAGTCGGTATATACATCTACCCATACTTTTTTGGGCTGTTTTTTCATGGCTACCTGCACTTCGTCCCATGTCATCCAGTTGATGCCACCTTTGCTTTTCTCACCTGCAAAAGCAGTGCCCGCAAAGAATATGATGGCTAATAAAATCGTCGTTACCTGTTTCATGTTCATAATTTTCAATCATACGAATTTACGATTATTTCCATGTAGCTTTGTTAAAGACTTGTGATAATTATTAATGTTAATATATGAAGGTTGCTGTTGCTGTAACGGGGGCCAGTGGGGCTATATATGCTAAAGTGCTGCTGGACAAGCTGCATGCTCTGGGTGAGCAATTGACCGAGGTAAGCGTGGTGTGGACGGATAATGCCTATACCGTATGGCAGTACGAGCTGGGAAACGAAAAATATAAGGAATATCCTTTTAAGGTTTGGAGCAAGAGCGATTTTATGGCGCCTTTCGCATCGGGTAGCTCCAGTTACGAGGCGCTTATAATCTGCCCCTGCAGTATGGGTACGGTAGGGAGGATAGCCTCGGGCATCAGCAACGACCTGATAACCCGCGCTGCCGACGTGATGCTGAAAGAACGCAGGAAACTGATATGCGTAGTGCGCGAAACTCCTTATAATTTGATACAACTGAGGAATATGACCGCTATTACCGAAGCCGGGGGTATCGTCTGCCCGGCTACGCCATCTTTTTACAGCAATCCACAAACAATAGAAGATGTGGCCTATACGGTAGTGTACAGGGTACTGAAATTGACCGGACTAAATATAGACGGATATAAATGGCAGGAAAAATAACAGGAATGGAATACGCAAAATCGCTGGAAAGGCTGCGAAAGATAATGGACGACCTGAGGGAGCAATGCCCCTGGGATAGAAAACAGACAGCGCAAACCTTAAGGATTCAAACTATAGAAGAAACCTACGAGCTGGCCGACGCGATAACAGAAGAAGACTGGCAGGGGATAAAAGAAGAATTGGGCGACCTGCTGCTGCATATAGTTTTTTACAGCAAGATAGGCGCTGAAAAAAAACTGTTTACACTGGACGATGTAATAGAAGGCGTATGCAATAAGTTGGTAAACCGCCATCCACATATATACGGCCATGTGCAGGTAACCGACGCACAGCAGGTAGAGCAGAACTGGGAACAATTGAAACTAAAGGAAGGCAAGAAATCTATTTTGAGCGGTGTGCCGCAATCTTTGCCGGCAGTGGTGAAAGCACTACGCCTGCAGGGTAAGACAAAGCAAGTGGGCTTTGAATGGGATAGCGTAGAACAGGTGAAGGAGAAAGTGGACGAAGAAATACAGGAACTGTACGAAGCAGTGGAACACGGGGAGGCTGAGAAAATTGAAGAAGAATTTGGCGATGTGTTGTTCGCACTGGTCAACTATGCGCGGTTTGTGAACGTGGACCCCGAGCAGGCGCTTGAAAAAACGAATAAGAAATTCATGCGCCGTTTTCAGTATATTGAACAGAGCGCGGCACAACACAATAAGGCATTGAAGGATATGACGCTTGAAGAAATGGACGCTTTGTGGAACCGGGCAAAAGAAATGGAATAATAACTGAGTGTTCAAACGCTATCCATATAAAGGTTGGCTGTTACTGGCCCTGTTGCTGTGGGGGCTGGCTGTAGTCCGCTATTACCAGGCGCGACGGTCTGTATCGCCGCAGAGCATGGCCGGCACTATAGCGCGCGACCTGCAAAAAAAAGAAAATGCCTTCGCCCAAATTATCGATGACAGGGAGCTTATCAACCGCGTTTTTTCAGGCTCGCTTTCGGGCGATGATGTAGAGCGACTGGCCAGCCTGCCCTTTGGACTTTACGCTTACAGGAATGATACCATCATATTCTGGAACACCAATAAAATGCTTGCGGATTGCGAGCCGCCTACGCCGCCTATTGGCGAAGAAGGCCTGTTTTACAACGAAAGAGGGAAATTCGTAAAATCCTGTATTGAACCCGATACTGCCAAGCCGCAAGAAAAGGTCGTGGTACTTTACCCCATTGTTATTACTTATCCTTTTGAGAATACTTACCTGCATTCATCATTCGAGGCTGCACCTTATATACCCCTCAACACTACTGTCTCTCCAAGGAAGACCGCAGGCAGCTATCCAATTGTAAACAATGAGGGCAAAACTGTTTTCCATGTTGCGTTCAATCCCGACACGCTTCCTGAATGGCCGCCGGGTGCGGTGCTCATCACCGTAATATTACTGGCCTTACTGTTCACGGTATTCTGGTTGCAATTGATCACTACTCATTATGTCCGCACCAGGTCTTTCCTGAGCGGACTCTTATTGCTGACCTGCATCCTGGGCGCATTCAGGGTGCTTACATACTGGCTGGGCATGCCCTTCAATATGGAGGCCCTGCCCCTGTTCAGGCCGCAGCTATATGCCAGCAGCACCCTGCACGATTCGCTGGGACAATTATTGCTCAACTCATTACTGTTCCTTTGGCTGGTGGTATTTATTGTCCGTCATTCCCGGCACGACGCATTAAAGGCCATACGGTTGCCCCAGGCAATAAAAATAATACTGGCGATACTAACGATAGTGGGATTTATGCTGTATTCTTTTGCATACATCAATATTGTCAGTTCACTCATCACCGATTCTAATATTTCGTTCGACGTCAGCCATTTTTATACTATTTCCTCTTATACTATCACCGGGTTGTTTATAGTAGGCATTATTACCGCGGCGTCATTTATGGTGGGCTACCTGCTGAGCATACAGTTGTGCTTACTGGTGGAGAACAAGTGGTTAAAATACGGTATGATGGCTGTCATTGGCGCTGCCATGCTTACGCTCAGCGACACGGTAACTCCTTCCATTATTTCATTCGCATTGTTGCTTTGGCTGGTTTTGTTCATGATGCTGCTGGATGTAAGGCGATTGGCGCCTACAGCGGACCTTTTTTCGCCACAGATGATCTTCTGGAGTGCCTTTGTATTTGCTTTTGCTACCGGGGTGCTTCAGTATTTCAATTACGTGAAGGAGCGTGAGGCAAGGCTGGCATTCGCCGAAAAGACATTGCAACAACGGGACAATGTCACTGAATTCACTTTCCGGGCCATTGCTGAGAATATCGCCGAAGACCCGGTATTGAGGACCTTTATCATTCACCCGGATAAGACGGGCAAAAAAGAAATAGACGAGCGTTTTGATGCACTGTACTTAGGCGGGCATATGAACCGGTACCAGTCGAAGCTATTGATATTTGATAAGCAGGGCCGCAGCCTGTTGAACAATGATACGCTTAGCTACAATACGCTGATAAAAGATGTGCGTGAAAGCGAGCCAACGCTCACGCGTTTTCTTTATTACCGGGAGAATGCGCAGGATGGCCGTTATTACCTGGCACAAATACCTGTGAGGGCCGGCGATTCTGAAGATGCGGAAGTATTGGGTTATGTGTTTATTGACATGGCTGTAAAAGAATCAACCGGGCAAACGGTATACCCGGAGCTGCTACAACCCGGCACGGTGGTGGGCAACCGCAACGAAGAGGGCTATTCGTATGCCGTGTATGTAAACAACAGGCTGCTGACACAAACCAGTGACTATAATTTCCCGGTGTACCTGACAGATACCGTTGCGGGAGATTATAAGTTTATTGAATACCCCGGCTCTTCGGAATTGCAGTACAGGCAAGGTGAAAAGATGGTTTTCGTGATACGTTACCACAAGCTTTGGCTGGAGAGCATCACACTATTCTCTTACCTGTTCGGCCTGCAAATGATATTGTCGCTGATATCTGTATTCTATCGCATATACCTCTTGTATATCCTCAGGAGCGGCAAACAGGAAAAGCTGGTGAATTTTACACTGCGGCGGCGAATACATATTTCCTTCCTGGGTATTGTGTTTGTGTCCTTTATCATCATCGGCCTGATAACCATATTGTTCTTTACTGTGCAGTATAAGCAGAACAGCAGGCGCAAGCAACAACTGGTGATGCAACTGGTGGAACGCGCCACCCTGCAATACCTGAAAGATAACCACGCCGACAATGGCAACAACGAATATAACAGGCTGGTGGCGTCTACTGCCTTCCGGTATTTCATTACCGGGCTTTCCAATGCCCAAAAGATAGACATTAACGTGTACCATGCCAGTGGCGTATTAAACGTTACGTCGCAGGAGGACATTTATGACCGTGGCCTTTTTGCACGTATTATTCCGCCCGATGCCTATTATGAACTCAGCGTAAGGGGACACCAGTTTTTGATACAGGACGAACAAATCGGCAAGTTGTCATACGTATCGTGTTACAAGCCCATCCGTAATAAAGAAGGGCTTACCTTAGGTTATATCAACGTTCCGTTTTTCTCTTCTGAAAAAGAACTGAACTTCCAGATATCGAGCATATTGGTAGGGCTTATCAATCTCTATGCCTTTGTGTTCCTGTTCTCGGGAGTATTGACCGTGTTCATTACACGCTGGATCACCAAGTCGCTGAGCATTGTTATAAAGAGCTTCAGCCGCTTCAGCCTGAGCAAGAACGAACCTGTAAGCTGGCCCTACGACGACGAGATAGGCCTGCTGGTGAATGAGTATAACAAGATGGTGAAGAAAGCGGAAGAAAACGCCAGGTTGCTGGCGCAGAGCGAACGTGAGGGCGCCTGGCGGGAGATGGCGCAGCAGGTAGCGCATGAGATAAAAAATCCGCTCACACCTATGAAGCTGAATATACAATACCTGCAGCAGGCCCTGGCTAATAATTATCCCAATGTAAATGAACTGGCAACGAAGGTGTCAGAATCGCTGATAGAGCAGATCAACAACCTCTCGTACATAGCTTCGGAGTTTTCTGATTTTGCGAAGATGCCTGAAGCACGCCCGGAAAAATTTGACCTGAATGAATTGCTGCAACGCACCGTTGACCTGTACAAAAACCAAAGCGAAGTAACCGTACATTTTACGCCATACGAGGGTAACCTGTATGTATATACAGACAAAAGCCAGCTACTGCGCGTGTGCAACAACCTGCTGGAAAACGCGGTGCAGGCCATTCCCGCAGAGCGCGAGGGACAGGTGGAAGTGACCGTGAGCAAAGAAGGTGATGACGCCTTGATAGCTTTTGCCGATAATGGCACGGGTATGGAACCGGAAGCGGTAAGTAAAATATTCCAGCCTTATTTCACCACCAAGTCATCAGGTACCGGCCTTGGCCTGGCCATGACCAAGAAGATCATTGAGTTTTGGAGAGGCGCCATCCGTTTTGAAACGACCCCGGGTAAAGGAACCACATTTTACATCACTATTCCACTGGCAAATGGTGAAGAAGCCTGATCACCAGGTTTGAACCTCGCGTTCCAGTGTAATACCGAATTGCTCCTGTACCGTCTGCAACACTTTTTCAGACAATTCCCATATTTCTTTACCGGTTGCGTTGCCTTTGTTTACCAGTACCAACGCCTGCTTCTCATGCACGCCGGTATTGCCCATTGTGTAACCCTTTAACCCGCACTGCTCTATCAGCCAGCCGGCGGGAACTTTTACATGGGTTTCATTTATAGGATATGAAGGTATGCCAGGGAAGCGATTTTGCAATTCATCGTACAGTAGTTTGCTTACGGAAGGATTTTTGAAAAAACTTCCCGCATTACCTATCACTTTCGGGTCGGGTAGTTTGCTGGTGCGTATAGCAATTACAGCGTCCGCAATTGCTTTTATAGATAATTCTGTTGCTCCCATTCGTTCCAGCTCCTGGCTAATGGCGCCGTAAGAAGTATTGAATACCGGTTGTTTGTTCAGCCTGAACAACACATCAGTGATAAATACCTTTTCTTTTAACTCATGCTTGAATATGCTGTCCCTGTATCCAAAGCGACATTGCGCATTATTAAGTGTTATATAGCGCTGTTCTTCCCAGTGCCAACACGTTACTTCCTCTATTACTTCTTTCACTTCTACACCGTACGCGCCTATATTCTGCATGGGAGCTGCACCCACTGTTCCGGGAATCAGTGCCAGGTTTTCTATACCCGCCCAGCCATGACTGATAGCGTACATCACCAGTTGGTGCCACACTTCTCCTGATGCTGTTTTCAGCCATACGTGCTGCGCATCCTCCTTTATTTTTTCGATTCCTTGCAGTTTGTTGAGTATCGTCAATCCTTCCACATCGCGGGTGAGGAGGATATTACTTCCGCCACCTATGATGTGTTTTGCTCCGGGCCACTCCGTTATTTCAGCCAGTTGTTCCCTGTTGTTAAGAACGGTGAAATGCCTGGCCCCGGCCTCTATGCCGAATGTATTGTACGGTTTGAGTGAAATATTTTCCTGTACCTGCATGAACAACAAAAGTAGAAATACACAGCCGATTTATCGCTCAAACTTTTTACCCAGGAAGCGCACACCCAGACCCGGTTCGCCGCTCACAGTTATTACCCCGTTGTTGTATTGCAGGCCGGTGGCAATATCTTCTTTTAACAGGAGCGGGCCGTCTGCGTCAACCTCATCCAGCAGGGGCAGCAGGTGCGCGATGGCAGCACTGCCGATGGTAGATTCGCACATGGCACCTATCATGGTTTTCAGTCCGAGTTGTCTGGCTTCTTCTATCATGCGCAGTGCAGGCGTGATACCCCCGCACTTGGTCAGTTTGATATTCACGCCATGAAATCCCTCAGCGCATTTGCGAACATCCTGTTCTTCCACACAGCTCTCATCGGCAAACAGCGGGATGGCGGATAAAGCTTTCAATTCCTTCTGCGCTTCCACTTCTCTGCGATGCAAAGGCTGCTCCACCATATCCACACCCAGCTTTACCAGCTCGGGTATTATTTTTTTAGCATCTTCAAAGGCCCAGCCTTCGTTGGCGTCAACTCTTATTGCTGCATTGGTGTTGTTCCTGATGGCACGCACCATATCGATATCATCGGGGCTACCCATCTTCACTTTATACAACGGCCATGGATTTTCTTTAAGCTTTTGCAGCATCTCGTCTATGCTGTCCATACCGATTGTGTAGTCAGTGATGGGTGTGTTTTCCCATTGTAAGCCCAGCACTTCGTACAACGGTTTGCCGCGTGTTTTTGCAAACAGGTCCCATGCAGCTATGTCCAGCGCGGCCATCAGGAAATTCTGCTCCGGCATCAGGTGGTGCAGATAATGCCAGAAGCGCTCAGGATTGGTCATAGCATAGCGCTCTATCGCCTGCTTTTTCGCCTCCAGCTCCTTTATCATACTTTCCAGCGTAACGTTGTAGTATGATATGGCGCCCACCTCGCCCAGGCCAAACAAGCCCCGCGTGGCCAAAACCACTACCAAAACGGGCTGATGCGTCTTGGTGCCCTTATATGTAGTAAATGGGTATTTGAAAGCCAATTCGAACGGATAATACTTTACCTGCAACATTCCCTGAAATTGAAGCTATTTTTGCGGCTGGAAAATCAGCTTATGCCAAAAATACCAACCTGGGTTTTTATTCTGTTGGCAATATTACATATATCTGCGGTAAGGGTGGGTGTTATGGATATTGATGCATCGCAATATGCGGAAATAAGCCGCGAAATGCTGGAAAGCGATAACTGGCTGCACCTGTACGACCGTGGGGCGGAATATCTTGACAAGCCGCCCTTCCTGTTCTGGATAAGCGCCCTGGGCATGAAGATATTTGGGATGGGCAATTTCGGTTTCAAGTTACCATCTATCTTATTCGCGCTGTTTGCTATCTACGCTACATACCGGCTGGCGAGGTTACTGTACGGAGAGGCAACGGGCCGAATGGCGGCCTTGATATTCGGCACCTGCCAGGGCATGTTCCTGATGACCAACGATATACGTACCGATACGGTGCTGATGACTTGGGTAATAACTGCTGTATGGCTGATAAAGGAATGGGATGTAAACCGCAAACTGTATTACTTGTTATTAGGTTGTGGTGCTATTGCCTTCGGCATGATGAGTAAGGGGCCCATAGCCTTGCTGGTACCCATATTCTGTTTTGGCAGCGATTGGGCATTAAAGCGAGAATGGAAAAAGTTCTTTCGGTGGCAATACCTGTTGGGCATATTGGTAATAGCAATACTACTGATACCGATGAGTATCGGGCTGTACCAGCAGTTTGATATGCATCCTGAAAAGACCGTGAATGGCCTGAAAAATGTATCAGGGTTGCGATTCTTCTACTGGTCGCAAAGCTTTGGTCGTATTACAGGCGAAAGCCCCTGGGACAATGGGGCGGGGCTTGACTTCCTGTTCACCAATATGCTTTGGTCTTTCCTGCCCTGGATATTCCTGTTTATTCCTGCTTTAGTAATGAACATCAGGCGGTTAATAAAACGAAAGTTCCGCCTGCAGCCGGAACAGGAGTGGATAACCACCGGCGGTTTCATCCTTGCATACCTGGCATTGGGTTCGTCGCGCTACCAGTTGCCGCATTACATCTTTGTCGTATTCCCGCTGGCGGCCATTATGGTTGCGGCTTTGCTGAAAGATATTTTTGATGGCAAATATCCGCGGTTAGCCCGGGTGTTCGAGCCGTTGCAGGGAGTGTTATCCTTCTTATTGCTCGGGGTAACCCTGCTTATAGTGGCTTATGTATTTCCGGGTGGCCCATTCTGGATTGGCTTATGGTGTATAGCGTTTATAATACTGCTGGATGTGGCTGCGAGAAAAAAGATACAGCCGAAAATGTTCTGGCTGAGTGTAACCGCTATTATGCTCAGCAATTTTTTCCTGACACACCACTTTTATTGCCGGCTTATGGATTACCAGTTGGGCAACCAGATGGCAAAGTATATAGAACGGAACAAGATACCTGCCGGGGATATTATTCAATACAGGATGCAGGACCCTTTGAATGCATTTCATTTCTATGCGGAAGCGGTTATTTCCAAAGACAGCTTTGCAATCGATTCGGGTAAATATGTGCTCACCCAGGATGCGGGAATGAAATCGCTACAGCAAAAAGGAATTAAGGGGGAAATGATTAAGGCCGGAAAGTGTTTCCGTATCAGTGAACTGCGCGCCGGTTTTTTGAATCCGAAAACAAGGGAGGAAAGTTTGCAGAATTATTACTTCCTGCGTATAAAATAATAGCGGGACATGAGCCCCGCTACTATTCCCTTTGTTTACTATCTTATTTGAAACGCCTTAAAAAATAAGTGAACCCGTCCTCTTCGATGATCAATTCATTATTGGCGGCTTTCAACACCTTAAACTGCCTGCGGTCTTTGCCATTGCAATACAATATTTGGTTAGAAAAGCTTTCGACGTACCAGGAAGGTGCATTCTCAGCATCCTTGCCGGCGTATATATAACCCAACTTGCCATTTTCGGGACCGGCGAATATTTCTACCTTCTTAACCGCGCGTGTGTAATCAATCTGCTGTTGCGTGCTGGCACTGGTACCTTTGAACTTGTCCCAGGTGCCTACCATCTGGCTGATACTGGTAACCGGTGCGTACTTTTCGGGCTCACGGCCCGGCATCATCTGGCTGGTGGGGCTATAGGGCTCGAAATAGTAAGTGCCTGCTTCATCCTTCAGCACCAATGAGTTTTTTTTGTTCTCAACAATGGTGAAGTAGCGCATACCAATATCCAGCGCGCCATTCTCTATTTTATAGCTACCCCGGTAGATAAAACCGTGCGCCTTTTGCCATACATATTCGTTGCCGGGCTTGAATTCAAAAAATATAGTATCCTGGAAACTGATGGCCTTATTGTTCGACAATCTTTTCACTTCGCGCCAATGCCCCGATAATTTATCTTTGCCCATGGCAATAAAGGGCAAGGACATGAGCATAATGAGGAGAGACTTTCTCATATCTTGTGTTTTTATAGTACTGGTCAAAAGTATTAAATAAAAATGTAAACCGGATGGCTCAGCAACAATTGAAGGTCACGATAGTTCAACCCGATATGCATTGGGAAGACAAACAGGCGAACCTTGCGCAATATGAACAATACCTTTCTGCTGTTGGCGAAAAGATGGAGGTAGTGGTGCTGCCGGAGATGTTCAGTACCGGGTTTAGCATGGCGCCCGAAAGGCTGGCAGAAACCATGGACGGGTCCACTGTGCAATGGATGAAGAGTATTGCCCGGAAATATACCTGCATACTCACCAGCAGCCTGATAATAGAAGAAGACGGGAAATACTACAATCGCCTGCTTTGGGTACAACCCGATGGTAAAATGGCCCATTATGACAAACGCCACCTGTTTGGCTATGCCCACGAAGATGAGCACTACCATGCCGGAGATAAAAGGCTGATAGTAAGTGTGAAGGGCATACGTATATGCCCGATGGTCTGTTACGACTTGCGGTTCCCGGTATGGGCGCGCAACCGGAATGAAGACTACGATGTTTTGCTATATGTGGCCAACTGGCCCGAACGCCGCAGCCTGGCATGGAAAACACTGTTGCAGGCACGTGCTATTGAGAACCAGAGCTATGTAATAGGTGTGAACCGCGTAGGAGAAGACGGCAACAACATTGTGTATAGCGGCGACAGCAGTGTATTCGGTCCCCTGGGCGAAGTGGTATGGCAACATTCAGGCTCGGCTATCTGCCACACAATTAACATCCATAAGGAAGTTGTAGAACAGGCAAGGCAACAATTCCCTTTTTTGAAAGATGCTGATAAGTTTATCATACCGGAATAAGAATAATTTTTATTTTTATACACTACTTAAAGTACGCCCGATGAAACTCAACAATTATATATCATATTTCCTGCTGGCTGTCGTGATGTTTACAGTGCAATCGTGCAAAAAAACCGAGGACTGCTCGGACAGCAGCGCCAACCTGCCGGCGCCTGTGCCACAGGCTAAGTTTCGCATCATAGATGCCGATGGCCGCGACCTGCTGGCAGCCAATACACCAAACTCCCTGTCATTCGATGCACTGGTGGCCCGCCAGCCCTGTCATACTGATAATGCACTGCCCAAAAAGAAAGTGCAAACAGGCGCGGGAGGCTTAGAGAGTTACTATTTTTATTTCGATAATATGCGGCAGCCGGTTACAGGCGAGAATAAGGAATGTTTTACCCTGCTGTTGCAATGGGCCACCGACGACATAGACACCATTGAGTTCATGAGCAAGGCAGAACACCATGTGTGCGGTATCACATATCACCTGGATGGCGTAAAATTTAATGGCAAGGAGGTTCAAAAAGACCCCAACGGTATGTACCTGCTCCAAAAATAGGTTCGCCCATTTTTTCCGTACTTTTGCGCCTCATAACAGCAAATAGGGATGTGGCATAAAGTAGCGGCCTTTATTATCAAGTTTCGTATTATATTGTTGGTCTGCCTGCTGGTTGCCACGGCGTTCATGGGTTATAAAGCGTCGCAGGTGCGGCTGAGCTATATGTATGCCGACGCTATTCCCCGTGATAATCCGAAATACCTGGCCCACCAGGAATTCAAAAAGAAGTTTGGCGAAGACGGCAATATGATGGTCATCGCCGTCGAGAAGAAGGACTTCTTTGAGCAAGGTTTTTTTGAAAAGTATGCAGCGCTCGTTTCCCGCCTGGAAAAAATCGAAGCTGTAGAACATATATTGAGCGTGCCCGGCGCTATCAATATTGTAAAAGATACCTCTACCAACAAGTTAAAAACCATAAAGCTGGCCGATGCGGTGGGCATCGGAAACGCCAATTCATTCAAGGCTGCCTTCCTAAACCTGCCTTTTTACCGCGGCTTGCTGTATAATCCTAAAACCGGGGTTTATATGATGGCGCTTAGTATGAACAAGGATGTCATCAACTCTGAAAAGCGGCAAGTGGTAGTGAAGGACATTGTAAGAATTGCAGAAGATTTTGGCAAAGAGACCGGGACGGAGATACACTATTCGGGCTTACCCTATATACGCGCCCAGGTGATGACCATGATAAAAGGCGAAATGAGGCTGTTCCTTATTTTATCGTTCTCCCTTACAGCAATCATCCTGGCACTTTTTTTCCGTTCTTTTATGGCGGTGCTTACGTCCATGGTTATGGTGGGCATAGGTGTATTGTGGACGCAGGGTATAATCGTACTGCTGGGCTACGAGATCACCATACTTACCGGACTGATACCCTCCCTGATAGTAGTGATAGGCATCCCCAACTGCATATACTTCCTCAATAAATACCATACTGAATACCAGCGGCATCCCAACAAGGCAAAGGCACTCCTGCGTATGGTGGACAGGATGGGTATCGTGACCCTGTTTACCAACATGACCACAGCTATCGGTTTTGGCGTATTTGCCTTTACAGAGAGCAACCTGCTGCGCACATTCGGCATCGTGGCGGCTATCAGCATTACCGCCCTGTTTATTATATCGCTGGTATTCATCCCTGCCTTGTACAGCTTTTTGCCACCACCCAAAGGCAGGCATACTCATTACCTGCAGAGTAAGTGGATAAACAAGATTCTGAACTATAATACCAATTGGGTATTCAGCCACCGACCGTGGATTTACGGATTGACGGCTATCATCCTGGTGATATCATTGTTGGGAATGTACCAGTTGAAAACAGTGGGTTATATAGTGGATGACCTGCCTGAAGACGATAAAGTATATACCGACCTGAAGTTCTTCGAGAAACACTTTACGGGTGTGATGCCGCTGGAGATAATGGTAGATACAAGACATAAAGGCGGCGCAACCACGCTACCTGTGATGCAAAAGGTAGAGGAACTGAACCACCACCTGGACAAATTTCCCGAGATGGGCAGGGCGCTGTCTTATGTTGAGGGGGTGAAGTTTGCGCGGCAGGCATACTATAATGGCGATAGCAGCAGCTACGGTGTCCCCAACATGTTCGACGCGGCTTTTATACAACCCTACCTGCGTGGCAACGGCGACAAGAAAAGCATGTTCGGCCGTATCACCAGCTCCTTTGTAGACAGCGACCGGCAGAATGTACGGCTGAGCATCAATATAGCCGACGTAGGCACCAACCGCCTGCCCGTATTGCTAGACAGCCTGCGGCCTAAGGCTTTGGAACTGTTCGACACGTCGAAGTATGACGTTACCTTTACCGGGACAAGCGTAGTATTCCTGGAGGGCAGCCGCTTTATCATCAACAGCCTGCGCGATAGCATCGGGCTGGCCTTCATTATGATATTCGGTTGTATGATATTCCTGTTCCGCAGTTGGAGGATATTGCTGATATCCATCGCTATTAACGTGATACCGCTGGTCATCACCGCGGGTATCATGGGCTGGAGCGGCATTGTGCTGAAACCCTCAACCGTCCTGGTGTTCAGTATAGCGCTGGGTATCACCGTAGACGTAACTATCCGCTTCCTGGTCAATTTTAAGCAGGAACTTCCCCGCAATAATGAGAACATAGCCGACACTGTGCACAAGACCATCAACGATACGGGGCTGAGTATAATTTACACTTCATTGATACTCATAGCCGGTTTTGGGGTATTCATCCTTTCGCGTTTCGACGGCACCAAGTCGCTGGGGCTGCTTACGTCCATCACCCTCTTTATAGCTATGATAACAAACCTTATCCTTCAACCTGCGTTATTGCTCTGGATGGATAAAGTGCTGCGAAAAAGCAAGTCCCCGGATTGGCTGGTTGAGGATGAAGAAAAAAATAACGGGGAAACCAAACCTAAATAAGCTTTTTGTAAATTTACTCGTCCAATATCATTTACATATGGAATTTGACAAGATCAAAAACAAAGGTCAGGCGAGGTTATTTAAGAGCGATTTCATGGAGATGATGACCAAAACCCATCCCTACGTCATCTACAGTATTTATTTTCCCATTATGGCCTTCATGCTGTACTACGGCAATGAATACATTGGCATAGCGGCCGGTACGGAGGCGTGGCTGTTCTTTGGCGGACTGCTGTTCTGGACATTTTTTGAGTACCTGATGCACCGTTATGTATTCCACTTCATTACCGACAACATCCGCGGAAAGAAATTCGTGTACACTTTGCATGGCGTACACCATGAGTATCCCCGTGATAAAGAAAGGCTATTCATGCCACCGGTGCCCAGCCTCATTATATCTTCACTGATATTCGCGGGCATGTTCCTGGCCATGGGTTATTATGCTTTGTCTTTCTTCCCGGGTTTTATGTGCGGGTATATCCTGTACGGCACTATGCACTATGCCATTCATTCCATAGCGCCGCCGCCTTTTATGAAGGCCCTCTGGCGCAACCACCACCTGCACCATTATAAATTTCCTGAAAAGGGTTTCGGCGTCAGCTCGGTATTGTGGGATCATATCTTCGGCACAGTGCCTAAAAAAGACGGCGAGGCAGCCTAATGCAATACCTGTAATTTCAAAGAACTCTTTTGTTGTTTCGTTAATAAATTGACTATGTACAATCCTGCAGGAAGGCCGTGGGTTGCGATTTCAGCATTTTTTCTGGGCATAAGTTAGTTAACCGACATAGAAAGTTTTCTAATGGGATTGTCATTTTAGGGGTATTAGGAGAACATGAATGCGAGAATAGGATAATGCGGCAATGCGATAATGTTTGTTGTTCGGCTGCAGTGATTCGTGCCAATTTTTGTGCGGGTAGTGGAACAAAATGTTTCCCCAATCGCCGCCCAAAGCGGGACAAATGTTCCATTTTGATGCCGGTTTTCCGGAAATCCTGAAACGGAACAAAACATAAGGTGTTGATTATCAAGGTAATTATTGAAAATGTTTCCATAAAACAGGAATAAAATTTTTCGGCCGGCATAAAAAGGCCCGAAGGGGAGACGGACGGAATAACAAGGGGTGCATGGTGTAATAGGAATATCATGAGGCGCATAGTTTACTACAGCAAATATACTGAAATTTGAGTTAATTAGCGATTAAAAATATTACCTCCTGAATATATACAGGCTACCCGGGGATCACTTATGTCCAACTAAATCACACGGTCTGCGACCGGTATTTGATTTGCCTCCCGATATTTCCCTATTTTCACGCCACAATATCCAATAATGGACTATATCGTTATTTGCCTGGCGGCGCTTATCGGTTCGGGATTGACACTGTTCTCCGGGTTCGGGCTGGGCACCATACTGGTGCCGGTATTTGCATTGTTCTTTCCTATAGAAATCGCCATCGCACTCACAGCTATAGTACATTTCCTGAATAACCTTTTCAAAGTAGCATTGCTGGGCAGGCACGCCGATTGGAAGATTGTATTGCTCTTCGGTATTCCTGCACTCCTGGCGGCCTATGCAGGGGCTAAGTTGCTGGTGCTGTTTACCGATATGCCCGCCCTGCATGAGTACATGCTGAACGGCAAAGTGTTCAGCATCATGCCGGTAAAGCTGGTTATAGCTGTTCTGATGATTATTTTCTCCACGTTGGAACTCATACCCCGCTTTTCAAAAATATCCTTTCATAGAAAATATCTTCCGTTAGGCGGCATCATCAGCGGTTTCTTTGGGGGACTCTCGGGCCACCAGGGTGCTTTGCGCAGCATGTTCCTGCTCAAAGCAGGCCTCAGCAAAGAGGCCTATATAGCCACGGGTGTGCTTATAGCTGTATTAATAGATATTTCGCGACTGACCGTGTACGCCGTTATATTTAAAAGTATGGGCAGCGATTTGAATTACGGACTGCTTGTGGCAGCAACCTTATCGGCCTTTGCCGGCGCATATCTTGGCAACAAGCTGGTGAAGAAAATCACTATCGGGACCCTGCATATCATTGTGGCCATCATGCTGCTGGCTATCGCGGTATTGCTGGGTACGGGTATCATATAATTTTTTCCTAAACTGACATAAGTCACGGTTTTTTGATGACGGAGGTCATCGTTCGGCAGGCAAATCTGTAGCATCTTTGTATTGTGAGCGCTGCGCTTTTGACATTGGCGGCGATACAGACAAAACAGGCATACAATAGTTTAGGTTACAGTTGATAAGCAGTGCAAGGGCCCCGTTCTTTCCAGGACGGGGTTCGATTTTTTTTAAAGCTATCTTAAAGTTTACAGGCTTGCAGAACAATCAGTTATCTTTGTTAACATGACTGCTTCATTAAGGTGTTTTGTAGCCACATTAATATTGCTGGCCCTTATTGTTCCTGCTGCCATAGCGCAAAATAAAGTTAACCCCAAAGAGGCTGCCCGGAGCCGTTGGGTGGACAGTATATATAACTCACTGAATGACACGGAACGCATAGGGCAGTTGTTTATGGTAGCAGCCTACTCGGGCGGTAAAGATTATAATGAAGAAAAGATAGTACAACTGGTGCAGGCCGGTCATGTAGGCGGGCTGATATTTATGCAGGGCACGCCCGAAGCGCAAGCCACACAAAACAATACATTCCAGAAACTGGCCAAAGTGCCCCTGCTGATAGGCATGGATGCGGAATGGGGACTGGGAATGCGGCTGACCGGCGTAAAAGACCTGCCCCGTGCCATGATGACAGGGGCGACAATGGACACGGCATTGGCATACCGGCTGGGCGAGGCGATAGCGGCACAGTGTAAAAGAATGGGTGTGCATATCAATTTTGGCCCGGTGGTAGATGTCAACAATAATCCCAGGAACCCCATCATCAATGCACGCTCCTTTGGCGAAAACAAAGAGATGGTGACCAGGCTGGGCATTGCCTATATGCGCGGCCTGCAGGACAACGGTATCATGGCATGCGCCAAACACTTTCCCGGTCATGGCGATACGGAGACCGATTCGCATAAAGACCTACCGACCATCAATAAAACATTGCAAGAGCTTGAAGCACTGGAACTATACCCCTTTCGTCGGCTGATAGATGCGGGTGTGCAAAGTATCATGGTGGCGCACCTGGATATACCCGCATTGGAAAAAGAGCCGCACATACCTACGACGCTTTCCTACAATACCATCAGCAACTACCTGAAAACCAAAATGGGCTTTGACGGGCTGGTGTTTACCGATGCACTGAATATGGACGGCGTGGCAAAATATTTTGAACCCGGCGATGTAGACCTGCGGGCGTTCCTGGCGGGCAACGACGTGCTGCTGTTCTCGCAGGATGTGCCTACGGCTATCAGGAAAATAAAAGCGGCCATTGACGAAGACAGGGTATCTTATAAAGAACTGGAGCTGCGGGTGAAAAAGATATTAGGCGCGAAATATGACGCAGACCTGGCCAGCCGGAAGGATGTGGTTATTAGCAACGCTACAGAAGACCTGAACCAGGTTACAGAGCAGGTACAATACCAGGTGGCTGAGGCTTCGGCGACATTTGTACGCGACAGGAATAAACTGTTGAATGACCTGGTGCGGAAGGAAGGTGCGTTTACTTATATAGGCGTTAACGCAAAAGATGAAACTGCATTACTGACAGAACTGCAAAACGAACTACCGGGTATACAGGCCTCATGGTTTCCAAAAGGTGGCGGCAATGTAGCGCTGTCGCGGGCAATGAACGTAGTAGATGGTGGAGGTACCTGCATAGTAGCAGTGCATAACATGGGTTTTTATCCCTCAGGGGGAGACTATGGGCTGGACGCACAGCAAATGTCATTCCTGAAACAAGTGCAGAACAAACCTAACGTGATACTGGCACTGATGGGCAACCCCTACCTGCTACAGAATTTCTGCGGTTTCAAAACCGTGTTTGTGGGATATGAGGACAACGAGCAATCGGAAAAGGTAATGGCAAGCGTTATGTTGGGTATTATGCCGGCAAAAGGCAAACTGCCCATGACGCCCTGCGCAGGCATGACAATGGAAGCCCCGCCGAAACTGCTGGCAGACAAACCAAGGCCTGTGAAAGAGCCGGTTGTAACCAGGTTGGAAAAAGAGTTTTTTATAGAAGACGCCGGTGTGGTGAACCGCGATGCGCTGGACAGGCTAAATATATTTTTGGAGCGCAGCGTAGTAGATGGCGTGTTCCCGGGTTGCCAGGTAGTGGCTGCCAAGAACGGGAAGGTGTTTTACAGCCGGGCGTTCGGGTATTACGATGCTTATAAAACGATAAAAGTAGACACAAGCTCGATATACGATGTGGCTTCGCTTACCAAAGTATTGTCGACAACGCTGGCGGTGATGCGCCTGTATGAGCAGAAGAAACTGGACCTGGACAAAACACTGGGCGACTACCTGCCGATAGTAAAGGGAACGGACAAAGCAGGACTGAAGATACGTGACCTGCTGCTGCACCAGGCAGGCCTTACGGCGTGGATACCATTTTACCGCAGCACGTATGACAGCAGCGGCCAGCCATCGGGCGAAATATACAGCAGGCAGCAAAAAACGGGCTTCGATATACCGGTAGCGCAGAATATGTATATGCGGAATGACTACAAAGACAGTATATGGAAGACGATTCTGAACACACCGCTGGAAAACAGGGGTCGCTATGTGTACAGCGACCTTGACTTCTACTTCCTGGCGGCGGTGGTTGAACAGCTTACCGGTAAGACATTGGATGTATATGTGAGCGAACAGTTTTATCAACCGATGGGCTTGAAGAACATTACCTATCATCCCCGTGCAAAATTTCCGGCAGCTAAGATAGTACCCACCGAAAACGATATGTACTTCCGTATGCAGACGTTGCGTGGCTATGTGCACGACCAGGGCGCGGCCATGATGGGCGGTGTTGCGGGTCATGCCGGCCTGTTTGCCAATGCATGGGATGTAGCGGCAGTATTCCAGATGCTGCTGCAGGGGGGCACGTACAACGGCAAACGCTTTTTCAAAAAAGAGACTGTGGGTTATTTCACTGCCTATCACTCATCTATCAGCCGCAGGGGATTGGGCTTTGATAAACCGGAAGCCGATGCCAATGATGCCGGGCCTGCAGGGGAACGCAGCAGTGGCTACGCCTTCGGGCACCAGGGCTTTACCGGCACCTGCGCATGGGCCGACCCCGAAAGCGGTGTTGTATTTGTATTCCTGTCGAACCGCATCAACCCCACTGCAGACAACAAGAAAATCAATCACCAATCTACCCGCACCGTGTCGCAGGATTATATCTACGAATCGCTGGGATTGCCGGTGAACAGGAACAGGGCCAACGTGAAAAAAACACAATTGTCAAAAGCTAATTGATAAAAGCCCCTTTTACTGTTCTATACGTTTTAGTTTTTTTAACAATTTATTTCAGGTGCAGGTGATAAAATATTTCCATATTTGTCACGTTAATGTCAACGCATCCTAAACATGCATCATGCATCTACGCTACTTACTCTTCGCTAAATTGTTGATACTACTATCAATAGTTTCTTCTGCACAGCCCTATACCATAAAAGGTGTTGTGAAAGACACTTTAAATATGAACGTGCTGCCTAATACCAGCATTACTATTATACGTGCTCAGGATTCGGTGCTGGAAAAATTTACACGTACAAAAGAAGACGGAAGTTTTGCACTGGATGTATCTGCGCCGGGCAAATACATCATGCTTTCGGTGTTTCCCGGTTTTGCCGATTTTGTGGATAAAATCGACATTAAGGAAGGTAACAAACTGACAGACCTTGGTGAGATACCTATGGTGTCCCGTACGCACCTGCTGGAGGAATTCGTTTTTACCGAACAGTATGCGGCGATAAAAATAAAAGGCGACACGATAGAGTACGTAGCCGACAGCTTCAAAGTAAGGGATAATGCCACGGTGGAAGAACTGCTGAAAAAACTGCCCGGCCTGCAGGTGGACAAAGACGGTAATATACAAGCCCATGGGCAAACGGTAGAAAAACTATTGGTAGACGGGGAGGAGTTTTTTACAGATGACCCGGCTGTGGTGTCAAAAAGTTTGCAGGCCAAAGCGGTGGACAAAGTGCAGGTGTTTGACAAGAAAAGCGAACAGGCTGAATTTACAGGTATTGATGATGGTGAATCTACACGCACCGTGAACTTGAAGCTGAAAGACAATATGAAGACAGGCTACTTCGGTAAAGCAGTGGGAGCGGGTGGTGCAGGGGATGACCGGAGTTATTTCGAGAATCAACTGATGGCCAACTACTTCAAAGGCAAGAAGAAAATCTCCGCCTTCGGTATCATGGCCAACACCGGTAAGATAGGCCTGGGCTGGGAAGACAGGGATAAGTTTGGCGGTAACGATAATAATACCGTATACGAAGATGGTGTAATGTACTCGTACAGCGATGGTGATGAATTTGACAGCTGGAGCGGACAATATAATGGACGTGGATATCCCAAAGCGTGGACCGGCGGCCTCCATTTTTCAGATAAATGGAACGAAGACAAACAACACCTGGCGGGTAACTATCGCTACGCCAAGCAAAATATTGAAGCCATCAATAATACTTTTTCGCAGGTGCTGACAAAGGACGCACAATTATTCACCGATGAGCGGCAGGATGAATTTAAAACAGGTCAAAGGCATCGCGTAGATGGTTTGTATGAATGGAAAACAGATTCGCTTTCCACCCTCAGGCTGACGGTGATGGGTAACCACCAGAATTCGCAAAACCGCTCGACGTACAACCAATACAATATGGATGCCAATGGCGATACCCTGATAGATAATCAAAGGCTGATGACCAACGATGCAACCACCCAAAGGCTGAACAGTTCGCTGACCTGGAAAAAGAAATTCAAGAAAGACAGGAGAACGCTTATGATGTCCCTGACTGAAAACTATGAAGAATCGGAAAGTACAGGTTTCCTCAGCTCCGTAAACAAGTCCAACGGAAACGGGACGAAATATATTGACCAGAAGAAAAATAACGACAGACAGGCGTTGCTGCTAAATGGTTCGGCTGTGTATACAGAGCCCATAACCAAAGTAATGGCTGTATCGGTTGAATATAAACTGGGCGTAAATAACAGCACTTCGGAAAGGACTACATTCAATAAGAGCAACCCCAATGCTGATGCATATGATCTGCGCGATGATACATTAAGTAACAGCTATGCGTATAATATTGTAACCAATACGGGGGGTACTAACCTGAGCTGGGATTATAAGAAGGTAGATTTTTCAGCAGGTGTATCGGCGGCACATGCCGGCTTCACACAAAGAGACTTACTTGCTGATACTGTTTTTTCTTATGATGTAGTCAACCTGTTTCCCAAGGCTATGATTCGTTACGAAATCAGCAAACAATCAAATATCCGTTTTAACTACTATGGTAGTACACGACAACCCACTATACAGCAGATACAACCCCTGCGCGATAATACCAACCCTAATAACCAGGCAATAGGCAACTCCGGGCTGACGCAGGAATTCCGCAACAGCTTCAGCGTAAACGCAAATGATTATAAAGTATTAAGCGGACGCTGGATATACATATACGGTAATTTCACAACGATAGATAATGCCATAACACGCTCTGAAAATATAGATAGCCTCGGAAGTAGAGTTTACCAGTATGTAAACACAGATGGCAACTTCAGCGGATGGGCAGGAGGTGGCATAGGCAAGCGTATTAATAAACTGAATACCCGTATCGGCGGTAATTTCAATACCAGCCTCAACCGTACCAACAACTTTGTGAACGGGGTGAAAAACACCAGCGATTTCAACCAGTACTCAGTGGGATTTGATATTAACTACGAGGACAAGGAGGAAACCGTAGAAGTGGAATGGGAAACTGACTTTACCTATAATGATAATAAAGCTACTATCAGCACATTGGCCACAAGCTACTGGACGATAGAAAATACCCTGGATGTTTCAGTAGTATTACCCAAAAAATTTGAGATAGGTACAGACTTCAACTGGTATATCAGGGAGCGCACGGTAGTTTTTGACAGGAATAATAATGTATTCCGCTGGAATGCTTACGTGTCGAAAAAATTCCTGAAGAACGACCAACTGGAACTTCGTGCTTCAGTATTCGATATACTGAACCAGAACCTGGGCTTCAGCAGGTTTGCTAACAGCAACACGGTAACAGAGACCAACTACAATACTATACGACGCTACGGGCTGGTAACATTGATATGGAATTTTACAAAAATGGCTGCAGGAGCGCAGGAGGAGAATGCTGCACAATTTATCACCAAATAATAATGATAATGAAACAACTGATACTGATACCGGCGCTGTTGATGATGGCTATGATGGCGCAGGCCCAGCATACCTTCAACGGGAAAATAGAATTTGAACGCCGGACCAACCTGCACCGCACTATTGACGAGATGGATGAAGACGACAAGCGGTGGATAGAAAAAATGCGGTCTCAGATACCTAAGCACAATGTGCATTATTTCGACTATTCATTTACACAGCAGCACAGCATATATGAGCCGGGGCGTGAAGCAGAGCAAACCGTTAACTTTTGGTTTGCACGTTCGCCCGCTGCTGAAAATATAGTGTACACTGATTTTGCAACCGGCCGTGTAACAGCGCAAAAGCAGGTATTTGAAGAGAAATTCCTGGTAAAGGACACAATGCGCGTAATAAAGTGGAAGATACAGGATGAGGTACGCACAATTGCCGATTATAAATGCCGCAAGGCTGTAGGTGTCATGTACGATTCGGTATATGTTATAGCATTTTATACTGAAGACATACCGGCAAGCGGAGGACCTGAAATGTTCAGCGGGCTACCCGGCATGATATTGGAAGTGGCCGTGCCGCGCCTGCATACCACCTGGATAGCTACTAAAGTGGAATACAATAAACCCGATGAAAAAGAATTTGAAATACCGAAGCGCGGTAAGGAAGTGACACAGAAAGAAATGTACACCACCATCAGCACCAGCCTGAAACGCTGGGGTAAGTTTGCCGACAAGGCTGTATGGTGGTCGCTATTATAATATAAACTCTGACACACGAAGAAGCCCCGCTACCGGCGGGGCTTTCAATTTTAAATCTGTCGTACAGTTATCCTATTGCCTGCTCCAGGTCGGCTATCAGGTCCTCAACGTCTTCTATACCAACGCTCAGGCGTATCAGTGAGTCGGCCAGGCCGTTTTTAATACGCTCTTCGCGGGGTATGGCTGCATGGGTCATACTGGCGGGGTGGCCGCAGAGGGATTCCACACCGCCCAGCGATTCGGCCAGCGAGAACAGTTTTGTCTTCTTCAGTACTTCCATTGCGGCTTCTACGCTATCTTCTTTCAATACAAATGACATCATGCCGCCAAAGCCGCGCATTTGCTTTTTAGCCACATCGTGGTTGGGATGGTCTTCAAATCCGCACCAAAGTACCCTGCCCACTTTGGGATGTGCGCGCAGGTATTCCGCTATCGCTTTTCCGTTTTCGCAATGGCGGTCCATACGTACGTGCAATGTTTTAATACCACGCAGCACCAGCCAGCTATCGTGCGGGCCGGGCACAGCGCCGCAGCTATTTTGTATAAATGCCAGGCGCTCGCGCAGGGCGTCATCATTCATTATAAGAGCGCCCAGTACCACGTCTGAGTGGCCGCCCAGGTATTTGGTGGCGGAATGTAATACTATATCCGCACCCAGGTCCAGCGGGTTTTGCAGGTAGGGCGTGGCGAAAGTATTATCCACTACCAGCAGCAGGTTGTGCTTTTTGGCGATGGTTGCACACGCGGCTATGTCCACAATATTCAGCATGGGGTTGGTAGGTGTTTCCGCCCATATCATTTTTGTTTTGTCGTTGATATAGTTGCTGATGTTATCAGCATTGCTCATATCTATGAAATGGAACTTAATACCATAGTTCACAAACACTTTGGTCATGATGCGGTAGGTGCCGCCGTAGAGGTCGTTTGCCACTATCACCTCATCGCCAGGCATCAGCAGTTTTATCACCGCATCGGTAGCTGCCATGCCACTGCCGAAGCACAGGCCGTGGTTGCCATTTTCAATACCCGCCAGGGCTTTTTCTAATGCGTGGCGCGTGGGGTTTTGCGTGCGGGAATATTCATAACCTTTGTGTACCCCGGGTGCTGACTGCACATAGGTAGATGTCTGGTATATGGGCGTCATGATAGCGCCCGTGGCTGAGTCCGGCTCCACGCCGGCGTGTATCATTTTAGTGCCTAATTTATAATTCTTTGTATCCATTTGTTTGCTGCTTTAAGAGCGACGCAAAGGTAATTATTTTCCCAGCGGCGTTACTGACAGTTTTTTGTCAATCGCCAGGTTTGTGGTAGCCACGTTCTCTTGTCGGATTGAATATAACCGTAATATCGCTTATCTTATCAAAGTAATGTCCCCCGTCTTAAAGACAGAGCCGCAGGAGGGTGTATTTATCTTTATAAAATAGTAGTACGTGCCCAGTTGAGCCGCTTTCCCTTTATAGTTCCCATTCCAGCAGTCAGTTATATCTTCTGATTGGTATACCGCTTCGCCCCAACGATTGTTGATGTACAGTTTATAATCGAGGTATTCAATATTTGTTCTAATCCTGTAGCAATCATTAATACCGTTATTGTCGGGTGTAAAAGCAGTAGGTATCATCCATTTGTAGTCATCGATCGTTCTCACACTCAAGTCTACAGAAGCCGTGGCCTCGCAACCCGAATCTGAAATTCCCGTTACAGTGTAGGTGATATTTTGGGCTGGCCGGGCAGTGACCTGGCTGACATAATCGTTGTCGAGGCCCTCATCCGGAGCCCATCTGTATTTAGCTGCGCCAGATGCAGACAATACAGCAGAGCCGGTGCGGCAATCTATGTCGTTCGACTTCGTGACTGTGACCACAGGTAGGGGGTTAACAATGATTGGAATGTCGAATGTGTCAGCATACCCACAATATGGGCCCTGTATAATTACCTCGTAAGATGTATTTACCAAAGGCGCAACGACGATCCGGTCATCTACAGAGGCTATGCCGTCCCCTTGCCATTGATATGTGGCGCCGCCGTAGGCTCGCAGGGTAATCATTTCACCGGTACATATGCCGGACTTTTCAGGCGACACACGGAAATCAGGTTCAGGAAGGAAAGTTATCCCTCTACCTGATGTGTCGGTGCATCCCAATGAGTCGATAGCTATAAGATAAAACGTGTCAGGATAATCTATCGTTATTTTGATGGTCAATGAATCGGGTGAGCCTATGGGAGTCCGGCTTACCCATTTGTGTGTTACACCGGCGCCGGATATTAAACCCGTCAATTCAATTTCAGCATTTGGACATACCGATGTATCACTTCCGGCGTATGCTGTCGGTCTTGGCAGAACGGTTATTATTACCTCATCAGTATCATTGCAGGTAGTGCCATTGCTCACGACAAGGTAAACGATGCCACTTTGGTTACCGTGCACCAGGGCATCTTTAAAATTCGGGTTAATGATGGGTATAGTTGAATACCAGAAATAATTCAAACCACCATTACCATGTAGTTGAACTAAATCAGTGGGGCAAATAAGGAGGTCTGGTCCCGCGTCTGCTATAGGCTGCGGCAGAGCAGTTACAACAACATCATCTGTATCGCTACACCCCGAAGGGGTTGTGGCTATCAACCTGTAAGTACCGTTTATTGTGCCAGAAACCGTTGGGTTGAGGCTATTGGGATTGGTGATGGATTGACTTGAAGTCCACATATAAGTTCCCCCGATGGAACTGGTACCATTCAATTGGAGTAACGGTGTATTACATACACTGGTATCGGGTCCGGCGTTTACAATGGGTGTAGGATTCACCTGCACGGTTGCCTGGCTTGGATTGCTTGTTGAGCCGCACAATCCACCACCTGAAACCAGTGTATAAGTTGTGGAAGAAGCAGGATTAGGATTTAAAGCGAATGGAACGCCACTGGTTACGGATCTGGTATAGTTGCTCGTACCGTCATTGTAGGTAATAGTAACGTTGGTGGCTCCGGATGTGTCAACATAGGTAAGATACGCTTGCTCGCCGTTGCAAATAGTATCCCCTACCAGGTATCCTTCATGTGAGCCACCCCAATTGTATTTAACAAGAAATGCATCTGTACCACCATTGCTGGTAGCTGTTAATGAGCCTGTTCCGGGATTGAAATCGGTACCTGAGCCTGAAAATGACCCGGTAATATATACATAGCCTGTGTCGTCAATTGCTATACCCATTCCTTCGTCTGCTGCAGTGGAGCCGACTGAAAAATTGCATTGGATATTTCCGTTTTGCAAAGCATATCGCGCAGCGAAAATATCGGTATTGCCGATGCTGGCCATGTTAGCCGCCGGGCTGCTGCCCTGGTTAAAGTTAACAGTGCCGCCGAACGACCCTGTAACATAAAGACTGTTGCCAAAAATGGCTAATCTTTGGCCGGCGTCATTACCTGTGTTACCTATCAACTTGCCCCACCGATACTGGCCATTTGGGTTATACGATGCCAGCATCATATTCTGTCCACCCGACTGTGCCGTTGCTGTGGCCGTTGAACTTGAGGGATCAAAGTCTATACTGGTAGTGTTTGCAACACCAGTTATATAGATGTTGTTGTTGTTGTCGGTAATAATATCCCGTGCATCGTCAACGGCATTACCCCCCAGTAGAAAAGCCCAAGTATACCCGCCCGAGGCTGTATATTTAGCCACATAAGCATCGTACAGTCCGTTGGGCACAAGATTGGCTGTGCCTGTAGGCGAAGGGTCAAAATCTATATTTGTTGCATATTGTACAAATCCGGTTATGCAAATATTATTGTTTTTGTCCACAGCTATTCCGCGTATCGAATTATCTGTTGCGGCTATGCCCGACTTCCCGAAATTGAATGCCCAGAGAAACAGCATATTTGAAGTGTACTTTGCGAGGAATGCGGTACCACTCACATTCCCATTCAACACTGTAGATCCGGTTGGTGACGGGTCAAAATCCAGGGTGTCCTTAAATAGTCCACCTACAACCACATTCCCACCCGTATCAATGGCTATTGCATCAACCGCTTCTATCCAATAGGGGGTTCCTAAATGCAACACCCATTGATAGGCGCCTGCTGAAGAGTATTTAGCAACGAAGCCGTCGCCACCATAAGTGGAGGAACCCCCGCCCAAAAAACCTTTGCAAGTTAGGAATGCTGTTCCCGAAGACGGATCAAAATCTACATTCGAGCCCCTGAAAAAACCTCCAATATATATATAGTTATCATCGTCTATAGCCAGGGCATAGCCTCCATCATAGTCTTCTTTACCCAATGCAAAACCCCATAAGAGGTTGCCGTTTGCCGAATAACAGGCCAGGAAGACGTCCTGGGTACCGTTGTACGATGATATGTTGTAGGTGGAAGACGAGGGGTCCAGGTCTATAGTGTTTATAAAATTTCCACATACTACCACATTACCATTGGGCGCTACTCGTGTTTGTACGCCCCAGTCGCTGCCTGTGCCGCCTGCACTAAATAACCATTGAGGGGCCTGGGCATAGCTGTTATGTGTTGTTAGTAGATACAAGAAAGAAAGAACCAGGAAAAAGGATAGGTTTGCTTTTTGCATAATAATTCTCTTTAAGAAAAGTGCTGTAAATATAATGCTAACTTATTATTATACTGCATGGTCAGGATTGACTAATTTTAGCACATGGATAATCCCCATATAAGGCCGAAAAGTGAATTAAACCCGCAGGAACGGGAGTACGAGAATAGCATCCGGCCACAGTCTATTGAAGACTTTTCTGGCCAGCCGCAATTGATAGAAAATCTCAGGATTTTCATTAAAGCCGCCAACCTGCGCGGCGAGGCGCTGGACCATATATTATTCCACGGTCCACCGGGACTGGGAAAAACCACCCTGTCGCGCATAGTAGCCAACGAGCTGAATGTAAACATAAAAGAAACCAGCGGGCCGGTAATTGAAAAACCCGCAGACCTGGCCGGCCTGCTCACCAGCCTGGAAGAAAGGGATGTGTTGTTTATAGACGAGATACACAGGCTGAGCACGGTAGTGGAAGAATACCTGTATGCTGCCATGGAGGATTTTAAAATTGATATAATGATAGACAGCGGGCCCGCAGCACGTTCTGTACAAATCAATATCAATCCTTTTACACTCGTAGGCGCCACTACACGTTCGGGCCTGCTCACTGCGCCATTACTGAGCCGCTTCGGTATCAAATCGAGGCTGGAGTATTATAATAAAGATGTATTGCAGCGAATTGTTTTGCGTTCTGCCTCTTTACTGAATGTTCATATCACGTCCGACGCTGCCATGGAGATAGCCGGGCGTAGTCGCGGTACGCCACGTATTGCCAATGGCCTGCTGCGCCGCATGCGCGATTTTGCGCAAGTGCTGGGCAACGGTATTATTGATATGGCCATAGCCGAACATGGCCTCCGTGCGCTGAATGTGGACAGCCATGGGCTGGATGATATGGATAATAAAATACTCGTTACGCTGATTGATAAATTCAAAGGGGGGCCAGCGGGTATCAATAATATTGCAACGGCCGTTGGCGAAGAGGCGGGTACAATCGAAGAAGTGTATGAGCCATTCCTGATACAGGAGGGTTTTATATTGCGAACGCCTCGAGGTAGGGAAGCTACAGAAAAAGCTTATAAACACCTGGGCCGTAAGCAAGGTGGTGGTGCGGGCAGTCTGTTTTAACCTGGGAATGCTGTCTTGATAAGATTGCTGAGGAAGGTATTCCAGCTATACTTTTGTTTTTCCAGTTTCAGGTTTTCGTACAGGTTGGGTATACTGCCTGGTTCATAAAACTTCAGTATCGCATCAGTAATACTTTTTGCATCAGGCTCTGTTACGAAACCTGTTTTGCCGTGTATCACTACCTCCGACAGCCCACCTACGTTAGTGACTACCATGGGTTTCTCAAAATGGTAACCTACCTGTGTAATACCACTCTGTGTAGCGCTGCGGTAAGGCTGCACTACCAGGTCGGCGGCTGAAAAGTAATAACGTATCTCGTTGTTGGGTATAAACTGTGTGAACAGGTGTACATTTTCTTTTATGCCGTTCTGCTCTACCTGTTGCAGGTAAGCAGCTTCGTCATCGTAAAATTCACCTGCTACTATCAGTTGTATGCCTGCTTGTTGTATGCGTTCATCCTTCATTGCATCCAGCAATATATCCAGCCCTTTGTATTTGCGTATGAAACCGAAAAACAGGATATATTTCTTATTTGCATCCAGCCCAAGTTGCGCACAGGCATCCTGCTTGCCCATAGGTGCGCCATAGTTGTCGTACACGGGGTGAGGGCTGAATACTGAAGGTTTGGAAGTAAATGTTTTCAAATCTTTCAGCACGTCTTTGCTCATAGCCAGGAAGGCATCTGCACTTTTCAAAAAGTATTTGGTAAAAGGCATATCACCCGGCCTTTGCTCGTGCGGTATCACGTTGTCTGTAATGGCTATAATGCGGCTGTGTTTGTTCCTGCGTACTATCCTGAGTATGGTTCCAAAGCAGGGGCCCATAAATGGTATCCAGAAACGTACTATCACTAGGTCGGGCCGCTCCTTTTTTATCCTGTTGCCAACTTGTACCCAGTTCAACGGATTGACAGAATTGATAATGCTGTGAATGGTGATGCCCTGTGGGGCGGGCTCGTCGGTAAATTGTGATTTGCCCGGGAAAAGGAATGATGGGTATTGCAGTGAGAATGAATATATAGCTACTTCGTGCCCCTGCTGTTGCAATACTTCAGCCATCCTCTCGTTGAAGGTAGAAATGCCCCCGCCCCGTAGCGGATGCGCTGAGCCTATGATGGCTATTTTCATTTTTCTGCGAAATCTTTTTGTGCCTGTTTGTAATCAGAAGGTATGCCGATGTCAATAAAATAGGCATCACTCACAAAACCATACATATCCCCTTCCTGTACAAAGGCTTCAAAATAATCTTTTTCAAAAGAAAATTTTTCAGGGAAGTTTTTTGATGCTAACGAGTCTTTATCAATAATGTATACACCACCATTTATTAATCCCTCCTCTTGTTGTTTCTTTTCTTCAAATGCGATAATTCTTGCTGTGTTATCAGTTTTCACCACGCCATACCGGTTAAAATTTCGCATGGGTTTTAACGCTAACGTAGTTGCCGCCTTTTTATCCAGGTGAGATTGCATCATCTCGTTCAACGGGACTTTAAACATTGTATCACCATTCAGCACGGCAACATGCCGGTCTGTTGCTTTCTGCAATGCCAATTGTATACCCCCACCTGTGCCGAGGGGTTCGCTTTCTATAACACTGTCAATGGAGAAGCGTCTCTGCTGTGTCATTAACCATTCGGTAATATGCTGATGTTTATACCCCAGGGATAATATCACCCCGCTGCATCCCTGCTGTTCGGCATAATCAAACAGGTAATGCAGAAATGGTTTGCCATTTACCGGTGCCATACATTTTGGCACATCATGTACCACACTCTGTAGCCTTGTGCCCAATCCGCCTGCCAATACAATACACTCCATAGCTATATACTCCAGGTCACTAATCCGTGGTCGGTTATCTGGTAACGGCGAAACTCCCCGCCAAAATCGTTTAGTGCGTTAATTACATTATACCTGGAATTGCCCGGGCAATAAAACATCATGAAACCGCCGCCACCTGCGCCGCTTACCTTACCGCCCGTAGCGCCATGCTTCAGTGCTGTTTCGTAGATATTATCTATCATATCGTTGCTTATACCGCTGGCCATTTGCTTTTTATACCGGAAACCGTAGTCCAGTATCGGTCCAATTTCGTTTACTTGTCCTTTCAGTAGTGCTTCCTTCATCATCACTGCCTGTTTCTTCAACTGGTGCATAGCCTCCAGCGATTTTTCATCTTTCTTTTTTACGTTTTCCGATTGCGCCTCGATGATGGTGGATGATAACCTGCTGGTTGAGGTAAAGTATAATACCAGGTTATTGCTTAGTTCAAATAATATTTTGCTTTTGATGCGGAGAGGGTTTACAATCACACGGTTATCTTCATAAAACTCCATAAAGTTCACGCCACCGAAAGTTGCTGAATACTGATCCTGCTTGCCGCCTGCCATACGTAGTTCTTCACGCTCAATGATATAGGCTATGTGTGCCACGTCATATTCTCCCATAGGTATTTGCAGCCATTCACTAAAAGCGCCTATTATTGCTACCATCAGGGTTGACGAACTTCCCAGCCCGCTACCTGCGGGAGCGTCCACATAGGTAGTAATCTTAAATCCTGAAGGAACTTGTCCAAAGTGCTTCACAACATAATTATAGGCACCCTTCACCAGGTCGAACTTTCCGTCTGGCTCAAGTTGGTCAGCCATTTCGTATACCTGTGTTTCATGACGGTCTGCCGCTTCTATGGTTATCCTGTTGTCGGTGGTCGGTTCGATGTTGGCATGAGCATACAGCGATATCGTTGCGTTCAGTATCGACCCGCCGTAAAGGTCACAATATGGGCTTACGTCAGTCCCTCCGCCAGCCAGTCCTATACGTAGCGGCGCTTTACTTCTGTAAATCATGTTTGTTTTATTGCGTGATAAATATGTCTTTATGGCTAAAAGTACAAAGAAAGGCTATACGGCTTTGCTCCTTGCATAATAATATAGCAGGACAAATAGCAGGATACCGGCCAGCCCTCCTATGGCATCGGCCAGTGTATCCATATTGTCCTGGTAGCGCCCCGGCACAAAAGCCCCTTGTATATATTCCACCAACCAACCAATAAATATAGAGACGAGCAATAGTATAAAGAGGTTGGTAATTCGGGCCGTAGGGCCTGCGCACAGCCACAGGAAGGAAAAGCCGGCAAACAGGATGACGTGCGCCCATTTGTCAATGAAAGGTAGGTTTACCTTTGGCAGTTCATTACCCGGCAGCAGGCACAAAATGAAAATGAGCAAGGTCCAGGCTATTGCCAGCCACCTTGCTCTTTTTTTATGCGGCGATGCGGATGTGAAAAGTATCCACATCGGCGTTATTCTCCTATCATCTGGCGATATGCGGCTGCATCCATCAGGCCATCAACTTCAGATGGGTTGTCAATTGTCATTTTTATCATCCAGCCCTTGCCATATGGATCCTGGTTTACAGCCTCGGGGGTACCTTCCAGGTCCTTGTTCACTTCGGTCACTGTTCCCGATACCGGCAGAAACAGATCAGAAACTGTTTTTACGGCTTCTACAGTGCCAAATATTTCATTAGCGCCCAAAGACTTACCTTCCGTATCTATATCCACAAATACTATATCACCCAGTTCGTGCTGGGCAAAATCCGTAATGCCAACTGTTGCAGTTTCTCCATTTATCTGCAGCCATTCGTGGTCTTTGGTGTACTTTAAATTTTCGGGAAAATTCATATGTTCAATATTTGCGGGTAAAAATAAAAGTTTTTTACGTGAAACATAGCATAAACACTTTGTTATACCCGCCGCGACATTTATTTTCTTTATTTTTTCAGAGTTTCAATCATATGAAAATTATGCACATGGTTGTGTACTGTCTTTAATAGCCTTTGCCCCGGTTTTGTCGGGGAAATTGTGTTAAATTACAGCCCCTAATTGAAAAAGATTATATGTTCGCATACCTGGAAGGGGATTTGACTTATAAGTCCCCGTCTTTACTTCATATGGCTGTACATGGTGTTGGTTACGAGGTTAATATAACTTTGCAGACCTTCAGTAAAATCCAGCACCTGGATAGATGCAGGCTGTATACACATTTGCAGGTGCGCGAAGATGCATGGGTATTATATGGCTTTGCCGATGAGCAGGAGCGTGAAACGTTCAGGCAATTGCTAAGCATTAGCGGCGTAGGGGCGGCCACTGCCAGGCTGATACTTTCTTCTTTGAAACCCGAAGAGCTCTCAAGAATCATTGCTACCGAGGACGTGAACAGCCTGCAAAAAGTGAAAGGCATAGGGGCTAAAACGGCCCAACGTATCATACTTGAATTGAAGGGAAAACTGAATGCGTTGCCACAGGACATGACAATAGCTGGCCCGGGGCACAATACAATCAGCAATGATGCGTTATTTGCATTAGTAAACCTGGGCATTGCAAAGGCCGCTGCCCAGGCTGCTATCAGTAAGGTGGAGGCTGCGGATTCGCTGAGTGTGGAAGACGTTATCAAAAAAGCATTACGGTTACTATAAACCTTGGACAACGGAATCAGGTGACAGGTAAACAAAATTTCGGATATAAGATATTGCTGGTCATATCACTGCTGATAGTGATAGCGCATGTGGCTGCCCGCGATTTCCGTAATCCGTTTGACTACGACGACCCGCAAGACCCTGATAGTACCGCGAAAAAAAATGATACCATTAAGTTGCAATTTCCCATATATGATAATGCGGGAAACCCGGTAGAGCAAACCCCACCGAGTATAGATTTACAAGATCCGTCTAATATAGAGCGGGAAGTAGAATATGACCCGGATAGCCAGCGTTACTACTTTTCTGAAAAGTTGAGTGACCGCTATCTGAATACCCCTACCTTCATGACCTTTGACGAGTATATGAAATACCAGACCGAAAAAGATGAGCAGGCCTACTGGAAGCGCAGGATGGACGCCCTGACGCTCTTCAATAAAAAACCGGACATGCCGGTGATGTACAAAGAGGGCCTGTTCGACAGGATATTTGGCGGGGATAAGATATCGGTAAAGCCCCAGGGTAACGTGGACGTAACATTTGGCGGTAACTGGCAGAACGTACAGAACCCGACTTTGCCCCAACGCGCACAACGTTATGGCGTTTTCGACTTCGACATGCAGATGAACATAAACCTGCTGGCCACCGTCGGAGATAAACTGAAGTTGAACATCAGCCAAAACACCAATGCGACTTTTGACTACCAGAATATCCAGAAACTGGAATATATAGGCAAAGAAGATGAGATCATCAAAAAGATAGAAGCCGGTAATGTGAGCTTCCCGCTTAATAGTTCGCTCATCAGTGGTGTGCAGTCGTTGTTTGGTATCAAAACCCAACTGCAATTTGGCAAATTATGGGTAACCTCCGTATTGTCACAACAAAGGTCCAAGCGCCAGAGCCTTACCATACAAGGTGGCGCCCAGACACAGCAATTTGCTATAAAGGCGGACGACTATGAAGAGAACAGGCACTTCCTGCTGGCCCAGTACTTCCGCAATAATTATAATCGCGCACTATCTACCTTCCCGATAATATCCTCGCTGGTAACCATTAACAAGATAGAGGTGTGGGTAACCAACCAGACAGGCGCTACTGAAGGTGTCCGTAATGTTATCGCTTTTATGGACCTGGGCGAACAAGAGCCCTATCGTGATGCTTTACGTGGCCAGGTAAAACCCATCCCTAACGGTTTGCCCGACAACTACTCCAACCAGTTGTACACCACCCTGCAGCAGATACCTGCCCTTCGCGTACAGGGAAATACAAGTTCGCTCGGTAATACATTTGGCAGTAACGGCCAGGATTATTCGGCGGTAACAGCGCGTAAGCTGAATACAACAGAATATTCTTTTAATACGCAGTTAGGTTATATATCGCTCAATACGCAGATAAATCCTAATGATGTGCTGGCCGTAGCTTACCGTTATACATACAATGGCCGTACTTACCAGGTGGGTGAATTCGCAGAGGACCTTCCACCCCTCCCGGGCCAGCAGATTGATACTAACCAACAGCCTAACCCTAACCAGCCTACCGGCAACTCACAACGTGTGCTGTTCATGAAAATGCTGAAAACTACTTCTCCCAGTCCCCGGTTGCCTATATGGGACCTGATGATGAAAAACATTTATGCATTAGGTGGTTTGGGTGTATCCAAAGATGAGTTCAGATTGAACGTTTTGTACCAGGACCCGGGAGGTGGTGAAAAAAGATACCTTCCCGAAGGCGAGAGGGCGGGAGTGCCGTTGATAACAACTTTGAACCTTGACAGGCTGAACTTCCAGAACGACCCGTCGCCCGATGGTATATTCGACTTCGTAGAAGGTATTACTATTAATACACAACAGGGCAAGATTATCTTCCCCGTGCTGGAGCCTTTTGGCGACGACCTGAAGCCTGCGCTGGGCGACAACGTGCCGCACCTCGAAAGAAAATACCTTTACCGCATCCTGTACGATTCTACAAAAACAGTAGCGAGACAGTTTCAACAGAATAACCGTTATGTTATAAAAGGTTCTTATCGCTCGTCGTCTTCATCAGAAATATTCCTGGGAGGTTTCAACATTCCACAGGGCTCAGTAGCTGTTACGGCCGGTGGGCAAAGACTGGTGGAAAACGTGGACTACCAGATAGACTATGGCCTGGGCCGACTAAAGATATTGAACACCGGTATACTCAATTCCGGTATTCCCATCAACGTTCAGTACGAGGACAATGCAACCTTTGGTTTCCAGCAGCAAAACTTCCTGGGTACGCGGCTAGATTACTTCGTAAATGACAAGTTGATACTTGGCGGTACCTATATGCGCCTTACCGAAAGGCCGTTCACACAAAAAACGAATGTGGGTGAAGACCCGATTAAGAATACCGTGCTGGGGCTGGACGTCAACTACCAGTCGGAGACACCTGCCGTTACCAGGCTGATAGACAAACTGCCGGTGTTATCCACTTCAGCGCCTTCCTTTTTAAACGTGTCGGCTGAAGTCGCCGGGCTTTTACCCAGCCATCCACGCCAGATAGACGTGCTCGACCCTGAAGGTTCTGTATACGTAGACGATTTTGAAGGAACGAGGAGTTCTTATGACTTGAAGTTTCCGGCCAATGCATGGACACTTTCGTCAACCCCAAAAGGTGCGGTGGACAAAAATGGCAGTCTCTTGTTTCCTGAAAGCGAAAAAGCTGATGACTGGGATTATGGTAAAAACC
Organism: Bacteroidetes bacterium UBA6221; assembly: GCA_002421685.1. Classification (GTDB taxonomy): domain Bacteria; phylum Bacteroidota; class Bacteroidia; order Chitinophagales; family Chitinophagaceae; genus UBA5543. The sequence continues at coordinate 195,438 of DISB01000018.1, forward strand.
GCGCACGGCTGGCATGGTATTTCCTGGAGCCATCGCTCGTTGATCCCAACTCGGGTGTGCCTGAGTATGTGAAGAACGACCCCAACCAGCATTATATAAGGCTCGTACAGCAAACCGAGGTATTCCCTCAGCGTTCACAGGTAAGTTTGCAGAACGCATTGAGTACCCTTGACCTGGCCTACTTCCCCACAGAAAGAGGACCTTACAACTTTGATACCGACGGCATAACACAAGACGGTAAACTGACCAATCCGCAAAGCCGCTGGGGTGGCATAATGCGGCCAATAGACAACAGCGACTTTGAACAGGCAAACGTAGAATTTATCGAGTTTTGGATGATGGACCCGTTTATCAATCAGCCCAACGCCCAGGGGGGGGCGTTGTATATCAACCTGGGCAATATCTCTGAAGACGTATTGAAAGATGGCAGGATGTTTTTTGAAAACGGTATTCCTTATCCGAAAAGTACCAGCCAGCTCGTAGAAAGTAAATGGGGTTATACACCTGTTTTTCAGCAGCAGATAACAAGGGCTTTTGAAAACGATCCCGCCGCACGTACAACACAGGACGTGGGTTACGATGGGTTGGATAACGAAGAAGAGCGGGGTTTCTTTTCGCTATATCTCAGCCAGTTGGCAGGTAAAGTTGCTCCACAGGTATTGGATGCCATTTCTGCCGATCCTGCCAATGATGATTACAAATATTTTCGCGACCAGGAATATGAAGGAGCGTCTGCAAGCGTGATACCCAGGTACAAAAGGTTTAACAATCCACACGGTAACTCACCGGTTTCCGATGGTAACTCTGCCTATTCATTTGCCGGTACTAATATTCCCGAATCGGAAGATGTGAACCGCGATAATACGCTGAATGAATCTGAGGATTATTACCAATACAGGCTTGATATTCAGCCTAACATGCAGGTTGGTGCCAATTATATTATCAACAAACTGCAGACATCTGTGAAGTTGCCGAATGGCAGTACGGAAACTGAAACGTGGTACCAGTTTAAAGTTCCCATTCAGGAATATTCAAATGTCGTAGGCGGTATTTCCGATTTCAGGTCTATACGTTTTATGCGCATGTTCCTTACAGGTTTCCAGGATAGCGTAATACTGCGTTTCGCAAGGCTGGAGCTGGGTCGCAACAACTGGAGGCGGTACTTGTTTTCGCTGCAGGAGCCCGGCGAAAACATTCCGCAGAATGACAATACTGAATTTTCCGTGCTGTCCGTTAGCCTGGAAGAAAACAGCAACCGACAACCCATACCGTACGTGATACCCCCCGGCGTTAACAGGCAACAGGCCAACGTAACCAGCGGACAAACTATTCAATTGAATGAACAGGCCCTGTCGCTGCAGGTATGCGGGCTGAATGACGGAGACGCCAGGGCTGTATTCCGGGAGGTAAACGTAGATATGCGACAGTTTAACGGTTTACGCATGTTTGTGCATGCCGAATCGAGGGTAGACCAGGCCCCACTTGCCGATGGGGACCTTCGCGCCATAGTGCGTATAGGCAGTGACTTCATCAACAACTACTACGAATACCAGTTGCCGCTGAAAGTGTCTCCCAACGGAGATGGTAATGCCGATGCTGTTTGGCCTGAAGCCAACAGAATAGACCTGGTATTGGAAGACCTGGTGACAGCCAAAACAGAAAGGAATGCACGGGGCTTGCCATCATACGTGCCATACACTGTGCGAACACAGAACGGTAATACGATAGTAGTTCTGGGTAACCCTAATATAGGCGATGCTAAAACTATGATGTTGGGTGTGTACAATCCTAAAAAAACGGATGATAACCCCAACGATGACGGCCAGAAAAAATGTGCCGAGGTATGGTTCAATGAGCTACGCTTAGTGGGACTTGATGAAAAACCCGGTTACGCCGCATCAGGCAAGTTTAGCCTCCAGATGGCCGATTTCGGAAACATCAACCTGAGTGGGAGTATGCATACTCAGGGCTACGGCAGTATCGACCAGAAACTTAACCAACGCTCCCGGGATAATCTTTACCAGTATAGTGCTTCAACCAACCTGAATATGGGTAAATTATTGCCGCGAACCTGGGGTGTGCAGTTGCCGATGTTTGTGGGTTATTCTGAAACAATCAGCAATCCCCAGTACGACCCGTATGACCGGGATGTTACTTATAAGAATAAACTTAATTCAGCAAGAGATGCCCGTCAACGCGATTCGCTGAGGGAAACTGCGCAGGATTTTACCTCTGTGCTCAGTGTAAATTTCTCTAACGTGAGGGTAACAGGTAACCCCGATAAACCCTCCACCAAAAGCAGGCCATGGGATATTAAGAACTTTGACATCAGTTATGCATACAATAAACAGTTCAGGCGCAATCCTATAATAGAAAGCGATAACCTTTTGGACCAAAAGGCCGGGCTGGGATATACATACACTATAAAGTCAAAACCCATAGAGCCGTTCAAGAGAATTATCAAAACGAAATCGCCGTGGGTATCGCTTATCAAGGATTTCAACTTTAAATTACTGCCGGCCAATTTCACGTTCCGTAGTGACCTTCATAAGATATTTAATGAAACACAGGTACGCAACGTAACCAATGATCCTATAAAAATTGCGCCGACATACTTTAAGAACTTTCTCTGGACACGTACCTATACCACTCGTTGGGAGCTTACAAGATCGTTGTCCTTCGATTATGAGGCGACGAATAATTCCCGTATTGACGAACCATATGGCCATGTGGACAGCGATGAGAAACGCGATAGCCTCTGGAATTCAATCAGCAGATTTGGCCGAAACACGTTTTATACCCAGCGCTTCAATACCAGTTATACACTGCCTACGCAAAAGTTGCCTCTGCTAGACTGGACGAATATGCGACTTACCTATGGTAATACATACAGTTGGACAGCGGCTTCCCGCCTGGCGCACAACCTGGGTAATACAATAGGAAATACACAAAGTTCGCAAGCCAACGGAGAGTTCAACTTCGACCGGTTATATAACAAGCAAAGATGGCTGCGCGCGGTCAATCAGCCCAAACCACGCAAATCGCCCATAGATACTGCAGGGGGTAAGAAAGCGACAAAAGACCTGCGCGGCAAAGCAGGCAGTAGTGACGTAAAAATCGCCAAGGAGGAAAAAGCACCGGAAAAATTTGATATCGATAAAGCCATCGAAGAACTTGCCGGCAAGATGACCAATGAACAATTGGACTCGACAAGGAAGGTATTTGAGGCGCGCGAGGTCGCCAGGCTACAGGCTGAAAAAGAAAAAGCGAAACGCAAGAAAAAAGAAGAGCGTAAGAAAAGACGCAATACCACACCCGAGGTGAATGACCTGGAAAGATTCGGGGGGCGGCTGTTGACCATGGTGAAACGAACAACAGTGAATGTTACTGAAAACTCAGGCACTACGCTTCCTGGCTGGATGGATAGTACCAGGTTCATGGGCATTAATGACCGCACCATGGCGCCGGGCTTTGACTTTATTTATGGTTATCAACCCGACAGGCCATGGCTGGAAAGGCAGGCCAGGGACAACAGGTTGAGCAAAGACTCATTGTTCAATGCGCAGTTCCAGCAGCAATATCAGCAAAGCATCAATATAGTAACCACCTTTGAACCCATTAAAGACCTGCGTGTGGATATGACTGTTACGCAAACCTATAGTAAGGCGCTGAATGAGTTATTTAAGGACACCAGTTTTGGCGCTACCGGACGATTCACACATAATAGCATTTATGAGACAGGCTCATTTACTGTCTCTTATATCGGGCTGAGTACATTGTTCAAGGGAGGAGGGGTTAATTCAGGTGCATTTAACGACCTGCTGAGCAACCGCGAAATCATCTCCGGCAGGTTGGGCGGCAACAACCCTTATGTGAACGGAGCCCGCGACCCGAACAATACTGATTATGCCAAAGGATATACCGAATACTCGCAGGATGTGCTGATACCTTCATTCATTGCGGCATATACGGGTAAGAAAGCTAATGAGGTAGGGCTTATCAGTTACGACAACCGCAATATCCGGAATAATCCGTTCAAAGCATATAAACCGATGCCCAACTGGCGCGTACGTTACAATGGGCTCACGAAGATACCTGCTGTGGCCAATGTCGCTTCTAACCTTGTGCTCAACCATGGTTATACCGGGACATTGTCTATGAACAGCTTTGTTTCGGCCTTGTATTACCAGGATATCTACAACCTGGGTTTTCCGTCTTTTATAGATTCCAACTCCGGCAATTTTGTTCCGTTCTTCCAGGTGCCTAATATCACTATATCGGAGCAATTGAACCCTCTGATAGGCTTCGATGCGGCCTTTAAAAATAACATGCAGGCCAGCTTCGAATACAGGAAACAGCGCACGGTAAGCCTGAGCCTGATAGACTACCAGGTAAGCGAAACGAATAGCACAGAGTATATTGCGGGCTTCGGCTACCGCCTCAAAGGCCTTATTTTGCCTTTTGAAGTATTTGGCGTTAAGCAATTGAAAAATGACCTGAATATAAAGGTGGATGTCTCTGTAAGAGACGATAAGACCAATAACAACTACCTGGCGCAGAACCTGAGCGTTGTGACACGTGGGCAAAAGGTAATTACCATATCTCCGTCTATCAACTATATAGTGAGCGATAAACTTACCATCAGGTTGTTTTACGACAGGCGTAAGAGTATACCCTATATCACCAGTTCATTCCCCATCACTACTACAAGGGCGGGAATTACATTCAGGTTTATATTCGCGCAATAATGATGTATATTTTGCTCTTATCAATAGAGATATGTATGCAGCACTACTTTAGGCCATTAGTCTTATATTTGTAGCTAAACTAAATGGGAATTTTATGACGGTACGCGACTTCCAGGAGGCTTTTGACGAGAAGATAGACAAGGAGATAGCGATAGAGCCCCGCGATTGGATGCCCGACAACTATCGTAAGACTTTGATACGCCAGATATCGCAGCATGCTCATAGCGAAATTGTGGGTATGCTGCCTGAAGGCAACTGGATAACCCGCGCCCCAAGCCTGCGCCGCAAAGCTGTGCTGCTGGCAAAGGTGCAGGATGAAGCAGGCCATGGCCTGTATTTGTACAGCGCTGCAGAAACGCTCGGCATTTCGCGCGATGAAATGTATGACCAGCTTCATTCCGGCAAGGCGAAATATTCTTCCATATTCAACTACCCCACAACGACCTGGGCCGATATGGGCGCAATAGGCTGGCTGGTAGACGGCGCAGCAATTATGAACCAGGTGGCTTTGTGCCGCACATCTTACGGGCCTTATGCTCGCGCTATGGTGCGCATATGCAAAGAAGAAAGTTTCCACCAGCGCCAGGGTTTTGAAATATTGTTACAGATGTCGAAGGGAACGGAGATACAGCGCAGGATGGTACAGGATGCGATAGACCGTTGGTGGTGGCCGTCTTTGATGATGTTTGGCCCGTCTGACGACAACAGCCCGAACACGGCGCAGAGCATGAGGTGGCGTGTAAAACGCTTCACCAACGATGAATTAAGGCAAAGATTTGTGGACGTAACCGTAGAGCAATGCAAAATATTGGGTATGACATTGCCCGACCCGGAACTGAAATGGAATGAAGAAAAAGGACACTACGACTTTGGCGCTATCAATTGGGAGGAATTCTGGAACGTGGTAAATGGCAACGGCCCCTGCAATAAAGAACGACTGGAAGCCCGTGCCAAAGCATGGGAAAATGGCAAATGGGTGCGCGATGCGGCCTTTGCTTATTCCGAAAAAAGAAAAGAACGCAGCGGCAGCAAGGATAGCAAAGCTGCTTAATGATTGATTAGTTTATCTGATAATATGCCTGAACAAAACAGCAATAAAAACGAATGGCCGCTATGGGAAGTATTCATCCGCAGCAAGGCCGGTCTTGACCATAAACATGCGGGCAGTCTGCATGCCATAGATGCCAACATGGCCATAGAGAATGCAAGGGACGTATATACACGCCGTATGGAGGGTGTAAGTATTTGGGTAGTAGAAAGTAAATACATACATGCATCTGACCCCGATAGTTCAGGAGCTTTGTTCGACCCCGCCAACGACAAAATATACAGGCATCCTACTTTTTACGACCTGCCGGATGAACTAACCCATATGTAATCGGCTTTTATGAAGAACCAGATATTATATACGCTGCAACTGTCAGACAACGCCCTTATATACGGCCACAGGCTGAGCGAGTGGTGCGGGCATGGCCCGATACTGGAGCAGGATATTGCGCTGACCAATATTTCGCTGGACTACCTTGGACAGGCGCGCAGTTTTTACCAGCATGCTGCTAACTTGTTCAATGCCTTGCCGCAGGCTGAAAAACAAGGAATGTTCTTATCTGTAGCGCTGGAGGAAAAGATAAAAAAAGGCGAAAGTATAGATGAAGACGACCTGGCTTACCTGCGCGATGGTTGGGATTTCAGGAACCTGCTCATCACCGAGCAACCTAATGGAGACTGGGCAACAACTATAGCGCGCGCTTTTTACTTCGATACATTCAATTATCTGTTTTATACCCAACTGAAAAAAAGCACCGACCTGCAACTGGCGGCTGTCGCCGAAAAGTCGTTGAAGGAAGTAACCTATCATAAGCGCTGGAGCGCAGAATGGGTGATACGCCTGGGCGATGGCACCAATGAAAGCCATGTAAAAATGCAAACCGCATTGAATGATCTTTGGCCGTTTACCGGTGAGATGTTCAGGATGACAGATGCAGAAAAAGATATGGCCGGTAACGCAGGTGTTGATACCGCTGCCTTGTATGATCTGTGGCTGCAAGAAGTGGCTGCCGTTGTGGATGAAGCAACCCTGAAAATGCCCGAGGGTGCATGGATGCAGGATGGAGGTAAAAACGGGAGACATTCTGAGCACCTCGGTTATATACTTGCCGAATTGCAATTCATACAGCGCGCATATCCGGGTATGGAGTGGTAAGCCAACTTGCGTGAATTACCTGTATATTTACGCCGGTTACCACAACGTATTTTGAGCAATAATTTATCATGTGCCATAGTATTGCCTTGTTACAATCCGCAGCCTGGCTGGGCCGCGCGTGTTATTAAAGAATACGGCCGGGTTACTGACCGGATTGGCTTTCCCGTAGAAATTATACTGGTGAATGATGGTAGCACTTCTTCAGTTACTGAACAGGATATAACAGTCCTGCGGACAGCAATGCCTTCGTTCCGCTATATATCATACACGCCCAACAAGGGCAAGGGTCATGCACTGAGACAGGGAGTAGCTGCCACTACTGCGGACATTATCATCTATACCGACGTTGACTTTCCATATACCACTGATAGTCTTGTTGCTATTTATCATACACTTTGTACCGGTGATTGTGATGCTGCACCGGGCGTGAAGAATAAAGACTACTACGCCAAAGTGCCTGCCCTGCGCAGGTATATATCGCAGGCATTGCGGTTCCTGACAGGTATTTTTTTTCGCATTCCCGTCACCGATACACAATGTGGTCTTAAAGGTTTCAGGCAGCATGTGAAGCCTGTATTCCTGGCTACCACCATAGACAGGTATCTTTTTGACCTGGAATTTATCCGGTCCTTGTACAGGAAGAAGTACAGGGTAAAGACCGTTCCGGTTGAACTGAATGACGATGTGTATTTCAAGCCGATGAATTACAGGTTGCTGATACCGGAGATGAAAAATTTTATCAGGCTGTTATTCCGTAATTAATGCTGCCATGTCCAGGAAATTATATTTGTTCATTGCTGTTATTGTATCGTTAGGGGTAACGATATTTACTTTTTCCCAGGCAATCTTTTCCCCAGGTGGCATTATGTTCAGCGCCGAAGGCGATGGAGCCAAGAATTATTACACCGTCATGTACCACGTGTTGTACGGCGATGGCATATGGTTCGACGGGATGAATTATCCATACGGCGAACATATGGTTTTCACCGATGCACAACCTGTTTTTTCTATATTCCTGGCCACAGTCAATAATTATTTTTCTTTAAACCCGCTGGCTGTCATGAATTTGTGCATGGCTACAGGGTTTTTCCTCGGAATTATATATGTATGGAAGATACTACTGCGTTTTAACGTACATCCGCTCTGGGCTACTGCGGCAGCTGTACTCATCGTCGCTATGTCTCCGCAACAATTCAAATTAGGCGGGCATTTCTCACTGGCTTATTTTTTCGTGTTGCCGGTGGTGTTTTATTACAACCTTTTATGGATGCAGACGCGGAAACCGGTGTATTTGTGGGCATTGTTTTCCGCAACGATAATATTCACGTTTATTCATCTCTATTTCGCATTGATGATATGCCTGTGGCTGGCATTGTACGCCTTGGGTTATTTTCTTTTTTATAAAACAACGTTGAAGGCTAAGATAAAGCATGTTGTGCCGTTGTTGTTGTCGGGCATTGTACCGGTTTTGCTGTTCCAGGTTTTCATGATACTAACCGACCCGGTTAGCGACAGGCCATCGTATCCTTACGGCGCACGTGCGCACGGCACTTCACTCCAGGATATTTTTACTTCTTTCCTTTCGCCATTTTCGTTGTGGATATCGCGGCATTATGATATTGGCACGCTGAGCGGAGGAAATGAAGGGTATGCCTATATAGGGTTGGCGCCAATACTCATATTGTCAGCAGGGCTATTGTGGTGGATAACAACCATAATCCGTAGCAGGCAAATCAGGCTGAGGACCAGCGATAGCAACAGCTTAGGTACCTGGATTTTTGTAGCTGCAGGAATGCTGGTATTCGGCAGTGCAATCATTTTTATTAAATGCTTCACCTGCCTCGACCATGCTTCCTTCATAAAACAGTTCAGGGCCATAGGGCGGTTCTCATGGGGGTACTACTATATCGCTGCTATTGTTGCAGTTATCATGTTGTATCGTTGGTTGAATATACTTCTGCAACGACAAAAGAAGATAATTGCATGGACCCTGGTGCTTGTATTGTTGGGGGTGTGGGTGGCAGAGGCAATACCCTTTATTAATATGACCCGCCAGCGCGCTATTGATGGCGAATTGCAATACAACCGGTTTTATAAGACAAATGGCGAAGAATGGACACAATTCCTGGAACAACGTGGATACACCAGCGATAGTTTCCGGGCTTTGTATGTTATTCCATATTTTCATATTGGTACTGAAAAGCTCGGACTGGTGACAGCCAGTTACGATTTGCCCATGACGGCTTTCAGTACCTCGCTGCTGTTGCACCTTCCAATGATGAATGTAATGATGTCGCGCAATTCATGGTCGCAGGCATTTGAGCAGGTGAAAGTATCCGGCGGGCCATTCACACAAAAGAAAGTGTTACGTTCGGGTGACAACAGGCCATTGCTGGTGATACACCCGGCTACAGTACGGCTGAATAAGGATGAAGAATACCTGTTATCATCTGCCGAGAAACTCGGCAACCTGGATGGTAATGACATCTATTCTTTAAGGACTGATGTACTGCTGCAAAAAGAGGCTGAACAGGTAAAGGCGTTGCGCCCGGTGTTCAGGGCTATGACAGGCGCAGATACATGTATCGATTACCATGGCCAATGGTATGTAGAACATTTCGACACGGGCATGTTTCGCAATGCGTTATTCGGCAAAGGCGCAGCAAAGGCTATTGATGGCATTACAAAAATCGTTTTTAATGCTCCGTTGGTGCCGATGTATGATAGCCAGTTGTATGAATTTTCATGCTGGATGCTGGTAAGTGATAAAGACTATAAAATCGGCAGGTTCGTTGTGTGCTGCCATGATAGGAACGACAGCTTGCTTACGGATGTCACGGTGCTTGCACAGGAATCGGTGGATAACTATGGATTATGGCTGCGGGCGTCAAAGTATTTGAAAGTTCCTGCTGCCTGTGTGAAAATTTCAGTAGAGTTACAAAATATTGTCTATCCGTCATACCTGGCGCTGGACGAATTGATGATACGCCCCGCGGATGCGCAGATATTATCCAGGTCGGTTAATGGACAAAAAATGATCAACAACCATGTCTTCTATCATTAATATATTCACCTTTTGTTATAAAACAGTTCAGTAATTTTACCACGTAATCATGAGTGAAGGCATTACCAAAGAAAAAGTATACGAATGGTTATCGCAGGTGTCGGATCCTGAAGTGCCTGTATTGACTGTTTTGGATATGGGTGTGGTGAGAGATGTTGTTCTGGATGAAACATCTGACGGTACAGAAGCCACCATTACCATAACTCCTACGTATAGCGGTTGCCCTGCTATGGATATGATAAGCATGAATATAAGGATGGCGCTGCTAAGCCGGGGTATAAAAAAAGTGCACATTAAAGAACAACTCAGCCCGGCGTGGACTACCGACTGGATGAATGATGAGGCGAAACAAAAATTAAAGGAGTATGGTATCGCACCCCCTCAACGCAAGTCTGTAAAGGAACTGGGTATGTTTGAGGAGGAAAAAGTGCCTTGCCCTCGCTGTGGCTCTGAAGAAACGGAATTGGTAAGTCAATTCGGACCTACATCATGCAAGGCATTGTATAAATGTAATTCTTGCAAGGAACCGTTTGAATATTTTAAATGCCACTAACTGATACCTAGTTTCTCAATAGCGTTTTGTGCAGCTACCTGTCCTGCTTCCTTTTTATTGTAGCCGGTGCCGTTAGCCACTATCTGGCCGTTGAGTTGTATGCCAATGGTAAATATTTTCCGTGTACCGTCATTCTCCTCGCTTACGGTATCGAAACTCAGCTCGTGGTTGTTTTTTTGCGCCCAGCTTAGCAGCTTGTTTTTAAAATTGGTATCGCGCGATTCCAGCGTGTCAATATCGATATAGGGCTTTAATATCTGCTTGAGGATAAAACTGCGCGAGCGATGAAACCCCTGGTCTAAATATACCGCCCCTATCAGTGCCTCCAGCGCGTTGCCGAAAATATGACTGCGGCTCAATCCCTTGTCGTTCTGGTTGTACTGTACTATTTTTTGCAGGCCCATGCGCAATGCCAGGTTATTCAACGTTTCGCGACGTACTATCTTAGAGCGCATCTCCGTCAGGTACCCTTCCGATTGATATGGATATTTCTTAAAAAGATAGTCGGCGATTACAGAACCCAATATTGCGTCTCCCAGAAACTCCAGCCTTTCATTATTCTGTGCTATTTCTTCCAGTTTGGAGCGGTGCATCAGCGCCAGTTGGTAATATGGCAAATGCTTGGGGGTAAATCCTAAAATATGCTCTAACTGCGATACCAACTGTTTGTTGGGTGAGAATAGATGTAGGATTCGTGACGTAAACCGCCTCAAAGCTATTCTTCGAATTTTTTGAAAATTACAGATGCATTGTGCCCGCCGAAGCCGAAGGTATTGCTCAGGGCAACACGCACTGAGCGTTGCTGCGCCTTGTGAAAAGTAAGGTTAAATTGCGGGTCTATTTCCGGGTCGTCCGTAAAATGGTTAATAGTTGGCGGAACCAGGTCGTGCATAACCGCCTTGATGCTGGCAATTGCTTCGATAGCTCCCGCGCCACCCAGCAGGTGACCGGTCATGGATTTGGTTGAACTGATGTTCAACTTGTAAGCATGGTCCCCAAATACTTTTTTGATAGCGGTCAACTCTGCGATATCTCCCAGCGGCGTAGATGTGCCGTGTACATTGATATAGTCTATTTCTTCGGGCCGCATGTCTGCATCGTCCAGCACATTGCGCATCACATTGATGACGCCCAGCCCTTCGGGGTGGGGCGCTGTCAGGTGATATGCATCAGCGCTCATGCCGCCTCCGCATATTTCAGCTAATATAGGTATGCCGCGTTTTTTGGCGTGCTCATATTCTTCCAGGATGATTGCGCAGCCGCCCTCGCCCAATACAAAGCCATCCCTGTCCTTATCGAATGGTCGGCTGGCAGTGGCGGGGTCGTCATTACGTTCACTCAGCGCCTTCATGGCATTGAAACCTCCTATACCGGCTTCGGTCACTACAGCTTCGGAGCCACCGGAAATGATGGCATCGGCTTTACCAAGGCGTATGTAGTTAAAGGCGTCAATCAGCGCATTGGTAGAAGATGCGCAGGCGCTCACCGTAGCGAAGTTTGGTCCGCGGAAACCGTATTTCATGGAAATATGGCCGGCGGCAATGTCCAATATCAGCTTGGGAATGAAGAAAGGGTTAAACCTTGGTGTTCCGTCGCCCGCATTGAAGGCGGTCATTTCTTCTATGAAGGTGATCATACCCCCAATACCCGACGCCCAGATAACACCTACCCGGTCCCTGTCGATACCATCATCGGTAAGGCGGGCATGTTGCACAGCCTCATCTGCCGAAATAACAGCTAACTGGGAAAACCTGTCAAGTTTACGGGCTTCCTTCTGGTCCAGGTAATTGAGCGGGTCGAAATTCTTCAACTCGCAGGCGAACTTGGTTTTGAATTTGGTAACGTCAAATTGTTTAATGAAATCGGCGCCCGAAACTCCATTAATCAATCCTTCCCAATATTCAGGAACAGTATTGCCTAATGGAGTCAGTGCGCCGAGACCCGTAACGACTACGCGTTTTAACGGTAATTTCATTGAAACGATTTCAGTTTAAACTAAGTTCAGGATGTTACTTTACGTGTTCTTCCAGGTAAGAGATAGCCTGGCCGACTGTTGTAATAGTCTCTGCCTGCTCGTCAGGAATTGAGATGTTGAATTCTTTCTCGAATTCCATGATTAATTCTACTGTGTCCAGAGAATCGGCACCCAGGTCGTTGGTAAAACTTGCCTCAGGGGTTACTTCCGATTCATCCACACCCAGTTTGTCGACGATAATTTTCTTAACGCGATTTGCAATTTCAGACATGATCTATGCATTTAATTATGGTGCAAAAATATACTTTTTACCAAAACGAAAAAGTAATCTCTAAATTTCTTGTAGTTACTGTTGTATTAAAATAACCAGTATAAATATAATTTATTTATTGTATCGCTCCTCAACTATTTTTCCGTCCTTCATAACCAGCGTCCTGTCAGTCATTGCGGCAAGTTCCTCATTATGGGTTATCATAACAAAGGTCTGCCCAAACTTGTTGCGAAGGTCCAGGAACAGTTTGTGTATAGCTAAAGCATTATTACTGTCTAAGTTGCCTGTAGGCTCGTCGGCCATAATAACCGACGGCTGATTGACTAATGCACGTGCTATGGCCACGCGCTGCTGTTCGCCGCCCGAGAGTTCTGACGGCTTGTTATCGAGCCGGCCGCTAAGGCCTACTATATTCAGCATATCTGCTGCCTTAGCCAGAGCTGTCTTTTTTCCCACACCGCTTATCCAGAGCGGCACCGCTACGTTCTCTACAGCCGAAAACTCCGGCAGTAAATGATGGAACTGGAACACGAAGCCCATTTGCTTATTTCGGAACGCCGCTTGTTTTTTCCCCGGCAGGGCAAAAAGGTCTGTATCATTTACTCTTACCTGCCCGCTATCCGGCTTGTCCAGTCCGCCAAGCAAGTGTAATAAAGTGCTTTTACCTGCGCCTGACGGGCCGGTTACCGACACTATTTCGCCTTTGGCAATACTTAATGACACTCCGTTGACAACTGTAAGATTGGAATACTTTTTGAAGAGGTTTTCTGCAACGAGCATGATGTAAAAGTCCGCTAAAATGATAGTTTAACCAAACAAATATGATATAAAAAATATGGTGAGAAGCCTAACAGAAAAAAGCTCTAATACGTTAAAATTAAAAAGTTTGTAATTGTAAATTGAAAACTTACATTTGCGGAAATCAATAATACAATAAATAAAATTAAAATATGTTTTGGACACTCGAATTAGCATCGCATCTGGAAGATGCCCCATGGCCAGCAACGAAAGACGAGTTAATAGACTATGCAATCCGTTCGGGCGCACCGCTTGAAGTGGTTGAGAACATCCAGGAGCTGGATGATGAGGGCGAGATATACGAGGGCATAGAAGACATATGGCCGGATTATCCTACACAGGAGGATTTCTTCTTCAACGAAGATGAATATTAAGAAAGCAAAAATTGTAAACAATAATCCCCGCTCAACAATAGCGGGGATTTTTTATGCTCGCGGTTGCATAACAGTTGTATCCACATTTGTAAGTACATTTGATAGTACAGGTACCGGATATGAACAAAATAACCCGATTTATAGCTGCTGTTGCATCCTCATTAACCCTGGCAGTATCGTGTAAACACGAGCCTGGCGCAGCACCCGCTGCTACAGGCGATGGAGACTATCCGGCAGCTATGGCAACCATTTTTATAAACCGCTGTGCTACAGCAGGCTGCCACAACGAGGCCAGTTACACCGGTGCGGGTGGCCTCCGGCTCGATAGTTGGGAGTATCTCTTTTACGGCAGCAATAACGGAGCAGTAGTAGTGCCTTATAGTTCAGACTACAGCTCATTGATGTACTTCACCAATACAGATTCAACACTCGGGCCGGTTGCCATTCCTACTATGCCGCTCAATCATGATCCCCTTACGAAAGAAGAATACCTGGCCATTAAGCAATGGATAGACAGTGGTGCACCCGATAAAAACGGAAATATACCTTTCGCTTCAGAGCCGGCCACACGCCAGAAGGTATACGCCATACACCTTGGCTGTGATATGGTAGCCGTGATAGACGCTGAAAAGAATGTCGTGATGCGTTATATACCTATCGGCAAAACGGATGGCTTAGAAATGGCCGACTACATCAGGGTGTCGCCGGACGGGAGGTATGCTTATGTATCTATGTGGTTTGGCGAGGAAATGTATAAGATAGATACACATACAGATAAGGTAGTAGCAAAAATTTCGCTTAACAACATACTCTGGTCTATCATGGCCATGTCTGCCGATGGGAATAAGGTAGCAATAACAAATGCAGATAACCATCAACTTGCCATTGTCAACGCACCAGCAGCAAGCGTACAGTACCTGCCCGGTACGGCATTTGTAAACCCTAACGGCGTAGCAGGAAATAAAACATTTGATACATTTTACGTTACCAGCCTTCATGGCAATACATTATATAAATATAGTAATGGCAATACAAAAACTATCAGCATAGATGGCAAGCCATTGACCACAACCACTGGCAACGGAACACCTGAACCCTTCGAGGTAGGGATGTCTCCCGACTATACCAGGTATTTTGTTTCATGCCATCAAACGCAGGAAGTACGGGTGTTTAATACACATAATGACAGCCTGGTTAAGGTGATACAAGTAGGTGCGCGGCCGGCGGCGCTAACATTTGCCAGTAGCAAGCCATACTTGTTCGTAGCATGCTCTGAGGATGATGCGACCGGCATCTTTAAGGGTTCAGTATATGTGATTGATTACAACACGCTGGAAGAGGTGAAGGTGATTTCCGGTGATTTCTACCAGCCGAATAGCGTGGCTATAAATGAACCCGGCAATACCTTCTACGTTTTCAGCAGGAACCAGAACTATGATGGGCCTGCCCCGCACCATTCGGGCCCATGCAGCGGCCGCAACGGCTACTACCAGGTATATGACCTGAATACGCTGGAACCCAGGAATGGCAAGCGCTACGAAATACTTGTAGACCCATTTATCGCAGCGCCAAGGTTCTGAGATAAAAAAACCGTCCATATGGACGGACGGTTTTCTTTACAACTCTACGGGCAATATTATTGTACCATTACCTTCGTTGCTTCGGCTGTGTTTTTGTATGATATTACTACATTGTACATCCCCTTTGTCCAGGCTGCAGTGTTGACGGTAGTAATCTGCTGACTGGTAACGTTGTTATAAACCTGCCGGCCTGCTACATCAAATATCCTGATAGTAGCCTGGTCTGTACCTGTTATATCATCCATACGTATGTTAAGGATATTGTTGGCAGGATTTGGATAAACCGTATAGTTGATCTTTTCGGCAACCTCTTCAACCGATACCACGTTGGGGTTATCAATCCTGTGCAATGTCTTGGTCGTACTATTTACATACCAGATTTTGTTGTCGTCGGTAATTTTTACTCCCATAACTCCCGGACCGCCGGTAATAATTGTACCTACTGATGTCGCAGGGGTTGTCGTAACGTCATATATATGGATATTACCGGTGACATTATCGCTGACGATTATCCTTCCGTTGCGGTAGTCTATTCCGCATGGGGAAGTAAGGCCTGACGATACCATCACTTCCTGCGTAGCTCCGGTTACTTCTTTGAATTCTGCAAGGGGTTCGGCATAAGGGGTGAGGTTGTTACCTACGGTTCCTGAATTTGTCTTCATTCTTATTACCCTGTTAGCTCCTCCATCAACGATATACAGCCAATTGTTTTGCTTGTCAAAGGCCATATGGCTGGGTACATTGGGCTTCCTGGTTACTGTAACATCGCTGTAGCGACGCACTTTGCCGTCAGAATGATCATCACCGCCAACTATGTGTGGAGTGGCAAAATCGTAGTGACAGATGTTGCCATTGTGTCCATCAAAATACCAATATGCATTCCCGTTGTCGTACGCAACGCCCATTCCATATGGGCTTTGATGCAACATGTCTATATGGCTGCCGAGTAAGGCCCCGGACAGGTCCTGGTTTTCGCGGGCAAAAATTGCTGTATCGCTTGTCCATAAGGCCGGGCCCATAAAGAAAGTGCCCGGGCCGTTTGTGGTTAAGATATCCTGTGCAGTTGTAAAGTTATTATTATCGCCAAATGCGACTGCAACAGTACGCGCCATAAAATGGCTATTATGTGAATCCTGCCTGAACTGTTGGAACTGGTTGGATTTTCCGGGATTAAAATAGATGACAACACTCCCTCCTGCAGACTCCCGGTTTACTACCCAGCATTCGTTTGGCCTGCCGGGTACGAAGTCCAGGTCCTGCGGATTGATGAGGCCGTGGCTGCTGTTGCCTACTTCAGTAAAAGTATTGGTACTGGTGGTGTACTTATCAAGTTCGTTTTGCGCCCGTGCTATATAACAACACGAGACGCCCATCACTAACAATAGAGCTCTTTTCATATACCTGTTTAAGTTTAGTTGATAATCAATAGTGCATTAGCGGATCGTGCAGTCCACAACGCATTTTTTCAAATATAGGACATTCGCTACTAATGTAGCTACAGGAGATTGTTTATTATCGTAATGTGCTAAACGGTCAACTGGGAACATGGTGTTCCGTCACTATGAATATCAGAGTATTCCCATCAGCTTACTCAGGCACGAAACTTCATAAGTTAGTTTATGCTCATGAGCAAGTTGTGCGGGATTGTAGTACACATGGTCCCAACCGGCTTCTTTGGCGCCCAGTACGTCCACCTCAAGAGCGTCGCCAATCATGATGCAGTCGTCCAGCGTAGCGCCGGTGGCGGTTAATGCATATTCAAAGATGGTTGGGTGCGGTTTCATGGCATGGCTGCGTTCTGATGTTATGATCTCGGTAAAGTATCCGCCTATGCCCGAATACTGTAGTTTCATGCGCTGTGTCAGGTCGAAACCATTGGTGATGAGGTGAAGCGTGTATTTGTTTTTGCAATGGTTCAGAACTTCTTTGGCGTAAGGCAGCAGTTGTGTCTGTGTAGGTAATATCTCCAGGTAAGCGCTGCTCAGCTCATGTGCCAGGTTTACGTCAGCCACTCCAAACTCAAGCAAGGTGAGCCAGAAACGTTTCCATCGCAATTCTTCGCGGCGGATGAATCCTTTACGGAACCTGTCCCACAGCTTCTGGTTGTGCGCATCATATTTGTGCAGGAAGTCATTAAAATCGGTGATACCCGCATCGTCCAGCCTGTGCTCAGTATACAGCCTTTGCAAGGTGGCGGCGGAGTTGCGGTCAAAGTCCCAGAGGGTATGATCGAGGTCGAAAAAGATATGCTTGTATTGTTTACTCATGTGTTTGCCCTTGCCCCTTGCGCAAAAATAGCTCATTGACTGTAAAAAGTCAGAGCTGCTCCGTTTGCCGGGGCGGCTCTTATATATTTGACAGGTAAACGAAACTATTTTTTACGATAGTATATCTTGTCGTCCATGAACTCGGTTATCGCCTGCAGTGCAGGGTTAGCCATACGCTCGTAGATGCGTGATATTTCTATCTGTTCTTTGTTCTCGTGGATCTCTTCCAGGTTATCAGTATGACTGCTGAATTCATCCAGTTTGCGGTGCAGTTCCTCTTTCATAGTCACTGCTATCTGGTTGGCGCGTTTTGACATCACAACTATAGACTCGTACAGGTTGCCTGTTTTAGCCTTTATAGCTGTGTTGTCGCGTGTTTCCACCAACGGGTTAACGGCGGCCATGGCCCTTTTGCTACTGCTCATTTCTTAACTTTTTTATATTGTTATCTGCCTGAAGGTAATACCTGTTTCCTTCGGTTATGTATTTTGAATTGGGGTATTCTTCTTTTAGTTCGCGGTAGGCGTTCAATGCGTTTGCATAACGCTCTTCCTGTTTGCTCCTGATGCTTTCCTTAGCATACTCATACCAGGCACGCACAATCATGTACTTATAATAATCAGCTTTCGCTGAGCCGGGATATTCCAGCAATACCTCCTGGTAAGCGACGCTGGCTGCTTTGTAATGCCCGATGTTATAGTACAGCTTAGCTGCGTCAGCATCTTTTATCTCCAGTTTGCTGCGGCACTGGTCTATTATCTTATTGGCTTCGGGTGCGTATTTACTTTGCGGGTATGCATTCAGGAAAGTTTGTAATGCGCCTACAGTTTTTTCGGTATAAGCCTGGTCCAGCGAAGGCTTTGGCGATTCTTTGAACAGGCAATATGCATGCATGTATTCACATTCTTCAGCTTCCTTGCTCTTCGGGAAGAATTCTGCGAAATTTTTAAAATGGTATGAGGCCGAAAGGTAATCCTTCATGTAATAGAAGGTGTAAGTGTAGCGGTAGTAAAGAGGCTCGTAGTTACGGGTGTTCTTCATTACCGGTATCAGGCTTTCATATATCGCGTTGGCCTGCGGGTATTTTTTCTGGTCGTAATACTTGTTCGCCCTTTCCAGTTTGTAGTTTACATCGTTGCTCTTCAATACCCTTTCGTAACCATTGCAGGACGATAAGAGCACAAGCGCAGTAATGAATACCCAAAAATTGCGGACAGCAGCAGTCATAATAAGAGTTGCAAAACTAATGTATTTCTGCCTGTTTACCATCAGGCTCACGTAAAACTCTGTTAAAAAGGACTTTAGCATGTTTGTCAACCTCAATTCACAGGTTATCCACGACAATTCACATGATTTCAACAGGCATTTACGCACATTACGTGAATATAAGCCTGAAAGCCTTTACAGTAAAGGATTGCGGCTATATAATATTATGTGAATAAAAATCCTTTTTCTCAATCGTGTTTAATTGTGGTAAAATGTGTTATTTTGTGATGAAACCGTTGATTTTTATAGGTTTTATCCGGAAAAATGCTCAATCTCATAGGCGAATATGAAGTTTCGGTAGATGCCAAAGGCCGCTTTTTGCTGCCAGCATCCTTCCGCAAGCAACTGTCGGAAGGCAGCGCCGAACAGTTCGTCATCAACCGTGGGTTTGAGAATTGCCTCGTATTATACCCTATGGAAAGCTGGAATGCCATTTCTGCCAAGGTGGACAAGTTGAATGATTTCAAACCTAAGGTCCGGGAATTCAAAAGGTTATTCCGGAACGGGGCCACGGTAGTAGAAGTGGATTCCGCCGGCAGAATACTGGTTCCTAAGATGTTATTGGAGCGTGCTGGCATACAAAAAGACATGGTTTTCACAGCCCAGGGCACCAAGGTGGAGCTGTGGAATAAAGATACATACTATTCATATATCGACGAACATAAGGACAATTTCAGCGACCTGGCCGAAGAGGTAACAGGTGGAAATGATAAACTGCCGGATGATGAGTGATAGGGAAGCACCCGGTTTTTACCACGCACCCGTGATGCTGCATGAGGCGGTAGACGGGTTAGCGATAAAACCGGATGGGGTATATGTGGACGTGACATTTGGCGGTGGCGGGCACAGCAGGGAGATCTTAAAAAGTTTGGGTGAACAGGGCAGGCTGATAGCCTTCGACCAGGATAGCGATGCCTGGAAGAACAAGCCGGCCGATAGCAGGCTGACGGATGTGCATGAGAACTTCCGGTATATGCGCAGGTTCCTGAAGCTGCACGGCTGCGCAGAAGTGGATGGTATACTGGCTGACCTTGGTGTAAGCTCTTATCAGTTTGATACCGGCGAGCGGGGCTTTTCCATCAGATTCGACGGTCCGCTGGATATGCGGATGGACAGCAGAACGGAACTAAAAGCCGCTCAAGTGCTGAAAACCTACAGCGAGCAGGAATTGCACAAGATGTTTGAGCAGTACGGAGAAGTGCGGAATGCACGGCAACTGGCCAGGCATATAGTGGATAACCGTGATAAGGCAACGCTCAACAGTATAGATTCGCTAAAGGCTTTACTGGCACAGGTGATGAAGGGTAATCCGAATAAATACCTGGCACAGGTGTTCCAGGCATTGAGGATAGAGGTGAACGACGAACTGGGTGCGCTGAAAGACCTGCTGGAGCAATCGGTGCAATGCCTGAAGCCCGGCGGTAGGTTGGCAATAATCACCTTCCACTCGCTGGAGGACAGGATGGTGAAACAGTTTATGAAGCATGGTGCCTGGGGCGAAGTGGAAAAGGACGTTTTTGGCCACGCAGTGATAAAACCCAAACTGAAACCATTGACACCTAAACCCATTGAGTCATCGGAAACGGAAATAAAAGAAAATCCACGTGCGCGTAGTGCACGTTTACGCATAGCAGAGCGGTTGTAAATGAGTAAAGAGGCAAATAACATAAAAGTGCAGGAAGTAAACACCCCTGCGCAACGTGTTCGCAGCGATTGGAAAGCGTTGCTGGAAAAATTGTCTTACACCGCCATCGTCAGCAATGTTCCATACCTGGCTTTTGTTGCCCTTTTGTGTGTGCTGTATATCAGCAGCAACAAGCGTGCTGTGGATACCCAAAGGGAGTTGAATAAACTGAATGATACGCTGAAAGAATTGCGCTGGGAGTATATGGACGCAAAATCGCAGATGATGCGCGCCCAGATGGAAACAGAGGTGATAAAAAACGCTGATGCATTGGGACTGAAGCCCATGCTGACGCCGACATTTACAATAACAAAAACAAAACCTGCACAACCGCAAGCTATTGGACATTAAAAAAGACATACGGTTCAGGGTGTACGTGGCATTTACCTGTATGTGCCTGCTGGGGCTGGCTATATTGGTAAGGGCTGCCGTTATGCAGGTAAAGGAAGGCCCGAGGCTGCGCGCTATGGCTGAAAATATGCATACGCGCAATACCACACTGCCGGCGGAGCGTGGTAATATATATACGGAGAACAACGACCTGCTTTGCTCCACTATTCCCTTGTTTGATGTGCATATTGATTTTTCGGTCATCGATTCGACATTGTTTGTGCAAAATGTGGACAGCCTGGCAAAGGAACTCGCGGGCCTGTTTGAGGAAAAGAGCGCAGCGAAATATCGTGCTGAATTGAAAAAGGCCTATGCTGATGGCGAAAAATACTGGTTGCTGTGCAAAAACCTCGAGTACGATAGATACCAGGCATTGCGCGGGTTCCCAATCTTTAATAAAGGCAAAAACAGGGGTGGCTTCATTGCTGAGTCTAAGATGAACCGTATCAACCCATACGGCATGTTAGCTTACCGTACTATTGGCTTGTGGCGCGAGAATGCACAGACCGTTGGCCTTGAAGCAACCTGCGACAGCCTGCTCCGCGGTCATGAAGGCAGCCGTGTGGAGCAAAAAATGACCGGCGGTGGGTGGATGCCGATAGAAGGCAGTGTAATGGAACCGCAGAATGGTAAAGATGTCGTTACCACTATTGACCTGGAAATACAGGGCATTGCCGAATATGCCGTAAAAAGCATGTGTGAAAAATACAATCTGCAATACGGCACCTGCGTAGTGATGGAAGTAGCTACAGGGAAAATACGCGCCCTGGTCAACCTGGGCGCGCAGGAAGATGGCAGCTATTTTGAAGACTTTAACTATGCCATGATACCAACGGAGCCCGGCTCGGTGTTCAAGCTGGCAACCCTGGCCGCAGTGTTCAACGATAAATATGTGACCGCCGAAAACATTGTAGATGCAGAGGGCGGTACAGTACGTTTTGGCAACCTGACTATGAGAGACTCCCACCTTGGCCTGGGGAAAATGAAACTTAAAGATGCCTTTGCACATTCATCCAATACAGTACATGCCAAGCTGGCGCAACAGTATTATTATAAGGAGCCGGAGAAATTTGTCGCTCACCTGAAAAAACTGCACCTCCACGAAAAAACAGGGATTGACCTGGCGGGCGAACGCAGGCCAATAGTAAAAAGCCCGGAAAGCAAGTCGTGGAGCAAAACCACCCTGCCCTGGATGGGTACGGGCTACGAAGTGCAGATAACACCACTGCATACCTGCATGTTGTACAACGCGGTGGCCAACAATGGTAAGATGATGCGCCCGTACCTCATCAGCGAAGTGAAGGAATACGGCACCACTATTTATAAAAAACAACCGCATGTGCTGGAACAGGCCATTGGCGATTCAGCAACTGTGGCACAACTGCGTGCATGTGTGGAAGAGGTAGCGCTGACAGGAACGGCAAAAAGTATTCAAAGCCCGTATTATACTATAGCAGGCAAAACAGGTACCGCGCAGGTAGCGGATAAAGGAATTAAATACGGCGATGGCGTTTACCAGGGTTCTTTTGTCGGGTATTTTCCCGCAAATGAGCCCCGGTACACCATCGTAGTAGTAATGCGCACAAAAAAGCATGCGGGCAGTTATTATGGCGGCACTATTGCAGCGCCTGTATTCCGGATGATTGCAGACCGTGTGTTTGCTTCCGGCAATGGCTGGAAAGCGCCGACAGACAGCCTTGACAAATCGAAAGCAAAGCCGATGGTAGCGCATAAAGCTACAGGTGCAGGCTATCAGGTGTTGTTGGGCGCTGTAGGTAAGAATATAAACCTGCCGCCATACAACACAATGCACCACGTGCAGGCAGACTCAGCCAACAAACTGGTAGCGGAGCCTGAAAAAGTATATAAAGGTTTCGTGCCCGATGTAAGTGGCATGGGATTAAAAGACGCAGTGTATTTGTTAGAACAGGAAGGCTTGTTCGTGCATATAAAGGGCAAGGGAAGAGTCCGGGCGCAATCAGTTGCGCCCGGCACTGTTGCCACACGTGGACAGGAAATAATATTGGAATTGGGTTCGTGAAACAACTAAAAGACATATTATACTCAGTGCAGCCGTTGCAGCTAACAGGTGATACCTCTGTTAGTGTTACCGGTTTGTATATTGACTCCCGCAAAGTGGATAAAGGCAGCCTGTTCATAGCTGTAAAAGGTACGCAGGCAGATGGGCACGGGTATATTGATAAAGCAATTGACCAAGGGGCCGTTGCAATAGTTGCTGAAATATTACCGGCAAATAAGAGAGAAGGCATTACTTATATAGAGGTGAAAGATAGTGCTGCCGTAGTCGGCGTTATGGCCGACGCCTTCTATGGTGGCCCTTCTGAAAAGATGAAGGTGATAGGTATTACAGGTACCAATGGCAAAACTACCGTAGCCACGCTGCTGTATCAGCTGTTTGAGGGGCTGGGTTATAAATGCGGGCTGATATCGACCGTGCAGAATCATATACATGATAAGATAGTGCCTGCCACGCATACCACACCCGATGCTATTGCAGTGCATAGCCTGCTGGCCGATATGTATGCAGCCGGCTGTACACATGTGTTTATGGAGGTAAGCTCGCACGCTGTACACCAGCACCGTATAGGCGGCATACATTTTACGGGCGGGGTATTCACAAATATCACGCACGATCATCTTGACTACCACAAGACCTTTGATGAATATATAAGGGTGAAGAAGATGTTTTTTGATGGGTTGCCAAAAACAGCTTTTGCATTTACCAACGCCGACGATAAAAGGGGTATAGTAATGCTGCAGAATACAAAAGCAACCAGGTTGACTTACAGCCTTCGCGTGCCTGCAGATATAAAAGGCAAAGTATTGGAGAATAACCTCACCGGACTAGTGATGGATGTGAACGGTACTGAAGCGCATTTCCGCATGATAGGTACGTTTAATGCCTACAACCTTATGGCTGCATATGGTGTGGCGGTGCAGTTAGGCGAAGATAAAATGAACGTGCTGGCAATACTGAGCAACCTGCATGGCGCACCCGGCAGATTTGAAACTATTATGTCCGACAACGAGAAAGTACTGGGCATAGTAGATTATGCACATACTCCCGATGCACTCATTAATGTATTGGCTACTATCAACCAGTTGCGCGTCGGGGGGCAGCAGGTGATAACAGTAATAGGCTGCGGTGGCGACAGGGACAAAGCCAAGCGTCCGCTGATGGCAGAAGTTGCCTGTGAACATAGCGATAGGGCTATTTTGACGGCCGATAATCCCCGCTCTGAAAATCCGGAGGATATACTGGACGATATGGTGGCTGGTTTATCAATAGCGCACAGCAAAAAAGTATTGAGGATAACAGACAGGAGAGAAGCGATAAAAACCGCATGCGCCCTGGCCAATGCTGAGGACATAGTGTTGGTGGCAGGCAAGGGACATGAGACATACCAGGAAGTAAAAGGCGTTCGTCATCATTTTGACGACCGCGAGGTACTAAAGGAAACTTTTGAACTATTAAATAAATAAAGCAGAGAAGCGCAGAGGATGTTATACCATTTGTTTACATACTTGAGAGAACAATACGGGCTGTTTGGCGCGGGTATATTCTATTATATCACCTTCCGCGCGGCTATGGCTATCATCCTCTCGCTCATCATTACCACCATCATAGGCAAGGGGCTGATAGGCTATCTGCGCAGGAAGCAGATAGGCGAAACCGTTCGCGACCTGGGCCTGCAAGGCGAGGCGCAAAAACGGGGAACGCCTACTATGGGCGGTATCATTATTATCGCAGCCATATTGGTACCCACATTATTATTCGCCAAGCTCACCAATGTATATATCATTCTCATCCTGCTTTCTACTGTATGGTTAGGTTTGGTAGGCTTCCTTGACGATTATATAAAGGTGTTCAAAAAGAACAAGGAAGGCCTTGCAGGTAAGTTTAAGATAATGGGCCAGGTAGGTCTCGGCATTATCATCGGGCTGTCGCTGTATTACAACGACCATGTAGTGACTACCCGCGAAGTACGGCCTGGTCAGACCGTATTATACAACCAGGCCGAAGAACAGGTGTCCGCTCCCTTCACCCGCCTCGACCAAACAGGCAAAGAACATACTTATGTGCATGTGAAAGCCGTGACAACCACAATACCATTCGTGAAAAGCCACGAGATGAGCTATAGTAAAATAGCAGCCGTGTTCGGCAAGAGTGCAGTGGACGTAATGACGCCTATAATTTATATACTGGTAGTCATATTTATTATAGTCGCAGTCTCCAACGGCGCGAATATAACTGATGGTATAGACGGCCTGGCAACAGGCGTGTCGGCAATTGTGGGTATTTGCCTGGGAGTGTTTGCCTACGTATCGGGAAACTATGTCTTCGCCGATTACCTGGGCATTATGCACATACCTTATTTGGGCGAACTGTCCATTTTTATTGCAGCGTTTATCGGCGCATGTGTAGGCTTTCTCTGGTACAATGCCTATCCCGCGCAGGTGTTTATGGGCGATACGGGCAGCCTTGCATTGGGCGGCATTATTGCCGTGCTGGCCATTATGATACGTAAAGAATTGTTGGTGCCTATTATCTGCGGCATATTCCTGATGGAGAATCTGTCGGTGATGATACAGGTTGCCTACTTCAAATACACGAAGAAAAAGTACGGAGAAGGGAGGCGAATATTCCTGATGTCGCCACTGCACCACCATTACCAGAAACTGGGATACCACGAAAGCAAAATAGTAACAAGGTTCTGGATAGTGGGTATGGCGTTGGCGATAATGAGTATAGTAACATTGAAAATGCAATAATGAACGCGGATAAACATAAAAGACTGGTGGTGCTGGGTGCTGCGGAAAGCGGCATAGGTGCGGCGTTACTGGGACAGCAGCAGGGCTGGGATGTGTTTGTAAGCGACGGAGGAGTGATAAAAGACAAGTACAAACAAGAGTTGCGTGCGGCCGGTATAGACTACGAAGAAAAGATGCATACGGAAGAGAAAATATTGAATGCAGACTGTGTAGTGAAAAGTCCGGGCATCAGCGATAAGGTAGCCATTGTGAAGAAAGTTCGTGCGGCAGGCATTGAAATATGCAGCGAGATTGAATTTGGCTACCGTTATAAAAATGACAGCCGGATAATAGCCATAACCGGGAGCAATGGCAAGACCACAACCACATCGCTTACTTATCACTTGCTGAAAGAGGCCGATTATGATGTGGCTATGGTGGGTAATATCGGTTACAGTTTTGCGCGCCAGCTGGCAGAGCGCCCGCACGAATGGTACGTGATGGAAGTGAGCAGTTTCCAGTTGGATGATATACACCGGTTTAAACCGGATGTGGCGGTGTTGCTGAATATCACGCCCGACCATTTAGACAGGTACGACTACAAATTTGAGAATTATATAAATGCAAAATTCAGGATCGCGGAAAACCAGACAGAGAGAGAGTACTTCGTCGTGAATTACGATGATCCCGTAATAAGAGAACATATCACAACCCATTTTATTCAATCAAACACAATTTACTTTACGATGAGCGACCAAAACATTACCAACGAGGGAGGATTTATTAACGATGATAAAATGAACATCCGCTTTAATGGTGAAGAACTGAACATGTCCATACATGACCTGTCCACCAAAGGCAAACACAATCTTTACAACAGTATGGCAGCAGGCATTTCAGCCCGTATTGCGGGTATCAGGAAGGAGAAGATAAGAGAAAGTTTTTCCAGCTTCAAGGGATTGGAACACAGGCTGGAATTTGTTGCGACAATAAGGGGTGTTGATTTTATTAATGATAGTAAGGCAACCAACGTGAACTCAGTATGGTATGCGTTGGAAAGTATGACCAAACCTACCGTACTGATACTGGGAGGACAGGATAAAGGGAATGACTATAGCGAAATAGCAGAACTGGTGAAGGATAAGGTAAAAGCTATTGTGTGTATGGGCATTGACAATACACCCATTCATAAGGCTTTTGAAGGTATGGTAGAAACAATAGTAGATACACAGTCGGCAAAAGACGCGGTAAACGCTGCGTACGCATTAGCGGAAAAAGATGATGTAGTGCTGCTGTCGCCGGCATGTGCCAGCTTCGACTTGTTTACGAATTATGAAGACAGGGGAGAGCAGTTTAAAGAAGCAGTACGCAACCTGTAAAAAATAAAGCGAAGGAGAAAACGGGATGAAACAATTGCTGAAACAGACAAAAGGAGACCAGGTTATTTGGGCGGTAGTCATCATACTATCGTTCATCAGCCTGCTGGCTGTTTATAGCGCTACAGGTTCCCTGGCTTACAAACATGACACTAACGCCAACTACTATTTGGTAAAGCAGATAGTCATTCTTGGCCTGGGGCTGATATTCATTTATTTCCTCCATAAAATAAATTATACCAAGTTTGCACGCCTGGCAGTATTATTTTACCTCATCAGCATACCGTTGTTGATTTATACCCTGTTCTTCGGCGTGAAACTTAATGAAGGTTCGCGTTGGATATCACTGCCCGGTACGGGTATCACTATACAGACATCTGCCCTGGCGCAACTGGCTTTGTTCATGTTCCTGGCGCGTATGCTTAGTGTGAAACAAGCGGTTATCAAGGATTTCAAAAAAGGTTTCCTCCCTGTGCTTGCACCTGTGTTGATAACGGCGGCATTGATTGCACCGGCCAACTTGTCTACGGCGGTGATGATTGGCATTACCTGCTGTATACTGTTCTTCATAGGCAGGGTAAGGGTACGGCACATAGCCTTACTCGCTTTTGCCGGAATCATTGGCGGATTGTTGTTATATGGAGTGTCGAAGGTTACAGGCTTCGGTCGTGCTGAAACATGGGAGAAACGTATAGTTGATTTCATGGGTCCGAAAGACGGTGAGCCAAAAGAGGAGGTGTACCAGGTATTGCATGCGAAAATCGCAATCGCAAATGGCGGTATAACCGGCCGCGGGCCAGGCAACAGTCAGCAGCGCAACTTCCTGCCACATTCTTACTCCGATTTTATCTATGCGATAATAATAGAGGAGTATGGGTTAATAGGTGGGGCGTTGATGGTATTCTTCTACCTGCTGTTTCTCTGGCGCAGTATCCTGATATTCAAACGGTGCCCCTACGCTTTTGGGGCGTTCCTGGCGGTGGGGTTAAGCATGACCTTGGTGTTCCAGGCAATGCTGAATATGGCCGTGAATGTACACCTGGTGCCGGTTACGGGTTTGACCCTGCCATTGGTAAGTATGGGTGGTTCGTCTGTATGGTTTACCAGTATGGCCATAGGGGTAATACTTAGCGTGAGCAGGTATGTAGATGAAATGGAAGGAAAGAAAAAAGCGGAGATGGCAAAAGCGGTAGAGGAAAGTGAACAAATGAATGTAAAACCTGCGATGGGATAAGATGAGTGGCTTGAAAGTGATAATAGCAGGTGGTGGAACAGGCGGGCATATATTTCCCGCAGTGGCGATAGGACATGCATTGAAGAGATTAGTCCCCGGTACCGAACTATTGTTTGTGGGTGCGAAGGGGAAAATGGAAATGGAAAAAGTACCACAGGAAGGATTCGAGATTGTAGGACTGGACATCGCGGGGTTTGACAGGGGCAACATGTTGAAAAATATATCGCTGCCTTTTAAAATGATAAAGAGCTTTATGCAGGCAAGAAGTATACTGAACAGTTTTAAACCCGATGCGGTGGTCGGAGTAGGGGGCTATGCCAGCTTCCCTATGCTGAATGCTGCACAGGGTCGGGGTATACCTACGCTGATACAGGAGCAGAATTCTTACGCTGGCAAAAGCAATAAAATACTGGGTAAGAAGGCGAAAGCGATTTGCGTGGGTTATGATAATATGGAACGCTTTTTTCCAAAGAGTAAAATAATATTCACAGGCAACCCGGTGCGTAAAAATATTGCACACTCAACTGTGAGCCGTGAGGAGGGCCTGTCGTGGTTAGGACTGAATGCAGCTAAAAAGACAATTCTTGTAGTGGGGGGTAGCCTTGGTGCTAAATCTATCAACGAAACTATAGACGCCCGGCTGGAAGAAATACTGGATGAAGGGGTGCAGTTGATATGGCAGACAGGGAAGCTTTATTATGAACAGGCGAAAGAAAGAGCAGCGGGTTTTAAGGATAAGGTTAAGGTCTTCGATTTTATAAAGGAAATGGACAAAGCCTATGCAGTAGCAGATGTGGTGATATCAAGGGCTGGCGCACTGGCTATTGCTGAATTATGTATTGTGGCCAGGCCAGTGATATTCGTGCCTTTCCCTTTTGCGGCAGAAGACCACCAGACAAGTAACGCCATGGCCCTGGTAGAACACAACGCTGCCATGATGGTGAAAAACAGCGATGCCAAAACGGAGCTGGTGCCAAAGTTGAAGAAGCTATTGAAAGACGATGCTATGCAGGAACTAATGCACAGAAACCTGCGGGCATTAGCCATAAAAGATGCAGACGAAAGGATTGCTAAAAAAGTATTGGAGATAAGCGGTAAAACTGTGTAATGAATATTGAAGGACTGAAACGGGTGTATTTTATAGGCATAGGCGGCATAGGTATGAGCGCCCTGGCCCGCTTCTTCGCGCAACGTGGAGTAGTGGTGAGCGGGTATGACCGTACCGAAACCGACCTGACCAAAAAACTGCAGTCCGAAGGCATGTCCGTTCATTATGTTGATGATATATCGCTCTTGGATAAAAATGCTGAACTGGTAGTGTACACTCCTGCTATTCCTAAAACACACGCAGGGCTGAACTGGTACTGCGATAATAACTATCCCGTATACAAGCGCAGCGATGTCCTGCAATGGATAACCGAAAGTTATTTCTCCATAACCGTGGCGGGTACTCATGGTAAGACTACCATGAGCACGATGATTAGCTACCTGTTGCGCGAAGCGGGTATGGGCTGCAATGCCTTCCTGGGCGGCGTGTCGGTCAATTACGACACAAACTATTGGAGTAGCGAAACGCCCACTGCAGTAATAGAAGCCGATGAATACGACAGGAGCTTCCTCAAGTTGCGCCCCGACATAGCGGTGCTGACTGCTATGGATGCCGACCACCTGGACATATATGGCACGCCGGAAGAGATGGAGAATGCGTATATAGAATATACACGCAACATAAAACATAATGGCACCCTGCTGGCCAAACATGGCTTGAAACGCGCAAGCGAATTAAGCGCCGCGCATGTAATGACCTACAGCCTGCAAAATGATGCCGCCGATGTGTATGCATCCAACATCACAATGAAGAACGGCAGCTATGTATTCGACCTGCACTATAAAGACGGGCTGCTGGAAGGGCTGCTGCTGAACATGGGTGGTATGCACAATGTGGAAAATGCCGTGGCCGCAATAGCCGTTACTCAATTGCTGGAAGTGGATGCAGATAGAGTAAAAAAGGTACTTCCTGCGTTCAAAGGGGTGAAGAGAAGGTTTGAGTATGTAGTGAAGAACGATGAAGTAGTATATATAGACGATTATGCCCATCATCCCGAGGAGCTGGCTGCGTTGATAAAGAGCGCCCGGTTGTTGTTCAGCGATAAAAAATGCGTGGTGGCTTTTCAGCCACACCTGTTCACACGTACGCGCGACCTTGCAGAAGGTTTCGCCCACAGCCTGGATATGGCAGACGAGGTGATACTGCTGGATATATATCCTGCACGCGAGGAACCGATAGCAGATGTGACATCAGCCATGATAAAAGAAAAAATGGGCAACCCCAACTGTACTATACTGTCTAAGGAAGGCTTGCTGAAATATGTGCAGGCCGCGCCCCTGGAAGTATTCATAACAGCGGGTGCCGGTGATATAGACAAATTGGTAGAACCCATAAAAAGTATAATAGAAACTAAATGAGCGTGAAGCGCAAAATATCAGTACGTAAAATAATACAGGCAATGCTGACACTGGTGTTGGCAGGTGTATGTATTACTGCCGTATTGAGCGCTACCCGACAACAGCGGAACCGGACACTTAATGATGTGGACATCAGGATAACCAATAAACAGTACGGCTTTGTTACTGAAAAGGAAATTAAACAAACACTGCTACGCGACGGTGAAATAAAAACCGGTGTAACAAAACTGTCTGAACTGAATGTGCGGCAAATGGAAAAAGTAGTGAGCGGCAACCCCTGGATAGAAGACGCGCAAGTGTACCTTGACAACAGGCAACAGTTGCATGCGCTGGTTATACAGCGCGCTCCTGTGGTTAGGATATTTGAGAAGGACGGCAATAGTTACTACCTGGACAGGAAAATGGAGGCGTTGCCCTTGTCGCCCAAGTATAATTATTATACAACCGTGGTAACCAATGTACCCGAACTGAAAGCTGACAGCATGAGTAATGCATTGAAGGCACAAATTATGGCGCTGGCACAATTCATTCGCCGAGATACCTTCTGGAATGCACAGGTGTCGCAGGTGATTGTGCGCGACGACATGCAATTTGAAATAGTGCCTGTATTGGGCGAGCACCAAATCATCCTGGGCGATACGACCGATATGCAGTTGAAATTTGACAACCTGTTCGCCTTCTACACCAATGTATTGAATGAAGTGGGTTGGGAAAAATACAAGGTATTGGACCTGAGCTATAAAGGGCAACTCGTAGCATCGCCCGCGCTCAACTGGAAACTGCCGGTAGATAAGGTCATCAACCGAATCAACTGGGTAAGCAGCATAACCGGGGAAACACCTAAACCCAAAACTGCGGCGCCTGTTAAACCCACGCCGGGTACAACAACGGCTCCAGTCACAACATCTGCGCATCCGTTGGATGTAAAAACAGAAACACCTGTGAAAGCAACACCGGAAAAGAACATACAGGTGGAACTACCTGTCAGGCTAAATGAAGCACCGAAGCAAAAGACTGAACCGGCAAAAGCATTGAAAAAACCTGCAGCCCGGCCACAAAAGAAAGCTACGGAGCCTAAGCAGGAAAAACCAAAAGAAGAAAAAAAACAAGAGGATAAAAAGCCGAAGTATATATACGGAGGCGAATAAAAAAGTATAAACGTTTGTAGTATGAGCAAAAAGCAACCCATCATTGTAGGCCTGGACATAGGCACCACGAAAGTGGCTGCAATTGCAGGAAGGAAAAATGAGTTTGGCAAACTGGAGATACTTGCTTTCGGGCGGGTAGAATCAGCGGGAGTGAGCCACGGCGTGGTAATGAATATCGACCAATGTATCCGCTCTATCGAGCATGCTATCGCTAAATGCCTGGAGTCAAACCCCGACCTTGACATCAACGAAGTATATGTAGGCATAGCCGGGCAACACATCAAGAGCCTGCAAACCCGTGGCGACAGGGTACGTACCAACTCCGACGATGTTATCAGCCAGGAGGATATCGATATGCTGATACGCGACCAATATAAAACGTACATCCCCGCCGGCGACCAGATCATAGATATTGTGCCGCAGGAGTTTACAATAGACAGCGCTACTAATGTCACCGAGCCTATAGGTATGAACGGTGTAAAAATTGGCGCCAACTTCCACATCATTACAGGGGATAAAAACGCCATCCGTAATATCAAACGTTGCGTTGATAAAGCATCTCTTACCACGCGCGACCTGGTATTGCAGCCACTGGCATCCGCCGCTGCTGTTATGACCGATGAGGATATGGAAGCCGGCGTAGCTATTGTGGACATAGGCGGTGGCACCACCGATATGGCGGTTTTCTATGATGGCATCCTGAAACATACCGCCGTGATACCCTATGCCGGCGTCAACATTACTAATGACATTCGCAGCGGCCTCGGCGTACTGCGCGCACAGGCCGAGGCTATGAAAGTACAGTATGGTACTGCCCTGGCGGCGGAGGCCAATGCCAATGCATACATTACGATACCCGGATTGCGTGGCCTGCCAGCAAAGGAAATATCCGTTAAGAACCTGGCGCACATCATACAGGCGCGCACGCAGGAGATACTGGATTATGTATTATTTCACCTGAAGCAGATCGGCCTTGATAAGCGCCTGTACGGCGGTATTATTCTTACCGGCGGTGGCGCCCAGTTGAAGCACATCATACAGCTTACTGAATATACTACGGGCCTTGGGGCACGCATCGGTTACCCCAACGAGCATCTTGCGGGCGGCTATGCCGAGTCGCTGATGAACCCTATGTATTCTACCTGTATCGGTTTGATACTGCGCGGCTACCACGACTACGAAAGCGGGAAGATGCGCTTTATCGGGGAAGGAGGCAATTATATATCTGCGCAGTTGACCACCGCGGAGACTGAGCAGCAGGATGTAGAACAGGAAGAAGATGTAAGGGACGAAAAGGCCACGAAGCGTACCGAGAAAATGAAAAAACTTTTCGACGGG
The DNA here is from genome assembly GCA_002421685.1 of Bacteroidetes bacterium UBA6221. Lineage (GTDB taxonomy): Bacteria > Bacteroidota > Bacteroidia > Chitinophagales > Chitinophagaceae > UBA5543. Next base: position 228,946 of record DISB01000018.1, read on the forward strand.
CTGAAAGGGAAATTTATGAGCCTGTTTGAAGAAGTAGAAGATGAAAAAATTGAGTAACCCAATTAATAACAATAAAAAAGGACTGTTTCATTACTAACCCAAAAAACAGAGAATCGTATGATACATTTTGAAATTCCCAAAAACCAGTCGTCCATCATCAAAGTGATAGGCGTAGGTGGTGGCGGCAGCAATGCTGTCAATTACATGCACAGCCTTGGCATAGAAGGCGTTGATTTTGTTGTCTGCAATACAGATTCGCAGGCGCTTACACTTAGTCCCGTGCACAACAAGATACAGCTCGGGCCACACCTCACGCAAGGTTTGGGAGCAGGTGCCAATCCCGAAATCGGCAAGCAGGCCAGCGAGGAGAGTATGGAAGATATTTCCAAAATACTTTCTGTAAATACACGCATGGCTTTCATTACCGCGGGTATGGGCGGCGGCACGGGTACGGGGGGCGCGCCGGTTGTATCCAAGATATGTAAGGACCTGAATATCCTGACAGTCGGTATTGTAACTACGCCTTTTACTTATGAAGGTCGCAAGCGGATGAAACAGGCACAGGACGGTATAGACCGTATGCGCGAGCATGTGGATACTATCCTCATCATATCCAACGACAAATTGCGCCAGCAATACGGCAACCTGCCGTTCACGCAGGCATTTGCACAGGCCGATAATGTACTGGCCACTGCGGCAAAATGTATCACGGACGTCATCAACACCACCGGGCAGATAAACGTTGACTTTGCAGACGTTTGTACCGTTATGAAAAATGGCGGTGTAGCTATACTGGGCAGTGCGGAAGTTGCCGGCGAGCGCCGCGCCGAGAAAGCAGTGGAAGAGGCATTAAGCTCACCCTTGCTTAACGACAATGATATCACTGGTGCCAAATGGATACTGCTCAACATCACATCCGCCGCCGGGGAGTATGAGCATACCATGGATGAAGCAGAAGCGATACAGGCTTATGTACAGCAGCAGGCCGGGGAAGACTGCGATGTGATATTGGGTATGGGCCACGATCCCAACCTGGGTGACAAGATAGCAGTAACGGTGATAGCAACGGGCTTTAGCCATAAGGGGCTTAACACTGAAATGCCGGCGCGTAAGAATGAGCCTGAGAAGATCATCGTTAAACTGGGCGAAGCAAATACCGCTGCACCGGCTGTTAACACTACTGCCGTGAGCCAGGCCACTGATGCTGTGACAGAAGACCCGATGGCGCCGAGGCTGGTAGAAACCCCTCCGGTGCAGAACCGGGTTGTCATCGATGCAAAGCCGCATTTCCCGGTAGACAATACACCCCGCGAAACATTGCAATTGGTGATGCACGAAGATAAGCCGGAAGAAAAACAACCGGTGGAAGAGAAGAAAGAAATGCCCTTAGCGCCGGAGCTGGAACTGGTAATAAAAAATGAGCTTCCTGCAGAACCGGTAAAACCTGCCATGCAACAGCAGCCGCAGGCAGAGCAGGTAACTGCACCCGGCGGACGCGTACTCACTGCGGCGGAGCTTGAAGAAAAACGCATATTCGAAGAGCAAAAGCGCGCCCTGGAAGAAAGGGCTGAGCGTTTGCGTCGCATGAGTTTCGATGTAAAGGCCGGTGAAGGGCATGACGATGTTGAGAATGTACCCGCCTACGTAAGGAAGAATGTACACATCGATGACACTGTTGCTTCGTCCGATACTTTCTATAGCGGCTATAGCGTAGGTGTGAATGACAAAAACGAAGAGGGCAAGGCCGACCTGCAGAGCATCAATACCTTTCTGCAGGGCAAAAAGCCTGATTAACATCATTCTGTTATAGTTTACCCCTTAGGCCCCCCGCATCGCCGGGGGGCTTTTAGTTTTTGTTTAACAATACCCTTTTAAACCAAAGTCTGGGTCACAGGTCTATCATTCAGAAACTAAATGGAAAGAATTATGAAGAGGATCACGATCGTACTGGCAGCCATGGTTATGATGTTGGCCGTACAAACTGTGCAGGCACACCCCCACGGGAAAACCATGCCGCACAAGCAATACAACCAGCACAAGCGCATACAACATGGCGTACGCAACGGGCAGCTTACCGGGCCGGAGGCAAAAATGCTGCGCGCACAACAAGCCAAAGTACGCCACTACAAGCAGATGGCCATGGCAGACGGGCGCATCACCCCGCGGAAACGCCAACTCATCAACCGCACGCAAATGCGGGCAGGACATAATATATACAGGCAGAAACACGATGGCCAGGTAAGATGGTGGTAAAAGATTTCAAGAAGTAGTTTTTCATAAGCATAGGGAGGTTTTTTCAGGCGGGCTGTTTAGCCCGCTTTTCTGTTGTTTGTGCCAGTTTTAGTTGGTAACCCATAGCCGTTTTTTATTGCAGTAATCCTGCTTTTGCTATATTTATCCCCCGGCTTCAAATGTTATAGTCCACCAATTGCGCATCATATATTATACCATACTATCCTTTCTCCTCTCATTCACTGCCCTTGCCCAGCAGGATACCACCCGTTCGCAAACACTTGATACATTGCAACTTGGCGAAATAGTTATCAGCGCCAAAACAGCCGTGCGTATACACGGCGATACCGTGAGCTACAGGGTGGATTCTTTCATTACAGATCCGCTGGCTAATACAGAGGATGTGTTGAAACGCCTGCCGGGGGTAGAGGTGTCGCGCGAGGGCAAGATAACCATAGAGGGCAAGCCGGTGAACAAGCTGTTCATAAACGGCAAGGAATACTTTGCCGATGACCTGGCAAATGTTATCCGCAACCTGCCCGCCGAGGTAATAGAAAAAATACAAGTGACCGACTGGCGCGATGAGGACGCGCAGTTTACCGGCAACAAGGAAAATGCAACAGAAAAAGTGGTGAACCTGCAAATGAAAAAAAAGTACAGCGGTGGTGTGTATGGCAGGGCGGGGGCGGGGTACGGTACCAAAGGCCGCTACCAGGCAGGGCTCTTTGCTAACTATATGAGCGGCGATGCACTCAGGCTAACGGCAATAGGAAATGCCAATAACAACGGCGTGTCCGACGTAAGCAACGATAATGGTGGTGCCAACAATACATCCTGGCGCAGCCCTGGCGTAAGGACCGAACAAAGAGGTAATTTTAACTTCTCTTACGACAGGAATAAAAAGTTCCAGTTGAATGGCGCTTACCGTTTCAGCAATAATGATAACTACCTGGAACGTTCCTCCTTCCGCACCACCTACCTGCCTGCCGACAGCCTGCTGCTGCAGCAACAGGATAACAGGCAAAACAGCGGTACGCAGCAACATAGTCTTTCCCTGCGCAGCAATTATAAATTCAGCGAAAAAACCTCGTTAAGAACAGTGCTCAGCGGCAGGGTAAGCAACCAAAGCAGCGTACGCAATACTGAAGATATTACCTATGAAGACAGCACCAGGGATGTTATCTTTCTCCGGCGGACAGATGCTACCTCCGACAGGTACGGCAGTTCTATAAGCGTTGCCAACTCTTTCATGAAAGGTTTTACAAAGAAAGGCAGGACGTTATTGGTCAACCTTAACCTGGGCTACAATGGCAGCGATGTTGCATCTGCCAATGACAACCTGAACCGTTATTTTACAACGCCATCCATTAACGAAGTACGCAACCGTTCTGATGAAACAGGCAACAGTTTTAACAGCTATGCCGGGTTTACTTATACTGAACCGTTAAATGAGTACAATAGCCTTTCCCTCAGTTACAGCAATAATTTTTCCCGGAGTAAAAGCGACCGCGAAGTAGATGTAGCAACAAACGGCGTCTATACGCGCGACAGCATACAAAGCAGGGGCTACGAGAATACCAATATCAATAACAAAATAGGGTTGAACTACCAGTACAGCAAAGAAAAGCTGGCTGCCGGGGCCGGCTTTGAAACGGAGCCATACAGCAGGAAGAGCTTGCTAACAACCGGTATTGGCAATGATGTAGAACAGGCTGGGGTTAACTATTTCCCGAAGTTGTTTGCCCGGTACAATATTTCCAAAAGTTCACAGTTGAGCCTGGGCTATAACGGGGGCATTACTCCGCCTTCTATCACCCAGTTGCAGCCCATACCCGATTATACAGACAGCCTTAATATTTTCATCGGCAATCCTCAGCTGCGGCCGGAAGTGAGCAATAATATTTCGTTGCGGTATGCCAACAACGATACTAAGACAGGCAGGAATACGTGGGCATTTGTGCAGGGCAGTTGGGTAAACAGCAAGATCATTAATAACACGGAGTTGACCGGCAGCCGGCGCACTACTACGCCCGTGAATGCGGATGGGAACTATAACCTTAGCGCATCGGTAAACAGGATGGAGCCATTTATAAAAAAGAAACTACGGGCTACGTTTTCGCTGCAAGGCAACCTGGCCAATAATGTTTCTATCGTAAACGGACAAATGCAGCAGATAACCAATTATACAGTGGCGCCGGGGCTCAGGATGACATGGTTCAACGATAAATGGTTCGAAGGCAGCCTGGACTATAGCTACAGGCTAAACCGTGTTGAAGGTGCAACACAATCGAATAATACCCTGCAGGCGCACGATCTTACACATGATGGCACGTTTATACTGCCGCTTGGTTTCAGGTTGTCATATTATTTATCGTATATGGTAAATAAAGGCCTGGCGCAAAATTTCCAGCAGGAATTCTTCCTGTTCAATGCAATGGCAGATAAAACTTTTATACGGCCCCGCGGCCTTTCGCTGCGTGTACAGGCATTCGACGTGTTTAATAACTATCCCACCGTGCAGCGGAATATAGGGGACAATTATTACGAAGATGTTTCCGTCAACCGCGTGGGCAGTTACCTGATGTTTTCACTGGTCTACAAGTTCACGTCTTTTCCTGAAAAAAAACCTGAAGAGGGAAGAGAGGAATAATATTGATGAAAACTATTGCCCAGTGTAGATGCTATAGGACTTTCTTATGACAATTAACCGCGGGTTAAACCGTTGACAGAATATCAGTATAAATTGCGTAACTTGAGATATGCATAGCGGGGAACTCATCATAGAAAAACTAAAAAATGCCAAAACATCCCTGAAAAGGCGATACGGTGTTACGGAGGTGGCGCTTTTTGGCCCATACAGCCGTGGTGAGGAGCAGGAGGATAGTTATGTGGACTTGCTCATAAATTTTGATAAGGCCCCCGGCATACGTTTCACCGACCTGGAAGATGAATTGGAACAGCTACTGCAGAGAAAAGTTGATGTCACCATCCGTAAAGGCATAGAACAGCAATACTACAAGTCTATCAGGAAAGAACTGATATATATATGATAGGCGGGATTCGCCGTTAGTAAGAGCCCGTCCACCGACGTTTATTCCAATTTAGCCGAAACTTTGTTCTGTCATAGAACTGTCTGCTGTACATTTGCCAAACATTTATCATACGCTTTCATGAAACTAATTGTACAGGCAGGATTTATAGCGGTTGCAAGTTTACTCAGCATTGCCAGGTTATCTGCCCAATCTACCATCAGCGGTAGGGTTACCAATATGGGTGGCAAACCAATACCCGGCGCCAATGTCTATTTGCTGAATACAATCGACGGGTCAACCACCGACAGCAGCGGTTTTTTTAGTTTTAGTACTGACGAAAAGGGCCAACAGACAATAGTAGCTGAGGAAATAAGCCATCAGAATGCAGGCATGCCCATTACAGTCGAAGGTGATGTAAAGGACATAGAATTGAAGATGAAAACAGGAACCGTCAGGTTAGGTACGGTGACAGTGACCGCCGGTTCATTTGAAGCATCCGGCAGCGAAGGAACGATTCTCAAGCCTTTGGACATTGTAACTACGGCGGGTACGCAGGCCGATGTGGTAAAGGCTATACAAACCCTGCCCGGCACCCAGCAGCAGGGAGCACAAACAGGGCTGTTTGTAAGGGGTGGCGATGCCAGCGAGGCTGCTGTAATTATTGATGGCATGGTTGCGCAGAATGCCTTTCTCAGCGCTGCTCCCGGTGTTGCAGCCCGTAGCCGGTTTGGTCCTTTTCAGTTCAAAGGTGTCTCTTTCAGCAGCGGTGGATACAGCGCGCGTTATGGGCAGGCGTTATCGTCCGTGCTAGAACTAAACAGCAACGACCAGCCGGATAAAAGCACCATCAACATGGGTGTACACATGGCCGGCGTTTACGCTTCGGCATCCAAGCTGATGAAAAAATCAAGTATTGAAGGCTCCGCCAATTATACCAACCTCACACCTTTTTACGGAATAGCTAAAACCAACTTCGACTTTTATGACGTGCCTAAAGGCGGTGGTGGCTCTGCCAAATACACTTACAAGCCCAACGAGAACGGGATATTTAAAGTGCTGGTGAACTACCAGCAATTCCAGAATGGCACGCGCCTTCCCGATCCTGCCGATGCCACCAGGACACTGGACTTCGGCCTGAAGAACAGCAACGTATATGGCGTGATGTCGTACAGGCAGACATGGAAATCTAAATGGGGACTTTATACCGCAGGTATGTACAGCTACAACCAGGACGATATAAAATTCAATACCACACCGGTAGTAAATAAAGACGACCGCTCGCAGTTGAGGCTGGAAGGCAAATACCTTGGCAGTACCAAAGTGAATGTATTGCTGGGTACAGAGGTCCAGTATTTTACCTACGACAGGACATTTGCAGCGTACAACACTAATTTCCAGGAAACGCAGATAGCGGGCTACCTGGAAACAGAATGGTCACCGTTGTACTGGCTGGCATTGAAACCCGGCGTGCGTTATGAGCATAGTATGCTGATCAATAATAACGCTGTGGCGCCAAGAATGGCTGCCGCCTTACGTGCGGGCCTGCACGGGCAATTCTCTTTAGCCAGTGGTATCTTTTACCAGCTTGCAGACCCGCAGTATTATATACTGGGTTACAGGCCGGGCTTCCAGCAATCTATACATTATATAGCCAACTACCAGTATATGCACAACGACCGTACCCTGCGCCTGGAGGCATATTATAAGGACTATAATCAACTTGTACGCGAACACAGGACCAATGGATTTGACCCGAATAACTACAGGGTGCCGGTGGGGGTTATTGATAACAGCGGCTATGGCTATGCACAAGGTGCGGAACTCTTCTGGCGCGACAGGAAGACTGTAAAGAATGGTGATTACTGGATATCGTACAGCTATATTGATACGCGCAGGTTATACAAAAACTATATAGCGTCCGTGCAGCCTGATTTCATCGCTACGCACAACCTGAATATCGTTACCAAGTATTTTATTACTAAATGGGCTACCCAGGTAAACGCCACTTACAACTTTGCCAGCGGAAGGCCTTACTACAATCCTCAAAACACAGACTTTATGGGCGACCGCACCCCGGCCTTCCACAACCTGAGCATAACGATAAACTACCTGCGCTCGTTCGGTAAATGGTTCTCCGTGATATACGCAGGTGTTGATAACATTACCAACAGTAAGAATGTCTTCGGCTACAGGTACACAGGCGACGCTAACATAGGTTATACCCGTACGCCCGTTGTACCCGCCATATATCGCTCAGTATTTGTCGGCGTCAACTTCTCGCTTACGGCATTTGATGTAGACGAACTTTAATTATTTAATATCTGTACTTAATAAAAAAACTAAAAGAAATAAAAACCAAACCGATTATGACACGTTACATTTTATTGACAGCTACAGCGGCGTTAGTTTATGTTCAGGTATGCGCGCAGGATATGAACGACGCCCTGAAAAAAACCTTCCAGGCATTTGACACCACGCGCGATGTTTCTGTAAAGACGGCACAGGCCAATAAACTAACCCTTATAGCCAAAAAATGGAAAGATGAATGGGCGCCGCATTATTATAATGCTTACGCTAAAGCTTCCCTTTCTTATATGTTGCCCGAAAATGAGATGGATAAGAAAGATGCAATGCTGGATGAAGCTGATGCATCGCTGGATGAGGCCGTAACCCTGCTGGGCAAGGAAACGGATGATATATACGTGATGAAGGCAATGCTGGCACAGTCGCGCATGGCGGTAGACGGCCGCAACCGCTGGCAGAAGTACGGAAAGCTCTTTGATGAGAACCTGCAGAAGGCGAAAGAACTGAATGCCGAAAACCCGCGCATTTATTACCTGAAGGGTACATCTGTTTTCTTTACGCCAAAAATGTTTGGAGGAGGCGCCGAAAAAGCGCTGGAGTACTTCGAAAAGGCCCAGCCGCTCTTCGCCAAAGAAAATGACGGTGATATGACCGACCCATACTGGGGCGCAGAGGCCAACGAATATTTCATACAAATGTGTAAGAATGAAAAAGAAGGTGGCCGGGCTGAAGCAACCGAAACCAAAGAATAAATTCCCTTTTTAGTGATTAGTGAAAGAGTCTGCCTTCGTGGCGGGCTTTTTTTATTTAATTGATAATCAATAAAATATATCGATTTCTGAACATAATGCCGCTTAAGATTGTTTTACTGGGTATAAGTCCATTTTTTAAAAATAGATACATATGAAAAAGAGGTTATTTCCGGGATTGATTATTGCCGCCATTACTTCAGTAATGATATTCGCGTCCTGCGGCAAAGAAAATGAGAATATTGAGCCCAATCAGAAAAAGACGGCCAATGTGAGTTTTTACCTTACCGACGACCCTGCTGACTACGATGCCGTGTACATTGATATTCAGCAAGTGGAAATAACCATGGAAGGACAAGCAGCCGTAGCTTTGCAACCCGTAAGGCCGGGGATATACAACCTGCTCGATTTCCGCAACGGGCTCGACACCTTGTTGCTCAGGGCAGATTTGCCGGCAGGTAAGATCAGCCAGATAAGGCTGATACTCGGCAGCAATAATTCAGTAGTGATAGATGGACAGTCGCACCCGCTCAATACGCCCTCGGCACAGGAAAGCGGGCTGAAGCTGAACCTGAAACAGGAGTTTGCCGCCGGTGGTTCCTACGTGGTTTGGATTGATTTTGATGCAGGTAAGTCAATAGTGAAAACAGGCAGCGGCAAATACAACCTGAAACCTGTGATACGCGCTTATTCTCAACAGACAGACGGAAGGATAAAAGGTTATGTACTCCCGTCTGCTGCACTGGTAACGGTGTATGCTTCCAACGGTGTGGATACATATGCGGCTATACCTGCGGACGATGGTTATTTTATGTTCGTGGGCCTGCCCGAGGGTACGTATTCTGTTACTTTCGACGCATCTGCAGCCTTATACCTGGATGTTAGCCTGAACAATGTAGTTGTAACTTATGGAAAAACTACCGACCTGGAAACGACAGTGTTGGTACAGTAATGCATATATATTGATAAGGAGAAAAAGACAGGCATCGCCTGTCTTTTTTATTGCTATTACAGTCTATTATGTATTTTTCAGGTAACAATACACTTTGACTGCATGGATAAACGACTGACAAGGCTTCCATATATACTCTGTTATCTCTGCGCTTTCGTGCTGGGCATGAAGCAACTGCGCGAGCCCGATATGTGGTGGCAATTGCTGAGCGGCCGGTGGATGCTGGAAAACAAAGCCATCACCCGCACCGATGAGTTTTCCTTCACTATGCAGGGTACAAAATGGGTGAATGTAAAATGGCTGTACGAGGTTATCATCGCTTCGCTGGAAAAGGCACTTGGGCCGCATGGCGTTATGTTGCTGCAGTCGCTCGTGAACGTTGTGCTTGTACTCGTTTTGCTGCGGCTGCTTCTCTTGTTCAGCAAGTACCTGGATAAACAGGTGTCGGCGCTTTATTCGGTGTTAGCGGTCATATTGTTCCTTGCTATATCAGAATTCAGGATGGCAGGCCGGCCCGAAATGGTAAGTCATTTACTTACCGCAGTGTATATATTGATACTCTGGCAATCGCAGGGCTTTTCCTGGAGGCGCATCCTGTGGCTGATACCCCTGCAATGTCTTTGGGCCAATATGCACGAAGCATATCCTGTGGGCATGGCACTTATCGGCGCTTATATTGGCGGTGGCCTTATTGCGTATATCACCAATAGTGACAAAGCGGTTTTACATTCAGTTGCAAGGCTTAGTATTACCTGGCTGGGAATGGCCCTGGCAATACTGGTCAACCCCAACGGCATACAGCTTTGGAAACAATCTTTCGAGATATTCCGCCAACTGGAGGTAAACCAATACACCACCGAATTGTTCCCCGTGTCTGCGCCTGAATACTGGACAGTGCAGGGGAAAGCGCATATAGCATTACTGTCGGTTGTTATTTTGTTCTGGATATACCGGATAGTGATGGCCCGGAAGGACAGAAAAAATCTTCTTTCACCACTGATGGCCGGTTACCTGGTTTCTTTGTTGCTGTTGGGGTATCTCTCGCTCACTGCAAACAGGAACATCCCTTTTGCACAAATAGCTCTGTTCCCTTCGCTGCCTGTTATGTTTTTATGGCTGGCAGAGCGCACCGGGCTGGTGAACAAAGGATGGTATACAGTCATGGCAAAAAGGACGGTATTGATAAGTTCCGTAGTGGCGGCGGCATTTTACGTGCTGGTTGTAAGCAATAGTTATTACAGGTTCACAAAATCACCTAATAAATACGGCCTGCATGTGAACCCGCTTGATAACCCAACGACCGCAGCCGAATTCATCAGGACCTGGAACATAAAAGGGCCGGCCTTTTCCGATTACTTTATTTCGTCGTATTTATTGTACGATCTCTACCCCGACTTTAAATCTTACATCGACCTGCGCGACCTGGATATATTCCCTGCAAAGTTTTTCAACAGTTACTTCGACCTGTACAGCAACCCGGAGAAGTTTTACCGGCTGGATTCGGTATATAAGTTTAATTACGTCGTGCTTTCTACCTCTCAGCTTACATCATTGCAGCAGCTATTGTATTGGGGAGAAGGATTCAATGTCGTGCACATTGATCCCGTGACGGTAATAATGTTACGTGTAGGCAAGCAAAACGAACACTTGAATTATGGTCCCGCCGCACAAAAGCTCTTTACATGGCCGCAAGAGGTCACTGACCCCGGTTGGGCGGAAGCTCTTACAAAAATGTTGAACCCCACCGTGTCTTACGAAAAGGAAGATGAAATGTACGCGCCAATCCATGCTGGCAAGTATTACAACATGGTACATAATTCCAGCGTGGCGCTAAGGTTTATGCGGCCGGCAGTGCAAACGGATTTTGCGGAAGATGCGGAGGCCCTGGCAACCATTGGCCTTATTTATAAAGACTATGCGGATGTGGTGGAACCCGACGAAAGAAAAAGAAAAATGCTCGACAGTGCGCATATGTACCTGCACCGGTCGCTGGAACTGAGCGATAAAATACCCGATGCTCATTTAGGGCTGGCCATCCTGGCTGTTAACCAATCTGATTTCGTTACGGCCATACAACACCTCGAAAAATACATAGACCTACAGGACAAAAATGATTACGTCTACTACCTGGCCGGGTTGTGCGTGCGCAACCTCTGGCAATCGGGGGCGGGAGAAACGCCGGAACACGTAATAGAATATATGAAAAAATGTGTGCGCCTCAATGAGCGGAACAACAAAGCATATTTGTACCTGGCTGAGGCGTATTGGGCTACAGGAGATCGCGACAAAGCCAGGCAATGTATGAGAAACACACTTGCACCGGGAGTGCCATGGGTGGCCTACGAAAAAGAACTACTTGAAAAGATGAAAAAACACACCGGTATAACACAGGCGCCTTTACCGGCAGAAATGATACAGCACGGCCATGACGGACATGAAGGGCATAATCATTAATTGCTGATAAAAAAACAGGGCAGGTACCCCCATTTTTTAATTGATGCCATCCATAGTTTTGATGTACCCGGCCAGAAATGCTTAATCTACTTTTGCGATTGTAATATTTTAATACAAGCAAGTAGGTATATGAAAAAAAGTTTGTTATTTGTAATAGCCGCGGCCCTGTTAGTATATGCATGCAATAAAAAGAATGCAACAGTAGATACCAACATCAATAAACCCGGAAAGAAAAAGGATTATCGCTCTTTTGCGGTAATGGGGCTTGATTCACCTTTTTTATTGCCCGATACAGCCAACATTATGATAGCGAGTTATCTTAACAGCATTAAGGATAACCCCACCCAGCTCAAATCATTGATAGTGGATGCCAATGCGCTGCGTTATTACCTGCAGAACGAGGATATAACGCATGTTAAGCTGATGTTCGCACATAAAAAAAGCTATATCAACGCAGGATATGCCAACCAGCCCGGCGGGCTGAATTATAACTCCCTCACCATTGTGATAGCGGGCTTTGACGACGATAACAATTATATTTATAGTCCGCAGGGTGCGGTAATGGATTTTTGCGTGCCATGTCCTTTTGATTGCCCGAGTAGTGGAACTGCGGCAAGTGACATTTTAATCGACTAATGATGGAGCCTAATATTCGTTTTGTAATCTATTTGAGTGTTGTATTCCTGGCCATCTTAGGGGGAATATATAAACTTAAAGGCAAAGATCAGGCGTCAAAAATTTTAGTCTTGTTGTTATGTCTCACACTTTTAACAGAGTTTACTGCATATTGGGCGGCGATTAAATTCCGAAACAATATGTTCGTGTACCATTTTTTTGCGCCAATACAATTAATTGTTCTGGGTATCTATTTTGATAACATTGATGCACATAAAAAGCGAAGAATCGGTTTTTTCATTGGTACACTCGGAGCAATAATAGCCATAGTGAATACAATATATTTTCAGCCATTAAAGATGTTGAATTCTAATTTTCTGCTTTTTGAAGGCCTGATAATTATGGGTCTGGCACTTTATAGTTTTCAGCATATACTTACTAATGAAAAAATTGATATTTACAAATACGGCCATTTCTGGATAATAGTTATTCTGATTTTTTTCTGGAGTGTAACGTATACAATATGGGCTCTGTATTCCGTAGTGGGTTTAAAGAAATTGTTTGTAATGCCAATTGTTACGCACTTATTATGGTCTGTAAATATTGTCACCTATTTGGCCATCGGCTTTGTACTTTTATATTTTTCAGGCAAGCGTTTGGCCAATGAATGATAGCTATATTATACCACTGCTCGTAGCCGGTTCTATACTCATACCGATGTTCATGTTCTACCTTACTGTGTTTGTTATCATCAGTAAGAACAAACAGAGGAAGAGCGAAGCAGAGAAGAAGCAAATGGAGTTTCAATACGAAAAACAACTGTTGCAGTCTATGTTGGAAGTACAGGAAAAAGCCATGAACCAGATTTCTCAGGAAATTCACGATAACATCGGCCAGGTTTTGACAGGGGTACACCTCAACCTCATAGCGCTGTCTAACGGCCAGGTTGACGATACGGGCAAGTTTGCAGTTGAAACCAAAGAGCAGGTATCCACGGCCTTAAAAGATCTCAGGAACCTGAGCCGTGTCTTAAACAGCAAATACATCAACAAAATAGGCCTGCAGGAATCGCTGCTTAAAGAAACGCAATACCTGGGTTCGCACACCGATATACGATTTGAAATGGAGGTAGTGGACGGCGTTTCCGGCCTGTCGCCCGAGCACGAACTAATGGTCTTCCGCGTTGCCCAGGAAGCGCTGTCTAACATCGTCAAACACGCCGGAGCCACACATGTCACGATAAAAATAGACTACCAGCCCGCTGCATTCATGATGTCTGTAGCCGACGATGGTCGTGGATTTGACCAGGGTAACGACAAAGCAGGCGGTATCGGCCTCATCAACATGCGGCAAAGAGTAGAGCTGATGCGTGGTACACTGCAGATAGTTTCCGCCCCCGGTGCAGGAACAAGGTTAACCATAAATATACCATATGAATAACGGACTTCCCATACGAATAGCAATAGCAGACGACCATATATTGGTGCGCGACTGCATATGCGGAATGATTGCTGCAACACCGGGCTTCGAGGTGTGTATCAAGGCCGGCGACGGCAGGGGGTTGATAGAGCAACTGGAAAATGCCGGGTCCTTGCCGGATGTGTGCATACTGGATGTGCAAATGCCAGTGATGAACGGCTATGATACCATGAAGCACATTCGTGAACATTGGCCGGAACTGAAAGTACTCGTGCTTACCATGCTGGAAGACGAGTTTGTGATTGCGGGAATGCTGGCCCTTGGTGTGCGTGGATACCTGGGTAAAAGCTGCCCGATGAATGAGTTGCTCGACGCCCTTACATCCATATCCGAAAAAGGATATTATTGCTCGGAACTTGTGCCCCGGGAAGCGGCATTTAAAGATGACGGCGCCGTGTACGAAATAAATGACGAGGAGATATCGTTCCTGAAATATTGCCATACCGATATGAGTATAAAAGAAATTGCCAGTAACATGACCGTAAGCGTAGATACCGCGCAGGGCTATATGAGGTCATTGTTTCAAAAACTGAACCTACGCACCCGGCAGGGATTGGCCATATTTGCAGTCAAAACAGGGCTGATCTCCATCCGCGAAATGGACACCTGTTCCGCCAGGTAATTGACTTCTGTAAAATACTGGCATTATATCACTATGTATGCATAGATGCAAACGTGAATTCGTTATCTATTTGCTAACGCGCGGGCAAAAAATGCCCTCCCCGGCATTTTAATGTATATTTACCCGTCAACGCGCTCCCTTGTTTTACCACCTGATCAGGGGGACATACGATACTATTTTTGAATTTTTTTTATGACTGAGCCAGCGATTCTGATTGCTATAGCTGATGACCATGCTGTTGTTCGAGACTCTATTAGTAATATGGTTTCGGGCTTTGGCAAATTCAGGGTTATTATTAAAGCAGGCAATGGCAAAGAGCTGATAGAGCAGTTAAAAAAGGCCAATCCCTTTCCTGAAATATGCATACTGGATATACAAATGCCTGAGATGAACGGCTACGAGACGATGGAATACATCAGGAAGCACTGGCCGGATCTCAAAGTGCTGGCTTTGTCTATGCTGGAAGATGAATTTGCCATTATCCGGATGTTAAAACTGGGTGCCAGCGGTTATCTTTCCAAGGCCAGCGACATGGAAGAACTGCAGAAGGCGCTCGTCTATATTCACGAAAAAGGCTATTACAGTTCTGAGTTTATTGCCAGCAATTATTTCCGGTCTATAAAGAATGACAAACAACCTACTATCAATATTACCGACAGGCAAATGGAGTTTTTGAAATACTGTTGTACCGAGTTGAGCATGAAGGAGATTGCCGATAAAATGTCGATAAGCACCAGCACCGCACTCAGCTACAGGAATGCATTATGCGATAAACTGAACCTTACCACGCGGCAGGGCCTTGCTATTTATGCCATCAAGTCGGGGATTGTTTCTTTTGAAGACCTCTAATAAAAAAGCGGCATGAGTTCATGCCGCTTTTTATGTAGTGTTGTTTAAGTAATTATTAGTACCACCAGGGTATTTTGTTGGTCTCCAGCCTGTACATAAAGGTAATGGAGAAAGTAGAATAACCGTCCAGCACGTCTTTATTGCCGCGGGGCGAGCCATACCTGTTGGTGTATGCAGGCTCTATATACCATGATTTGTCGTACACCTGCTTGGCTATATGAGCGTCTTCGGGGCTCAGATGCCTGTCAAAATAATCCGGTGTCAGGTAATAGCTGCTCACGTTGTCCAGCCTGTCGGTAGTGGTAAAACGATACAGCCATTCTACGCCTATGTTCATATCCCTGCCTATGTCCCAGCGCAGGCCCAGGCCTACCGGTACGCATACCTGCCACAGGTTGGTGGCTACTGCGCCCGAGTTAGGAACACCTTCACCTTCCAGCTTCAGGTCTTTTGTTTCAACCCACCTCTTGCGGCCGGTTATCGGGTCTATTAAAGATGTCTGCGGCCTGAAGTGGAAGCCACCTGCACCGAAGGCTATATAAGGTTGCATAGATTTCTGCGCTGCCTTGCTCTCGGAGTTAAACCTCAACGGGGTGATTTCTACCATTACCGTACCTTCCCATACGTTGGCGCGGGCGTCCTGGTTGCGCAGGTAGCGCTGGTAGGCGTCGTCTTCAATAGATTTTGCCTCTTTAGCCTTGGTCAGGTTCCAGTCGTCATTGGCATACAGCGCTCCGTAGTTCAGGTTCAGCCTTACCGCCCACGACGGGTGTTTCACAAAGCGCATGAAAATACCACCCATAAAATGGGGCTTGCTCCAATAACGCTCGTTATAATAATGGTCTACCAGGCCTTGCGTGCCTACATCGCCCCAAAGGTCAGAAAGGCCGAAGTTTACACCCACGGATACACCGGGATGCTCTACGTATTTCCTGGGTATGTCAGGCTGCGCTACGGCTGATACTGTGGTGGCGCTTATTCCGATTACTAATAGGCTACGGATTAAACTCTTCCGCATGGGCTCAATTTTTTTTGAACGATGAAGATATAAAATATTATTTACCGTTAAAAGCGGCCTTCCGTTTTTCCAGGAATGCAGACGTTCCCTCGCGCATGTCTTCCGTGGCAAAACATGCTCCGAAACGTTCTACTTCGTTAGCAAAACCGGACGGGTCAGCTTTTGCGGCATCGTTAACACAAGATATAACTTTTGCAATAGCAATGGGAGCTTTTGACTGGATTTTTTGCAGAATTTCCCTTGTTTTGGGCAATAGTTCTGCCTGTGTAAATACATGGTTGACCAGTCCCAGCGTCCTCGCTTCTTCGGCGCCTACCATGTCGCCGGTCATCATCAGCTCCATGGTTTTGCCTTTCCCTATCAGTTGCGTCATACGCTGGGTGCCTCCATAGCCGGGTATCAGCCCAAGGTTTACCTCCGGCTGGCCGAATTTTGCGTTCTCTGCCGCCACCCTGAAATGACAGCTCATTGCCAGCTCGCAACCTCCCCCCAGCGCGAAGCCGTTCACGGCTGCAACGATGGGCTTGTGGCAATTCTCTATCTTATTAAAAACACCATCCTGGCCCCTTTGCGCCAGCGCCTTGCCGCCTTCGGCATCCAGGCTGGTAAATTCTGATATATCTGCCCCGGCCACGAAGGCTTTTTCGCCCGCACCGGTAATAAGCGCCGTTTTTACGTCATTATTGTTCATCACCTCGTCAATGGCCTGCGACAGCTCGCTGATGACGTCTTTATTTAAGGCATTCAATTTATCAGGACGGTTGATAGTTATGGTCATAATGCCATCCTGCAGTTCGGTCAGTAATGTCTGGTACATTTTGTTATTTATGATAATTTATAATAATTCTTTCCTGTGTTCTTTTACCCAGCCGGTTATGTAACCCGCTATTTCCGATGTGGGCGCGCCCGGGGCAAAAAGCTTACCCACCCCCATTTTATGAAGTTCCTGCATGTCTTCTTCGGGAATGATGCCCCCGCCGGTTAGCAGCACGTTCTCCAGTCCTTTTTCTTTCATCAGCTTTATCACCTTGGGGAAAACCGTCATATGCGCGCCGCTCAGTATGCTGATGCCTATGGCATCCACATCTTCCTGCAGGGCGGTATTTACCACCATTTCGGCGGTCTGCCGCAGCCCGGTATATATTACCTCCATACCTGCGTCGCGCAGGGCGGTGGCTATCACCTTCGCGCCCCGGTCGTGCCCGTCCAGCCCTATCTTGGCTACCAGCACACGCACAGGCCTGTTCATTCGCTCACTCATGTATCAAAAAATGCCTGTAAAAGTAATAATTTATGTGGCTTTTGCGTATTAGATTGACGTTAGTATATTTATTATATAAATGACCTTATATGATACACCTAAAAGCTGTTCTTTTCATCCTTGCGACATTCACCATAACTACTACTAATGCGCAAGATCGTTACACTGTCAGGTTATCCGGAAACATGGGTGGCGGTCAAAGTTTTGGAACCAGGCTTGGTGCTGGTGTACGTACAAAGAGTGATATATCGACCTTGTGTTTGCTTACTGCCGGGTACACTTTTTCCAAACTACGCATAAGCGCAGGCCTGGGATTATCCGGCACTGTGTATAGCAAAACCTACCAGGTGCTTTTTGAGTCCGATTTTGACCCTGTAACCGGATTGCCTAAAAGCGAGCCGACTGAAATGACCATCACCAGCGTTTACAGGTATCTGGTATTTCCGGTCACAATAGGCGGTATGTTGCCTGTCACCCGTAAGCTTACTATCGTGCCGGAGTTTGGCCTGCTTCCGGCATATAACCAGCGCGTGATTGTCAAAAATGAAAATCATAAAGCTGGAAAAACTACTTCGTATAAAAATGCCCCGGCAACAACTTTTTCTTTGGCAGGAATGGTGGCTGTGAACGCCGAGTATTACCTGACGAAGCGTGCGGGGCTTACTGCCGGCATTTCGTACACCCAAACAGTCACCAATTTGGAGTCTGCGCCAAACAGCGGCAGGTATGAGCGTACTTATGGCGCCGGTATTGGCGTAATTTTCAAATTGTAAACTCTAATTAAACACCTCGAGTACTTTCTTTGAGCCCTTCAGCAGCTTGCTGTCCGATTCCGGTTTTACCTGGTTGAAGTCAACCACGTGCGGGGCCTTATCCAGCGGCCAGGTCTGCACTATCTGTTTTACGTTTATTTTATTGGCTTCAATAAACTCCATCAGGCCTTTTTCCTTCTTGTCGGGCTTCCTGTTTTCTTTCAGGTCCCATGTCTTTACCAGGTCGCTTTCTATCAGCATCTTTTCCTGTGGAATGTACGATATGATATACTCGTCGGTATGGTGCGACTGTTTATTGAGCAGGTACAACTGTATGATACGCTCGCCGGAACGTATTTCCTGCCTGTTCAGGGTTACGAACAGGAACTTCGGCGTAATGAATTTTTTCACCCTTACATCCTTTGAGAATAAGTGCCGGTTCACGGCTATCTCGTCAAAGTATCGCCTGTTGCCTTCTGTAGTCACGATAGTTATTCCTTCTTCCATAAAAGGTCGCACACCGCCCATCAGCTCTGGGTGCAGGTGCGATACCACGCAATATTTTATTTCCTTGCCGGGGTAAGCGCGTTTTACGTTGTCCAGCAGGGTGTAACCCGCTTCTGGGTTGCCAGGCGGCTCAAATATCACCAGGAAATCTTTCATATCGGCGATCACCGTCTTGTGGTTCCATTTGGGCATCAGCACCAGGTTCACCCACTCGCCGATGTTTTTTTGCGACAGCCTGCCTGTTCCGTATTCTACGCGGGGCAGTATTTCTTTCAGGTCTATCGACAGGTCGTATATTAAAACGCTGTCCCGTTTTACCGTTATTTTCCCCGGTACCTGGTAACCGTCCTGTATGTCATATTTGCTGTACGTTATGGTGCGGTAGTGGTCGCCGTTCGCCACGTCATATATAGGTTGGTCTATCCGCTCCAGGAAGTACGTATTGGCGTTGATGTACAGGAAATATACATTGCCCGATCCGTTGTTGTGCCTGATGATATGGTAATTGTCCGTTGTGCTCACAAAGCTGTTGCGCGATGCATCCTGCAGCATCACCTGCAGCAGCAGGTTGGGGGTGAATATCAGCGACTCGTACAGGTATTTGTCCTTGTCTTTATCTGTGGGTTTCAATTCTTCGCCCGCCTCGTTCACATTCAGATGCTCTGCGTCAATGTCGTAAAAGGATGTGATCGGGTCTTCGCCCGCCCGGGTGAACGAATCTTTCCGCACCAGTTTGCCGCCGCCATCGCTGATGGCAATATCGCTGCTCATTGTGAATGAACGGGAAGCGCCCGGCTTCCCCTGGTAATTGTAAGTGCCTTTCACCTGCATCTTCACATCGCCCACCGTATTGTTATAGTTGAGCTCGCCATACACGTCATTCAGCAGTGTATGTGCGCGTTCTATATTATTGGTTACCGCAACGTTAGACTGTGCCCATGCATTGCCTGAGAAATAAAAAATAGCTGTAAATAAGATGAAAAATCCCCTTAGAAATCCCTTGAACATCATTAAAGATAAGAAGTTGATAACATTGCGGCAATATCCCTGCTCATAAGGTGTTGTGAATATTTGTCTTAAAAAACCGCTGTTACATAATTAATTGAAAATCAAAATTATCGGCACAGGCGTTATCTGTAATGTCAGTACAGGTCCACCACGTTATTGCGAATGGCGTATATCACCAGCCCTATCCGCGATTTTACTTTCAGCTTGTCAAAAAGCCTGTCGCGGTAGCCGTCCACCGTGCGTTCCGATACGCTTAAAGCATTGGCCATCTCCTTATACGTCATCTCGGTGCATACCATTTTCAGAAAATCTATCTCGAGCGTCGTCAGTTTCATTTCCTCTTTATCATGCACGCTGTTCAATATATCATTCGTTATCAGGTCAGAATGATAAAAGCCATCCTCATATACTTTTTGTATGGCCTCTACCAACACATCGGGCTCGCTGTCCTTCAGCAGGTAGCCATTCACCCCCGCACGCAGCATCTGTATTATGTTTGCCTCGTCGTCGTACATCGACAAGGCCAGCATCTTTATGTCTTTATAATGACGGCGGATATACCTGGCGGTATCATAACCGTTCATCACAGGCATATTGATATCAATAATGCATACTTTGGGCTTTATTTCCGCCCCGCTTATCATGTCCAGCAGTTCCTGCCCGTTGGCTGCGTCAAACAATATTTCGATATGCTTATATGGCCTAAGTATCGAAATAAGTCCGCGCCGGAACATAGTATGGTCGTCGGCGAGCGCTACTGTTATTTTTTCAGCTTTACTCATTGGTCAAGGCTGGGTATTGTCAATACTATCTTAGTTCCTTTATCCTTTTCTGAATTGATATCCACGGTACCTTTCAAAAGTTTTGTCCGTTCTTCTATATGCATCATACCTGTACCTCCGTTTTGCCTGGCCTGCATTTTGTCAAACCCCCTGCCGTTGTCCTCTATCGTTACCTGCAGTGCGCCGGGGGTATAATCCAGAGAAACCGATATGTTGCCGGGATTTCCGTGTTTCACTGCATTGGCCACACTTTCCTGTATAATGCGGAACAATAATAGTTCCCTGTCTTCACCCAGGTTACAGGCCTCACCCGATTGCGTAAATTTACATTTTATCCTGTGTGCGGCAACTATGCGGCCCAGGTCTTTTTCTATACTCTCGTTCAGGCCCTTGCGCAATACATAGCTCCCGTTCATTACATGGCTCATGCTGCGCACGTCGCGTATGGCATCGCGCATGGTTTCTGTTGCCTCTTTTGCCAGCGCCTGTTGCTCTTTGTCATCCGTGCCCGATGCCAGCAGATGCAGTTGCAGTTTCACCGCTCCCAGCACCTGGGCTATATTGTCGTGCAACTCGGCTGAAAGGTTTTTAAGCGTTTGTTCCTGCACCTCCAGCCGGCTCTGCATCAGTTGCGCGGCAAAGCGGTGTTCCGTTTCTTGTTGTTCAATGTGGTGGCGATATTGTTTTTTCTTTCGCAGGGAGACGTACAATAATATAAGCACCGCAATAAGTATGAGCAGCAATGTGCCGGATACCAGCACTAATATGATGGTTGCGTCGCTCAATACAGCTTGTTTTCTATGTAAAATAAGAATATCAGGGCAAATCCGGAACAGGGCAGTATTTTATTGTCGTTGAAGATAGACATTCGTTACAATAGGATTTCACGGTTCTGGCCTGATACCATGTTGCAAGAGGCTATCTTTCAGATTTTTATACTGTGTGTCAAACAACCGTCTCCTCTCACGGTTATCCTGATGATGGTAAAACGCCTGCGCATTGCTATAGAAGCTTAGCTTGTCACGAAAGTAAATGTTACCGGTCATCAGTAACTGTTCATTTTCTATTAATGTTTTTTCGGCCTCAGCCCATTGATTCGTAGAAGAACACAGTTCGTAATACTTGTTGTTAATATTGAATATCCTGCCGTAATTATTGTTTTTTTGCCAGTACTCCTTTGCCCTGTCTAAATAGTGTTGTGCTGAGTCGGGTTGTTTTTCGCTGATAAAAACAAGAGCCATATCGTAGTAACTTACGGCTACCCCTGGCTCAAAATTCTTTTGCCTGAAATAAGCTATGGCCGTATGGATATCTTCTTTTGCAGATTTGTACATACCCATCCTGCCTTTCAACGCACCTATGTATTTGAGCATGTTCCCCAGCTCGAGGGTATCACGCAGCGTATAATGGATAGGCAGGCTTTTCTTTGCATACGCCAGGGCCTGGAGATCGTTGTGCAATAGCTCATCGTACGCAAACGCAATGCTGTGCAGGCATATGGCGATGTCTCTGTCGTTCAGGCTACGTTTGTAAAGCTCTATTGCCGAAAGGAAGTTGCTGATGCATTTTTCAGCATCACCTTTTACGAAATATTCGTTGGCTGCTTTATGGTATTTTTTTGCAATTACATTTATACTGTCCGATTCTTTGGTTTGCCCAGCCGCTACGAGGCTACAGAACCCTGAATACATTAGTAGACAAATTGCTGGAATATGCATAACAACTTTTCAGCAAAGTAACGATTTATCTCCAGCCTGGTGATATTGCAGGACTTGCCACAAACAAAAACGCCCTGCATCAGCAGGGCGTTTTGTTTTATCATTTCTATAGCTTACAAGGCCAGGTCAGCATCGCTGCTGTCATCTTGCCTGGGCGCTTCGGCCTGTTGTGGCCTTTCACCGCCTTCGCCCTGCGGTTGCGGACGGTCACGACGCTCACCGCGGTTATCCCTGCGGTCGCCTCCGCCTCTCCTGTCGCCACGGTCTCCACCGCCACGACGGTCTCCGCGGTCTCCACCACCACGGCGGTCTCCACGGTCGCCCCTGTCGCTGCGCTCGCGCTGCTCAGGTTCTACGTAGCCTTCAGGCTTTGGCATCAGTGCCTTGCGGCTCAGGCGCAGTTTGCCCGACTTGGGGTCTGTGCCTATCAGTTTTATCTTCACTGTATCGCCCTCTTTCAGTACGCCTTCCAGCGTGTCAAGGCGTTTCCAGCTCACTTCAGATATATGCAGGAGGCCTTCTTTGCCCGGCATGAACTCTATGAATGCACCGAAAGGAACGATTGATTTCACCTTGCCTTCGTAAGTTTCACCTACTTCGGGAACGGCTACTATACCTTTTATCCAGCTCAGCGCCTTATCTATCTTCGCTTTATCGGCAGCAAAGATTTTCACCTCGCCACGGTCGTTCACTTCTTCTATTGATATAGTGGTGCCTGTTTCGCGCTGTATCTCCTGTATGATCTTTCCGCCCGGTCCTATTACAGCCCCTATAAATTCGCGGTCGATGTTCAGTTGTACCACGCGTGGCGCATGTGGTTTCAGGTCGGCGCGGGGTTCAGGCATTACCTGGTACATAGCGTCCAGTATATGCAGGCGGCCGCGGCGTGCCTGTGCCAGCGCTTCGCGCATCACATCCATACTCAGCCCGTCCACTTTTATATCCATTTGTATACCGCAGATGCCATCGCGTGTGCCGGTTACTTTAAAGTCCATATCGCCCAGGTGGTCTTCGTCGCCCAGTATGTCGGTAAGTATGGCGTATTTGCTTGCATCCGATATCATACCCATGGCCACGCCGCTCACATGTTTGGGGAAAGGTACACCGGCATCCATCAGCGCCAGCGAACCGGCGCATACTGTTGCCATTGATGATGAACCGTTCGACTCCAGTATGTCCGACACGATACGCACCGTGTAGGGGAACCCTTCATTGTCGGGCATCATCTGCGCCAGCGAACGCTTGGCCAGGTTACCATGCCCCACCTCGCGACGGCCGGGACCGCGCATAGGTTTCGTTTCGCCAGTAGAGAACGGCGGGAAGTTATAGTGCAGTATGAATTTTATATAGTCGGATGTGGCGGCGGTTTCTACCAGCAGTTCGTCCTCGCTGGTGCCCAATGTCACTGTCGTCAGCGATTGGGTTTCACCACGGGTAAACAATGCTGAGCCGTGCGGGGAAGGCAGCACGTCGGTTTCGATGGTAAGCGGGCGCACCTCTTCCAGTCCGCGGCCGTCCAGCCTCCTGCGTGTGTCCAGCACCATATTGCGTATCAGCTTCTTCTCCAGGTCGTGGAAGTACTGGCCTACCAATGGTTTGTCTTCATCTGTCAGCTCGCCTTCTGTCAGCGTAGCTTCAAAGTCGGCACGTATTTGTTTGAAGGCGTCGCTGCGCACCTGTTTCGACGAACCCGCCGTGGCTACTTCCAGTATCCTGGCCGATGCAAAATCGCTGATGCGTTTCTCCAGCGCCTCGTTCTTATATACTTCGGGTATGGCCCTTTTGCCGGCTACGCCTTTTTTATCGCGCAGCTCCAGTTGGGCTTTTATCTGCACCTGTATGGCTTCGTGTGCCAGTTCCAGCGCCTTTACTATATCTTCTTCCTGGCACTCTTTCGATTCGCCCTCCACCATCATGATGTTCTTTTCGGTAGCGGCTATGATGAAGTCCATATCGGCATCCTTCAGTTGCGTGCGGTAGGGGTTCACTACATACTGCCCGTTCACGCGGCTGATGCGCACTTCTGAGATAACTTCCTGTATAGGCACGTCAGACACGGCCAGTGCGGCCGATGCGGCCAGGCAGGCCAGCGAGTCGGGCATCACCTCGGGGTCAGAAGATATAAGTGTCACCAGTACCTGCACCTCGCAGTAATAATCGTCGGGGAACAGGGGGCGCAGTGCGCGGTCTATCAGGCGCGATACCAATATCTCGCTGTCGCTGATACGGCCTTCCCTTTTAAAGAAAGAGCCGGGTATGCGGCCGGCTGATGCGAATTTTTCCTGGTAATCTACTGTCAGCGGGAAAAAAGACTGTCCCGGCTTGGGTTCTTTGGCGGCTACAACGGTAGCCAGTATCATACAGTTGCCCTGGCGCACTACAACGGCGCCGTCGGCCTGGCGCGCCATACGCCCGGTCTCTATGCTTACCTCGCGTCCGTCGCCCAGCATAAAGGACACGGAAATAGGTGTTGGAATCATAAAATATTTTTTAATGTGTTCAGAAAAAACTATTCCCAACCAATCAGTTGGGAATAGTAATGATAATAATTATTTGCGGATACCCAGTTTCTCTATCAGCGCGCGGTAACCGTCCAGGTTGGTGCGGCTCAGGTATTGCAGCAGCCTCTTGCGCTGGCCTACCATCTTCATCAGCCCGCGGTGGGTAGAAAAGTCTTTTTTATTCTGCTTCAGGTGGTCTGAAATAGAATTGATACGCTCTGTGAGCAATGCGATTTGGCCCTCTACCGACCCGGTGTTGGTTTCGCTGCCACCGTAAGTTTTAAAGATATTAGCCTTCTTTTCAGCTGTTAAATACGACATCTACATCAAAATTTTAATATAACTACAGTTTTTCAGCTTGCAAAGATAGGGAAATCCTTTAATAAAAAGTTTCAGGCTAAAATATTTTCAGGGGGTATCAGGTCTTTTCCCTTTTCTTCCCCTCCACGGGAGGGCTGCGCGAGGGTCGTGTGCGGATGTGGTGCTGTGTCCGCCTTAGGCGTGATGGGTAAATACTCGCATAGGACTTTTCATTCCCGGGCGTGTCTCCTGCAAGGGACTCGCCCGTCTCGCGCCGGATTAATATCGCTGACAGTTATATTTGCTTATGCCGGTACGCAAGCCTTGTCTGAAAGAAAGCGGTATCTACTTCATTACATTCACCAATTATCGTTGGCTGCCATTAATACAGCTCACAAATGGTTACGAACTTGTGTACAAATGGTTTGATATACTGACAAAGAAAGGCCATGCAATAACAGGTTATGTTGTCATGCCCAATCACGTGCATGCACTGGTATGTTTTAATAAACCACAACAAACCCTGGATACGATAATCGGAAACAGCAAACGTTTTATGGCATATGAAATAGTGCAACGCCTGCGAGATACAGGCAATATAGACATGCTGGAGGTTCTATCCGCGGGTGTTGAACCAAAAGATAAAAGCAGGGGAAAACTGCATGAGGTATTCCGGCCATCTTTTGATATAAAAGAATGCCGCACGATTGCCTTTATTAATCAAAAACTTGAATACATACACAACAATCCATTAACAGGAAAATGGGCGCTGGCAAAGGACCCTGTCAGCTATCCACATAGCTCTGCCAGGTATTATGAAACCGGCGTACAAGGCATATACCCGGTTACGAACTTTATAGATATATTTGATAAGGATTGGGAATAAGGTTCAGCCGCTTTCACCCTTGGTTGCGCTATTTTACATGTTGCGGATGACACCCGGCGCGAGATTAAACTTTTACCATAGGCGGACAGAAAGACTTGCCGCTTGGCTTGGCACAAGTCGAGAGGGCTTGTGCCAGATGGGGCTGATAATCATAGCAAAAAATCAAACTATGACATTACTGACAAATATGAGGGCTGATAATTCAGCCCTTTCTTTTTATATTGTATATAAATTTAATTGCCGATGAAACAAATAAATAAACTATGGCCATTTATTGCACCTGTTATTGGAGGCTTGTTTAATATTTTGGATTTACTTCTTCCCGATAGCATGATTCAAAATCAAGAGGTAAGAGAAACACTTAGTCACTTATTTTGGCTTGGGAATGTTTGTTGGTATTTGGGCATACCGATAACAGTTATATACCTTATAATCAAAGTAAATACCTTGCAAAAACAATCCGACGAAACAACTGAAGATATTACAAAGACAATCAAGGGGCACGATGAATGGGCTACCAAAGAAATCCGCAGACTAAATGATGAATTAGGGAAATGTGTAAAAACTTTTACCCTTGGTCAGAAATAAATTCAAACTGAGACACTACCCATTGTAAAGAAGCATTCAATCTGTCGCAAATTTATTATACATGAAACTCTTACTATCGCAAAAAAACAAGTTGTATGAGGCAATACTAGAAGAGGGGCTATCAACTTCTGATTTTAATTATATAGAGGGAAAACCTGCAAACTCTAAAGAAGATGTTATAAATATTTTTTATAGCCCATATAAGGAGTATGTTTTTATCATTCAAGATTATCATTCGAAATTGACAGGTGAAAATATGTATTTGATGACCACTACACCAGGCACTCAGAGGTTCAGTGAATCAGATTATTGCTCTAATTGGTGGGATCTTATAATGCAATTTAAAATATGGTTGCGAAATATTCATCGAGAAACACAACAACGAGATAGATGGATTGAACTGGAAGAAATGAATAGTATTTTCAGTTCACCTTCGCCAGATGAAAGTAATGAGAGCTTCTTTAGCGACGAACAATACAGATTGTTGGAAATGAAAATTAATGAACTGAAAGCTGCGCTTCCTCAGCTCTCCCTAACCGCAAATCAACTATTAGATCTAGAAAAGAAGCTTGACATATTACTTGAAAAAAGTAAAACAAATACTAAAATTGATTGGTATAACTTATTTATTGGTTACATATTAACCTTTGCACTTGACCATGCGTTAGAGGGTTCAACTGTACATGAATTATGGCAACTTGTCAAAATGGTATTTAGTGGCATTATATTACTAGCAACAAATCAATAGCGTTCCCCATCTCCATGTGGTCGGTGTTGTCACCGTATCACCAGCCTGTGCTATAGCTATTTTTATTTTGTATTAACAGTAAAATTAAGTATTTTTGTATTGAATAATATTATCGGTTTCACCCGCCCGGTAGGCGACGTTCTTTGACATACCGTAAGGTCACGCATACACATCAGTTTCATTCGCACAATTCTGCCCTGCGAGAAATAGAAGACTTGAAATACCGGAAATTAGTCCTCCCCGCGCAAGAAAAAAATCAAACACTCCCAAAAACGATACAAAACGATACTAAATAGCCTGCCCCGCCAGCGGCGGGGATACAAAATGACATACGAAACACTAAAAAATTAGTCCTACCCGCGCAAGAAAAAAATCAAACACTCCCAAAAAACGATACAAAACGATACTAAATGATACAAAACACCCGGGAATTAGCCTTCCCCTGCATTTATCCTGCCATCGGCAGGAGTTCGGGGGAAAACCAGACAAATAAAATTTCATCAGCATATCAGCTAATTAGCTAATCATCAAATTGACCTTACCTTTGCCAAAATCTTTTTCAATACCAGTGCCTGACGTAATACATTTATTATCAGACCATATAGCCAACCAGATAGCGGCGGGCGAGGTCATTCAGCGCCCCGCATCGGCCGTAAAGGAGATGCTGGAAAACGCCGTGGATGCCGGGGCTACTGATATACAACTGATAATTAAAGACGCCGGCAAAGAGCTGATACAGGTGGTGGACAATGGCTGCGGCATGAGCCCCACCGACGCACGCATGAGCTTTGAGCGGCACGCCACCTCCAAGATCAGGGACATCAACGACTTGTTTGCCATACGCACTATGGGCTTTCGTGGCGAGGCGCTGGCTTCTATCGCCGCCGTAGCCCAGGTAGAGCTGAAGACCATGAAAAAAGATGCCGAGGTAGGCACCCGCATAGTGGTAGAAAGTACGGAGGTGAAACTGCAGGAGGCATGCGCCACCCCGCAGGGCACCAGCCTTAGTGTGAAGAACCTGTTCTACAATGTACCCGCCCGCAGGCATTTTCTCAAAAGCAATACCACCGAGCTGAGGCATATAATAGACGAGTTTACCCGCGTGGCGCTGGCGCACCCCGGCATCGCTTTCCGGTTGTTCCACAATGGCGCCGAGCAGTTTCACCTCACGGCAGGCAACCTGAAGACAAGGGTGGTAGAATTGCTGGGCAACTCCTACACCAAAAACCTGGTGCCGGTAGAGGAGCAGACCGAATTCCTGGATATAAGCGGATTTATTGGTAAGCCCGAAGCGGCCACCCGCACCCGCGGCAACCAGTTTTTCTTTATCAACAACAGGTTTATCCGCAGTCCTTACCTGCACCATGCGGTCACCAATGCCTACGAGGGGCTGATAGAAAAGGATTCATTCCCTTTTTACGTGCTCTTCCTGGAGGTGGACCCAGCCCGTGTGGATGTGAATGTACACCCCACCAAGCAGGAGGTGAAGTTTGAAGACGACAGGATGATGTATGCCTACCTGAACGCCGCGGTAAAGCACGCGCTGGCACGCTACAACATAGCCCCTTCGCTCGATTTCACTTTAAGCCCTGAAATACAGCAACTGCCGTCGGTGCAATTGCCTGCTACTGAAGAAAGCGCTACCCGCGCGCAGAGCGGCTACCTCGGCAATACTTTTGCCAACAAAGGACAGGCGCATTTTGTAGAGAAAAATGATGCGCTGAAACGCTGGAAAGAATTATACGAGATAGCTACCTCGCCCACAACAGAACGACAGGAAGAGCCGTCCCACGCCCCTTCCCTGCACGGTGACTCTGCGGAACAAAAATCAGACGGCGCAAATAATATATTACTTGTGCAGGGCAGCCTGTTGGCCACTACGGTCAAGTCGGGCATAATGATGGTGCATATACGCCGTGCGCAGGAAAGGATATGGTATGAGCGGCTGCTGCAGCAATGGAACCAGGGCGAGGCCCCATCGCAACAGGTATTATTCCCCACCTCTTATGAGTTATCGCCCCAGGATGCTATATTGCTGGGCGAGGTGCTGGGCGACCTGGCAAGGATAGGTTTTGATATTTCGCCCTTCGGCAAAAATACCTTTGTGGTGCAGGGCATACCATCGGGCCTGCCGCCGGGCGATGAAAAGAATGTGCTGGACGATGTATTGGAACAACTGAAGCACGAAGCCACCGATGTGGCCGCCCAACGCTCAGAAAAACTGCTGGCCAATATGGCGAAACGCCTGTCGCGCAACACATCGGCCATATACCTGAAAGAGAACCAGCAAGCCCTGATAGACGAGTTGTTTGCATGCGGCCAGCCGGAGTACACGGCTGATGGCAAAAAGATATTTACTTTGTTGCGTAAGGATGAGTTGGATAGAATGTTAGATTGACGAAGTGTTATATATATAGGCGTTTTGATGTACCTTCGCGCCACATTTTTTTAAAACCCGGAAGAAGATAAGAGATGTCTGTGAAGTTCTACTCTTTAAAAGTAAAAGATGTTAAGCCCGAAACGGCTGATTGTGTATCTGTAGCCCTTGAAGTGCCCGAAGAACTGGCAAAAGATTTTACATTTCTACCGGGCCAGTACCTCACTTTCCGCCGTGGCGATGGCGAGGCTGAAATACGCCGTTCTTATTCTATATGCGCAGGCCCTAATGATTGCGAGCTGCGCGTAGCCATCAAGAAAGTGGAGCAGGGTAAATTTTCCACCTTTGCCAATACGGAACTGAAACCCGGTGATGTGCTGGAGGTGATGCCTCCCATGGGCAACTTCATACTGAAGAAAAAGGAAGTACAGCATAAACACTACCTGGCCATTGTAGCGGGTAGCGGCATCACGCCGGTAATGAGCATCATGAAACAGGTGCTGGAGGGTGATGATGATAGCAGGTTCACATTGATATATGGTAATAGGAGCCGGGGGACGATTATCTTTCGCGAGGCGATAGAGGCCCTAAAGAATAAGTATATGCAGCGCCTGAGGGTGTACCATGTACTGAGCAGGGAGGTGATGGACGTGCCATTGTTCAATGGCCGTATTACTGCCGAAAAATGCCGTGAGTTTTGCGATAAGCTGATAGATATTAATACGGTTGACGAGGCCTTTATATGTGGCCCTGAGGAAATGATTCTCTCCGTACGCCAGCAACTGATAGACCTGGGTATGGACAGCGGCAAAGTACATATGGAGCTCTTCACCTCCCCCGACCAGCCAAAAGCCACCCACGAAAAATGGGTGAAGGAACACACTGCCGATGCCGGTAAGGTAAGCAAAGTGAGCATCACGCTGGACGGCACTACTTTTGAAATGGACCTGCCATACAATGGCGACAGCATCCTGGACGCGGCGCTGAAGATGGGCGCCGACCTGCCTTTTGCCTGCAAGGGCGGGGTCTGCTGCACTTGTCGCGCCAAGGTAACCGAGGGTGAAGTGGAAATGGAAGTGAACTACGCCCTCGAGCCCGACGAAGTGCAAAGGGGCTACGTATTGACCTGCCAGTCGCACCCCCGCACCGAAAGGGTAGTAGTCGACTTCGACCAGCGATAAAAAAAACCACCGCTGCTGCGGTGGCTGGTATCTTAATTAAGCCATCCCGGCTTAGTCCAGGTCTGTCTTAATAATTGTCAGCTGGATAACTTCTATAAACTCGTATTTAGGGTAAACTGAACAAGCTTCACCGCGATCGTCACGGTCAAACTTTACTTTTACCTTGTATCCGTCGTGCATATAGGCTGTGGGCAGGTTGCTTGGGCGCACGGGTTTATCCTCGCCTTCCAGTTCGAGCAGGTAACCGCAACCCCCTGCAGCCAGGTCGCCTGTATCTCTCACGGTGGCTCTCACGAGGTTTTTGTCCCTGTTGCAGGATACGGCAACCAATGCAATTAATAGTGCACAAAATAAATATTTACGCATGTCAGGATGTTTCTTTCAAGTAAATTCGGCTATGAAAATACTAAAAAGTTTTAAAGGTGCAATTATGCCGTAAACTTATATCCTATACCCCTCACCGAATGGAAGTGTTTGGGATTGCGGCTGTCCTTTTCAAAATATTTCCTGAAGTTGAGAATAAAGTTGTCTATTGTGCGGGTGGTTGGGTAAACGTTGTACCCCCATACTATCTGCAATATATGCTCGCGGGAGACTACCTGTCCTTCGTGCTCTATCAACAGCTTTAGCAGGGCCGCTTCTTTTTTGCTCAATTCCTGCCTGGTTCCGGTGTGGTCTGTGCATTCGTGGGCGGCAAAGTCTATTTTACCACCTGAAAACTGGTAAACGTCCGGCACGGCGTGAGGGTTGTGTATCTTCTTGTTCTTTACTATCAGCTTCTGCACCCTCAGCAGCAGTTCTTCCAGGTTGAAGGGCTTGGTCAGGTAATCATCACCGCCCTTTTTCAGGCCCTCCACCTTGTCGGCGCTGGTGTTGCGTGCCGACAGGAACATGATGGGTACGTCATTGTGTTGCATACGGATGGTTTCGCATACGGTGATACCATCCATGTCCGGGAGCATGATATCGAGTATTATCAGGTCGAAATACTCGTTTTTGACCACTTTGAGCACATCGGGCCCGTTGTCGACCGTGGTAACTTCGTAGCCTTCCAACTCCAGGTTAAGTTTAAGCGCCTCGCGCAGGCTTTCCTCGTCTTCTACTACCAGTATGCTGGCTTTGGTTTCTTTGCGTATCATAAACAGTGGGTTTGATTTATAAACATGAAGTTAATGACAATTCATAAACGTCGGATACATAGTTACTAAAAATGTAAGTTTTATGACAATTCATACATAATGCTGTTTTTTAAAGTGAATTGTCATGAAAAGCAGGTGAGTAACACATGTCAGAAATTGTTTCAGAATCAGAATTCTTTGCGTGTAAAAAAGTAGTACCTTTGCCGTCCCAAAAGCGGGTGTGGTGAAATTGGCAGACACGCCANNGCCAGACTTAGGATCTGGTGCCGCGAGGCTTGGGGGTTCGAGTCCCTCCACCCGCACTACTTAAACAATACAGCCGATATCAGTCGGCTTTTTTTAAACGAAAAATATAGCAGATAATGGCTACGGTAACGCGCGAAACGATTGGCAAACTGCACGACAAGGTAACCGTAAAGTTGACCAAAGAGGATTTTGTCCCTTCTTTCGAGAAATCGTTGAAACAATACGCTAAGACCATAAATGTACCGGGCTTCCGTAAGGGCATGGTACCTGCGGGTATGGTGCGCAAAATGTACGGCCAGTCCATATTTACCGACGAGGTATTACGTGCAGCCGGCTCAAAGATTGATGAATATCTGAAGAATGAAAAACTGCAGATTTTCGCCCAGCCTATGGCTATGAGGGAAGAAACCCCCAAGAAACTGGATATGAACAATCCTACCGAGGTGGATTTTTCCTTTGAAATAGGCCTGAAACCCGACTTTGAAATTCCCGCCACCAACGGTAAAAAAGAGTTGACCCGTTACAAGGTACAAGTGTCGGACAAATTGCTGGATGATGAAGTAGTGCGCCTACAGCGCCGTTTCGGCAAGGCAGAGGCGCAGGAAAGCGTTACTACCAAGGAGAATATCATTTATTCGAGGTTTGAGCAGTGTGATGCTGAAGGGAACATCATAGAGGGTGTTGCCCCGATAGAGGATACAGAGCTGATGGACAAGCTGCCCGCCCAAATGCAGGAAATGCTGATGGGCAAAAAGCCGGAAGAAAGTATAGTGTTACAACCCAAAGCAGTATGTACCGAAGAGGAACTACCGGTATTCATGAAAGACTCATTGAAACTTGGCGCTGAGGCTGCAGAGAACTATTATAAAATGACGCTTACGAAGGTGAGCCTCCTCATACCGCACGAACTTAACGAAGAGCTATACAACCAGGTATTCCAGAATGCAGAGATAAAAGACGAAGCGGCTTTTCGCGATATGCTGCGTAGCGAGCTGGCCAAAGAATATGACCGTATGAGCCGCGAACGCCTGCAAAGCGAAATGTATGAAATACTGGTACATACCACGCCTATCGACCTGCCGGTGGATTTTCTGAAGCGCTGGTTGGCCGAAGGCAGCGAACAGCCAAAATCTGCTGAAGAAGTAGATCATGAATTCCCGGGTTTCGACCACCAATTACGCTGGACGCTGATATCAGACAAGCTCATTATCGATAACAACATCAGCGTTAGCCGCGACGAAGTGCTGGACGACATGAAGGCAAGGGTACTTGCATATTTTGGCCTGGCGCCCGATATGGCCGACGATGCACCTTGGCTGGAAGAATATATGAACAAAGTGGTGAAGGATGACAAGACCATGGATGAAACCTACCGCCGCCTGTTGTTCGATAAGTTGTTCGCCTTCCTGGAAACTAAATTCAAGCTGGTGGACAAGGATATAGATGAAGAATCATTCTTTAAGCTGCAAAACGCCCATGATGAGCACCATCATCATCATTAGTGGTAAGCAACAGAAAATATATAAGAGGCCCTGTAAAAAAGGGCCTTTTTTATTTATTTCTGAACAACATGTTTTCCAACTGAATCTCCTGCACAGGACTTATTCTGTATCCTGTCAGTATCTCCCATTTTCCTTCCGCATTCTTTTGGTATGTTATGGCATTCCAAAGCAACTGCTTGTCTGCCGATACGATAAAGTAACGCCCGGGCAGGCCCATGCAGACAAGGTAATCTCCTTTGTTTAATTCATGTACACTGCCGCCGCCAGATGATATAGTCGCCGTAAGGGTATCCATATTACAGGGAAATTCCCATAGTTTTTGCAAGCTATCGACGGGACTTGAAGGTTCTTTCAACACTAGTACGGTAGATACCCGCGTGTCATTCTCTTTTGGCATGGCGTTGAGCATCTTAAAATTGTTGTTGAACATCTGTAAATGGCCATTGCTGCTGAGGCCTACATTGTGCAAAGAATAAAACATGTCATCACCGGTTGTTATGCCATTTTTATTGACGTCATAACCATATTGTGCGAGTACTTTACCCGATGGATAAGCTGCTTTAACTACCCGGCTAATGTTCCTGTAGCTGGTGTAGATTGTTTTATTTTTTTCGTCGAAATGGAAACTATTGAAGTGGGTAGTCGGGTCACCTTCTTTCAGGTAGTCACAGGAATTCCATAACCATACAATATCATTATTTCGTTTGTATTCGATAATTGTGCCACAGGGAGTTTTGGCCATACTGCCGGCTTCTGCAGTTACGGTTCTGTCTGCCTTTAGCGAGGCGGGGTCTATTAATGTATTTCCGATAGTCATGTAATGGCCATTGGACAGCTTGGTCAGCTGGTGATGGTATTGCTCAATGGTATCTCCGCTTACGCGCCCGTCGTTGGGCCCCGACCACAGCACATTGCCATCGTAATCAATTTCATGAATGTTTTTTTCAGTCACGAAGGTGATGGTACCATCATCAGTGAGCTTCATGTCGCGTATTTTGGCGGCAGAGCTATCTGCTACGCCTTTTATCATAGGCAGGTACCAGAGCGCTTCGCCGGCCATGTTATGCAATGTGCGCGTATAATCAATGAACACCAAAAGGTCTTTATATTTTACCGCGCTGTCCACTATCTGTATTCGGGCGGCGTTGTCGTTCAAAAACGGATGGCTACTCACCGTAAAGCTATACCGTAGCGATGAATCGAAAACCCTGCCTTTCTTCAGGTATTTTACCTGCCAGGTATATTTCTTGCCAAATGAAGGTACAGTAGCTATTATCTTATTATCATCCTCCTGCCTGGAGAGCAAGGGTTTTGCATAATCGCCTTTGATGTTATAATCAAACACTTCCAGACGGTAAGCATCAGCCTTTCGTTGTTCAGGAAAAGTAAAGCCTATCAGCCTGTAGTGTAAAACTGCATCAGGGGCGGGGTGCAGTCTGTCGGCGGCTGATGCAGGGATGTAGGCGC
The DNA here is from genome assembly GCA_002421685.1 of Bacteroidetes bacterium UBA6221. Classification (GTDB taxonomy): domain Bacteria; phylum Bacteroidota; class Bacteroidia; order Chitinophagales; family Chitinophagaceae; genus UBA5543. The sequence goes on from DISB01000018.1 coordinate 264,215, forward strand.
CAACTAAGCTACAGACCAGTACTGGTAGCAGCCAATAGATATTCCATGTAGTCTTTCCGCTTTTACCATCCATGATCTCTGGTATTGTTTTTAGATGTGAAAAGTTAGGCAAAATCGGGCAAAATCTGTTTGTTCAGGAAGTAAGTGCGTCCATTACAGGGTTTGGCCGGAATAAATAAATTTTAGGCGATTTACAAAAACAACGGCCTGCCCAAAGGCTTAGCTTTGCATTAACAATTGCACGACTGGGCAAACGTATTACTATTGATAATGCAAAACGAACATGAAATTAGCGGTTTACGAGACTTTTGTGAAAAAGCATAACGGATCTGTTATGCATTTTGATATCCTGGTGCCTAATAGCATGGTGGACTTGGATCAAATATATAGGTATGGCCGGGAATATTTGAAATTGAAGGGGCAGGGCGGCAGGCCCTTGTCCGGAAACGAATGCCGGTTTTGCCACACCATGGAGATGCCGGGCACTGCGTTACAGGAGATAAAAGCAAAGGGCCACCATATTGTGGAAATCGAAGGCTGTAATTAAATAACCCTATGGACCAAAGACAGACATTCGGCAATTTGAATGAACTCAAAGCGATATTAGAAGACGATGACACGCAGCACCAGGCAGCTCGTCTTATTATTGACAGAGACGGCCTGCTACGGGTGAACGGTCATATTTCCAGTGTTGAAACAATAATTGATGGCCGGGACTTCATCAGAATAGATAATAGCGTCTTCCCGTTCATATACCTGGCAGAGATTGTGGCGGTTAATGGCATATTCCGTTCAGATTTTTCCGAATGCTGATGCGCGGGCATTTTTTACAAGTGAACTAATACTTATCATTGCATTGAAAATAGTTTCGATGGGACTAATCGCTTCACTTCCGGAGATTGACAGGCAACCTGATTCAGTATTTGTAATGCACGAAAAATCTGAGAAGTTAATTCCGCTTCATACACATACAAAGGGTCAGCTGAGTTATGTGGAGGGGGGACTTGCGTACATCACTATCCACTACAAAACATATGTAATTCCTGCCAGGCACTACTTCTGGGTGCCAAAGGGTATGCCGCATGTCTTGCGCATAGGGCATTCTGCTACCGTATTGAGGTCGTTGTATTTCTATGCAAAAGACGATGGAAGCAATCCTTTCTATACTCAACTTGGTATTTACCCGGCCAGCGAACTGCTCATACAAATGATCAACCATACAGAACGTTGGGACGGGCAGCACGTAAACAAAAAGACAGATAACTTTGAATTTTTTGTGGCCCTCAAGAACCTACTACCACAGCTTAACAACAAAGCACTCCCCATTATACTTCCTATTACAGATGACGAACGCATGCAGAAGATCATCAGGTACCTGGAAAAGAACCTGGGCGAGGAAGTGACCCTCACCAGCCTTAGCGAGCGCTTCAACATGAGCGAACGCTCAATGTCGCGGCTTTTCCAGGCATGCCTTCATATCTCCTTTTTGCAATACTTTAAGACCTTGCGCATGATAAAGGCTATCGAAATGATACTCAAAACCAGTAAGCCAATAGGAGATATAGCCTTTGAGGTGGGATATGACACAGTTGGAGCATTCAGTAATGCGTTTTACTCTTTTACACATTCTCGTCCTTCAGACTTCCGTAAAACATAAACCTCCGGCAATCGGGGTGGTTCGAAGGTCTCCTGTCTGAAGAGAGTCATTGGCCTGATTGGATAAATAGTTGACTGAATTGCAATATTCAGTGTAGCGCTGGCCTGGTAATTTTATAGAACAGAAAAAGAAAGAGATGCACAACCGTATCCGATTTATTGCTTACATCACGGTACTTGTTCCAATTAATACGATATTTACTTTGGCCGCTACTGTTGCTTACGGAGGGGATAACAGTATCCAGTCGTCAGCCGATAGCTGGCGCAATCTCTTGATCCTGGTTTTATTTCTGCTCTCAATCGCTGCATTCTTTCTTGTTATCAAATACGGCAATAAAAAACCGTTGGCACAGAACAAACCAGTGTCCGGCGGACGGAATGCGGCCCATACCGGCAATAAGAAGCCGCACCATAGTGGAAGTAATAAACACAGCAAGCGTAAGGGATAACATAAGCTCAATAGACAAAAAAGTAAGCATATAGCGGTAAACGCTTCAATGCCCGGGGGCGCCATACAGACAGCCGTTGACGATTTTTTAGAGAGATTAACAATGCAAATACTATTCCTAACCGCAATAGGCTAAAGCATGGCCGGTTTCAATAAATAGTTGTCCAGTTTCAATCTGCGTGCCGATTGCGGCCTATATAGTTTTGCAAATGAAAACAGGAGTACTCCCAAGTGCAGCAAATGTTTCTATCCTATAGGTGAAGGGCAGTTATGAAGTTGTCGATAAGATATATGAAGGCCGTAGTACCCCGGGTCTGCCGAATGTACTATAGGGTAGGTGAGGAATTGAATAGTAAAAAGGAACGATTTATAGGCCTCAGCCTGGGAGGCCCTGGTTTCAATATGCGGGAAGATACATTTAAACGATAAGGCCATAGTCCGGGAAAATTACATAGCCACATGCATATGGCCGTGGCCGGATCAATGTATCAACCGGGGAATACCCAACGATAAAAAATACAACCAGGCATCTCTCTTGTTTAAAAAACTATAGCAATACAATTATGGAACAGGCAGTTATCGCGACGGAAAAGCAGATTTCACAGGAGCACGGAACAGAGGACCACGAACATAAAGAACCGCATTTCGTGTTCAAATATATATTTAGCCAGGATCATAAAATGATATCCAAACAGTTCCTGATAACCGGAATAATTTGGGCAGTCATTGGTGGGTTATTTTCCGTTTTTTTCCGACTGCAGCTTGGCTTTCCTGACGATACTTTTCCTGTTATGGAGAAATTTCTCGGCGACTGGGCTAAAGGAGGAAAGCTGTCTCCGGAATTTTATTATGCGCTTATTACGATGCACGGCACGATACTTATTTTCTTTGTATTGACTGCTGGCTTAAGTGGTACGTTTAGTAACTTGCTGATACCTCTGCAGATCGGTGCGCGGGATATGGCGTCACCATTTATGAACATGCTTTCATACTGGTTGTTCTTTGCTGCAAGCGTTGTGATGTTCATTTCCCTGTTTGTCCAGACAGGTCCGGCTTCCGGTGGCTGGACTGCATATCCACCCCTCAGCGCACTAAAGGAAGCATCGTTGGGCTCCGGTTTAGGGATGGACCTTTGGCTAATAAGCCTGGCGCTATTCGTAGCCTCTACCTTACTTGGCGGCCTGAATTACGTTGCTACAATACTCAACATGAGGACAAAAGGTATGAAGATGACCCGTTTGCCACTTACTATCTGGGCTTTTCTTTTTACGGCGGTAATCGGCGTCTTGTCATTCCCCGTACTTCTGTCTTCGTTTGTGTTGCTGATTTTTGACAGGAATTTTGGTACCAGCTTTTATTTATCAGAGATATTTGTTGCCGGCAAAGCGCTACCCAATATTGGCGGATCTGCCATCCTTTACCAGCACCTGTTCTGGTTTTTGGGCCACCCCGAAGTGTATATTATCGTATTGCCGGCAATGGGTATAGTATCAGAAGTAATGTCTGTACACAGCCGCAAACCAATTTTTGGGTACTATGCAATGATCATATCCCTGGCAGGTATCATGTTCCTTTCGTTTTTAGTTTGGGCGCATCATATGTTTGTGTCGGGCATGAGCCCTTTCCTGGGGTCGATATTTACACTGATGACGCTCCTTATCGCCGTCCCATCCGCCATCAAGGTGTTTAACTGGCTGACTACCCTGTGGCGGGGCAGTATTAAGTTCACCGTGCCAATGATGTTTGCCATCGGGTTTGTTTCCACCTTCATCTCGGGGGGGCTGACAGGTATATGGGTGGGCAACTCAATATTGGATGTACATCTTCATGACACCTACTTTGTAATAGCGCATTTTCACATCGTTATGGGCGTGTCTGCATTTATGGGCATGTTTGCAGGTATTTATCACTGGTTCCCCAAGATGTTCGGGCGGTTTATGAACAACACGCTTGGGTACATACATTTCTTTATAACGTTCGCGGGTTCGTACCTTATTTTCTGGCCCATGCACTACCAGGGCATAGCAGGCATGCCAAGGCGATATTACGACTATAGCGCCTGGGAAACGTTCAGGCCCTTCGAGGACCTTAACACCTTCATCAGTATCGTAGTCGTAATCGTGTTTTTTTCCCAGTTTTTATTTATCATAAATTTCTTTGTGAGCATCTTTAGAGGTAGAAAGGCGACAACTGAAAACCCCTGGAAGGCCACTACGCTGGAATGGACAACACCCATACGTCCTGTTCACGGAAACTGGAACGGCCCCATACCGGAGGTGCACCGCTGGCCATATGACTACAAAGACAATGGTGCAGGTGGAGATTTTATCCCCCAGACGGAAAAATCAGGCGACTAAGTTGACAAGTTTGTAACTATTCTCCGCTCCCGGGCGACAGACCGGAGAATAGTCTGTGTATATTTTTTTATTGGTAAAGAATTCAGGCAATTTGCTTGCCACTATATGCACGTTCCAGCTCGGCCAGGTTAAATTTCTTCATCTTTATGAACGCCTCAGTTACGCGCTTCAACCGTTCGGGATCTTTATCGCTCATCATCTCGTCCATGCGCTCGGGCACTATCTGCCACGACAAACCGAATTTATCCTTCAGCCAGCCGCATTGCTCGGCCGCAGGCACGGCCGATAGTTTTCCCCAGTAATAATCAATTTCTTCCTGTGTACGGCAATACACCATGAATGAAACTGCCTCGTTGAAACTGAACTTATGTTCGTGTGCGCTGTCCATTGCACCAAACCACTGGTGCTCCAGCATGAAGTCGGCAAACATCACATTTCCCTCTTTGTCGGGTGCCTGGCCGGGGCCGTAGCGATGTATCGTACCGATTTTCGAATCTTTGAATACAGACAGGTAAAAGCTGATGGCTTCTTCCGCCCTGCCCACATTATCACCAATAAACATGATAGATGGAATGATGGCGGGGCGCGGCTCGTCTGCCGGGTCGGTAAGCATCAGTTGCCAGGTGAGGCCATATTTGTCCTGTATCCAGCCATATCTTTCGCTGAAGGGATATTTATCAATAGGCATCAATACAGTACCCCCATCCGACAACTTTTCCCATACCTCGTCTATTTTCTTTCGAGCCTCATTTTCCGGCGACGATGAGTTCTTGAAAAGCAAAGGGTCGAAGTTGACAATAAAGGATACCGAAGGGTTGAACCTGAACAATGGTCCGGCACTTATCGACATGAAATGGTACCCCCAAAGTTCAAAACTCACCACATCGCAATCGCCCGATGGCGTATCGCGGATAACCGATGTTTTCACTATTCCCGAACCGGGGAATATGGAAGTATAAAACTCCGCTGCTTCTCTGGCTTCTTTGTCAAACCACAGGTGTGGTACTATCTTTTGCATACAAATCTGTTTTTTGTTCTAACAAAGTTAAATCGTGCAGGTTCACCATACCTTGTGCAAATGCGACATACTGCCGGGTGAAACACGTCGGTTCATATAGATTAACTATTAGGCCCGGATTTTGTTCGTATTTATACCATGTGCCTTATTATTGCAAAGTGAGGGGTAAACCGATATACATATTGATAGTTCTTTGCCTGCTGTACGTGCAGGCTTTCGGGCAACTGGTAGACCTGGCTGGTGTCGGCACCGATTCTACCTGCATCAGCGATCAGTCGGACAGGTTGCTGTTGCGGGCATTTCTAACCCAGAAGTTCAACAAATACACACTGGGACAGCAAACGACGACAAGTAATGTCACCTACCGGGCGAATAATAATTATCACGTTGGACTCGGGTTTCATTACAAGTGGGTGGGGGCAAATATTTCATTCAAACTGCCATATATAAATAACCCTAGGTTTGGCCAGACAAAATTCTTCGACCTGCAGTCTTACCTCTATCTTGCCAATATAGCTGTGGACCTGTTTGTGTTGTCGTACAAGGGCTACTACTTGTCTGACGGGGGGGTGCTGAAGTTTCCGCCGGAAGGCAACAAATTGCAGCTCCGCCCCGACCTCTATACTGGTAACTATGGGGTCAACTTTCAATATATTTTCAACAGCAGCAAGTTTTCCTATCGCGCAGCGTTTATTCAAAACCAATGCCAGGTAAGGAGTGCAGGTTCTCCGCTGATTGGGGCCACGGTTAATTATTCACGTGCCCGCGCAGACTCAGCAATCGTTCCCCCCGATTTGGTACTGGATAATTTCTATTCAGGCCACGACTTCAACAAAACCGCTGCATTCGTGGTAGCAATCAACGGGGGCTATGCATATACACAGGTTATAGGGCGGCATTTTTTTGTAACTGGCTCGGTGTTGCTGGGAACGGGACTTAATTATGTATCTCTTAAAACAGATGCCACAGGCGACAGGGATGCTCGCCTGCATGTGCAGGTACATGCCATACTGCGGGGTGCCGTGGGGTATAATACGGACGAACGTTTTATCGGATTGCAATATATTAACCATATCAACAGGAATAATATGCCCGTGCTGGATAGCTGGCAGCAATCGCAGATGGGTAACATCCGGCTTACTTATGCCCAGCGTTTCAAGCTGAAAAAGAAAACAGCGAAGCAACTTGAACGTATCAGCGAAAAAATACAGCCTGATATATTAAAAAATGTGGAATAAGTGAAAAATCGCTCAAGGCAATAGGGGTATTCTTCTCATGGGCTGTCATAAGTATATGCAGGCCTTGCAACAAGCGGTTATCTTTGCATCCGAAACTGCAACTCACAGGATGCCGGAGATAGGGATTACAATAACAGGAAAGGATATCAACCAGGTATTCGAACAGGTGTTCAAAGAACATTTCAAAAACCTTCATGCGTATGCCTGCTCAATATTAAAAGACGAAGACGAAGCGGAAGAAATGGTGCAGAATGTATTTTATAAACTTTGGGAGAAGAAGGAAAAGATCAGTGAATTGCAGTCGGTACCGGCCTACCTGTACCGTGCTGTACACAACGAGTGTATGAACTATGTGAAGCACGAGAAAGTAAAGATGGTTTACGAGGCGCACGCTGTTCACCACGGCAATGTAGCAGGCCAGGCGGTGGATACTGCCACGGCCCGCGAACTGGAGCAGCGCATAGGCGATGCATTGGCGGCCTTGCCAGAACAATGCCGCACCATCTTCCAGATGAGTCGGTTTGAAGAGTTGAAATACCGTGAAATAGCCGATAAGCTGGGTTTGTCAGTAAAAACAGTGGAAAACCAAATGGGCAAAGCCCTTAAAATATTAAGGACAAAACTTGCAGACTATATCAGCGTGGTATGGCTTTTATTAATAACCCTGATAAAATAACCGGAAGTGAACAAACAAAATAGCCATATTAACGATGACCTGCTGGTAAAGCACATGCTGGGAGAGGCCACGGCCAACGAGGAGGCCGTAGTTGCCTCATGGATAGACGAAAGCGAAACCAACAGGAAATATTATAACGACTTCAAACTGGTATGGGACAACAGTAAAAAACTGGCTGCTAAAAGCACGATAGACGAAAATGCAGCCTGGGTACGTTTTCAGCAAAGGGTGGAGGCCGAAAAACCGGCAACAAAAATTATACCCCTTGGCCGCCGTTTCAACTGGATGAGGGTAGCTGCAATACTTGTGTTGATCGTCGGGGGGGTGTGGATGGCCAATTATTTTGTGCTTGGGACTACGAGTACCCTTCAGGCGAATAACGAAGTGAGAACAGAAACCCTGCCTGACGGTACGATTGTGACCCTGAACAAAGGCGCCGTACTCAAATTCAACAGTCGCATGAGCGGCGATACGCGCAAAGTGACCCTGGAGGGAGAAGCTTTCTTCGATGTGACGCCTGATAAGAACAAACCATTCCTGATCACAGCCGATAATGCTGTGATTAAGGTAGTCGGTACTTCTTTCAATGTAAAAACTACCGAAGAGAAAACAGAGGTGATAGTAGAAACAGGAGTGGTGGAGGTGCGCAAAGAAGCGAATGCCGTAACCGTGAAGCCTAAAGAGAAAGCTACCGTATTGCAAAGCAGCGCCGTTCCAATGAAAGAGGCCGTAGACGATGTGTTATACAACTACTACCGTACCAAAGAACTTGTATGCAATAATACGCCTCTCTGGCGCCTGGTAGATGTGCTGAATGATGCCTACAATGTGAACATTACCATAAACGATGCCCGCCTGAAGGATATGCCAATAACTACCACTTTCAAGAATGAGAGCCTGGATAATATCCTTGATGTCATCAGCCAGACACTGAATGTGCGGGTAGAAAAGAACGGGAAAAATATTGTACTCAGATAATTTGAATATCGGATGAAATCAGCCTGGGGATGCTTCGTCATATGTATGTTGATACTGTTCCCCGTTATTTGCACGGCACAGTCGCACCTGGATAAAGGCGTGTCGGTGAAAGCAAAGCAGAAGACTGTTGCGGAAGTATTGGACATTATTGGCAGGCAGGGGAAGTTTTATTTTTCATATAATGCCAAAGTGGTGCCTGCCGATAGCCTGGTAGATATTGACGTATGGAACAAGACGGTAAGACAGGCCCTGGAAGTTTTATTTAAAGACCGGTTTGAATATAAAGAAACGCCCAACCATGTTATTATTCAATTGCCATCAGCAGGACAATACTGGTACGTAAGCGGCTATGTGATAGACGAACTGACCGGAGAGCGTGTACGGGATGTCAGCGTATTTGATGCCAATCAGTTAGTGGCATCGCTCACCAACGACCAGGGCTATTTTAAATTACGCCTTAAAGATAAGATACCGACCACGGCTATCAACATCAGCAAATCGCTATACAGGGATACACTCATCAACATTAGCCCGGGCGTCGACCAGGAAGTGAAGGTTGTCATCAGCCCAAAGACTATTGAAATGGACACGATAGTCATCACCAGCAAGGAGAACTTTGTGGAAGGTACCTGGTTTGGTAAGGCCTTCCTTTCGTCTAAGCAACGCATGCAAAGCCTGAACCTCGGAAAATTTTTTGTGGATATGCCGGTACAGGGCTCTATAGTTCCGGGATTGAGTTCGCAGGGCAAAATGAGTTCGCAGGTTGTTAACCATTTTTCGTTTAATATGTTGGGTGGTTATACTGCGGGTGTGAATGGAGCGGAGGTAGCAGGTATTTTCAATATCAACAAAAAAAACGTTCGCTACGTACAAATGGCTGGCGTGGTAAATATTGTGGGCGGTGACGTTGAGGGGCTACAGGCCGCAGGAGTTCACAATAATGTGCTGGACTCGATGGCAGGCCTCCAGATGTCCGGCATCAGCAATGTAGTAAGAGGCAGGGTGTCGGGTTTGCAGGCTACAGGAGTTTATAATCTTACCATTGGCAAGGTGAAAGGAGCACAACTCTCTGGCGTCATTAATACGGCAATCGACAGCTTTACCGGGCTACAAGGTGCGGGCGTACTCAACACAAGCATCAAGACTTTCAAAGGGGCGCAACTTGCAGGCGTAGCCAATAGTGCGGTATTTGATGTTACCGGATTACAGGCTGCAGGTGTGCTTAATATGACGGTGAAACATATAAATGGTGTGCAAGCAGCAGGGATAGTGAACGTCTGCGCAGGGACCGTACGCGGTGCGCAGGTGGCCGGATGGGTGAACTATGCAACAAGAGTAAAAGGTGCGCAGGTAGGATTGATAAATATAGCGGATAGTTCTTCAGGAGTAAGTGTCGGCCTGTTCAGCTTTGTGCTGAAAGGTTATCATAAGATGTCTGTTTCCACCAACGAAGCATTCCGTTATAATGTGTCGTTGAAGATAGGTACGCATTGGCTGTACAATATTTATACCGCCGGCGCCTCTATGCAACAAGGCAGCGATGCATATATGCTGGGATTGGGCTATGGCAGTGAGTTGCCGATTAGCAAAAGATTCTCTATAAATCCCGAATTAATGGCGCATGCCGTTTATTTAGGCAACTGGAGTGAAGTAAATTCGTTATTAAAAGTACAGCTAAACCTGAACGTACACCTCGGGAGGTATGTGGCTATTTTTGCAGGTCCATCCTTCTCTTCTTATTGGGACAATAAACAGCCCAGGGTAGAGGGCTACAAGACGGATATATTGCCGGCGGGTTACAAACGCAATACCTATAATAATAACCTGAGCAGTTGGGTGGGCTGGAATGCAGGTGTAACAATTTTTTAAGTTCCGTACATAGGGGTAACATATCCGTATGATGTCATTTTATCAAACAATAAGATTTTATGACATCAAGATTTTTGGCAGGGGTTGTATTTATGTTTTCAACCTTGCACTTGTCTGCACAGGAAGGCGGAAAGATAAAAGAGAGCAATGCGCACATCGGTTTTGTATATCCTTTGAGCACCAACTGGACCGATGCTATTAACTACAAAAACAGGTTCTCTGTTCATGCTATAGGGGGTGTTTCGGCTTCAGAAGAAGCATTTTGCGTTTCAGGCATGGCAAATGTTATCCGGTATAATGGGAATGGCCTCGTAGCCAGTGGTTTTGCCAATGTTATTCTCGACCGCGCCAACGGCGCCCAGTTAGCCGGCAGCATTAATTTTATCAAGACAGAAGCGAAGGGTTTGCAGGCCGCCGGTTTTGCTAATATTACAGGCAGTAGCGAAGGCCTGCAAACTGCTGGTTTTGCAAATATTAACACCGGAAATGCCCGCGGCGCACAGTTAGGAGGTTTTATGAACGTCGCAAAAAGCGTAGATGGTTTTCAGTGCGGTGGCTTCATGAATATTGCAAAAAACGTGGAAGGGGCACAAGTTGGAGGCTTTGGCAATAATGCGGCAAACGTTAAAGGCGCACAGATAGGTGGTTTCTATAACGTGGCCGGCATAGTCAATACGCAAGTGGCCGGTTTTATCAATGTGGCAAAAGAAGTGAAGGGCGTGCAGTTGTCAGGTTTCATCAATATTGCAGACAGTTGCGATTTTCCCATCGGCCTTATCAATATCAGCAGGAAGGGGGAAATGTTCCTGGGAGCTACTGTCGACGACAATCTCACAACCCTGGTCACATTCCGTTCCGGAGGAAAATATCTATATGGAATTGTGGGTGTCGGAGCCAATTTCAGGTATCCTACAGCCGTGTATGCTTCAGAAGCCGGTATTGGTGCGCATATACCACTTGCAAAGGGTTTCAGGATAAATACCGAGATAGTTTCAACCTCTTTGTCGGATTTCTGGAGTACAGTACAGGTCAATTCATCCTTTCGCCTGTTGGCTGCGCTCAAGCTGGGCGACAGGGTAGAGCTCTTTGCCGGTCCTTCATTCCACTATTCTTTTGCCAACGACCGTATGTATGCTGAAGCTGGCACCAATACACTCTGGAGCAAAGAGAGGTGGGGGTATTACCAGCGCATGTATATCGGGGGCCTGGCCGGTATGCACATAGACCTGCTGTAGATAATCCACATATTTCCTTAAAAAATCAAAACAATTGAGGGCGGTTAAGCACGCCCGGATAAAACCAATAAGCATGATAAGTATGAAAAGCATAGTATTCGCAACGATGGCCATGTTTGCTTTACATTCAGGCGTAATTGCACAATCTAATGAAGCAAGTGGAACAACCAAACAGAGGGTTTTTACCCAAAAAGTGCGCGGCCGGGTGGTGGATGCCGAATCCAAACAACCGTTGGCTGGTGTGATTATTGTAGCAAAATCAGATAATCAACTGAACGCCGCAACCGACAACGACGGCTATTTTACCATTGCCAACGTGCCGGTAGGCAGGCAGTCGTTCATGTTCCAGTATATGGGTTATGAGCCCGCAACCGTTTCGGAAGTACTGGTTACCTCGGGTAAGGAACTGGAGTTGAATATATCTATGACAGAAAGCCTACAGAACCTGGATGAAGTGACCATTAGCGCCACGCGGCAATCCGACAAAGCAATGAATGAGTTCGCAACCGTCAGCGCCCGCTCTATATCGGTAGAAGAGAGCAAGCGTTACGCGGCGGCTTTTGCCGACCCTGCCCGTATGGCACAAAACTTCATGGGCGTGTCTAATGGCGGCGATATGTTCAACGGCATTATAGTCAGGGGTAATTCGCCCAAGAACGTTTTGTGGAGGTTGGAGGGTATCGAGATACCTAATCCCAACCACTTTAGCGGGCTGGGCACTACGGGCGGCGCCATCAGTATGCTGAATGCAAATGTGCTGGGCACGTCTGACTTCTATACCGGCGCATTTCCTGCCGAAATGGGTAATGCCTTGTCAGGTGTGTTTGATATGAAATTCCGCAACGGGAATACGGAAAAACGTGAACATACGTTTCAACTGAGTACATTGGGCACGGAACTGGCCAGCGAAGGGCCGTTTAAAAAAGGTGGTAAAGCCTCGTACTTGCTCAACTACCGTTATTCTACCCTTGCGCTGCTGGAGAATATCGTCAGCTTTGGCGGTGTGTTGCCTAAATACCAGGACGCTTCTTTCAAGCTGAATTTCCCGACTGAAAAAGCCGGTACCTTTTCGCTATGGGGGCTTGGCGGATACAACAGCGCGTACAAAGACCCTGTGAAGGATAGCAGCAAATGGACAGACGACGACCCAAACTTTGTACTGAAATCGGACAATATGATGGGTGTGGCCGGTATTGCACATACCTATTTTACAGGCCGAAACTCCTACCTGAAAACTATTATTTCAGGTTCGTATGAGAAGACGAAAGAACTGGTAGATACGCTGAATCCAATACAGGATTACCGGCCGGTACATGTGAGCAACCAGTCTTTCATCAATAATGCCTACCGCGTTTCAGTTTTGTATAATACGAAGTTGAACAATAAAAACACGGTACGTTTCGGCGCTGTTGCGCAACAACTCGAATACAAATTGAACAACAACTATTTTGACGAGCGCGACGGTATATGGAAATCATTTTTAAACGGCAACGGCGATGCGCAATATTACCAGGCATATACCCAGTGGAAGCACCGGATGACGGAAAACCTGACTTTTGTAGGCGGCCTGCACGGTTCATATTTTGCGCTGAATGGTAGCTACAGCATTGAGCCACGCGTAGCCGCCACTTATACTTCAGGTAAAAATACATATTCGTTGGCTACTGGGCTGCACAGTAAGCCCGAGCATGTATCCACCTATATGTTCCAGAGCAAAACACAAGGCCAGGCGGATACATACCCCAATAAAGACCTGGGGTTGCTGAAGGCATATCATGCTGTACTGGGGTATGAAAGGCTATTGCCGTTGAACTTCCGGTTCAAAACAGAAATATACTATCAATACCTGTATAACATACCTGTAGAAAAAGACAGCACCGGAGGGTTCTCCATCATCAATGCCCTCGATATTTATTCGATGTTCAACACCGGACAACTGGTGAGCGAAGGTAAGGGACAGAATTATGGCATAGACTTCAGCCTGGAGCGTGCTTTCTTGGATAACTACTACCTGCTGGCTACCGCTTCTGTTTACAAATCAACCTATACCGACTATTTAGGTGACGAGTACAACACAACATTCAACCGTGGTTACCAGGTAAATGTTGTTGGCGGCAAAGAGTTTAAAATTGGTAAGAGTGGCAGGAAGATACTGGGACTGAACGGCAAAGTGCTTTATAGCGGTGGTATGAGGGAATCTCCCATAGACCTTAATAGATCGATACAGACCGGTGAAACCGTGTATGTACCTAAACAGTACTTTACCCGCCAGGTGCCCGCGTACTTCCGCACCGACCTGGGGATATACTACAAGATCAATAGTCGCCGTGTGACGCACAGCATACAGCTCGAGGTACAAAACGTAACCAACCGCCAGAATTTTTATTACTCATATTTTGACCGGGAAGCAGCTACGGTGAAAACTGTAAACCAGTTGGGTGTACTGCCCAACCTCTCTTACAGGATAGATTTTTAGCGAGGGCAAATCACGCATAAGTATGCCGCGCGGTATTCTTGCCGTGCGGCTTTATATCTGTTGAAATAACACAAGCATAACGGGCAGGTAACAATTAATCAAAACAATGGTAATGTTTGATAGAGACCTTTACACATGAAGCAGGACACCGGGCTCTGCGCCATGAATTTCATATACTCACAGGATTTTGGGTAACTGTAGCTTCGTCTTCCGGCGAGGCTATTTCTTGTCAACCGTATCAGTATAATAAGACTTGAGATAACGCAGTTCGACCTGACTTTGGAGCGAGCCGACTTTCCTGGCAGAAACACGGGCGTAGTCATTGAACTGTTGCTCGCCTTCATAGTGGAAACCTATGATGTATGAGTAGGGCATAGTTGTGTCTAACCTTATGGCCGGGCGGATTGTTTTGGCTAGTTTAGGAAACACGATTACGCTATGGGCTTCGTTGTAACCATACACTGCATCCATATCATAATGTCCTTCGCCACTGGAATCAGTAGCCATGAGCCGTACAGAATAGTAAAGATCATTCAACTCATCTTCTTTGATAGGGGTGCTGTCTGCAGCAACTACTGTGCCCGCTGCCGGTGCGTAGAAGTGGGTTATATCCTGGCCACTGTCGCTGCTGTCACATGCAGCCAGCAGAGGTATCAATATGAAAGCTATTTTTTTCATGCTGCGCAAAAGTAGGATACAGATTAAATATTTACGCCAAAAGGGGGATTTTACACTACCGGCTTTAAATCCTGCCCCGAATGGCCTACTTTTAAGCTCTGAAAAATAATTTTTTGTACAATATGAAAAAATGGATATTACCTGTTATGGCATTAATAGGTACACAGATGTTTATGGAATCCTGTAAAGATGCCGGCAAAAAAGAACAGCCCGCGGAAGTAAAAGAATTCAACGTAGAAGCTGAAAAGTTTGCAGACATCAAAATCCTGCGCTATCAGGTGCCGGGTTGGGATGAACTGAGCGCACAACAGAAGGAACTGGCGTACTACCTGTACGAAGCAGCACTTTGCGGCCGCGACATCATTTACGACCAGAAGAGCAAGTATGGCATTATGCTGCGCAAAACACTGGAAGCGGCATATGGTACATATAAAGGTGACAAGAATGGCGAAGACTGGAAAAAGTTTGAGGAATACTGCGGCCGCTTCTGGTTCAGCAATGGCTATCACCACCATTATGGTAACGAGAAGTTTATACCAGGTTGTAGCGAAGCGTATTTTGCTGAGGTGATAAAAAACAGCGATGCTGCTCAACTACCCATGGAGCAGGGCGAAACTGTTGATGCTTTCATTAGCCGCATCACACCATTGGTGTACGATATGAGCATAGAACCAAAAGTGGTAGACCAGCGCCCGGACATAGACAATGTGGTGAATTCTTCCAATAACTTTTACGAAGGTGTAACACAAAAAGAAGTGGAAGCATTTTACGATAAGTTTGATACAAAAGGCGATGCACCATCGTGGGGGCTGAACAGCAAAACCATGAAAGAGAATGGCCAGGTAGTAGAGAAAGTATGGAAATTGGGCGGTATGTATTCACCGGCAATTGAGAAGATTGTTTACTGGCTGGAGAAGGCTATACCTGTAGCGGAAAACGAGCAGCAGAAGAAATCGCTGGAACTGCTGGTGCAGTATTACAAAACCGGCGACCTGAAAATATTTGATGAATACAGTATTGCCTGGGTAAATGATACAGCATCACGCCTCGATGTAGTAAACGGCTTTATAGAAGTGTACCTGGACGCAATAGGCAAGAAGGGCAGCTTTGAAAGCGTAGTATCTATGAAAGATATGGAAGCTACCAAGCGTATTAATGCCATAGCACTGCAGGCGCAGTGGTTTGAAGATAATTCTCCACTGATGGAAGAACATAAAAAGAAGGAAGTAAAGGGTATAACAGCTAAGGCTATCACTGCGATAGTAGAGAGCGGTGACGCAGCCCCCAGCACACCAATAGGCGTCAACCTGCCCAACGCTGACTGGATTCGTAAAAACCACGGCTCAAAGTCAGTGTCACTGAGCAATATTATCCATGCGTATAACGTGGCTAAGTCAAAAGGTGGTTTCCTGGATGAGTTTGTAGCGGACGAAAAAGTCAAAGCCCGTATCAAAGAACACGGCAACCTGGCATCTGACCTGCATACGGATATGCACGAGTGTATCGGCCACGCCTCAGGACAAATCAACCCCGGGGTAGAAACAACAGACAAAACGCTGAAGAACTACGCTTCGACACTGGAAGAAGCCCGCGCTGATTTGGTTGCCTTGTATTATGCTATGGACCAGAAACTGGTAGACATAGGCGTGGCATCTACTACTGAAGTAGGTATGGCTGAGTACGACAGTTATATGATGAATGGACTGATGACACAACTTACCCGCCTGAAACTGGGGGACGATATAGAAGAAGCACACATGCGCAACCGCGCCCTGAACGCTTACTGGGTATATGAAAAAGGTAAGGCTGATAATGTAGTGGAGTTTGTAAAGAAAGATGGCAAAACCTATGTGCAGGTAAATGATTACAATAAACTGCGCGATTTGTTTGGCCAGTTGCTGCGCGAGATACAGCGAATCAAATCAGAAGGTGACTATGCAGCAGGTAAAGCACTGGTGGAAACCTACGGCGTGAAAGTAAACCGGGAACTGCACAAAGAAGTGCTGGAGCGTTACGCCAAACTGGGCGATAAACCCTACTCAGGTTTTATACAGCCTAAACTGGTGCCTGTAAAGGATGGCGATAAAATAACGGATGTAAAAGTGGAATATCCTGAAAGCTTCTACGGACAAATGATGGAGTACGGTAAGAACTACGGCTACCTGCCGATACACAATTAAGAATAATGAATAGTTGATAGAATAAGGGCGGCAAATTTGCCGCCCTTATTTAGTATTGTACCATGCCGGCTTTAATCGTAAAGGGCCTTTGCAGTTCTTTCGTGTCCAACAGGCAAGGTACTGGCTGGTTATATACCGTTGCCGGTTTGTATGTGGGCGATTTGTCTATGGCTTTTTCTATTTGGGTAATGAGCGATACGCTTAGATTTTTGTCTGCCTCCTTCCAGTCCGTTCTGCTCACCGCATAGTTGGCTGGACTACTTTTGCCCGCCTCCATTGCTTGCATTCGGGTAGTTATCTTTTTCTCTATACCGTTAAAGTTGTGGTACACAATCTTCCCTTTGTCACTGATGATGATGTTGTCCAGCATCAGTCGGTATTCGCCATCGCTTTTTAAAAGTCCGCTGAGTTGCTGAATAATATACCTCCTTATTTTATCACCGGATACAGAGGGGTGTTGTTCTACTTCGTTATCAGCATAGATGTTCATATTGTTCAGCTTAACAGGGATGGGGTTGGGGTTACGAACTACCCATTCTGTTTCCATTGTTACGGGGTCAAGTATTTCGGTTGTATCGGCCATGTTCTTTAACTCAAACACATTGCCTTTGTAGTTGATAGTGGTTGTTTGTGCGGATGCCGGTGTGGAAAGAAGCAATAACATAAGCGCCACCAAAGCACTAAGAATTGGCTGATATTTTCTCATTGTCAATCTCTCAGAGTTTGATTATTCTACAACAAAACTGCCGTTGAGATGAACAACAATATTTACCGGCTTACCATCTTTTTCCACGGGCGGCACCTTCGCAGATTCTACGGCATGGGCAATCTCGTCGTTCAACAGTTGTCGCATACCGTCGGTTAGGGTAGGGGTTACATCCTTTCCATCCAGGTCAGTAACCCGCACCGGAAATACGCTGCCCGGCTGCTGATATGCTACCTCGCCTCGTTTATTGATGACAACCGTTTCAACGTAGTAGTTATAAGTTCCCTTACCTAATTGCCTGGGTATACCTGATATTCTTTCTTCTACAGCTTGTTTCAACAATTCTATTACATGTTCATCATCCATCCTGTACACTTTTTCCCTGTTCAGGCTAAGTACGTCATCGCTTTTACTGGTAAGCACGAATTTTTCTTCCCCGGTCAATGGGTCAACAACAATGCTGGTATCTTTTGGATGTATCATCAGTACCACTAGGTTATCCTTGTAGCTTACTTCCTTTCGTTGTGCGTAGGTTGTAATGGTTAATAAGCACAGCAGAAACAGCAAGCAGCATATTACCCCGGAGTATCTTAATGTTGTTGGTTGCATAGCGTAACTTTTTAGTTTAATGAAGTTACTACTATGAAACTGTAAATGCAATAACTGCTTACAGTGATACCAGTCTCCCGTCTTTTACAGTAAAATCACCCCAGGCACCACTCTTTGTGCTATATACCGGTTTCTCATCAATTTCAGCCGGTTTATGTCTTGGTGAATTTTCTATCAGTTTAGCTATTTTTCGTGCAAACTGTTTTTTCAGACCTTCATCTATCGGTTCATTTTTCCAGAATTTTTCTTCTTTTATTTTTTTATTAATACCACCAAATGTAAAGAATACTATTGCACCTTTTTTATCAATAATTATATCACCAACAGATATTGTATACGTACCGTCGTCTAACTTTTTCATTTCTTTTGCCATGTTTGTCAGCAGGTACATTTTTAAACCTTGTCCGCTAAAGTTACTTTCCGTTGATACATCTCCTCCATATTTGCCGGGCGTACGTATGGAACTGCTATTATAGATTTGTTCGCCGTTGATTTTTATTGGTGAAGGCTCCATCCGCGTGATAACTATTTTTATCTCTCCTGTTGATGGATCTACTACTTCTACAGTATCGGGGGATGTGCTTGGAGGGACACTAAACTCGATGACATTCCCCTTATAAGTTATCTTATTCCCATCCTTCTGGGGTTCTTCACCTGAAAAGGCATTTTGGGTGAAGCATAACAGGGACAGCAATAATACAGGGGCTATCAGTATTTGCTTGCCCTTGGCCAGGGTGGTGGTTTTTCTTGTTAACATAAGTATGCGTTTTTTTAAGGGTGAACGAATGAATGAATGGGCGAGTACAGGGGCTGCGTTCAGTACGGATTGTTCTACCAGGAATCGTCCGTACGCCGATGGGTTATTTTCTACTGCTTTGTCTGCCTGGTACTCATGCACCAGCAGCAGGCGTTTTTCCAGCAGGTATATCATTGGGTTGAACCAGAACAGGATTTGAAACAGTCGGATAATTAGCACGTCGATAAAATGCAGCAGGTGGCCATGTTGTTCTTCATGCGCCAGCACCATCGCCAGTTCTTCTTTTGTATAGTCTTCCTTAGCGTTGATAAATACCATCCTGAAAGCTGAGAATGGGCTCATGTTGGCCCCGGTTTCTATTATCGTCCATGTGCCGTCTTTCGACTTATCCCCTTTGCGGTACATTTTTACGATGATAAAGATGTCTTTCAGCAATAACATAATACATACTGCTACGCCCGCCAGGTACACAATTTGTAACCATTGCTCCCAACCTAATAGTCCTTGCTCAGAGCCGCTAACTATAGCTTCGCGGACGGCTGCTGTCTGTTCTGCTATGGGCCTGCCGGCATTGCTGGAATATATCACCGAGTCATACCCCCAGGACCATAATGGAATTAATGCACCCGCCAATAGTATAGTTACCAGGTAGCCCCGGTTATATCCATGCATCGCCTCCCTGCGCAGGAACAGGTCGAAGATGAACAGACCGGTGAGCCATATAGCCGTTGAGTTGATGATGTACTGCAGCATAGCTATTTCTTTTTATTGTTGTCAATAGATTTCAGCAAGTCATTCAGTTCTTTCAGGTCCATGTCTTCATTCTTCACCAGGAAGCTGACTAATTTCTTTGGCGAGCCGCTGAAGTATTTTTCAACCAGGCTCTGTACGCCATGCTGGGCATATTCTTCTTTCGTTATTACCGGGAAATACTCGTAGGTTTTTCCATAAGCTTTGTGGTCGAGGAACCCCTTTCGCTCCAGTATACGCACTACCGATGATACGGTACTGTGCGGCAGATCCGGATCGCCCAGGTGGTCTATAATATCACGTACCAGGCAGGGCTGTATCTGCCATATTATGTGCATTACCTCTTCCTCGGCCTTGGTCAGTTGCGCTATCGTCTTTTTCCGCTTCATAACGTAAACTTACGTTACATAACTGAAAAATGCAAATGGTATTAATTTTCTCTTTAAATCGGCAGCAAAAAGTAAGTTGCAGATACTGCCCTACAATAGCTCATAATGTTTTATGCGATAAGCTACGGGCTGGTTGTTGACGGTGGCGGGCTTCATTTGCGCCCTGTCCATAAGGGTACGCACCTTTTTATTTACTCGTTGCAGGTAACGTTTGGATATTTGTTGTCGGTTGAAGCTATCAAGTTTGTACAGCCCACTGTACTCGTAATACACAATTCTTCCGTCTTTGTTTACAACTATATTCCTGATATCCGTGTTATATGCTGCGTTTAAGAGCTTTTTGTATTGCCCCCTGGTTTTCTTCTGTATATATTCCGACAAGTATTTTTTACCCTTAGCCAGTTCTGCGCAATGTTCTATAGAAGTACTTCCGTAAGGACTGTAAATCTTTTCTCCGTTTAGCTGCACAGGCACCCTGTTGAGGACTACCTTATTATTTTCCTTTCTGGAACGGTACCCCTCATAATCCAGGCTAAGCCGTCCTCCTAATGTTACAGGGTCTGTCGCTTCAACCGTATCAACCTGCCCCGCCAGCATTATACTGTTGCCATTCACTTGTATAATAGTGTCCACAGGGTACACAAATTCCGGCCATTGTGCAGATGCTGAAGCCGTCATCAACACACAGGCAAATAATATGGTGGTAGCTTTCAAAAACATATGGAAATTTATAAAAAATAAATGGAAGCTGTGTTACAGAACCTCTTCCTTCTGTTTCTCTACGGCGGTGTACAGGTCGTAATAGGCGCCCTTCTTTTCCAGCAGTTCTTTGTGATTGCCCTGTTCTATAATTCGGCCTTTGTCCAGCACTATTATTTCATCGGCCTTACGAATGGTAGACAGGCGATGGGCAATAACTATTGAGGTGCGCCCCTGTATCATGGTGTCTATGGCGTGTTGTATCAGTTGCTCACTCTCGCTGTCGACGGACGATGTGGCTTCGTCCAGCACGAGTATTGATGGGTTGTACAGCAATGCCCTGGCGAATGACAGCAATTGCCTTTGCCCTTGCGACATGCTGCTGCCACGCTCCATTACATTAAAGTCATAACCACCCGGCAGTTTCATAATATGCTCGTGCATGCCCAGCATTTTGGTCACGCGTTGCACTTCTTCCATGCTGATGTCTTTATTGCGCAGCGTGATATTATCAAACACCGAACCTGAAAAGAGGAATACGTCCTGCAACACAATGCCTATATGCCCTCGCAGGTTGTGTACATCATAGTCGCGTATATCTGTTCCGTCTATTTTTATGCTGCCTTTGTTTACCTCGTACAGGCGGCTCAGCAGGCTGATGATAGATGTTTTGCCGGCACCTGTGTGGCCCACTACGGCCAGTGTTTTGCCTTTAGCCAGTTCGAAAGATACTCCTTTCAGTACCGGTATATCGTGCTTGTAGCTAAAATGTACTTCTTCAAAAGAAACCTTGCCTTCTACCTTTCCGGGAGCGTGTGTGCCCTTGTTATGCAGGTTTTCTTTGCTGTCCAGCACGCCGAATACACGCTCGGCGGCTACCATACCCATTTGCAGCACGTTGAACTTATCGGCCAGCATACGCAGCGGGCGGAAGAGCAGGTTGAGGTACATAACGAATGCGATAATCACTCCGGGGCTGGTTTCAAAATGCATCATACGCACAGCGCCCCACCACACCAGCAGGGCTATGGCTATAGTGGCTATTATTTCCACTACAGGAAAAAAGACAGAATATGCGAATATGGCTTTGATATTGGCGTCGCGATGTTCCTTATTAATTTTTTTGAACTTGTCACCCTCCCGCTGCTCCGCGCCGAATGCCTGCACTATGTACATGCCCACTATATGCTCCTGTACAAAAGCGTTGAGTGCGGCTACAGCATTGCGCACCCGCTGGAATGATTTGTTGACCGACTCTTTAAAAATATAAGTGGCGATGATGATGGCGGGAAAGGTGGTGAGACATACCAGCGCCAGTTTCCAGTCCGTTACCAGCATCACGATGATGATGGCAATGATGGTGAGTACATCGGCAATAATAGAGATAACGCCCTGCCCGAATACTTCGTTCACAGCTTCCAGGTCGTTGATGGTGCGGGTGGTGAGCGTGCCTATTGGTGTACGGTCGTAGTAGGCTATATCCTGGAACAATACTTTGCGGAATACTTTTTTGCGCATATCGTTCACCACGGTTTGCCCCAGCCAGCCGATGAGGTACATAAACCAGAAACGCAAGAGGTTTTCCACCAGCAGTATACCCAGTTGTATTACCGATATCCATATCAGCCCCTCGAGCAGTTTGTTGCTGATGTATTTATCTACCGATAGCTGTATCAGCCAGGGGCGCAGGGGCGCTACTATTGCCAGTATTACCGACAGGAATAACGAAAGGTAAAAGCTGCCCTTGTATGGCGTGGTAAATGAGAATACCCTCCTGAGCAGTCCCAGGTCGAATATCTTTTTTATTTCATTGTTCTTTGCCAATTAGTCTTGCTCCTCTTTTATGGTCATCAGGTAGGCTTTGATAAATCCGTCTATCTCACCGTCCATCACGGGTTGCACATTGCCCACTTCGTAGTCTGTACGGTGGTCTTTTATCATTTTGTACGGGTGGAATACATAAGAGCGTATCTGCGAGCCCCATTCTATTTTCTTCTTGCTGGAGTTGGCTGCGTTTTTCAGTTCCTCGCGCTTGCGTATCTCCTCTTCGTACAAGCGGCTTTTCAGCATGGTCAGGGCTTTTTCCCTGTTTTCGCCCTGCGTACGCGCCTGCTGGCATTCTATGATGATGCCCGAGGGCGTGTGCTTCAGGCGTACTGCTGTTTCTACTTTGTTCACGTTCTGCCCGCCCTTGCCGCCTGCACGGTAAAATTCCCATTCCAGGTCGGCGGGGTTTACGGCTATTTCTATACTGTCGTCTACCAGCGGGTATACGAATACTGATGCAAAAGATGTATGCCTGCGCGCATTGGAGTCGAATGGAGATATACGTACCAGCCTGTGTACACCGCTCTCTGCTTTCAACAGGCCGTAGGCAAATTCGCCGTCAAACTCCAGTGTAGCCTGTTTGATGCCAGCGCCCTCGCCGTCCTGCAGGTCCAATTCCGATACTTTCCAGCCTTGTTTTTCGCCATACATGCGGTACATGCGCAGCAGCATTTCCGCCCAGTCCTGGCTCTCGGTGCCACCTGCTCCGCTGTTGATGACCATTACCGCCGGCATTTCATCTTCAGGCTCATTCAGCGTAGAGCGGAATTCGGCATCTTCTATGCTCTCCAGCGCGGCTTCGTAGGCGGCTTTTACCTCTTCCTCGGTGGCTTCATTTTCTTTCCAGAAATCGAACAGTACGGCGAAATCTTCTACCGCTGTATTCACTTTATTGTATAGGTCCACCCAAAATTTGTTGACCTTTATTTCTTTTAGGATGCCTGTAGCACGCACGTTATCATCCCAAAAACCGGGGGAAAGCGTCAGTTGCTTGTCGCTTTCCATTTTTGCGGTGCGCTCGTCTATACGTAAAAAGCGGTGCAGGTGCTTTACCCGCCCGCGCATTTCCTTTATCTGTTCCTGCGTCATAAACGGTGCAAAGGTAATACTTTGTAATGTGCTATCCCGCCACAGCGGGACAAGTTGTGACGATGCGACAATCCCGCACCGGTGGGACGAGTTGCGGCAATTTTGTGGAATGTATAAAGTACAGTTTTTGAAAAATCTGCTACCTGATAAGCATTATATCGCCTTTGCCGGTATACTCTTTGCCATCGGGCCCGGTTATTTCGTAATAATAAAAATAAGTACCTAATTCAGCCTCTTTGCCTTTGTATGTTCCATCCCACCGTTCATTGGGGTTGGTTGATTCAAATACGATATTCCCCCACCTGTTAGCGATAACAAATTTATAATAGCCGGCCGGGCAGAATACTTTAGGACTGATTTTGTCGTTATGCCCGTCGTTGTTGGGGCTGAAGGCGTTGGCGATATAAGGGCGGCAGTTACATTCCTGGAAGTCAATATTCACCGTATCCCTGAACACACCGCAGACGTTTTCTACTGTTATATTAAACCTGCCCGGTTCACGCACTTCATATACAGGGCCGGTATACCCGTTGCCCCAGGTATATATACTACCCGGCAGCGACTCTGCCTTCAGGGTTACCTGTTCTCCGTTGCACAACATTTTGTCATTACCCAAATCAAACCATGGGTCGAGGTAGGTTACTTCTATGGTGTCCGTGGCCGTACACCTTTCTTTGGTGACGAGCACCGAATAGCTGCCTGCTTTATTGATATCAATACTGTTATCTATGCTGTTGGTATTCCATAAATATGTATCAAAAGTATCAGCTACAGAGAGTTGATATACGTCGCCCTGGCATAGGCTGGTGTCGTTCCCTAAACCTACGTTGACAAATACTACTTTCCCCGATGTGGTGTCGGTTTTGGTGCATCCGTTCAGATTGACCGTAACATAATAAGTGCCTGATTGGGTGATATGATACTCGTTGGCTGTACTGCTATCCTGCCATAAGTAGGTAGCGCCGGGGATATTGAGTGTAAGCCTGTTGGTAAGGTTGCACAACAAAAAGGAGTCTCCCAACTCCAGCGGAATTTCAGTGACATGAATTTTAACCGAATCTTTTGAGGAACAACCGTTGACCGATGTTGCGGTAACAACATACCACCCGTTATGAATGTTTTGCGCATTGGGTATTGTCCATTGTTGCGTGTTGGTCGAAGAAATGGGTCCTTTCCAGTTATAACTACCTGCGGGCGGGACGCTGATGGCCATGAGGAATATTGTATCGAGCGCGCAAAGGCTGTCGGTAGCTGTAATGGAAACTGCGGGCCTTGTGTCAACCGTAACTGAAATATCCGATGTGTCTATGCAGCCGTTTGCCGTGGCAACAACAGTATATGTGCCGGACATAGCGGTAGTAGCATTGAGGCGCATGACAGAGGCCGAAGCAGAACTATAACCTCCCGGCCCCGTCCATGAAAATGTAGCGCTGGTATAGGTGGCCGTCAACTGTATCGTATCACCTTCGCAAAAAGGAGCGTTACTGCTGATAGCAGGGGTGGGTATCGGGTGAACGGTAAGATTAACGCCGTTGTCAACTGATGTATCTGCGGGGGCAGACCCGATAATCCTTATCCGGTAGCCTGTGCCAGGCAATGTATTGCCTGGAATCGTACAAATAACGACACTATCGCCGTTGTAAGCAAGGGCACCTATGTTGACAGGGTTGGCAAAGCCACCCGTAGCATTTGATAATTGTGCTGTAAAAGTATTATTCAAACGGAAAGGGAAAGTAACCTTATAGTTAACATGTACCGTATCGCCGGGACAAAAAGCGGTCTTGTTCAGCGGCTTGCTGATGTAAACGGTGGTGTCAATGGCGCTGAAGGCATTACAAAATGAATCTACCCCTGCAAGAGTGAAGGCGCGGTTGTATAAACGGAGGTCATCAATAGCGCCACTGAACCAATATGGGAAAGTCGCACCGCCATTCAGATATTTACCAATGCCTATCGGCTGCGATGCGGTGCCCATACTGCCACTATTTATGGTAAATGTTGCGGTAAGAGCGCCGTTAACGTAAATTTTTATTGAACTGCCATCATAGGTGGCACAGACACAGTACCATGTATCAGTATGCACTTTTACCGAAGATTGAAAAGCGGTAGCACTCCCGGTGGATGTCCCCGCCTGCGCATAAAATACATGCAGGTTGGTGTCGCGGATGCTGCAATCGTTGTAGGCGTTGTCGAAGAACCCCATTCCGTATGACCCGCTCGCACCTTCGCTACCGCGGAACATGATAAAATTGCCCTGGCATGTACCGGTATAAAAAGCTGTTGGCTTTACCACCGCGCATATTGTATAGTTGGTGATATTCAAATCTGCCTGATGTGGAACGAGAATATATGCGTTGTTGCCATTAAAGGACGCCGCAGTATTGGCTATGCCGGCTTTCCCCGAAGTGTAAGAAATATTAAATGGCGTACCGTTATGGCCATTACCGCTTATATCATTTGTAGTACTGTTAAAATCCCAATGCGCAATCAGACCGTTTGTAAACTGGGCATTGGCAGAATACATAAAAAAAGCAAGGGAAAGAGCTATAATGAATCGGTACATAGGAAAAATTAAAATAAATGCAATATACGGTTTTATTGTTATAAATGCAATCTGTATTTTTTGAGGCCACAATGGGTGATTATTCTTGCAAATAGCAAGCAGATCGAAAGGATGCCGGGAAAAAACTATTTTTCATGTGGTTAGGAAATCATTGTAGTAACTAAAAATTATCTTTGACGAAAAACGGGGATATATGCACTCAAACCACACTAAGAACTGCAAGATATGTAATAGTGCTGCGACATTGGTTAAGGAAAATCATCAGGGATATATAAAAGGGAGTTCTTTTGACATTTATCATTGTAGCGCCTGTGATACCAGTTTTGCTGATTGTGAGAATTTTAGCACAGATATTTACCAGTTCATATATTCCGACCCGGCCAGGACACCCGGATACAATCGATATTATTTTTATGCGGATTCAATAAAAAGAGTTTCAAGGCCCCTGGACTATTTAAGCAATTTTGAACCCATGTATTGGGCGGTAAGGAAGATATTGTCAGAACAATATACAGACAAGAAGTTCAACATACTTGAGGTGGGCAGCGGACTTGGCTATCTGACCTATGCCATCAGGGAGGAAGGATATAATATCACCGGGCTTGACATATCCGAAAACGCTGTCAGGGATGCCACCAATCGGTTCGGAGACTATTTCATCGCAGCAGATATTTTTGAATACTATAAAACCAAGGCTAAAAGTTACGACCTCATCATTATGACTGAAGTGATTGAACACTTGGAAGACCCCAAACCTTTTATTGAGTGCGTTCTTGAAATGTTGAAGGATGGGGGCCAAGTCGTTATTACAACGCCTAACCGAACTGTAAATGATACAGCCGCGCTGTGGAGTACAGAACTTCCACCGGTACACTTGTGGTGGTTTTCTGAACAATCGGTTAAGGCATTAGCGAGAGAATTATCCTGCAACAGCAAGATGCTGGATTTTACGGATTTTAACAGGACTCATTTTGATAAGATGCGTTTCAAAATTTACAAGGCCTATGACTACGGCCCAACATTAGATATGACAGGCAAATTGATTCACCCACAGTCATGGACGCCACCAGGTAGGGCCGGGTTAAAGAACATATTGCAGCGGGTTGCGGCTATAGTATCGGCATATGAACCTTTCAATACATTGTTAACCAGGAAAGAATACCCTATACATAAAAGTAGTACGCTCGCTTTCATGCTCAGTAAGCGTAAATAGCATAGGTGTGGATATTCTAGAATCTAACCAACTCATT
Source organism: Bacteroidetes bacterium UBA6221 (assembly GCA_002421685.1). Lineage (GTDB taxonomy): Bacteria > Bacteroidota > Bacteroidia > Chitinophagales > Chitinophagaceae > UBA5543. Next base: position 291,663 of record DISB01000018.1, read on the forward strand.
GGCTGCATGTTTGGAGCTTACATCAATAAAAATTGCACGACTTTGCAGTAAAACCAATATAAACTAAACATAGGAAACCTATTAGGGAAAATCTTCAATAAAAAAATAAGGACTCCCCATTATTCATGTGTAAAACTGATGAATACACACAAAAGCTCTAATTATCTTAAGAAGAACCAGTTTCCTGTCACAAAACCATCAATGCGAAGGTTTGCGATATGTGCTATTTAGTTTTTATAACTTTGTACCCTGATGCAGACATACAAAACTTCAAAGTCAAAGGAAAATATACTGGCCAGGATACGTAAGGAACTGAACAAAAAGTCGCTACCGGTGCCTTATCCTGAATTAGATAAACGCCAGCAGGAAACCGTTTATGCCGGGTCCTCTTCGTCGGACGAAGAGCGCTTCGCCGAAAATTTTAGCCAGTTGGGAGGGAAGTTTGTTTTTTGTGCCAACAGGGAAGAATTGCTGGATAACCTGGTGGTACTGCACGAAAACCGTGGGTGGAAGAAAATGCTTTGCGCAGAAGAACAATTGCTGGCGCATTTTCGTACCAATCATTTAGACATAGCTCTTTCAGCCAACGACAATCCGGAAGACGCTGAGGCATGTATCACAGGCTGCGAACTGCTGGTGGCCAGAACCGGCTCGGTAATACTTAGCAGCCGGCAGCATATGGGGCGTACTTCGTCAGTTTTTTACCCGGTTCATATTATCGTAGCGTACACCAGCCAGGTGGTTCCCGATATACAGCAAGGCATTGAAACTATCAGGAAAAAATACCAGGGTAACCTGCCCTCGATGATCAACCTGAACACAGGGCCCAGCCGCACGGCCGATATAGAAAAAACGCTGGTAGTAGGCGTTCACGGCCCGGGAGAGGTGTTCTGCTTCCTGGTAAATGATATATAAAAAAAATGCCGAAAGATCAGGCGCCCCGGGGACTACTCGATTTTTCAGCAAAAAAACATTCCTTTAGAAAAAAGACTGTTTTATAGTAAATGGGTACAATTACAAAAGGGCGCATAAGGGGCTGACAAACGTCAATTAATAACCTTTGGTTATCAACCTGTTGCAAAGAAACATAAATTGTGCCAATTCTTTTGTCACATTGCACGAAAGTGCGTTTTCGTTCAACGAAAGTGCGTTTTCATTCAACGAACGGAAATTTCGGGCAATACTTATTTATGATAAAATTCATGTGTCAGGCCATTTTTGGGCCCTAAATTTGTACAATGGAAACCCGGAAGGAAGATATAAGCAACAGGGAAGACATAGAATTGCTGGTGGACACATTTTATGAAAAGGTGAAGCGGGATGATATTATCGGTCATATATTCAATACTGTAATTGGTCAGGATTGGTCGCACCACCTGCCGGTGATGTACCAGTTTTGGGAAATGGTGCTGTTGGGTAAAGAGGGCTATGCCGGCAATCCTGTAAGGAAACATGTAGAAGTAGACCGGAAAAGCCGACTTGAAGAAGAACATTATGACCGTTGGTTGCTGTTATGGAATGCTACGGTTGATGGCCTCTTCGCCGGGGCCAAGGCCGAAGAAGCCAAAAAAAGGGCGGCAATCATGATGCAGCTTATCAGCATGAAGGTGCAGGCCGCCAGGGAAAATAAATCAATTCTTTAGCTATTCAATATCTATGTAGCCCTCAAAAACCAGTTCTGCGGGGCCGGTCAATACCACTTCCGTGGCGCTTTCGGGTGTTGTTTTTTTAAAGCTTACTCTCAACCTGCCGCCGGGCGTCAATACAGGCCGATCGAAGTTACCTGTCGCCTTTTGTACTGTGGCGATGGCGCAGGCAGTCACCCCTGTGCCGCAACTTAACGTCTCGTTTTCTACTCCCCGCTCGTAGGTTCGCACTTTGATTGCTTCGCCAGTATCCTGTACGAAATTTACGTTGATACCCTTTGGCTGGTAGGCCTCCATGTTCCTTATGTCGCGCCCCCTGTTGAATACATCTATATTATCTACATCGTCTACGCGTACCACGTAATGCGGTGAGCCGGTATTCAGCACCGTAAACCCGTCCTGGAAGGCGATGTGGTGCACGTCCTGCATGCCGAGGTGCACATTGTCCTGGTTGTCTATTGTAGCGTGATGCGGCCCGTCTATAGCTACAAACCTGGTTTCATTGTGGATGATGCCCAGTTTCCTGGCAAAGGCTGCAATACATCTTCCACCGTTGCCGCACATTGTGCTTTCGTTGCCATCGCTGTTGTAATACACCATCCTGAAATCGTACCCGGCAGCCGGTTCTAAAAGCATCAGGCCGTCGGCCCCTATGCCGAAATGCCGGTCGCACAGGAAAGCCACCTGCTGATGGCTCAGGTGAATTTGTTTGTCGCGGTTGTCGGCAATAATGAAGTCGTTGCCCGCCCCCTGGTATTTATAAAAATGTAGTCTCATCGCTTTCCTATTGGTTTTGCAATATCTGTTCGGCCCTGGAGTTCAGGTTGTGGGTTGACCCCCCGGTCTTATACAATTCAGCCCTCCAGTTGTTGTTGCGCATTTCGCCCTGTACTGTGGAGTGCAGCAGCTTATAATCACTCACCATAAACCCGGGATTGTAGAACAGGAATACACCCTGCGAGCTTTGCTTGCCCGGTGCATTGTATTGCCATATCTCGTATGGCCAGGCAGTTTCCTCTGCTGTTACTATGTATCGCTGATCGGGTGGACCGTATTTCAGGTAGTAGAAGCCGCGTTCTGTTTCATAACCGGGATTACGGCTGTTGCCAAATAGTTTGTTTACATCCTTCACCAGTTTGGTGTAATTTTTCCACCCTTTTTCAGGATCATCGGATGAGCGCGCTTTCCAGAAGTTGTACACAAAGTAGCGCATATAAGTTTCGTCCGGCCGCTTCGCGAAGCTCTCAATATTCAGCCGTTCATTCTCGTCGGCTATCGGTTTCAGCATCTTTATGATAGCCTTCAGTTGCGCTATATTATATTTTCCCGCAAAGGTGGAGCTGAGGTCGAGCACACTCACTTTCTCGAATAAGGCCGTATCGCTGCCTGTCGAATCTTTGCGCGTCACCGGGTTTGCATTGCTTCTTTGAAAGAATAATGTGGTCTTGGCCAGTTCGGCGCCCCTATTATTTTTCAATACTATGTTAAGGTGATAATTTCCCGAAGGAAGTACGTCCACCTTGAACCGCCCCAGCATGGGTAATATTTGCCCGGTCTGCAGCGTGTCTGTATGCAGTAGTTCCGCTACAGGGTAGTCATATTCTTTCTTTGATACAAAAACATATTGCGTTAGCGGCAATTGCCCGGCAGGTACCTTATTTGTGCCATGCAGCTCAGTATAATAGTGCATGAAAACCCGTCGGTCGTCCAGGTAATTCATGCAGGACGGTATCTGCAAGTTGCCGTTTTTGAAATATGTGTTTTCTTTCAGGTCTGTTTTATAAGCAGTATCCAGCAATTGCAGGCTGCTGTAGAATAACGGCTGTTGAGGAAGGGCAACATCTATCGAGTCAATGTACCGGAAAGATCTTTCGCCATCGTCCTGCGACAACGTGACGATGATCTTTAGCTGGCCGGGTGCTATCACGTAGCGGTGCAGGTCCATAATATTCTGCAACTGCGCGGCCATTAGCGAGGCCGCAGGTGTGGTTTGCAGGTAGTATTTTTCAGAGGCAATGACGCCGGTATCGTGAATGATGTCTATCGTGGTTTTTATTTTCCCCAGCCATACTCCGTTTTCATTTTGTGCGAACCGGACTGTTGAAGGGTCTATCTGCCAATACAACTCTAAGTAGGGTTGCGGGGGCTTACTGCCTTGTGCTGGCAGGTAAAAAACAGTATAGGTAGGCAGGGCATTGATGCCATAAGCCACTTCGCCCGCCAGGAGTAAAAAACACAATCCGATCCAACGACTCATTAGGATATTTTCTGCAAATTACTGAAATAGCTTTATTTGCAGGATGAAACAGGTGGTTAGTCCTTTGATACCCTTTCCTAATATTTACTGGTGGTGGCTGGCTACAGAAGCCGGCAACGTGGTTTTTGATACGGCAGAAAGCTTTGTTAAAATGTCTTACCGCAACCGGTATTATATCACAGGCGCCAATGGGCTTATACAGCTTACAGTACCGCTGGCAAGGGGGCGCAACCAGCGTACAGCCATGCAAGACGTGCGTATTGATGATAAAGAACGCTGGCAGGTACAGCACTGGCGTACCATTTTCTCGGTATATGGGCGCGCGCCCTATTTTGAGCATTACGCCCCGTCGTTGGAGCGATTGTTTCAAACAAAATTTGACAGGCTCGTGGCATTCAACGAGGCAACCATCGGGTGGGTGAAGGAGCAAACCGGGATTAACTTTCTTACCACCACACTACAGGAAGCGGAAGAATATAATGCGGATGCTGTTGATATCCGCAGGTCTTTCGTACCGGGAATTGAGAAAAAGGCTTTACCGGAAAATGCGGGGCTATATTACCAACTGTTTGCCGAGCGGAATGGTTTTTATCCCAACCTGAGCATACTTGACCTTTTGTTCTCAGAAGGACCGGCAGTAAAATCATTTATAAAAGAACATAAGGCGGTTATACAGAACTGGCAGGACCATCCTACCGCCTTTTAGGTTGATGGAAGCCGCGCATCTTCCATACGCCAAACATGGCCTCGTGTATAATGCCCGAGGTCATTTTTGAGGTGCCTTCTTTCCTGTCTTCAAACGTTATCGGGACTTCTTTCAGTTTGAACCCGGCTCTCCATGCGCGGTATTTCATTTCTATCTGGAAGGCATAGCCGATAAACTGCACTTCTGAAAGTGGTATGGTCTTCAGCACTTCCCTGCGATAACATACAAAACCGGCTGTAGGGTCATTCACGGGCATCCAGGTAATCAACTTGGTGTAAAAAGCACCGCCGCGCGAAATGAACTTCCTGTCCCATGGCCAGTTAACCAGTTTGCCACCCCGCACATACCTTGAACCGATTGCTACATCGGCCCCGGCCACACATGCCTGGTGCAAGCGCAGGAGATCATCAGGATTATGAGAGAAATCGGCGTCCATCTCGAAAATGTATTCATAATCCCTGCGCAGGGCCCACTTAAAACCTGCTATGTATGCAGTGCCAAGGCCCAGTTTCCCGGTGCGTTCTATCATATGCACCTGTTCGGGATAGGTTTCCATTAGCCGGCGCACAATATTGGCGGTTCCATCGGGAGAGCCGTCATCTACCACTAAGACATGGTAGCCCCCGGCCAGCGAAAGTACTTTGAGAAGGATGCGTTCTATATTTTCCTTTTCGTTGTATGTAGGTATAATTACAAGTTTGTCCAATCGGGCAAAATTAAAGATTGAAAATACACAATTCCTGCTTATCCGTTCTTAACAAATAGCTAAGATTTTAATCCTGCTTTCTGCAGTTTCATTCGGGTAAGTATCTCTGTTATCTTCTGTTTGGTATGTAATGGGAAATCGGCATTCATCATCCAGTCGTAGTACTGGGGTTGTTCTGTAAATACTTCTTCTACTTTTCTTCCTTTATACTTGCCAAAGTTAAACACGGGCTGGCCGTCTTTCATTACCATACGACGGGCGTAGTCTACGCATTCCTCATCTCCGTTGGTAAATGCGTGAAGGGCCTTTACATCGTTCACCAGGGTGCTTTCGTAGCGGTCCAGTTGGGCCTCCAGCACTTCTATTGTAGCCATGATGTCAGCTTCGGCGCAATGTGCGTTCTCCAGTTGCTTTTTACAATAAAAATCGTAAGCAGCGCTTAAGGTACGGGCTTCCAGTTTGAAAAATATCTGCTGAACGTCCACGAATTGCCTTTCGGTAAAATCCACATTTACACCACAGCGCAACAGTTCTTCAGCCAGCATGGGTATATCAAAGCGTACTGCGTTGTACCCGCCCAGGTCGCAGCCGCGCATCCATTCAAATAATTCTTTAGCTACGTGTTTGAAAGTAGGGCAGTCTTTCACGTCTTCGTTGGTAATGCCGTGAATGGATGTTGATTCTACCGAAATAGGTATGGTCGGGTTCAGGCGTTTTACATATTTTTCGCGGCTGCCGTTGGGGTGAATCTTCACCATAGCTATTTCCACTATCCTGTCCGTACCCGGGTCAGTACCCGTTGTTTCAAGATCAAAGAAGATTATCGGTTTTTTTAGTGCCAGTTGTGCCATCCGCTCGTCTGTTTTAATTCAATTCTTTTTGCGAACATACATTATTCCAGTCAATTCCATCAAAAGTACCTGAACTCATCAGCAACAGGCATACCGGGCGCGAGTTGTCGCTTAACGACTGTGCAACAAGGTCCTTCAATTCATTTTTATCGTCAATTACCGTCAGCCCCTGCGTAGCGAAATGGGCGTACACTTCCTCCTTACTCAACGGTGGAAGGCCCTTCAATTCCAATGCATGGTGACTGAAATAGACAATAGCCTTGTCAGCCTTGTCCATACTGCCTGCATATTGCCGCAGAAACTGCTCGCTAAGACTGCTGTAAGTATGTAATTCAAAGCAGGCAATTAATTTATGATCGGGATACGCTTCGCGTACGGCATTCAGTGTAGCGGTCAACTTAGAAGGAGCATGTGCAAAGTCGCGGAAGGCTACAAGGGTATCAGTTTCCAGTATTCTCTCCAGTCGCCTTGCCGCCCCGGTAAAGTCAGTTATCGCCTCGTAACAGTCTTCGCGACTAATACCTAACTCCTGGCAGACCGCTATGGCCGCCTGCATATTCAGCAGGTTGTGGCTGCCGAAAACGGAGACTTCCACGGGGCCTAACTTCGTGTCCAGAACGGCAACGCCGTCCTCATAATGATATTTCGGCATGTTGTAGGGTATCGCCCGCAGGTGCCCCGCCGATGATGCCACCAGTTTCTTTACTTCCTCATCTTCGGCATTGTAAAATAAAGGTATATCCTTGTCGCATCCCTGCAGGTATTGCCTGAACTGGTCTAGGTATATTTCGTAAGTTGGGAATACATTAATATGGTCCCAGGCTATACCGCTCAGTACAGTTATATGCGGGTGGTAGAAGAATATCTTCGGCTTTTTCTCTATCACAGAGGCGGGATATTCATCCCCTTCCAGTATGATAACCGGGGCATCAGAAAGCTGTACCGATTGGGTAAAGCCTTCCACTTTTGCGCCCACCAGGTAATCAAAAGCTACTTCCTGTCTTCGTAATATGTGCATGATCATGGAAGTAATTGTGGTCTTACCATGACTGCCGGCAATTACTACGCGGGTTTTGTCCCCGGCAATCTTATAGATGTATTCAGGAAACGAATATATAGGAATGTTAAAGTTTTGTGCAGCTAACAATTCAGGGTTATTAGATTTGGCGTGCATGCCCAATACTATCGCATCAATTTCGGGCGTTATCCTGTCAGTATGCCAGCCTTGTACATCGGGCAAAATGCCTGCTGTTGCAAGGTTTGAGCGGGCCGGGTCGTTGATCTCGTCATCACTGCCTGTCACTTTGTACCCCTGCCTGTGCAACGCCAAAGCGAGCTGGTGCATTACAGCTCCGCCAATCGCTATAAAATGTATATGCTTCATTAATTTTTACTATCTTCGTACAAATGTAAGGGACGTTTTTAAGTTTTTAATTAAGTAGAAAAGATGCAAAAAATTACAATACTACGTCGAGTTGCTCCATTGGTGGCCATATTGGCTCTTGCTATGGTGATGGCTTCTTCATGCAATTCAACCAACAAGTACGGCTGTCCCAATAAGCTGGAAGCAGGCTCTTCATTACGTTAGTCAATTCAAGACCCAAAAGATTCGGCCGGTGCACCTTTGGTTGCCGGCTTTTGGTGTTTAATACGTTTAGTTGTATACCGCTGGTTAGCCTAAATATAGCCGTACACTTTTTTGTATTTGTTGTTTAACGGAGCCCCAGGTTGCGCCGACAAGGCTTACCGGTGTTTCACTTTCTTCGGCATCGGCAAAATAAGTCATCGCTTGAGGTACGGAAATCAGTAATTGCTGGTTAGGATACTTTTTTTGATATGCGGCAATGAAATCCTCGACAGAGTATTCCTGAAGTAATTCGGCGATATCAAAAAAATCCTTTTTAACTGCTCTTTTCATTATTGCTGATATTTTCATGGCCAATATATCCTGTATTCCTGCCAGTCTGATACCATCCTCAATCACCGGATTAGAAATCCAGGGGAAGGCGGCATGTCTTACGAAATCAACCTTCACGTTGTCAATAAACGAAAATATGCCGACAGGGTTGTGAGGATTGGAATATCTAAAGCCTGTAAATGCCTTTTCCAACGATGTTATTACCTTATCCGCCTGGAAATCGGTTGTTGTGAAGAGATCAAGGTCTATTGACATACGGTGACCGCGGTAAAGGGCCAGCGCTGTGCCACCGGCAAGATAGAATGAACCAAGGGCGGGCTCCATCATCAACCGCTTCAATATGTCCAATGTCCCTTGTTCGACAGCGCGGTATTGTAGCATTTGTAATCAGTTAGTTCATTCCCCAGGATGGCCATGGCCAGGTAAATGGTAGTGAGCGACAGCCACCGTGCATTAGTAAGCGCCTGCCTTATTTTTTCATCGCCGTAATAACGCCGGCATGCGCGGATGTCAGAAACATCGCCGCGCTCAAATACCCTTTCAATAATGAAAAAAGCATTCTTGTCATAATCCAGCAACTCAAAATTTACGTCCCAAAAAAGACGTTTATTCAGTTGAGGTATTGCGGTATGCTTACGCATGATTAAAATTACAACTTTTTCGTTGACCGGTTGCGCAAGTTTTCACTCCTTGCATACCGGGCAGGCAAGCAAATCTAATGGGGAAAATGTTTCATTTTCTGAAGGGGAGATTGGATTAGCTTCGCTGAGAAGAGTTCGAAGCAACGAACCCCTTGCATCCGTACGCACAAAAAAAAAGATGTCCGTTTCTGAACATCTTTTTCATTAAGTCGGGACGACTGGATTCGAACCAGCGACCTCTGCGTCCCGAACGCAGCGCTCTANNATGGTCGGGACGACAAGATTTGAACTTGCGACCCCACGCCCCCCAGACGTGTGCGCTACCGGGCTGCGCTACGTCCCGAATTTCCGGTACTATTTCTTGCCATTCTACAACTTGCCCGCTAAGGCAAGTGCCCCGCCCCGGCGGGGCTACGTCCCGAATTTCCGGTTTGGGGAGGGCAAAGATAAGTGAAAAATATTCTTTTCGCGAAGTATTAATGCAGGTTAGCCGAAATCAATCTCAAAAATTCCGAACGGGTTGCATTTACCTGGAACTGGCCGCTGAACGCCGATGTAGTGGTAATACTGTTTTGTTTTTGCACGCCGCGCATCATCATGCACAGGTGGTTGGCCTCTATTACCACGGCAACACCCAGCGGGTTAAGCGTTTCCTGGATAACATCGAGTATCTGGTGGGTCATGCGCTCCTGCACCTGCAGGCGGCGCGCATAGCAGTCTACCACCCGGGCTATTTTGCTCAGGCCGGTGATATAACCGTTAGGGATATATGCTATATGCGCTTTACCAAAGAAGGGCAGCATATGATGTTCGCACATAGAATATAGCTCTATGTCTTTTACGATCACCATTTCGCTGTACGCTTCGTGAAATTTGGCAGACTCGAGGATAGCTTTCGCATCCATTTTATAACCCTGTGTCAGGTATTGCATGGCTTTGGCTATGCGTTCAGGTGTTTTTTGCAGGCCTTCCCTGTCGGGGTCTTCGCCTGCCTGCGATATGATGTTACGATAGCTTTCCTTCATGCTCTCAGTAACGTCATCGCAATATTCTTCCTTTTTTTTATACGACATGAGTATGTGTGATTAACCGTAATATTCTACATATATACGGGGAGTTTCCTGTAGTTTGATATGGTGCAGCATAGCGCCTTCTCTTTCAATATGGGGCTTCAACTCATTCCATATAGCGATCGCGAAGTTTTCGGCACTGGTAAATTTACCCCTCATAAACTCAACATCCATATTCAGGTTGCGATGGTCCACCTGTTCTGTTATCACATTCTTTATCAGGTCTCCCAGTGTTTTGGCATTAAAGATAAACCCTGTTTCAGGATGCGGTTCACCTTTGATAGTCACCGAAAGTTCATAGTTATGGCCATGCCAGTTGGGGTTGGCGCATTTGCCGAAAACCTCAATATTCTTCTCCTCGCTCCATGCCTCGTTATACAATTTGTGGGCTGCATTAAAATGCTCTACACGTGTCAGGTAAACCATTGTAAATTTTAATTAATCCTGCAAAATTAGGTTTACTGTAGCTTTTACACAAAAATGTAGTTATTTGTAGTATGAAAATACTGGTGACAGCGGCCACAGGGGCGGAAATGGCCCTATCAATAAAACACATAGCGGCATCTGTCCGGGAGGAAAACCCTATGGTTTTCCGAACGAAGGGGCATGAGATAGTTTTTGCGGTAACTGAGGTAGGCATGGTTGCAACGGCATATCATCTTACCAGATTATTGGCTGCAGTTAAGTATGATCTCGTCATACAAGTGGGTATTGCAGGCAGCTTCGACAGAAATATTCCATTGGGTGATACCTGCCTTGTGCGGAGCGACCGTTTTGCCGATATGGGCGCCGAAGACGGAGAGACATATATAGATGTGTTCGACCTGGGGCTGGCAGATGCCAATGAACGGCCATTCACCGATAAAATACTTGAAAACCCATATAGGGAGGACCAGCTGGGAACGGGATTGAAGGAGGTGAAAGCCATTACCATGAACACAGTAACGGGTCACGAAGCTACCGCAAAACGACTTGACGGGGCGTATGGTTGTGAATTGGAAAGCATGGAGGGGGCCGCCTTTCACTACGTATGCCTGCAGGAGCAGGTTATGTTTGTGCAGGTGAGAGCTGTATCTAATTATATAGAGCAACGAAACAGGGCAGGTTGGCGAATAGATGAGGCGTTGGCAAATCTAAACGGGTGGCTGGTACGGTATTTAACAGCTAAAACTATGTTATGAGCTATGTAATACAAGGCGGGGAAGAAGGCAAGGCCAGGCTAAGCATATTGGGTCAGGCAATGAACCGGTATTCTATAGGGGCATTGGAGAAAGCGGGCCTGCAACCCGGCAGTAAGTGCCTGGATGCGGGTTGCGGCGGCGGAACCATGACCTATGCAATGGCAGAAATAGCCGGGTCTGGCGGGCATGTAACCGGTATCGATCATGACGTGGAAATTATCAGGTTGAATTTGCAGGAACTTGATACAAAACATGCTGGAAACGTGTCGTTCAGGCAAGGGGAGGTATATGACCTGCATGAAGTAGAGGAGTACGATATGGCGTATGCTCGGTTCCTTTTGTCTCACCTTACCGACCCTGTGCTGGCCATTGCCAAAATAATGCACGCGCTGAAACCCGGTGGTTATTTTATAGCGGAGGACGTTCATTTTTCAGGACATTTTTGTTACCCGGCCAACGAGGCCTTTGAAACTTATGTGAAGTGGTATACAGAGGCCGTAGGCGCCAATGGGGGAGATGCAGAGTTTGGCGTTAAGCTTTATACTTATCTTGAAACTGCGGGGCTGACAGATATGCAAATGGAAATTGTGCAGCCTGCCGGTATCAGCGGCCCAGCCAAGCAAATGAGCCTGGTTACATTAGAAAAGATAAAGAATTCGGTGCTGGCCAATGATATTACTTCCGAAGAAGAATTTACAAGAATCGTTGGCGAGCTGCGTGCCTACACTGAAAATCGCGAATCAATCATCAGCATGCCGCGGATATTCCAGGTATGGGGGAGAAAACCTTTCTGACATATTAAAAAATTAAAATTCTGGTTTTTTTAACCAATTCACCTCTATTATTTGTAAGATAAAAAATATATCTTGGCTGCTTGTATGTAATTCAGGTAAGTCAAAATATTTGGATGCTGTAGTATCTTAATTAATTTTGTTACCACTCTAAAACATTAAAACTTAAACAAAAAAAGAACTGTGGCGTACGAAAACAAAAACTTCAGCGACAACCGCAACAACGAAAGTATTTACAGCAAGCGGATCAGGGCAGGGAAAAGAAGGACGTATTTCTTCGATGTAAGGTCAACTCGCGGGAATGACTATTTCATCACTATTACCGAGAGCAAGAAAAGGTTTGACGATAATGGCTATGAGCGGCATAAGATGTTCCTGTACAAGGAAGACTTCAACAAATTCATCAATGCTCTGACGGAAACTGTTGACTATGTAAAGACCGAGCTGATGCCCGATTTCGATTTCGATGCTTTCAACCACGACAACGAGGAAGGCGAGGGGGCTGAAGGTGAATACACATCATCGGCCAGTAATAGCTATGCCGCTGCGTCGGCACCTGTGCAGGAAACCAGGGTGAGCGAACCGGAACCTGAAACATCTGCGGTGACATCTGCCAACGACGATACCGCCGTTGACGACTGGAAAATTTAAGACAGGTAATAAATGATATAAAAAAAGCCGTCCGGTAATACCGCGACGGCTTTTGAATTTCTATCAACTTATGTATTAATTGTTATCTGTCCCTGCAGCGGGCTTTTTCATAATGGCATATATCTCCACAGCAAAGCCTATCAATATCATTAGCGGGGCGATAGTAACCCTCGCGGTACTGTATATTTCGTCGTAGTTGAATTTGGTAGGGTCGTCTGATTTGCCGCCCGACATCAGCATAAAGCCTATCACCACCAGGATGACACCGGCCAGCATCCAGATATAATTGCTCTTGTCGAACAGGAAATCCTGTGACTGAGTACTTTGTTTTTGCGCGGGGGCTGTTGTGCTTTTGTTTTTAGACATAATAGCAATATTACTTAAACAATTTTAATAAAGATCATCTACGTGCATTTTCAGGTATTTCAGCACTGACCTGTGGGTGCTGACTGCCGAAATCAATATACCTAATACGATCATGCTGAGCATGAGCAGGGCTATAGATGAGGTTTTGTGCAATATTTTGAGCGATGGCAACAGGCTTTCGGCGTAGGTTATTACAATCCACAAGCCGGCCATAGCGATGACCCCGCTGATAAGACCGTTGAGTATAGCCCGGCGGTCGAAGGGGCGGGTAATGAACCAGCGGGTGGCCCCTACCATCTGCATGGTCTTTATAAGGAAACGGTTGCTGAACATAGCCAGGCGGACAGTGTTGTCTATCAGGATTACCACTACTACAAACAAAAGCAAGGCTATGGAGCCCAGTATAATGCCTATTTTGCGGAAGTTGTTGTTCATATTATCCACAATGATGTTGGGATAAGACACATCGCGGACGATATTGCTTTGCATGATGAATTGCTTTATTTCATCCAGGCTTTGAGGGTTTACATAGCCTGCCTTCAGGTTGAGCACTATAGAAGGATAGAGCGGGTTGAAGTCCAGCAGTTCGGTAAAGTCTTCGCCGCCGGCCTCAAAGAAGTTTTGTGCTGCTTCTTCCTTAGATATTACCTGCGTCTTTTTTACAAAAGGCTGCTGTTCTAATACCGCGTTCAGTTTCATCATCATCTCTTCGCGGGTATTGTCGTGCAGTATCACCTCCACCTGTACATCCTCTTTGAACACCCTGGTGAGTGTCCGTCCGTTCAGAACCAGCCACCCCAGTGTACCCAGCAGGAACAATACAAGTGAAATGCCGACGATGGCGTATATATATGAAGGTTTTGCTTTCTTGTTGCTTGCCATAATCCTGAATTGCCAAAAGTATAAAATTAACAACAGAAATAAAGTGGGGACAGGTTGTCCTGTTTATTTTAACAAAATCTCATTTCAACAGGTTGTGTCATACGGCTATCAGTGCGATTGAGTATCTTAGCCGCATACGAGAAATATATGCAGGACCTGAGACATTTTTTTACAGAGCAACATTTTATAGAGACCGTCCCCGATGGCAGCTACGAACCGATGCAATGGGGCGCCAATATACGCTATGCCATAGGCGATGATTTTGACTGGGAAGAGGCGGACATAGTGATAGTAGGCTGCGGCGGATATGACAGCGACGCAAGCAACGCAGGCCCCGATGCCATACGCGCCGAGCTATACAAAATGTATGGCTGGCACAGCAATATAAAAATAGCCGATGCGGGCAATATACTGAAAGGCGCCAGGACCAGGGATACTTTGGCAGCGCTGAGGACGGTGCTGGCCGAGTTGCGCCAGGCCGGCAAGACCGTGTTGGTGCTGGGTGGTCCGCACGACCTGACCATGCAGCAATACGAAGCCTTTAAAAAATCGGAGCAACTGACACATGCAACAGTGACCGATATGCTGATAGATATGGACGATACAGAGGAGGTAACAGCACGCAGTTTCCTGATGGACATGCTGACCGGGCAGCCTAACTTTATCCGGCATTATAACCATATCGGTTTCCAGAGTTATTATGTACACCCCAAGATATTGGAGACGCTGGACAAGTTGAGGTTCGATTTCTTTCGCCTGGGAGTGGTGCGCGAGCATATAGAAGACATGGAGCCTGTTTTGCGCGCCAGCCATATGTATAGCTTCGACATGAACGCCATCAGGCATAGTGACGCGCCGGCCAATATTAATGGCTCACCCAATGGTTTTACCGGCGATGAGGCCTGCCAGTTGATGCGTTATGCAGGTATGGCCCCGGACATGTCATCGGTGGGGATATACGGATACAACCCGGCTGACGATGTGCACAACATGACCGCACGGCAGATAGCACAAATGATATGGTACTTTATAGACGGCTGCTACATACGCAAGAACGAAGCCGTACTTACCGACCAGGAAGAGTACTTCACGTTCAACGTCAGGTTTACCGAGATAGAAACTGTGTTTCTGAAGAGCAAGCGCACCAACAGGTGGTGGATGCAACTGCCCGACCACTCGTTCATACCCTGCTCGTACAAAGACTACCAGATGGCAAGTACGGGAGATATACCCGAACGCTGGCTGCGTGCGCAGGAGCGGCTGGTGTAGGCCCCTCTGGCTCCCCCCTGGGGAGGATATTTTGTGCGACCTGCATTGTATTAATTAAAAATTGTTTTGTTCCATATTGATGCCAGGAAAATGATAATTGTAAGATTGGCATCAATTCTTATTAAGATACTGATTGTCAACATTTTATTTGTTCCGGAATCGTGCGTATCATCCCGCATTGTAACAAAACGTAACCGGCCAGGAAAAATCCCGAATGGTTTGACATATGGGGATTGTTTAGCGCGAGAGGCCCCTCTATCTCCCCTAAAGGGGATGACTAAGTAACCGAAAAATGTTCCGTTTTTTTCAAATTCACGATTGTCCAGCGCGAGTATTCCACCCCCGTCCGCAAGCGGACACCCCCGCCGGCGGGGGACATGCGTTTTTGTTGCCAAAATGATGCCGGAAATTTGGGTTTAAATTTCGGAACATTTTTACTCCCTGTATAACCCCTGGTTACAGAGCGGGCTGAAATGCTTAGCGGTAATTCATGGTTTTCAAAGAGCTTCGGTTCAGCCTTTTGGGAAAAGGATGATATGCACAAATATACTTAAAATTGTTTATTTTATCAAATTTAAATTCTGCGCGAGTTGGCCCCTAAATCCCCCTTTGCGGGGTGCTCTACTATTTACCACAATCATGTGCAGGTATTCATCATTGTCCACAAAAACACAAATCCCCTGAAAGAGGATATTACCGACAAATTACCCTAATTTTGCATTTCAGCCATTCCCACGGGGATGGCTTCTTTGTCTATGATTGAACAGAAGAGCATTATTAACAACGATGAAACTGCGGTATTGGTAGGACTGATACATAAGCAGCAGACGGAAGAGCAGGCGCAGGAGTACCTGGACGAACTGGCATTCCTGGCAGAGACCGCGGGGGCTAAAGCCGTAAAGACCTTTACCCAACGATTGCCGCATCCCGACAACCGGACTTTTGTAGGAAAGGGTAAGCTGGAAGAGATAAGGGATTATGTGCAGAGCAAGGGCGTGAAGCTGGTGATATTTGACGACGAGCTGAACGGCTCGCAACTGAGCAATATCGAAAAAGAGCTGAAGGTAAAGACTATAGACCGCAGCGACCTGATATTAGACATCTTCGCCGCAAGGGCCAAGACCGCGCAGGCCAAGGTACAGGTAGAACTGGCGCAATATCAGTATATATTGCCCCGGCTGCGTGGTATGTGGAAACACCTGGAGCGACAGGCCGGTGGTATCGGTACGCGTGGGCCGGGTGAAACAGAGATAGAGACCGACCGCCGTATAGTAAAGGACAAGATAAACCTCTTACGCAAACGCCTGGCCACTATTGACAAGCAAAGCGAAACACAACGTAAAGAACGGGGCACTTATATACGCGTAGCGCTGGTGGGCTATACCAACGTGGGCAAGAGCACCATCATGACACTGCTGAGCAAGTCGGAAGTCTTTGCAGAAAATAAACTGTTTGCCACGCTGGACACTACCACGCGGAAAATAGTGTATGAGCAAACGCCCTTCCTGCTGAGCGACACCGTAGGATTCATACGTAAGCTGCCGCACCACCTGGTAGAGAGTTTTAAAAGTACGCTGGACGAGGTGCGCGAGGCCGACCTGCTGCTGCATGTGGTAGATATATCGCACCCCGGCTACGAAGACCAGATGGCGGTAGTGAACAAAACCCTGCAAGAGATAGGCGCATTCGACAAGCCGATGCTTACTGTATTCAACAAGCTGGACCTGTACGAAGAAAAAGTGTTTGACCCCTGGCTGGATGAAGAAGTAAAGCAAGACCTGATGAACCAACTGATGAAGCGCTGGGAAACACTGACCAATGGCAATTGTGTATTCATTTCAGCAATAGAAAAGCGGAACATAGACCAGTTTCGCGATACGATACTGGGTAAGGTAAAGGCGCTGTATAAAGAACGGTATCCTTATATGACGCAGTTTTATTGATAGTATCATTTGATACTATCAATTACCGCAAGAGTATTGTTCCTTTTACAGCCATTGTCGCCAATACCAGTTCTGCCATATCGTTTGGCAATTTTTCCAGCTGTTTGTTTTGCCAGGCTCTTTCTTTTTCTATTGGTTTGCCTGCCAGTTGCAACGCTTTCAATGCGTATAAAGCGCTACCCATACAATGGTCGGCCATATGCACCGTAGCTACGGCCTGCCCTATGGCGCGGGCCACTGCGGTAGAAACCGGGTCGGCATAATTCCTGGCCGCAGCATGTGCTGCGCGGGATGCCTTCATGGCATCGCCCGTGGTAGCTTTCCCTTTCACCCAATCTTTTGCTACTTGCAATGCATGTTCCAACCTTTCATCCACATCACCTTTCAGCAACGGTAATACATGTTCAGCACATTGGTATGCCCATAGCACCAGCTGCCGGTGGTGCTCTTTTTTCAGCAATCCGCCGCGGTGTTCAGCTATGAATAGTTTGTGGCGCAACGATTCAGTATTTAATAAATTATAAAGCTGTCAAGCGTGCTGCGATAGGAACATAAACCTATATAACAAATAATAGAAAAACCAGCCTTTACGACTGGTTTTTTCTCGTGGTCCCACTAGTAATGACTTTTGCAAATGAAATTTAATGGTGGCTTAGTATTCAATAATGGTTGTTGTTGTTCATTGTTTTACATAGCAAACCGCCACCTTTCCGCCGGCTCTGTTATGATATATTTAGAAGTAAGTAGATACAGCAAATTCGAACTGGCTAATGAATATCTTTTTAAAGGCTGAAATATTATTCTGCTCATAAAAAAGCAGCATGGCTTTTTTGTACTCAATTGAATCAACGGTCCTGAAAGATATAGGACAGAAATTATGATTGATTAATATGGCGTTGCTGATTATCCTGGCTGTTCGTTTGTTCCCATCGTTAAATGCCTGAATGTATGATAACAATACAAGAGCCATTAATGCCTTGGCAAAAACATTGTGTTCTTTATTAATCAGTAAGCATGTATTCTCCAGGGCTTCCTTAATTTGAAACTCATTATCGAGTGGCTTATAGTTTGTGCCTGATATGCCGACCCTTCTTGTTCTGATGTTTCTATCTACATTTAAGTCTTTAATGAGTATGCTATGTATGTCTTCAATACTTGCCACTTTCAAAGGGCTGATATAGGCTGGATTTTCAATGATAAAGTCTAGAGCTGCCTTGTGGTTAAGAAGCATAATAGCTTCCTCCTTTGTTTTGCCGGCAGCAGTTTCCTTGTCCTTCAACAATCTTTCGGTTTCTAACAGAGAGTAGGTGTTGCCCTCTATCTGTGATGAC
This sequence comes from Bacteroidetes bacterium UBA6221, assembly GCA_002421685.1. Lineage (GTDB taxonomy): Bacteria > Bacteroidota > Bacteroidia > Chitinophagales > Chitinophagaceae > UBA5543. The sequence goes on from DISB01000018.1 coordinate 309,872, forward strand.
TTCCAACTCAGGTCAATTGCCAGGCGTTCCAACTCTTTTTTATACTGAGCGTCAGAAAGCCCTTTCACATTGTCCGTGTATTCTTGTTGGAGTTTATTCAGATGGTCAAGTTCCGCATCGGTAAAAACGGAAACTTTACTTAATACATCTGAAAACATCCTTTCATTGAACCTGTCCTTTATCACACGCTCATCAATCTCCTTGACGAAGTATTCTTCAACATCTATCGGGAGTAATAATTCATAAGCTGGGCTAATACCATATTTAGTTGCTTTTCCCTTGCCAGTAGCAACAACAAGGTTTTCGGCTATCAGGTTTTGTAATATCCTCTTAACTGTTGCATAGCCCAAATCAGAGTTCAATCCTTCATGGATTTCCTTTGATGATCTATTAGGATTGTCCCGTAAAAATCTCAATATCAGGTCAGCTTTATTGTTAGTTAACTTTTTCATTGGTAATCGTTATAGCTCAAAGTTAAATTAAATAAAGCTCATTATGTCGGTTTTGTGAGCTTTATTTATGGTTTAGTTGAGCTTTAAATGAAAAAAGAGCTTATGTAGCTCACTGGATTCTAAAATGTAGCTTAAAATTGATGTTATATCAAAATGTGGATACTGAAAAAAGGCTGCCACTTTTGAGACAGCCTCCTTTGAAGTGTGTCTGTGGTCCCACTAGAAATGATTTTTGTGAACAAAGTTTTACATGAATCGTGTGAAATTCATACCAGTAAGGCATCCATAGTGTGATATTCAATCATGTTTATTGATGTTCATTGTTGTACATAGCGAACCGCCACCTTTTGCCACCTTGTGTAGTCAAGGATTATTTATAATAGTTATAGCTTTTAAGCACTATGCCTGGGCATATCAATGCAGATGTGGCCAAACGGTTTGACGGGACTAATCAAATAGACTTCGGCGTACAGCCCATAGTAGACACTATAGGCCCCGGCGCTAAAATGATGGCCGATAACTATGCGCAGATGTTCTCGATAGCTGAGCACAGTTCGCAACAGTAACAACCTGTTTATTAATTACTTTTTAATGCCTATTTAACAAGGCATTTAAGGGGTTACTATTGTTACCAGTATAATAACCCTTGTTTTTTTAAATTTTAAATGCAAATCTTGTGTCTCCATTTTTATACAGTTTTATATCTGTATCTCTTTTTTTTTCAGCATCAAGTAAGGGGGAGTATTAAGGCATTATTTATTACTTATTGGTACAGATAACGGATATAGTATTGATTAATTTTATTAAATATTTATTTAATTTTAAAACACCCATTTATGACGCATGCACTAAAATTTCAATTGTTTAAAATCAGTATGCTGCTGGTCAGCCTGCTGATGTTGCAACCCGAAGAGGCTCAGGCCACACACTTCAGGTATGGAAACGTTACCTGGGAAAGAGTAGCGGGTAACCCCTACCAGATTCGTTTCAGGATTACCCAGGCCTGGAGAAGGTCTTACCCGGCATGGTCCCCACCAAACGTAGGCGCCACTGTTAATACCGGTGTATTTAATACAGGCTATGGCTCACAATCTATACTGTTAAACGTTACCTCTGTGAACCTGGCGGAAGACTGGTTTTACGGAGAGTACACTTTTGTAAAAACATATCCAAGCGTTAACACTAACTACAATGCATTTTTTGACGGTTGTTGCAGGGTAAGCACTTTATTTAACAACGGCGATGACGGCTACACTGTAAGGACAATAGTAACTGTAGGTAACAGTAATGACGCCCCGGTTTCCACTGTACCGCCATTCATCAGCCTGCCTATCAACACAGCAGCTGCCACGTATCAAATACCCGCTACTGACCCCAATGGAGATCCGTTTATATTCTCCCTGGTACCCAATGGCCAATTTGGTTCAGGTACTGTTCAGCCTGCAGGTATATCCGTCTCCAGTTCAGGTTTGATAACATTTAATACAGTAGGCAAACAGTTAAATAGTTTGTGGAATACAGCCGTTTATGTTACAGATTCTAAAGGAGCCCGTATTCAACTGGACCTGATGATACGCGTAACCCCGCCATCTACACCTCCTGTATTCGATTATACAGTAACCCCGGCTAATAATGCCAGCTATGTAATACAGCCCGGACAAACATTAACTTTCAGCGTAAAAGCATCAGATGTAGACCCGAATTCATCTGTTTCATTGAGCGCGGTAGGCGTACCGGTAGGTGCTACATTTAGCCCTGTAAATGGCAACCCTGTAACACAGTCATTCTCGTGGACGCCAACCATATCAAGCGTAGGTACCTACCAGGTAAACTTTGTAGCGCAGGACAATGCAGGCGTGCAGGCAAACTCCATTGTGAATATAGCAGTATCGTTAAAGCCCAACTTTGTTGCGCCTTCATTAGGCAATGGCAGTATACTGTGCTACAAACCCGGAGATACTATCAATCAAACATACACCGCCTCTGATGTGGATACTTCTGATGATGTAATATTGTCATTAGTAGGCAGCGCTCAAACAGGCATGAGTTTCTCACCAACATTACCTACAGCGGCATCTAACCCAGTATCTACCAATTTCACATGGGTAACATCTTCTGCTAACTGGGGTATTAATATGGTAGTACTACGTGCTACTGACAGCTATACTGAAACTAAAGACGATACAGTGTTCTACATTGTAAATACGCCACCTGTATTTGCTACCAGCCAGGGCAATACAAGTGTAACAGCCGGACAATTGTTCAGCTATACATTCAGTGGTACAGATGCTGATATTGCGCAAGGAGATGAAATAAGCTTGTCGCATACCAACATACCATCCTGGATGAGCATCAACGACAACGGAAATGGCACATGGACACTCAGCGGTACCCCTGTACTTGCAGACAGCGGAACATATACCGTTATACTGCAACTGGAAGACGAAACCAACCACTTCAACGGCACACACTGTGGCGATGCAACTCAAACATTTGAAGTAACGGTTATCCCTTGTAACATTACCACAAGCACATCTGTTACAGACGTATTGTGCCATGGTGCATCTACAGGAGCTATAGACCTGACAGTAAACAATGCTACAGCACCAGTATCCTATACATGGAGCAACAGTGCCACTACCGAAGACCTGAGCGGCGTAGGTGCGGGCACTTATTCTGTGAGCATCGTTGATGCCAACGGTTGTACCGCTGAAGACACTGCAGAAATAACAGAACCTGCAACCGTTGTGAGCGGCAGTGTTTCGGTAAGCCCATCTCCCACTATCGCGGGGCATGCTGCTAATACTATATACCTGGGCTACGGACCTCAGTCTGTAACATTGTCTGCAACTGCAAATGGCGGTACACCAGGCTATACTTATAGCTGGAGCAATGGTGCTACTACTGCATCCACAACTGTAAGCCCAACAAGCACTACGATGTACACGGTAACTATTACTGATGCCAACGGGTGTACTTACAGCCAGAGCCAGACAATCAAGGTAATAGACGCCCGTTGCGGTAATAACAACAATAAAGTACTGGTATGCCATATACCTCCGGGCAACAACAACAATCCGCAAAGCATCTGTATATCAGCAAACGCTGTAGCCACACACCTGGCCCACGGCTGTTATGTAGGACCATGTGGTTCTTTTAAAGGTGGCCGTAAAGCTGATGAAAATGGCAATATCAGCTTGCAGGAGATAACAGAAGAAGGTACCTGGAACATCTACCCTAACCCCAGCAACGGTACATTTGTGTTGGAACTGCCATCGAAAGAGCAGGCGCAGGTAATCATTACCAATGTTCAAGGACAAGTAGTGTATAAGCAAGAGGTAAACAATACATCGAAACTGACCATTGAACTGGCCAATGCTGCTAAAGGTATATACCTGATGCAGGTGGTGAGTGGACATGATACTTACCAGACTAAGCTGACAGTACAATAACATTTCAGCAATAGAACCTAATAAGGGGGCTGCTTTTGCAGCCCCTTTTAATTATATACGGAAATCCACCATTATTACCGTTTGTTAATAACAACTGAATTCCGGTTGATTTTTCTTTAAACCAGCCCTGTTGGAACACCCGTAATTTCAACGGGTAAATACTGTTGGGTTTCAATCTTCTTTTGTCCGGTACGAATTGGTAAGTAGAATCCATGCTTTGTGAGATTTGCAAGGACGTATTAAGATTTTATGCGGTACAAGCAATGTACAAGCAGAATGTCGAAAACAAGCTATAATAAGGCCTATCCCATAGTGACTTACAGGCATGAAAAAAGCCCTCAAACGCTTTACTGTAGCAAGTTTGAAGGCTTTTCTGAAAGTGGTCCCACTAGGACTTGAACCTATCCCGATAGCTATCGGGACCCTGATTATGAGTCAGGATATCTGACTTTTAGCTTGTCTATCATTTCTGGAAATTGTTTGAGGTTCCTTATATAGGTCTTGCTTTTCATTTTCTTGATATGGCTTTCTATCTTCAACGCCTGCTTCATAGATATACATGGTATTTCGAGAAACAATACCCAATCCTGCACTTTTGCAGTGTACTTGTCATTATAATATCCTGAAAGATGCCGCTCAAGCCGAGACATAGCCGTATCAGTTGTAGCGCCTGTATAAAAACCGTCAAGCGTACCGCTATATAAAATATAAACTAAGCCCATATTAAAAAAACCAGCCTTTACGACTGGTTTTCCTTCTGTGGTCCCACTAGGACTTGAACCTAGGACCCCCTGATTATGAGTCAGGTGCTCTAACCAACTGAGCTATAGGACCGTGGCATATTCGCCAAATGGATGGCAAAGGTATTGTGCATTTCTCAAAAAATGAAAAAATAATTAGCCGTTATTTTGCAAAATGATAAAAGGTATCCGTCATATTATATTTGACCTGGGGGGTGTGTTATTCAATATCGACTACCAACTTACCGAACAGGCTTTTGAAAAACTGGGCATAGAAAATTTTTCTTCCATATATTCCCAGTTGAAGCAATCCAGCCTGTTTGATGAACTGGAAGTGGGCAAAATTTCTGCTACGGAATTTTTCTCCGGGCTGAAGGAAACCTGCAATATCAGCTCTACCGACGAAGAACTGGCGCTGGCCTGGAACGCCATGCTGCTGGATATGCCCCTGAGGCGGCTGCAACTGCTGCAACAACTGCGCCATCATTACGACCTGGTGCTGCTGAGCAATACCAACGAGATACATGAAGCCGCATTTAATAAGATAATAGAAGGTGTACATGGCTGCTCAATAGCAGCATTTTTCGACAGGGTATATTATTCGCACCGCATGGGTATGCGCAAGCCCAATGTGGAAGTGTTTGAAATAATATTAAATGAAAACGGCTTTAAGGCGGAGCATACATTGTTTATAGACGACAGCCCGCAGCACATAGAGGGAGCCAAAAAACTGGGGATTCATACGATATGGCTGGAAAAAGGCATGACGGTAGAGGAACATATTTTTAAGCCAAAGGTGGATACGGAATAAAGTGAATACCCTGTAAGCAGGCTACTTTACCTCTTCGTAATCGATATAATCGCCCTCTTGTACGTGGTTTTGGGTATTCCGGTTGGGCTGCTGTTGTCTTTGCGTGCGTTCCATTTCTTCCTGCATCTGGCGCAGTTTGTCCTGGGTCATACGCGTTATCTGGAATACCGGTAACACAAACCGGAAGATGAACCTCGCTATGAGGGTCAGTATGATGGTTATGAGAATGATCCTGAATATCATATACCACAAAGGTACATAAAGCCGCAGAAGTAAGGGCGTTAATGAAAATATAATTAGGCAGGCAAAACATATTTCACTTGTTCCAAAATGAAAAATTTCCTATTTTTGCATCGGAAAAAGACAAAAACAAGGGGACTCGATAGTCCCCTTGTTTTTTACCTATGACAAACGAATTAGAGAAAATAATATCATTAACAGAGCCATTATTGGCGGGTACGGACATGTTTATTGTGAACATCAAAAACAAGCCCACCAATAATATTAAGCTTTTTATAGATGCTGACGGGGGCATGCCTATCAGCAAGTGCGCGGACGTTAACCGCAAGCTGTATAAGCTAATTGAAGAGTCTGCCATCTTCCCCGACGGTGACTTTTCTCTGGAGGTATCGAGCCCCGGGGTGGATGAGCCGCTGATGTTTGACAGGCAGTATAAGAAAAATATTGGCCGGAAAGTGCTGGTGACCCTGAACGACGGCAGTGAGCAACTGGGCAAACTGGTGGATGCCAACGCCACGGAATTGGTGCTGGAAGTGCCTGTGGGCAAAAAGAAAGAGACAACTATAGTAAATATACCATTAACGGACATTAAAAAAACAGTAGTACAAATCAGTCTTTAGTGACAATCCCCGCTGAGGGGGCAAATATTTTTAATCATGGCTAGTATCAATTTGATTGATTCGTTTCAGGAGTTTAAAGAAGCCGAGAGTATAGACCGGCCTACCCTGATGAAGGTGCTTGAAGACGTTTTCAAAACGTTGTTGCGTAAGAAATATGGTGATGATGAGAACTTTGACGTTATCGTCAACGACCAGACGGGCGACCTTGAGATCTTCCGCCGCAGGGAGATAGTGGAAGATGGCGAAATAGAGGACGAGAACAAACAGATAGCTTTGACAGAAGCGTTGAAGATAGAGCCCGACTATAGCGTAGGTGAAGAAGTGTATGAAGAGGTGGATGTGCGCGACTTTGGCCGCAGGGCCATCCTGGCTGCCAAGCAAACACTGGCCGCACGTATAGGCGACCTGAAAAAGAACCACCTGCTGAAAAAATATGCCGAGCGCATTGGCGAAATAATCACAGGGGAAGTGTACCAGATATGGAAAAAGGAAATATTGCTGCTGGATGATGAGGGTAATGAACTGATACTGCCTAAGTCAGAGCAGATACCGACCGATTTCTTCAAAAAAGGCGAAACGGTACGTGCGGTGGTGAAAAAAGTGGAGACGAGGAACAACAACCCTATAATCATCCTCAGTCGCACACACCCATCCTTCCTGGAGAAGCTGATGGAAATAGAAGTGCCCGAAATAATGGACGGCCTGATAGTGATAAGGAAAATAGTGCGTGAACCCGGCGAACGTGCCAAAGTAGCCGTAGAAAGTTACGACGACAGGATAGACCCGGTGGGCGCCTGTGTGGGTATGAAGGGTAGCCGTATCCATGGTATAGTACGCGAACTGCGCAACGAAAATATCGACATCATCAACTTCACCAACAACCAGCAACTGCTGATTCAGCGCGCTCTGACGCCGGCCAGGATCAACCGTATGGAAGTGGATAATGAAAGGAACCACGTGGATGTATACCTGGAGCCTGAGCAGGTATCGCTGGCAATAGGCCGTAAGGGTGTGAATATCAAACTGGCGCAGGAATTGACCGGACTGAGCATAGACGTGTTCCGTGATATGCCGGACGAGGTGCTGGAGTATGATATAGACCTGGATGAATTTGCAGACGAGATAGACGGATGGGTAATAGACGAATTCAAGAAAGTAGGATGCGATACGGCATTGAGCGTGCTGGAACTGTCTGACGAAGACCTGGTGCGCCGTACCGACCTGGAAGAAGAGACCATTAAGGAAGTGCGCAGGATACTGGAAGCGGAATTTAAGGAAGACGAAGAGGCATAGTTTTTGCGGAAGGCCCGATAGCTGCAAAATGCAGTATTATTAAGCTTTCTCCGTAAAATGGCGTAGGTTTGTAGATTAGATTTAAGAACAGTAATAGCTGAAAAAGAGCATATAATTACGAGTAAATTAACGAATGGCAACAGCAGAAAAAACACCAAGGTTACTGGCCGCGGCGAAGGAGTTTAACATTGGTAAGGAAACCCTGATAGAGTTCCTTATTGAGAAGAAGTTTGATATAAACGCCAGCAACCCCAACGTAAAATTGACGCCTGAGATGTATGCGGCCCTGCAGCGCGAGTTTGCGCAGGATAAGGCCGCTAAGCGCAAGAGCGAGGAGATCGCTTTGCCTAAAGGCGCCCTGTTGGACAATATAGACAAGACCAAAGAAGAACTGGACATCACCATACGCGACAAACATGAAGAAAAACCCGTAGAGGCCAAGCCCGAGCCCAAGAAAGCTGCAGCGCCTAAGGTGGAGCCTAAACCGGTAGTAGAGCCTGAAGTGCCTCAACCGGCTCCGGCTGCCCCGGTTGAAGTACCTGCCCCGGTAGCAGAAGAGAAACCGGTGGAGGCAGAGAAGCCGGCTGAAGAAAAGCCGGCGCCTGAACCTGTAGCGGAGAAGGAGAAAAAAGGAGCGAAGCTGGGCTTGCCCAACGTGATAGGCAAGATAGACCTGGATGAACTGAACAAGCCAACCAGGCCGAAGAAGGGAGCAACCGCAAAAAAACCGGAAAAGAAAGAAGAAGAGGTAAAACCTGTGGAGGCTAAAGCAGAGCCGAAGGAAGAGCCTAAGCAAACAGAGGCGACTAAACCTGCCCCTCCGCCGCCTCCCGAAGAGGACGTAAAAGAACACATAGAAATGAAGGCCCCGAAACTGGAAGGGCCAAAAATAATAGGCAGGATAGAACTGCCTGTAAAGGATGATACTAATCGTGGTGACTCAAGGGAAAAGCGCAGGAAGCGCATACCCGTGCAGAAAAAGCCTGAAAAAGTAAAAGATGTACAACCCGGTCGCGGCCGCCCAGGCGATGCGAAACCGGGCGAAAGGCGCGAAAGGCCTGCTCATGACCGCGGCGGCGACAGGCGCGGTGGAGACCGCGACAGGCGTGGCGGCAGAGCGCCTATCACACCGCAGCAGCAGGAGATAGACTCAAAAGCAATACAGGAAAAAATACGCGAAACCCAGGCCAAGCTTGCCGGTGGCGGTTCAGGCCGTGGAAAGAGCTCGAAATCGAAATACCGCCGTACCAAGCGTGAAGAACTGGCCGAAAAGCGTGCGGCCGAGGAAGCAGCTGAACAGGATAAGGTAATACAGGTTACCGAGTTCATATCGGTGAGCGAACTGGCCAGCCTGCTGGACGTAAGTTTCGCCGAAATCATCAGTAAGTGTATGAGCCTGGGCATCATGGTGTCTATCAACCAGAGACTGGATGCCGAGGTAATAGAACTGGTGTCTAACGAGTTTGGATACGAAGTGGAATTCATCAACCTGGAGCAGGAAGCCGACATAGAGGAAGATGAAACGGATGACCCCGCCAATATGGAGCCCCGTGCGCCTATCGTTACCATCATGGGTCACGTAGACCATGGTAAAACATCATTGCTCGACTATATACGCAGTGCCAATGTAATGGGGGGTGAAGCCGGTGGTATCACGCAGCACATAGGCGCTTACAGGGTGGAGACTTCCTCGGGCAAGCAGATAACATTCCTGGATACACCGGGTCACGAAGCGTTTACAGCCATGCGTGCCCGCGGTGCCAAAGTAGCGGACATCGCCGTAATAGTCATTGCGGCAGACGACGCTATAATGCCGCAAACAAAAGAAGCGATATCGCATGCGCAGGCGGCGAACCTGCCGATGATCTTCGCTATCAACAAAATAGATAAAGAGGGTGCGAATCCTGAAAAGATAAAAGAGCAACTGGCGAATATGAACATCCTGGTAGAAGACTGGGGTGGTAAATTCCAGAGCCAGGAGATATCAGCTAAAAAAGGCCTGAATATAGACCTGTTGCTGGAAAAGATAACGTTGGAAGCGGAACTGCTGGAACTGAAGGCCAACTACGACAGGAGTGCTATAGGCAGTGTGATAGAAGCCTCGCTGGATAAAGGTCGCGGTTACCAGGCTACGATACTGATACAGAATGGTACACTGAAACAGGGCGAGATGATAGTGTGCGGCCAGTACTATGGTAAAGTAAAGGCGATGTTCAACGAACTGGGACAGCGCGTGAAAGAGGCGGGACCATCCGACCCCGTACAGGTGCTGGGCCTGAATGGCGCTCCCCAGGCGGGTGAGAAATGCAAGGTTTTCGAAGATGAAACCGAAGCAAAAAACACTGCCAACCACCGTGCACAGATATTGCGTGAACAAGGTATACGTACGCGCAAGCATATTACGCTCGATGAGATTGGCCGACGCCTGGCGCTGGGTAACTTTAAAGAACTGGGCGTAATCATCAAAGGTGACTTCGACGGTTCGGTAGAAGCGCTGAGCGACTCGCTGCAAAAACTCTCAACAGAAGAAATAGCAGTGAACGTGGTGCACAAAGGCGTGGGCCAGATAACGGAGAGCGATGTGTTGCTGGCAACAGCGTCGGATGCTATCATACTGGGCTTCCAGGTACGTCCGTCTATGCAGGCTGCTAAGCTGGCGGAGCAGGAGAATATAGAGATACGCACATATTCTATCATATACGACGCAATCGAGGAGATCAAGAGCGCCATGGAAGGTATGCTTGAGCCCAAGATCGAGAAGAAGACCGTATGCAATGTGGAAGTGCGTGAAGTATATAAGATCAGCGGCGTAGGCACCATTGCCGGTTGCTACGTGCTGGATGGCAAGATAACCCGTAATACCAAGATCAATATCGTGCGTGATGGTATCGTAGTATTCACAGGCGAACTGGCTTCACTGAAACGCTTTAAAGATGATGTGAAAGAAGTTGCAACGGGTTATGAGTGCGGTCTGAGCGTCAAAAATTACAACGACATACGCGTTAGCGATATACTGGAAGGATTTGAGGAAGTGGAAGTGAAACGTACATTGTAGCGTTAAGGAATATTGTACAAACCGTTAGCCCGTTTTGGGTTAACGGTGTGTTGCTTTTTAGAAATTATAACATTGAATAAGCAAGGCGTACAATTGCAACAGGTAGAGCGGCTGGCCAGGGCGGGAAAACTCGCAAGGCTGCTGCACAATCCCATGCGGTATTGCTATGCCATGATGCGCTCAAAACTTATTTACCCGCTCACACACAAAGGCGTTTTGCGAAGGGCACCCTTGTTCTTTGGCGGCGAAATGAAGGTGTTGCTGCCGGCGGCTACAGATATATACCTGACAGGCGGTAAAACGCACAGCTCGGAAATAAGGCTGGCGAAATATATGATAGCCAATCTTAAACCCGGTGACGTGTTTTTGGACATAGGTGCGCATTTCGGATATTTTACTTTGCTGGCGGCATCGCTGGTAGGAAATACCGGCATGGTATATGCAATAGAACCGGCCCGCGAAACATTCAGGCTGTTGAAGGATAATGCGGCAGGCCAACCCAATACCAGGTTGTTTCATAATGCGGTGTCCGACAGGAATGGTATAGTGTCTTTCTACGAATTTCCGGTGTTGTATTCTGAATATAATACGCTGGAAGTAGAGAAGTTTTTGAAAGAGGCCTGGATAAAAAAATACAATCCACAAAAGACGGAAGTACAGGCGGTGACTATTGATGATTTTTTGAAGGATAATGATTTTATCCCGTCAATGATAAAGATAGATGTAGAAGGTGCGGAAAAGCAAGCAATATCGGGCGGAGCAAAAACGTGGACAACACAATCGCCGGCGCTGGTGATGGAATACCTGGATGAAGGAGACACGAGCAGTTATGCAGCCGCTGCGGCATTGATGTACAGGCATGGTTACAAGTCATATGTAATTGGAGAAAGAGGCGATTTAATAGAAGCCGGCAATATATTGTCGTTTATGCGCGGGCATAATATAACGTCGGAAAATATAGTTTTCAAAAAGAGTAATAATTAAGACAATACACAGTTATTATGTTAGATAAACTGGAAGCGATCAAGGCGCGGTTTGACGACCTGGGAGTGGCGCTTACCAACCCCGAGATAGTATCGAACAATAAGAAGTTTACGGAACTGAGCCGTGAGTACCGAAAACTGGAAGGAATAGTGGAGGCGCGCAGGAAGTATGTCAATTGCCTGGAGAATTATGCCTTTGCAAAAGAAATACTGACCAACGAGAGTGATGAAGAACTGCGCGATATGGCCAAGACCGACCTGGACAGGCTGGAAGAAGAAAAGGAAAAACTGGAAGCTGAAATAAGGTTGATGCTGATACCGAAAGACCCGCAGGATGAAAAGAATGCCATACTGGAGATACGTGCGGGTACAGGCGGTGATGAGGCCAGCCTTTTTGCCGGAGACTTGCTGCGTATGTACCTAAAATATTGTGAGAAGAAAGGATGGAAGGTAGCAGTACTGTCTGAAACTGAAGGAACAGTGGGAGGATATAAGGAGGTGCAATTGGAAGTGACGGGAGAGGACGTTTATGGTACGATGAAATTTGAAAGCGGAGTACACCGTGTGCAGCGCGTACCGGCCACGGAAGCCAGCGGTCGGGTGCACACATCGGCGGCTACCGTGGCGGTATTGCCCGAAGCGGAGGAAGTGGATTTTCAACTGAACCCCGCCGATGTAAAAATGGAAACAGCCAGGAGCGGCGGTGCCGGCGGACAAAATGTGAACAAGGTAGAAACCAAAGTTTTGCTGACACACATACCCACGGGAACGGTAGTAGTATGCCAGACCGAACGCAGCCAGCTTGCCAACCGTGAGAAGGCCATGCAAATGCTGCGTACCAAGCTTTACGAAGAGGAAGTGCGCAAGCATGAGGAGGCGATTGCAACCAGGCGTAAGAGTATGGTAAGTACGGGCGACAGGTCGGCCAAAATACGTACCTACAACTATCCGCAGGGACGCGTTACCGACCACCGTATTAATATGACTATTTACAACCTGGATGAGTTTATGAACGGGGAGATAGATGAAATGATAGACGCCCTTCAGTTTGCCGAGAATGCTGAGAAAATGCAGGCGGGTGAAACTGTAATATAACCGTGGAAAGACTGTAGTTTCGCTGAAAATAACTATGTTTAACAATTATTAAAATCATACACACAATACAATGAGCAATCCTCGTTTCGACCTCGTGGATATTATCCAGACACTGCGCAGGCATGGTAAGTTGCTGTTGGTAGCAGTGGTTGTCTCTGCTATGCTGGGCGGGCTGTTTTATTTATTCGGCAAAAAAAAGTACAAAGCTGAGGCGGACTTCATCATCTCTAATCCCCTGTATGCCGACCGCAACAACCTGTTTCGCAACCGTGACACACGTTTTGTAGATTACTTTGGTGGAGATGATGACCTGGATCGTGTGTTGGTAATAGCTGCTTCAGATACACTACGCAATGCAGTAGCTGAGCAACTGAACCTGTGGGATGCCTATAAACTGGACAGAACAAAGGCTGAAGACCGGCTCAAGATGAAAGATATATTTAAGGATGCTTACAAAATGGAACGTACCGAGTACACTACCGGAAAGGTGTATTTCAAAGACACAGACCCGGTACGTGCAGCCGCAGTAGTTAACCTTTCTATGGAACTATCAGAAAACATCTTCCGCAGCTACTACCTGAAAATGAAAAATAATGTGGCCAACTCCATGAAAGAGAGCATTGCCGCAATAGATAACAGGATAGCTGAAATAACAGGCGAGCAGGTTGCGTTGGGCAAAAAGATGTCACCAGGGTTATCGCAGGAGGAAATGATAAAACTGCAAACACATGCTGCTGAAATTGCCGTGCTCAAAGAACAACTAATAAAGGATAAGGCAAACAACATTACTATCCTGAACGAATTGCTCACCGGCGTGGATAGTACGGACAAGAACCGTTACCTGCAAGTGATAACACCTGCTACACCTCCAGAGAAACCCGCGGGCATAGGCCTTGTGTTGACTGTGATAGGCGCTGCGTTCTTTGGTTTTTTCTTCGTAAGCATATACCTGTTGATAATTAGCTACTATCGTTTGCTGATAAACGTAGAACGTTGACGGGAACACTGAACATAAGTGAGCAATGGCTGATACGTATAGGCCTGGCGGTATTGTTTATCGGGGTAATGTCTTTTGCATATACGCAGGACCCTAAGACGATCTTGTTGCCCCTGGGTTTCATATATACATTACTGTTGCTGGTCAACTGGAAGATAGCGTATATGCTGTTCCTGTTTACCATACCCATCTCTATCGATTTCCAGATCAGCAGTTCCTTATCTACATCGCTGCCGGACGAGCCGCTGATGTGGGTATTCATGTTCATGTTCCCTTTCATTTTTTTGCAAGACCCGAAAGTGCTGGGGCGCCGCGACTGGTGGAAGGATCCTATCGTGACCGTCATTACACTGCAGTTTGTATGGATGATAGTAGCGGTTATTTTTTCAAAAGAGTTAATGCTTTCTTTGAAATTCATGGCCGCCAAAACCTGGTTCCTTATCTGCTTTTTCGTTCTGCCCTACTATGTGTTTAGGGAGAAGAAAGATTTCCGGCGTGCATTCTTATTGTTCCTTGTGCCGCTGGTGGCTACCATGATCATCATATTGGCACGCCATGCTGCAAGGGGTTTCCAATTCCATAGGGTGGAACAGGCCATAGGCGATCTCTATTATAACCACGTGGATTATTCGGCTGTGATATCCATATTTTTCCCGTTGCTGCTGGTGGCCATACCTATGACGCGCAGCTACCGCAACCCATTTATTACTATCATACTTATCGGGTTGATTTTTCTTTTCATTCCGGCTATATACCTTACTTACGCCCGTGCAGCCGTAGTAGCTGTGATTTTTGCTATAGGTGTTGCCATCGCTATCCGGCTGAGATTGGTCAATCTCATCATGCCCGCCATGATAGGCTTCATAGCTTTTGCCATCATCATCATGGCAAAAGATAACAGGTATATCAATTACCGCCCCGATTTTGAAAGGACTTACATGCACAAGAGCTTTTCAGAGCATATAATAGCCACGTTCAGGGGTGAGGACATGTCTTCTATGGAGCGCCTGTACCGCTGGATAGCCGCTATGCGTATGAGCCAGGAAGAACCCGTGAAAGGCTGGGGGCCGAATGCTTTTTATTACTACTACAAACCTTACGCGGTAAGTTCATTCAAAACCTATGTGAGCCGCAATGTTGAAAAGTCAACCACGCACAACTACTTCCTGTACATGCTGGTAGAGCAGGGCTGGCCGGCTATGATACTGTACACAGTGCTCATAATGGTGGCATTTGCGCAGGCGCAGAAAACCTATTATCGTTTCAAAGACAGGTTTTATAAGAATTGTACTTTGGGTGCGGCCATGATGCTGGGCTCAGGGTTTATCAACAACTTCTTTTCGGAATTGCTGGAGACCCATAAGGTGGGCTCGCTGTTTTACATCAGCCTGGCGTTGCTGGTGGTGTTGCGACAAAAGAGCCTGGATATGGAAAAGAAAGAAACGGAACAGGCTGAAGTTAAGCCTCTGTAGGTTCTATCCATACTTCGTTATCCTTCAGTAGCTGTATCAATTCGGCAACTGCTATTTCGCTGGGGACGTTGCGTTTTACCACTTCCTTGTTCTTGTACAAGGTTATCTTGCCCGGCCCGCTTCCTACATAGCCAAAATCAGCGTCTGCCATCTCGCCCGGCCCGTTTACTATACATCCCATGATGGCTATCTTAACGCCTTTCAGGTGGTTGGTGGCATTGCGTATCATAGCGGTGGTTTCCTGCAGGTCGAACAGCGTACGGCCACAACTAGGGCAACTGATGTATTCCGTTTTACTGATACGGGTGCGTGTAGCCTGCAGTATGGAGAAAGCAGTATTGTTCAGGAACTGGTGATTGTTCTTTACTTCAAGATAAGTGCGGCCGGTCATCTTTATGTTCTCTACCCGGCGCATATGGTTCCACAGCCAGATGCCATCGCCAAAACCATCTAATAATAACCCGCCGGTATTAGTGGCAAAATCTATCAGTTGTTCGTCAACAGTTTTGTCCCTGTTTTCGCCGCAGAGTATCACCGGGCATTGGATGTTCCGCTGCTGCAGTTCTATCAGTACTCGCCTCACAGATGCAAGAGTATGTACATTCTTACTCGCTATGCATAATACAGCCCCCTTTGCAATGGCCAGTTTTGATAGCAGCAATTCTACAACACTCCAGTCGGTATCGGCATTGGTGAACACGAAATGCGGCATTTCTAAGGCACCTGTGTATCGCAGGTATTCTTCTGCCTGGAATAGCGGATGATACTTTATTTTGTCTTCAACCTGTTGCCATGTGGCATAATCAGATATCACCTGCAGCGTACCCGGCAGGTTGAAATCGAGCAGCTTACTGCCGGTATATATATAGTCGGCTGCGGCATCGCCAATGTTCCATTTGTCGGTGGCTTCATCATAGCGGTAACCTATTGCAGCCAGGTCTGCCGGAGTAATGGATTCCGCTTTCATATAGTCGGCTACCACAACCGGTACATGTCCGCTGCCCATGTTGTTGACCGTGAGCGTAGTGCGGCGCTTGTATTCAAATGGATTGTACGGCAGCACACTCCTTTCCTGTTCAGTAAGCGGCTGAATAGGCTGGTGTTGTTCCCTGCCGGTGTACCGGTTCACGATATCCCTGCAAACGGGTATCTCAAACTCCGGGTCTTCAGTCAGTGATACGCGTATGGTGTCGCCAATTCCGTCTTCCAGCAAAGTGCCGATGCCTATTGCGCTTTTAATACGGCCATCTTCTCCGTCACCTGCCTCTGTTACGCCCAGGTGCAGTGGGTAACATTCGCCAAATTCCTCGTCCATTTTCTGCACCAGCAGCCTGTATGCCTGCACCATCACCTGCGGGTTGCTCGACTTCATACTGAGGATGATTTGATGATAATTTTCATCTCTTGCTATGCGCAGGAATTCCATGGCGCTTTCCACCATACCGATGGGGGTATCTCCGTAGCGGCTCATGATACGGTCGCTGAGCGAGCCGTGGTTGGTGCCTATGCGCATGGCCGTGCCATATTCTTTGCATATCCTCACCAGCGGCGTAAACCTTTCCCTGATACGGTCTATCTCGGCGGCATAGGCATCATCTGTATATTCAATAAAATCGAACTTCTTTTTGTCGATATAATTGCCGGGGTTTACCCTTACCTTTTCTACAATGCGGGCGGCTATTTCAGCTGCGTTGGGGGTGAAGTGTATGTCCGCCACCAGCGGAGTATGATAGCCCCTCTCATTCAGTATCTTTTTAATGACGGCCAGGTTTTCAGCCTCTTTCTTGCTTGGCGCCGTGATACGTACCAGTTCAGCCCCGGCCTCTATGCAGCGGATAGTTTGTGCCACGGTGGCTTCGGTGTCCATGGTGTCGGTAGTGGTCATGGTCTGGATACGTATGGGATGGCCATTGCCCAGCAGCAGGTTGCCTATGCGCACTTCCCGGGTGTGCAGCCGGGTATATTCCGTCAGTGAATGGCAGTATTGTCCCTTCATAAATATCTGTTGCAAAAAAGCCCAGCAAAGGTAGCCAATGCACGCCAAGGTGCGTACCACGGGCCGGCTTTTATCTTGTTAATAAATCCTTTAATGTGGCCGCTGTTCACAAAAACAAAATGTGGCTATCCCCTTGAATACTATGTTTTTCCCGCAAACAGTAGTATTTTAGCAACGAATAACAATATACATGCAATACGAGATAAGACATTTCGGCAAATTTAAATACGTAGAAGAAGGTGAGGGTGAACCGTTGGTATTATTGCATGGACTGTTTGGTGCGCTCAGTAATTTCAAAGACCTTATCGACCACTTCAAGCTTACCCATAAGGTTATCATACCAATGCTGCCCCTGTTCGACCTGACTGTACTGGATACATCAGTATCGGGCCTGGCCAAACATGTACAGAAGTTCATAAGCGCGCGTAAGCTGGACAAGGTGCACCTGCTGGGCAACTCGCTGGGCGGGCATGTGGGGTTAGTCTACACCCTCAACAACCAGCATAAGGTAAAGACTATTATCCTTACCGGCAGCTCGGGGCTGTTTGAACATGGTATGGGCGAGACTTACCCCAAACGCGGCGACTACGACTACATCCGCAAAAAGACCGAACTTACCTTTTACGACCCTGCGACGGCGACCAAAGAACTGGTGGACGAGGTGTACAGCATAGTGAACAACAGGCTGAAAGCCCTGAAGATCATACAACTGGCACGCTCTGCCATCAAGCACAACCTGGGCGATGAACTGAATGACATCAAAGTGCCTACCTGCCTGATATGGGGTAAGAACGACACGATTACGCCGCCCATGGTGGCCGAGGAATTTCAGAAATTGATACCCAATTCGGAAGTGCATTGGATAGATAAATGCGGCCATGCGCCTATGATGGAAGTACCCGGGGAATTCAACAATATCCTCGCAGACTTCCTGTCCAGGCACAAAGGCTGATATTTTCACAGTTTTTAATGCAACCAAGTCCGAATAAAGCCTGACCTTTGCAGAGCACGGTTTTTTACAGGATATCTGAAAACAACGGCAAGCTATGTCTGTTCAAAAGATCATTACATACGATATACCTACCATACTGCCTACGGACACGGGCGATACCGCGTTGCGCCTGATGGAAGATAATAACATAGAGCAGATACCGGTAGTGGCAGAGGAGCAATACCTGGCCTTGGTGAAGCTGGAGGATATGCTGGAATGGGCGACGCCGGAAAAGCCGCTCACTGAAACGGACTTCCTGAGGTATAGCCCGGTGGTATTTGCCGGCGGGCACACTTACGAGGCGTTGCGCCTGGCGTACAACCAGCACTTGGCTGTAATACCGGTGACGGACGACCAAAACAAATACCTGGGCTGCGCCACGCTGGAAACCATTATGAACTTCCTGGCAGAACATTGCGGGCTGGACAACCCCGGCGGCGTGATAGTGCTGGAGCTGAACCCGCTGGACTACAGCCTGGTGCAGGTAGCCCGTATTTGCGAAAGCGAAGACATTACCATACTGACATCGAACCTGTACACAAACCGTGCTACCAACAAGCTGGAACTGACCCTGAAGACCAACCGCAGCAACCTGGACCTGCTGGCCGCCACTTACGAACGCTTTGGCTATACCGTAAAAGAAATATATGGCGAGCGCGTAAACAGGGACGACATGATGGACCGCTATAACCTGCTGATGGCCTACTTAAATATGTAATGACCGCTGATGATAGCTATTGACAATATACTGGTGAGCGATGAAATAGTGCAAGAGCAATTTGTATGCGACCTGGACAAATGTAAAGGCGGCTGCTGTGTGGACGGCGATTGCGGCGCTCCCCTTACCAAAGAAGAGACCCGCCTCGTAGCCGAACACTACCCAAAGGTGAAACACCTGCTGCACATAGACTATATCAAAGAGATAGAGCGCACGGGCACGCATACCATCGACGACGAATTTGGCTATGTGACACCAACCCTGAACGGCGGCGTATGCGTATATGCCTATACCGACTTTGGCGGGGTGGTGAAGTGCAGCTTTGAAAAACTGTACCGCGAAGGTAAAATAGATTTTCCCAAGCCGATAAGCTGCCACCTGTACCCCATAAGGGTAAAGAAAAGCAAAGACTTTGAAGCGCTGAACTATGCACCGCGAAAGGTGATGTGCGCGCCGGCCTGCAAGCTGGGCAAACAGCTTAAAGTGCCCGTGTACCAGTTTCTGAAGGCCCCGCTGGTACGCGCCTACGGCGAAGAGTTTTACAACGCCCTGGACGCTACCGCCCAAATGATGGCCAATAAAAAAAGAACTTCATAGCCTTATAATTCCTTGCGCAGCCGCGCAACGGGAATGTTGAGTTGCTCGCGGTACTTGGCTACCGTACGGCGCGCTATGTTGTAACCCTTTTCCTGCAGCATGTTGGTGAGCTTCTCGTCAGACCAGGGCTTGCGTTTGTTTTCGTTTTTAATAATGTCGTTCAGTATGTTCTTTACCTCGCGGGTGGACACTTCTTCGCCTTCGTCGGTTTTGAGCGCTTCTGAGAAGAAATATTTCAGCTTGTAGGTGCCAAACTCCGTTTGCACAAACTTGCTGTTGGCCACGCGCGACACGGTAGATACATCCAGCCCGGTTATCTCGGCTATGTCCTTCAGTATCATGGGGCGCAGGGTGGTTTCGTCTCCCGTCAGGAAGAACTGGCGCTGGAACTCTATGATGGCCTGCATGGTTTGCAGCAGGGTATGCTGCCGCTGCTTGATGGCGTCTATGAACCATTTGGCGCTGTCCAGCTTTTGCTTGATGAACATCAGGGCTTCCTTCTGGCGTTTGTCCTTCTTGTCGCCGCGGTCGTAGGCCTGCATCATTTCTTTGTACCCAGCAGACACCCTCAGCTCAGGCGCGTTGCGGGCATTGAGCGACAGCTCCAGCTTGCCGTTGTTGTTGTACACAAAAAAGTCGGGCAGGATGTAGCTCTCGGCCTTGTTGACAATAGCGAAGGCCGAACCCGGCTTGGGGTTTAGCTTCAGTATCAGGCTTATCACTTCTTTAAATTCCCGGTTATCCAGGTCCAGGTGCTTCTGTATCTTATCGTAGTGCTTTTTTATGAACTCGTTGAAGTACTTGTCTATCACCTTGATAGCGGCGGCCACGGTTTTGGTGCGCGGGTCTATACGTTCCAGTTGCAGGCGCAGGCAGGCCTCCAGGTTGCGGGCGCCCACACCGGGGGGGTCAAACTGCTGTATCATGGCTATCACTTCCAACACCTCCTCTTCGCTGGTTTCTATACCCTGGCCAAATGCCAGGTCGTCTACCAGGGCCAGGGGGTCGCGGCGCAGGTAGCCGTCCTCGTCTATGCTGCCTATCACCTGCTCGGCTATGGCCTGGCGGTATTCGTCCAGGCCCAGCATACCCAACTGGTTGTGCAGGTGGTCGTGAAAGCTGGTCTCTACCCGTACGGGGCTCTCGGGGCGCTCGTTTTCCTGCCCGCTATAGTAGTCGGCGTTGTAGTCGCTGCCTTCTTCTTCGCCCCGCAGAAAATCGTCCAGGTCTATGTTCTCGGTATCGTCGCTGCTCAGTTCTACATCGTCTGTTTCATATTCTTCTTCTTCCTTGTCGCCGTCCAGGTTATATTCATCGTCGTTGGCCTCGGCACCCAGCTCCAGTGCGGGGTTTTCTTCCATTTCTTCCTTGATGCGTTCTTCCAGGTTGGCAGTAGGTATCTGCAGCAGTTTCATCAGTTGAATCTGCTGCGGGGATAGTTTTTGTAATAGTCTCTGTTGTTGGGTTTGTCTCAGCATAAGCGCTTTTTCCGGTTTAAATATACGAAAGTGGTGGTTGAGGGGTATGTAAGGAAAAGTAAAAATTCATTTATATATTGATTTTTGTCTTGCAACACTATTCTGTTATAGAACATATACTGTTCAGCGGCTGCTCTACTCACCTTTCTTTACTTTCTTTTTCCGCAAAAAGAAAGTAACCCCGCATGTCTGCGGGCCAGGCGCCGAAAAAGAGCCCCTTCCCTTAAGCTTCAAAGGGAAGGGATGTCGCCCTGAATGGACCACATTGCTACTGCGCTGCCGGGCATTAGGGCCCTTATTATTTCCTTTAATTTGTTCTTCTCCTGTCCTGAAATTGTGCTGTGGGAACAAAATTTGTTCCCTGAAAGGGTTGAATTGTTGTAAAATGTTGCGGTTTTCATGATTGGATGTTTTGTAAATGGTTGATATAGAATTGATTGGTAAAATTGTTCCATTTTGATGCCACAAAAAGGGAATAAAATTTTCCGGGGCGATGTGATTGGCAAAATGTTCCCTTTTGATTCCAGGAAATCAGGATAGAAATTGATTGATGAAAATGTTCCGAAATGATGCCAGGAAATAGAATGAAATTTTCTGCGCGGTATGATTGGTGATATGAGGGGTCGGGTTGCATGGTAAATGGTTTTGTGCCGGATGGAGGTTTGTTATACTCACGGATAGTCAAGGGGGGGTAAATCGGTGTGGATTTACTACTCCGAAACGCCCGGGACTACAATAGCCCCGCATGAGCGGGATTTACAATCCCGAAACAGTCGGGACTACAATAGCCCCGTACGAACGGGATTTACAACAAATATACGTTATTTATGTGATAATATCAAAAATAACTTTCTGAATCAGGATTTACAGGATTAGAGAATGAACAGGATTTTTTTTGTTTTCGCCTCTTTATTGCCGGACACAGTCCTGCGTTTTATTGGTGATTTAAGTCGAAAAGACTTAAACCAGTGGGGATGCGGTACATATTTTCTTCCCCTCTAGGGAGGGGCGTGCGTTGGCGGCCGTGCGGTAGCGGGGTGGGTTACTCGCGGAGGACAATGCCCATAGCAGCAAAACAGCCTTTGCGAGGAATATAATAAAATACTATTTAACAAAATAGGGTGTTTTTCCCGGTTGCAGCTCAAGGTAGAAAATATTAAATTTATTCTTTTTGTTTAAGATTGTTTGCGAAATGAATAAGACGGTTTACATATTAGGCGCAGGCTTTTCAATGAATAGTGGCGCGCCGTCACAAGCAGGAATTATTAAAGAAATCTATGATTTAAATAAGGCTAACTTCACTGAAAAACAAAAAAAAATAGTAAATAGCTGGATAACAGTATTCGACAAATTCTTGAAAGATTCACTATGTATAAGCGACGATCTAAAATATAATTATACCCTTGAGGATATCTATACCCCGATTGATAAGGCACTAGCTGAATCAACGTCATTTCGCGATTATGTATATAGTGATTTGATTAGTATCAGAGATATTTTTAACCGACTTATCATATTAGCCATTCGCAACTCAATTGATCGACGCAAAGCTGACAAATATCCTATTGAGCACTTTGCAAAGCATATTGTTGATCTTAGTAGGAACAGATTAACTGATGAAAAAAATGACGCCGTCTCGGTTATAACAACGAACTGGGATATAATTCTAGACAATAAAGTTTATAAAATAATCCAAGAGGATGACAAACCAAAAGGACAGAAATTTGCAGGAGTCGTTGATTATTGCTGTTATATTAGTTCAATTGCAGAAAATGACGAGACCGTAAAACCTGGCCTCTATGCGATTGGCAAAGGCTGCTATAATGTCAAAATACTCAAACTGCATGGCTCCTTAAATTGGTTGCAATGTCCGAAGTGCCATAGACTTTATACTAAATTTTTTAGGTCTTGGAATGGAGGTTACGTTTTCAGTAATATGTATTGCAGACATTGCGAGAGAAATTTTGGGTCAACCAAAATCGCGTCACACAAATTGAATACAAATCTCATAACACCAACCTTTCTGAAAAACCTGAATAACATACAAAATAAACTTATTTGGCAAAATGCGGGTATCGAGCTTGCAGAGGCAAGCAAGGTAGTCTTCATGGGCTATTCTCTGCCGCATGCTGATTATGAGTTCAAGCAATTATTGGCCAAAATGATAAGAACAAACGCCAAAATAGAGGTTATTTTAACCGATAATGACAATCCTAAAAACTACACACCCGCTTTGACGCCATTAACTGCTGGATATCGATATGAGAATTTTTTTAGCGGCAGGACAATTAATATATCATATAATGGCATAAACAGTTTTATTAACAAAATCCCTGTAAACAGTAAGTGAAATGGAAATTGAATGTATCTCTCATACAGCCCCAGTACTTGAGGATGTGATCGCACTTGGGAAAGCAAACTCCAAGACACTGGGCCTGTTTCCCCGAGATGCCTTTATAGAGCATGCAAAAAAAAGATGGATAAGCGTTGCAAAAGTCAACAACCGTCTTATTGGGTATTTGTTGTTTAGAATTACAGCATCTACAGGATTAGTCAATATCACACATCTGTGTGTTGACAGTGATCATAGAAACCAAGGGGTAGCTGTAAAACTTTTGAATTTTTTAAAACAAAAATACCAGTTTACGCACCGTGGACTTGTGTTAAACTGTCGTGAAGATTATTTGGAGGCGTCTAGATTTTGGGAAAATTATGGATTCAAATCAGCGGCAGAGAAGGCTAGTAGGAGTAAACAGAATAAAAAGTTAATCCGATGGTTCTATGACTTTGGCAATGAAGACCTCTTTACAAGTTCCTATATAAATTCCACAAAGATAAATGCAGTTCTTGACTCAAATACATTGTTTAAACTGAGCGACGATCAAAGTGATGAGAGGGTTAGCTTATTACTTGCGGATTGGCTAAACGATGATGTAGAATATTTTTTTGCACCGGAGATTTACAATGAAATAAAAAGAGATAATAACCAATCTCGACGAAATAAAACAAGAGCATTCTTAAATGGATTTTCCGAATTGAAATTTAACCCTAAAGAACGCGATGGAATTTATTCTGATATAAATGAAATAATACCCGGCAATACGGTAAATGACAAATCAGATAAGTTACAGATTGCAGAAACAATCGCTTCTGGAATCGCATATTTTATCACTTTAGACGAAAGGCTAATTTCTGCCAGTGATATAATTCACGAAAAGTATTCTGTCAGAATATTACGCCCAATAGATTTCATATTGCTTTTAGATGCCTTAAAAAACGCCAATGACTACCAGGCATACCGTGTTGCAGGGGCTAGATATGAATACCATAAGATCACGACAAGGGAAATTGATTCTTTAGTAGAGTTCTTTTTACAACCCGGTGAAAAAAAACACGCCCTCAGAGAGCGGCTGTCGTCTACTGCCAGCAATACTAGTACTTCACAAATTAAAATTGTAAAAGATTCATCTTCAAAACATATCGGCTTCTTTGCTTTTGAAATCGTCCAGAATACCATAGCAGTAAGAGTTCTAAGGACTATAAAGCATCGAATCTCATCTACTTTATGCAGTCAACTGTTGTATGACATCACTCAACACGCTATAAAGAATGGTTGTTATAAAATAACTGTAGATGATCCATACATTTCATTAGAAAATAAAGACGTTTTGAGGATGTACAAATTTGATGAACAAACAAGCAGCTATCAAAAAATATTGATAAATGATGTTTGTTTAGCAACAGATCTTTTCAAAAACCCCGTATTCGTAGAAAACTTTGACGCCCAAACTATAACATCAAAAGTACAGCAATATGTACCCCAGGCAAGAGATATGTATCTTTTTCAACTTGAAAGAATGTTGTGGCCTCTTAAAATAGCAGATTTAGATATTCCTGTCTACGTTGTTCCAATTAAGCCATTTTGGGCTGGTCAACTCTTTGACTACTATATATCAAATAACAGTCTGTTTGGTGCTAAGCCTGAACTTGCATGGAGTAAGGAGAATGTATACTATCGAAGTATTAGACCGATTTCAGAAAAAACACCAGCGAGAATATTGTGGTACGTAAGCAGCGGCTCAAATTTAAAGGTAGGAAGAGAACAAGGAATAGTGGCAACATCATACTTGGATGAAGTAGAAGTTGGTCATGCAAAAAACATATTCAACAAGTATAGAAACTTTGGGATATACACTTGGCAAGATATTAGTAGTTTGGCAGAAAAGAACTCAAATAGAGAGATAAAAATTCTAAAATTTAGTGATACTGAAATATTTACAAACGCAGTACCTTTGGACAAAATAAGGGTGATTTTCCAAGAGAACAGCCAAGCAGAAAATACATTTGCGTCACCTGTTAAAGTAAATAATGCTATATTTTTAGAAATTTACAGATTGGGTAAAGATTCATAAATGGGAAAGGCAATTATTATATCAGTAAAGCCAGAATTTGTCAGCAAAATTCTTGACGGTAGTAAAACTATTGAGCTTAGAAAAGCAAAACCCAATATCAATGATGACGACATTATTCTGCTTTACAGTACCTTACCTGTGAAAGCGATTGTAGGCATATGTCGATTTGAACGTATTATTGAAGCTGCACCGGAAGAAATTTGGACACACTATTCACACTTGGTAGGCATTGACAAAGATAGATTTATCGAATATTACAAGAATACGGAGACTGCCATAGGCATTGTTTTGAAAGATATCAATAAACTTGACAGAAGTATTACACTTGACTCTCTTAGAAAGAAAATGCCTACGTTTACTCCTCCACAAACATTCAAATACTTCAATAAAAAGCAATTTTTAAGCCATTATAAATCGCTAGCATTTGCTTTTAATGGATAATAATATGTAACCTGATATTGCTAATATTCATCATTATAACTGAATAGCAATAACTCGCTGTTTTTGTAAACCCCATCCCTCATCTCAAAAAATCCATTACCTTTACGACAGTAAAATATTGAAAGCGTAACTGCTTTTGTCTTGGTAGGGAACCTAGGAAATTTCAGAACACAGGACATGGTAAGTACGCTCACGCTAAGGCGTGGGCTCTCTTATTCGTGTTCGGGTCTCCTAGGACCTCCTACCGGTAAGTTGAGTTCCACGCCGCTTCGTTTCTGCCTGAGGCAGACGAGTTCCGGCAGGTGAGGGCTCATGAATTATGAACATGAAACTAAACCATGCTTGTATGAATACTTTCACCACCCGCTTTGCGGGTTTTGACCATGACGCGACAGAATTGTCGGCCTACATCTTTTCCATCGACACCTTCATCATCGGCCTGAAGAATGAGGAAATCATCCGGTTTGTAACAGACAGTCCGGACGACTTTCAGAAGTGGCTGGAGCACCATGGTGTGCGGAATGTGAACGAAACGCTGGGGAAGATGGTGTATAACTATTACTTTCCGCAAGGGAAAGAAAAGGGTAAAAAGAAGTAGCAGTCCAACGCCCGGAAAGGGCGGAGATTTGTGCAGGAGGTATCGCCCGCGAAAATGGAAGCGAATCCTTACCCAACCACAACTCCGGATTTCAGGAGATCATCACGTCCCCCTCATGCTTCGGGGTACTCATGATGACGATATGATTAGGCAAGAGGGGAGTGAGATATTTTTAATGACAAAAATCATCTTTTGCCCAGGTGAGTAATGACGAAGGTTAGGGGTTGGTTTGCAGAGTTGTGGTAATTTTGTAACGGGTGTAAACTATGCCTGCGATGTTTAAAAAACTGTTTGCCATAATCGTCTTTTCCGCTGTGCTGCTGCAGACCTTCAGCACGGCGATGATAGTGGCGGCGTTTTATGCCAACAGGGAGTATATAGCCAACAACCTTTGCGAAAACAGGGACAAACCAAAAATGCAGTGTAAGGGCAAGTGCAGCCTGAACAAGCAACTGGCTAAAGAGGGCGAACACCAGGCGCCCGTACCGCAAAACGTACAGAAAGAAGAACTGCTGCTGTATTACGAAGGCGGTGCGTTCGCTATCAGCTACGGGCGGCAGCCCGCAGAAGAGCGTAAGCAATTCTTCGCATACAATGAGCTGAATACAATTGATTTGCCGGGCACAGTCTTTCATCCGCCCGACTGCATAGCATAGCCGTTTGCGTGTCCTTTATCGTAGTGCCATGTAGCTGCCACATATGCAGCAGGTTTTATGCTACGCGATATTGTGCACAGGCACCCGGCACGACGCAGCACAAAGATGGGTGCTGCAGAGATAGCACCGTGGTGTTTACTTTTCAATTATTAAAAAAACAAGTTTTTATGAAATACAATAAATTATTCAGCGGCGTGATGCTGGCTGCCCTGTTGTCGGTAGTAGCATTCGGCTGCAAAAAGAAAGAAAATGTTATTCCTGAGCCTAACAATCCTGTTACACCAGCTTCGCCCACCGACGGCTATACGAAGCTGGGCAACGCCTATGCCACAGGTGCGGGTGTGATGGTGGAGGTGTATGGCAAAGAGGCCGCCTTTACCGGCTACAACAAAATATACATTGCCCTGCGCGACAGTATAACCAACGATTTTGTAGAAAGCGCCGAAATAAAACTGGCGCCCAAAATGCAGATGGCCACTATGAGCCATGCCGCTCCTTTTGAAAACCCGGCAGGCACTACAGCGGTGGACAAGCTGTTTCCCGCTACGGTGAGTTTTATCATGCCCTCATCTACAGGTACGTGGACGCTGGGTGTACAGGTGCAAAACCTGGCCAACAATAAGACTGGCACCGCCGATGTAGCTATAGAGGTGAAAGACCCAACCCCGGCCAGGATGTTTTCATTTGAGTCGCCGGTAGATTCGGGTAAATATTTTGTAGGGTTTATACCGCCTGCCAACCCCACAACAGGGCTGAACGATTTCGAATTTGTGGTGTATAAGAAGGCCTCGATGATGATGTTTCCGGCAGACAGCAGCATGACCGTGACTTTTGAACCCGAGATGCCTACCATGAACCATGGTTCTCCCAACAACGAGCAGCCGGTGCATGTGGGCAGGGGCCACTACAAGGGCAAGGTAAACTTCAGTATGCCGGGACTATGGCGCATGCATATGGAATTCAAGTCGGACGGCCAGGTGGTGGATTCAACGCACTATTTTGATTTTACCTTGTAAAAGGAATACCGTTCCGAATTTGAACAACAAAAGAAATCCCCCGGCCTTTTGGTTCGGGGGATTTCTGTATTGTGTAATAAATTGATCTTAGTTGATACGACCGAATGTCATCACGGTTTTGTAACTGTACATAGAGTCTGTTTCAGAATAAGATACTTTTAAAGCTGATTCTGTCAGTTCTTCTATATCGGCAGTGTCTGAAGTACCATCTTCAGTGAGGATAACTTTGGTTTCGTTGTCGTAAAATGCCCATGTTGCAGGAGAGCTCTGGTCGTCTGTGCTGTCGCATTTTGATGCGCCTTCGTCAAATGTAGCCTTACCATCGGCATAGAACAGGATGAAGTTGTCTTTTTCGCAGGCTTCCAGGTCTTTGAAGTAATCATCGGTAGTGGTCTGGCCAAGAAATGTGTAGGTAATTGTACCGGCAGTGACTTGCCATTTACCGGCGGTTATCAGGTCGGTTTTGGTTTTTGGTTTGGGCGTCACGTTGTTGTTAGGGTTCTTCTCTTTGGGGTCGCAAGACACCAACAGGGCTGTGGCTGCAATAGCCAGGATGCTCATTTTCTTCATTACTTGTTTTTTAAATTAAAAATTGAATAGGTTTTTTGAATAATGGCAGGCCAGGATTTTCGGCTGCCAGGATTTTACAGAGATTTAACAAATAGCGTGCCGAAAATCATGGAATTGTAAAAAAAAATGGTTGAAGGCACGGTTTTTGAGCGATTATGTATAAAACCGTTTTTTATGCCGGATAATAAAGACATGCAGGGAAAACAGGACAGGAGCCGCGTAGCGGGCGGCGAAGACTATGAAGTGCAGTACCTTGTGGAAAAATTCAAGGTGTCTGCCGACGTAGTGAAGGAGGCCATAGCGTCGGTAGGTAACAGCCGGGACGCGGTGGAGGAATACATCAGGAACAGGAAAGGAGAGTAGAGGTCAGAAAAATTCAAAAAGCCGAAATCCCAAAGGTGATTTCGTTCACCAGGCAGAACAGACCGATTCTGCCAACAGGAATTATTGTGCCGGTTAGATTCCCGGGTATATAAAAAAAATATCCCCTCCCGGACGAGGAGGGGAATATTCAGCAAATAGCGACGGGTAAGAATCAATCCAGTTTACGAACGTTGAATGATGCGTACAGTGTGCCGCCGGGTTGTAATACCTGTACCTGCACAATGTAGCTGCCGGGAGGTAATGCCCCCATGTGTACGCTTTGTTTTTCCTTGCCTGTCAGCAGTGTCGCATTTTCTTTTATTAAAATCCTGCCCGTTATATCCAGCAGTTGGTATTGCATATCTCCACCAGAAGCGAGGTTGGGTTGCAGTATCAATACGTCGCTGGCGGGGTTGGGGTAGGCTTGTATGTCTGCAAGAGCCAAACTTGCGCCGTTGATGCCAACAGAGGGTGGCATAGGCTGCAGCAGGCCTTGCGTTACTATCAGGCCGGGCACGGATGCTGTGCTTGTCACGGCCTCACCCACCGACCACTCGTATGTATTGCCACCGATTGTTGCCGAGCCCCCCGCACTGTTGAGCAGTGCCGGTTGCGCCTGCGCCATTGTGCAAAGCAACAAGGCGGCGACTGTTAAAATAAAATTCCTCATGACCTTGAATTGAAAAGGTGAATTAATTGTATTCTTTTACCAGTACATTGTTGACACCAGCGGAATTGAAACAGCCTGAGTCCCATGAGGCATTGGTAGCGGTACCTGTGCCGCCAGCACCTTTGGCCCAGAGGCTGACGGTATGTACACCTGCGGGCAGGTTGTCGAATATGCCAACCAGGGTAACAGGCGTCATACTGCCGGGGTCACGCAGGAGGATAGACGATACGCCGAAGGGTGTGGGGTTATTATCCACCCTCAGCTCAAACACTACTCCTGCAGCAGTTGTGAATGTGGCCACGTTTAATACGGTTTGCACTACCAGCTCTACCAGGGTATTGTCATCGTTTTTGGTAAATGTGCCCATGTCGTCGATTTTGGTCATGGTGCTGGTGACTGCCGCTAAAAACTGGCAACCAGCGGGCTGGAATGCTGAAACGCGTGTGCCGGAACCTGAGTACATAGCGTATGGCACGCTGAGCAATTGGGAGGTGCCGATGTCGGTATATGCGGTGCCGCCTGCGGGGTCCATTTCTACCTGTACATATTTGTTACCGTTGCCCCATTCTACATCTTCCATAGCGCCGGTCACCACTGTGCCGCCGCCTATAGCGATGGTATAGAGCCCGTAAGCGTTGGTGTTTACAGACTGTGTTTCCTGGTACACTACGGCACCTGCTGCGTTGAGGTTGTGAATGCTGATGCGCAGCCCCAGGGCCTGGTTGGCCAGTGGCTGTCCCGAACCGTTGCGGGCTACGCCCTGGTAGTTAAACTTTGCAGGCGCCTGTGCAAGCGCGTCGCCGGTGCCGGAAAAGAATATACAGCATACGGCAAATGCTGCTATCAATAAGTTTTTCATACTTCACATTATTTTGACGTTAAACAATAATGCAAAGCTATTTCGGCAGGTGGCCGAAATGATGCGTAGAACTACGCTATTTTGGCGGGGTGGTTACGGGATTTAAGGCATAATGCCTATGAAGCCGCCGCCGCAGTCGTTTTATTTTACAACAATAAATTGTTTGTCAGCGTATTACGCGAGGTTTTCGTACACGATAGCAGCGCCCTGTCCTACGCCTATGCACATAGTGGCAAGGCCGTATTTGCCACCGCGTTTTTTCAGTTCGTACAACAATGTAGTGGAAATGCGCGCGCCGCTGCAGCCCAATGGATGGCCCAAAGCAATAGCGCCGCCGTTTACATTCACCTTATTCCCGTCAAGACCCAGTTCCTGCATACAAGGGATGCCCTGCGCGGCGAAGGCCTCGTTCAGTTCTACGAGGTCGAGGTCTGCGGAGGTAATGCCGGCTCGTTTCAATGCTTTTTGCGAAGCGGGCACGGGGCCAATGCCCATCACTGCGGGGTCAACACCGGCTGTGCCCATGCTGACGATACGGGCCATGGGTTTGAGGCCGTATTTCTTCACCGCATCGGCCGAAGCCAGTATCATAGCGGCAGCGCCGTCGTTTACACCGCTGGAATTGCCTGCTGTAACTGTTCCGTCTTTTTTGAAGGCAGGTTTTAGTGCGGCTAACGCTTCTAAAGATGTTTCGCGCGGGTGCTCGTCTGTATCAAATACCAGTGTTTTGCCTTTGCCCAGGTCAATAGTATAGGGCGTGATCTCATCGTTGAACCTGCCGGCAGCTTTTGCCGCA
This sequence comes from Bacteroidetes bacterium UBA6221, assembly GCA_002421685.1. Lineage (GTDB taxonomy): Bacteria > Bacteroidota > Bacteroidia > Chitinophagales > Chitinophagaceae > UBA5543. Next base: position 341,243 of record DISB01000018.1, read on the forward strand.
ATATACCGTTGTTGGCTTTGCAGTGCGAATTTGTCCTGTGCTTCGCGGGTCACGTTGTAACGCTCAGCAACATTCTCTGCGGTCTCCCCCATACTGTAGGGATGGTACATATCGCTGAGCTTTTTGTTGATGAAGCGCCAGCCTATCGTGGTATCATACATTTCATGCGTGCGGCTGAATGCTTTGTCTGATTTGGCCATTACGAAGGGCGCACGTGTCATGCTCTCCACGCCCCCGGCGATATATATATCACCGTCGCCACACATGATGGCGCGGGAAGCATCCATGATAGCTTGCAGTCCTGAAGCACAGAGACGGTTGACGGTATTGCCGCCCACGGTTACGGGCAGCCCGGCCAGCAAGCCGGCCATACGCGCCACATTGCGGTTGTCCTCGCCGGCCTGGTTGGCACAGCCGGCTATTACATCTTCTATTTCATTTACGTCAATAGAGGGATTGCGTTCTATTAGTGTCTTAATAACATGCGCCAGCAGGTCGTCGGGGCGAACGGTGCTTAGTGAGCCACCATATTTCCCTATCGCAGTGCGTGTTGCGTCTATAACAAAAACTTCTTTCATAATCTTAATTGGCTATTATCAATACTATTGACATTCATTAAAACAACAGATATGGTTTACCGTTATCGTTTATACAGGATATCAGCTAATGTATCAACTCACTTGTTGCCGCTAATGCTCGTTCTATGTCCGCAACTATATCTTCCACATGCTCAATGCCTACGCTCAGCCTTATCAACCCGTCCGTGATGCCGAACTTTATCCTGTCTTCGGGTTTTACGCCTACGTGGGTGGTAGATGCAGGGTGAGATATAAGCGTATCGCAGGTGCCCAGTGACACAGCACTGGTACATAGCTGCAGGTTGTTGATGAACCGCATGCCCGCTTTATAACCGCCTTTCAGTTCAAAACTCATCAAGGCGCCGGGATGTTTCATCTGTGTCTGTGCTATGTGGTAGTCGGGGTGTGTATCCAGGCCTAGGTAATTCACTTTTTCTACCAGTGGATGCTCGCTCAGGAAACCTGCTACGCGGTGCGCATTGCTGCAATGCCTGTCCATGCGCAGCGGAAAGGTGCGCAGGCCGTTGGTAAGCAGGTAGGCCTCGAAGGCGTTGCTGTTGGCACCCAGCAGTCTGTGTTTTTTGGTAACGATGGTATTCATCTTTTCGATGTCGCGGCCTATGAGTATGCCCCCTATCGCCGTGCCGTGTCCGTTGAGGAACTTGGTGGTGCTGTGCATCACATAGTCCACATCGTATTTGAATGGCTGCTGCAGGTAGGGTGTGGCAAAGGTATTGTCGGCACAGACGGTCAGCCCGTAGGTTTTGCCCAGGGTGCTCAGTGCATCTATATCAATGCATTGCAGGGTGGGGTTGGCAGGTGTTTCTATATACATCAGGTTGATGGCTTCATCTGCCTTGATGGCGTTTTCCACCGCTTCGGGGTTGTGAAAGTCTACTATGACGGCTTCAATACCCAGGTCGGGCAGCACTTTGTCTATCAGTTCCTGCGTGCCGCCGTATAATGAATAGTGTGTGATGATCTTTTCTCCCGCTTTTAAATTGCTCAGCAGCATGGTGGTAATCGCCGCCATGCCCGATGCATGCAGGATAGCTTTCAGTTGCAGCGGATTGCCTTGGCTGTCTGTCAGTTTATAAGCTTCCATCATGGCTATTTTCTCTTCAGCCTCGTTGATGGTGGGGTTGCCGAAGCGGCCATATACATAGCCCTTTTCTTTCCCCAGGAAGATATCAACTGCCTGTTCCGCACTGTCGAAGGTGTAGGTGCTGCTGGCGTATATTGGTGTCAGGTGGGAGCGGTTGCTTTCCGCTTTGTGTCCGCCGTGTATGCAGATGGTTTCAAAACCTTTGTCGTGCAGTTCCTTCATTTGGGGTATGTATTTGTGTGCGCAAAGGTACAGCTATTCAGTAAAAAAGCAGTCCCCCCAACCAAAGGGCAGGGGGGACTGCTTTTAACTATTGTTTTATAATTAGCTACTTCTTGCGAGTATAAGTAACTTCCATGGATTTGTATTCTTTCCCGTTCACTACGTTGTACATTTCCATCTTATAACTGTCGTCGTTGGTGAATGTTACCACCTCACGGAAAGGCGCAGCCGTGCCAGCCATCGGGTCGGTAGCGGTACCTTTGAATTCAACGCATTTTTTGGCGTCGTTCCATGTGCCTTCGCAGTACATAATACCGGTACCCATGTTATCTATCCAGGTGTTGGTAAATATTTTCCTGGTATTGTCATATCCTGTCAGCGATTCGCCGTTAAAAGGCATTCCGCCCATGTCTCCGCTGTATATAGATTTCTGGTAGCGGTCGCCCATGTACATGTCCGTTGTTACCTCAGCAGTACTTTCCATTGGCGGCTGGCTGGGGTCCATCCACATTTTGGTATTGGCTGTCCAGTGGCCGTTGTATTTGGCCAGCATTTTGTGCATACCGCCTGGTGTAGCGTATGTCATCCATTTTTGCATGTCTTCTTCGCTTTGTGCAAATGCGCCAAACGCGATGATTGCCGTCAAGGCCGTAAGAATAAGTTTTTTCATGAGTAAAAATTTTCAGGCAAGTTACATAAGTTATATAATAGATAAATCAAAACAATCAGCTAACTTGGCAGTATTATTACACGTGAGGGTATGAAGGAATTATTGCTGCAGATGGCCAGGTACAATACCTGGGCCAATAAACAATTCATTGATGTATTGTTGAAACTTGATGAAGATGTATGGGATATGGAAATAACCAGCAGTTTCCCATCCATACGCAAAACGGTTTACCATTTATGGAGCGCCGAAGATATCTGGCTGCAACGTTTGAACCTGGCAGAGCAACCGCAGTGGGCGGAATCCGTCTTTAGCGGCAACTTCGCGACAGCGCTGGAAAAATGGCAGAACGCTTCGCAAGCCCTGCAGACCTTCGTAGAAAATCAATACGACGATGAAGCGTTCCGTCATGTGCTGCAATACTACAACCTGAAAAAGGTATCATTTAAGATACCAGTGTACATGGTACTGATGCAGGCCTTTAACCACGCTACCTACCACAGGGGGCAGCTCACTACTATGCTACGACAGGCAGGGGTAAAGAAAATACCGGGTACCGACCTTCACACCTTTGCTACCAGGTAGGGTGTTAGTTTCCGGCCTTATTTTTGGCCTTTGTATTCGGCTTAACGCCCCGCTTGTTGTTGGTGCTTTTATATTTTGCCTCTTTGTTTTCGCGGCTATCCATATCGTCGCGTATATCCGGCCTTGCTACCTTTGTCTTGCCGCCGGTGTTCACTTGTTTTTTACCTGATTTCATACCAATAAATTTTTATCTAAGGTAATATGCGCCATATGGGTAGAAAAATGAGTTTTGTCATAGCGGGCGTACATTACGAATGATTTTTAACCCATTCGCATTTTTAAGGCCGATATTATAATTTTGCCCGATGTTATAACCGGAGACTATGAAGAGCAAAAAGAAATCGTGGGCCGAAAAAATGAGGGCCGATATGCAACACGAGGTAAAAACCAATGATAAGGATTTTGCGGATATACCTGTGGGACACAGTTTTCTAATAGCCACCCCATCTATAGTGAATGAGTATGTACGCAACATCCCTGAGGGGAAGCATGTGACCATAAAGCAGATGCGGGAAGACCTTGCTGCGGAGTATCATGCCGAATATACCTGCCCGGTGACGTCGGGAATATTTCTGCGTATAGTGGCCGAGAATGCCTGGGAAGAACTGATGAAAGGGAAAAGTGTCGCCAGGATAACACCCTTCTGGCGCATGATAGACCTGAAATCGCCATCGGCAAAAAAACTGGCCTGCGGCACAGACTTCATCAGGGAAATGCGCGAGAAAGAGGGATTAGGTGAATAAAAGAATGATTTTTAGCCATTAAGGAACTTTTTAAAGGCCTTAACATACTGTATCTTCGTCCCGTTCGTTATATTTACCGTTAACAGTTGTTGATGCGGATAAAATACATTGTTACAATACTACTTGTCCTGGGAATGACCCTGCCGGCCACTGCGCAACGCAAGGTGCTGAACATGGCCGAGCATGATTCAAAGGCCTATTATTTCGGAATTACTTTCGGGGCCAACTTTTCTACCTACCGCATTAAGTATTCCCAGAGTTTTATTGACAACGATACTTTCAAGGCGATACAGCCCGATTTCGGGCCTGGTTTTAACCTGGGCCTGATGGGCAACCTGCGGCTGAATGATTTTGTAGACCTGCGCTTTGTTCCCTCACTGGCATTTGCCGAAAAGAAAGTGACGCTCAATGCCCGCGATGTTGCCGGCAACGACAGTATCTCCAACCGGACAGTTGAGTCGATATATATGCACCTGCCACTCCAACTGAAATTTAAAAGCGACAGGATAAAGAACTTCCGTTTTTATGCCATAACAGGCCTGAAGTTTGACTATGATATGGCAGCCAACGCACGCTCGCGCCGCAGGGATGAGTTTATCAAAGTTTCTGCAGCCGATTTTGGGTATGAACTGGGTGTGGGTTTTGAATTTTATTATCCCAACTTCATCTTCTCGCCCGAAATAAAGCTGAGTCAAGGATTGGGCAACCAGATATTTAAAGATCACAATATACCGCTCAGCAACGCCATAGATGTTTTGAGCACCCGGATGATTGTTATTTCCCTGCACCTGGAAGGTTAAAAAATGCATAAAGTGCAAAGCACCGTAAAGGCATTTTAATCCCGGAACCAGGCTAATTAGCCTCCATTATTGCCATCATGTCATATATACAGAATATCCCGTCGCGAAACAGGTTTTCCGGTACATGTATGCTGCTGCCACCGGGTTGTTTCGACGGTATGTTGGCAACATCCTCGTGCGGCATATAGTCATACCGCCTGTCATCTTCAGCCACTATTTTCTGGCCGATACCGGCAATACAATAGGGGGCAGTGCGCTCCTTGCCTTTCGGCTCGTTATTGCCGTGCCCGAAGTATTGGGCAGGATATTGCGCATTCAACGCATGTACGCACTGGTGCAGGAGGGTATTGCATACGCTGTGTACCGGCCTGTTCAGTTTCAGTTTGTTCAGGTGTATGACGGTCGGGTTCAACCGGTCATCATAAGTATAGGCCTCGCTGCAAAACTTCAGCGGCCAGTACAGATCGATAGAAAGCCGCAGGTCTGTATTGCAGAACATATCGGTTATTTCCCTGGGGGATACAGTAGCCATATCAAATTGTTTAGTGTTATATATTGCATCAAGGAAAGGGATGTAGGTAAAAAGGTTGTTCACATACACTACAGCCGCTCCTATTGTCTCATTACCGCCGTAATAGTCTATCCTTATCATACGTTGTTTGTTCTGTTTGCTCCACAGTGCAGGGTTTACAGGTTAGTGAGGATAATTCTTGTTGTAAGCGGTTGCTACCAAACACTGATTGACCGCCTTACAAAAATGCTGAATCCGTAACAACGCTACAACGGGGAAATGTGCAAAAGGGTGGGGGTATTTTTCACGGGTCTGTTTGATAAGTGACAAAGAAATATGTTACTTTGCGCCTGTTACATAAAGAGAGAATACTATGCCCGTAAAAATTCAAACAGGAGATAATTCATCTGACCCGCGTGTCATAAGCCTGGAGTCTTACATGAATGGCCGTGCCAATTTCGACCTGCATTATTACTATTCCCATACAGAAGCGTCTTTTGGGGGACAGGTTATTAATGCGCAATGGAATGACCTGCAGGCCGCCGTTACAGATTATGTTAATACATCGGGCATGCCCGAGGCCCAGGTAGCGCTCAGGTTTGTGCATTGCTTTTCGCCGGTTGACCCTGCGGAGTTATTTCTCCGTTTGCAGATATGCGGTATGGTACCATCACCGCTTCCTGTGCCGCCCGGAGTACAGGCTATATTCGACCTGGATACCACTAATTCGAAATGGTACGAAATAAGGAATGGCGCCATTACAGTGACCAACGACGAAGAACTTTTTGGGCCCATGTACCTGGATGCCTTTTTTTACAAAACAGAGCCCCAGTCGGCCGAAATGGAACGCCTGATGGATGGCCCTCATAAATTTGTGAGGAACCTGGTTTTGCCCTGGGCGTTGGAAATTAAGCTGATGTACCTGGAAAACGGCAGCCCCGAAAACGCAGGCATACATTTCGCCGCTTGTTCTTATACCGAAGCCAATCCGGAATACAGCCATGTGGAGTGGCCGCACGGGTTGGTGGTATACCTGTCGAACAGTGAAGGGCATGCCATGCTGGATAATACTGCCTACATCAGTATTTTCCACAACAAGGGCGCGGATTATTCATCTTTGTGTCCACCCAATTGCAATGTTTATATTCAGCCGGCTGTTTGATATTTAAAAATATTGAGTAAAAAAGCAATGTAATGCAAGCTTACATAGCTGTTACATCATTATTCCAACTGGCGGCCATCGTCGCAGGATTTTATTGTATAGATAAGCTCACCCTTCCGTACAAGCTATTGTTGCTGCAAATTATCATGGCGTTTATCAATGATATTGTTGCATGGGCCATCCAGAAGTATGTCGGATACAGCAACGTCCCATTATATAATATTTACACTATTGTGGAAGTCTGGCTTTTAGGTAGCGCCTGTCGATTGTTATTTAAAAATCCTGTAGTTCGCCGGATGATTAGCTATCTGTTACCTTGTCTGACAATAATCTGGATGGTGAATACAATAGAAAATGGAATTAGCGTTTTCAATAACTGGGCGGTAATTTCCAATGCTATTTTTTATGTTATATTCTATTTAATGCTTTTAGGGGATAATTCAATTTTTACCCGTAAAGAACTTTACAAGCAGCCACTTTTCCTTATATCTATGGCAATAGTTGTTTATTATGCTACCATAATTCCTTTATTTGGGCTTATGAACTATTTAACCAATAGCAAAATGCAGTTGGCAGGTAAATTATTTAAAATCAATTTTGGCGCCGCTATACTCCGCTATCTTTTAGTCGCTACAGCTTTCTATCTTTATGCTCGCAAGGCTAAGGAAGCTTATGTTAGATAACGATATTGTACTTACGGTCATTGTCACCACACTACTGATATTACTGCTGATAGCGGGTGTTATCATCACGATGGTGCTTGCCAACCGCAGGCATGTGCAGCAGGAAGTAAAGATGGCGCAGATGCAGGTAGAATATGAAAAAGAACTGCGCGCCGTAGAAAACGAAGTACAGGAGCAAACAATGACCAACGTGGCCCGCGAACTGCACGATAATATAGGCCAATTGCTCACACTGCTGCGGCTGCAACTGGAACAGGAGAAACTGGATGACAGTGTTTTTGCCGGGCGGCTTGCGCCTGTTGACAACACACTGTCTGATACGATAGACCAGGTACGCCTGCTGAGCCATAGCCTGAATACCGACCACCTGGAAAAACAGGGATTGGTATATGCCATAGAAAAAGAGGTGGACAGGCTGTCGAAACTAAAGAGGCTGAAGGTGCAATGGACCACTGACGGCAATGAGCCGCCATTTGACAAAGGCAGGCGCATTATGGTGTTCCGGATGATGCAGGAGGTGTTGAATAACGCCTTAAAACATTCCGGGGCTAAAAACATTCATATCAGCATGAACAATACAAATGGCTTCAGGCTGGAAATAAAAGACGACGGCAGGGGGTTTGATAAAGAAAAGGCGCTGGCCGATGGAAAAGGCTCGGGCCTGCACAACCTGGCAAAACGCGCAAAGTTGTCCGGGCTTGCGCTGGAAATAGACAGCAATGCCGGTAAGGGCAGTATCTTTACCTTTACTGAAAACACGTAAACCTATGGCGTACGCTGCTGATATATTCCTGGTGGACGACCACCCCGTGGTGCGCAACGGCCTCAAGACGCTGATAGAGCGGCTGGGCAACTACCGCGTGACGGGCGAGTACGATAATGGCTGGGACCTGATGAAGGATTATCCTTTTACCGATCCCCCGGCGCTTATTATTATGGACCTGGTTATGCCCGTGATGGACGGCGCAGAAACCGTACTGGCATTAAAACAAAAAGGTTCAAAAACGCCTGTGCTGATATTAACGATGGAGGCAGATGAACGTGCTATCATCAACCTGTTCCGGCAGGGCATAAGGGGCTACCTGCCCAAGAGCTCTACGGCCGATGTGCTGCGCAAGGCCATAAGCGATGTCTTGTTAAGCGGCTATTATCATAACGAAATGCTGGCCAAAGCACTCCTGTCTCCAGACAATACAGCACCGGACGAGAGACAACTCGTATTGAACCAGACGAGCCAGCGCGAACGGGATTTTCTTAAACTGGTTTGTGACGAGAATGAGCCAACCTATGAGCAGATAGCCACTATAATGAACGTGAGCCGGCGCACAGTGGATGGCTACAGGGAGGCCCTGTTCACCAAGTTTAATATCCGCTCGAAGACCGGATTGGTAATGTTTGCGATAAAATACGGTATTGTAAAGCCGGTATAAATACAAAGCCCCCGCAGGTAGGTGCAGGGGGCTTTGTATAAATTATTATCCCTTATATTTTATATTTTATCAGCCTGAGTATTTCTATAAGCATATCCGGCGTAAAGAGTTTCTTTTTGCAGTGTAATATGCGGCTCAGTATCTGCTGGTCGGTTTTCAGGTGCGTGGCCAGTTCTGCCTGTGTTACTTTTTTAGCTTCCATATATGCCTGCAGGCCTTCTGCTATCACCTCGTACATATTTTTTGGTGGTTTCTTGGAAGCCAGTATTTCATTCACACTGCCGGCGCGCGCATATTTCAGAAACTTATCGAGAAACGCTTCTGTAAGGGGGGTCTCGCCATTGATCACTTTAGAGTAATAATAAGGCGTCACTTTTATCTTAGACGCTATCTCGCCCTTTGTCGCAATGTTGCGGCGTTTCATCAATATCGCTGCGGCCTGCTTCAGTTGCAGCGGCTTAACGTCTTTTACGTGTTTCGCTTTTGGAGGCATTATTTACGGAATTTGTGTAAATATACATATAATTGTTAGTTATCACAATCTTTATGTAAAATTGGTGCTTTTGTATTTTCAGCGTCCCGTGAACATAAAGATAGCAGCCACGCTGTTTTTTATTGCCTTACCATCATAAACATATACTCGTTATCGGGGAAGAGCGCCATTACTGTATCCGTCGCGTTCGACTTATAGTCGGGCGGAGTGCCCGTAGGCAGCTTGCCACCCGTCATGTTGCCGGCCGCCTTGCCCGATGCGTCTTTAAATTCTATATACGGTACTTCGGTTTGCTGCACCATGAAGGTTATATTCTCAGTGACCAGGTTGCCGCCGGCGTCTTTGTGTAAATATTCCGCCCTTAAGTTTTTTCGGATAGTTATCCTGCGGTACAGTTCGTTTGGCGTCAATGTGCCCGACTCGTTGGTATATCCGAATGTACCGCTGTATAAAAATGCGCCGATGGATATCCATGTGGTTTCGGTGCCGGCGCCTTCCAGGAATGCATTGCGGGCATTGCCTTTGTAGCCGGGCTCCAGGTAATAAGTGTTATCGCCGGGTTTGGGGGCGATGCGCACCCTGGCAGGGCCTATTACCGGGTAGTCGTCGTTGTACCAGTTGTTATGATAAAAATCGTCTGAATACCAGTCCATATAATATGTGCGGCCGCTAAGGAAAGTACTGCCAGGTATGGTCTTGTTGTCGTTCGGTTCTATGGTGATTGTCTCTACTTTATTGCTATTGGAGGCATAATCGTCTTCGCTGGCGTATATATCCAGTGTAATGGTCTTATCTACACGATTAATAAAGGTAACCGGGGTGTTATCTTTAGGATCTTTTTTACAACCGGATGCCATAGCGGCAAGCAACACTGCTACGAGGGCTATAGGACTAAAAAAATTCATACGCATAAACATTGTGGTTTTGTAACCAACTAAGTTAAGCAAAAAAACGGTTCATCACCTGACAATAGAGAACGGTATTTCCCTGCTTTGCCCGCTCATCATAATACGGAAGATATATACCCCGCTGGAGAGGCCGCCGTCAATTTCTATCTTGCGTTCCATCAGCAGTTTGTCGGTAGGAACAATATCGGAGTAAACAACCATGCCCAATATATTCACTACTTCGAACGGCATTATCTGGTCCTTCAGCACTTTCGCTTTAACGGTGAAGGTACCTTTATTCGGGTTGGGGAAGAGAATAAGTTCTTCTTTCTCGCCTTCTCCGGGATTGACTATCACAATGGTTATGGCCGAGCTGCTGCAGCCATTTACTGTCGTTACCAGTGAGTATGTGCCTGTTGCTGCCCTGGTAGCGTTATTGATTACGGGGTTCTGCACCAGGGAGCCGTAATTGTTGGGCCCTCGCCATTGGAATGACGCGCCGGTTATGGGGTTACGCATTTCCAGTTTCAGGTCTTCGCCGGAAGACAAGGGGCTGTTGCTGGTTATATCCGGTACAGGTGGCCTGGGTTTTACCAATACATCCAGTGTATCATGACGCAGGCATCCTTCCCTTTCAACAGTCACCGTGTACGGACCTGAATCCGGCGTATCCACTCCTGTTTTATAAGCTTGTTTATTGATGTCGGTGTACCCGTTGGGCCCTTTCCATACGTACGATACGTTGGTGGATGTATCATCCACACCCAGCACCATGGTATCGCCCGAGCACAGCGGCCCGTTGTAGAATGCATCGGGTATGCCCGGCAGGGGTATTATCGCTACCCATGCAGTGTCTTTGCCTACACAGCCTGTACTGCCGGAGGTAGCGGTAACGACATATGCGCCGCCATTATTAAGGCCGGCATTACTGAGCGTAGCGGAGGGACCTGAACCGCTGAAACCCGGGTTGCCGGGGGCAGACCAGCCATAGTTCTCGTCGGGCACAATGGTGGCCAGGCCCAGCTGTATATCTGCTCCTTCGCATACACGTTCATCGGTTACTATTACGGGGTTGGGGTTTAAAATAATTTTTACTTCTGTACTGTCGGGCCTGGAGAAACAGCCGTTGGCGAAAGCCTTAGCAATGTAGAAGCCTGCATCCGTTGCAGATTTAACATTGGGCCTTGAAGGGTTTTGCGCGCCAGAGCTGTAGCCCGAGGGCCCTTGCCATGAATAAGTTACTCCCGGCGTGGTGCTGTTTGCCGAGAGGTCCAGCGTTTCGCCTTCGCACAGTGGGCCGTTGTTGTTTGCGTTAGGTTTCGCAGGGCTCGACCGGACCTCGAGGTAGCCGGTATCTGCAGCTTTACAGCCGCCAGATTCTACACGTACGATCCATCTCCCGTTGTGTTTGTTTTTATCCAGGGAATTGATGGTAACCCCGGCAATGCCTATCGCAGAATCGCCGGGTGCAATAACGTCAAATTTTATCAGGTAAGGGTGAGAAAAAATCACTTTCATAGAGTCGCCTTCGCAGTCGTAAGGTGGCAAAGTAAGTACAGGGGGCGATATAGTGTCTACGACAGATAAATGCACCGAATCGACAGCCAGTGAGCAAGCGCCTGTCACTACTTCTACAACATACCAGCCTGAATCAGAATATGCAGCGCTGGCTATAGGTAGCGTATCCTGGTTAGGATATGTTTGCAATGCAGGGTTAGTCCATTTCACGCTCGCGCCGATTGGTTTTCCCAAAGTATAAAATTTCATTTCCGCCGTAGGGCACACTACAGTTCCCGGGTCTGCTATGGCGGTGACAGGGATCTTCCAGGATTTTGTAACTGAAATCGTTACGGTATCGCTTTGCTTGCAACCATTAGGCATTGTTGCTGTAAAAATGTAATTACCGGCATCGGGCACCTGTATATTGTTGCGGGTAGCAGTAGTGCCTGTTCCGCCATTCCAACTGCCGGGGCCGGTCCATTGCCTGTTGGTGCCGCCGGTTACATTACCGGCGGTCAGCAGCAGGTCTTCATCGCTGCAGAGCGCGGTTTTGTTTGCCGTCACTTCAGGTTTAGCCGGAGATTGGTTGATGACTACGGTCACGGTATCCTTCACTTTGCAGCCCAGCATATCCGCTTCTACTATGTAGTCGCCTGAATGTGATGTTTGCAGGTTGGTGCGTGTGGGGTTTTGCTGGTTGTTGGCTATAAATCCACCGGGGCCGGTCCAGTTGTATACTACGCCGGGAGTACTGGTGTTGGCGGTAAGGTTCAATGTTTCGTGCGTACACACGGGACTGTTGCTATTGGCTGTAACAGGGCTTGGCCTGGGCGCAATGGTCACCGCGACTGTATCGCGGCTGGGGCAGCCATTCATCCACTGCGTGAATATATAATTGCCTGCATCAGCTAAAACAACGTTAAGCCTGGATTTATACTCAGTCCCTGAATTTACTGTCCCGGTATCGGAGAAGCCATTGGGCCCGGCCCATTTCATGCCGAGGCCTGTGGTCAGGTTGCCGGCAGCCATGGAGAGATTATCGCCGGTGCACAAAGGCGCATTGCTCACCAGGTTGGGCTTGGGCGCGGCTTGCAATATGGTAGCGGTGGTGGTGTCTTTGCGTACGCATCCGTTCAGGTTGGCCGTAACAATATAGTCGCCCGAATGTAGTGCCGCTGTCATATTGGTGCGTATGGGGTTTTGCGTACCTGCGATGTAATTATCCGGTCCTGTCCATGAATAGGTAGAACCGGAGGTGGACGCCGTTGAAAACAATTTAAGCGTGTCGTTGCTGCAGGCGGGGCTACTATTAGTGGCTACCGGCTTGACCGGCAGCGGTTTTATGAGTATATCAAAGTCATTGTCATACGACGTATCTACCGGTAATGTAGCCACTATCCTAATCCTGAAAGCGCTGCCCGAGGTATTGGGCGGCAACCCCACTTTAAGGCTGCCGGGCATATTGCCGGCTTGCGTGCCGATATTAACCGGCGAAGCAAAGCTACCCGAGCTATTGGACAACTGCACGGTAAATGTGTTGCCCGGTCTGAAAGGCTCTGTAACCACATAGCTCATGATGAATGAATCACTCTCGCAATAAGTGTTCTGCACCGAAGTCTTCACTATAGAAACACTGGTATCAGGAGTTATTTTCACCATGAATGCGTCGTTGTTGCCGCCATAGGTGTTTTGGCTGCCGTTGTAAGAAATGTTGGAACTGCTCTCAGTATTTCCTGTAAAATAAATATGGCCTGAAGACTTACCCCTCGCTACCCCATAACCATAATCATTGCCTGCCCCGCCATAATATGTTCCCCATACTTTATCTCCTGCCGAATTATAAATTGCAATAAGAGCGTCCAAACCATCACTCAGATTGACATTAAAAGCATCTGGTGTCGAAATGCCGTATTCGCTATTCGTCATTCCTGTGGCGTTTAAATTACCTTTATGGTCTAAAACGACGTTGCCTCCATGATCGGTCTGATCGCCCCCGAGGTATGTACCCCAGACCCGATTACCTGTGCTGTCGAATTTTGAAATGAACATATCGTAATAACCGCCTCCATAGCTACCCTGTGTGGCAATGCTGGAAGCAATTCCGCTTGTGCTTGCAGTAGAGCCGCATATATATACCATGCTGCTGTCCCCCACTACAAGACCGCGTGCATCATCATCGCCCGAACCACCATAGTAAGTAGCCCATATTCTGCCGCCTGTCGCAGGGTTGAATTTAGCGATAAGTATATCCGGTTCAGAGCCACCTGGCTTGTTTGTGGAATGCGTGCTTCCGGTGCCCATGCCGGTACTCCGGAAATTTCCTGCTACATAAACTACCCCGGCACTGTCCGCACCTGCTATGGTAAAGCGGTCATTAGCTGAACCACCATAGTAAGTGCCCCATTGGCGTACGCCATTGCTATTGAATTTTGCCAAAAAGCCATCGGAGCCGCCAGCTCTTGAGGTCTGCTGGATGCCGCTGGTAGTGGTGGCAATACCTGTATCGCTGGCAGTAATGCCCGCCAGGTAGATATTCAAAGCTGTATCGCAAACTACGCCGCATTGGTAGTAGTTACCATCCTGTTCTGTGCTGTCCCCCCCGTAGTAGGTAGCCCAAAGGCGGGTACCGCCGGGAGTCATTTTTACCAGGAATGCGTCACTTTTTCCGCCGCCGTGAGCAGGTTGGTGCACAGTGCTGCTGCTGCTGGCAATACCTGTGTAAGAAGTATCTGTCCAGCCACAAAAAATGATGTTATTCTGCTTGTCAACTGTGATGGAATTAATAGCTTCTCTACCAGCGCCGCCATAGTAGGTGGACCATTGGCGCACACCACCCGCGGTGTACTTGGTAACAACGCCGTCGTCATTACCTCCAAATACGGTTTGGTGCGCAAGACTGGTATAGACGTTCGAAGAATTGGCGCTCGCGGTAAAACCTGCCATATATACGTTTCCAGCCGTATCAGACGATGCGCACAAGCCAAAATCACCCGAGCCGCCGCCCATGTATGTGGCCCACTCCAGCGAGGGGTCTATCACAATAGAGCCGCTGTAGGGCTCAATCTTGAAGCTGATAGTATTCTCTTCCAGTATGTATTCGGAACTAAGCGGTGTTTTGGTGGTTGCGCTATAGGTAAATGGAGCGTTTTCAGTAACGGTACCCATCGGCGTGGTTGCGGTAATTTCTCCATGCTCCTGTGTTATCTTTTCAGCACCTGTGTACCTGATCTTTATGTCTGATACCCTTCCCCCCGGGTGAACCAGGAAGTCGTATTTCAGTCCCCGCTCCGTCATATACAACACCCAGTCTATATGCGGGTATATTTCTTTATATACTATTTTCCTGTAAGCATTAGCAATAGCCCCATCCAATCCTAATATGTAATAACGCTCATAATAACCCAGCGGTGATTCTGCCGTTGGTTGTGCATGTATGTTTGCTCCTTCAAGCGTAACGTCCAGCCGGTATCCTTTGTATTGAGTTATGCGGTCATCGTCATCTTTTGTAAGTGGCTGCATCCACTGGTAATGCAGTTCTCCGGTGCCGATAAAAATATTCAACGCACCAGCGGGTAGTTTGAAGTCTATTTCCGGACGCGGATTATTGTGCTGGTCCCTTACCTGGCCCTTGTTTTCAATAAAACCGTTTGCAGCTTGCCGGGGCACAGCCTGGCCCTCTACCGCTGAGGCGATATTGCCTGAAAACATGGTGATAAAAAGCAGCACAAAAAAACCTTGTACACCTTTGTGTATAACGTTTACCATTGATTACAATTTTCGTTATTTAAAGATAGTTAAAATGGGGAATAAACCACCAACGATACCGGTTTTGTAAGGGGTTTTATAGCGATTTTAATTACGGGTTACAACTGGCGGATAAAATCCTCTATTGTTGCGCGTATGATACCGCTGAGGTTATCGGTCATCTTTTCTGTTCCGTTGTGGGCTTGCTTGTATTGCTCAATGAACTTAACTCCCTGGCTGGTCAGTTCCTGTTCCATTAGTTTTAGCTGCGCCATGAGGTCGTCGAAAGGTGGGCGGGAACCTTGCTCAGCAGCCATCAGCCTGACATTGGCCAAATATTTGGCAGAGATAGCCTCGGCTATGTCTTTAAAAGCGCCAATGGCGTTTACCTGGTCCATTTTCAATTTTGGGGCTATTACAAATATATAATATTACATAAAATATAGCAATAGTGAATAATCACGGATCAGGTATAAAAAGAAGAACCGGCACGTGGCCGGTCCCGAGCTATTTTATAGTGCAGGTCAATTTGTCTTTTTCGGGGAAAACGCTGCGTTGCCGGGAGGACCAGTCTTCGCATAGCCTGCGGGCGTGTGACTTTTGGTTGGTCAGGTACGTCATTTCACTTTTCTCCGCAGTTGCCGGATCGTTGCATTCACATACATACTCTTTTCTGCAGGATACAAATGCTACAGTAGCTATTGCCAGAATTACAAATTTCTTCATTGTTCAAAAATCTTTTATGCCTGTTGCCGTAAGAGGTGGCTAAGTTAACAAAATTATAAAACTCCCTTTGATTTTCATATGTTTCCTGCCATCTATTTGTCATAAAATTACCTGCCTCGACGGTCAATCGATATTACATTCAATATTTTTGCCATGGGCGTTTGCAGTATCGGCATAGTTCCTGCAGTAATAGGACGCCTCGCCGGATGTTTGTATCGTGATGGTATAGATGGTATCGGCCTGGCCGGTGCCTTTGTCATTGCATCGGCAGGTATAGCCATAAGTGTCTTTCTTTTTGCAGGAAATAAAAACTGCCGGTATGATCAATAATGTAAGTATCACTTTTTTCATCTCTTATTTCTGAGTTTAATTCACAAATCAAAAGTCAATAATCAGCTTTGCGTTTATCAGCCGCGATGTAAGACGGTTGGGTACGGCAAAGGTAAGCCCGCTGCTCTGATCTTGTATCCAGGTGTAAGATAAAGTATTTTGAATGCCCAGCAGGTTGAAAGCCTCGGCGCTGAACCATATTTTCTTGAAACTGCCCAGCAGTTTTTTATCGGCATGTTTAGCGCCATCCAGCAGCAGGGCAGAGAAGCCAATATCTACGCGTATGTACTGCGGCAGGCGCAGCGTGTCGCCATAGCGTTTCTGGTCGGGCGGGCCAAAGGGCAGCCCGGTAGAATACATCAGGTTCAGGTGCATTTTGAAATTTTTGTTGCGGGGCAGGTAATCTTCAAAATACATACCCAGCATGAACCGCTGGTCGGCGGGACGGGGCACGTAGCCAGGTTCAGCGGTCGCACTGTCGGCACCTGCTACATTCTTGTAAACTATTACATCATCGGTAATGTCTTCTTCGGCCTTCATAATGCCGACGCTTATCCATGACGTAGCGTCTTTCACTATATCGCCGTATATCCTTACCTCGCCGCCATATATGCGGCCAATGGCGTTGTTTTTCCCAAAGTAACGGATACGAACATTGTCATATTCATAAGGAACCACGTCCCAAAGGCCTTTGTAATACACTTCCGTTGTCAGTTTGAACGGCCTGCCCCAGCCCAGGAAGTTGTAATCGCTGCCGAGGAGTATATGAAATGATTTTTGCGCCTTTAATGATTTATTGACGTTACCGTTCAGGTCGCGCATTTCGCGATAAAAAGGCGGCTGCTGGTACAATCCGCCTGCCAGTTTAAAAATGACGTCACTTTTCCAACCGGGTTTATATGCCAGGTGCGCACGGGGGCTTACAAGTAGTTCGCCATTGAGCGTACTATAGTTAAAACGCGCGCCTATGGAACCTGTCAGGTCAACGGAATCGCTGAGGCGGAAGTTGTCTTGCAGGTAGCCCGTGTAGCGGATATAATTGAAATCAGAGGAAGAGGTATATACCCTTGTCAGGTGCAGGCTGTTGGGGTCGAAAGGTTGGGTAAAGCCGGCCGAGTCGCGGCGTTCCCACTCGTTCAGTTTATCGCTGATGGAAGTGATATTTCCGCCCAGCCCCCACTGGATAAAATGTTTGCCGCCGTCGTAACTTCCCCGGTGGCCTATATCGCCCACATTCACCTGCAGGTAGTTGCGTGCATAAGTATGGATGATGCCGGTGCCCAGGTAGGTCTTCAACTGGCCGAAATTTTCTTTGCCCAGGTCTGTTTCCAACTCACCCAGCAGGTATTCGCCCAGTATATCATAGGTCTCTTTTTCGTTGGTTTGGAAGCCGGAAGCAAGTAGCTTGAGGCGTAGTTTGCTGTTGGGTTTAAAGGTGGTGGATATGCCCCCGAAACGGGAGTCGAACTGGTCGATTTCCTGCCCGTCGTAAAACACGCGTAGTTGGAAGGCCTTGTTGATAAGGCCGAAACTGCTGGTCTGTTCTTCGGGTGCAAAGTTGAAACGGTTGCGGGCATAGTTGCCTATCAGTTCTACTTCCCATTTGGGACTGAAGTGGTATTTAATATCGGCCTGCACATCGGTAAAAGATGGATTGTACACCCCTTTGGTGGGTTGCGCCTGCAGCAGGTATTGGTTGCTTTTTTGCCTTGCCCCGGCCAGCCATGTCAGTTTGCCATTTTTTGAGGCTCCCTCCAGCGCCAGGCTGGCGCCCAATGCGCTGAGCATCACCCGCCCGCCAAATTCGGTAGGGTTTTTATAGTTCACGTCCAGTACGCTGGACATTTTATCACCGTATTTGGCCTGGAAGCCGCCTATAGAGAAATTGACACCCGATACCAGGTCGGCATTTACAAAGCTCATCCCCTCCTGCTGGCCGCTACGGGTAAGGAAAGGGCGGTAAATCTCAAAATCGTTTACGTACACCAGGTTCTCGTCGTAGTTGCCGCCGCGAACGTTGTATTGCGAGGTCAGTTCATTGTTGCTGCCCACATAGGTTTTTATCAGTGCCTCTACACCGCTGCCGAAGCCAACGGTCGGTATAAGGTTCGCTTTACTTACGTCCAGGTTGATGCTGCCCGCTTCTTCGCTGCGGTCAGCCGTTTTTATCACTTCTTCCAGTTCTGTCGCGCTTTCTTTCAAGCGGATATCTATGGTCTTGCTTTGGCCCGGCACCATGGTCATGGATTGGGTTTGTGTCTCGTACCCTACAAAAGTAAAAGCCACTGTGATATTGTTGTTGGCCGGCACCTGCAACTCGTAGTAGCCCTTCCTGTCGGTACTGGTACCAATGCCCGTACCGCTCACAGCTACAGTTACCGATTCCATGCCCTTACCTTTTTCGTTGGTCACCCGGCCCTTGATGTATGCAAACTGCTGGGCAAAACCCGTGGCTGCCAGGAGTAAAAAGGAAATGATAAATACGGTAAGTCTCTGCATTTGTTTGTTAACGGTAATAGTTATCGTTTATTTCCCGGCCAGCTTCAGTTTTTTAATAGTGTCCGCCGGGTCGGGGGAAGAAAAAACAGTGTTACCAGCTACCAGCACATCGGCGCCTGCAGCTACCAGGGAGGGTGCGTTATCCAGTGTTACACCTCCGTCCACTTCTATCAGTGCATGGCTGCCACTGGCCGTAATCATCTGCCTGAGTTTCTTCACTTTTTCCAGGGCTTGTGGTATGAACTTTTGTCCGCCGAAGCCCGGGTTCACGCTCATGATGAGTACCAGGTCAACATCGGCAATTATATCTTCCAGCACATGCACGGGCGTGTGTGGATTGAGCGATACGCCCGCCTTCATGCCCAGTGCTTTTATAGCTTGTATATTACGGTGCAGGTGAGTGCTGGCCTCGTAGTGCACCGTGAGCACGTCAGCCCCGGCGTCTTTAAACTCCGCGAAGTATTTTTCCGGCTCTACAATCATCAGGTGCACATCGAAGGTTTTGGTGGCCTTTTTCTTCATGGTTTTGATGATGGACATACCATAACTGATGTTGGGCACGAACCGCCCGTCCATCACATCGAGGTGAAACCAGTCGGCCTCGCTGTTGTTCACCATTTCTATATCACGGCCCAGGTTGAGGAAATCTGCTGAAAGTATGGAAGGCGCTATCAGTGGCATTGCTCTGTTATTTTATTTGTGTTGCAAGATAGGGGTAATATTTCAATGTGATAATTTGATGATTTGATTTTTAATGTGATAATTTGATAATGTGATAATTTGATAATCAGTATGATATAATCAAAGCGGTTAAATTTTGTTAAGTAAAACCATATTTCTTCTGAAAGGGATGCATTGCAGCAAAAAGCCCCTTCGTTTCCGAGGGGGCTGTGCAGTATATTTTATATCGTGTTTTTTGTTTGCCGGCGGGTGTAATAGGATATGCGGTTTTTATTATGACAAAGATACGTAAAAAATATTATTTCTTCGGCGTTATTCCTGGTTTGGCGGCATTCGGTATTTTAAAAGATTTACTGTAGATATTAAATATGGGAATGTCAATAAGTACAGCTAGATTGATAGTACTCCGTGGAGCATAAGTTTCAAAGCCGACTCCGTTGGTATAGTACAATTTAGGCGTATATCGCCAGCCGGCACAAACTGAGATTGGCGCTCGTGGAATACTTAACATCAGTTGCGCTGATGGGGAAAAAATACTTTCCAACCTGACTTGCTGTTTTAGTGTATCAGTTTGCCCATTAGATAACCGGTAGGTTGCAATGCCTCCGACATCCAGCAACGATGCGAAAAGAGTCACTGCACCCAAAGCCTTTCTGCTAAACCCCTTGCTAACGGAAATACCAACCGGAGCATAAACCCCATTAATGAATTTTTTCCCATCGATGGAAGTCCAATCCCAGCAATATCCTATATATCCGTTAACCGCAACGTTCCATGACAATTGTTGCTTTACGATAAAACTCCCGGAGGGTAAGGCAACGGCTTTAATCGCATCCTTAACTTCTTCAGGGCTTTCTGCATTAACAACATTTGCAGCGAATGATCCATATTTTACTAGTTGGATGGTAAAATTCTTAACTGTTTCCTTTGTTGTGTCTGCTGTTGTTGCGGCTACGTCAGTGATAAGCTTAACAGTGCCCAGGATAGCTGCATTATAGTTTTGGACGGCGATATCGTGTGCAATCTGGAAAGTATTTCCGCTTAGATCAATTATCTTTTGATATTCTTCTGGTAGTTGCAATTCCTGATGTATGGTTTCAGTATTGCCCATGGCGCTCAAAATATCCTTCGCAGATTCAAATACGCCTGCATAATACGCTGACTGATCTTTTTCTCCTTTTACCTTGCTTTGTTTAATATTTTCAAGAGATGAATTGAGATTTTTTATCTGAGTTGTAATGTCAGTAATGTATGCAATAGTACCCTGCACATAGACCTCCATATACTCATGAACGTAATGACTGTTAATCTTTATTTTTTTAGTTTTTATTTCCTGGTATAAGAGGCCAAGGAACAGGTCCCTTAAAACAGCATCATTTATCAGCAATGTATCAATCTCGGCAGAGGTAATATAATGCATACCTATGCGATTGCTCTTCAGACTTAAGCTGATTGTGTTAACCAGTTGCAAGCCGTTTTTGAAATTTTCTTCCGTTTGAGGGTCATCTATTTCAATACCGGCAAGATATTCCTCGCCGCTGATAGTATTAATAATATCCGGATATTTTTCCTTATTCAAAATGCCGTTGGCAATTACTAATGCTGACAAAAGATATCGCCCTTCATTTGTTTTAAAAATCCCCTTCAGCATATTTACCCTTCGCGCACATGCATTCGGACAGATATCTTTGTCCTTGTCGGCATTTTTTCTGTCGTTGTCGATGGCTTTGGCTGCCTTGCATCTACACATACTTGGATCAAGATCTTTAAGCTTAGTGATATTCACCAGTAATTCCTTCATGTCTTTATCAAACGCTTCTCTGAGGGTATTCAGAGCATTTGCATATTCCCACGCGTTCAGGTTATCTATAAACAACTTTGTGTTGGGGAAAAGAGTTTTGAACTCCGGATATTGATCAAGGAATCTCTTAAACCTGTTGAAAAACGCAGCGTTCAGTTCTTCATTTCCTCTTTCTATAAGAAACTGGGCCAGGCCATCGGCTAATGATGTAACGTCCATAGCGCCGATGGCCGATCCTAATGATCTTGCGCGAATTGGTCCTTGATTACCGCCGTTGTGAAAGAGGCCGGCCAGGCTGTCACCCCTTAGAGAACCCTTCAGGGGAACATATTTCTTGATAAATGGGTTGGATGTGTAAATTATATTTACATCCTGATCTAATGCCGGGTCTGGATTCAAATACTTGGCAAGGATCATATCATACTCACTCTTTTTTGCCGGGTCAAAAATTAACTGACCCGACGCAGCATCCGTAATGATATATTTTCTCAATTCTAACGCATCGTAGTAAGCGTGTTTGGTGGGTTGTGCGTAGACAACTGCACTGCAAATAAGAACAGAAAACGATAATAGCAAATGTTTCATAATATGTCAGTTTGATTAAGTAGCGTAGTAAGAAAATGTTTCAGTTTTGCCTAAGTCAGGGCTGTTATGATTTACCTTGACTTGTTTCAACTTTTCTAAGATTTCATCTTTTTTGAGTCCTGACGACAACATGGTTGCTGCAATACCGGATATAAATGCGCAAGCATAGCTACTCCCCTTCAAACTATTGACAAACCAATTCTTTGATGCAGGTGCGCATGTCCAACGTGCCATGTGCCCCTCTATCACATTTACGTATGGCTTTAGATTGTTGTGATATGTTTGAATTAACGCAGTATTGCCTGATGCTACACCAATAGTGCCTGCCATATCAGCCGGAAATCTTGTGATATGCCGGGCATCTGAATTGTCAATGATTTTCCACCCTTCGTCGGCGGCACAGACAATCAAAATACTTTGTTCTATTAGCTCGTTGATTTTGGATTTTATATCCCCGTCTTCGGGAATTGACCAAGAGAGGTTCAGGACATGCGGATGAAGCTTCAAGGCTTCATTTAGTCCTTTGATAATATTGATTTTGTAGAGCTTGTCGACGTCTGGTGCGATTTTTATTGGCAACAGCGTACATTCAGGAGCTACACCAAAAATTCCGTAGTTATAGTTTGCATTTGGCCTCGCCCCGATTATTCCTGCTATTGCTGTGCCATGACCAGCGATATCTTCTTTTCCCGATCCGGTTACATCTATAACATCAATGCCTTGCAAATTTGGATGTGACATATCCATTCCCGTATCCAGCACGGCTACTTTTATTCCCCTTCCTTTTGTTTGTTTCCAGGCATCCGGTATGTTCAGCAATTGTTTATTCCAGTCAGCGAGGACTTTTGTCGGGAGATCAATACCTAATTTCTCCACCCACTCATCAAGCACATAATTCTCGCCGAAAATCCGCCACTGGTTGCTGCTGCTGTCTGCAGGTATAGAGCCTGTGACGGTATTGTCTTCCAGCCATATTTTCTCGCCTTTCCTCAGGAACCCAACATAATTATCATCGCTATCGGCAGAAGGAGAACTGCGGATGTTGAGTATATCGGTATTGACTACATACATTCCCATGAGTTACGCTTTTGATTCTTGTAATGGTTTGCCTTTTCCCGGTATCTTAGCTGATGTTTTTATACCGTTGCTGCCTTCCTGTTCAGGCTTTGCACCGCTGCCCCGCAACTTCACCAGCTTGTTCAGCAGGTCGAACCAGAACGGAGCACCTAATGAAATAGCAAATGCCGTGATGAAAAAACCCGTTAGTTTTGGTGGATCAATCGTTTTGCAAAAGACATAACGAACCCGGTCACGGCATCTGGTGCTACCGCCGAAGTCTCCCCAGCCTAAGCCCATGACATTATTTATATCGGCCAGTGTACTGTCCTGCACCTTTTTCAGTAGTTCAATTTTTTTCCCAGTCTTAGCAGAGTCACTTATATTCTCCTGGTCAATTTGTGCATTCAGGTCATGCACCCGGGCGGCAACATTATCAGCTACCAAAATCCTCAATTCATCATCCGTTGAAAGCTTTCTGACTATCGCTATGGTATCCACATTGAAAGAAATGGCCAGGATAACGCCAAGCGTAAAGAGTATTCTGCTCGTTTGGCGTTTGTACCAACCGCCTACCCGGTCCATCATGAAATCATACCAATCTTCGATATGTCTCCGGAATTGCTCCATATTGCCATTGGCCTGCTCGATATACAATTTTAAAACTTTGTTCAGGTTGCCGGATTTTTCGAGTTCATAGCCTGATAGCATGGTTGAGATATTGCTGAGCAGTAAAGGTTGTTCTGCGGGCTGCGTACCTTGTTCTACAGCTTTCTTTTTCAATACATCAATAAAAATGTCCGTAAATGTCGCCGCCCCCAGGTAGGAAGGTTTTCGTGTGAGGGATAAAGTGCTACCGTCGGCTGCACGCCTGTAGAGCGGATGTTCAGTGATATTGGCGGCAAAGAGACTTGCTTTAGTGTTTAACTTTGTTCGAAGCATGCCCTTCGATTCTGTTCCTTTCTTAAAGAAATTGCTAACATCCTGCTTCCTTACGAACCTGTAGAAAAGCCACCAAAACCAATTAGCTATAGCATCCCACCAGTTGTAAGCATAATTTTTGCCGTCCAGCATTTGCTCCAAAGCCCTTTCCAACATACGGGGGCGGTAGGCAAACACAGATGCGAGTGCTTCATGTATAGTAGCGGCGAGTAAGCTATACATGAGAAAGATAAAGATCAGGCCAATTGCGACATCAAGGGCGACATTGTTAAACATGTTTAAGTGAGTTTTAGCGACTGCAACATACATCACCGATTTTCCCCATACAACGGGGAAAACACCCTATTTTTCATGTACGGATTAACTTGCTTTTGTCATCAAATTAGCTTATATACCCTTGCCGGGTTATTGTCAATAGTTCTTAAATTGCTTTGGCATAAATTTCATACGATGGGCAAGCTCTTCGAAACCATCACCCCGCAACTGCAGGAGTGGATTTCCGCACAAAAAATTTTTTTCGTGGCAACAGCTCCACTCTCAGTCAATGGGCATATCAACTGTTCGCCCAAGGGGTTGGATTCGCTGCGCATCACGGGGCCAGGAACAATCCTATATCGCGACCTGACGGGCAGCGGCGTGGAGACTATCGCCCACCTGAAGGAAAACGGGCGTATCGTACTTATGTTCTGCGCCTTTGATGGTCCGCCGAAGATAGTAAGAATACATGGCAAAGGCGAGGTAATAGAACCCGGCCACCCGGCCTTCAATGAAATGTCTTCGCTGTTTGCCCCACACGCCGGCACCAGAGCATTCATAAAAATCACAGCGGCACGGATATCAGATTCCTGCGGCTATGCTGTGCCGCTGATGGAGTATAAGAATGACCGCGATGTGCTGGACAAATGGACGGCCAACAAAGGCGAAGACGGGCTGAAAATTTACCATGCGGAGAAAAATATGCAGAGCATAGACGGCCTGCCGGGGCTGGGCTGAAATACGGAGCGGCTTTTTTTCGTCAGTACCGCCCCTTATCTTTGCAGCCTTAAAAAAAATAATTCATGCGTGTAGCTGTAGTAGGCGCCACCGGCCTGGTTGGTGGTACCATGTTGAGGACTTTGGAAGAACGAAATTTTCCGGTTACAGAGTTGATACCTGTGGCTTCAGAAAAGTCGGTAGGTAATAAGGTGACCTTTGCCGGTAAGGAATGGCCGGTGGTGAATGCTGATACTGCTATAGCTATGAAACCCGCACTGGCTATCTTCTCGGCAGGCGGCAGTGTGTCGCTGGAGCTGGCGCCCAGGTTTGCAGAGGCAGGCTGCAGGGTGGTGGATAACTCATCGGCCTGGCGCATGGACCCTGCCAAGAAACTGGTGGTTCCCGAGGTGAACGGCTATACCCTCACTAAAGACGATATGATCATAGCCAACCCCAACTGCTCTACCATACAAATGGTAATGGTGCTGAAACCCCTCCACGATAAATACCATATAAAAAGGATAGTGGTGAGCACTTACCAGTCTGTATCGGGGAGCGGGCAAAAAGCTGTGAGCGAGATGATGGCGCAACGCACGGGAAGTACCGAACATAATGTTTACCCGCATCGCATAGATATGAACGTCATCCCCCAGATAGACGTGTTTACAGAGAACGGCTATACTAAAGAAGAAATGAAAATGGTGCTGGAGACCAATAAAATAATGGGCGACGACTCCATAAAGGTAACTGCTACCACCGTGCGGGTGCCTGTAACTGCCGGGCACAGCGAAAGCGTGAATATCGAATTCCGTGAAGATTTTGAAGAGGCGGATGTACGCAACCTTCTGGCACGCTTCCCCGGCGTGATAGTGGTGGACAACCCCGAAATGAAGGCTTACCCCATGCCATTGCACGCTGCCGGTAAAGATGAAGTATTTGTGGGCCGCATCAGGCGCGACTATTCTCAGCCCAATACCCTGAACTGCTGGATAGTGGCCGACAACCTGCGCAAAGGCGCCGCCACCAATGCCGTGCAGATAGCCAAACTACTGCATAATAATGGCTGGATATAGCTTAACCTGTTATTAATGTTTCTGTCACGGGATTGTAAAGACTTGTAATCATTCCCGATAATATAAGTACAAGGCCATAGCGCCAACGTACCTTTGGGGACTAAAAGTTCTCAAAGATGAAGTTAAAATCTACCTTATTGACAGTTGCGGTTGCAATTGGTTCTCAAGTAAACGCACAGACATGGGTTGCGGACTCCGTGGAAATGGGCGCAAGCTATGCAAACGACGTTTTTTACAATATTATGAATGGCAGTGATGCCACAGAGGCAGCCAACAACTGGGATATAGCTTTCCAGATAACAAGCTTTAGCGAGCCCATGTTTAACGCTTCGGTAAGGGCCAATCATAATAAACGCGATGTACAGGTATATTCGCTGCACAAGCAGGCCAGCGTCCACTTCGGAAATTTAACCCCCTCGGATACCATGGTTGCTTATGGCGATCAGTTGCTGAATGAGGATAGTACCTGGGGTACCGGTGCATTCACTACCAACAGGGACATGACCAACCCCCTGGACTATGGTTGGGGTACGTATGATATGAACACGCACAACCTGAACGGCGACAGCCTGTACCTGGTAAAGGCGGGTGGTGTGTTTTACCAGCTCTGGATACAGAAGTATGTGAGCATAGGCAACGTAGGTTACTGGTTTCGTGTGGCCAGGTGGGACGGCACAGGTTCTGTGAGCGACAGCATTAAGCGCGTAGCGCCATATAACAACCGCCTGTTTGCATATTATAATATGTCTACCGGCCAATTCCTGGACCGCGAGCCTTCAAGAAGCGACTGGCATATCATGTTCACGCAGTACCTGAAAGACCGTGTGTTTGGCGCTAATCCTAACAAGTATCAGAACTATGTAGGCGTGCTGAGCAACCTGAAAGTACGGGTAGCGAAGGTAACAGGGGTTAACCCTTCTACCGTTACTTCAAGCAACTATATGATGTACACTCCGAATGCCAGCGAGTACACCAACACGATAGGCGACGACTGGAAACATTTTGCAGGTATGTGGACAGTGGCGCCAGACACCAGCTATATAATTATGCCCGATACCGCCAACGGGCAGCAGGAATACTATCACCTGCAGTTTACCCGTTTCGATGGTACAGCTACGGGGAAGATCGTGTTTGAGACACGTAAGCTGGCTGCTGTAAACCTCAGTGTAAACGATGTAAACGGCACAGCAGCGACATACAGCATCTACCCTAATCCCGCTCAGAATGTGATAAACATCATGGTGGATGCAAAACAGGCCGGCAAAAACACAGTATTGGCGGTTACTGATGTTACTGGTAAAGTAGTGGTTACCCAGCCTGTGCAATTGTCTGCAGGTGTAAATGCATATAGCGTAGATATGTCCTCCTTCCCTGCAGGTATGTATATAGTAACTGTAAACAACAGCCAACTGAAAATAGCTGAGAAAGTACAGGTGCAGCGTTAAATATGAAGCAAAAAGAGTTGAAATAAATACAAACCTTGCCGCCCCGACCGGGTGGCAAGGTTTTTCAAAAAATACAGGTATCAGTGAAAAAGTTTTTCGGGTTATTAAGTTTACTCTTATCGGTAGTGGCGGTACAGGCGCAGACGCTACGCTTACAACTGTTAGATAAAAACAACAGTGAGAACGTTCCCTTTGCGTATGTGCATATTTTATCCGGCACAGGAACGGTATTGAACACCGTACAAACGGACGAAAATGGAGTGGCCAACGTTGTAGCAGAAGAGTATCCCTTTTCGATGGAGGTGAATGCCTTAGGTTTTGAGACTGCAAAGAAAGCGTTTATAACTGCGCCTGCAGCCAATACAATCACTATCTACATGGCCAAGAAATTTTCAACGCTGAACGAAGTGGTAATAACCGGACTGAACACGCCGCAACGGCAGAAGGACGCCTTGTCGGTTTATAAGATCATTACCAAAGAGCAGATACAGGCGCAGGGCGCTGTAACGCTGAATGAGGTAATGAAGAACCAACTGAACGTACGCGTAAACAATGATAATATACTGGGTTCCAACATGCGGATGCAGGGTTTAGGTGGAGACAAAGTGAAAATATTGATAGACGGGCTACCGATTAACGGGCGCGAAGGTGGTAATATTAACCTAAGCCAGATAAACCTGAATAATGTGGACCGCATAGAGATGATACAGGGGCCTATGAGCGTAGTATATGGTACGGATGCATTGGGGGGTATAGTGAATATCATTACTAAAACTGAAAAGAAACCCCTGTCTGTAAATGCAGGCGTATACTACGAATCGATAGGCAAATATAATTTTGATGCATCGGTAAGCAAGCGTATAGACAAACGCAATCAGTTAACCCTCGGCGGTGGCCGTAATGCCTTTGCCGGCTGGAAAGAAATAAAACAGGTGCACACATACAATAATGAGGTGTTGGCTTATTCAAGGGGTTTTTTGTTTAAACCCTATGAGCAGTACCTGGGTAACTTAGCATATACCTACACTGCTCCATCAGGCTTCAATGCCCGCCTGGCCAGCGACTATTTGCAGGATAAAGTGACCAACAAAGGCAACCTGGAAGTATGGGACCCTTATCGTGCTTATTCCAGAGATGAATATTATCGTACAAAACGGTCAATGAACCGCCTGTCGTTGAATGGAAAGCTGGGCAAGGGTATATGGCAGAGCCAGAACGGCTATATGCTGTACTACCGCACCCGCAACAGCTACCGGAAAGATATGGTGACCATGGAGGAGACTTTGGATATGGATAAGGGAAAGCAGGATACATCCTCCTTTAATGATGTGTATGCGAGGGCGAGTTATAACAACCGTATTGGCGACAGGTTTGATTATACAGTTGGTTATGACATCAACCTGCAATTTGCTACCAGCCTGAAGATAAATGGTAAGCAGAAACAAATACAGGATTACGCCGCTTATGTCAATCTTTCTTACGAATTATGGAAAGATAAACTGAAAGCACAGGCGGGCTTAAGGGGCGCTTACAATACTGTTTATCATCCTCCTGTTATACCTACTGTTAATTTCCTCTACACGCCAATAAAGAAACTACAGATAAGGGCGTCTTATGCTGAAGGCTACCGTGCACCGTCACTTAAAGAAATGTACCTGAGTTTTA
Source organism: Bacteroidetes bacterium UBA6221 (assembly GCA_002421685.1). Taxonomy (GTDB): domain Bacteria; phylum Bacteroidota; class Bacteroidia; order Chitinophagales; family Chitinophagaceae; genus UBA5543. The sequence goes on from DISB01000018.1 coordinate 370,131, forward strand.
TAGACCAAAACCATCATGTATTAGGTAATGAAAACCTGAAAGCGGAAAGCAGCAGACATGTGCAGGTGTCCGCTTCTTACCAGGCATTTGAAAAAGATACTGACTACCTGCAGTTTATACTAACTGGTTTTTACAACGATGTATATAACGGTATTACTCTTGCACCTACTAACCCGGATGACAGCAATAGCATTGATTATTCTTACGCCAACCTGTCTCATCAATCCAATACAATAGCAACACTGCAGGCGGACGGCCAATATAAAAACCTGCATTACCAGGTTGGTTACTCATACAACCACACTTTTGCTGACCCCGGCAACTACAATGCATTCTCGGCCAGCGAGGTGACCGCTACGCTACAATATATGTGGAGGAAGCCGGGTATAAGCTTTAACACTGTTTATAAGCTGAGCGGAAGACAACCATTCCTGCAATCGAATATAGACGGCAGCGCCTCTTACAATGGCACACAAAACGCCTACCACCTTTGCGACCTGTCTTTGGAAAAGAAATTCTTTGAACGGAAGTTGCAGGTAATAGCCGGGGTGAAAAATCTGTTTGACTTCCAGCAGGCTACCATCAGCGGCAGGGTGTCTTCGGGTACGCACGGCGGTGGCGTAGCAAGCTTCCTGCCACGCAGCGTATTTACATCGGTAAGGCTTTCGCTGTAAGTAGCAGCAGTTAAATTTTATTCACCCTATTTTCGTGGCGCCCGCCTTCAAAGGCAGTATTCAGGAAAATATCCGCCATTTTCAGTGCTGTTTCTTCTGATACGAACCTGGCGGGAATACAAAGTATGTTGGCGTTGTTATGCTGGCGGGCCAGGGCGGCCAGTTCTTCATTCCAACATAGGGCTGCGCGTATGCCCTTGTGTTTGTTGGCCGTCATGCACACGCCATTGCCGCTGCCGCATATCAGTATGCCTGCAGCGGCATTGCCCTCTTCTACCATATTGGCCACGGGGTGCGCGTAGTCGGGATAGTCTGTGCTTTCGGCGCTATAGGGGCCCTTATCTACCACCTGTAATCCGGCGTTTTCCAGCGCCTTGCTAAGATGGTTTTTATATTCAAATCCCGCATGGTCGCCACCTATTACTATGGGCAGGTGTTTGTTGAAAGCTGTGTTTTGCATAACTGTTTATATTAATCCCGGTTTCTTAATAATTCTTTGTGTGCGCGTTCGCTGATGGTGATGGATACCTGGTAAAGTATTAGCAATGGAATACTAACCAGCCAGAGCGAAAACATATCGGGCGGTGTAATGACTGCCGCCAGTACAAAAATAATCAATATGGCATAACTCCTTTTAGAGCGCATAAGGGTGGGGGTGAGCAACCCGATACGCGACAGGAAATACACCACTACCGGCAACTCAAATACCAGTCCTATGCCCAGTACCAGGTCGAACAGGGTATCGTAGTAGTTGGTAATGGTAATAATATTTTCAAACGTGGGGCTGAGCGTATAATTGGCGAAGAAGTTGATGGTAAAGGGCGCAATCACATAATAAGCAAAAAGCACACCGGTAAAGAATAAAAGCGAGGTCCAGAAAACGATGCCGCGCGCGCTTTTCAGTTCTTTAGGGCTGAGCGCCGGTTTGATAAACTTCCAGAACTCCCAGAATACATAGGGAAATGCAATGATAAAGCCCAGCATAAAGGACACCGAAAAGCTCATCATAAACTGGCCCGACAGTTCTGTATTCTGAAACTTCAGGTTGATGTCATCGAGGCAAAGGGCGCTGATGTGGGTCATTTCGCCCAGTTCGCACATAATACGGTACGACAGGAAATCTTTTTTGGCTGGTGCTACGATAATATTGTCAAAAACATCCTCGCTGTAGATGAACATGACTATGCCGCCTATCAGTATTGCGATGAGTGCACGAACGATATGCCAGCGCAGCTCCTCTATATGGTCTACGAAGGTCATTTCCACATTCGGGTCTTTCTTGCTGCCCCGCCTGGCAAAAAACTTTCTTTTATCGCTCACGCTATCTATTTACAGGCGGCAAAGTTAGATAATAAAGTTCCTGCCTGTATAACCTTATTTTCTTTAATGTAAGAAGGCGGCATATCGCCGCCTCCCGTGTAAGTAAGTAGTAGAATTATTTTTTATATACCTTGATAGCACAGGTGTAATATTCTAGTTTTTCTATCTGCTGCTCACGGCCCAGTTTGCTCAATTTGCCTGAGGCATTCATTTTTATTTTGTTTTTTTCCGGCAGGGTGTTCAGCAGGTCGATTATTGCCTCAGAAGCTACCGCGTAGGTAGTTCCTTCGCTTTCGCTTTCTTTACCGGTGATGATGCCTATAATATTACCCGATGCATCGGCTACCGGGGCGCCGCTCTGGCCCGGGCCGGCGGGTATATCCAGGCGGTACTGGGAAGAGTCGCCGCCATATCCGTTTTTGGCGCTGATATACCCCTCATTGTACACGATTTCGTCCTGCGGGAAACCAAGCGTAAACACCCTTGTACCCAGTTTCTTTTTGTTTTTGGCTATTGTATAGGGGATTTCCTGTTTGCCGAATTTGAATTTTTTGTCTTCCACTTTCAGTACCACTACATCGGTAGCTTCGTTGAAAGCCACAATATGCGTTTTATAATAGTCGCCATTCCTGTTTTGAATATATACAGAATCTGCGCCGGAGATGACGTGGTAGCTGGTCACCAGGTAACCATCGTTGGTAAGCGCAAAACCCGTGCCCGTGTACCTGGCTTCGAGCTGCGGGGCTGGGGTGGCCTGCTGTTTTATGTCGGTTATTATCTTGTTTTGCGAGCGTTTGTACGTTTCCAGGTCGCGGCGCAGCAGGCTATATTGCGAAGCAATTTTTTTGTTGTTGTGCTGGGCTATCCAGAAGGTAGTGAGTGATGTAAGCATAGCGATACTGGCAGCAATGGCTGCTGTACGCCAGTGGTTGCGCGCCAGGGATATTGTTTTTGGCATAAAACCATGTGGCTGCTGTGCTGCCTGTTTGTGGGCGTTGTTGAGGGCGGCCCTGAAACGCTTGTGCTCTCCGCTGCCCTGTAGCGATTGCAGTATGTTCACACAATCCTGGAATTCGGCTGCAAAAACAGGGTCGGTCATTTTGCGTTCTTCCAGCAATTGCCTGTCAGCGGCATTCATGCTGCCATCTGTCCATGCTTCGGCCAGTTCCCATATATTGTTGTTATACATCACTATCTCATTTCACTTGTGTACTGTAAAATAATTTCTTCAATCGTGCCAGGCACTTATATTTCTGCGTCTTGGCATTGTCTGCATTGGTATAGCCAAAGTCGGCGGCTATCTGCTGCATGCTGTTGTTTTTAAAATAGAACGACCTTAATAAGGAAGCGCAGGGTTCGCCTATCTTATCCAGCGCGCGGTCCAGTTGATGGTAGTGCAACTCGCGTTCCCGGTGCGCCTTTATATCGTCTTCATAATTGGCTACAATGTTCAGTTCGTCCCCGGTATCCATCTTTACCATTCCCGCCGGCCTGCCCTGTAGTTTTTTATACCACAGGTTGCGGGCGATGGCAAACAGGTAGGTACTCAGCTTGCTCGTCAGTTCAAAACCGCCGCTACGCGATTTCTCATACAGTACGATCATTGATTCCTGGCAAATGTCAGCCGCATCGTCTTCGTTGCCACCCGTTTTGGTTATCCATTTCGATACCAAACGGAAATGGCGGTTATACACCTGTTCCATTGCGGCGTGGTCGCCCTGCACCAATCTCCGCAGTAATTCCTGTTCCGTATCCTGGTCGTTATACAATTATTAATCAGCTTTTGGCCAAAAGGTAACCCTCCGGCATGATGAAACTTTGTTAATTCAAAGATAAAGCTAAGGTTAGAGAAAAAATATCCCGTATGTAACCCGTTATTTATTGCTTATAATTAGTCCATTATGAATAACTATAAAAAATATCTGATATTTTTATGAAAACAGGCGGTTACCTTTTTCTATTGGCGGTATTAATGGTAAACTATTCATTTTTAAAAAAACTACAATTATGAAATTCGTAAAACTCGGAATTTTCACACTGGCATTAGGTATGTTCATCGCTTCTTGCGGCAACAGCGAAGAAGCAGCTACTGAAGAAGCTACTGAAACAGAAGAAATGGCTCCTGCTGCTGAAGAAGCTCCAATGACTGAGCCTGCTCCGGTTGACACTACAATGGCTCCCGTTGATACAACTACTGCTCCCGTAGAAGCTCACTAATCCGTTTTTGGATAAGAAATAGAAGAGCCGTCACATTTAGTGGCGGCTTTTTCTGTTTGTACAGATGCCCGTTTATTCCTTTTCGCCACCATCGACTAAAGGAAATTTTACAATAGTGTAGGGTGTAATCCTGCAATCTTTACCTTCAATCCAATCCCATCTAACCTTCATGTGGAAAAATCAGGCCATAGGTTTGCTATTATATTCTGCAAACCAAATCGGTACGGAGCTATTGCTTTAACACTTTACCACTATATACTCTACTATCAGTGTCGTAAATTTTATAGAAATAACTCCCCCTCGGCAAATTACTGGCATCAATTGTTGCTTTATTGTCCATGACTGAAGTAAGTTGAATGAGCATTTTTCCAATAACATCGTACAGGCATACCTCTTTAATCAGAATATTTTTTGCCATCTTTATATGCAATGTACCTCCAAACGGATTTGGATAAGCATATGGTTTATCTTCCTGTTTTACACGATTGCTAACCGAATTAGGTAATTTACAATCTGGCTGTATCAAGTAAGGGTGAAAAATAACCGGACCTTTTTTGAAATCCTCTCCGTAATCGAAAATACTTGTAGCTATATCATTACTATCCACTGTTCCCCACCAGTTTGCGCCTAATTGGTAGCCGTATTCTGTTTCATTAACGAAGTTCAACGAATCGTTATCATAAATGCAATTTCCTTCCAGTTCAAAGGCATTATTTCCCACCCATGACTTTACACTCATTCCAATTCCATTATTATAAATACTGTTCCCGGTCATTTTGCCTTTCATGTATATGATCTTTACAGCCGTGCCGGGATTGTTGACGAATATATTTCCTGAAAGATGATTCAGCGTATCAAATGTAGCCACTCCATAACCATTCACAGTCAACGCAGTATAAGCTGAGTTTTCGAAGACGTTATTTCTTATATGAACTACCATAGGATAATTGTACTCGCCCTCGCAAATTAAAGAATTGCCTGCCCCGTCAAACTTATTGCCAACAATAGAGATGTATGGTGTGGCGCGGCTAGCAATACCACCTTTATGGAAAATATTGTTGTAAATTCTGGCATTAGTACCTACCAGATAAAAAGACGTTTTGTAAACGTAACAATTAGCGACATAGAGTTTGATAGAATCCTGAAAATTACAAATCTTGGCTTCGGTGCCTAAAAAACTATTGGTGATAATATATGTTTCCTTCCCAAAGCCGTAAATTTCCCCTCCATAGCTGAAATGACAATAGTTGAAAATGAATGTATCTGTGGCTTTAGTATCTCTTACACGAATAAAACGCCAAGGCTTATTACTTTTGTAATTCGACTTAAAATAAATAGAATCTGCAGGCGTACCGTTTGCTTCAATCAATCCATAGCAATGTATTTCCTGGTCTATCTCTATCACCGTGCCTGGTTCCAACGTTAGTTTTACGCCCGGTGCTATTTCCAGCAATCCTGTAATTACATATGGGCTGCCGGACTTGGTCCAGGTAGTATTGTTTCGAATCTGTCCCGAAATTTGTGTGGCAGCAAAAGAGGTCTGAGAAAACAAAATGAAAAATACGAGAGTTAATAAGGATTTTTTCATACAGGTTATTTTTTAGATATGGAATTGTTTGCAATATAAAAACAATTATTGCAAATAACACACCGGGTTATATTTCTTGACATTTTTCTGACAGGCCGGACGGGTAACAAACTCGTCTTTCCCTTTTGTCGATGTTGTCATCGTACCCATCATAAGATTTTTTATTTATCAATAAAATAACGTAAATTTACTATAGTAAAAGTTCTTTGAAATTTAGCTTGGTACATTTGTCTTTAGTATTGCTTTATGCAGTCCTCTCCGCCTCAGGCGGAAGATAGAGGGGCTTCTCGCGCCGGGGCTGTTCCAAAAAATAAAACAGTTTTCCTGGCATCATTTCGGAACAAAATTATCTGTCCCCCGCTGGCGGGGGTGTCCGCTTGCGGACGGGGTGGGTTACTCGCGTGGGAATTGTTCCGAGAAATAAAATCGAAATCCAGGCATCATTTTGGGACAAAAATCACAACCTCTTCATTACCAATCACTTGATTTTGTTCCCCGAAAACATTTCGTTGAAACTGGCATCCTTTTGGCAACACTTTTTGTGCTGAAGCGCACAATTTGTAACAACTGCAAACTGCCGACCAACTACTCCTTTCCCCCTACCACCACGACAATCTCCCCCTTGGGCGGTGTAGCTTCGTAGTGGGCTGCCAGTTCGGCCAGGGTACCCCTGCGGGTTTCTTCAAACATTTTGGTCAGTTCGCGGCAAACGGCGGCGGGGCGTTCGGAACCCAGGTGTTCCGCCATTTCGCGGAGGGTCTTTACCAGCCGGTGCGGAGATTCGTAGAGGATGATGGTACGTTCTTCTCCGGCCAGCTTTTTAAAGAAAGTCTGCCTGCCTTTTTTCTGCGGTGGAAAGCCTTCGAAACAAAAACTGCTGGCCGGCAGGCCCGATTGTACCAGGGCAGGTAATAATGCGCTGGCGCCCGGCAGGCACTCTACCTGTATATCGTTGCGGATGCACTCCCTCACCAGCAGGAAGCCGGGATCGGAAATACCCGGTGTGCCCGCATCGGTGAGCAGGGCCAGTTGCTTGCCCGCTTTCAATTCTTCTACCAGTTTCTCCAGCGTTTTGTGCTCGTTGTGCTGGTGGTGCGGGTATAGCGGTTTGTGGATATTGTAGTGGTTCAGCAATACCGAACTGGTGCGTGTGTCTTCGCAGAGTATGGCATCTACGCTGCGCAGCACTTCTACGGCACGGTAGGTAATATCCCCCAGGTTGCCTATGGGGGAGGGCACGAGGTACAGTCCTATATGCTTATCCTTTTGCAATAGTTAGCCTTCAACTATGGAAATGTCGTATTGCTCCATCACGGGATTGGCCAGCAGCTTCTTGCAGGCGTTGTCCGCAATGCTTTGCGCCTCTTCTTTAGAGCCTGCCTCTATATTCAGCGTTATGTGTTTGCCTATGCGAACGCCATCCACCTGCGCCAGCCCCAGGTTGTGCAGGCTGTTGTTCACGGCCTTGCCCTGTGGGTCCAGTAGTTCTTTTAAAGGCATGATATTGATATGCGCTATGTATTTCATCACTGTTTCTTTTATGCTTCGCTTGGTTTATGAATAAATGACAATATTATATACAATACAAAAATGACGGGTATAATAGCTACATGCAATACAAACCATCCGCCTATGCCAACTGCTATCATCACCAGTTGCGGCCATATAGTAGCTATGCTGAACCGTGAGGGGATGAACTTGATAAAGCGTATGCCCGACAGCATCAGCCAGCTGAACAAGGCTATAATGGCGTATATAGCCCATTTGTTCTGCAGGTATGCCCCCATACCCATGGGATTGTACCAGTTAATGAGCGGCAGGGAGGCGATGAACAGCCCGGCAGCCGGTATAGGCATACCCCTGAAGAAATTCTGCTGCGCTGCGTGGGATATATTATACTTGGCTAACCGCACCGCACCGGCACATACGAATATGAATGCCGGTATCATGGCAGACATATTTACATCCAGTGCGTAAGGCTCGGCCATATAGCTGGCCCACAGCATTTTGAACAGTATCATGGAAGGCGCTACACCGAACGATACTACATCGGCCAGGGAATCGAGGTCTTTGCCGATAGGTGAGAAAACCTGCAAAGCTCTTGCGGCAAATCCGTCCAGCGTATCGAAGAGAGCTGCCAGCGCAATAAACAGTGCACCCATATAGGCCTGTTCGGTACCAAACACCCAATACTCACCACCGTTGAAAGACGATACAAACGGCTGGGAATTGAGAATAAAGGCAATGGCAATGCACCCGCTTACCAGGTTGGCCAGTGTCAGCAAATTGGGTAGATGCTTCATGTGTGTGGCAAAGATAATAGCTTATTGCGGATGCCGGATGAAAATTCAAAAAAGCAAAAAGCAGGACAAATAGCCCTGCTTTGAAAAAATATTAATATATCAGTTTACAAAAACGAGAAACCTAAATGCAACTGGATGCTCGACATCTTCCAGCTTTCACCTACAGAAGATACATTCTGGTCGGTGAGGCCGAATGTATAGCGCACGCCTGCATTAAGTTTTAGCGGCAGGTTCAGTTGCAGCCCCACCACGCCCGCGATGTCGCTCGTATTAAATATATTTGTTGCAGGTTGGTTCAGGAAACCGTCTTTATCTTTTACATTTAATGGCGCGACGAATTGCGGGCCTAATTGTATCATTGCATTGCCAAACAGTTTCAGGTTAAGCAATACAGGTATATTTAAGTAGGCGGCTGAAAAACTGCCAGTAGATGTTGAGTCGTTGGGGGTAAGCAGCAAGCCGGCGGACTTGAAACTGCTGCCGTTGCCTGTAAAGGACGTAGTGGCCACCAGCACCTCGGCCTGTGCGCCTATCTTCTTAACACCCAGGCTGGCAAAGGCTCCGCCCAACACACCAGACCTGTAGCCGCCTGACCAGGTTTTACCGGCCATACGGGTGAAGTTCATACCTGCCTTAATACCCAGGTCTATTTCCAGCGGGCCGGGCTGTGCAAAGGCCATAATGGGCAGAAAAGCGCAAACAAGTAACAGGAACTTTTTCATCTTCCGAGTTTTTTACCTGGCAAATATATTAAACCTGCCTCAATTAGCGCCTGTTATACAGCGGGTTGTGCATGAATAACTAGGAATTCATTTTTCACAGGTTGTGTATTTCTTACAATCGTATCTATAAAATCATGCCCGTAACGGCTATAATATTCTATGAAGTTCTCCACGCGCTCCTGCAGCGTGCCGTTGGGGAATAGCATTTCCTTTAGCCGGGCCACTCTTTTCAGTTCCGTATCGTGTTTCCTTTTTTCTGCCCGGAACATTTTCTTTTCCAGGACAGTGAACTGATGTTTCATTTTCGTCAGCGCTGCTTCAGCAGATGCTGCCAGTGTGGGATCAAGCGACGCGGCTTTTTGCCTGAGTTGTACCATTATCGCCTCAATGGCATCACGTTCCTCGTTCGTCTTCCAATTGCCATCGCTACGGGTAGCCACATACTCGTTGACCAATTGCTGGTTCGGTTTAAACAGGTCTTCTGTACGCATACCTGTTTTCTCCTGCAATTCGCCGGCCACGGGCTCTATCCACAAAACTGATTGCCTGAGCAGGATAACAGGGTAAAAGACTTTATAGTGGTTGAATAGTTCTTTCAACTGCAACCAGTAAGCTACTTCTGCACCCCCGCCTATAAAAGCCACGTTGGGCAGTATGCTTTCCTGCAGCAGCCCCCGCAATATGACGTTCGGGCTGAAGCGTTCCGGGTGTGTTTCGAGTTCCTCTACCAATTCCTGTTCGCTCCATGAAATTGCTGTATTCAGTACCAGCCACCTGTCATCTTTGCGTTCTATCCTTTCGCGCAGGTTGTCTTGCAGGTAAAACAAGTTGATATCCCGCGGGTATGCCTGGGTCTTGTATTGTTCAGCCAGTTTCCCCGCTTGTTCTGTCACGATACGGTTGGCGTTGTGGTGCAACAGGTCGTCCTTCATTACAGGTAGTATAGCACGTTTAAATGCCGCGTCATCGGAGTCCAGGACTATTAATCCGTATTTGCCAAACAATTCATTGACGAGATAGCAGGTAGCCTTGCCAATAGTATTATGTTGCAGGTAGGCTTTATGCAGCAATTCTTTTAGTTGCTCAGTATCCTCTCCCGGCGGGCCCAGTACCTTGAATAGTTCGTCCAGCAACGTCTTAAGGCTCGCTGTGTTCATGCGTCCTACCGCTCCTGCCTGTCCTGCTGCATCCCAGGAGTATTTCTTCCCTCCATAGCGGAATGTACCCAGCTCTTCCAAATCATTATCCTCGCTGCCCATATAATAAACGGGCACGAAACGCTTGCCGGGATGGCTTTCGTTGAGGTGATTGGCCAGTTGTATGGCATGTGCAATTTTGTAGATGAAATACAGGTAACCGGTCAGCAGGTTAGGCTGATGCGCCGTGCATATGGTAAATGTATTCTCGTTGGCTAAAGCGGCTATGTTATCAGTTACAGCCTTCGTGGTTTGCAAGCCGCTATATTGCTTTTGCAGGGTATTTACGAGCAGTTGCCTGTCCACAGGAAATTTACCTCTTTCTTCGACGGCTTTGTTTATCCCGGCTCCGTTGGGGCTGAATGTATAAAACGCCCGTAAATTATCTTTCTGCTCCAGGTAGTCAACTACTAATTGACTGAAATATCCTGTTTGGCTATATGGCAAGTATGTACAATGACAATCCAATACCGGTGTGAATTTGGACGCTAAGTTAATAGTCCCTGGTGAAATACACCTCTATACAACTATAAACAATGGCGATTCTTTAACAATAAACATAGTGCTATCGGAATTACCTTGAAACAGAAGAATGTGTAATTAGATGAATATGTAACATCACAGGAAAACAATTAAATTTAAAACAAAAAGGCAACGTGGGCTTCAAACATATATTTTGCGCTTTAGTAGCCTTCAGTTGCCTGCTATGCCATACCCGGGCCTCTTCTGAAAACTACGAGCTGATAACTGTTGAGCATGGATTGCCCCATAATATCGTGCTGAGCCTGTTGCAAGACAGCGAAGGCTTTATCTGGATAGGTACTTATAATGGCCTGTGTCAGTATAATGGCAACCGGATTATAACGCACAAGAATGTATTCGATACAACTATCAGCCAGAACTGGTTTCATGCTATCGAAACACTTTTCGAAGACAGCCGGAAAAATATATGGATAGGCTCGAGGGGCGGGATGGTTAGCTGCTATAACAGGGCTTCCCAATCCTTCAGGGTATACCCCGATATGAACCCGAAACTATCAAGAGTCAGCTGTTTCTTTGAAGATGATAAAGGCCAGGTATGGTTAGGAGACATGAACGGAATGTTGGTAAGGGTGTACCCCGACATTCATTCGGAGCGCATCAGCAAGGAGCAGATATTGGCCCTGGGTCAATGTCATAGTGACACTTTGGTGGCATTAACTTCTAAAGAGATATTATACTATGCCATTTCAAAAAAGCAGGCCATACCCCTAGGTACAAAAGGCTTACCGCCAAACATACAACAGGGATATTCAATTGACGGGAAAATAGCCGCCCAAAATGATAAAGGCTTTAGCCTCGTAAATATCTGTCGTAAGACTGTGGAGCGGGCGCCATCATTGCCCGGAAATTTATCATCAACGATTTTATGCAAGCTGTTGTTTACAAAAGACAACAGGTATTATTATACTGATGCTATCAATATAAATGAATACCGGTTGAACGGAACCCTTATTGACAGCTTCAAAATAAGTGATAATGAATGCTATAATCCTAACCTGGTACTTAACAGCCTGCTGGAAGACAAGTCGGGCATATTATGGCTTGGAACCAACTCGGGATTATATAAGGTAGACAGGAAAAAATATAAGTTCAGAAAATATTCGCAGAGCAATATTTCAGGAAAGATATCTGACAATTATGTACGGGCTATATACGCAGATAAATATGATGACATCTGGGTTGGGTTTAAAGGGGGTAAAATTAATAAGTTGCGATACGATACTGTGCAAAAGCAGTATATGCTGCACCGGGTTTATACTGTCAAGCCTCCTTACCAGGCAGTTACGGTCAATGCCTTTTGCCCGTTGGATAATGGGGCAGTATTGGCTGGTGGAGAGTCTGGGTTGTTTATTATTGGCAGCAACTCCCAGCAATTCGTACGCTTCATGCCGGATGTCTTTCCCGATTCAGTCAGGGAGATTTGGGCTTTGCACAGGGATGCGTCGGGAAATATATGGATAGGTACACACCAGGGGGGACTTTATATTGTTTCGCCAACCACAAAAAAAGTTTACCATTATACCCCGCATGATGGGAGTGGCCTTACCGATGATGCTGTATGGACAATATACCAGGATACGTTTGGCAATGTGTGGGTAGGCACGAATAATGGCCTCTGTAAAGTAACACCCCCTTACGACGTATCGCGATTGCGGTTCAGCGAATATCCCTTCGGGGGTAAAAGCAATGTCGGGGTCTGGAGTATTGTAAATGATACACGGGGCAACCTGTGGATAGGCACTACAGGGTATGGCATTTTCAGGTTGAGCAATAATGGGCGGGATTGCATTTCATATGGGAATACCCCGGAGAATGTTATTTCGTCCATTGTGCCCGACAACGAGGGTAATGTATGGGTAAGCACTGTAAACGGTCTGTACCAATATATATACGAGGCCAATAAGTTTGTACGTTACGATGAAAGCGATGGCCTGGTAAGCAGCGATTTTAATTTCAAAGCTGCGGTAAAAAGTAAAAACGGACAGCTGTTTTTTGGCACCAAGACGGGCATGATCAGTTTTGACCCGCAGAAAATAGGAAGTAATGACATTGTGCCGCCTGCAGTACGCATCACGTCCGTCATTGCTGCTGGGCGGGAAATCCCCTATTCGCCGTATACAACCAGGCTGTTAGAACTTCCGTACCACCAGAATTTCATTACTATCAGCTTAGCCATACCTGAATATACAAAACCGGGTAAGCACAGGTACAGGTATCAACTTGAGAATTTTGACCCCGGATGGAATTATACCAATAATGATAATCCACAGGCTGTTTATACAAATATCCCGCCGGGAAAATACCGGTTTGTTATACAAGGTAGTGCTGATGGGCTGCACTGGGGCGGGCAAGACACACCACTATCCATTAATATTATCCCTGCTATATGGCAACGTCGTGTATTCCATATAATCTCTGTTATGTTTCTTATTCTCGCAGTGTCGCTAATTGTGTATTGGAGGGTGAGAAAGAAGATACATGCAGAGCGTACACGGCACCTGGCTGAAAAGCGAATGGCGGAACTGAAATTGAGCGCGCTGCAAACACAAATGAATCCACATTTTATCTTTAACACCATAAGTTCAATACAGCATTTTGTTTTGAATAAGAACGAAATAACAGCCTATTCATACCTTACAAATTTTGCCCGGTTGATGCGCCTTTTCCTGGAGTCATCAAAAAACAGGTTTATACCCTTGAAAATGGAAACGGAGTTATTGGAACTATACCTGTCGCTGGAAAAGCTGAGGTATGAAAACAGGATTGACTACAAGTTAGTAATCGCTCCTGAACTTGACCTGGAGGTTATTTGCATTCCCCCCATGCTGCTACAGCCATTTATAGAAAATGCCATAAAGCACGGCCTTGCAAACAGGGAAGCCGGCGGCATATTATTGATAGAAATCGGGTTGCGTGATGATGACCCATCATACATCCACTGCGTAATTGATGATAACGGGATAGGTAGAGAGCAGGCGGGACGTATAAAAAAACAAAGTAAAAATGAGCATATTTCCAGGGGTATGGAAATAGTAGTAGAAAGAATAAAAACGTATAACTTTATATCCGGTAAAACCATTACCTTCAGAATTGTAGATAAAGGCCAGCCCGAGGTAGGCACAAGAGTTGAGATATTCATACCTGTAAGCCGCTGTCAATAACTAAAAATGTTAGACTATGATACGCGTCGCCGTGATTGATGACGAGGTAAAAAGCCGCACCAATCTAATTCAACTATTGCAACGATTTTGCCCGGATGTTACTATAGTGCTGGAAGCCGGCAGTATAACTGAGGGCCTTCCGGCACTGGTTACTGCCCGCCCCGACCTGCTGATTCTTGATATAGAAATGCCTGACGGAACAGGGTTCGATTTGCTGGAGATGCTGCCTGGTATAGATTTCGAACTCATTTTTGTGACAGCTTATAATGAGTATGCTATCAAGGCCATTAAAGCCAATGCTGTTGATTACCTGTTAAAGCCTGTTGATATTAAGGAACTGCAAAAAGCTATATTGAAAGCAGAAGCCCGCATACGCGAAAAAGCAAGGCTGCAGAGTGCAGCCATTACCCCCACAATGCCCATCCAGCCTGCAAAAGATATACATAGAATAGCCGTTGCATACAAAGACGGCTTTGAGTTCGTGACCCTTGATAGTATTATACACCTGTCGTCAAATGGGAGTTATACGGAAATTTACTGCGATGAAGACAAGCGTTATCTCTGCTCCAGGCCATTGAAGGATTATGAGGATTTATTACCACCTGCACTGTTTTTCAGGGTACATCATTCTCATATCATCAACCTTGAGTACGTTAAACACTATCATCGGGGTGATGGTGGATACCTGACGATGTCCAATGGTTCGGAAATTTGCCTTTCAAGAAGAAAGAAGAAAGAGTTTCTTGAGCTGTTTAGTCAATAACCATCCCCTGATTTTCTCAGTTTTACTTTTTTAGCTCCCGGCATATTGCCGTTTATGCACATTTTTCTGCCACTTATCGGTTCAAGATGACAATGTATAAGATAGTTATCTTTTGAGTGTTGTTCCTGCCTGTACTTTGTTTGTCTAAGCTGCTTTGCAATAAGAGGGTAAGGGGCTTAGGATAAATATCCATTTTTTAACCAAACTTTTTTTTATGAAAAAAACAGCTATGATCATGCTCTTGTGTTGCACCTTATTTGTGCAGCAAATGAAAGCCCAGGTTCCGGTAACAATCACCACCGCAACTGGCAACGGGCAAGACGCCCAGATTTGGTATAACTCTCACTCCCTTGCATGTTCTACAATGTCAGTAACCCAAAATTTCGGGAGCAGTACATCTATGGCAGCTATGGCATGGACATGGGGATCGATAGGCTGTGGCTATGGAGAAATGGTAGCTTACCTGCAATTTGACCTGGGTTCGATACCGGCTAACCAGGTATTAGAAAGTGCGGACCTGAACCTCTTTTACCCGCCGGGGCATGTAAACCAACAGGCCGGACAAAACGACTTATATGTGCAACGTGTTACCAGTGGATGGTCGGAGACTACCATGACCTGGAGTACCGGTGTGCCAACCCACACTACAGCAGGGCAGGTATCAGTGCCCGCTGCCACCAGCGCTACGCAAAACTATTCTATTGATGTATCCGGAATTGTTAATGAATGGATATGCAATGGAGAAGCAAACCATGGTTTTCGTATAGCGCTACAAAATTATGCTATCTATCGTAGTGCGGTATTTGCCACAAGAGACCATGCTAACCCTGCCCTGCATCCACAACTGGTGATGCAGTTTGCGACACTCACAGCTTCGGCAGCCAAAACTACCATCTGCACCGGCGAATCAATACAACTGGGAGCGGCGATAAACGGCCAAAACGGTTATACTTTCCAATGGATATCGTTGCCAGGCGGATTTTCCTCCACACAACAAAACCCGATTGTAACACCATCGCAAACTACGCAGTACATTGTAACAGCAACCGGCCCTAACGGCTGTAGTATGACCGACACCGTGACTGTTACGGTGACCAACTGTTGTGTGCCTTCAGGCCAACCATATACAAAATTTCACTCGTCATTCGTTGACCAGTTTCATATGCACCCAATGATGGAGATTGAGAAGGCCGATTTGAAATCTAACGGCAATCTGCTGATGCATTTAAGTATCGAGCAGCCCTCGTCAAGCGGCGGAATTCAGTTGGATGGATTCCTTGTAGAGGTAGATCAGAACAACAACTACCTGTGGAGCAGGATAAACGGTGGATCAACCAGTATGGACCATGCATTATGCGTGGAGGAAACCTCAAAAGGAGACTATATCGCATCGGGGGTAACTAATAGCATGGGTGCGGGCACTTCAAATGCTTATTTAGAAAAAACAGATGCAGCTGGAAATGTTCTATGGAATTATGTGTACAGCCAGTCAAGGCATTGGCTGCATGAAGTAGTAATAACTGAAATAAGTAGCGGAGAGTATATCATAGCGGGTATGGGAACAGATATTATGACGAATCAAAATATGCTTGTTGTGATTCATACTGACCCTAATGGTAATCTTTTGTCATACACTGATTATGGCGTAACTAACAGAAATATCGGGGTAATACGTGATGTACGCCCAACCAGTGACGATGGCTTTATTCTCGCAGGTTCCGTAGAGGGTGATCTGGGCATCCAGGATTATGTAAGCGCGCTCCTGGTAAAATTTGATGCGGGCGCATCGGTGCAATGGTGGAATATGTACAGGGTGAATACCCCGTCAGGTGTGTACCAATTACAAAGCGGAAACCCAGATGAAAGGACTGTAGCGGTAGCGAATGCTGTAATGGAGGATGTCGCCAATAACAAATATGTGGCAGTAGGCTACGCTAATGACTATGGCCTGGTGGGCAGTGGTACTTACTGGGATGGCTTTATTTTTGAAGTTGACCAGAATGGAACATTGCTCAATCAACGTTTAGGCAATAATACAGTCAACGATATTGTGTCTTATGGCGACATCAATATGAGTTCATCGCAGGAGTACCTGGTAAGCGGCTATATTCGAAATAATGCCGGCTTCGAGCAAAGCCTGTACATACGTTATGACAATGCACTGAACGTCATAAATAACAACTTTATGACGTATAACAATGCCGGCAATATTCCTTACAACAGAGCGCACAGCATCTTTGAGATACCGGGCACAACAGATATATATATGTTTGGGTACGACATGATGTATAATAACAGGTTGAACCCTTATGTAATGAGAATAGATCAGAACGGTAACGGTAATTGCCCCAATAATGTCCACAATACCGTTGAGCAAACACCCTCGGTTGATGTACCTGTTTTTCCTTATTTTATGAATTCATCGGCTAACCAGGTGAGTGTAGGTTTAAATAGTATTGACTATTGCGCCCAATATAACCAGCAATGCAACCCGCAATTAAAACCGGGGCGTCCTGCTACTGTAGGTTCAATGACAAATGCTTTCAACGATCCGGCAAAGACAGTGATGATTTATCCTAATCCTGCACAGAATGAAATCTCAGTGTTGATAAAGGGTAATGACACCGATCCGGCAACGCTGACACTGATTGATTATACTGGCAAAGTGGTGAAAACCCTGGCGGATATTACACCCGGCAAGGAAGTTAAGATGTCAATCGATGGCCTTCCCGGTGGAATTTATATAGCAATCGTACAGCAGAACGGGATTACTTTGAGTACAGAGAAATTATCTGTCATTAGATAATATCCTCCCAATATTATCTCAGAGGATGCCCCAAAAGGGCATCCTCTTTATTGTAATGCTGGTTCTTAATCAATAAACTTGTAGTTTTCAGGTTCAGAACCATCACGTGAGTAATACAAACAGTATAAAGAACTGGGCGGAAGATGAACGCCCCCGCGAGAAACTGCTGCACAAGGGCCCCGGCGCATTGGCCGATGCAGAACTGCTGGCCATACTTATTTCCAGCGGAACCCGGGAGCGGTCTGCCCTGGACCTGGCAAGGGACATATTGAAGCTGGCAGGCAACCAGCTACACCACCTGGGCAGGCTGAGCGTGGAAGAACTGCAGCAGACCAAAGGCATAGGCGAGGCGAGGGCTATAACCATCGCCGCAGCGCTGGAACTGGGGCGCAGGCGGCAGATGTCCGCCGGGCTGTCGAGGCAGACAATAACCCAGAGCAAGGACGCAGCGGAAATACTGATACCCCTGATGCGCGACCTGGCGCACGAAGCGTTTTACGTTCTCTACCTTAGCCAGTCCAGTAGTCTCATCCGCCTTGAACACATAGGAAAGGGAGGACTAACCAGCACGGTGGCCGATATACGTATTATATTGAAAAATGCCCTGCTCAACAGCGCCTCCCGCCTGATAGTGGCGCATAACCACCCAAGCGGCAACCTGAAGCCCAGCAGGGAAGATATATCCATGACCGAAAAGCTGAAAGAAGCCGCTGCGCTTATGGATATTAAGCTGCTGGACCACCTGGTAATAGGGGATAATAACTATTGCAGCATGGCCGACGAGGGTCTGATATAGTGCCTGATTATTGTTATCTTGCGACACTAAAAAAGCAACTTTAGAGCGTACATGCTAAAAATTGGAGTTTTCGGCGCCGGGCACCTGGGAAAGATACATATACAGCAGTGGAAGGAGGTTCCGGGCATAGATCTGGTGGGCTTTTACGAGCCGGACGATGAGAAAGCATCCGCCGTTGCTGCAGAATTTGGTATTGAACGGTATGTAAACGTTGACCGCCTGATTGAAGACACTGATGCCCTGGACATTGTCTCGACTACCATTACCCACTACGAAATAGCCAAGAAATGCCTGCTGGCGGGTAAGCATATTTTTATTGAAAAACCATTGGCCCAGTCGCTGGACGAAGCGCAGGAACTGGTGCAACTTGTGAAAGAGGCTAACGTAAAATGCCAGGTGGGGCATGTAGAGCGTTATAATCCCGCATACCTCGCGCTGGAAGAGCAGGACCTGAAACCGCTGTTTATAGAAGCGCACCGGCTGGCGCAGTTCAACCCCCGGGGCACTGATGTATCAGTTATCCTCGACCTTATGATACACGATATAGATATTGTGATGCACCTGGTAAAGTCGCCGGTAAGGCGCATATCGGCCAGCGGTGTATCGGTGGTGAGCGAGTCGGCCGATATAGCCAACGCACGTATTGAGTTTGATAACGGCTGTGTGGCCAACCTTACGTCCAGCCGCATATCTATAAAGAAAATACGTAAGATGCGCCTGTTTCAGCGCGATGCGTATATAGGTATTGACTTCTTAGAGAAAAAAACCGAGGTCATCAGGCTGAAAGGGCCCGGAAGTGAAAAGGGCATGTTTGACTTCCCGATAGAAGTGCCGGGAGGCGAAAAAAAGACAATTTCCATACAAATGCCGGATATAAAGCCCGTAAATTCGATAAGGCTGGAACTGGATGAGTTCTCAAAAGCTATACTGGAAGACAAGCCCGTCCGTGTTTCTGTTTACGACGGTTACCAGGCTATGGACGTTGCTCACCAGATTTTAAAGAAAATGAGCCTGCATAACGAACTTCATAATATGTAGCACAATATTTGATATAGAAAAAGCGTTTTTTAACGTAAGTAGCCTAGAATTATTGCATAGATGAGACTTAAGATTTTGTTGTTTTTTGTACCTGTACTTTTATCGGTGTCCGGATGTAACGTTATCAATCCTGCTGAGCCGGTACCCACTTATGTAAAAATCGATTCGGTTATCCTGGATATAACCGACCCTTCGCAACAAGGCTCAGCCTCTCACAATATCACAAGCGTATGGATATATTATAATAATACTCCGGTAGGCATTTTCGACCTTCCCTGCCATGTGCCTGTTATCACCGAAGGTGAATCAGGTAAGTTGTCGGTAATACCGGGCATTACCCTGAACGGCCTGGTAGACTTACAGCCACAGTATTCATTTTATACATTCGATACGCTTACCCTGGCCAGTAATCCCGGCAATACCGTTAATTTTACTCCGGTCACGTCTTATACAGCCGCTGCAGATTTTCCATACAAAGAAGATTTCGAGGTGGGCAATTCCTTCCTTCCTTTTACGCCCGAACTCACCGATGATACATCCATACGAAGGACGGGTGATAAGTCATTGGTGTTTGAGGGCGGTGGCTCTGGATACATTGAGCTGAACAGTACGTATCCATATTCAGAGAGTATCAGCAATACCGGTTTCCCTATTGCGCCCGGAGAAGCATACCTGGAAATAAACTACAAATGCAGCGTTCCTTTCGACGTGGGGTTGTATAACACACTTAACTCAGGCCTGGATATGTTCGAATACTTCTGGACTATAAAGAGCACTGATACCTGGAAGAAGATGTACGTAGACCTTGCTACCTATTCAGGGAAATATCCGGGTAAAGACTATAAACTGATGATAAAAGCCGCCTTGCCGGGGGGGCAAGCCACAGGTTATGTATTAATAGACAATATTAAAATCGTCACCTACTAAAGATTCGGATGTACCTCGCACGCGCCAAAGTGAACGCCATAAGATGGATGGCCATGCTCGACTACCTGTCGGCTGTAGCTGCGTGGTTACTGTTCTGGGGGTACCGCCACTATACCTTGGGCGACCTGGGATACTGGAGCTCCTGGGATGCGTTTGGTATAAGGGATTATGTAATGGGACTGGGCGTAATACCGGGCGGATGGCTGCTGCTCTACCTGCTTTCCGGAACCTATTTTGACCTGTACAGGAAATCAAGGTTGGACGAGATCAACCGCACGTTGATATCGTGTATACTGGGCAGTATATTAGTGGCGTTGTTTATTTTTGCCAACGATGCCGAAGATTATTCTTATTTCATCAGGACGACAGGCCGGTACTTATTTATACACACTGCTACTACCCTCACCGTCCGACTGTTGCTGCTCAACCGCATCAAACAGAATATAATAAATGGCAAAGTAGGTTTTAACACGCTTATTATCGGCGGCAACACAAAAGCGATTGATCTTTATAAAAGCATTACCGGCAGCCGTAGGGCGCTCGGCAATATTTTTAAGGGATTCATTTATTCCACCAAAGAGAATGGCAATGGCATGAGCAAATATTTGCCCCAGCTTGGCCACCTTTCTGAGCTTGAGAATATTATTGACCAACACCAGGTTGAAGAGGTAATTATTGCCGTGGACTCGTCGGAACATCACCTGCTGGAGAACATACTTACGCGGCTGAGCTACCGCCCGGTAGTGGTGAAGATACAACCCGATATGTATGATATTATATCGGGCTCGGTAAAGACCAGCAATGTTTACGATGCCGTGCTCATACATATACACCCCGACCTGATGCCCGACTGGCAACGTGTGTGTAAACGTACAATAGATATTATTGCGTCGCTGATAGCTCTTGTAGTACTTTCTCCCCTGTTGTTATTTGCCGCGATAAGGGTAAAACTATCATCCCCCGGACCTGTTATTTTCAGGCAGCAGCGGGTAGGCTTGTTTGGGAGGCCTTTTTATATCTACAAGTTCAGGTCTATGTACCTGAATGCGGAAAAAGACGGCCCGGCTTTATCCAGCCACGAGGACCCGCGTATTACAGGTTGGGGCAGGTTCATGCGCAAATGGCGTATCGACGAACTGCCGCAATTCTACAATATATTGAAAGGCGAAATGTCGTTGGTAGGCCCCAGGCCGGAAAGACAATATTTCATCGACCGCATCATTACCACGCACCCGCACTACAAGTATTTACACAAAGTAAAGCCGGGTTTAACATCCTGGGGCATGGTGCAATTTGGCTATGCGGAGAACGTAGAGGAAATGGTAGAGCGCATGAAATATGACTTGCTTTACATTGAGAACTGCTCCCTGGCGCTGGATATCAAGATCATGATGTACACGCTGATGGTCATATTCCAGGGTAGGGGTAAATAACAGTCATTAAGCTATTTAACCAATCTTATTTTTTTCAGGGTTTCTTCATTCAGTGGTTTATTTAGGAACTGGTGAATGTATGGATTTTTTTCCGCCACCATACGGTCGTCTTCGTTCAACGATGTTGTCAGCATGACAATGATACATTTTTTCGTCACTGTATCGGGCAGTTCCGCGTATTTTTCGAGGAATTCAAATCCGCTCATCTCCGGCATATTAATATCCAGCAGTATTATTTCCGGCAGTTCCTCCATTTTGTCAGAAAGGGCTGATAATTGTTCAAGCGCGTCAACCGCAGATTCTAAAGGCACGACTTCCTCAGAAAAATGGTACTTTTTGATGGTTTTTTCAGCGATATAACGGTCTATCTGGTTGTCATCAATAACCATTATCCGTTTGTAAGCATGGGTTTTATTGGCGTCAGTCATTGTTTTTTAGTTAATATTGGTTGGGAGATGAATAATAAATTCAGAGCCTTTTTCTAATTCAGAATGCAGATGTATTGTGCCTTTTAATTTTTCAACTGTTTCTTTTACGATGTACAGTCCTATCCCGGTGCCTTCAGACTTTTTGGATACACGGTAAAACATGTCGAATATTTTTTCGTGTTTGTCTGCACTTATTCCAATGCCGTTATCCTCTACGCATAAGTCGATTCCCCCCTCCTTCCGGTAAACACATATTTTTACAAAAGGTTCTGTCTTTTGGGGGTCGTGGTAGCGGATGGCGTTAGACACCAGGTTGCTTAGTATGATTTTGATGCGGGCTTTATCAGAATATAGTTCTGCATGGTCGTCAACCTGGATATTTATTTGCACATTGCTGTTGCCGGTATTCATATGACGTATATCGTTCACCACATCCCGAACCAGGGCTTTAAAATCAATTTTTTCACTTTCCAGGTCTACCCTGGCGTTTCGTGAATAATTCAGTATGTCCACCACAAATCCGTCTAACTTTCTTGCGCTCTTTTTCAACATAGACAGGTGTTCCAGCATTTCAGTGTCGGTAGTTTCTGTTTCAGCAAATTCTATAACACCCAGCATTGAAGATAACGGCGCGCGCAGATCGTGCGATACGCTATATACGAAGCGGTCCAGTTCCATGTTGGTTTTCTTCAGTATTTCGTTCGACTCTCTCAGAGCCTGTTCATATTTATACTGCTCCGTAATATCCCGGAAGTTGGATACGATGCCATTGATCGCCGGGTCATGCAGCAGGTTTGTTGTTACACGCTCACACCAGATAGCAGTACCATCTTTTTTCAGTGTCTTATATATCAACTTTTGAGGTATCCCGGGGTTGGCCAATACCTGTTGTATAAATGCGTTTATCTTCCCGTATTCTTCGGGGTCTGAAAAAAGCATGGATTTCAACCCTAGTATCTCCTCCGGCAGAAAGCCGGTCATGCGGTATATAGAGTCGCTGACGAACACTATATTCATATCTTCGTCTGCAACGGTAATAACGTCGGATGAGTTTTCTATCAGTGAGCGGAATTTACTTTCACTGTTGCGGAGCGTCCGTTCTGTATTAACCCGTTCGGTAATGTCCCTGAAATTGACAACTACTCCTTTTATGGCAGGGTCATGCAGGAAGTTTATAGCTACACCTTCGCACCTGATTATACTTCCATCCTTTTTTATCCGCCGGTAAATAACTGTAAAAGGTTTGCCAGGGTTGGCCCTTACCCGTTCCAGGTGCTTTTCCAGCACTGGCAGGTCGTCCTGGTGTATATATTTTAGTGAGCGGACGCCAATCACTTCTTCAGGCGTATAGCCCATAATGCGGTACAATGAATTGCTGGCATATACAGGTACTGAGTTTTCGTCTACCACCATGATAGCGTCTGCGCTGTATTCAATCAGCGAACGGAACTTGTGTTCGCTTTCCTTGAGGGCCAGTTCTGCTTCTTTGCGCTTACTTACATCGGCCGATATACCATCTAATCTCAATAGGGTCCCGTCAGGGTCCAGGGTTGGTTTTAGTTTACTCCATATCCAGCGTATTTCTCCGTTTTTATGGTGTATCCGGTATTCGTGTTCAATAGTCCTGCCTTGCCGCATTGGTATTTCGCTGGCGGCGATGACGGACTTGTCCTCTTCCAGTACCACATCCAGCCACAGGTTGGGATTTTGCTTAAATTCTTCTACAGTATATCCATACACTTCTTCGCAGGCATTGGACATTTGCAACAGCGTGTAGCTGGTTGTATCTACTGAATAGTACACCTCGCTGATGTTCTCAAACAGTGTTTTTAAGGCTTCATTGATTCTTTCAAGATCCTGCTGCGAACGTACACGTTCTGTTATATCCTGCACAGTCCCTACCATTTTCAACAACTGGCCGGTCTTGTGGTCTTTAAAAACCTCTGCTATTTCGCGAACTATTTTTTCGGTACCGTCAGGCAGCAATAACCTGTGATCCACATCATATTGATCGCCGGTTTTAAGAGAACGTGCTACGGTACTTTTTACCAGTTCCACGTCATCAGGATGTACCCGGCTGAAAAATAAATCATTGCTTACTGCTACAGAGCCCGGCTCAAAGCCAAATATCCGGTATGTCTCTGCCGACCAATGTAGCGGATTGGCGTTAATGTTATCTGTTACTGTCAGATCCAGCTCCCAACTTCCGATATGGGCTATTCGTTGCGAAGCTTCCAGGTGCGATTCCCGCTGTGCCCTTTCATTTTCTGCTACGCGACGTTTTTTTGTTTCTTCTTTTAAAAGGTCAGCTAAATTGGATAGTTTAGACAGGTCTGTTGCTGCACCGGCAAATTCTGTATTGTCATCTTTGAGTATGGAAAGAGATTCTTTTAGTTTATCGAATACAAGCTTGCTTTCCTCTTCAGTCTCCTTGCGTAGTTTGTTATTCAGTTCTATCATTTCCTTCGAGGTCAGCTCGATGGAACGTTCCAGCATTTTGCGGTCTTTCTCATAGTGGTCGTAAGAATCGCTGATGACCTGGAAAAGCTTATTGAGTTCTTCCGGGACTTTATCGGTGTCTCCGAAACTTTTTGTGATTTGCCTGAGCAGAAGTTTATTCAACATTATCTTGATTGTCCTGGCGAAAAATTAATCCTCTCTTAATGTTGTTATGGTCATCGTCTGGTTGTGCAGCTCGCATTTCATGAAATTAAATGACGGTGATATTTCTCCATAAGAATAAAAACCCGTAATAGCCGTGTCCTGGCCATAGGTAGCACGTACTACTTCCACTTCTTCCTCAATGCGTTGGTCCAATACAAGCTTTCGGCCTACGCAACTGATGAGTATTGCCAGGTCAGGCTTGTGTTCTTGCGTACTAATACTATTGGCTGCTGCGTTAGAAGCGCCTTCTATCAGCCTGTCAAAGTTGGCTTTCATTAGTTGGGCGTATGATCCATGTGGCATATTACCCGCAAAGGTCAGGCTGTTTTCCGCTTCATTTACCGATAGGATAGTTCTTACTATCGAATTGCCCGTATCACCCGTTCTTATGCTCAGAGGGAACAGCAAGCCCGAACCCGGCAACTCATTTGCATAATCCCCCAGGTACATTTTATATATTTCCAATGCAGGCTTACCATCCAGCTCGTAAAGTATATTGCCTTCCGATTTTGTTATTAATCTTTCAGGACCGAAAGGGTCCCATCCGCCTACACTGCCATAAGTGACGTGCAATGCCTCACCATAAAAACCTATTATAACGATCCTGCCCTCTTTAGGTGGTTCATCCAGGCCTACCAGCGTCGATTTGAACCTGGCGCCATCGCCAGCCAGCCCGCCGGTAATAATGGTATCTTTGGGCAGAAATTCCTGCAGGCCTACTACAAGGTCACTGCCATTTACTTTTTGACCATCTGATATCACCAACACGCTCGTCAGGCTTCCATGGTCCAGCGCCGAAGCCAGGCGATAACCTGCCTCGAAGCTGTTCTTACACTCGTCAATATTAATGGCGGCTGTTTTTACCTTTGTCTTTTCAAATTTAATTGCAGTCAGCGAAATAGTATGATCGTTTACTTCGGTGCCAATGATCTCGCCCGCCGTGGTATTCAATACAATATGGGCTGCCGGATACTCTTCCTTTATCTTTGTGTATATGGAGGGGCCGCTTAACAGGTCAGTACTCCCGAAAACCAAAACCAGATCATATCTATCTTGCCTATCCGAATTCCTGCCTATATTTTTCCACCCGCCCTTGTCCGTATATTTTTTTTGCTGAACAAATATTGCCATGTAGGTTTTATATTATCGTGCAAGTATATCAATATCCTGCATAAGAGCCGATGATAATCATCATGCCTTAAATATAAGATTTACACTCAACTTTTCATACTACCGTTGTCGGAAACAGCAGCCCGTTATTTACATTCAGATACTCTATCGCTTCGCCCGTTACATATACGCTGCCAGTTATCAGCAGTGCATCGTCTTTGGCCAGCGCTTCTCTTGCCGCCCGCACGGCATCGGCAACACTGGGATAAACATTGCCTTGCAGGCCCAAGCCTGATGCTGCCTGTTGTAGTTGCCCTGCAGGCATAGCACGGGGAATATCAGCATTACAGAAGTAGTAGATGTTATCTTTCGGTAGTAAGGAGAGTGCTGCATGCACGTCTTTGTCTTTTACAAAACCGGTTACGATATGCTTTTGGCCGGCTTTTACATTCGCCCATTGCTGCATGGCCAGGGTGAGGCCTGCCGGGTTATGCGCTACGTCGGCTATTATTAATGGTTCGTCCTGCAATACGTCCCACCTGCCGCGCAGTCCGGTTAGTTTTTTTACTTTCGAAAGAGCTGATAAGGTTGCTGCCAACGGCAAATCGGCCATACCGGTTGAAACGAGCACTTCGCGTGCCGCCAGTGCCGTTCTTATATTGGCAGCCTGGTAGTCTCCCAGCAGGTCGGTAGATACATCGTGCATTTCCCGGCGCGCCCTGTGTATAGTTTTAAAGGATTGGTACCGCAGGTCACTTCCTGTGCGCACCATATCCCACATGCTTTCAGCAAAGTACAGCACACTCTGTTTATGAACGGAATGTTCGAAGAACACCCTTTCGGTTTCGGGATGCTGTTCGCCTATTATTACCGGCACGCCCGGCTTGATAATGCCTGCTTTTTCACCGGCAATTTCACCAAGCGTATTGCCCAGGAAATCCATATGGTCGTAGCCGATATTGGTAATGACAGATAGCAGCGGCATAACAATATTTGTACTGTCCAGCCGGCCACCCATTCCGGTTTCAATTATGGCAATATCTACTTCCTGCTCAGCAAAGGCTGCAAAGGCCATGGCCACCGTTATTTCGAAGAATGAGGGTTCTACCTCTTCAATAAGCTGTTTGTTGGTGTCTACAAAATCCACTACCCATTCCCGGCTCACGGGCTCGCCGTCTATGCGTATCCGTTCCCTGAAGTCTACAAGGTGCGGTGAAGTATAAAGCCCCGTCCTGTAACCGGCTGATTGAAATATGGCAGCCAGCATATGGCTTACGCTCCCTTTGCCGTTGGTACCGGCTATATGTATGCTTTTAAACTTGTCCTGGGGATTGCCCAGGTGCCCGCAAAGCTTAACGGTGTTAGTGAGGTCTTTTTTAAAAGCAGTTGCGCCCACGCGTGTAAACATGGGTAGTTGCTCATATAGATAATTGACTATCTGCTCGTAATTGGTTGATGCTTGCATTACCTCAGGAACGGGTTTTGAAGACAAAGGTAATATTCCCGAACTGTTCTTCAGGTGCTGTGTCACTTTTATTAAAACGGATGCTGCTTACCTTTTTCAATGCCAGTTCTCTCAATTGGGGGCTGCTGGCAGAGACAATGCGTTTGCCTGTTATGTTGCCTGCCTTGTTTACTGTAATACGCACTACGACAGTTCCGCCTTCTTTAAATTCGGCCTCCCTGGGTGGGAATGCTACTATATTACGCCCGCTAATGTTGTGGCTGATACCTCCACCACTACCGGGAGTGCCTTCATAATTATCGGCGCCGGGTGTGCCTCCGGGCACGCCGCGGTCGCCATTGCCCGTAGTATTGCCTTCGCTGCCGCCCCTGGCATCAGTAGTGGCATTGTTGCCACCGGTGCCCGTACTGCCGCCATACACATAGCGTGCCCTTTGCCTTGTAGTATTGGCGTTGGCAGGGCGGTCGCTGCGGTTGCGCGTATTGCTGTTGATGCTGTTGTTGGTATTGGTTGTTTTTTTTGTTTCGGTAGTATTTACTGCTGGTGCTTCCGGCTCATTACTTTCCAGCACATTGGCGGGCAGGTCTGTATTAGCTGCGCTGCTTGCGCTGGTGGTTGCGGCATTGTCCGGCGCAGGCTCACCCAGGCTCATAGGCTGGTCGGTACCATAGCCATCGGCAGAAGTGCCCAGGTTCACTTCCATGCCCAGTTCTTCTATCTTTTCTATCCGGGGAGGAGTGTAAGTAATAAGAAAGAACAAGAGCAGCAATACGATATGTACCGCTGCCGTCCATGCGGCGGCTTTGGTATTGATTGCCGGTTGTTCCTGTGCTACGCTCATCTAATGTTTAAAAGTAAAAAAATGATTGCAATGGGAAAGTTAATGTATAACAATTTTCACCGCAGAGACGCTATATATAATCAACCGGGCTTTGCGTCTCTGCGTCTTTGTGGTCCAATTAATAACGTTAATGCGCAAAATCGCTATCATAGTTCGCCATCCGCTCTGCTGGTGGATTGAAATAGCCGAACTTCACACCCGGAAACTCTTCATGTATCAGTTCCATCATTTGTTTGATGCCGATGAATTCCCCCGTTTCAGTAAAACCGATCTTGCCTAAATACCAGTCCGGGTCTATATTAAAGTTGCGCCACTGTATCATGCTCAGGTCGGTGTATTTTATCACTTCCCGTAGCGCTTCATATTCTGCTACGCTATCCGTCATGCCGGGAAAGGTGAAATAGTTGATAGATGCCCAGCCACCGTATTTTCTTACAATGCGCAGGCTTTCAATAATATCTTCAAACTGGTAGTTGTTGGGCAGGTAGTAGGGCGTATATACCTCTTTACGTACCGAGTTGGTGCTTACACGTATGCTGTTCAGGCCTGCTTTCATCAGTTTTTCTACAGCATCCGGTTTGCTGCCGTTGGTGTTGATGTTGATGCTGCCCCTTTGTGTATGCTTGCGTATTTCTATGATGCTGTCGCGTATGGTTTCCCACATCAGCAGCGGCTCACCCTCGCATCCCTGCCCGAAGCTAACTATAGGGTAAGGGGCGGTCTCCAGGTGCGGTACGGTATATTCTACAATTTCTTCCGCGGTAGGTTTGAAGGTTAGTCTGTCCTGCGGCGAGTATATCTCCTCGTCCTGCGGTTGAAAAGAAATACAACCGATACAGTTGGCGTTACACGCCGGCGATGATGGTATCGGGCATTCCCAGCGCCCCATAAAATAGTTGCGCGCAGCGGGGCAGCTATATGTTAGTGCGCAGGTTTCGGCTATATGCTTCACCAGCCTGTTGTGCGGGTAGGCGGCCATCATTTTTTCTACCCCCTCACGTACTGTATTGTCATCAAAACCGCTGCATTCCTGCCTGATATCCTGTTCTACACGCACCGCTGTTACATAAAACTTATCATCGTGCCATCCTGCGGCTGTATAACAATATAAGGGCAACAGTTGCGCATTCTCGATACTTTCATAGGCAGCAATAAAGAGGCCGGTATGGGCAGGGGGGACAAAAGCGGCTACGGCCCAGCCTTTTTCGCAAAGCCGCATTTCGCCCGTTTCCACGTCGATGCCGATACCGCGACGGTCGGGCAACTCGTATAGTGAGCCGCCGTCAGGCAGTTCTATCCAGTCGGTAATTTCTACCGGCATGGCATCCCAGCCTGCCCGGCCTACGGCATACAGGCTGGTGTCTTCATATATATTTCCTTTGCCGTCGCTATACAGCAGGTAGGGCGTTGCTTTTGGATGTCTGATTTCCGGCACTTGCGTCAAATTGAATTAATCTGCAAAGTTACCTTGAATTTTGTGAATATAAGTTTAAGAGATGTGGAGGCGCGACGGTATATAATAAAAATTATTTTTCATCCGTTTTATGTCAAGACCTGAAACACGTGTAAATTGTAACCTTTACAGGTAACTTATATTACTCTGAATGAAATACTTTACTACACTCGCATTTGTTTTTCTTGTTATATCGGCTTGTGCGCAGAAGCAAAACAACACATGGTGTTTTGGCGATACGGCCGGCATTGACTTCAACAGCGGAAGCCCGGTACCTTTTTCTACTGCTATGTTCAGTTATCAGAGCTGCGCATCGGTTAGCGACAGGAATACCGGTGCGCTTTTGTTTTATACCGATGGGGTTAAAGTTTGGAATAAGGCCAGCAACATAATGCCCAACGGAAATGGAATAGGCAATGATTTTCTTTCCAGCACACTGCAGGGTGTAGCCATTGTACCTTTTACGAATGACAGCAATAAATATTATTTGTTTTGCCTTGAACCTGAATCCCTACCCGATGGCGCTTTGTTTTATTCAGTAGTAGATATGACCCTGGATGGTGGCATGGGTAACGTGGTGTCATCGAAGAAGAAAATAAAATTGGGACAGGGTTTTGTGGAAGGCATGTACGCCGTGGCCACCTGCGATGGGCATTGGCTGATATTATCCACCCGCGCTACAAACGAGTTTTATGCTTACAAAATTTCTGCTTCGGGCCTGGATACCAATGCCGTGGTTTCAAAGATGCCTTTCCCATATGTTTCAACATTGGTATTAGCTCCTATCAAGACTTCGCCTGATAATAAGAAACTGGTTTTTGCTACCTACAAGTCCAGGCCCGCTACAGGGCAAAACGTTGCTATTCTTACAATCAATGACTTTGATGAAAAAACAGGGAAGATAAGTAACGGTCAGCACTTGCTCGACCCGTCCCCGTCCGCTAATTATTACAGCGCCGAATTCTCAGGAGATGGATCAAAACTATATGTCACAGATCTTAGCCTGGGTCTTTTCCAGTTAGACTTGAGCCTGCCAACGCCTGCGGCAATCAAAGCTTCCAAAACTATAGTTTATGCTACCAACCCCAACCGGAGAGTATATTCATTGCAAATGGCCCCCGACGGTAATATCTACGTCTCTATAGAAGGAGGAAATGTCATTGACCGTATCAGCAACGCGAACGCAGCCACACCCAATTGGATGTACACAACAGGCGCTGTTGTACTTTCTCCCGGAGCACTGTCCACCCAGTCCTTACCTCCTGCGGTATATTTCGCAGGGCCCAGGAGCCTCGATACAACTTATTCTTCTACCAACATTGATATTTGCCGCGGTGGGAATGCACGGCTAAAAGGGTTGGCAGGCGCCATTAGCTACACCTGGCACGACGGCGATTCGCTAATGGAACGAACCGTTAACCAGGAGGGCACGTACTGGGTGCGGTCGCAATTTATATGCGGCGAACACGTGGATACGTTTAATGTGGTAGTTACCGAGTTGTCCGTTGATATCGGAAAAGATACTACGATCTGTACCGGGCACCCAATGATTGTTCGTGCTGCTGCGGACAGTGATTCCGCAACCTATACATGGCAGAACGGCAGCACTGCCGATAGCTTTGTTATTTCGCGTGGCGGAACTTACTGGGTCACTGTAGACCTGGGCCCCTGCATTGTGTACGATACCATCAACGTGGCCGAAAATGATTCCGCATACTTCCAACTGCCGGCAGACACAATACTCTGCGCCAATGCAACTTACGACCTCTACATTCCCGAATGGGCGGATATATTCCGTTGGAGCACAGGCGCCAGGGACAGTATGATAACCGTAAAAAAAGAAGGAGATTATTTCCTGGAAGTAACGCGCGGCGGTTGCACCTATACCGATACCATTACCGTGCAGTACGCTGAGCCTTCGCTCAATATCGGCAATGATACATTGGTATGCAACACCGAACAATTGACGCTGTCGGGCAAATCTATACTGAACAGTTCTTACTTATGGAATACGGGTGAAAGGACTGATTCCATAATAGTGACCGGGCCGGGACTGTATGCGCTCGCTATGGAAAATGTCTGTGGAATATTTACAGACAGCATACAGGTAGATTACAAGGTATGCGATTGCAAGCCCTTTGTGCCCAATGCATTCACACCCAATAACGATGGCCGGAACGACAAGCTTGGTCCCCTGATGAAGTGTAAAGTGGAAAAATACGAATTCATTGTCGTGAACCGTTTTGGCGAGGCGGTATTCCGGTCAACCGATATGCTGCAAAAATGGGATGGTACTTACAAAGGCCAACCCTGCGACGTAGGTGCCTATTATTACCTGCTGAAAATTAAAAACATCAGCGGTACGGAGGAATTGAAAAAGGGGGATGTGATACTGATACGGTAGGGTTATTCCCCAATATCCTCGTTCCACAACTCTGGTTTTGTACTGATAAACTCATTCATCAGCCGCTTGCATTCTTCATCGTTCAGGACAACGACTTCAACACCCCTGTCTTTCAGCAGTTGTTCCTCGCCCATGAAGGTTTTGTTTTCCCCGATGATCACTTTAGGAATGCCATACAGCAGTATCGCCCCCGTGCACATAGCACAGGGCGACAGCGTGGTGTATAGTACGGATTCACGGTACACCTTTGCCGGCAATCT
Organism: Bacteroidetes bacterium UBA6221; assembly: GCA_002421685.1. GTDB lineage: Bacteria > Bacteroidota > Bacteroidia > Chitinophagales > Chitinophagaceae > UBA5543. Next base: position 402,243 of record DISB01000018.1, read on the forward strand.
TCCCGCGTTTTCCAGCGCATCCATTTCGCCATGCAGGGTAGGGCTGTCCTGCTGCACACGTTTATTGTGCCCGCGTCCCAGTATCTCGCCGTTGTGTACCAATACCGAACCTATGGGTATGCCGCCTTCGGCAAATCCTTTACGTGCTTCTTCCAGCGCCGCTTCAAAAAATTTATCGCTCATGGCTTCAGTTTTTCGTTATTCCGGTGGCGCTCTGCGTCCCGTGTTGTTTTTTTGTCTATATTCTTTTGCAGGGCCGCGGTTAAGTCTACCCCCGTCTGGTTGGCCAGGCACAACAGCACCCACAGCACATCGGCCATCTCGTCGGCCAGTTCTTTATTCTTGTCACTTTCTTTAAACGATTGGTCGCCATATATACGTACCACCAGGCGGGCCAGTTCGCCGGTCTCTTCCATTAGTATGCCCAGGTTGGTCAGCTCGCTGTAGTAGCGTACGCCCACCGTTTTTATCCATTCATCTACCTGTTGCTGTGCTTCCTCTATAGTCATATCGTTTTTCTTTTTTTTGACTACTTGGCGTCTTTGCGTCTCCGCGGTTAAAGTCACCACTTAAATCCACAATAAAAGTCGCAACAACCGGGCTAAATTTCAAATATCCCCTTGTTAAGGTTATTTTTTAACGTTTGTCTTAGAGCTAATTTGTTACTTTACAAATCCTAAAAACGGAATAATTAACTTTTGTCCCGATAGCTACCGGGATTTGAATTTTGACTTGAAAATGCCATATACATCAGATACGGAAGCAGCCAAAGCGCTCACGGTACATTTTGACACACTAAAGAGGTCTATTGCTAAAATAATAGTAGGGCAGGACGATGTGGTGGAAAAACTTATTATCTCCATACTATGCAATGGGCACAGCCTGCTGGTAGGTGTGCCGGGCCTGGCTAAGACGCTGCTGGTAAAAACCGTGGCCGATGTGCTGGACCTATCCTTCAAACGTATACAGTTTACCCCCGACCTGATGCCCAGCGACATCATCGGCGCGGAGATACTCGACGAGCAAAGGCAGTTCCGCTTTATCAAAGGGCCGGTTTTTGCCAATATCGTATTGGCCGACGAGATAAACCGTACCCCGCCCAAAACACAGGCGGCACTGCTCGAAGCTATGCAGGAGCGTAACGTTACCGCTGCGGGGCATGTGTACAAATTGCCCGCACCCTTTTTCGTGCTGGCCACGCAAAACCCCATCGAGCAGGAAGGTACCTATCCCCTGCCCGAAGCGCAACTGGACAGGTTCATGTTCCACATCATGCTCGACTATCCCAGCCACGCAGAGGAGGTAGCCATTGTGCGCAACACCACCGGCGTGCAGGATGTGGATTTGCCCAAAGTGCTGAATGCGGAAGAGATACTTTACTTCCAGGAACTGGTGCGCCGCGTGCCCGTGCCCGACAATGTACTGGAATATGCAGTATCGCTGGTGCACAAAACAAGGCCTGGCGGCAATAACGCCCCGGATGTAACTAAGCAATACATCAGCTATGGCGCGGGGCCACGGGCGTCGCAATATTTAATACTGGGCGCTAAATGTCATGCGCTGCTGCGTGGCAAATTTTCGCCCGATATAGAAGACGTACAGGCCATGGCTATGGAAGTGCTGCGCCACCGCATAGTGCGCAACTACAAGGCGGAGGCAGAAGGTATGGCCCAGGAAACACTCATCAAACAACTACTCTGATATATGAGCGGTACAATTGAAAAGGCGGCCTTTCTGCGCAACAAGTATATACCGTTGCTCACTACAATTGCGCAGGGCACACAGCCGCGCTGGGGCAAGATGAACCTGCACCAGATGATAGAGCATATGAGCTATTCGTTGCGGCAGGCCAACGGCAGGGAAGAATATGCCATCGTCACCCCCGAAGAACATTTGGAGCGCATGCGCGCCTTTCTTGAAAGTGAAAAACCTTTCAGGGAAAATACCCCCAATCAGCTGCTGCCTGGCGAGCCCGAACCACCTAAAACAGCGAATATCGCTTTGGCATTGGAAGAACTAAAGGGGGAGATAGAGCACTTCTTTGATGTCTTTCGCGCACACCCTGATAAGAAGATCACCAATCCATTTTTTGGCGTGCTCAATTACGAGCAATGGGTGCAGCTACTGCATAAACATGCCTGGCACCACCTGCGGCAGTTTGGGGTGGAGGGGTAATAATTTACAACAATTTTACGTATATTTGTATTTGAAAGTACGCCACCCCTAAGCCGTATTAAAAGCGTTCTTTGAAATATTGTATCCGGATTTTCATTCCATTTTCCTGGAAACATTTTGGAACATTTTCGGGTAATAGCTCCTGTGTATATGGGATAGGTTATACATTGCGGTTTTTTTATACCGTATTTCGCGGGTATTCCTGTTTTTCTGCCTGGAATTGTAAATCAATTAGTTGCCGAATGATGTTGTATTTGTTGTCTTCAAAATTTTACAACAAATTACAACAAATAGGCTAGCGCTGAATATATAACTACTATTCCGGCTTGATAAAGATAAAGGCCTTTACAGTGGGTGTATAAAAGCTGTCCGTCATCTGCATATGGTTCCTGATGCCCTGGTGCCGTTCTGTAAACTCGGCATCTGTAGCGCTGGTATAGATAATGCCTAATGGCCTGCGGCTGCCCCATACGTGCCGCATCTGCCAGCCCAGCGAGTCGTAGTTGGTGGTCCAGTGTATCAGGTCTGCATTTTTCAGCGATGCCCATTTCTCTTTGCCGGGATGCATGGTAGTATAATATATAAAAGCCGGTACCGACCCCTGGTAGATGGAAACAGCCTCGCCCGGCAGGCCTTTTTCCTGCAAATAGACCATGCCTTCGGTTATTTCTTCATATTTATAACGCCACTCGGTAGTTTGGGCAATGTTGCAGCCGGCCGCATATAGTCCGGCTGCCAGTATTATTACCTTCAGCCATACCGACCTGAGGTAGTAATATTGGGCAAAGCCATAACCGATGACGATCATCAATACCGGGATGATAAACAGCGACACCCTTACCATCAGTGAAAACTGGTTGAGCGCAGCGGCAGCGCATACCGCCAATACCGGTACTGCCAGCAGGAAGAACCTGGCCCCTGCCCGCCTTGCCAGCATAATAGTGCCGGTAATGAGGAATGCGGTATTTATATCATGCACATAAGCGTTCCAACCTTCAAACTGGCGCATCAGCGCGCTGAAAACCCACCAGTTATGGTTCCATTCATCCTTGTTAGCCGGCGTGGCAAATAGAAAATCGTTCTGGTGCCACTTTTGCAGGTAATCCGAATTTGCCTGGTCTTCCAGTATCAATAAATAATACAAAGCGAACTGTACAACCCATACTGCGCTGATAGCCAGCAGGGGCAGTAATTTCCGGTATTGCCTGGCGGCTACGGCCTGCCAGCCATAATAGCAGCCTACGCCCGCAAGCACGAATACCGATGGCATGGACGCCCAGATAGCCACCGAGCCGATGGCCATCCAATATATTAAAAAACGGTTGTGCCGGCACTCCAAAAAATTTATCTGTAATGCCAGCCATATCAGCAGCAGCGTAATAAAGACATCGGGCATGTACTGCTTCAGTTCCGACGAATACCGCAGAAAAATACCGCTGAATACCAGCAGGCTTATGGGGTACCACATAGCCTGTATTGGCACCAGGTTTTTGAGTATCTTATAAAATAACCACAATGCTCCCAGGCTGCATAAGAATGGGTATAGCCTGAGTGCTAATTCGCCCATGCCAAACAACAGGGAAAACAACTTGGTTACCCAGAGAAATAGAGGCGGGGCGTATTGCTCATAATCAAGTGGCAGCAAGAGGTCGATGAATCCCCGCTCATAAATATTACGGGCGATATTGGCTTCGTCTATGATCAGGTTGCGGTTTTGCAGGTAAATGTACATACGCAAAACAGCTCCCGTTATCAACAGGGCGAACACCAGCAGGTGCATCCATTTTTCGGTCTTGTTGTCGCGGCGCTGTAGCATGTGGTGAATATAATGAACAGTTTCAATCTGAGGTTAATTCGTTGCAAATATTATAAATTGCAGCCTGTCCGCGAAATCGTGCGGCTAATTATTTGAGGGAAGAAAAAATAAATACAATGGCAATCAGGCAATTGAAAAACTACGCAGAGGGGAAATGGGTAACGGCCAAGGCTGAGGGGGATGTGCTGCACAATGCCATAACCGGCGAGGTAATATATACCGCCAGCAGCGAAGGGCTGGACTTTGGCGGCATGATGCGTTATGCACGTAAAGTAGGTGGCCCTGCACTGCGTAAACTCACCTTTCACGAGCGTGGCAGGATGCTGAAGGCGCTGGCTTTTTATTTGCTGGAAAAGAAGGACTACTTCTACGAAATAAGCGCCTATACAGGCGCCACCCGTGCCGACTCATGGGTGGATATTGAGGGTGGCATCGGCAACCTCTTTGCCAACGCAAGCCTGCGCCGCCAGTTTCCCGATGAGCGTTTTTACGTAGACGGGGAAGCTGCGAAGCTGTCGAAAAATGGCACATTTATCGGCCATCACATTATGGTGCCTAAAGAAGGGGTGGCAATTCATATCAACGCCTTCAACTTCCCCGTGTGGGGTATGCTGGAAAAGATAGCAGTGAACCTGCTGGCGGGTGTACCGGCAATCGTTAAGCCGGCAACGCTTACTTCTTTCCTTACAGAGGCAGTATTTGAAGAAATTATCAAATCCGGCATATTGCCCGAGGGCTCGCTTCAGTTGATCTGCGGCAGTGCGCGCGGCATATTGGATACTATAGAAACAGGGGACGTGGTAACCTTTACCGGTAGCGCCTCTACGGGGCAAAAACTGAAATCTCACCCGCGCATAGTTTCGGAAGCTGTGCCTTTCAACCTGGAGGCCGACTCGCTGAACAGTTGCGTATTGGGTATGGACGTGCATCCCGGTTCGCCCGAGTTTGATATTTTCATCAAAGAAGTGGTACGTGAGATAACCACCAAGGCGGGACAAAAATGTACTGCCGTACGCCGCATCATCGTTCCGGCCGACAGGGTGGAAGATGTGCAGATAGCATTGGGCAAAAGGCTGGCCACATCTACCATCGGCGACCCGAAAGTAGAAGGCGTGCGCATGGGCTCGCTGGCGGGTATGGCGCAGCGTGAGGAGGTGAAAGAAAGAATAGAGCAGCTGGCCCGTACACAGACCATCGTCATCGGCGACCTGGAAAAATTTGAAGTGGTGGGCGCCGACAGGAATAAAGGCGCCTTCATACCGCCGATAGTTTTCTATAATGACGACCCTTTCAATAAAACAGACTGTCATAATATAGAAGCTTTTGGTCCTGTATCCACCATCATTCCGTACAACGGAACAGCCGAAGCTATAGAACTGGCAAGGATGGGTAAAGGTTCACTGGTTTGCTCAATAGTAACAGCGGACGATGATATCGCCACAGAGTTTGTGCTGGGGGCAGCAAGCATGCACGGGCGTATATTGGTGCTCAACCAGGATTGTGCCAAAGAAAGCACAGGTCACGGCTCCCCAATGCCTTTACTGGTACATGGCGGCCCGGGCCGCGCAGGTGGCGGCGAAGAGATGGGCGGAAAACGCGGTGTATTGCACTATATGCAGCGCACGGCCATACAAGGTTCGCCCACTACCATATCGCGCATCACCAATGTGTACCAGCAGGGCGGTAAGCAAAACGAAACGGAAGTACATCCTTTCCGCAAATACTTTGAAGACCTGGAAGTGGGAGATACGCTCATAACGGCTAAGCATACTGTTACCGAAACAGACATCACCAACTTCGCGAACGTGAGTGGTGATAACTTCTACGCGCATATGGACGCAACCTCGCTGGAGGGAACGATTTTTGAAGGCCGGGTAGCGCATGGATACTTTGTCCTCTCCAAGGCTGCGGGCTTGTTTGTAGATGCAAAAAAAGGTCCTGTGTTGCTGAACTATGGTATCGACGAATGCCGCTTTACCAAGCCCGTTTACCCAGGTATGACTATTGGTGTAAAACTAACGGTAAAACAAAAGACCGACCAGGAGAAACGCGACGAAAATGATATTGCGAAAGGCATTGTACGCTGGCTGATAGATGTGTACGACGAAACCGGGGAAACGGTAGCCATAGCTACCATACTCACTATGGTAAAGAAAAGGAACCAAGGGTAAAACCATAAGCAAAATATTATGTCAGATACACAAGGATACGTAAATATAGAAGTGGCGAACAGTATCGGCACTATTGAGTTCTACCACCCTGCCAGCAACTCGTTGCCGGGAGCTATACTGAATAAACTGGCCGACGTTATTACAGAAGCGGGTAAAGACGACAATATAAAGGTTGTAATACTCAGAAGCGCGGGCGACCGTGCATTTTGTGCCGGCGCTTCGTTTGATGAACTTGTGGCGATACAGGATGCTGAAACAGGCTTGCAATTCTTTTCGGGCTTTGCCAAAGTGATCAATGCTATGCGCAAATGCCCTAAGTTCATCATCGGCCGCATACATGGTAAGGCTGTGGGTGGCGGCGTAGGCCTGGCAGCGTCTGTAGATTATGCTATGGCTACCGAACATGCCTATGTTAAGTTGAGCGAACTGGCAGTGGGTATCGGGCCCTTTGTGGTAGGCCCGGCCGTGGAACGTAAAATGGGATTGTCTGCATTTTCTATATTGGCCACTGATGCCACCGAATGGCGCTCTGCTGAGTGGGCCCGCGAACATGGTTTATATGCCGAAGTATCGGGCGATACCGATAAAATGGATGAAGGTATAAATGAGTTGGCTGGCAAACTGGCTAATAGCAGTCCTGAAGCGATGGCAGAACTCAAGAAAGTCTATTGGCAGGGCACGGAACATTGGGATACGCTACTCACGGAACGTGCTGCTATAAGCGGCCGGTTAGTGCTCAGCGACTTTACACGTAATGCTATTAATAAATTCAAAGCAAAAGCTTAACGGGCGGCGGCCAGCAAGACCTTCTCATATTCATCTACAATATGCGGCCAGTTATACTGGTCGCGTATTTTTCTAAGGTTGTTTTCCAGCAGTGTATGATGATTGGCTTTAGCTGTTACCCGCCTGATAATACTTATCAGTTGTTCAACATCGGCAAAATAAAAAGCATCTTCGCCCAATACGCCACGGTTGAATAGATTATCGTGTGCAGCGATAAGGCTGTTACTGCCCATAGCCTCCAGCAGGGAAGGATTGGTGCCGCCTACAGAATGACCGTGGAAGTATAAATGCGAGAAATACCGCAAGTTGTTGATGACTGTTATATCATATATCCCACCCAGGAAGCGTATGCCAGGTTTTTGGCCATAAGTTTCCACCAGGTATTTGCCGAATTTATTCTCCGTTTTACCGATCACCAGCAGATGCCTGCCCGTGCCGCTCAAAACATGGGCTTGTAGTATCGTCTCAATGTTGTTCTCAGGTTCCATGCGCGCCATCAGCATATTGTAGTCAAACCGCTGCACATTATATTTTTCCAGCAGTGGTTCATACGGCGAAGCAAATATATCAGCCCCATATGCTATGAAATGAGATGGTTTATTATAGTGCTCTTTCAGGTATTTTTCTATGCCAACGGAGTCCGCCACCAGCACGTCTGCATTCATCGCAGCCCATCGTTCCGCATGTTTCAGAAACTTCTGCACACGCGGGCTGTACTTGCTGCGCTTCCACTCCAGGCCGTCCATATTCACTATATTCTTACAGTTTTTTGGCCATAGCTTGTACCATATACTGCTGCTTGTATAGCCCAGTTGCAACAGTACATGAAAGTTGCGTTTGCGTGCGTCATTAATGCAGTTCAGGTCGTAGATGAATTGCCCGGCTGTACCTATCTTTTTTTCCGGGTCGTAGCAGTGTATGATATTTATCCCGTTCCACGTGTCTTGCCGGTATTCATGGTCGTGCGAATTGTACACCCATACATTATGCCCTTTTTTTACCAGGCCTGCTGCCAGGTATTCTGCGCATTGTTCAAAACCGCCATACCTGTTGGGTATGCCGCGGGTACCTAATATGCCTATTCGTAAGCTCGTCATTATATGCAGTACAAAGGACGTTAAAGTTTTAATACTTGCTTATAGGCGGCCAAAGTTTCTTCGGCAGCGCGTTCCCATGTATAATTCTCCAGTATCTTTTTTCGGAAATCAGGGTTATAAGGCGCATTGTAGGCCGCCTCCACAGCGCTGCGTATCGATGCAAGGTCGTCGGGGTCGCAAAACCATGCATCGTTTTCAAAATAATCCTTAGTGTCACCTTTGTCCGTCACCACAATGTTGCAACCCATAACGGCTGCTTCCAGTGAAGATAGCCCGGTTGTCTCAAAATAGCTGGGTAATATGTGCACCTTGGCAGAATAGTACATTTCATACAATTCCTCCTCGCTGAGCCATGTAGAAAAATGTATATTTTCAGCAGCCTCGGCCTTACACTGTTCATAATATGCAATATTGTTGGGCGATGGCTTCCCGTGTATGAACACTTTGAATTGCGTATTATTTAAGGCACGTATAAGGTTCAACTGGTTCTTTCTTCCCTCAATTCTTGCGACGCATAATATAGCATTCTCGTATTTGGGGTTCTTCTTGCTCACCCTGTGGGCTACACTCGCATCTATACCGTTGGGTACTACGCGGTATGCATGTTCAATATTATATTTTTTGGCCAGCCGGCGATATTCATTTTCAGAGTTCGGCAATAAAATGCCCGCATGTTTCGCAACCCATTTCACCGATTTGCGATGTCCCCACAGCAGGTAGTTTACAGAGCCTATTTTTTCACCATTTTTCAGCCATCTTGCAATGGCTTTTATATACTCTATCTGGTCTTCAGAGAAAATTTTGTTCATCCATTTCATCAGGCCTCCCCGCGTCTGTTTCTCAAATTCGCCGTAGTCGAGGAAGATTGTAGAGACCACATACGGTTTGCCGGAAAGCTCTATATGCCCGATAATATCGGCCGGCCTGATGATATTAAAGAAATGCAGCAAATCATATTTGCTGTAATCTATTGGCTGGTTTGTAAGATAAATATCTACTTCTACGCCCGTTTCCCGCAGGTAATGTGCTGTAAGATCCAGTTGTTTGGTATCGCCACCGGGTGTACTATACAATGTCGCCCTGGAAATAAATGCCACCTTCATATGGCGGCAAAATTATGTTATCATAATGGTTTTTTCAGTAACTTATATACGCTTTTCCTTATGCCGCCCGGCAGAAATGAGAAAAGAAATAAAATGTATGAATGCCAGTTTTTGGGGTAATGGCGTATAGACTCGAGCAAGTTTTGCCTGGCAAGCATTCCGTTAGGATTATTCCAGAGATACTTTTTTGCAATCATGGAATAATAGGATGCCTGCTTATACTCTTTAAAATTTTGAGAGGCCATAAGCTCCTTCAGGGCGAGGGCGTCCTCTTCGGTCACCTTTCCTTTTTCTATAGACCTTCTCCTGATATCAATGAAGTCTTTTCCGCGCCAACGCTCATCAATTGTTACCGATTCGGGGTTGAAACGTACTTTTATCAGCACTTGTGGCAGGTTACACATCTTTCCTACCGACAACATTTTTTTCCAAAGCAGGTGATCCTCGAAGTCGAGGGCATTCTTGGGGTATAATCCTGCTTTTATTACTGCCTCTTTCCTGAAGGTGACGCAAGGATGAATGAACGGTACTTTCCTGTTAATACTTTCCGCAATCTCTTCGTGTGTATGAGCAATGGGTATCAGTGGCATAAGATAGTTGCCGTCTTTGTCCATAATTTCGGCCTCCGATCCTACCAACACATATTCCGGATTGGCGTCCAGGAATTCCATTTGCACCTTCAACCTTTCAGGCAGGCAAACATCATCGGCATCCATACGTGCAATGATATTGCCTGTTGCCAGCATGATACCCTCATTAAGTGTATTGATAAGGCCCTTGTTTTGCTGGTGAATCACCTTCATCCTCGGGTCTTTATATCCATCCAATATTTCTTTTGTACCATCTTTTGACCCATCGTTGATCACAAGCAATTCAAAATCAGTCCACGTCTGGTTCAATACGCTGTCTATTGCTTCGCGCAGATAGGGGCCGGCGTTATAGGTGGGAAGCAGTACGGTAACGCTATTGTTTTGCAACGACATTGTTCATCTGTTTTGTTTCTTCAACGTTGGTTATTGCCAGCAATTCGAAAAAGACAATTATGCTGAGCGCTTCAAACATGTAAGAAAGGCTTGCAAATGGAATCATCATAGCAAATATCCAGAAACCATAGGTATAATATTTTATTCTTTTTACAAAATACCATAAGTAAAACATGATAAAAATACCCGCGCCCAGTATGCCATATTCGCCGACTATATGATTGTAGACAGAATCTGGCCAATTGGCATTTGAGCGGTATTCGTTTTCAGAGTCATACCTGGCCTGCACCAGCAGCTTATGATTCTGCGCGTAGTCGGGTGATGTAAAACGTGGCAAAATGTTCATGAATATCCTACTCGAATCAAATCCACTCATTTTTTGTGCTGTAAGCGATGAAAACCTCGCAGTACCAGCACCAAAGAGAAGGTTGCCAGGGGATGATTGTAGAAATTGCGATGTTTCTTTAATTGACAAGGCTTTGCCTTGCAACTTATGAATATAATCATAGCTCATTTTCTTACGGGCTTCCAGGGGAGTTGATTGTGTACCCAGCACAGAGCCCTGTTCGCCCAACGAATATACCGGAGCTCTTCCTATGGCAACTTTTGGTTGTTCTGCATCAAGGTCAAATGCCTCAGGTTTTGGGTTAGGGCTATTTTTGATTATGTTCCTGTAGTTATTTGCGCTAACGTCTGCGGAAAATACTTTCGACTTCACCTTTTCTACTATATACCCCATATTCTCCGGCGACATAAATACGAAGAAGAGCAGGATATATATCGCTACTCCTGGTATATACAAGCCAAAATTCCCCCGAGGCGCTATATTATATAGAAATGTTCCCTTCTTAGCTCCAGCTATTCTGGCCAGGATACCGCAAAACAACATGGCTGCCAGTATTCCAAAAAATACCAGGGTGCCAAAATTTCCAAATACAAGTATCAACGTAGTTATTGATACCAGTGCAAAGAATAAATTTTTCTTATAGAGAAAATAAACTGATAATACGGCGCTCACCATCATATTATAGTAGGAGCTTTCCATAAAAAAGCCGTAAATATTATCACCGGTAGACATGCCATAAGGGAACGGTAATTTTGAGTACGGATTAATCTTACCGGTAATCATCATTATCTGCACTAATTGGTATATACTGAATGCCAGGTTGAGTACGCTGAACACCTTCAGTAGCTTATTCATACCTTCCGGCCCATATTTGCCAAGGCTTATCCTTGTCTGGTGAAAGGTAAGAAGGCCAAACAACCAGTATAAGTTGCCAACTAAAAAGGCTACGAGGTAATTTGATGAGAAGTCTCTTATATGAATTAAGAGGCTAAGAACAGACAACAACAGAATATAAGGATAAAATTTAGGTATCCTGTCTTGTGAAAATCCGAATTTAAAATTCGGCCGCATAATAAAAATGAAAATAATGCCCAGTACCTTCAGGCTGACCATTGCCTGGTTGGTAATGAGGAATAAAAAAAACAGGTAGGTCCAATCCACGCCTTTGGAATAATTTCTGGGCCCATTATTTATTGTAGAAATACCTGCAGGCATGCTTAATGTTTATCTATGACGGTTTTGTAAAAGCTGAGATTCTGTTTTGCGATTATATTGATGTCAAAATTTTCCTGTACGTACTGCTGACCATTAGCTGCCAGTTCAGTTCTCAGTTTGTCGTCGATGAGCAAAGTTATTATTAATGAAGCAATGCGCTCAAAATCATCCGGGTCTGCAAGCATGCCGGTCTCTTTGTCTTTTACTATTTCGGGCCCCGAGGTGCGTGTGGATGATATTACCGCTGTTCCACACGCCATTGCTTCCGCTACAGCCAGGCCAAATGTTTCGGCATAGGACGGAAATACCGCTACCTCGGCCCTGGCCAGGTTTTTATAAAGCTCTTTCCTGTCAATATGGCCTTTGAAAATGACCGATTCCCGTGACAATTCACTGAGCAATCTCGATATTTTTTTGACAGGCCCTTTACCGTAGATATGCAAGACCGCACCAGTGACTTTCCCGGCTACAATATTCCAGGCCTTTACTAACTGGTATATACCTTTTTTCTCAACCAAGGTCCCAGTAAAAACTACCAACCCTTTGATCTTTTTTATATCTGTAGAGACGTCCGGCAGGTTAATACCGTTATACAGGACGGTAATGTTCCTATCCAGTTGAAAATATTTTGCCGTTTGCGTAGCAGTATATTTACTGACGCTGACAATGGCATCAGCACGGTCCAGGATTGCTTTTTCCATTTCCCTGGTGTAGGAGAGCACCTGGTCGCCAGCCTCCCCGGCAAAATAGGTCATTGAACCATGGAGCTTTACAATAGTTGGAATATTCAATACGGGAAAGTGTACCGCGGTATTACAAAATCTCATGTAGTCATGGTAGTCTGGCATTTCCACGACATCTATACGGTACTCTTTAATTAAGTTCTCCAGAAAGGTGTTATATTTCTCCAGGCTTCGTTTTATATCCCACTGCAATATACCCGACACCTTCAACACACGTGAAGCAGCCCTGACAAAAAGCGAATCCTGTTTGCGGAAAAAATCAGACGCGAGGCCAGGTCTAAACCTGAAAACCTTCACGCCATTATCTTCAAAATTATTTTCTCCGCCATATCCCCAATGATAGAAACCTGCTACAACAACATCATTGCCCAACTGTACATATTGCCTGGCAAGCAGTTGTACAGCGGTGCCTATGCCGCCATGCCTCCCCGGTGGATATTCATCGCATAATAATAGAATATTCATTTTTGTAAATAAGTCCTGATGTTTTTAAAATGTGCCCTATTTATCCAGCCGGTTGCAAGATTTATCGCAAAATAAAGAGTTACGGCAATTACTATTTCCAATACCGTGTTCAAATTCAACCATTGTACGCCGATATAGGATAAAGCTGCCGCTGCCAGGAAACGAAACAGAACATCCAAAGGGATATGCATCATATGCCTGTTTACCACCAGGTAATAGGCCGCAGCCTGGAATAAGGTAGTAAGCAGGTAAGCAATAGCGGCGCCAAGTCCGCCCCAATATTTTATCAATACGATATTTAGTACCAGGTTTATTAGGGCGGAAAACATAGTGATCGTTGCAGTTTTTTTGTATTTCCTCGCTGAAAAGCATATGGTCCACATCAAGTTGATAAAGAAATGTAATGGTATACAAACGGATAATATCAAAAATTCCGGTGCATTCGACGAACCATATTTATTATCAAAAACAATGTTTAGAACAGGCGACCACAATATATTCAGGACGAGTGGAATAAGCATCGCAAAGAATATTTCTATAGTATATAAGGTCTTTACCTCGGCCTGTACCTCTATTGATATTTTCCCGCCTGAGGCCATAGCACGGGCAAAAATGTTCAATATTACCGGTGCGATGATAACAATAGGTAGCCTTGCCATTTCGTACGCCCTGTATGCTATGCCATAGTCGGCTGTGGCAGCAAAAGATGCGCCTATAAATCCCAACAGGATAATATCGAGTCTCGAGAGGCTCGAGTCGAACACCGCAGACAGGTATTGAGGCATGGATTCACGGATAAGTTTTCTATATGCCGAAAGCCTGAAAGTAAAACGGAAAGATGTTTTTGTACGGATGTATATTAATAGCGTGAATATCTCCAGGAAGGCGCAGCCTAAAAGAATGTATCCTGCCGCCATGATGGAAAGTCCATTACGACTGTAAAGTACCAGGGCGAGAACTATCTTAAGTGTATTGCTGAAAATCGCGATAACGCCATAAGGGGTAAAAATGTGCTTTGCGTTCAGGAATTGTTTCAATGGCGTGACCAGGAACATTACCGCCTGGGCGGCAAAGAAAAGAGGCAGGTAATACATTATGCTTTCGGGGTCAGGAAGAATCTGTGCGGCAAGCACTGTAAGGCCTAAAGCTATTACTGAACCTACAAGATTATGGAAAAGAAAGGCCGCAGCTGCCCAGTCGGACGTAGAAGAGGCCGCAATGCGTCTTACTACCACCTGTTCAAGGCCAAAGCTGAGTAGGGTAGTAATAAACATAGCCATGGCGTTGGCGGCCTGGACGATACCAAAGGCTTCTTTGGATAAAAATTTGGCGACAATGGCAATAAATAGTACGCCAAGAACCTGTACTGAAATAGCTTGTAACCCGGATGACAAAAAAGATTTCAGAATGCCTTTACGCACGAATATTATTTTATAACTAAGCCGTCAAAATTAATAATATAATTGAGCTACTTTTGTCTTTATGTACAAAATGGCCAGATTAAATACGCTGCTTCCATATGCACTGTGTTTACTTGCCTTTTCTATCCCTACGTGGTTTGTTTTCAGTTCTGCCTGCCTGGTTTTGGTCACTATTCTCTGGCTTTTGCAAGGAAATTTGAGTGAAACGTTGAAGAATATCAGGGAGCGTAAATATTTATGGCCCTGGTTCGTATTTTACCTGTTACTTGCTATTAGTTATTTTTACAGTGAAAATAAAGAACAGGCAGCTTTCGACCTGAAAACGAAACTTGCCTATATTTTATTGCCACTCATCATGGGCGGAGGCATTACGCTCACGGCTAAACAGAAGACGATAGAAAGCATTTTATTGTCCCTCATAGCCGGTGTTGTTTTCGCGGCTATTGTTTCAATAGTCGATGCCACTATGGTATGGTACCCCGATCGTTACTATTTTGCTTTTTTTTATCACCAACTCGTCCGCAGGCTGGATCCTAACGCTGTGTACACAGCCTGGTATACCATTTTTTCGATTTCATTGATCTTATTCATGCCCTGGCAGCACTATTTTCAAGGACGATTTAAGATTGTGAAAATTCCACTTGCAGCTTTCCTGCTCATATTTTTCCTCCTCCTGTCTGCCAGGATGTTTATATTGTTGTTTTTGCTATTTATAATCCCTTACTTTTTAAAGAAGAGTTTTAGTAACATAAAACGCGGATTGATAACCACGGTTATTGTCATTGTATGTTTATTCGCACTGTTTCGTATAGTGGATAGTACTAATAATCCCATACGTAATCGCTATTACGCTATGATATATGGTAACGAGGAATATGCATGGCTGAATGATTATTCACAGGTTGCGGAGGAGAAGTTTGATAACGTAACCTTGCGGTTATTTTTATGGCGCCTGGGTGTGGAAACTATTGCCGAAAAGAGAGCCTGGCTGACTGGCGTGGGGAATGGTGATGTACACCTTTCGCTTGTAGCCAAAATGCGTGAATACAAAGTCCAGAACATTGATAATCCCGATATTAGCAAAAGACCTGGCTTCCATAATGCCAATCTGCATAATATGTTTATCCAGACACTGGTTATGATTGGTATTCCAGGTCTGGTTATAATACTCATAATTTCCATATCGCCATTTTTCTTTATGCATAAAGTGCGTCCTTATCAGCCATTCCTGGTGTTTCATATTACTTCTATTCTTTTCATGATGCAAGAAGCCGTATTACAAACTCAAGCAGGCATCTTTTTTTATATATTTATATCATCTATATTCTGGAACCTCTATTACACGCAAAAAAATGTTAATCAAAAATTAATATGATTTTTTAATGAACTTTTTTGTCAAATTTGCACGAAAATTAAAAATCTGACACGGTTTTTGCTATTAGTTACGTGAATACTAAAAGAAAGCAAGGAAAATAGTTGAATGGAACAACCTTTTGTGATTAAACTGCCCCTGACTCAACCGTCGCGCCCCTCGACACAACAATCGGAGATCAATGAGATCCGTGAGATGTTCCGCGAGATAAACCATCGTTATATGGTTTATCAGCCATCGCCATATTACGCGGCAGTTAAACGCGTTATGGATATTATTATTTCTATGACGTTCATTTTGTTAGTGATGTCATGGGTATATCCTATTATCGCATTATTGATAAAACTTACTTCAAAAGGGCCTGTTTTTTTCATTCAGAAGCGCACCGGCTATAAAGGTATAGAGTTCGATTGCTTCAAATTCCGCACCATGTACGTCAACGCTGACGCTGATACCAAGCAGGCAACCAGCAATGACAGGCGTATTACCCCGGTTGGCAAATTCCTGCGTGCCACCCACCTGGATGAGACCGCCCAGTTTTTTAATGTGTTGTTGGGCGATATGTCTATAGTGGGGCCGCGCCCCCATATGCTGTACCATACACGCCATTACTCACAGTTCATTCCCTACTACAACCTGAGACACGAAGCCATACCCGGCATGACAGGCATGGCACAGGTAAAAGGTTTCATAGGCGAAATAAACGTGGAACGCGAATTGCGCAAACGTATTCAATGGGACGTATATTACCTGAAACACCGTAGTATTTCTATGGATATCAAAATCATCCTCAATACCTTTGGCCAGGTATTTGTCAAAGCCTGGCAAAGTTTTACTAAGAAGAATTAATTTTTCTTTAGTTTATTCTTGTCAGCAGAAGTTTTTTAATTTTTCCGTACTTTTCGGAAGAATATAAAGAGACTATGGCGACCATCATTGCTGCAACCGACTATACTGAAATAGCCACCAATGCTGTGTATTACACCTGCGATATGGCGAAAGACCTGAACAGGCAGGTGGTAGTGCTGCACGCATACACCATACCGGTGGCTTTTCATGAGAACCCCATGCCTGTTATTTCCCTGGAAGAGAGTAAGAGTTTAGCCGAGTCGCAGATGGTTGCTCTTGTAGATGATTTAATGGGAAAATATCCCGGACTGAATATTACGGGGAATGTGATATATGGAGATGTAACGGATAATCTGAAGGAGTATATCGCCAAATATAACGCCTGGATGGTGGTGGTGGGTAACAGTAGTGCAGATGATAGTGGCTTCTGGCTGGGCAGTAACCTTATGAGTACTTTGAGGCACCTGCAATGCCCCGTGCTGGCAGTACCTGCAGATTATAAATATCAAAAGGTTGAGAAAATCGCATTCGCCTGCGATATGAACAATATATCAGAACATTTGCCCGCTGATAAGCTGGCGGCCATGGTGGTACGGTTAGGCAGCGAACTGCATGTATTGAACGTAGATAACGAAAACCGGCATTTTGACCCCGAAAAACCGTATGAATATGCACAGCTGGAAGAAATGCTTCATTCAGTGAATCCGAAATATCATCATATAGAGCACGAAGATGTAGATAAAGGCATCCAGCTATTTGTGGAAGCTAATGATATGGATTGGCTGGTGGTTGTACCGCACAGGCACAATTTCTTCGAGAGCCTTTTTCACAAAAGCCATACCAAGGCTATAGTGCGGCAGGCGCATATACCCCTGCTGGCATTGCATGAAAAGAACTAGTCAGATTCCTCTTCTTTACGAGCAGCCTTTTTTTCATAACGGTGCTTCATGAAACGAAACAGGGCTTTAAAACCTATCTCTGAGCCTTTCCATTTGGCATAACCACCCAATACCTCAATTGCCAGGTTTTTCAGGATATTCTTTTCCACTTTGTTTCCCGCAATTTTTAATGCAGGCAGGGCCAATGCGAAAAGCTTATTAGCCACCCCTTTGGATGTTACCACGTCAAGCAATGCCGGAAAAAAATCACCTGAGGCAGAGCCGGGGGTTAGCAGGTTATCAAACGCTTCCGACGCCTCTTGTTTCTTCAGGGCCTTTTCGCGCCTGAGTTCTTCAAGGTTTCTGAGCTTTTTGGAATAGAGCTTTGCCATATCAACCCTGGTTTACATCATTGTTATTGCCATCGTCAGAGGTGGTCAGCAGGTTGACAAACAAACCTGCAAACCACCTGTGAAGAGGCTTTTTAAATGCAAATATCAGTACCAGTATAAGGATGTAAATGCCAGTAACAATCAGGTACCCTAATGAAAGAGATCCTGTGATTGCTGCAAAATACTCGCCCAGGCTGATACCGAGGAAGACAATGACTGCCGACATAATAACCATGCTCACCATGATAAACATGCAGAAACCCATTATCATAGCCACACGTTCGATGAGGCTCAATTTCAGCACGTCGAGCTTAGTAGATATGTAATTCAGAATCTTGTCAATGAGTTTTGCTATCATGCGCTGTGTTGTGGTCAGGAGTTATAAATATCACTTTCCAGGTCTTCAGCCTTTTTTTTCAGGCCATCGGCCTTGTTTTTAAAGAGATCGGTCCAGTGGTTGACTTGTTTTTTTATCCTGTCAATATCTTCCTGGCGTCTTTTTTCATCGGTAGCCAGGATGTAACCCACCGCAGCGCCTATCGCCGCCCCTACTAATAATGTTGCAACAGTTTTTCCTGTGTTGGCCATGTTGTTTAATTTTTTTAGTGAATAATAAAACTTTTACCTACCGTGAAACTTTATTCATCTACAATAAAATTAAAGTATTTTAGTAGTATAAAAGCTGCCGTTTGTCATTGTTTCAATAATTAAACATCAATGACGGCAATTTGTTGTACATATTTCAGCCTGATGCAACTACTCAATACAAACAATTTAAAACAGATAGCACTACTCAGTCTCATTGTGATATTGGGGCTTAGTATTCTCAACCAGTTTTCTGTATTTGTGCCCAGCGTGTTGGCCGCAGCTACTATGTACATCCTGATACGGCACTGGTATATCGTACTGGTGACGAAACGGAAATGGAAAAAATGGGCGGCTGCAGCTTTTTTTATTACGTCGGCCATCATACTTATAGTCATTCCCCTGTTCTTCCTGTTCCAGGCCATGGCCCCTACGCTGAACAGGATAATGGGCGAGACAGCCAATCTTCAAAAGACCCTGGGTACAATATCAGCCAACCTGCGCGAGGCCGGTATTCCTATCAGGTTGGACACCCAACAGATAAATAACATTGTCAATAAAATAACATCGGTTGCACCCTCCATTTTGGGGGCTACGGCCAATATGCTGACCAATACGGTTCTGGCCTTCTTTTTTCTCTATTTCATGCTTGTACAGGGCAAGCAGATGGAAGAAGGGATAAAAGGTTTCCTGCCACTGAAGCACGAAAATGTGGACGATATATGGAAATCAACGCGCTTGATGGTATTTGCTAATGCCATCGGCATCCCTGTGCTGGCTATCAGCCAGGGTATAGTATCTATTATCGGCTATTGGATATTTGGTGTTGAGTCTTTTGTATTCTGGGGTGTGCTAACCGGGGTTTTCTCTATTGTGCCTATACTGGGCTGCGCCATCATCTGGGTGCCTTTGTGTATATACCTTACCATAGAGGGTGAAACCGCCAACGCCATATGGCTGGCTGTTTATTCTTTCATCATTACAGGCGGAGTGGACAATGTTTTGCGCTTTACCATACTGGACAAACTGGGCGACGTGCATCCGGTTATCACCACTATTGGTATTATTATCGGTGTGCCTATGTTTGGTTTCATGGGATTTATCTTTGGTCCTTTGCTCGTGTCTTACTTATTGTTGCTTATTAAGATATACCGGGTAGAATTCACCGAGCGTAAAAAAGACGGAGCTAGCCCGGTCAGGCGGGGCGACATTACTTAAAATAGTTGCTGCCGGCTATATACTCATATACAGTTTCAGGTACAAGGTAGCGTATCGATTTTCCTTGTTTCACCTGGTTGCGTATAAAGGTGGATGAAATGGACAACAAAGGGGCTTCCAGCATAGTAAGCGTAGCGCCATATGTTTCAGTTATTTCAAACCCCGGTCGTTTGTAAATAATGATAGGATAGTTCTTCACCAGGTGCTCAAAGTTTTTCCACCTATGTATGTTCTGGAAACTGTCGGAGCCCATAATAAGGGAAAACTGTTCAAGAGGGAACTTTTCGGCCAGGTAGGTGAGCGTGTTAATAGTGTAGGACGGCTTAGGGAGCTGGAATTCTATACTGCTGGCCCTGAACTTGGGGTTGCTCTCTATAGCCAGGCGTACCAGGTGCAACCTATCGTATTCATTCAGCAGCGAGTGAGAGTCTTTTAGTGGATTGTGCGGTGATACCACAAACCAGAGTTTGTCAATATCCGAATACTCTACTATATGGTTGGCGACTATCAGGTGTCCTATATGGATGGGGTTAAAGCTGCCGAAAAACAATCCGATATGCATGGAGGCAAAAGTAATCGAATTGGCTCAATAAGGTAAATACTGTGTTAACCTCTCAGGGCTTATCAAAGCTATATAGCTACTGAAAAACATGACAACCCAAGGCTGTTAAGGTATAACTATAAAAGCTTTGATAATCAAGAATTTATATTGATATGCCGATATTTAGTTCAGCAACTAATAGTAACGATGGACAAGTTCTGTTCATTAATACCTGTTTTATAGTATTTTCACGTTCCCATTGCTGAAACGACTGTAACATAACATGAGGAATTGATTAATAAGTAAAACCAACAATTGTGAAGGCAATTATTCCCGTGGCCGGTGCGGGTACCAAACTCCGGCCGTTGACATATACTCAGCCTAAGGCCCTGATTCCCATTGCGGGCAAAACCATCCTCAGCGTCATAATAGACCAGTTGCTGGATGCGGGCGTTACTGAGTTCGTATTCGTAATAGGCTACCTGGGCGAGAAGATACAGCGTTACCTGGCAAAGCATTATCCCAACCTGAAGTATACGTTGGTAAACCAGACCGACCGTAAAGGAACCGGCCATGCCATATGGCTTACCAGGGCAGCGGTGGACAACGACGAAGTAATGATAGTGCTGGGCGATACAATATGCGATTATGATGTAAAAAAGGTAATATCCAGTTCTATGTCTCAAATAGGTGTGCGCAAAGTAGATGACCCCCGCGGATTTGGCGTGGCGGAAATGAATGATAAAGACAAGGTGCTTAAAGTGGTAGAGAAACCGTTGATACCCAAGTCTAATATGGCGATGGTAGGTGTGTATTACATTAAGGAAACGGAATTGATGTACCGGGCGTTGGATAAACATCTGAATGACCGCACAGCCGATGAAGAAGGGGAATATCACCTTACCAATGCCTTGCAGTTTATGATAGAGCAGGGAATTAACTTCCAGGGTTTTCGCGTTACCAATTGGTTTGACTGCGGCAAAAAAGAGAACCTGCTGTACACCAATGCTGTATTGCTGAAGGAGCAGAGTGAAGCGAGGGGCGAATCGGCCGCGTCATACCATTATGATACCAGTGTTATTATACCGCCGGTAAGCATTGCCGAGGGTTGTACGATAAGTCATTCTATTATAGGCCCGAATGTTACCATTGGAGAGCATACCAATATTAAAGCATCCATCATCAAGGATACTATCATCGGGTCGTTTGCAGAATTAGATGAAGTAGTACTGCATTCGTCTATTATTGGCAGCGACGCCTTTGTGCGCGGCCTCAGCCAGAGTCTGAATATAGGCGATAACACAGAAATAGACCTTGGATAATAAAAATCCCGGCAACTGCCGGGATTTTTATTGTAAAAGTGAGTTTTTGGTGGCTTCTTTTTTCAACGCCAGTTCCCAGCGCCAGGCCGTGTCCATCATCTGGTCCAGGTCGTATTGTATATCCCAGTCCAGTAGTGCGCGGGCCTTGCAATTGTCGGCATATACGGCAATCACATCTCCGGCGCGGCGCGGCCCCAGGGTATAATTCAGTTTTTCGCCTGATACTTTTTCAAAGGCCTGTATCAATTCCAACACGGTCACCCCGTTTCCCGAACCCAGGTTGAATACTTCGCACTGTTGCATATTCTTATCTTCCATAGTGTATTGCAGGGCCTTGGTATGTGCGTTAGCAATATCCATAACGTGAATGTAGTCGCGCACGCAAGAACCATCCCGCGTGTCGTAGTCCGTGCCAAATACCTGCATTCCGGGGCGTTTGCCTATTGCCGTTTGCGTGATGACAGGTACAAGGTTTTCGGGCTTCTCCTGCAGCTCACCAATAATAGCCGAGGGATGCGCGCCTACCGGGTTGAAATAACGCAATAAAGTCACATTGAAGTCCGGGTTGGGTTTGCAAAAATCGCGGCAAATGGCTTCGCCCATTTGTTTGGTGCGTGCGTAGGGAGATTCCGGTTCTGCCAACTCTGCTTTTTCATCAACCGGTAATTTATCAGGGTTGCCATATACCGAGCATGATGATGAAAATACAAAATGGTTGATCTTATTTTCCTGCGCGCATTGCAGCAGGTTCACCAGTGAATTGATATTGTTCCTGAAATATTTGAGCGGTTCATTTACAGATTCAGGTACCGATTTAAATGCCGCGAAGTGTATGATGCCGGCTATATCCGGATTTTCAATAAACACTGCTTCAATGTCTTCCAGGTTGCACAGGTTTACTTTGTAGTTCTTTATTTTTTTACCGGTTACTTTTTCCACACCTTCTATCATGCGTAGTGAGCCGCGTGACAGGTCGTCTATAGAGATAACATCAAATCCATTTTTCGCCAGGTCTACTATCGTGTGGCCGCCTATGTAGCCGCAGCCGCCTGTTACTAATATCTTACTCATCAGGTTTTGTTAGTTGCTACAAATATACCGTATTATTTAACCTGCTGCATGGCCACCAGGTTTTTATATAACCCCTCTTTTGCCATCAATTCAGTATGCGTGCCTTGCTCTACGATACGGCCTTTATCCAGCACAATTATCTCGTCGGCATGCTGCACTGTAGAGAGCCTGTGCGCTATCACTATACTCGTGCGGTTTTGCATCAGCGTATTGATGGCGTCCTGTACTATGCGCTCGCTTTCGGTATCCAGCGATGATGTGGCTTCATCCAATATCAGTATCGGGGGATTCTTTAGTACCGCACGCGCAATCGTTATCCGCTGGCGTTCCCCGCCGCTCAGCCTGGTGCCACGGTCGCCAACTACGGTTTCGTATTTTTCGGGTTTGTTTATAATAAAGTTGTGCGCGTTGGCCACTTTCGCTGCCTCTTCTACCCGCTGTTGTGTGGGGCTACCCGAGCCTAAGGCAATATTGTTGAAGATAGTGTCGTTGAATAGTATTGGCTCCTGGTTGACGATGCCCATCAGCTTTCTCAGCTCCGATAGTTTATACTCCTTAATGTTTACGCCGTCTATCAGCACTTCTCCGGCGGTTACATCGTGAAAGCGTGGCACCAGGTCGGCCAATGTAGATTTTCCTGCCCCGGATGAACCAACAAGAGCTATCATCTTACCTTTGGGTATCACCAGGTTGATACCGTCCAATATCTTCTTGCTACCATAAGAGAAATGCACATTTCTGAATTCGATAGCGTGGTTGAATTCACCGATATTTTTCGCACCGGGTAATTCCTTTATTGCGTTCTCTGTGTTCAGGAATTGTTCCATACGTGCGACAGCCGCTGAGCCTTTTTGAATATTATAGAAGGCTGTTGAAAGGTTTTTTATGGGATTAATTATCTGGTAGAACAGGCCGATGAACATAATGAAGAAAGGCCCTGTAAGCGATGTTTCACCGGAGAATATCAACTTGCCGCCATACCAGAGTATGATACACACTACGGTAATACCCAGTGTTTCGGATAAAGGCGAACTCAGGTCGCGGCGCATAGCAATTTTATTCTTCAGGCGAAAGATGAGGTTGTTGATTTGCGTAAACCGCAGTTGCTGGTGTTTCTCGGCGTTGAAGGCCTTTACCACACGCATACCTACAAGTGTTTCATCTATCACTCCCAGCACATTGCCTAACTGTTCCTGCGCTTCTCCGGCGGGCTTCTTCAGCGATTTGCCAATTCGGCCTATTATCAGTCCTGATATAGGTAACAAGATTAGCAGGAACAAAGTAAGCTGAGGGCTGATGATAACCATGGATGCTAATGTGATGATGATCGTCAACGGCTCGCGGATAAAGGTCTCCAATACGTTCATGATGGACACTTCCACTTCGTTGATGTCATTGGTCATCTTCGATATCAGGTCACCTTTGCGCTCTTCGTTGAAAAAACCAATTGGCAACGATAGGGCTTTCATGAACATTTCGTTGCGCAGTTTGTGTATCACCGCATTGCGTATGGGGTTCAGGATGTTGAGCGAGGTATAAACAAAGAGGTTTTTAAGTATAGTGAATACGACAACTATCAAAACTGAATAGGTAAGCGCCGTCAATTTGTCGTATTCCAGTATTGTTTGGTTTACCGTGTTGATAATATCGCTAACGATGCCCCGGTCTTTCGATGGTTCGCTCACACCTTCGAACAGCACTTGCAATACCGGCGCCAGCATGGTGAACGAAAAGAGCGAAAAAACAATCGCCAGCAGGCTGGTAGCAAAATAGAGGACTATCCTGCTTTGAAAGCCTGCTAAATGTTTGAGTAAAGGGCCAATCTTGTTCATGTTTTTTTATTCTATCGTCCAGGATACACTGCCATCCTTTTCGTCTTTTAACATAACACCCGCTTCCGCCAGTTTATTGCGTATCAGGTCAGATGTTGCGTAGTCCTTTCTTGCTTTGGCGTCTTTGCGTATCTCTGCCAGCAGCGACAGCACTTTGTCTATCTTGCCATCTTGTTGCACCTGCAGTGGCTGCATACCCAGTATATCCACCAGGTAGGTTTTGAATGTATCCAGCATCAGTTGGTACGTAGCTGCCGACAAGGCATCTTGCTTTATTTGCCCGCCCTTTATGCCGTTGATGATAGGGGCCAGTTCAAACAGGTTTGCCAACACCTTGGCAGTATTAAAGTCATCATTCATAAAGTCAGCACACTCATTGCAGAAGCGGTTAACTTTTTCATCGAGTTCTTTGTCTGCTGCGGTATTGTTCAACGGTGCCGTTAGTTTCTGCAGTACCTCATACGCCTCCCACAGCCTGCGGAATGCCTTTTCCGATGCCTGCAATGCCTCGTTAGAAAAATCAAGCGTACTGCGATAATGGGTTTGCAATATGTAAAACCGTATCACCATGGGATGGTAGGCTTGCTCCAACATAGGATGATTGCCGCTGAACAACTCTGTTATCTTGATAACATTG
The DNA here is from genome assembly GCA_002421685.1 of Bacteroidetes bacterium UBA6221. Classification (GTDB taxonomy): domain Bacteria; phylum Bacteroidota; class Bacteroidia; order Chitinophagales; family Chitinophagaceae; genus UBA5543. Next base: position 427,261 of record DISB01000018.1, read on the forward strand.
TTATAGCTTTTCCCCATCTTTTTGCCATTGATGGTGATCATATTATTGTGCATCCAGTAGCGTACTGGCGCGCAGCCGTGTGCGATGGTAGATTGTGCTATCTCGCTCTCGTGGTGTGGAAATTGCAAATCCATACCACCGCCGTGTATATCAAATACTTCGCCCAGGTACTTACTGCTCATCGCCGAGCACTCTATATGCCATCCCGGGAAACCCTCTCCCCATGGGCTGGTCCAGCGCATGATATGCTCAGGCGGTGCTTTCTTCCATAAAGCGAAGTCCACTTTATTTCTTTTTTCGTCCTGTCCGTCCAGGTCGCGCGTAGTCTCCAGCAGTTCGTCTATTTTCCGTCCTGACAGTTTGCCATAAGGATATTTATCAGCGTATTTCTTTACATCAAAATATACAGAGCCGTTTACCTCGTAGGCATAACCCTTATCGATGATATCCTGTATCATCTGTATCTGCTCTATCACATGCCCGGTGGCGGTAGGCTCAATATTCGGCTCTGCGTTGTTGAACAGGCGCATGCCCCAATGAAACAGGTTGGTGTATTTCTGCACCAGTTCCATGGGTTCCAGTCGTTCCAGGTGGGCCTTCTCCGCTACCTTGTCCACCGCTTCGCGTCCTTCTTCTTCAAAATGCCCTGCGTCGGTAATGTTGCGTACATACCGTACTTTATAACCCAGGTGCGTGAGATAGCGATACACCACATCAAATGTGATATAGGGGCGGGCATGCCCCAGGTGCGACTCGCCCGATACGGTAGGGCCGCAGACATACAGCCCCACATGGCCGGGCACTGAGGGTACAAACTTTTCCTTTTCTCGCGTATATGAATTGTAAATGTGTAACTCTGACATATATGGCAAAATAAAAGCAAAAAAACGGCTTAGCGTTCAGGACGGTTGATAATTTCGAGATTGGTTATTACCGGGTTATGGTCAGACAGGGACGTATAGGGCGATTTGTAGCCAATGCAGCTAAAACTGGCGGGGTTATAAAATATATAATCGATACGGAGCGTAGGCGACAGGCGGCTGTAAGTACGTCCCAGTCCGCGCCCTCTCTGCAGGAAGGCATCGTTCAGTCCCTCGCGCATTTGCGTGTAGGTATAAGAACCGGGCAGGTCGTTGAGGTCTCCGCAAATGACGACAGGGTAGGGGCTTGCATCAATGATGCTTTTGGCTACTTTCACCTCCCGGGCCCTGCGCAGGAAGGCATAATTGAACTTCCACATATATGAACGAGACCGGTTGAGGTCAGCTTTTTTGTTATTAGCCACATCTTCAATGTAGTCCTTATCGTTATCACTGAGGCCGAAGGTGTTGAGGTGGACAAAGAACATGCGCGTGGTATCCGCACCGGGCAAAGCCATGTCGCACTGCAGCATATAGATATAATCCGACAATTTATGCGCCTTAAAATTAAATATCTCGTACCTGGAGAATACCGCAGTGCCCAGGAAAATATTTTTGCCCAGCGTATTATCGGCCTGGAAACGGTAATCCTTATAGTTGCCGTTCTCAAGGATTTTTTTTGCAGTCTGCGAGGTTATTTCTGTCTTCTTTACCGCAAATTCCGGAAGGGACATAACATCTGCATCTACGCTGTCCAGGTAGGTGATTATCCTTTCCCTTTGCGCATTGCTATAGGGTTCGTCAAACAAGCCTATACCGTGCACGTTCCAATGCATGATGCGGACAGTATTGGGGCGATGCGAAAAATCGTTGTCCTTAAAGTAATTGAAAGCGAAAATGGGAGACACGACATTGAAAGAAGCAATGATGGCTACTGCCGACAGTAATGCTCTCAGCTTGTGCGTAGAAAATATCAGCCATGCGAATATGAACAATATATTTGCCAGTACCGCAAAAGGCGTGCTGAGGCTGAAGAGCGCTATATACCGGATGGTAGCCGGATGCGTATAGGCTGCGGCTACGCATAGCCCCAGCCATACTATTGCGCCCAGGTTGGCCAACAGCACAATGCGGCCCAGGAACCGCCTGATGAATAGTAGTATGGGGTGTTTCAAAATGGCTTTTGTCAGTTGTCTTTGCCGCCCGATGCCTTCATCAGCGTCTCTTTGTCTTCTTTGCTCAGCGCATCATAGCCTTTCTGGTTGATCTTGTCTAATATCTCGTCGATCTTATTTTGCGTGATGCCCTGTTTGGGCTTAGGTGTGTACATGCTCATGGTACGGTTCCTGCGGGTATTGCCCCTGTCCACCATTGCCCGCTCATTGGGCTCAAAGCGATTGTTTATCCTGTCAGAGATATTATATACCCAGTCGCCCGGCTTGTAACCGTTGCGCAGCAGCACTACATATATATAACCCATTACGGCCCCGCCAACCAGTAAAAATAAGGGAGCACCTTCAAAATTGATATTGGCATTCATCAACTGCAGCGCGTAAAATATCACGGCTATCACCCATAGCGGTATGCGCATAGTATCGGTCAGGTAGTATTTGTATCCCGGGGCCAGCGTTAGTGCCGCCACCGAAAGGCCTACTACACCGGCCTGCGCCCCAAACATAGCACTTCTGCCAAGGAAGTAGGCGCCGGGTATCAGCTGGCCGACTTCGTAAAATATTCCCCCGGCCAGCAGGCAATAAACAAACATCGGTATCAACTGGCGATGGCCCACCAGCATTTGAACCAAAGAGCCAAAGGCGTATAGCCATATCATATTGCTGAACAGCACCCAGAAGCCCTCGTGTACCCACCCGTATGTAAAGATGGTCCAGAATTTAGACAGGAACATATCCGCCTTAGGCAAGGCGGTATTTACGGTAAAGAGTTTTCCAAAAAGCGACGGGTCCGCCTCCGCTACCATCATGGTTACCCTGGTAAGATGATAGGCTATGAAACCTGTACCCGATGCTATGATGAGTTTTAAAACCGCGTTTTCGTTAAAAGCCGGTATCCCCCTTTGTGTCCTGATCATTACACTGTATTTCTTTGGCAATTTAATAAAAATGGTTGCGGTTGCGCTTGTTCCATATCTTCAGCAGAATGAAACCCACCAGCATTCCGCCCAGGTGGGCAAAGTGCGCTATATTGTCACCTGCTGAGTCGCGGATGCCTGCAACAAGCTCAATAATTGCAAGGCCGCCTACCACGTACTTCGCCTTGATAGGTACAAGAAAATAGATATACAACAGGGTATTGGGGAACAAATAGCCAAAGGCGAAGAGTATACCAAATACCGCCCCCGATGCTCCCACAGTGGCCTCGTCGAAGATGCCGCTGAAATATTGCCCTGTAGCCGGGTAAGTATAACCATGTATATACCTGTTGATAGCATCTATAGACTCCTGCGACATATCGGACTGCGGGTGTGAAGCCCAATAATTATAGGTGTCAAACACCTGGTTGATAAGTGTGTTGCCCGTTGGCCTTGTCACGTGCTCTTCAATAAAGGCGCGCATCTGGTCGATGCCGGGATTGGTCTGGTAAGCAGCAAACGCCTGTTCTACTTCACGAAAACCGTATGCAACTACCGCCATATGCAGCACAGCCGCCCCCAGCCCGCATATCAGGTAAAAAATAAGGAAACGTTTAGGCCCCCAGATGTTTTCGAGCACGCTGCCGAACATCCATAGCGCAAACATATTGAAGAATATATGCGCTATGCCGCCATGCATGAACATATGGGTGAGGAACTGCCAGGGCTGGAAATGCTCCGACTTCCAGTAGTGCAGCCCCAGGTAGTCAGACAGGTCAATGCCGAATTTGCTCAGCACGAACTGTGCAAATACCATTATGGCATTGATGATGATTAAATTCTTAACTATCGTAGGCAAAATCTGGAACCGACCAGGCCTGAATTCTGTCATTATGCTTGTATTACGTCTAAAAATCAGTCTCTCTGCACTCTGCTAACCGGCGAAGTGCAAATTTACGGTATAATAATGCACGGCAGTCAAATTATAAATATTTTAGGAGGACGCCTCCGGCATTTGTCATACTTCTTTTTGCTGCCTGTACCCAACCATTGCAGAATTTTTCCTTTCTATAGAAGCAGACTAAGTTTACCTGGAAAAGCAAGTTACTCCTATGGACGACTTGCTTTTTTTATATGCAGCATTTATTATCTTTAATCAGTTTTTAATTTTTACAGGTAAACGAACAAGTAATGGGTAGAAAATCTACTCCCGGGAGAAACCAATATACACAAGCTGAGAAAAGAAAAGTATGGATGAAGGCCATGCCCCTCGATGGTCATCCGCCCGACATATGGCGCCGCGATGCTTTTGGCAATGTTATCAACTGGCAGGAATACGGCAACCCAGTATCAAAATACGGCTGGGAAATAATCAGCGACAATCCGGGTAGCGATGCCATGGGCGCCATGGAACACCTGCAACCTATACATTGCAGGCAGAACAATACTTAACGTTTGGCTGTAACCCAACCGGGGCTATACCATTTTATTGAATTGGCTATGCGGTAAGACAGGTCGCGCCAGTATTCCAGCCCTTTGTTGTCCTCAGCCCAGTAGTAGTATTGAAATTCGAGCATACGGCCGTCTGCTATTATATAATAGCTGAGGTTATAGTTATTGGTCCGGGTGCCGTCGCGGCGCGCCCTGTCGCGGGTAGCCAGCGTAGAGATGACCGTATATTCCTTATTACCTATCAGGAAAGTGGTATCCTGTAACAGGCGCGTATTCCGCACACAGTGTTCGCGGGGGTCATATATGTCGTGTGCATGCTCGGGCGATTGAATATGGTCGTGAATGTTGAGTTGCATATTCATACCTGCTTTTCGGGTACATTTAGCCGCAAAGGTCACGGTATATCCACCTTCGGAACATTTGTCCCAATAATGATAATATTCCCTGTCCTTTTGCAGTATGGTGGGGACATCCAGTTGCACATTGCCGTTAAATAATGTTATTCTTTCGTAGGGGGCCCTGGCTGAGGTAGCCGGCTTTTTGGCAGATGCGGAATACGATGCCGCCAGCAGCAGGGTAAGAATTAGTACACGCATGTTAATTATTTTCTGATTGAACTGCTAATGTACAATGAAAAAATCAAATGTTAATGAAATTTATCCTATTAACAATTCCGGGAAATCCGAACAATCCCCCGCAGGGTTTGTTAGCCTTTTTGACGTAAACAAAACCAGGCAAGTTATGGGGTATAAAGATTATCAGCAATGCGTGGATGCCTGTGCTAACTGCGCAACTGTGTGCAGCTATTGCGCCATTAGTTGCCTTAAAGAAGACAATGTACAGATGATGGCCGAATGTATCAGGATGAACCTGGAATGTGCGGCCATCTGCAAAGCTGCAGCGGACATGATGGTATATGATAGCGCCCGGGCAAAAGATATATGCAAACTTTGTGCGGAAATATGCGATAAATGCGCTGCCGAATGCGATAAACATGAACACGGCCATTGCCAAGAATGTGCGGAAACATGCAGGCGCTGCGCGGAAGAATGCAGGAAAATGGCTGCGTAGTCAGGTTAATTAAAAAAACTCGCTCCTCCTGTCAATGTCCACGCGGTATCTTTATGTACCTGCACTATTTTCATACCTGCAAAACCATTGTTGAAATCGTAAGACAATTCAGTCCGCAGGTCGCTGCTTTTGTACACCAGGTGTTCTGCATTCACTTCATATTTGGTCACGGTATATGGCCCGCGTATTCTCATTTGCGGAATGTCAGGGATACGTATAGTGGTATCATTCACAATATCTAGGGTTAATTCCCCGCTGAAATTTTGAACAGGTAATAGGGTGACCGGGTCTCCTGCTTTCAAAAGGAAATTCCATTTGTGTTTTCCGCCTACGCGCTCCGGGCCGTTGGTTACAGTTATCACCTTTGATACCGCTCCGCCAAAGCTGTCCACAATAGACATTGTAACGGTGTATATGCCCGCCTCTTTGTATGTATGGGCAATCTCCCGGCCGTAGATAGTTTCTTCCTCCCCGTCGCCAAAGCTCCAGGTCAGTTGAGTACTTTCAGTAAAATTGCTCTTGAATGTTATGGGTAACCATACATATTGTTTACCGGTGTACTCAAAATCCGGCACGTGTATTTTCGGAGTTTCTACTTCGGGTTCCTTTTCTTTTTTACAGGCCGTAATTGTACATGCAAGCCCCAGGGCCAGCGTAAAGAGAACAGTATACTTCATACCCCATAAAGTTACGGTAATTACACCGAAACAGTCAATGGCATTGTTTGCAAGCAGTTATTTTACCTTGCAGTTAAAGTCTTCAGAGATACCCGCCGCCTCGTTGGATTCATTTACCCTGTCTTCAATGTCGTTGCAAAACATTCCGGCCTCTCCCAGGTTGGTGGCATGTACCCCGTATTCCTTTGTTTCAAGTATATCCCCTTTGCTTTCCTGAACACAGCGGCAAGTATAGGGCCTGTAATTCTCTTTGGCGCATGAAACCAGCATCCATGCCAATAGCACAGCTGGCGCCGTAAAATAATTAACTCTCATCCCTTAATATTTGTAAAACTAAGATACAAAAACTATGCCGCCGGCGATCGTACCCGGGATTTTTTATGGACAAAAAAAAGCCCTGCTCATTCAGGCAGGGCAGTATTTATTTGTTTTGTTTGCTATTCTTTTCAAAGCAGTGTAGTGGGGCAAACGTAGTCTGTGACATCAAACTTGCCGGTCTCTTTTATTGCTCCGAAACCTCCCTGTACATTGATGAGATTATCGAAGCCCCTCGCCCTAAGGATGGATGCGAATATCATAGAGCGGTAGCCGCCCGCACAATGCACATACCATGTTTTATCTCTGCCCACCTGCGACATGTTATCATTGATATAATCCAGGGGTACATTTTCAGCGCCTTTTATATGCTCGCTGTCATATTCGCTCTTCCTGCGCACATCCATGATGTTCACAGGCTGTTTCTCTGCAAGCGCGGCAAATTCGCTCGCGGTTATCGATTGAATGCTATCGGTTTCTTTCCCCGCAGACTTCCATGTGGCAAAGCCGCCTTCCAGGTAACCTAATACATTGTCATAACCTACACGAGCCAGCCTGGTCACCACTTCTTCTACCTTATCGGCTTCGGCTACCAGCAGTATTTCCTGCTTCACGTCGGGTATAAGCGCGCCTACCCACGGGGCAAAGTTGCCGTTAATACCTATGTTGATGGAGTTGGGGATGAAACCTTTGGCAAATACTTCCGCGTCGCGGGTATCCAGTATCACGGCCCCTGTTTCATTGGCTGCGGCTTCAAAAGCCTCAGTGCTCATACCGTGCTGGCCGCGCTCCAATACTAAATCGATACTTTCGTATCCCTGTTTGTTCATCATTACGTTCATAGGAAAGTATTTAGGCGGCGGCATAAGGCCGGTTACTACTTCCTTCACAAATTCCGCTTTTGTCATATGCTGCAGGGCATAGTTGGTTTTTTTCTGGTTGCCCAGTGTGTCGGTAGTTTCCTTGCTCATATTCTTGCCGCAGGCGCTGCCCGCACCGTGTGCAGGATATACTATAACATCGTCTCCCAGCGGCATTATCTTGTTGTGCAGCGAATCGTACAGTGTCTCCGCCAGTTGTTCCTGGGTCATATTAGCTGCCTTCTGCGCCAGGTCGGGGCGGCCCACATCTCCGATAAACAAAGTATCACCGCTGAACAGTCCTGTGTCTTTTCCTTTTTCGTCAGCCAGCAGGTAACAGGCGCTCTCCATAGTATGCCCGGGCGTATGTAATACTTTTATGGTGACATCGCCCAGTTTAAATACCTGCCCGTCTTCAGCTACTACGGCTTCAAAACCGGGCACGGCTGTTGGGCCATACACTATTTGCGCGCCGGTTTTTTTCGCCAGGTCCAGGTGACCCGAAACAAAATCGGCGTGAAAGTGTGTTTCAAATACATACTTTATTTTCGCCCCGCTTTTCGCGGCCCTGTCTATATATGGCTGCACCTCGCGCAACGGGTCGATTACCGCGGCTTCTCCGTTACTTTCAATATAATACGCGCCCTGTGCCAGGCAACCTGTATAAATCTGTTCAACTTTCATGTTCAGTATAATTTAATTTTTTTGTTATTAAAACTTCTTACGCAAAAGTCAGGATTTTTAAAGGTATGGACTGTAACAATTATCACAGTTATGCGCCACTATAACAGTTCCTTTATAAGTATATAAATACCGGTTATCAGCACAAACCAGCCAAACCCTTTTTGCAGGTTTTTGCCGGGTATTTTTTTCCCGAGTGCCATACCTCCAAAGATACCTGCTACAGCCACAGCGGATATGGATAATAACAATGCCCAATCTATGGGCATAAACCATACATCGCTGGCAAAGCCTATCAGCGAATTCATAGCGATAATACTCAGTGAAGTGCCGATTGCGCGTTTCATGTCAAGGCCTGCAAAAAATACCAACGCCGGTATCAATAAAAATCCACCGCCTGCACCCAGGAAACCTGTCACAAACCCGATGCCTGTACCGTATAAAAAGAGCATGAATTCAGAACGTCGCTCTGCCTCGTCTTTTTCAACCTTCCTGCCCCTTATCATGGATATCGAGGCGAACAGCATTAACACTGCAAACAGTATCATGGTGAGCATAGAATTGGTTACTTCTATGCCACCGATAGAACCAATATGCCTGGGGATAGCCGGGACAACGAGCCTGCGCGTAAGGATAACCGTGATTACCGACGTTATACCAAATATCAGGGTTGTCCTTGTATCCACCTGCCCCTGCCTGTAATTCCTGGCTGCGCCTACGAGGGCCGCAATGCCTACGATAAACAGGGAATAGGACGTAGCCACCACAGGCTCAATACCAAACAGGTACACCAGCAGCGGAACCGTAAGAATTGAGCCCCCACCTCCTATCAGCCCCAGCGACAATCCTACCAGTACCGCTGCTATGTACCCTGCTATTATCATCAGATAGTCTTCCTGGCCAGGTAGAAGTCTATCATTTCATACTCACTCTTTTCGCGGGCTTCCATTTCTTCCACAGTTTTAGGTGGCGGAACAATTACTTTATCGCCCGGTTCCCAGTTAATCGGTAGGGCCACTTTATGTTTATCGCTCGTTTGCAATGCTGCCAATACGCGTTTTATTTCCGCCATATTGCGGCCAATGTTTAATGGATAATACATGATAAGTCTTATCCTGCCTGTCGGGTCAATAAAAAACACCGCGCGTACAGCGGCTGTCTCACTTTCCCCCGGCTGCAGCATGCCATATAGTTTGGCCACTTTCATGTCTATATCGGCTATAATGGGGAACTTCATCAATATGCCCATGTTTTTCTTCACATTGTTCACCCAGGCCACATGCGAGTGGATACTGTCAATGCTCAGTCCCAGCAGTTTCGTGTTTTTTGATGCGAAATAATCTTCTTCTGTTGCAAAAGCAGAAAGCTCTGTGGTGCAGACAGGCGTAAAATCTGCCGGGTGCGAGAACATAATTATCCAGCTATCCTTGTTGTAATCGCTGAATTTCAGCTTCCCCGTGGTTGTTACGGCTTCAAAGTCCGGCGCCTGGTCGCCAATGCGTGGCATCGTGGTTATTTCATTCATTTTTATAGATTTTTTGTGTTAAACAGTTTACGAATTTATTTTATTGTTTATGCACCGTTTATGACAAATATCAGTTGTGATGTTGATAGTTATCACGCCGTTGCGGAATACAAAGGGAGTAACTTCATAACGCAAATATGGCAACCTATGTTACAAAAAAACTAAAATGGCAATTGTGTAACTTTTATCACGTAGTGTTAACGTCAATACGCAGATATTTGCACGTAGAACCTCATCAAAAAAACTATTAGAACATGGCACAGACATTTAAAGAACTGATCAATGCAGATAAGCCGGTTTTGGTAGACTTTTCTGCCGAATGGTGCGGTCCCTGCAAAATGATGGCCCCCATACTTTCAGAACTGAAAAACAAAGTAGGCGACAAGGCTAATATCATAAAGGTAGATGTGGACCAGAACAGGGCAGCTGCGGAGGCTTACCGGATATCGGGCGTTCCTACCTTGATATTGTTTAAAAATGGCGAAGTAAAATGGCGGCAAAGCGGTGTAGTGCCGGCCAACCAGTTGCAGAAACTAATAGAACAATACTCCTGATAATTTAAAACACAATCAAACTAAACAAATCGAAATGGTTTTTCTTAAAAGATTACTCACTTTATCCTTTGCTCTTTCCCTGGCGTTTGTATCCTGCCAGTCTTCTCCCCAAGGCAATTTATTGAATCCAAACGCATTCAGGTCGGCGATGAACGATAAAAAGGACGAAATTCTGCTGGATGTGCGCACACCCGGGGAATTTAAAGAGGGTTACATAAAAGGAGCAAAAAATATTGATTGGAATGGCCCCGGTTTTAACGAAGAAGTTGCCAGGCTGGACAAAAGCAAGCCGGTTTTCGTGTATTGCAAAGGTGGTGGCAGAAGTGGCGCCGCCGTGCAAGCGCTGAAGGGTATGGGTTTCAAAGAGGTATATGACCTGAAGGGTGGTATTATGAATTGGAAAAGCGAAGGCCTGCCACTACAAAATGAGGCGGAATCGGGCCTGAAGGGCATGAATACGAAGGATTATCACAAGCTGTTGGAGACCGATAAGCTGGTTTTGGTGGATTTTTATGCCGACTGGTGTTCTCCCTGCAAAAAAATGGAACCTTTCCTGAAGGAAATTGCCACAGAGAAGGCGGACATCCTGGACCTGCAGAGAATAAATGCTGATAAGAATACGCTAATAGCGCAGGAACTGAACATTTCCGGTCTTCCCACCATTTTGTTATACAAAAACAAAAAATTGGTTTGGAGCCACTTGGGTTACATCGGGAAAGATGAATTATTGGAAAAAATAAGTACCTTTAATTGATTTTCGTATCGTTTACCTGTTACATACAGAAAGCCCCGTTTTTACGGGGCTTTTGTATTATTCCGAATCAGGCCGGGAGTACCTGTGCAGCAGCTTCCCGCAATAATATCGGCTTTCATACGTTTCAACTGTTATTGTGATTCCATAATTTAGCCTTATGCGCCGTATCGGTATATTTATAGCTTTGGTTTTGGTAGTTCATGCCTGTAAAAAGGAGACCGTACATACCCCTCCGCCCGAAGGTATTAAAGGCAATGCCTCGGCTGTTATAGTCAATAATATCCCGGATTCGGTATACATCAGTTTCAGCGGGTTGGATATTGCCACCGGCACCCTGCCACATATTATGGAATTCACCCTGCCGCCGTCTGATACGCTGGTCATTCCCCGCCCCGACCTCAAAGACGCCCACCGGTACAAATATGAGTGGCATACAAAAGACTACACCTACAGTAGCTGGCTCAACACAGATATGGCAGGCAACTATAAAGAATCTGCCTTCGATTATTATGCTGAGGCTCAGGACTATGTGCTGAATATAGACGGAGTACAGCGAAATGAACAATTAATATGCCTGGATGGTAACGGGGTGTCCAGCACATGGGTGGCGGTGGATGCTTTTGATACCACAGGCGCATCTGTCTGGGACAGTCTTACGGAGCGTGAACGTATGCATAGCTTTGTTATCAGCAGGTTTCATACAGTCAGGCATAGTTTCATAGATACGCCCAATAAACCGCGTACCACCAGCCTGGCATTTGCCCTCGATATGTCTCAGGAGCGCATGTGGCTTAAGGTTGAGAATAAGGCCGACAGCTACGTGTTGTGCAATAACCTGGCGCCTTATCTGTCAAAAAGTACCCAGGCCAAAGACACGCTTTATTATAGCCGGTACACCCGCGACAGTACCGGTATTGTGCATCCGCAACCGTACTATCTGCTCAAAAGGGAGAGCGTGGAACGTTAAAAGTGCTCGTAATGGCTGATGTTTTTTTGATTACTACTTTCATGCGCTTATTTTTGGGTCTCTGAAACTGCACCCGATGAACTACAGGCTTATTTATACCTTTTTGTTGTTTTCAACCCTTTCCTTTGTTTCATGCAACGACGAGACTGCAGAAGAGCAGCCTGCAGAGCAGGAACAAACTGCTTCAACCGTACCGCCTGTCCGCAGCATCCCTTACACTTTGCTGAAACAATATCCGCACAATGCACACTCTTATACCCAGGGCCTGCAATTTGTAGATGGCTATATGTATGAATGCACGGGACATTACGGGCAGTCGCATATTTATAAGTACGAGCTCGAAACCGGCAAGGTCCTGAACGAATATAAGCTGGACGATAAGTATTTTGGCGAAGGCCTTACCGTGATGGGAGACAAGATTTACATCATTACCTGGCGGGAGAAGACAGGGCTGATATTTGATAAAGCGACATTCAAACCACTGGGCACCTTTCAGTTGGAAACAAACGAGGGATGGGGTTTAACCAACGATAGCGCACACCTTATCTACAGCGACGGGTCGCCTTACCTGTACTATCTCAATCCGGCCGATTTGAAGCAGGTAAAGCGCATAGAGGTTGTTGATGCCTATGGCCCGGTAGGCAATATCAACGAATTGGAATACATTAGCGGGTATATATACGCTAATCAGTGGGAAACGGAATTCATCCTGAAAATAGATCCCGCCACCGGGCACGTTGTTGGCAAAGCAGACCTGCGCAACCTTAGGGGCCAGGCCGGCATACCTGCCAGGAGCTATAGCGAAGACATGCCGGAAGTGCTGAACGGAATAGCGTATGATAAAGAAACCAACCGCGTTTTCATTACCGGGAAAAACTGGCCAAAGATATTGGAAATAAAGCTGGATAATTAGCCTATACCCAGTAGCACGGAGGTAAGGATACCCCGCGGGCGGTATGTTTTTCTTTCCTGTGTTTTACCAATTTTGCCTATAATAAATTTCAGCAGACAGCCCCTATATGGAAAAAAACCTTACCGTCTATCCTATATCGTCCGGCGATATGCTCAACATCTTTGCCAACGAAGATGTTGGTCATATCAGGATAATGGATATGGCGGGAAATATCGTGCAGGACATTGCGAAAACAGGTACAAAAATACAGGTGGATATCAGCAACCTGTCCAGGAACACCTATATCGTGGAAGTGGAATATGCCAATAGAAAGACTGCCCGTTCGGTTTTCGTCAAGATGTAAAAGATCGGTTTCATCACCCAAAAATCCCGTAAAAACAGAATTCTATTGCAGTTGCGGGGATAATGGCGTATTTTTAAATATCTATGTTTCCGCTCCGTTTATGTATCCTCGGCATACTGCTCGTCTGTGCTGCCGGTGTAATGGCTCAGCCCGTATATGAAGTACAGAAAGCCACTATTACGTTTAATTCAGACGCCCCTAACGAACTGATCAAAGCAGCGTCGAAGAAACTTAAAGGCCTTATTAACACCGGCAAAAAACAATTTGCTTTTAAGGTCGAGGTCGCCTCGTTTGAGGGTTTCAACAGTCCCTTGCAGCGGGAGCATTTTAACGAGAATTACATGGAAAGCTTTAAATATCCTGGCATCACATTTTCAGGTAAGATCATCGAAGATGTTGACCTGTCGGCAGATGGTCAATACACCGTAAGGGCCAAAGGGGAATTAAACGTGCATGGCGTAAGCCGCGACAGGATAATATATGCTGACGTGGTCACTAAAAATGGAAGTATGGATGTAAGTTCCGAGTTCAGGGTAGCACTGGCAGACCATGATATAAAGATACCACGTGTAGTTAACGACAAGCTGGCCACAGAAGTGTTTATCACGGTAAAAATGATACTGATAGAACAACCGTAATGCGAAGGCTGCTCTTCCATATTTTAGCCACATTTGTGGTCGCGGCTACCTGCAACTATTTGTACGCCGGCCGCCCTTTCAGCAAAGACATATGGCTGGACGAAACCAACGTTTCAGTAAAAGTGAATTGCCTCGCGATGGACCGTGAAAATTACCTATGGCTCGGCACTGATGAGGGACTTTTTAGTTACAATGGCCGACAGTTTCGCCCGATAAAAACCGGCATAGATGCGACTGTGACGGCAATAGCGGTAACAGACGGTAAAGTGTTGGCGGGCTTTGGTAATGGTATGCTGGGGGTATGGGATGGCGTCGTTTTCAGGAAGGTTGCGCTATCGGGCACAGTGCCTGCCGAAGCAATATCAGCCGTGCATATAGTTGCGGGCGATTTTATGGTTCTATCTACCGTAGGCCAGGGTATTTTCCTGGTGCACGACAACTATTGTACGCGATATACGATGGCCAACGGCCTGACTGATGATTACATCTACACCATCGTTTCACCGGCCAGGGGCCTGCTGCTGGCAGGTACCGACCAGGGTATAAACGAGATCAATACATCCGGAGGCAAGGTAGCTGTAAGCCATTATACCACCTCGGGCGGATTACCCGACAATATAGTGCGGGTGATAAGGCCGATGCAAAAAAAATGTTGGAGCTGGCTGGGTACGCACCAGGGCGGCTTGGCACTATATTGCAGCAAGACGAAACAAACATGGACACCCGCCGCAAATGAACCATGGCAATGGGGACAGGTGAATGACATACTGCCCATAGGCGACGACAGGGCCTGGGTGTGCACGCAAAGCGGGTACATGCTCGATGTCCGCCTCCAAGACACGGGCGGACTGCATATACAGGCCCATCATTACCCCAGGCAGCGCCTGTACAAATTGCTCATGGATAGCACGGGGAATATATGGTGCGCCACAAATACGGGCCTCAAAATGTTTGCGGCCGAGTATATTTCGTCTGTTCAATTACCAGCGCCATTTTCATTGTCCGAATTGACGGCTATGGCCTGCGACGGAAATACCGGAATGTGGTTTGCTCAAAAAGGAAAACTCTACAAAACTTCCCTGCTGGATGAAAACCCTCAGCCGAAATTAATGTATTCTTCACGGTCGTCCATTACACATCTTTACTGCGATGGAAATGACGTGCTCTGGGTGGGCACTTTTGGAGACGGGCTCTGGTACAGCGCTGATCATCGAAATTTCAGAAAGGTGACAGGTATAACGCCGTTAGATAAAGAAAGTGTTTTAGATATTTCAGGGAGAGATAATAAATTATGGGTAGCAGGGCTGAACGGAGTGGAGGAATTGCAGGTACGAAATAATAATGAATTAACACTGGTGAAACTGCACAATAAGGGTACTGGTATTGGCAGCGACTATGTGTACGAAATATTTCCTGACCGCAACGGAAATACATGGATGGCTACAGATGGCGCAGGCGTATGCATGTACAGCAACGGTAAATACACACTGTGGGATAGCGCCTCGGGGATGACCAGTAATGTTGCTTACAATATTGCCGGCGATGCCCGCGGCCACATCTGGGCCAGTACGTTTAACATAGGATTGCTGGTATACAACGGCAGACGATGGGAGAATATAGGGGCAGAACAGGGCTTGCAAAGCATGAGGATATCGGCGATAACACCTACCTCATATGGTACAATGCTGGTAGTACATGCCAAGGGTATTGAAGAATGGCAACCTCGCAGCCGTATGTTCAGGCATTTTGAGCGTCGGTTGGGTATAGGTATCGACAGTGTATCATCTACGCTTAACCTCGTCGCCACCGACACTGCCGGTAATGTGTACATCCCTTACCAGGATGGCCTGGTATGTTTTGGCAAAAAAACTGATTACTCCCTTGATATTACGCCAGCCGTGAAGATCACGTCCCTGAATACTTTTTTCGGAGTCGTGAGTATGGAAAGGAATCGTTTCAATTATTCTGAAAACCACGTCACATTCCGATATGATGGTGTCAATTTTGCCAACCCCGACCAACTTTATTACAGGTACAAATTAGAAGGGTTTAACGACGAATGGATAGCTACCAGGGATGAATCGGTAACCTTTCCCCAACTGCCCAGCGGCGATTACCGTTTTTTAGTGCAGGTATCGATGAATAGCCGGTTTACCGGTTATGGACAGGCGCAATACAGCTTCTCGATTGCCCGGCCTTTTTGGATGCAGTGGTGGTTTATACTCCTGGCGGCTGTGTTTATCTGGTTTGTATCCTATATGTATATACGTATCAGGGAGCGCAATCTTCGTAAGCTGTCGTCGCTGCAGCGCGAGCGCATGATGTTTGAATACGAACATCTTAAAAGCCAGGTAAACCCTCATTTCCTGTTCAACAGCCTGAATACACTCACCGGCCTGATAGACGATGATAAAGAAGCGGCAATGCAATATACCACGCAGCTTTCCGACCTGTACCGGAACATGCTCTCACACAAAGATAAAGACCTGATAACCCTGGCCGAAGAATGGGAAATACTGGAAAATTACATCTATATACAAAAGAGCCGTTTTGGTGACGCCCTGCAACTTCAGACCAATATCCCCGAAAAATTAAAAAAAGTTAAAAAGGTGGTGCCCATGGCACTTCAACTGCTGCTTGAAAATGCTATAAAGCATAATATTGTATCGAAGGCGAAGCCGTTGGTTGTTAAGTTTAGTGCCGATGAAGAACAACTCACAATTAGTAATAATTACCAACCGAAAATAAGCAAGGAAAAAGGTGCGGGCCTCGGGTTGGCGAACATCCGCAAGCGATACGGTTTGCATAGCAGGCGCGAAGTATCTGCACAGATTATTAATAATGAATTTGTCGTAACAATACCTTTGATATGAAAGTTGTAATAGTTGAAGACGAACAACCGGCTTACAAGCGGCTGGTGAAACTACTGGGAGCCCTGATGCCCGATATTGAAATAGCAGCGCACCATGACAGTGTAAGCGCTGCCAGGCAATGGTTTGAAGAAAATCCAATGCCGGCCATTGTTTTTATGGATATCCACCTGGCCGATGGTTCTGCTTTCGACCTGCTGAAACAGGTGAAGGTGGACGCGCCTATAATTTTCACCACTGCCTACGACCAATATGCAATCGAGGCTTTTAAGGCTTCCGGCGTGGGTTATTTGCTGAAACCCATTAAATCGGAAGACCTGGAAGAAGCGCTGGATAAGCTGAACGACCTGAAAAAGATGTTTGGCATAACAGAGGAAAAACAGGCAAAACTGCTGGAGGCCATGAAACAGCCCGAATTTAAGAAACGGTTCATGGTACGCTTTGGAGATAATATAAAAACTATCGCCACAGAGGACATTGCCTACTTCTTCAGCGAAAACAAAGGGACATTCGCACGCATGTTCGAAGACCGTACCTACCCGATAGATAATAACCTTGACGCGCTGGAACAGATGCTTGACCCCGAAAGGTTTTTTCGCATCAACCGGCAGTACATTATCTCGCTGAAGGCTATAAAAGAAATGAAAACCTATAGCAAGGCCAGGGTGCTGGTGAAGCTTCAGCCCGAAGTGAAAGAGCCGCCGCTGGTAAGCTCGGAAAGAAGCGCGGGTTTTAAACTATGGCTGGCCGGCGAATTGTAAAAAACCGGGTAAATACTGGTTCATCCCGTCTTTATACCGCTTCGTCACAATTAAGTCAGAAAGAAAAACGGAGATTGATACTTTTACCTTGCTGATTACAGGAAAACTTTTATGCTTATGAAAAACTGGAAAATAATATTCACTGTTGTTGTGGTCATAGCAATAATCGGCGGTGTTGTCGGCTATATGATGTGGAATATGCCGCACCGGAAAGTAGAAGATATAAAGGGCGAGGAAGTGACCGTGACGGAACTGGCGGGCGCTTTCGCTGCCGACGAGGCTAAGGCCAACGAAAAATACCTGAATAAGGCGCTTACGGTGAAAGGCACTGTGACCGAAACACAGCAAAACCAGGATGGGGGCCTCATGATAGTACTGGCGGGAGACGACCCCATGGCTACTGTGCAGTGCACCATGAGGGATAAGGATGTAAAGGCCGGGACTGGCGAGGCGGTGACGGTGAAAGGTTTTTGCACGGGCAGTAGCTTGTTTGGTGTATTGCTTAGCGACTGTGTGATAGTAAAATAATATATAACAAAAACAAACAAACAATTTAAGCGGAAGCGGTATGAAGACGATGATAAAGGTATTTGGCGTGTTATTGGCATGTACCATATTGATGATAGCTTGCAAACACAAAGGCAATGAGCCTGTGCCTGCTACCACCAATAACGGGGGCGATAACGGTGGGAACAATGGCGGAAACAATAACATTGATACAGGTATCTGTTTTAGCAGGGATATTTTGCCAATATTTGTTTCTAATTGCGCTATACCTGGTTGCCACGATGCTGTTACACGCACTGAAGGCTTCCAGTTTACCGATTATAATTCCATCGTGTCGAAGAAATTTGTGGCAGGCAATGCAAATGAAACAGAACTCTACAAGAAAATTACCGAAGACAAGCCGGATGATATTATGCCCCCACCACCCAACAGCCCGCTCACCTCTGCGCAGATAGTATTGATACGCAGGTGGATAAATGAGGGGGCAAAAAACACGACGAACTGCAGCTCGCCCTGTGATACGACTAAGTTTGCCTATGCTGCGGATATACAGCCTATATTCGATAAATATTGCAAGGGCTGCCATAGCGGGGCTTCAGCGCAAAAAGGGATTATGCTGGATACCTATACCGGTGCAGTAGCTACCTTAAACAGCGGCAGGCTGCTCGGGGCCATTAACCATAGTGCAGGTTTTACTGCCATGCCATATGGTGGCGCTAAGTTATCCGACTGTGAGATAAAGAAAATAGAAAAATGGGCCGGGTCGGGGGCGCTAAATAATTAATACAAACCTGAAATGTTATTATAGAACCATTTGATATAATTGATAAGCAACAATGAATATGAAGAAATTAATTGTCCCTTTAGCTGTTTTATTCCTTGCAAGCTGTTATAGCGATAAAGAAAGCGAGCTATATCCTTCGCCCACCGGTAGTGGCGGCTGCGATACAACCAACATGAATTTTGCAAAAGTTCAGCCTATATTTAGCCAATCCTGCGCTCTTGCGGGTTGTCACGATGCCGCTACCAAATCTTTCGGGCACGACCTGAGCAATTATGATGGGATAAAAACGGCGATAAACGGCGGCAGACTGCTGGGTGCAATAAAACACGAAACCGGCTATATGCAGATGCCCAAGGGAATGCCAAAACTCGGAGACTGCCAGGTATCACAGATAGCGGCATGGGTAAATGCAGGCATGCCACAATAAACCGGGTATAGTTTTTGAATAACAATAAAATAAAAACAGACAGGTATGAAAAAGCTGATTTTAGCGGCGGTATTGGTTTGCGGAATGACAACTGCCTATGCGCAAAAGTATATGACACGTACGGGAAAGGTAACCTTCTTTTCGTCTACACCTTTAGAAAACATCGAGGCTTTCAATAACGAAACATCCGCGGTCCTCGATGCCTCAACCGGCGATTTTGTATTCCAGGTACCGATAAAAAGTTTCCGCTTCGAGAAAGCACTGATGCAGGAGCATTTTAACGAGAACTACATGGAAAGTAGCAAATATCCTAAGGCAGAGTACAAGGGTAAAATTACGGACCTGGGCAGCGTGAATTTTGACAAGAACGGCACTTACAATGTAAGTACTAAAGGCAAGCTGGCCATCCACGGTGTTACGAGAGATGTTACACTACCCGGTACCATTACGGTAAAAGATAAGACCGTTACTATAAATAGTGAGTTCAAAGTGCGACCCAAA
This sequence comes from Bacteroidetes bacterium UBA6221, assembly GCA_002421685.1. Lineage (GTDB taxonomy): Bacteria > Bacteroidota > Bacteroidia > Chitinophagales > Chitinophagaceae > UBA5543. The sequence continues at coordinate 446,810 of DISB01000018.1, forward strand.
GATCACGATATTAAAATACCCGGTATAGTGGAAAATAAAATAGCGAATGATATCGAAGTAACTGTAAATAGTATTTTAGAAAAAAAATAAGCAATTTTGAAATTCAATACACACATTATGCGCGTTCCTTATGTTTTTTTATTGGCAGGTCTCATTGCGGTTTCTTGTGGCAACTTGTATGCACAGAATGATAAACTGAAGCAGAAGCAAAACGATGAGGAGGATGCCAACCTTATGGAGCTGTTGGAGAACGATGAGCCGCCTAAAAAAATGTACACCACGGCCACCTTCAAAACCACTAGGTTGGTTACAGGCCATAGTATAGAAAATACCGGTAAAGGTGTACTTGATTTCCGCGTTAACCACAGGTTTGGTGCGTTGAACGCAGGAGTGTCTACGTTTTTCGGCCTTGACGATGCCAATACACGTATCGGTTTCGATTATGGTATTACCGATTGGCTGATGGTAGGTTTTGGCCGCAATTCGTTTATGAAGGAATATGATGGCCTCTTTAAGGTAAAATTATTGCGGCAGTCCGAAGGCAAAGGCAGTCCGCTTAGCCTGAGTTATATGGGGGCCATGAGTGTGCAGTCGATGCCTGCGCCCATACTGCCTCCGGGCCAGGAATATCATTTTAGCAACAGGCTGTACTATGTCAACCAATTGTTGCTGGCGCGCAAGTTCAACAAATGGCTTTCGTTGCAGTTCATGCCCACGCACATTCATTACAACCTTGTGCCCACCACTCCCGAACCTAACGACCTGGTAGCGCTGGGTATTGGCGGAAGGATAAAAATTTCCAACCGCGTTACGCTGAACGGTGAATATTATTACCGTGTGCCAGGCACTGAGCAATTGGGTTACAGAAACGTTCTCTCGGTAGGAGTGGATATAGAAACCGGTGGGCACGTGTTCCAGTTGATGTTGTCAAATTCCCGCGCTATGACAGAACGTAATTATATCGGGCAGACACCGGGTCAATGGTCATTCAACAAAACAGGGACTATACATCTCGGGTTCAATATCTCCAGGGTGTTCACCATTGTTCGCCCTAAAGAATTCAAAGGCTCCCGCAACAGTATTTACTAAAAGCTTTATTATTGAAGCGACAAAAGAGCGCCGCCAACGAAAGTTGGCGGCGCTTGATTTTTACTTATATAACACGGATTGTACAGCAGGCAGTTGTGGCCATACTTTTACATTGCAACAACCTTATCATGACAAAAAAAACAAACCCCGGCTGTTCTGCCGGGGTTGTCACTATATGTTTTGGATGTAATTGTTACACCAGTGTATTCAGCACCTCGTTCATATTGCGCACTGCTTCCGCCGATGCATTGAATTTGGCTTGCTCGTCTTCTGTCAACTTGTAGTCAACAATGCCTTCCCAGCCGTTTTTGCCTATTACTACCGGCACACCCATACAAATGTCTTTCTGGCCATACTCGCCGTCCAGGTATACGCAGCAGGGAAATACTTTTTTCTCATCGCGGACTATGGACTCTACCAAGGCTGCACCAGCTGCGCCCGGTGCATACCATGCTGATGTGCCCAGCAATTTGGTCAGCGTAGCGCCGCCCACCATGGTAGCTGCAGACACGTTAGCCAGTTGGTCTTCAGACAGGTATTCAGACACCGGCACGCCCGCCAGTGTAGCCAGCCTGGTCAGCGGTATCATTGTCGTATCGCCATGGCCGCCTATCACGGTAGCGTGCAGGTCGTTGGGCGAGCAGTTCAGTTCTTTTTGCAGGTAACATTTGAAGCGGGCGCTATCCAGTATGCCACCCATGCCTATTATCCTGTTTTTGGGCAGGCCTGTAGCTTTCAGCGCCAGGTAGGTCATGGTATCCATGGGGTTGGATATAACCACGATAATAGTATTGGGTGAGTGCTCCAGCAGGTTTTTGGCAACGGTTTCCACTATTTTGGCATTGGTGCCTATCAGCTCTTCACGTGTCATACCCGGCTTACGGGGTATGCCCGACGTAATTACACACACGTCAGATCCTGCCGTTTTGGAATAATCGTTGGTTACGCCGGTTACAGTGGTGTCAAAGCCCAGCAACGAAGCTGTCTGGGTAATATCCAGGGCTTTACCTTCGGCAAAACCTTCTTTTATGTCCACCAGCACCAGTTCGTCTGCCAGTTCTTTGCGGGCAATATTATCAGCACATGTCGCCCCTACCGCACCGGCGCCCACTACAGTTACTTTCATTTATGGTTATTTTTAAAGCGTTATAAAATCAAAAAATCGGTGCAAAGATAAATAATAGGCCTCTAAATGAGGAATTTCATAAATAAATCCCGGTTTATTCATCTTGTTTTAATACCAAAAGCAGAATTTGCCCGTATATTTGTGTCGCAACTTAAAAGCTCTGTCAAAGTTGGTACATACGTTAATTTAAAAACATTTGTTACCTATGCTTAAAAAGTATGAATCAAAGTCCCTGCTGACTTTGGTAGCAATGCTTTTCGCATTGTTAAGTTTAGTAGGAATTTTTTTTGTCTCTGTTGTAAAATTATCTGAATTGGGGCTTTAAGGCCCCTTTTCTTTTTATAACCGGCCTGGCACAAAAAAAGCGCGATACAATAAGTATGCGCTTTTTCCGTTTAGGTAATTCTTTCGTTCTTAGTGAGCCCTTTTGGCATATGACACTACTGACAAATGTATAATGTCGTGCAGGTTCATAGTAAGTTCTTCTGTGTCAACATCTTCCTGCTTAGCCCTGTGTACCAGTTTCACAGCCATGGCCATCAGCAATTGGTTAATGTGGTTCATGTTGTTGATCAGCAGTTGCACTTTGTCTGCAGATTTGCCCCTGTTTACAGGACTTAAGGCTTTGTTTACGGCGTACCCGGCCACTCTTGAGAAAATTGCTATTTGTTTGTTCATTGTCACAGTATTTGTTTGAGATGTTTTTTTTCAGACAGCAAAAATGTAATTCATATTACATGCCTGCAAATTATCGTTAACGCTTAACCTCAGCTTTGCAAGGCGTTAACATTCTGTTTGCAAATGTTATTTTCTCTTAATGTTTATTGCGCGCCTTTTCTGCTTGATCTCAAAATAGAGGGTCTTCTCATCATTGTTTACAAGGTCGGCCGGTTGGGCAAATTCGGTTGGCTTGAAGTTTTCGTCGAAGGCTACTTCGCTCAGGGCAACTGTGTAATAACCTGCCGGCAAATTGAAGTAGAATTCACCATTTTCGTCGGTGAGGGTAGAGTAGGATGCACGTACAGAATCATTGCTGGTAGCCGTCACTTTGATATTGCCGGGTTTGAAATCCAGGTTCGAATTTTTATCGAGCGCCACGGTGAGCTTGCCGGATAATATTTTGCTCTTTTTATAGGGTACGTAAACGGTCCGGTTACCGGTTACTGTAAACACCTGTATCGTACCCCCCTGCGGTATCCACCCCCTTATTTTGCTGGTGTATCCGAAGTCGGCCTTGTAGTTCTTCTTTTCTACATTTCTGAATATTACCGTACCCTTTTCATCCGATACGAACAGGTTGTCATTCAGGGCTATCATTTGCCCGGATATTGGCCCCTCGCCTTCATCCTGCTTGCCGTTGCCGTTCTCGTCTTTGAACAACAGGAGTTTCAGCAGGTAGTATTTGCGTACGGCAACAAAAGGCACATTCAGCCTTATCCTCAGCGAGGCGGTGATATACGGTTCTATCTCAGTCTGGTGCAGGGGCACTATGCCTGTGAGGTTGAAGTCGAACCCGCGCCGGTAGTTGTGATACAGCAGGTTGGCCAGCACGTTCGATGTTTCGTCACCCGAGGGCTGGGTTTTGCTGTAGTTCATCTGGGTGCGTATCACCAGTGCGCGGCTAAACAGGTTGAGTTCCGCATAGGGGCTCAAAACCAGCCGCCCGTATTTCGCAGTGGGATTTTCCAGGTACTTCAGGTATTCGTGGTAGAAGTACGGGCCTATATCATATCGGGCAGACAACCCCGCGAAGTACACTTGTATGGCTCCCTGGTTGCTCATAACGTTCACGCTTGTGGTGGCCTCTTTACCTGCCAGTGAGCCGGTACCATAATAGCTGTTGATGTTGGCGTAAGACCTGTCACCCAGCATTACGGAAGCTGACAGGTTCATAAACCGGTAGTCATATATCGGCGCGGCACCGGTATCGCTTTGCTGCTGCCGCTGCTTACCAACCGAGAAGGTGATATTTGAGTTCCTCAGCCCCACGCCCGTTTTTGCCCCGTAGCTGGTAGTTTTCAGGTTGAATACGTTGGATATCAACTGGGTATCGGTGTATATATTCTGTTTGCGCAGGTTGTAGTCATAAAAACCGCCCAGGAAGAATTTCTTATACACTCCCCTCACGTCGTGGTTGTGCGAGCGCTGGCCTTTGAACATGCCGGGGTAGGAATTGCTGTTGCTCACCACGTTGGACAAAATATTAAAGTACTTGCTGTCCCAGTTGAAATTGTAGCCCAGCGATGTGCCTATCTGGCTTCGTTTAACCCCCGGTATCTGCTTGGTACTTTGTTCCAGCCCGGCGCCCATCAGCAGCCTGACGTTGATTTCCTTACTTATTTTGGCGGCGGCCTGTTGTTTCACCATATAGCTGTACAACCCTTTGGCGTGGTCAAAGTTGGCTGCCGCCGATTCAAACAGGGTCACTTTGTCCTTTACCAGCAGCGTTGCATTGCCGCCAAACAACTGGCTGTTGCCTGCGCGGCTTTTCAACAGGCTGTAAACACCCACGTTGTTGACGTCATTTTCCCATTTATGCGTTATGCTTGCGCCGTAGCCATCCATTACAAAATCGGTGAGCTGCATGATATTGCCCGCCGATGCCGCCCACCTGGGGCTTTCATATTCTATGCGATAAATATCATTGTCCTGGAACTGGCCTTGCGTGTATGTTTTGCTGCGTACGTCAAAGGCCAGCCGTTCCCTTTCTCTCAGGTCGAGGCGGCCATGTAGTGCGCCGTAATATTGAAGGTCGTTCTGTCCCTGTGCCGTCATACCGGCTTCCAGTTGCAGCGGCATGTTCAGGTAGGCCGACGAATGTTCCTTCAGCATATAGCCTATTTTGGATATTTCCTGCATCAGGTTCATGGTTTCACCATCCTCCACTCCCACCTGCACTTTTATTATTTCTTTGCGCAGCATACCCCACTGCGCATCGTTCAGTTTCAGCGGTATTTTATAGGTAGTATCTTCCGACGGGCCAAGCTGCAACTGTTGCTGGTAGTTCAGGTTCAGCAACGCGTTGTAATAGGTAATGGTGTACTTTTTGGGTACGTTGCCAGTATTCTTTACATAAACGGGAAATGAGATGTCTTTCTGATATGCGCCCAGCACCATAGCCGGCAGCGGCAGGAAGGCTTTGAACTTCGTAAATTCCTGCACCTTTACGCGGAAGGTATCGGTCAACACCTCCATGCCCTGGTTCAGCCGGTATTCCAGCACTACGTTTTCCCAGTTGGCCGATATGGACTTGGATGGTAATAGTCGCAGGTTGACAATCGTGTTCTGGTTGGGCGGCAGGCCTACTGTCAGCACTTTTTGCGTGGTTAGCTCCCAGCCCTCGGGCATTTTTATGGTCAGCAGTATGCTTATGGAGTCATTGGTCAGGTTGGTGATATTCACGTTGTTATACAGGAAATCGCGGTTGTTGTTTGCTACCAGGGTATCGGTCAGAAGCTTGGTGCGGTAGATGCGCTCGCTGAGTTGGGCCTGGCTGCCAAGTGATAAGAGCAGAAGCGGCAGCAGGCAAAACAAAGCTATTCTGCCCGGGCATACGTATATCTGCTTTAGTGTCGTCAAAATGGGTTAGTCATCTGTCCGCCTGGCCTTAGTATGCGGACATACAAATATCATAATATTAACCCAAAACTCTTAGAGCTATGTGTATATGTATATAAAAATGCATTCGGCTGAAATGGCCTTGTGAGCAGGTGCTCCCCTTTAGGGGGTCGGGGGATTACTTACTATTACTTACTATCATACGCCCACTTGATGTAGATAGCGCCCCAGGTAAAGCCGCCGCCAAATGCAGCCAGTATGATGTTGTCGCCTTTATGCAGTTGCTTTTCCCATTCCCACAGGCAAAGGGGTAGTGTACCGTTGGTAGTATTGCCATAGCGCTGTATGTTCACCATCACTTTATTTTCGTCCAGCCCCATGCGCTCGGCTGTTGCGTCTATGATGCGTTTATTGGCCTGGTGCGGCACCAGCCAGGCTATATCGTCGGCGGCCAGGTGGTTGCGTTCCATTACTTCTGCGGCAACATCCGCCATATTCTTCACCGCGAATTTGAATACCGTTTTACCTTCCTGGTACACGTAATGTTCTTTGTTCATTACTGTTTCCATAGTCGCCGGTTTTACCGAGCCTCCTGCCTTTTGATGCAGGTAGGCACGGCCGCTGCCATCGGTATGCAGCTTCGAGTCTATTATGCCATACCCGTCTGCGTTGGGCTCCAGCAATACGGCTCCGCTTCCGTCGCCAAAAATGATGCAGGTAGACCTGTCGCTATAATCAATTATTGAGCTCATTTTGTCTACGCCTATTACCATCACTTTTTTATACTTGCCTGTCTCTATGAACTGCGACCCCGTAGTAAGCGCAAAGAGAAAACCACTGCAGGCAGCGTTTATGTCGTAGCCAAATGCATTGACGGCGCCCAGTTTGTCGGCTATTACATTGGCCGTAGCCGGAAATTGCATGTCGGGGGTAGTGGTGGCGCAGATGATCAGGTCTAATTCTTCAGGCCCTATACCGCGTTTGTTTAGTGCTACTTTCGCTGCCTCTACTGCCATATCGCTCGAGCCTTTGCCCTCGCCCTTCAGTATCCGCCTTTCTTTTATACCTGTCCTTGTTTCTATCCATTCGTCCGTTGTATCTACCATAGTTTCCAACTCCTTGTTGGTCAACACATACTCGGGAACATAACCGCCTACTGCCGTGATAGCAGCATGAATTTTCTGCATTTACAATTACTTTATTGTTGGCAAAATTAGGTCTTTAATTGCTTATAAGCTATCAGATAGGGTTTTGTTCTTATGTGTCAAGTCCGCCGCATACCCCCAGCACCTGCCCGGTTATATAGCTGCTCATATCCGATGCCAGGAACAACGCTACGTTGGCCACTTCTTCCGCTTTGCCAAAGCGCGCCATGGGTATTTTGCTAAACCATTGTTCACCACCATCCTTCAGGTAGCCCGTCATATCGGTTTCTATAAAACCCGGCGCTATAGCATTGCAGCGTATGTTGCGGCTGCCCAGCTCCAGGGCTATAGACTTGGTAAAGCCTATTACCCCGGCTTTGGAAGCCGCATAGCTGCTTTGCCCGGGGTTACCGCTTACACCTACCACGCTGCTCATGTTGATGATGCTGCCCGAGCGCGCTTTCATCATCGGGCGTATCACCTGTTTGGTCAGGTTATATACCGATTTCAGGTTGGCGTTTATCACGTCGTCCCATTGGTCGGGAGTGAGGCGCAGCAGCAGGTTGTCGCGCGAAATGCCGGCATTGTTAACGCATATATCTACAGCGCCAAATTCCTGCAATACATCGTTGGCCAGTTGCTCGGAGGCTGCGTAATCGCCCGCATCGCTTTTGTAGCCTTTGGCCTTCACGCCCATGGCCGATAATTTTTCCTCCAGCGCCTGCGCCCGCTCTACCGACGAAAGGTAGGTAAATGCTACGTTGGCCCCGTGTTCGGCAAATTTTATGGCAATTGCCTCGCCTATGCCCCGGCTTGCACCCGTGACGATGGCTGTCTTATTCTCTAATAGTTTCATTTTGCGGAAAGTGGATTTCGGCTGCTAAAATAGCGATAAGCTTATATAAATGCACCGTAACCTTGTGAATATGTTTTGCCGGTATCATCCCGGTTATGATATTCATCATCCCCGTCCTTGATATGACTACGTATTTTTATAACATACAGGTAGGGTAATTCCACAAAAAATAATACTTTCTGTATGGTACATAGCAAGGAAATAGAAATACCATTGGCGGGTGTCACCCTGAAAGGTAACCTGGATATACCGGAAGGTGCCAAGGCTATGGTAGTGTTCGTACATGGCAGTGGCAGCAGCAGGTTGAGCCCACGCAACACCCTCGTGGCCAATTATCTTCAGCAGTTTTCGCTCGGCACTTTGTTGTTCGATTTGCTGACGGAAGAGGAAGACAAGGAATATGCCAACCGTTTTAATATCCATCTGCTTACTCAGAGGTTATTGGGCGCAACTGCGTGGTTGCAGCATCAAGCCGAAGCTTCCGGAAAACCTGTTGGTTTTTTTGGCGCCAGCACCGGGGCGGCTGCGGCGCTTAAAGCGGCGGCTGCATTACCGGGTATCAGGGTGGTGGTATCCCGTGGCGGCAGGCCCGACCTTGCCGGCAACACGTTGCCTTACGTACACGCCGCTACTTTGCTTATAGTTGGTGAAATGGATTTTGATGTATTACAACTGAATTACGAAGCCTTTAATGCCCTTACCTGTGTTAAGAAAGTGGAAATTGTAGAGGGGGCTACTCATTTATTTGAAGAACCGGGGGCTATGGAGCAGGTAAGTTCCCTGGCAGCGGATTGGTTTCGTGAATATCTTTTATAAACTGTAATGCTATGTTTAACTACGATAATGATTACAGGTACAGCGACAGGAACGAAGCCGGGCAGATACTTGCGGATAAACTAATGAAATATAAAGGCGGGCCCGGTATTGTGCTGGCGATACCCCGGGGTGGTGTGCCTGTAGGGTATGTTATTGCAAAAGAATTAGGTTTCGACCTCGATATTGTGCTCACTAAGAAGATTGGCCATCCGCTGCAAAGCGAATATGCCATTGGTGCGGTAAGCATGACAGACAGGATAGTAGTACCTCATCCCGACGTGCCGGATACATATATTGAAGAGGAAACCCTGCGCATTCGCGAACGGCTGAAGCAGATGTACCGGGACTTCAATGGCGACCGGGAGCCTGCAAAACTAACCGGCAAAATAGCAGTGTTGGTAGACGATGGCATAGCTACCGGAAATACAATAGCTACTATCATCGATATGGTGAAAAAACAGTCGCCCGCCAAAACCATTATCGCCGTTCCTGTTGCATCCCGTCAGGCCATAGATAAATTATCGGCACAGGTAGACGAGATGATATGCCCCCTCGTGCCCGAATTTTTTACGGGCGTCGGCGCCTATTATTACGACTTCCAACAAACGAGTGACGACGAAGTGAAATTTTTTCTGAATAAATTTCGTAGCGGCGATAAGTGAAGCGATGGCATATTTTTTTAGCAGGTTTAGAATAACAATGATAACCGTTAAACATGGAACAAGAACTTAAAATAACCAGCCTCGCCTTTGCACATGGCGAATTGGTTCCTCAAAAATATACCTGCGATGGCGACGATGTAAGCCCTCCGCTGGAGATCAGCAATATTCCGGAAAATACAGTATCGCTGGCGCTTATTGTGGAAGACCCGGACGCTCCCCGTGGCGTCTTTTACCATTGGCTGGTATGGAATATTCCTCCCTCCCCAACCATAGGCCAGGCAATCAACCCCGGCATCAGCGGCACGAATGATTTTGGCAAAACCGGCTACGGCGGCCCCTGTCCGCCCTCCGGCACCCACAGGTACTATTTTAAGCTATACGCTCTGGATGCTGAACTGGACATAGCCCCCGGTGCCGGCAAAGATGAACTGGCAAATGCTATGGAAGGTCGTATACTCGCTACAGCAGAACTTATGGGGCGTTACCAAAGGGCCCGATAAGGCGTAAACTCACAGTGACGCCTATTCCCAGCCTTGTAACGGCGCTATCTTATGATTATTGTAACAACTTAACCGGTGCCTCATTGTTTTATTAATAGAGCAAAACGTGAGGTTATGAAAAGGTCAGGTAGAAGTTCGAATTTTGCACAGAGGAGTATGTATACGAAAAAGGTGCCGGTTGTTATTACACTGGTTACATTGTTCGCCGTGTTTTACCATATGTCCCCATTTATAGGTATCCCCGACAACGCCATTATTATCATGTTCATACTATCCCCCTTCCTGGTACTGTATATGGCATATGTTATCCTGAAATACGGCACCCCCTCAAAATACACTTTCGACGAGCGGTTTTACGAGGATAAGGAGTAAAAGAGGGTGATTGTCTGAGCCAACTCATAAAACATATAGTTGTAGACCATTTCTGCTTATTCTATGGTTTAAAAATACCATCGCCATTTTTGAACATACCAGCCATCAACAACAAAGCGAAACTGACAGAATAGTATGCAACTAATACTATTACAGGATGTATTGTAATATTCCTGCGTTCTGCCTTACGGCTATATCTTGTTATTATTCTCTTCCATCTTTCACCATAAGAATAATAAAACCAAACCCCCACGGACGCTATAATACCGAAAATGTATTTCCCACTTGCAATCAATTCCACAATAGTACTTGCTGGGAAATTTTTATTTGTTAGCGCCTCTAATAAAAATAAGAGCGTTATGATATTAAAAAAAAGACAAGCACAAACAGTCATTGATGAAAATAATACAGGTGTATCTTCCCTGTTTTTCAACTTCTTGGCTAATGTATAGCCTTTATAGAACGAGTAATTATACATCTTCTTATTAGTATTGTGATTCCATGTAATTATACAAATAATCTCCCCCAATAGATTCAGCAAGTCCTAATCCTAACCCTAAAAGGGGGTCAGTAGCGGTCCATTTTCCCCTTTGGTCGGTCATGTGACCGTACCAACACGACACCACCTGGATATGACAGCCGGACATCCTACATTCGCCAAATATTAATTCTAGGTCATAACATCTCCCCGGCATCCATCCGCAATCTCAAAAATATATTGGTAATATCACTTTTATTTTGTATTTTTGTTATGTACAAATTTCGACCGGAACCCGTCCGCCGGAATTTTATTACAGTATATAAACACATCGCCATGGCCAGAAAACCCCTTGCAAAAATATGCTTCAGCACTCCGCCCGTTTCCGGGATGTTGCAATTGCGTACACTTTGTTTTTCGCAACATCTCGCAACAAATCACCCTAACGAACTGATACCCACCCATCTTTTGTTCACTAAAAACAGCCTGTCTATGTTTTATGCAACATTTTCCCTATTACAGTTACGTTATCCTCCCCCTGGGGAGATAGAGGGGCTAATTAACTTATTAACCCTAACTTAGTACCATGAAACGAGTTACAGATGTTCAGGCAAGGCACATGGACGATACGGCATCCCGCCGGTTAACCCTGTTCCAAAGTGCACGCGGGTTACATCTGGCCGTTGAAAAAATAATTATTATCAAATGAAACTAAGCTTCCACGGTGCGGCGCGCACAGTTACCGGTTCCAAGCATATTGTCCATATCAACAACCCCCGCAAGAAGATATTGCTCGATTGCGGCATGTTCCAGGGTATGGGCAAAGAGACTTTTGAGCTGAATTCCAACTGGGGTTTTGAGCCTTCTGAAATAGACTATGTCATTATATCTCATGCGCATATAGACCATATAGGCCTCCTGCCCAAGCTGGTGAAGGATGGCTACAACGGAAAGATATATTGCACTGTGCCTACGCAAACATTGATGGAGCTCCTGCTGCTCGATTCGGCTTATATACAGGAGGCTGATATTAAGTATGTCAATAAACGCCGTAACGAGCAGGGTAAGGAGCCTTTCGACCCGCTATATACGGTGGAAGATGTGCACGATGTATTGCCATTGGTAGAAACAGTGGATTACAATACATGGTTCAGGATAGATGATGGCATTGAGTTGCTCTATACCGATTGTGGCCACATCCTGGGTAGTGCGGCGGTAAACCTGAAACTGAAAGAGAATGATAAAGAAGTAAGGCTAACCTTCAGCGGCGATATAGGCAGGTATAGGGACGTATTGCTTCGTTCTCCCGACGTTTTTCCCCAAGCCGATTTTATTATAATGGAATCGACCTACGGCGACAAGCTGCATGACCTTATTGCTCCCGCTGCCGAAGACCTGCTTCATTATATCCAGGATACATGCCTTAAAAATAAGGGGAAACTTATCATCCCGGCCTTCAGCCTTGGCCGCACGCAGGAGCTGCTATACATGCTGAATATGCTGGAACTGGAACGCAGGCTCCCCGCGCTCAACTATTATGTAGACAGCCCACTGTCTATCAAAATAACCAATGCAGTAAAGGTGCATCCCGAATGTTTCAACGAGCATGTGCAGGATATGCTGAAACGGGATAACGACGTGTTCCGGTTCAAAGGCCTGCAGTTTATCGAAGACGTGGAAGAGTCTAAAAAACTGAATTTCATAAAAGAGCCCTGCGTTATTATATCAGCGTCGGGCATGGCCGAAGCGGGCAGGGTAAAACACCATATAGCCAATAACATTGGCGATGCGCGTAATACTATTCTTATGGTCGGTTATTGCGAACCCAATACATTGGGCGGCAAGCTGAAAAAGAACCCGGAGAGCGTAAGTATTTTCGGTACTCAGTATAATGTCAGGGCAAGCATCGGTATCATCGATTCCATGAGCGCCCATGCCGACTACGAAGACCTCACGCAATGGCTGGCCTGCCAGGATGCGCGCCAGGTGCAGAAAATATTCCTGGTGCATGGCGAGTACGATGTGCAGGAGAAGTTCAGGAACCGCCTGATAAGAAAAGGTTACCGCGATGTAGCCATACCCAACCAGCACGAAATGATAGGGCTGGGAATTTAGGACGCCTGTTTGTTATCACCCCTCCGCCTTAGGCGGAAGACAGGGAGCATGCCACCTCCCCTTGGGGGAGGCCGGGAGGGGCCTTACTTCGCGAGTATATTCTCGTCTTCCAGCCTCTTCAGTTGTATATCCGATACCGTGGAAACAATGATCGGGTATTTCTCGATAGTCACGTCCGACTGGTCCAGCCCGAAGGCGCGTTCTTCCGACAGGCTCACTTTCTTCAGCAGGAAGTAGGCTTTCATCACCAGCCTTTCCCAAAGCGGCAGCACATTGTCCCGCGACAGGAATTTTTCCAGCACAATGAACCGGAAGTCGCCCATGATATTTCCCTTGTGCAGGGTCTCGTTGCGCGGAATGACGCTTATCTCTTTATTCGCCATCATTTCCTCCACTACCTTTCTGAACATCAGGTGCACCTTATGGTCTATACGGAATCCCAGCCTGAATTCCACCCGGATGATTTCATTGGGTACTATCGTTTGCACCACGTACTCCGTAGTATAAGGGTCGTCCAGTACGTCCACGTGTACGAACCAGTATATATCCGCGCGTTTGGGTTTGCGCTGTAGTATGGAGTACATCACTTTGTGCTCTATCTCGCGTGGATTATTGGCGCTGGTCAGGTACACCAGGTGGGTAGAATATTTGGTTATAGATTTGTCGTTGCTCAGGTCCTGCAGGTCGGGCACATACTGGTCCAGCCGCACAAACTCCACGTACCTGTTCTTTATCTTCCTTGCTTTGAACCATGAATACATAACAGCAAATAATAGTCCGCCTATCAATATAGCGAAGTACCCGCCGTGGGGAAATTTCTCGAGATTGGCTATAAGGAAAGCGCTTTCTATCGTCAGGAAAATGATGACATAGGTGGCTATCCATATCATGGCTACCCTTCTGATAAACAGGTAGTATGCAAACAGGATAGAGGTCATGGTCATGCAAATAGCTATAGCAAGGCCATAAGCCGCTTCCATATTAGAAGACTTCCGGAACATAAGCACCATGCTGATGCAACCTACAAACAAAAGGAAGTTGACACCCGGTATAAAGCATTGCCCGCGTTCTATGGAAGGGTAGTTGATCTTCATCTTGGGCCATACGTTCAGCTTTACAGCTTCGCTTATCAGCGTAAATGAGCCGGATATCATCGCCTGGCTGGCAATGATGGCAGCCAGCGTCGCAATTACTATCCCGACAATTATGAACGAATGCGGCATCAGGTCGAAAAACGGGTTGGCGCCTGCTGATGACCATTTTATGCCGTTGTGGGTATTCAGCAGCCAGGCACCCTGCCCCAGGTAGTTCATTATCAGCGCTGTTTTTACGAATATCCAGGATATACGTATGTTGCTTTTGCCGCAATGCCCCAGGTCGGAGTACAGGGCCTCGGCCCCCGTCGTACACAGGAATACAGCGCCCAATATCCAGAAACCTTTGGGATAGGCTGTCAGCAGTTGTATGGCATAGTAGGGGTTAAACGCTTTGAGGATATCCCAGTGCCCGGCAATGTTCAGTATCCCGAAAGTGGCCAGCATCAGGAACCATATCATCATCACAGGGCCGAAGAACTTACCTATATATGCCGTACCAAATTGCTGAAAGAAAAATAAACCTGACAGGATGACTATAACAATGGTGATGATGGTCTTTTCAGTCACATGCCCCATGCCGGGTATAGCCTGCAGGCCTTCTACGGCCGACGTAACGGAAATAGGCGGGGTTATCATGCCATCTGCCAGCAACGTGGCGCCGCCCACCATTGCGGGAAGAACGGTCCATTTGCCATGCCGCCGCACCTGGGCAAACAGCGCGAATGTACCGCCTTCACCTTTGTTATCGGCGCGCAGGGTCAGTAGTACATACTTCACGGTGGTCTGCAGTGTCAGCGTCCATATCACGCAGGACAGGCTGCCGAGTATGAGCATTTCATTGATGACCTTGCCGTTACATATCGCGTTTAAAACGTACAGGGGTGATGTGCCTATATCGCCGTAGATGATACCTAACGCTACTAATAAGCCTGCAGCGCTGGTTTTATGCAGATGTCTACCCAAAGTGAGTTTCTGATAAGATTACAAGATGCAAAGTTAATGTTAAAAATATTGTAACGAAAAGAATATAGTAACTTTGCGGCGCAAATGGTGAGGATCGGTAAAATAGAATTAGGTGAGTTTCCGCTGTTGCTGGCCCCGATGGAGGACGTCAGCGATCCGCCGTTCCGTGCTGTATGTAAAGAGCATGGCGCCGACCTCATGTTTACCGAGTTCATATCCTCTGAAGGGCTGATACGCGATGCTATAAAGAGCCGGCAAAAGCTGGATATTTTTGAGGAGGAACGCCCCGTAGGCATCCAGGTATTTGGCGGGGATGAAGAAGCTATGGCCATGGCGGCAAGTATTGTAGATACCACCAACCCCGACCTGGTGGATATTAACTTCGGCTGCCCGGTAAAGAAGGTGGTATGCAAGGGCGCAGGCGCCGCTGTGCTGAAAGATGTCGGTCTAATGGTGCGCCTTACACAAGCCGTTATCAAATCCACATCCCTGCCTGTTACGGTAAAGACCAGGCTGGGCTGGGACGACGGTTCAAAAAACATTGAAGAGGTGGCGGAGCGCCTGCAGGATATTGGGGTGCAGGCCTTGTCCATACATGGGCGTACCCGTGTACAGATGTACAAAGGCGATGCCGACTGGAGGCTGATAGCTAAGGTGAAAGACAATCCCCGTATCAGCATCCCGATATTTGGCAACGGCGATATTGACAGTCCGCAAAAGGCATTGGAGTATAAAAACAGGTACGGCGTCGACGGAATAATGATAGGAAGGGCCGCTATCGGTTATCCCTGGATATTCCGGGAAATAAAACACTATATGGCTACGGGGGAAATATTACCACCGCCTTCCCTCGACGAAAGGCTGGCTGCATGCCGCAAACACCTGCACGGTTCCGTGCAGTGGAAAGGCGAGCGGCTTGGGCTGTTGGAGATGCGCCGCCACTATGCCAATTACCTGAAGGGACTGTCTCATATCAAAGAGTTTCGCACCCGCCTGGTGACGGCCGATAATTTGCAGGAGCTGGAAGCTGTATTTGACGATATCAGGATGTATTACGAAGGTGTCGCCCTGCCTGCTTAGTACGCTACTTTCTTTTTGTGAAACCTGAACAGGGCGAAATAGCAGCCGCTCACTACTACTACTGAGAATAGCAGGATGCCGAGTACATATTTGGGTGTCAGCTCACGTGCCTCATCCCTGTACTTACGCCTTTCCGTCAGCACTTCATTTTCAGTTTGCACCATTTCTTCGCTCAGGTTCAGCAGGCTATCCATTGTTTTTTTGCCATTCAGCAGGTAAGTCTTTTTTATATCGGCATCAGTGCCTGCAAAATCCTGTATGCTTAAAGTCTGCTTCAGCAGGTCTATCCGTTTGTCCACCAACCGGCCCAACTGTTTTGCATATTCAGCTTGCAATGGATTGCCCGTCGTAAGAAAAATTACCGTATCGGCGGCTTGTTTCGATTGTTCGATAGCTTCGTAGAAATGCTCCAGGAAAACATTGTCCCCGGTTAGCAAAAAGCCTCTTTGCGCAGACTCACAGGTACTTATTTCCGCTTCTACCTGCCTCAGTTTTTGTTTTATACGCACACTCTCCGTCACACTGTCAAAGGCCTTATCCAGCACTTTGATGCGGTTGTAAAAGAATGCTCCGCAAAACAGCAGCGATGCTATATAAATAACAAAGAGTATGGAAGTGAATTTTATGTAACTGTTGTTGGCCATCCGTCTATATGCAGTGATATGCAGCGCAGAACATAAAAGTATATAAAGTCGAATTATTTCTTATTCCCATCATGAGTATTTTCACCTGATTGTCAAATATCCGGCCCTGGTTTGTTATATGACAATTGACCCCATACATTTGAAAATCGTCAACCCAATAACTAAATCTTATGAAAAAAACACTTACAGCTTTATCCCTTTTTATTTGTTCCACCACCGGTAGCTTCGCACAAGCTACATTTAATACCAAAGAATATGTGGATATCGGCAATATAAAAGCAGCGGTATTGCTGCATGGTGATATGAACTGGGACGCTGCCAGCCTGTCCTCTCAATGTGAATTTCCTAAAGGGAGCGGTATACACCTGTCCGGGGCCACTACCATATGGATGGGAAGTTACGATGATCAAGGCCAGTTACATGTAGCTGCACAGACTTACAGGCAAACAGGCAACGATTTCTGGCCCGGCCCGCTGGATAGTAACGGCAGCCTGGATCTGGCTACAAGTACGCAATGGGCGCGTATATGGAAGGTAAACTACCTGGAGATAGGCCAGCACATCAGCAACACCAACCGCACTGTGACAAATACACCGCCTGCAATATTGGAATGGCCGGCGAAGGGTAATCCATATGCAAAAGGTAATAACGGTGCACCCCTCACCATCACTACCGATATGGCGCCCTTTGTTGATGTGAACAGCGACGGGAACTATAATCCTTTACATGGTGACTACCCTGAGATTAAAGGCGACCAGATGCTCTGGTGGGTATTCAGCGACAACGGCCCTACTCACAACAACGCGGTATCACAGCCACTGGAGGTTGAGGTACATGCAAAGGCCTATGCATATGCGCGTGGTACCCTGGTAGACAAATGTGATATTCTATGAATTGGATGTAATCAACAAATCCTTATGGAATTACCGGAGTTTCCGGCTGGCCATTAATGCTGATATGGATTTAGGTTACCCTCATGACGATTATATAGGTTTCGACTCGGCACGCAGGCTGGGTTATGTTTATAACGGCAATACCGTGGACGGCACGGGGCAGTCTGATGCATATGGTAACACACCCCCGGTTGCCGGCTATACTCTTTTGGCTCTGCCCGGCGATAATAGTATAGGCAACGAGCCCGCAGGCAGTTTTATGACTTTTAATAATGATAATTCAGCAGCAGGCAACCCGGTAAATGCCAGTGAGTTTCACAGTTATATGAACTCCCGTTTCAGGGATGGAAAGCACCTGAACAATGATTTTGCAGGAAAAGGGACTCCTTCCTTTGGGCGTGGTACAGGCCCGCAGGCAAACTATATGTTTACAGGCAACCCGGCGGATACAAACGCATGGTCGGAATGCAACTGCTACAACCCGGTTGGCGACAGGCGATTTGTATTGTCAACAGGTGATATTCTTATGTACCAGCTAACCAAGGTTCGCATTGCTTTTGCACTGGTAACTACCAACAGGGGGGCAAATAATGCTTGCCCCGGCGTTGATATTACGGGAGTAAAAGAGGTAACAGATACTGCATGGAAGTATTACCGCAACCCGCCCGCAAGCAGGCTGGCAGTAAAAGATGTTGTGAGTAATAAGCTGCTGCAACTGCACCCCAATCCCGCAAACGATATCCTGAATATTAGTCTGGCTGATGACACGCTGCCGTCTGATATCACCCTTGCCGTATACGATATTACCGGTAGGAAAATGAACGTTGGCTATTCTGCAAAAGGTGACAATATCCAGGCAGACGTATCTCTGCTGCCTCCCGGCATATACAGTATCAGGTTGTGCAACGCAGAGATAAATAAAGCAGCGGTATTTGTGAAAGAGTAGGCTACTTCACCTGCCTGAAAAACAAATACGCCGCCAGTACGCTGAAGATAATATTAGGTATCCATACGGCAAGCAAAGGGTTAAGCCCGGCATTGGTGGCGAATGTATTGGTGAGCTGCATAGCCATGATATACATTGCGCTGATGATAATGCCCACTGCCAGGTGCAGCCCGCTGCCACCCCTTACCTTTCTGCTGGCTATCGATGCCCCGATGATGGTGAGTATCAGCCCGGCGAATGGCTGTGCGGTACGCCTGTATTTTTCTACGTAAAAAAAGTTGAGCGTTTCCCTGCCGCGCAGTTTTTCACGGGCGATGTATTTATTCAGTTGCGGTGTGGTAAGGGCGTCTTTTATCGCTTCGTCTTCTACCAGGTCACCGGGAGTAAAGGGAAATTTTTTTTCCAGTTCCGCCTTCTGTGTGAATGTTTCCGAAAGACTGTCGTTGGTGCGGATTTTTACACCATACAGCATCCAGGTTTTCTTTACCGAGTCATAGCTCACCCTGTCCGCCATCAGCTTTTCTTTTATATGCGTGTCTTCTATTGTTTCGGCGGTGAAGCGGTAGCCGAAATTAGAAGTGAAATCATAGTTTTGGATAAACACATAGAGGTTTTCGCGCAGCCGCAGGTGCACGTTTTTGTCAGACGACTGGGCGGTATAGTGTATATACTTATCCTCAAAGGCTATCCTTTTTTTGTTGGCCGCCGGCACTATATAGTGATTGGCTATTAGTGAAATAAGGCAGAGCAACCCGCTGGCAATTAAGTATGGCCTCATCAACCGTTGAAACGATACGCCCGAAGACAATATGGCTATTATCTCCGACTTATACGCCATCTTCGATGTGAAGAATATCGTAGCGATGAAAATGAACAGGGGAAAGAGCAAGGCGGTGATATGCGGAATGAAATTGCTGAAGTACCTCAGTATATCTGCGGTGGGCACGCTCTTCTTCACAAAGTCCTCTACCTTCTCCGAGTAGTCTATCACGCAGGCTATGATGGCCAGTATCATGATGGCGTAGAAAAACGTACCCAGGAATTTTTTTATGATATAGAGGTCTAATTTTTTCATCCTTGCTTTACAACCTTTGCTTTAATACCGGTATCATTTCTTTTTTCCAGCTATGGAAATCGCCCTGTAAAATATGGTGGCGCGCCTGCTTTACCAAATGCAGGTAAAAGGCCAGGTTGTGCACGCTGGCTATTTGCAGGCCCAGCAGTTCGTTGGCTACAAACAGGTGGCGCAGGTAGGCCTTGGTGTAAAAATTGCTGGTAGGGCAGTCTATGGTCTCATCTATCGGGCTGAAATCGTTGGCCCATCTTTTATTTTTTATGTTGATAACCCCGTTGCCGGTAAACAGCATACCGTTGCGCCCGTTGCGGGTGGGCATTACGCAGTCAAACATATCTATACCCAGCGAAATATTCTCCAGTATATTCCAGGGATTGCCTACGCCCATCAGGTAGCGCGGCTTATTTGCCGGCAGGTGCTCACAGCACAGCGCGCTCATCTCGTACATCATCTCCTCCGGCTCTCCTACAGATAGTCCGCCTATGGCATTGCCATCACATTCCATAGAGGCAATAAACTCTGATGAGGCCACGCGTAGGTCTTTATACGTACTGCCTTGCACTATCGGGAACAGCGATTGCTCATACTCGTATTTAGGTTCCGTCTCGTCCATGCGCTGCACACAGCGGGCCAGCCAGCGGTGTGTCAGTTCCATCGACTTTTTGGCATAGGCATATTCGCTGGGGTAGGGCGGGCATTCGTCAAAAGCCATGATAATATCTGCGCCTATGCTGCGCTGTATGTCTATTACATTTTCGGGGGTGAACAAATGCCTCGACCCGTCTATATGCGACTGGAACAACGCGCCCTCTTCGGTCAGCTTACGGTTGTTGGCCAGCGAAAATACCTGGTAGCCGCCGCTGTCGGTCAGTATAGGCCTGTCCCAGCCATTGAATTTATGTAATCCCCCCGCCTGCTCCAGTATCTCCGTTCCGGGCCGCAGGTACAGGTGATAAGTGTTGCCCAGTATTATCTCCGCCTTTATTTTTTCCTTTAGTTGCTGCTGTGTTACCGCCTTTACGCTGCCTATGGTGCCCACCGGCATGAAGATAGGCGTCTCGATAGTGCCGTGCGCGGTAGTGATTGTCCCCGCCCTGGCCGACGAGTTAGCGTCTGTTCCTGATAGTTGAAATTCCATTATTGCCTGGCCAAAAATCTGCTTTATAAACTGAATACGCTGTTAAAACTATTATTTGTTTCTTTGCTGTATGATCACCAACGTGGTATTCATACTGTTTTTACTATGCATTGCCATACAGTTGGGTTTTGTACTCTATTTCTTCGTGCATATTTTTTCGCTTTCACAAAAGAAGGCTGAGTACAGCCCTACAAAACCGGTATCGGTCATTATATGCGCGCACAACGAGGCCGAAAACCTGCGGCACAACCTGCCGGCCGTGCTGGCGCAAAGATACACCAATGACGCAGGTAATACGCTGTTTGAAGTGATTGTAGTAAATGATGCATCCGACGACGATACCGAAACGGTGTTGCATGACCTGCAGAATATCTATAGTAATCTCCGCATTGTGACCATTGAGCCCGATGCGCCGCGTAAGTACCCCGGCAAGAAACATGCGCTCAACGAGGCCCTGGCGCTTGCGCAGCACGATATACTGCTGATGACCGATGCCGATTGTATGCCGGCCAGTTCGCTCTGGCTGCTTCATATGGCCAAACCCTTTCACGAGGGGAAGGAAATAGCCACGGGGTATGGCCAATACAAAACGGAATACTCGGTGCTCAACTCATTTATCCGCTGGGAAACCGTGCACGCTTTCCTCCAGTTCAGCTCTTATGCACGCGCCGGCAGGCCCTATATGGCCGTGGGGCGCAACCTGGCCTGCACGCGCCAGGCGCTGTTGAGGGCCCAGGCTTCGCCGCAGTGGGCAAAGTTGCCTTCGGGCGATGACGACCTGCTGATGCAGGCGGTGGGTGGCAAAAACAATGTGGCCGTGGTGGCGCATCCGGCGGCTTTTACCATCACTACCGCCAAAAACAATTGGGTGGCTTATGCCCGGCAGAAACAACGGCACCTCTCTACGGGAAAATATTACCGCTGGCTGGTAAAGATACTGCTGGCGGCCTATGGCTTCTCGCATGCTTTGGCCTGGCTGGGTTTTTTCATATTGTTGTTTACACCATTATGGGGTGAGGCGCTGGCTATCATGGCGCTCCGCAGTGTGATATACTGGACGGTGTGGCAGCGTGCTGCGTGCATACTCGATGAAAAACGCCTGGTAAGGTTTTTCCCATTGTTCGATTTTGGCTGGCTGCTATATAACTTTGCCTTTTTGCCATACATACTCTGGAAAAACAAACAGCAGTGGACATAATCCTCAAATATTTCAGCGACTTTACCGAAGAACAGGAAAGGCAGTTCCGTGCGCTGGACGGCCTCTACCGCGAGTGGAACGAAAAGATCAACCTCATTTCCCGCAAGGATATTGACGCACTGTACGAAAAACATATACTGCATTCGCTGGCTATCGCCGTACTATGCAATTTTCACACAGGCGCAAGGGTGATAGACATAGGTACGGGCGGGGGCTTCCCGGGCATACCGCTGGCTATATTTTTCCCCGATGTGGAATTTCTGCTGGTGGACAGCATTGGCAAAAAGATAAAAGTGGTGAACGCCGTGGCGGAGGGCATAGGACTAAAAAACGTAACCGCCGTACACAGCAGGGTAGAGGATATTAAGAATCGGAAATTCGACTTCGCCGTGTCCCGCGCCGTAGCCCCCCTGGGCGACCTCTGGCGCTGGGTATCGCCCGTATTGGTGCCGGGCAAAAAGTCGGACGAACTGCACAACGGGCTCATCTGCCTCAAAGGCGGCGACCTGCAAAAAGAGATAAAAGAATCAGGCCTCAAAGCCGAGGCATGGAGTGTGCACGATATCTTCGAAGAACCTTTCTTTGAAGAAAAATATGTTATCTACGTGCCCAAATAGCCTAAGTGGACCATAAGACCAAAGCTATGCCCCGCCGTGGCGGGGTCTTTGAGTGCTTTGCGTTTAATAATTGTTCGTAAAAAGGCCTTTGCGTCTTAGCGGTAAAAAAACTGAATATTATACAGTAGGCTTTTCTTCCACCTTCAGTTTTTTATCTACCACAAACGGCGCGAAAGGCAGCAGCGAAGCCACAAATACTAATGCGGCCTTGCCAAAGCTCCAGCGATAGTTTTGCCAGCACTGCACCAGCAGCAGCGCGTATAGTACAAACAATACACCATGCGCCCAGCCTGTGTACTTCACAGCCTCGGGCATATCGGCCATATATTTTAGCGGCATAGCTATAAACAACAATAGCAGGTAAGAAATCCCCTCCAGTACCGCCACCTGGCGAAAACGCTTCAACAGTTGATAATTCATGGCTGCAAAGATAGGGTTTTCGTAAATCAGGAGAATTGCATCCGTGGCGACGTAGTCGGAGACTATGCCGAACCGGTTAAATTTGTCACCTCCACTCCTCGTCAGCAATATCCAGCAGGTGGAACAATTGCAACAGGTCGCATAGCAGGTCCTCTATATCCGGCGGTACACCATCCTTTTCTGATAAGATATAATACACCAGCATATCGCGCAGGTTACGGCTAAGGCGTTGCGGTGGCGTATATTCCAAAAAATCTGCAAAGGCTTTTTTCAGTGCCGGGCTTATTTTTACTTCAGGCATAAAAATAATTTATTAACGCATATTTTAGAACTAATAAGTATAAAATTAGTACTTTTAATTCTAAATTTTGATGTATTTTGTCAAAAAACATTAAAATGCTATATTCAGTGGTTAAATTATCTTGTGTGGTATTATTCCATGAGCAAGAGAATTTACAATCGCATCAAGGCCGTTTTAGCTGAAAAACAAGTGCATAATTATGAACTGGCTGAAGGCATTGGCAAATCACAGGAATCAGTATCGCGCTGGTGTTCTAACACAATGCAACCCAGCGTAGAAACATTATACCTCATAGCCGAATACCTGGATGTAGAAGTGAGCGAATTACTTGTACCCCGAAAAAAAAGCAAGTAATGCTGGTATGCAAATATCAGTTCGACGTGGCAGAGACCACGCCGAACTGAAACGCCACTTTTGCCAAACCACTATTAGCGGTTCGTTGTTTCGTTATTGCTTATAAATTAACCTGGTTGATACAGCAATCCTATTCCAGGCGTTAATTGTAACAATAAGCATAATTATTTGTGCTGTTATTTGTTCACCAAAAGTATTGATGGCACTTTGGTATGTTTCATCGGGAACACCACTTACAGAAATATTTGTAATCGCTTCGGTCAATTGTAGCAACACTTTCTCCTTTTCTGAAAACAGGTGAGATTCATTCCATACTGAAAGTGCGAAAATCCTTCTTGGGCTTTCCCCAAGTTTTATGGCGTCTTCCGTGTGCATGTCCAGGCAGTATGCACAACCATTGATCTGTGATGCCCGGATTTTTATCAGTTCTTTCAATATTGGGTCTAATGCACATGTCTTTCCATATTTTTCCAGCGCCATCATGGCTTCATAGGCATCCGGTTCAATGGTTTTTATGTTTATCCTGTTATTATTCATCGGTCATGTAGTTACTAATGATTTCAGATAGTCGGACGATATTTCGTTTTCTGTGATTGAAGACAAGCCTTCATAGTTTTGCAATTCAATTGCAAGTGATTTCATTGCTTTTATAGCGGTTTTCAAAAAAGCAGGTCCTAGACTGACTCTTGCGACGCCAATTTCTTTCATTACTTTCAAATCAGGAATGCCGGGTAGTGTTAAAATGTTTAATGGCATTTTGAGATGGGTAACTAATTTTTGTATGGCTTCTTTTTGTCTTAACGCAATTGGAAAAAAGCAATGCGCGCCGGCTTCTTTATAAGCCAATCCCCTTTTTAATAATTCGTCGTGTTTTGAGTCGGAAGTGGGAAAATCTTTGTCATAAAGCATTACATCTGTCCTTGCATTGATAAAAAGAGGGATGTCCAGTTCGTCCGAAACTGCTCTTATCATCCTAATCCTTTCGCATTGACGTTCGACAGAAAAAATTGTTTTTGTTTTATGGTTGGTATCTTCTATGTTGATTCCAACGATTCCTGTTTTAATAAGTAGCTTAATATTTTCCTGAAGTTGGATATCGTCAACCGAATAACCACTCTCAATATCAGCGGTCACCGGAACATTTACATTGTTTGAAATCTGTGATAGAATTGAACATAAATCGTCAAAAGGTATTTTTTCTCCATCAGGGTGTCCGTTCGTATAAGCAATTGAAGCACTCGCCGTGGCGATTGCAGAATAGCCTATGTTTTCAAGTAATTTTGCACCTAAAACATCCCAGATGTTAGGCAGTATTAATATGTTGTCGGCATGGTGAAGCTGATATAATTGAAGCGCCTTTTCCTTTTGATTGAATTTGTAATTCATTTGGTCTTTTCCGTGCCGTTGTATGTCGGCCTGTCGCCCTTTACAATGACCGCTAACACAATATTATACGAAACCTTTCATCTTTCCAAGCTAAAGCCGGACACTGATTATCAGCAGGTTTCAGTCGCACCGGGCGCAAACCGGCGAAGCGGCTCAATGAGGCCATAGAAGAGTATTTTATTTGCGAATTAATCTCCTGGTTAACAAAACTCAATCAGGCAACTTAAAGGAATGGTGGGCCGGGGGGCTTAATTTTGGCTACTTGCGGTCGTTAGCGGCATATTACTAACATAGATGTATTCATCCTGGGATGTAAATTGTTGGCTGTAGTGCACTATTCTAAACATCGCCTTTCCATCTACTATACTGTACGTAAGTTCTGCATTAATTTTGTCTTTGCCCGAACAGCGTAATGATGTTATCTGTGAGCGGTGGTTATAACTGGCATATACGACTTCCAGTTCATTGTCTATTTTCAACTGTCCAAGTTTCATCTCCAGGCGGAGGCTGCTGGGTGACAGAACAGTAATACCTATGGGGAAAACTTCGATAAATCCTTGATCGGACCCGCTGTTGGAAATGTCGTAATTGTACGAAACGTTTGAAATATTGTGCTGTCCCGTGAGCACGGCCGGGAGGTTCACATCTATCTCAACAACTTCAGGAGGAATGATATTTTCCTGCTCCTTTTTACATGATATGAGCAACACGACTGAAAGGAGCACAATGCTGTGTAAAATTCTCATAAGTTACATTTTTTTTAATAACGTGGTAGATGCAGATATATTGTGTGAGAACGTATAAAGCAAAAATTAGGCTCGCTCCCACTGGTTTGAGCATACCGCTCAGACCCATGATAAAAACAAGCGTCCGCTTGCAAAAATAAACTTGTTAATCACAACAAATTTACGTAAATTTATATTTAATAATTGCCACCCCAAATGGCAACAAGCCAAGCTCTTTGACATGAAAACACAACAGGCATTGCACCCCCGGGACACCTATAAACTAATTACAGGATTATCTAACCAAACTGTAAACCATTTTTTCAGTACGGTCAATAAATTTATTTCTGGAAATCCGGAAACAAATGGGAACATTTTTTATTCGCCGGCTACCGGTATTAGGTTTATTTTATTTCTGGAAATCCGGAAACAATCTGGAAACATTTTGTGACTAACAGCCTGGAATGTAATCGTTTATACACAAATAATTTGTTCCCGGCGGTGTTCTGCCGGAAACAAATCTTGATAAAGGGAATAAACTTTATGCTTTAGATGAACTTATTGTCTTTGGCCAGCTTTATGGCATCGGCCTTCGAGTGGACGTTCAGCTTGCTGTAAATATTCTTAATATGCGATTTTACTGTCTCCAGGTCTATGAATAACTCCTCGGCTATCCGCTTGCGGCTTTTGCCTGTGGCTATCTGTTCCAGTATTTCGGTTTCCCTCGGCGTAAGGGGGGACTCTTCGCTACGCTGGAAGGATTGTATCACCATCCGCGCTATGTGCGAGCTCATGGGGCCGCCGCCCTCCATCGCTTCTTTTATCGATGCCAGTATCTTCTTAGGCGGTGTGTCCTTGGTCAGGTAGCCGGACGCCCCGTTGGCCAGTGCACGGAATATCATCAGTTCCTGTTCATATACCGTAAGAATGATGATATGTGCATCGGGTACCAGTTTTTTTAGCTTCGGTATGGCGTCGATACCGGATATGCCGGGAAGCTCTACGTCCAGCAGTATTACATCGGGATTACAACGGGCTATTTTTTTGGCGGCGTCTTCATAAGAAGCGAAACTGCCGGTTATCTTATAACCTTCCGCATTGCCTATCAGGTATTCATAGCCCTCGCGTATCGTTTCGTCGTCTTCTACCAGGCAAACATGTATGTCAAGGTCGTGCATAACTTCTCTTCTTAGACAATATAAAGTTCCTATATCCCCGTGACATTTATATCCCCCCAAACAAGGTATTTAATAATCTTTAACAGGAAATGCTACCTATACCGGCCAGGTAGCCTGAAATGAAGGTTGATGGCTGTGCCTTTGCCGGGCTTGCTGTCGATGTAGAGCTTGCCCTTCAGCCTTTCCGCCCGGTTGCGCATGTTGTTCAGGCCGTTGCCCTTTACCACTTCTTCCACATTGAAGCCCTTCCCGTTGTCCGTAAGCGCTATGTGTAGCACATGGCCTTCCTTCATTTCAGCTTCCATGGTTACCACGGTGGCGTCGGCATACTTCAGGCAGTTGTTCAAGGCTTCTTTGAATATCATGATCAGGTTGCGGCTCATATCCAGCGGCAGTTTATATTGCTGCCACTGGCTTTCTGTTCCTGAAAACCGGAACTCAATATTTGTGTCCTGGTAGAGTTCGGTGCCGAAATCACGTATCCGGTGCAGTACTTCAAACAGGTTGTCGTTGGTGGCCTGCAGCGACCAGAGTATATCTTTGGTGCCGCTATACAGTTGGGCGGTATTTTCCTGTATCTGGTCTATCAGGCGCTTTTTGTCAGGCGTCAGGTCTCCCAGTTTCTGGCTCAGCACATTGGTCAGTACATTGATACGGGTCAGTTTATTGCCTACTTCGTCATGAAAGTCTTCCGCAGTGCGCTGCCGCACTTTGGCCTGCTCCTCCCTGCGTAGTTTTTCAACTAATGCCAGCCTGGCTTGCTTCCGTTTATTGAGGATATACTGTATGGTGATACCCGCCAGTATGCAGGCAATAAAGATCATCAGGCTGAACCATGTGGTTTTGTGGAACGGCGTTATGATTTCAAACGGATAGGCCAGCGACTTGATATCTTCTCCGTTAATGGTTTTGCTTTCAACAAGCAGGGTGTATTTGCCCGGCGGTAGTGCAGAATAGGTAACGGAGTTGAGGCCTGTCCAGTCGCTCCAGGGCGCATCCAGCCCGTCGATGCGGTAGCGATAGAGTAATTGTCCGCTGCCGCTAAGGGTTATGGCCTTGAATGTAAAGGTGATATTGTTCTTTTTGTGCGGCAGGGCAAGTTGGTAAGGCACATTGTACCAATTGTCTAAACTGTCATAGTAGGTCGTATCCCGTATGTCGTCACCGAACAGCTTTACTGATTGCAGCACGATGCTGGTGGGCTGGGGGAGTATGAGTTGCTTACTTGGGTCGATGTGTACAGCCCCCTTGGTGGTACCAAACCATAATGTACCATCGGGCATTCGGCACGATGCGTTCTGGTTACTTTCCATGCCGGCTATGCCCTGCTCCTTACCGTAAAAAGTAACCACAGGTTGGTCACCTTGCATAAGTACCTTGTGTATGCCATAGCCTGTGCCTACCCATATATCGTTATTGTTGTCCGTAATGATGTTGTAGATAAAATCAGATTGCAGCCCGTTACTTTTATTGATGGTAAAAGACTGTTTTGTCCGCAGGTCATAGCAGATAACGCCGTTGTCATTGGTGCCTATCCAGAGTTTATTTCCTACCAGGGCAAAACATTGCGCATTAGAGTTATCGGGAGCGGCATTTGTTATAAAAGGAACAATGGAGCCATTATGATAGAGATATATCCTGCTATCAGTGGCTAATAACACACTGTCCTTGCCTATGGTGACGAACGCCGAAACGGGATTGGAAAGGCCTGGCAGTTTGGTGAATTTATTGTTTTCGTATAGTACGGCGCCTCTCAATGTGCCTATCCACAAGCGTTCGGCTGTGTCTTTATACAAGGTAATGATGGCAGAGTTGGCCGGTAATTCAGGGATACTATAATAGATGCGTTCCGCGCCTTTCAGCCTGCATAAGCCTTTGCCTATTGTGCCTACCCAGATATCGTATTCGTTATTGGCATACAAAGCGCTGATGTAAGCATTCTTGTATTGTAACGGTATGGGTATAACGTTCTGCTTATCATAGTAAAACAGCCCGGCCTCCGACGTGCCCATATACAAGTTGCCGAGTGGCGTAGGTGCGAACGCCGTCACCTGTTCGCTGGGCAGGCCGCTGCGCTCGTCTATTATAGAGAACTGGGCTCCTGAGAAACGGTACAGTCCCTGTCCGTTGGAGCCAAACCATACGCTGCCTTCTTTGTCGGTAAGAATGGACTGGATAGCATTGTCTGTAAACCCGTTCTTCTTATTGTACAACACAAGCGACGAGTCTGTAAGCCGGTAAACACCCGAAATACTTCCGAGCCAAAGCGCGCCGGATTTGTCCTCAGCTATGGAGATGAGTGGTATGTTGACTATTGGCGCACCATTGTTGCGCATTACTTTGATGCTGTCTTCCCTAAGTGTGAAGAGTCCCACCGTTGTTGCCAGCATCAGTCTTTTCTTACTGTCCCTGTATACATTAGTCGTATGCACAGGCGCTTTTGGCATGCCGGGGATGTTATAGAACATACTATCCCAGGTTTTGCCTTGATAGCGGTATATCCTGCCACGGTTGGTAGCCACCCATAGTGCATGCTCCTCAGGCAAAATAGCTGTGACGGTTATACCGGTATCAGGCAAAGCAACCGAACGTATATGGCCGTCCTGTATCTTATATACCTGTTTATCTGTATGGCACCACAGGGTATTATTTCCGGTGGAAAAAATTTTCTTTACCGCCTGTCCATCGTTTTCTTCGGTCGGCCGCAGGCGAAAATGTTTAAACGTCCTGCCATCGTACCTGGATAATCCTTCGGTACCCCCAAGCCATATATTGCCATGCTCGTCAGTGGTAATAGCGAAGCATCCATTGTCCAGCATGCCGTTGCGCACATTGTAGTTGGTAAAGTTTTCGCCGTCGTAGCGCGACATGCCGCCAAGCGTGCCTATCCACAGGTGTCCATAGGCGTCCTGCGTCATCGCCTGCACCTGTGACTGTATCAGCCCGTTTTCTACACTTAAGTTATAAAAGGAGTAGCGTTGCGCAGCAGCGTTCAGCAAATGGAAAAAGACTATAACAATGAGGCAAGCTCTTTTCATAAAAAATCCACAGTGAAATTAAGTGTTTAACTGCATAAGGTTGAGCATTTGGTCATCACCACGGACATGTTTTGATGATATGACCTGAATTTTCCCCCCCAAACGAGTGATGCTCAAAAAAGCAAATCCCCCGCAATGGGGTAGATGATTGAAATACCGTCATCCTACATTTGACTTGTCTTAAACCATTAACAATGAAATACAGGTGGTTGTTGCTTATCTGCGTTTGGTTCCTCTCATTTTGTTCTCCCGCAATAGCGGGTAAAATAACAGGAAGGGTGTTGGACGAAAAAGGCGAAACGGTAGTAGCGGCTACTGTTGTACTGCTTAATCCCGGCGATAACAGCCTCGTGCGCTCGGCAATTACCGATGATAAGGGAATATTTGTATTAGAGAATAACGCTGCCGGTACATACCAGTTGAAGGTAACCACGCTGGGATTTAATACACATAGCCGTGAGGTAATCCTGGCAGCGGAAGACATTACCTTGCCGGATATAAGGCTTGAGGCAAAAAGCAACAAACTGAAGGAGGTAACCGTACGCGCTCAAAAACCCCTGGTAGAAGTACACGCCGATAAACTGGTGGTAAATGTTGAGAACAGCATAGTTAATACCGGCTCATCAGCTATGGAGATACTGGCGCGTTCGCCAAACGTTACTGTTGACCAGAATGATAACATCAGCATTAAAGGCAAGCAGGGAGTAAACGTAATGATAGACGGTAAGCTGATGGCAGTTTCGGGTACAGACCTTGCAAATATGTTGAAAGGCATGTCTTCCAGCAGTATAAAACAAATAGAAGTGATAAGTAACCCCGGAGCCCGGTACGATGCTGCGGGCACGGGTGGTATCATCAATATAATCACCAGGCGCGACCAGCGCATGGGTATCAACGGTAGTGTCAATGCCTCTTATGCGCAAGGTGTATATCCCAAGTACAGTGCGGGGTTTAACCTTAACTACCGCAACCAGAAGGTGAGCAGTTATGTGAGCTATAACTATTCACGTCGCTGGTGGTTCAATCACCTGATGCTGGACAGGAAATTTTACGACGGGGCCGATATGTTGCAATTCTCCTACGTTCAGGACAATTTTATGAAGATGCCTATGAATAATCATAATGGCAGCTTTGGATTGGATTACAGCATCGGAAAGAAGACTATAATCGGTATTGCCGGAACTGCGGGTACCACCGGCTTCGACCAATTTGCACAAAACCAGTCCCGCGCACTGAATGGTGATAACGAGGTTATTTACTACTTCAATACGAAAGGCAAGCACCGGCAGGATTATTACAACTATTCAGGCAACCTGAACCTGCGGCAGAACTTCAATGAACAGGGGAGGCAGTTGAGTGTGGATGTGGATTATGCTCGATATTGGAGCGGGGCGAACCAGAATTTTGAAACAAGATATTTGCACCCGGACGGCAGCCTGTATCAGCCCGACTATTTTATGCGCAGCGACCTGGCAGGACTTACAGAGATACGTGCTTTGAAAGCTGATTATTCTTATCCTTTCAGTGAGAAAATGAGGCTGGACGCAGGGATAAAATCCAGCTACGTGACTTCGGACAATGAACCGCTTTTTTATGAAAAGACAACAGACGATTATGTTCTTGATATACGGCGAAGCAACCACTTTATCTACAGGGAAAACATCAATGCAGCCTATTTGAACATGAACAAAGAATGGGAGAAGTGGAGTATGCAGGCAGGCTTAAGAATGGAAAATACCAATGTCACTGCCGAACAAATAACCCTGGATAGCACTTATCGTACCGGTTATACGCAACTGTTTCCGAGTTTCGCAGTGCAACGGGTGCTGAATGACAAGAATGACCTGGGCATCACACTAAGCAGGAGGATACAAAGGCCTAACTACCAGCAATTAAACCCGTTCAAGTATTTCATTGATAATACTACATACCGTGCGGGTTATCCGTATCTACGCCCTGCTCTTACATATGCCGTAGAGGCTTCGCATATCTTTAAGAAGAAATTCATTACCACAGTCAGTTACAGTGTTACCAGCGATAACATTACAGAGGTAATACAACCCAGCGATACAGAAGATTCAGTCACCGTGCAGACGAACAAAAACCTGGCCAGTATGGATAATTATTCCATAAGCGGCGCTTATCCCATACAGGTAGCTAAATGGTGGAGCAATGTCAGCAATATTACTTTTTACTATGCATACTACAGGGGTTTCATCGCCAATACCAGCCTGAGTAATGGCTCGCCGGCACTGAATATTAATATCACCAACAACTTTACGCTGCCAAAAGGCTTCAGGGCCGAATTGGGCGGATGGTACCAATCGAGGCAGATATATGGTTTTATGGACCTGCAGCCCATGTGGGCATTGAATGCGGGTATTCAGAAAAGCCTGATGAAAGACAACGGTACATTGAGGCTGAACGTACAGGATATTTTCTGGACAGCGCCCCCGGCAGCTACCTCACTTTACGATTCTTATCGCGAGGATTTTGAAGTAAAACGGGAAACCAGGCAAGTCACGCTATCGTTCAGTTACCGTTTCGGCAATAACAAGATAGGCCCGGCACGCAGGCGCACCGGTGGTGCAGAGGATGAGAAGAACAGGGTAGGAAATAGTTAGTAGTTAAGTTTTTTCGCATATCCAAACCAAATGGAGTAAACCTGTATTTACAGGTGCTGTAAGAGCCCCTTAGCTTATGCTGTTCAGCATAAAGAGCAAGGGGTTTTTCTTTACTGAAATTGTCCGCCATCTATGCCCAGCCAGTGCAAGGCATTTTCATACAGCAATTTATCTTTCGTTTGTTGCGGAAAAACATTCATGCTCTCTATCAATTTTCCCGGATGATGTTCCCCCAATGGGAAAGGATAATCGCTGCCCATACACACTTTGTCTTCTCCCATCACATCCACTACGTATTGCAGTGCTTTGTCGTCGTGTGTCAGCGCATCTATCCAGAATTTACCCAGGTATTCGCGCGGGTTAACGGCATTATCTATTGCGCAAAGGTCGGGGCGGACATTAAAGCCGTGCTCTATCCTGCCGATAGTAAAAGGAAAGCTTCCGCCACCGTGCGCGAATGCAACGCGTAATTTCGGGTGACGTTCAAATACTCCCGCAAATATCATTGAACTAATTGCACGTGCTGTTTCGGCAGGCATTCCCACCAGCCAGGGCAGCCAATATTTGGTAATATCCTGCTCTCCCATCATTTCCCAGGGATGAACGAATATCGCACAACCCAGCTCTTCTGCAGCCTGCCAGAAAGGTTCGAATTCAGCGTCGCCGAGGTTCTTTTTATTGATGTTGGAGCCAATCTCCAGGCCCGGCATTTTCAGCTCTTTTATGCAGCGTTCCATTTCCCTTATTGCTGTATCAACGTCCTGTATCGGAACTGTGCCAATTCCGGTAAAGCGCTTGGGGTGCAGGTCAACACATTGTGCTATATGGTCGTTGAAAAAACGGGAAGTCTCCAGGCCGTGTGCCGGTTTAGCCCAGTAGTTGAACAAGACAGGAATAGTAGACAGTACCTGTACCCCCACTTCTGTCATATCCATTTCTTTGGCCCGTACATCCGGGCTCCAGCAATTTTCTTCCACTTCGCGAAAAAACTTGTCGCCTTTAATCATCCGGGCGCAGCAGGGCTTATGATGTTCCAGGTGAATAAAATCGCCGTACCCGAATTTTTTAAACCAGTCGGGTATATGTTCCGGCATGATGTGCGTGTGTATGTCTATTTTTTTGTAAGCCACTATTCTTCGTGTTTTTGTAAAAGTAATGATAAGCCGGTTGTTTATAAACTCACCTGGTATTGCAGCCAGATAGAATTGGCATATTTTGTATTCCTGATAGGACTGCTTGTCAATGCCTCAAAGACAGGCCGCAACTGGTATTACAGTCGTGCCGGGATTACTTTCGTTCCATCGCAGCCATACCTGTGTAAGAAATGTTGCTTTTACATATTTTGTGCCATCGGGGCTAAGGTTGTATTTCAGTTCCTTGTTCTGTTTTGCGGGCTGTGTATGAGCGTATCCTTGTATGAGAAGACATACCAATATAACAAGTCTTGTCGTATAGTCCATTTGGCAAAAATACAGAACATGGCTGCTGCACGATATAAATATGTTTGCTTTATGTATCAATAGGGCCTGGCGGTACAGGAGGGGTTTCTGTATTTACCAGCCCGCACTGCACCATAAAATCGTTGGTAAAGACTCTTCTTGCATCTGCATTCAGCAACTGTTTGCGGCAGTTGAGCCAGCTATCAACTTTGGCGTCACCGTACATCCTGCGTACCCGTTGAGAATTCAGTATATAATTGAACTTACCCCAATGCAGTGTATACGGAATGTTCACTGATGGTTCCTCCAGTTTGGTCCATACCCGGTTAATGAATTCATGCAGTTTTTCTGTATCCAGGCCATCCATCTCTATTACGCAACTATTAGCGAATTTTGTAAAACCCAGCGTGGCATTTGTGCCTTTTACATACCGGAATGCTACACCTCCCGGTAAAGTCAACCTTTTGTTTTCTTCAATCATAATGTCCAGCGCCCGTAGTGCATCAGCCGCATCTACAGCCATTGCAGCACTGGCGATTCTGCCGCGGAAACGTGTGTAGCGAAACACTTCGCCGATAGTTTTTGGCCCGCCCGACGTGTCGCGCAGACCTGCATAAAATAACTGGTTCACTGCAAAAGGCATCAGCAATGCAATAGCCCCCACGCTGTCCACAATCGACGATACTGCTCCCATAGTGTCCTTGCTATAAGTATTTTTACTTTGATTGTAGTCGTGGACGGGTGTATAGCTATCCGGGCAGGGTTGCCTGAAGTAAGCGTGTACGACGATCTCCTTTTTATTTTCCTTCTTGAGTTTATTGAGGTTTGCTGCCAGTTCAAAGTGGTACAACTTATTTTCCGCCGTATCGGCAGGAAAGCCGGGCAATAGTTGACGCAGCTTGTTCATATCCAGGCCGCTTAATGCATTTCTTAATTCAGCGGTATAAGGGACGACGTTTTTATCATTGTTAGTATTTGCATATGCGCTCAGCAAATAAATCGGTTCAGTTTCTATCATTACGCCGTGGATAATGCCGAAACTGCCAAAGCTGACCACCGCCGCGTTGAACATTTCGTCGTTGCGAATAGCCGTGGCGCCTATGCTATTGATAAAACTATCTGATGCTACCGGGTAGGAAGCCCGCTCTACCCAGGCGTGGCTGCCAGGGCCTGTTACAATATGAAGGCCCACGATTGCATCGTGTACGGCACCTGTATATATTGCAGCGCCGTGTGTGCCCGTTGCTGTCGCACCGGCAATAGTCTGGCCATTGCTGCCGCCTGAAGCCCTGAGGCACCGGCGGGGACTAAGCTCCGTCTCCATGAATTTGTTCAGGTCCCATATCATACAGCCCGATTGCACAAAGAGCACATCGTTCGCCGTTTTGCCGGATTGTTTGTATGCATCACTCAGCCATCCGCTCCCAGGTTTGAATTTCAGGTTTAAACCTTTGGTGTTAATTATCGCATCGGCCGAGGCTACTTTGGAAAGCGCCCAGTTGCTGCCCATGGCCCGCAGGCGGATGTTGTTGTCAATTGCCTGCTGTATCACCCATTGGATATTTGCCGTAGCTTCGTTGTACGCATTTATGTCATTGCCGTTTACATTAATCGAATAAGAATGTCCCGGCTTAAAATCATGCGTGAAGTTCTGGTGAGCGTTCTGTTTGAGGATACCGGCGGCATCAAAAGCCGTAACTCCATGTGGCGGCATAACTATCGTGTTTTAGTAAAACAAAAAGTTTTTATTCGCCTCCGGCGCTACAGTTCCATTCTACTTTTACGGGTGTTACAATCCCCAGTGTGAGGAAAGAAATAGCAGTATACAGGTAATTCTGTTTGAAATCGACTGTTGTCAGGTTGTGCTCGCACCTGGCTACGTAAGCTTTTTCTTTTACCCTACCCCAAAAAAACATCCAGTGTGTACCGCCTTTGTGGCAGAGGTGTTTACCGGCGTCAGGACAAGCGTTGTCTGCCAGGTTACTGGTGACACGGGTTGTTACCGTACATGATTGCAATGATAACGACAGAATGAGTGCCGCGAACAGAAAAGCCTTCTTCGTTCTGCCGGGCAGAATATTTCCTCCTCTATATAGTTTCATGATAGTGATTTTGAAGTATTAAAGATATACGATATGGAATACATCTGCGGGTTTTAGGGCAGTATTTTTTGACGTTTTTGGAAGGGGCTACACCGATAGGATCAGGGAGATAAAGTCCTGTCTTGTCAACCCCCGAAATCCAAAAGACATTTTTATCCGGAATATGACCAACGTCATATTTTATTAATTACCTCATGAATAGTTTTAATTAAAACAAATCAAACTTTATATGAAAAAGGTATTATTACTGCCGGCCGCGTTTGTTATGCTGCTGGCCCAATCGTGTAGCGAGGCAACAAACGAAGGTGAACAAAGTTCTACAACCGAAGCGCAGCCAGTGGTTGCAGAACAACCGGCTGCATCCTCCGACGACCCCTCGCAGCAAGATGTAGTGCAAGTGGCTTTAGGCAGTCAGGACCATACAACACTGGTGGCGGCCATCAAAGCTGCCGACCTCGTAGAGCCATTGCGTAAATCCGGCCCTTTTACCGTATTTGCACCTACCAATGCTGCTTTTGATAAATTACCTGCAGGCACAGTTGACGACCTTTTGAAGCCCGAAAACAAAGATAAACTGGCCGACATATTGGAGTATCACGTTTCTGTGGGCGTGTTCAACGAGGATGCGATGCGCGACGGGCAAAAAATAGGGCAGGTAAATTCACAAAGTATCACTATATCAAAGGCGGATGGTGGTACAAAAGTAAATGGAACTGCAAAAATTGTAGGGACAATAAGGGCATCCAACGGTGTGATATACGTGGTTGACGAAGTACTATTACCACAGCAAAAATAATTTTGCTTTATAATGCCTATGCCCCTGGCTGCAGCTTTCGCTGCGGCCTTTTTTATACTACTTTATCCCTGTTCGACCTTTCTTCTACCGTACGCACGAGCGGGTTGGCGGTATTGGCAGCATACTCTTCGCGCTGGCGCAAAATGTCGATAGCCCGGAATACCGCTTCCCTGAATGACGATTCGTCGGCAATGTTTTTACCGGCTATGTCAAAGGCCGTACCATGATCGGGAGAGGTACGCACAACGGGCAGGCCGGCTGTGTAATTCACGCCTTGCCCCTGCGCAAGAGTTTTGAAGCCTACCAGCCCCTGATCGTGGTACATAGCAAGCACCGCATCAAACTCAGTATAGCTGCCGCGGGCGAAAAATGCATCGGCGGCAAACGGTCCGTAAACAAGATTGCCCTGCTGTTGCATCCCCTCAATAAGCGGGGTTATAATATTTTTATCTTCGTCGCCTATAGTGCCATTGTCTCCGGCATGGGGGTTGAGGCCCAGCACAGCAATTTTTGGCCTCATGATACCAAAGTCTTTCAGCAGGCTGTCTTTCAACAGGTGCAGTTTAGAGGTAAGAGATTCTTTGCTGATATAATTGGCAACTTTTGCCAATGGCACATGCTCTGTAGCCAGTGCAACGCGCAGCTCATTGTGAAACAGCAGCATTAGCACGTCTCTGGCGCCAAATTTCTCTTTTAAGTAGGGCGTGTGGCCCGTGTAGGGAAAATCGGGTACCTGGGTATTGGCTTTGTGCAGCGGCGCGGTAACTATTGCATCCAGTTGGCCGTCTTTCAGGCATTGTGCCGCCACCATCAGAGAGCGTACTGCGTATTTGCCGCCGGCTTCGGTAAGCACCCCCGGCTGTATGGGAACTTCTTCTTCCCAACAGTTGAAAACATTTACCTGTTTGGGGCTCAGGTTATCCAGGTCTTTTGTACTGTGAAAATTGAAATGCTGATCTTCCACAGCGCGCCTGTAATAATTGATCACCTTGTTGGAAGAAAATATCACTGGTGTGCATAGGTCCAGCAGCCTGGTGTCCGAAAAGGTTTTTATGACCACTTCAGGCCCTATGCCGTTCAGGTCGCCAATGGTTATGCCTATTACCGGTTTTTCTGTTTGCATCTTAATTAGCTTGTAGCTTTAACGTTGTTATTTTTTGCCATAATGCAGCAGGAAGTCAAGCATCATGCGTATGCCGTAACCCGTACCGCCGCTGGTTAAATATCCTTTTTTTGATGTGTTGAATGATACTCCGGCGATGTCGAAGTGCATCCAGGGATAATTGGTAAAATGTTCCAGGAATTTACCGGCCGAGATAGCCCCACCATTGCGGTCACCTATATTTTTCAGGTCGGCAATATCCGATTTTAGTTTCTTGCCATATTCTTCCCATAGCGGGTATTCTACCAGTCGTTCATATTGTCTGTAGCCGCACTCGTGGAACTGTTTTTTTATTTCTTCGCCTGCTGTACCCATACATACTATGCCGTGCGGGCCGACAGCTACAGATGCTGCTCCTGTAAGTGTGGCGAAATCCACCACCAGTTCGGGATTGTATTGTTTAGCCCAATGCAGTGCATCGCCCAATACAAGGCGGCCTTCGGCATCTGTGTTCAACACCTCTACCGTAGTACCGCTATGCATAGTAATAACATCCCCGGGTACATAGGCTTCTTCGCCGGGCCTGTTGTCGGTGGCGGGCACCAGCGCAATAACATGCAGGGGCAACTGCATACGGCTGGCCGCATAAATAGTAGCTGTTACTACTGCTGAGCCACTCATATCGCTCTTCATACGGTCCATGCTGTCGGGCGTAGGTTTTAGAGAAAGCCCGCCTGTATCATATACGATACCCTTACCTACCAATACAATTGGTTTTTTGTTGAGCGCTTTTTTGGGCTTGTATTCCATGATGGTGAACGTGGGGGGCTGTTTACTGCCCCGGTTCACTGCCAGTATGCCGCCCATCTTCTCTTTTTCAATAGCCTGTTTGTGCAGCGTTGTTACTTTAAAACCTGCTTCCTTTCCTATGGCAGCTATCTCTTTAGCCAATTGTACAGCGGAAAGGTAGTTCAGCGGTTCGTTCACCAGGTTGCGCGCTTTAGCTACGGCCTCCGTTGTGATAGCCAGTTGCTGCATCTCTTTCAGCGTGATTGACTTTTGGGTAAAGCTGATGGAATGCAGGCTGGAAGCCAATTTTCCTCCGTCAGACCTGTATTTCAAAAACTGGTAGTTGGCAAGAGCGATGCCTTCGGCCAGCAAATAAGCCGCATTGGCCCGGACTGAAAGATTGACGATGCAGATCTCACCAATCTTGTGTTTTGTGGCCAGGCCCTGTACGGAGGCCCCGGTTTCGCGCATAGCTTCAAACAACTGCCATTCCGTGGGTTTTTGTTCGGGTATATAAATAAATATGAACTTATCGTAGCGGTTGAGGCTGATGAGCGGATGCTTGTCTTTGTATGCTTTTTGTACGTAGTCTGCCTCTTCTTTGGTGAGGCCCACCTGTTTCAGCCCTCCGATATTGTCTAATATGTATAGCTGGTCTTTCTTTGGTTCTTTCTGTATTATACTGAATTTCATTTCCGGGAATTATGAAAAATATGTTCCACAAAGTTAGGGCGCAAGGTAATAGGTTGACCTGTTTAAACCTAACTTTGCCCATCGAAATCGGAACTGGTTAAAAAATTGCACTAATCATCCTGCTGTATTGAAACAACCTTATACATTAAAAAAAAGCCTGGGGCAGCATTTTCTGCACGACGAGAACATGTGCATGAAAATAGTGGCGCAGATACCAGAGCGGCGGCCGCTGCAACTGTTGGAAGTTGGCCCCGGCGGCGGAGCAATTACCAAGTATATCATTGAACTGGAGGGAATAGGCTACAAGGCGATAGAGGTAGACGAGGAGAAGATAACTTATTTGCAGGCTACCTATCCTGCGCTCCAGGGGAAAATTATTCATAAAGATATATTGCGGGCAGAAAAGCCTTTTGATGGACATTTCAGCGTAATAGGCAATTTCCCATACAATATTTCCTCGCCCATTCTCTTCAAGGTGTTAGAGTGGGAGGAAGACGTAGATGAAGTGATAGGGATGTTTCAGAAAGAAGTAGCCCTGCGTATCAGCTCCGGCCCCGGTAGTAAGGTATACGGGATACTCAGCGTACTGATGCAAGCCTTCTTCAATATTGAGTATCTGTTCGATGTCCACGAAAATTGTTTTACGCCCCCGCCTAAGGTCAAAAGCGGTGTATTGAAGTTTGTAAACATTCACAATCCGCACAGTATAATGAATAAGCGTAAGTTCACTACGCTGGTAAAAACCGCATTCGGGCAAAGACGGAAAACGCTCAGGAATGCCCTGAAGCCCCTACTGGACGCGGAGGCATTAAAGGACCCTATTATGGACAAAAGGGCCGAACAACTGTCTGTTGCCGATTTTGTGAGGTTATATAAACAATATTATGCATGAACAGGAAGGTTTTGATAGCTGCTCCGGTCCATAGTATACTTACCCGCTGGCTCGAGGCCAATGGATATGAATGCCTTGTGCTGGAAAAGATTACACAGCAGGAGGCTATGGAAATTGTCGGCGAATGCACAGGTGTTATTACGTCTACCAGGTTACAGATAGACAAAATGTTGATTGACGCCGCACCTAACCTGAAATGGATAGGGCGGATGGGCAGTGGTATGGAGGTAATAGACCTGGCCTATGCTGCCCAAAAAGGCATAGCCTGTTACAGCAGCCCCGAGGGTAACCGGAACGCTGTAGCCGAACACGCCCTGGGGATGCTCTTGAGCCTGAACAAAAAGATAATCAAAAGCAATACCGAGGTAAAAAACGGTTTATGGCTGAGAGAAGAAAACAGGGGTGTGGAACTGGAAGGCAAAACAATAGGTATAATAGGCTATGGGCATACGGGAAGTTCCTTTGCGCGAAAACTCTATGGTTTTGATGTAAATGTTCTGGTATATGACAAATATTTATCTGATGTTGTACCCAAATATATGGAAGAATGCAGGAGCCTGGATAAAATATTCGCAGAGGCTGATATAGTAAGTTTTCATGTTCCCTTGCAGCACGATACAATTCATTATCTGAACCACGATTTCGTAGAAAAGATGCAAAAACCTTTCATTCTTGTCAATACTTCCCGGGGAAGGGTTGTAGATACGAAAGCTTTATACGACGGGCTGTTGAGTGGCAAGATATCCGGCACCTGCCTTGACGTTTGGGAGGAGGAGCCGATAGCAGCTATGAGTGTTGAAATGAAAGCATATATGGACAAAATAGCAGGGTTGCCACAGGTGATAATTACCCCCCATATAGCGGGCTACAGCGTAGAGGCGCTGTATAAAATGAGCAAGGCTTTGCTGGATAAAATTGTCATGAAGCAGTAACATGTATGGAGTGATGACATAATATAAGGAAAACAAACATTATACTGACAAAAATTAAAAAACCGGGTTTTACTTTTAACAAAGATTTCTATCTTTACCGTTCATTTGGTTAATAAATATTTAATGCAGGATATGACAAGTTTACTACGCTTTTTAATAGTGGTGGTTATTACCGGGTTCGCAGGGCAGGCATTGGCTCAGGGTACAAGTGGCGCCATACAGGGAACTGTGGTGGATGCAAATAACGAACCGGTGTCAAGCGCTCAGGTACAGGTGTCTAGCGGGGGTATTACCAAGGGTGGTACCGTTACCGATTTTGATGGTAATTATGTGATTAAGCCCCTGGAACCAGGCCGCTACGACGTAAAAGTGAACTATATTGGGCAGAAAGAAAGCCTGACAACAGGTGTACTGGTACAGCCGGGTAAGAATACCGAGGTGAATGTAAAGCTGCAACCCAGCGATGCCACCCGCTTGGAGGAGGTAGTTATTACTGAATATAAAGTGCCACTGATCGATAAGTTCCAGGGAGGTAGTACCTCGGTAAAAACTTCAGAGGAAATAGAGCAGATGGCTACACGTAACACTACGAGTATGGTATCTACTTCTGCCGGTGCGTATTCGCAAACTGATGGTGGTGCCATCAGTATTGCCGGTGCGCGTTCAGAGGGTACTTTGTACGTAATAGACGGGGTGCAGGTGTATGGTTCAAGGGGTATTAACGTATCACAAAATGCTATCGACCAGATACAG
Source organism: Bacteroidetes bacterium UBA6221 (assembly GCA_002421685.1). GTDB lineage: Bacteria > Bacteroidota > Bacteroidia > Chitinophagales > Chitinophagaceae > UBA5543. The sequence continues at coordinate 488,702 of DISB01000018.1, forward strand.
GTAATAACATCAGGCCTGCCCGCCAACTACGGAGATGCGTTGGGCGGTGTGGTTAATATCACTACAAAAGGTGTTTCTGAAAAATTACGCGGAAGCTTATTGTTGGAAAAATCTGTAGAGGGCTACGGTCACAACCTGGCGAATTTTACGCTTTCCGGTCCGCTGGTGAAAAAGCGGATAGATAGTCTTGGAAACAAAAAGCCGGTTGTAGGGTTCTTCCTTGCGGGCGACGCATGGTATGACAAGGACAGGTCTCCCCGTTACCACGGAGTGTACCAGGTAAAAGACGAAAAACTGGAAGAAATACGGCAAAATCCGCTCATAAGCGTACCCAACCAATCAGGCGTGCCTGTGTTCAGGAACCGGGCCGAAACGGTGACTGCTAATGATTTATATCTCACCAAACAAAGGCCGAATGCTGATGTGTTTGAGGGTCGCCTGACCGGCAGGCTTGATTTTCAGTTGGGTGATAACCTGAACCTAAGCGCGGGAGGTACCTTTAACTATAGTAAGACGAAAATCTATAACCGTTCATGGGCCTTATTTTCCCGTGATGAAATACCTGATGAACAGAACTATACAGGCCGGGGTTTCCTGAGGTTGCAACAGAGCTTTAGGAAAAATGCAGGGGCACCCGTTGCAGATGGCGAAACTCAACAAAGGCAGGTAATAACAAATGCTTTCTATACGTTGCAGGTGGACTACCAGACAGAATATCGGACAATAGAAGACCCCAGGCATGGAGAGAATATATTTAATTATGGTTATGTAGGTAAGTTTAATACTGAATATATGCCAATATATGCACCGAGCGTCGATAGCGTAACGGGAATATTCGGCACCAGATTGATTGTTGATCGGGCTGCAGTGAAAACCAGCTATGACAGATCCGATATGAATCCGTTGCTCGCTAACTATACATCCCAATATTTTAATTACTTAGACGGCCCATCCTTTGGCGATGAGCAAATAATCAGATCAAGAGGCGGTCTTATTAATGGCCAGATGCCGGGTAGCATTTACGGTTTGTTCACAACCACAGGCCAAAATCGTACGTCTTTCAGCCGCGCGGGTGTACAGCAGTATGGAGTAACCGTTGATGCCTCTTTTGACCTTCAGCCACGAAAAACAAGACATTCAATAGAGTTCGGTCTATATTACCAACAACGTAACGAAAGCGGCTACGGTATAGCTGGTGCGAGTACAAATGGAGGTTTGTGGCAATATATGCGCCAGTTGACTAATACACATATCGGTCTTAATTTGGGTAATCCATATTTTATTGTAGATGGAGTAAGATATACTTATGATGAAATGAATACAGCGGGTATCAGTTTCTCGCCTTATGATACAATTTATTATGACAGGTATAGCGCTGGGATTCAATCTAATTTTGATAAAAACCTGAGGGCAAAATTAGGCAAGAGTGTAACTGACTATATTTCTATAGATGAACTGGATCCTTCAACCTTTTCTGTAGATATGTTCTCTGCTGATGAATTGTTGAACAGCGGTAACCCATTTGTAAGTTATTATGGTTATGATTACAAAGGTAACCGCCAACGTGGCCAGGTAAACTTCAACGACTTTTTTACCAAGAAAGATGAAAATGGTAACTACACCCGCGATATCGGCTCTTACCGTCCTAACTATATAGCAGGTTATATTTTGGATAAATTCCAATTCAAAGATATATTTTTTAATATCGGCTTGCGTGTTGAACGTTTCGATGCAAATACCAAAGTGTTAAAAGACCCTTATTCTCTGTACGAAGTGAATTCTGTAGGCGATGCCAGGAATATTACAGACGAATTTGGCAATCCAAGGGTTAGATTTATTGAGGGTGTTACAGGTACCCCCGGTAACATTGGCGATGATTATGTGGTATACGTAAATAATAATGAGTCACCTACGCCTTCCGTAATCGGTTACAGGAACGGCGACGATTGGTACGATCCGTATGGCCGCCTGGTAGAAGACCCTACCAGCCTGAAACAATATAGCGGTGGTCGCGATCCGCAACCCTACCTGGTAAATCCGGAAACACGTATTACCGACAGTACGTTCGACCCGAACTCTTCTTTTACGGACTACAAGCCGCAGATCAATGTGATGCCGCGTATATTGTTCAATTTCCCTATTTCGGATAATGCTATGTTTTACGCACACTACGACGTGGTAGTGCAAAGGCCCAAAACAAACGTATTCACAGCGGCATCCGATTACTATTTCCTGACAGCTAACCAGGGAGGGACTATTAATAATCCCGACCTGAAGCCGGAAAAAATGTTTGACTATGAAGTGGGCTTCAAACAAAAATTAAGTGAGAACAGCGCATTGACCATCAGCGGTTTCTACAAAGAGCGTAAGGATATGATCCAGGTGCGGCCTTACCTGTACGCATGGCCGACAACTTATTATACATACGGCAACCGTGACTTTTCTACTACAAAAGGTATGATGCTTCGTTACGATATGCGCCGCGTGCGCAACCTGAGGTTGGACATCGCATATACCCTGCAGTTTGCCAACGGTACAGGTTCGGGAACCACGTCAGCTGTGGCCAGCACGGGCAACCCCAACGCACCGGGTCTGTTGTCTGGTTTCATCAGCGCGGGATTACCAAACATTCGTACATCGTTTCCGTTGGATAACGATGTAAGGCACAACATAGTGACCACTATTGACTACAGGTATGCCAAAGGTAAAGGCCCTGTAGTGGCAGGCAAACATATATTGGAGAACGCCGGAGCCAACTTTATATTCAGAACAAGGAGCGGAGAGCCCTATACCAGGTACACTCAGCCTAGAAACGTGGCTAACCTGGTAGATGGTCAGGTGAATGGCGCACGCCTGCCTTGGCACTACTGGTTGGACCTACGCGTGGATAAGGACTTTAGCCTGAACTTTGGCAGGAAGAATGATGACGTTACAAGGACTCGCAGGGAAATATACCTGAATGCTTATGTTTTAATAAACAACGTACTGAATACACGTGATATTCTTGATGTTGACGGATTTACAGGCAGACCCGATGACGACGGATACCTGTCTCATCCGCAGGGCATACAATCCGCAAACAACCAGTATAACAAGCAATCGTACATTGACCTTTATTCAGCAAACCTGATAGGTAATGGCAGTGACAGGATAAACCTGCCGAGAAGGATAAACCTTGGCCTGAACCTGAACTTTTAATAATAAACAGATTTCAACTTCATAAAAGTTATGATACCGATGAAATATAATAAGATTGGAGCCGTAATAGCTTTGCTGGCCTGTGGTTTAATTACCGCACAGCAATCCGTTGCACGCCCTGATGTGAATGCGACAAAAAGAGGTGCCGGCGAAAGAAGGGGGCAATTAAAAGCTACCGCTTCCTGTCAGCCTGCATCAGCCGCTATAGACCTTGACATCAATAACGTACGTGCCAGGCTGATGACCGGCGGAGATATGTGGTGGGATAATGGTACAGCGGAGGCCAGGTACGAAATTCCGAAAGGTTCGCGTAAGAACTCTTTATTCGCAGGCTCTGTGTGGATAGGAGGTAAAGACGAACAGAATAACCTGAAAGTAGCAGCACAGACCTACCGCCAAACAGGTAACGACTACTGGCCTGGCCCGCTGGACCCCACAACAGCAGACATCACTGAGGCGGACTGCTCTGAATGGGACCGTTTCTGGAAGGTGAACCGCGAGACTATCAATAAATTTAAACTGCTGGGTGATAAGGGCTCCGCTGAAGGAGACCCTGATTTTGAGGCTATATGGCAATGGCCGGCCAAAGGCAATCCGAACGCTGTAGGCCGCAACGGTAATCAACTGACGCTGCATGACGGTATAGACTATGCACCCTTTATTGATGTTGATGGCGACGAAGTGTATAATCCCGCTAATGGTGATTACCCCGGCGACCCAGCAAGGCAAAACCAGGACCTTCCTGGTGACCAATATATTTGGTGGGTGTTCAACGATAAGGGTAATGTTAAACAACAGTCTAATACAGAAGGTATTGGTGTTGAAGTACAGGCCAGTGCATTTGCTTTTACAACAAAAGATGCGTTGAACGATGCGACATTTTATAATTATAGGGTAATAAACCGCGGAGGCCTCAGGCTGGATAGTACGTACATTTCTACCTGGACAGATGCTGACCTAGGATATTATAACGACGACTATATTGGTTGTGATACAAATAGGGGGTTGGGTATATTATATAACGGTACCAGCGTCGACGGTTCAGGCCAGGTAAACAGTTACGGTAATAACGTGCCGATGGTAGGCGTTGACTTCTTCAAAGGTCCTATCAGGAGGAGAGATGTAGGCGGTATAATAGATACAGATACTTTAGGAATGACTGCTTTTACGTATTATAACAATGATAATACTGTAGTAGGTAACCCCAACAACGGTATCGAAATATATAACTACATGAGCGGTTCTATAAGGAACGGCCAGCGGTTCAGCAATGACTTTAAAGGGCCGAACACGCCATCTAAAGCATACGGCGAAGGACCGCTCACGCCTTATGTATTCTATGGCGATCCAGGTGCTCGTTCAGAATGGTCGGAGTGTACTTGTGGCAATCCTGTAGGTGACAGGCGCTTTGTGCACTCAGCCGGAGCATTCCAATTGCAACCCGGCGTTGTGAATGACATCACAATTGGCGCCGTTTGGGTATCGGATGCCGGCGGTTGCCCGAACACATCGTTCAGGAAGATAAGGGTGGCGGATGACCTGGCACAATCATTGTTTGATAATAATTTCCAGACTATTGAAGGGCCTGAAGCGCCCCGTATGGTGGTGCGTCCTTTGGACAGGAAACTGGTGTTTTACCTGACTAATGATCCTATCAGTAACAACTACCAGGAGAAATATGGTTATGACCTGAGTGAAGCCAAATATCGCGTAGTATCTCCTAAGGCGGCTAATTATGTAAAAAGCCATGACTCCTTATACAAATTTGAGGGTTATCGCGTATTCCAGTTGAAAAACAGGTATGTAACTGCAGCCGATATCTTTAATGACGACGGGAAGGTAGATAATACAGTTGCAATAGAAGTATTCAAGTGTGATATACGTAACGGTGTAACACGTATCATAAATTATGATAAGAATACGGAAGTTAGTGACTCAACTTATGTACCCACTATAAAAGTGCAGGGTGATGACAGTGGTATCAGGCACAGCTTCGAAATTTCGCAGGATGCCTTTGCGCAAAGTGAAGAAAAGAGATTGGTAAACTATAAGAATTATTATTTTGTTGCTGTGGCATACGCGCACAACAATTTTGCACCTTTTGATTCAGAAAGGCCTGATTCCACACAGGATATATCCTATCTTGAAAGCTCTAAAGGTGCCGGTGGTTCTGCCATAACAGTAGTTACCGGCACGCCAAACCCGGCTAATGGCGATATGGGTACGGTGCTCAATGCAGATTATGGCGATGGCGTCATTATCAAGCGTATAGAAGGTAAAGGAAATGGCGCCAACCTCCTGAGCCTGAGTGATGAATCGGAAAATGAAGCGTTAAGCGGAGTATCAGCCCCCGGGGGCGGCAAGTGGCACCAGTCTGTGCATCCTACCTACAAGGCCGGACAAGGTCCGGTAGATGTAAAGGTGATAGATCCGGTGAAATTGAAGCCTTATGATTTTGAGTTGTACCTGGTTTCGCCTGATACTAACGCAGTGACCATGAAAGCAAACACAACGGAATGGAAGTTGGTAAATTTGACGACAGGCGCGGAGATATACAGTGAACGTAACATAGCCATGCGCAATGAACAGGTGATAGAAGATTATGGATTTTCTGTCGCTATTGCCCAGGCTCCACGCCCAGGAGATAGCCAGGGTACAAACAAGAATGGCATGATATTCAATGATATTATCTTCTCTGATCCCTCCAATCCCTGGTTGTCAGGTGTTAACGACCAGGAAGACAGGTCTTATGCCAACTGGATACGCTCGGGTAACAAGACAACCGATACTTTCCGTTTGTGTGATTTTAATGATAAGAAGGGAGACTCTGCCGGCCAGTATTATGAGAAGTTGTTGAGTCGGTATTCCACTACCGTGGGTACATGGGCCCCATGGGCGCTGGCCTCCGATGATAGTTCATCTGCGTGCGGTTTTGGCGTAACATGGAGGGGCAGCAATGTAAGCCTGGATGCGCTACCCAGTGTAGATATCGTATTTACAAGCGACAGATCTAAATGGACAAGGTCGTTGGTATTTGAAATGAATGATGAAAGACACCTTGCGGAAGGAGGGATAGATAAGTTTTCCATCAGGTCTCATGCCAGTTGGAACGGCGATATAGATGGAAACGGCCGACCGGTTTATTCTACCATTCCGGGGGATACTGGTTACTCATGGTTCCCGGGATATGCTATCAACCAGGAAACCGGGGAAAGGCTGAACATCTACTTTGGTGAGGATTCTTATCTGAAGAACCATAATGGAGGTGATATGATATGGAACCCCTCGTCAACTTCCTTTGAATTCACCGGCGCTAATGTGGCGGTTGTATTCGGCGGTAAACATTATGTTTACATTGAAAATGTACGTTATGATTCCTGCAAGTCTTTCATTACCGAACTTACACACCAAAGCCCTCTAAGGAGAGGTGGCAGGTTCAACCGTATGGCTTGGGTTGGCGTACCATTGTTAAATCCGCTCACGCAGGCCAAACTTACTTCATTATCAGAAGGCCTGATACCGAATGATGTTAGGATTTCATTCAAAGTATCCCGCCCTTATGAAAAGTATAATACAGACATACACAATGCAGGCACTCTGAAGAATAACGGTTATCCGTTATACTACTTCAGCACAAGGGACATATCGCCGTTAAAGCTGGCCGACAATGCCAATGCTGACAAGGATGCCCTGCTGGACAGGATACACGCAGTACCTAACCCATATTATGGCTATACAGGTTATGAATTGAACAGGTATGATACGCGTGTTAAGATCATTAACTTACCCTCACGTGCCACTATTAGTGTCTATGCGCTGGATGGTACACTGGTACGCCGGTTGGAAAAAGATAATGCAAACGTGTCTTTTATAGACTGGGATATACGCAATGCAAAAGGCTTGCCTATTGCCAGCGGAATGTACCTGATACATGTGAATGCGGAAGGTATTGGCGAAAAAGTTATTCGCTGGTTTGGGGCAATGCGTCCGGTTGATATTACAAACTATTAATAAATAGTAACGTTGCGGAGCTCAATAACTCCGCAACGTTATTCAAAATACTTTATACAGTTGATTATGAGAAAGTTTTATACAGGCGCAGCTTTGATGGTTTGCTCTATGGGTTTGTCTGTCGCTTCCTTTGCAGGCAACAAAGACCGGTCGGGACAGGCAGGTGCAACCCAGTTGCTAATCAACCCCTGGGGACAGAGTACGGGTGTTTTCGGTATGAACTCTGCTTACGTGGGAGGATTGGATGCGATGAAGAATAACATCGCCGGCCTTTCGCGCGTAGGCAAAACACAGGTAGGCGCCGCATATTCCCGGTATCTTGCCGGTTCTGGTGTTACTGTAAATAACCTGGGTTTTGCGCAACGCGTGGGTAATTCCGGTGTTGTTGGCGCAAATATCATGGCCATGTCTTACGGCGAGATAACAATTACTGATTATAACAATCCCGAGGGTGGTGTTGGTACTTACAACCCACAGTTTTATAATGTTATGGTGGGATATTCGCACGAATTCTCCGAAAACATATCAGTAGGTGCAGGCGCTACTTTCGTTTCTGAACAAATACCAGATGCGAAGGCTAGCGGCATAGTGTTTGAAGCGGGTATCCAGTATGTGACCGGCGCAGATGATAACTTCCATTTTGGGGTAACGTTGCGCAACATCGGTACCGGTATGAAGTACAGCGGTAGCGGTTTTTCTATTAACAGCGAAGCACCTGAAGATAAAACTTATACCATTAACAGGCAGGTACCTTCTGAGCAATTTGAGATGCCTACTTATTTAAATATTGGTTTGGCATATGACTTCTACCTGGACAAAAACAGGGTATCGACAGAAGAAGAGCAGAGCACTGAACAAACCGGGCCTAAACACCGGCTTACACCAATGGCCAACTTTACGTCTAACTCCTTCAACAACGATTATATAGGCGGTGCTGTTGAATACGCTTTCAAAGAAACTATCATGTTGCGTGGTGGCTACAGGTATGAAAATAAAATTGGCGACCAGGCATTGAGTACTACATTCTACACAGGCCTTTGTGCCGGTGCTACAGTACAGTTCTCAATCGGCGAAACTGGTCCAAAGATGGCGCTGGACTATTCTTACAGGAGTACCCGCCGTCCTAACAACGGTATCCATACTTTTACGCTTCGCCTTATGCGCTAAGTAAATAAATTCGTAACTTTACTATTTGCAACGCTTCTGTAACCGCAGAGGCGTTGCATTTTTTTCAAATCCTAAACAATAAGAACATGTCAGGATTAAACTATGTAACACAGGCTACCTTAGACCAGATGAAGGAGGAGCTGAGCAAACTGAAGACAGTGGGTAGGGCCGAAATAGCCAGGGCAATAGCTGAAGCCAGGGAAAAAGGTGATTTGAAAGAAAATGCCGAATATGATGCCGCCAAAGAGGCGCAGGGCTACCACGAGGCCAAAATAGCAAAACTGGAAGCTGCCGTAGCGTCTGCCCGCATCATTGATGCCAAAGACCTGGATTTAAGCAAAGTATCTATATTGTGCAGGGTGTCTGTGTTGAATATGACAACAAATAAACCCATGCAGTACCAGATAGTATCGGAGCAGGAAGCTGACCTGAAAGAAAAGAAAATATCGGTAACTTCACCCATTGGCAAGGGGCTGCTGGGCAAAGGTAAAGGGGATATAGTGGAAATAAATACGCCCGGCGGAATATTGAAACTGAAAATAGAAGATATAACCGTATAGATATGGCCGGTATTTTTTCAAAGATTATTGCAGGGGAAATACCTTCTTATAAGATTGCTGAGAACGAAAACTTCTATGCATTCCTGGATATTTTTCCGCTGGTAAGAGGGCACGTATTAGTGATACCAAAAAAAGAGATTGACAAAATATTCGACGTTGACGACAGCTTGCTGGCTGAATGGCTTGTGTTCGCCAAGCCCATCGGTAAAGCAATAGAAAAGGCGTTTGATTGCAATCGTTGCGGGATAAGTGTTGTTGGCCTGGAAGTGCCTCACGCGCATATGCACCTGGTGCCTATTAGTACCTCTGACGATCTGAATTTTACCCGGCCCAAATTGAAATTGGGAGAAGAGGAAATGAAGGAGATACAGCAGAAAATACTGGCGAATCTATAGGTTATTCCGGCAATACAACCATTTTCCGTTCCACGCTCCATGCTTGCGGCCGATCCGCGAACAATGCCTTGGTGTGCGCCCACGTGTCTTTGAACAATTCGGAAAAGCGGTAGTGGTCCAGGTGTTGCTCACTGTCCCAAAAACTGTAAGTAAAAAACACATTATTCCTGCCGGTTTCCTGCCACAGTTCCAGGTGTTGGCAACCGTCAAATGTTCTAATCAATTTTTTCCGGTCGTCAAACAGGGCCAGGAAATTATCTACCTCATCTTCCCTGAAGGTCATCTTTACTATCCGTACTATCATTCAAAATTTATTTTTATGGTGGTATACATCAGTTGCTCGGGGCGTTTTATTTTCAATGCGAATAATTCAGCCGCATTTCCCCTGTTAATGGCTATTTCCATATAACCGGCGCTATTGAACCTGCAAAGTTTTTCAAACCTGTTGACAGAGTTGTAATGATTGCTGATCGTTCTTACCTCTTCGCGTATAAAGCTCACGGAGAAGGACCTGCCGGCAGCTGTGGCCTCAAATTCATCCTTTGTTATGTTCAGCACCACGTTACCGAAATGGTCGATATGTATCACATGCCCTTCCATGGAACCTGACGTAATAAATGGCTTAAACTGGCCTGCCGCGTTTTGCATTTCACATGGCTCGAAGCCGGTATTTTCAATAGGAGTGTTTTGTAATATTTCTATGGCATCTGCTGCAGCTTTTACCCAAGCGCGCAGGCCGCCTGCATCGTTCATGGTGTAGCAGAGGCGCGTTGTCATCTCCTTCTGCGGAAAGGCAAGTGGTAACACTCCGTTATCGGGAGCCAGGATATAACTTTCACCTATTTTAGCAAGTACCAATTTAGGCTGTGCATCATAGTAAATATCAAACAGCACTATGTGAAATGAGCCCTGCGGAAAATCTTTGAAAGATGAGCCAAGCAGGTAGGCAGCCTGCTGCAGGTAATAGGGATATATATTATGCGTAACGTCTATTATCTGCATTGCCGGCAACTGCTGTAGCAATATGCTTTTGGTTTTGGCAACCCCGGTATCGTAATGCCCTAGGTCTGATAATAATGCGATGAAACCCATGTCTGAACAAAAGTAAGGGGTTGCAGGCTATTACTCAATAGCGCATATACATTCAGACCGATAATATTTTGCAGTAAAGTGCGTTATTATTTTATCCTGTAATAAATTATTTAGTAATCTTGTTGTGCTGATGAAAAAGGACCTGGCATATTTATTATTAGTCTCAACATTTCTTGCCGTGGTGGTTACAGGCTGCCGCAAGGAGAGATTCCTGGATACAGGCGGCGAACTGCGTTTTTCGCTGGACACGCTCACCTTCGATACGGTTTTTACATCTTTAGGTAGCTTCACTGCCTCGGTGAAAATATACAATCCCCAAAACCAACCGGTAAAGTTAAGTTCCGTACGGCTGGATGGCGGCGACGAGTCTCAGTTTAATATCAATGTTAACGGGCATAAGGGAAATTTTGTAAAAGATATTGAGATAGCCCCGAAAGACAGCATCTATGTTTTTGCTACAGTGAACATAGACCCGAGGCCGAACGATATAAAGCCGTTTGTTGTTCAGGACAGGCTGATAGCTACATTGAATGGTAAAGAATATACGCTACCTTTTCTCGCATTCGGACAGAATGCCTATTACCTGGTAGATAGCCTGATAACCTCAGACCAGGTATGGAATACAGATAAACCTTACGTTATCATTCATAACGCAGCCATAGACGAAAATGTAACTGTGACCATACCCGCCGGCTGCAGGATATATGTACACGGAGATTCACGATTGTTGGTGCTTGGGAAACTGCTGGTGAATGGAACAAAGCAAGACAGTGTCGTCTTCCAGGGCGACAGGCTGGACAGAAAATATTTTGGTAATGAAGGCTATCCCGGTGAGTGGGGTGGAATATATTTTTTCCCCCAGAGTAGCGGCAGCATTATCAATTACGCTGTAATAAAAAACGTCGGCAATAGTACGAGATTAGGCGAAGGGGTGTTTACACCGGCTGCGATACAACTGAATTATGATACCATAAAACCTGATGAAGCACAATTAACGCTTAGAAATACCATCATCGAAAATTCCATTGGCCATGGGATACTTTCGTTTTATGGTTCGTTGATTATGGAAAATTGCCTGATCAACACATGCGGCGCCTCATGCCTTGCTGCAGTTCAGGGAGGGTTTTATCTTATTGACAACTGTACTTTTGTCACCTACGGTACCGGTAAGGTTAGCCATGTAGATAACCCTGTCATGGGTCTTTTGAATTATTTCAAAGTGAGTGAAACTTCTTATTTGGGGGGGGCACTACAGGTGCTTATGCGTAATAGTGTCGTTTGGGGCTCACTCGAAACAGAGTTTATAACAGATGGTGCCGAAGGAATTCCCTTTGAAGTAACCCTGGAAAACTGCCTGGTGAAAAACAAGGACGGCATGCCACAGGGAGTCACTGCGACCAACTGCAAGGTAAACGAAGAACCAAAATTTAAGAATTATACAAACTGGGATTATCACCCCTCTGAAGGTTCGCCATTAATTAACGGCGGTAAAGATATCGGCCTGATTACCGACCTGGACGGAAAGGCTCGCGATAACCAGCCCGATATAGGTTGCTACGAGTACTAGAAAAATTAAAATGGGATCAACCTGTTGGTCAATCCCATTTCTCCTGTTCTCTGCTGTCCGGTTTGCTCTACCTGTCCAGTTTTGAAACAAGTATCTTTCTTGCGAAGTGTATCCGGCTTTTTATTGTGCCCAGCGGCTCATCCAATATTTCAGCGATATCCTGGTATTTGTAGCCCATATAATATAGCTCGAAACACTGGCGGAAAGTATGGGGTAATGCATCTACTTCTTTTTTTATCTCCTGCATCCGTACATTGTTCCATCCCTCGTTACGGGCTTTCTTATCAACACTATACATTACTATATCTTCCGGCACAGAACTGCTTACCTTGGTAAATCGCTTATTTTTCCTGTAATTGTTGATGAATATATTGCGCATGATAGTATATAACCATGCTTTCAGGTTAGTACCTATCTTATACTTATTCCTGTTCATCAATGCCCTCACCATAGTTTCCTGGAACAGATCCTGCGCTTCCTCTAAATCGTGTGTGAGAGAGTGCGCATAAGGCTTCAGAAAATCACTTTGTGTGGCAATCGCGTTGTTGAAATCTGTAGTAGTCATATTGTCGAGCTTTTCTTATACTATTTAAAAGATAATGCCAACGTAACATGACAGGTTCTGGCACCCAAAAAATAAGGCTGTGCTTTTTAAGTTATTGTAAATCAATATCTTATGCCAGATTCATTAAAAGCTAAGAACATTTGGAAAAGAATGAAAAATCGGATTGCAGCACCGTTCATTATGCTGTAAATCAATGCGTTACAATTGCTACTGAATAATATGTTAAATCAGCAGCCAATGGGAATATATACAACACAAATGATAGCCGATTGTTCGCTTATGTGGGGTATTTTGGGGAATTTTTTCTATAAAATTCACACATATCGGTAATGGGGATATTTGTACTAAATTGAGATGTATAAATCTATGTTTAAAGGCCGAATGAATTCTCCTTATTTTTTCTTTTTCGCCTTTCTCCCTTTGGTTTTTTGGTCTTCCTCCAGTAGTTGTTGCCAATTGGTATGAGGTATATCCTGCGAAAGCGCTATTGTTTCGTTATAGTCGGACGGATTGATGTGCATCTCAGCTATTTCTTTCCCTATGAACTGTGTAATTTCTTCCAGCATAGGTTTTTCTTCGCTACTGCAAAATGAAACAGCATGCCCTTTATTTACGCCACGTCCCGTACGGCCTATACGATGGACGTAGTTTTCGGCTACATCAGGCAGATCGTAGTTCACCACGTAATCTACATCCGGTATATCTATACCTCTTGCGTTTACATCGGTCGTTATCAGCACTTTAATATTGCCTTTTTTAAACCGCGCCATTACCGCCAGTCTGTCACCCTGTTCTTTTCCGCCATGCATTATCAGTGTCTCTATACCCACGCGCGCCATAGCTGCCGCTATACGTTCGGCACGCACTTTGGTACGAACAAATACCAATATTTTCTTTTCCGGGAATTCCCTCACCAGCCTTTCCAGGAAAAAACGCTTGTCGTCCATTTCCACATAGGCTACAGAGTGGGTTATATTTTTAGAAATGGGGTCTTTGGGTGATATCTGTATGCGTATAGGATTGTTTACAACGCTGTAAGCCAGGTCTTTTATATCCTTATTGATGGTGGCGGAGAAAAACAAGGTCTGGTGTTTGGGTGGCAGGTGTTTCAGCACATCGCGGATGTCTTTGATAAACCCAAGGGCCAGCATATGGTCAGCTTCGTCTAATATGAGTATATCTACCTTGGCCAGGTCCAGGTGTTTCTGGTTGATGAGGTCGAACATGCGACCGGGAGTGGCTACAAGCACATCTATGCCCTTATCCAGCTTTTTTATTTGCGCTTCCTGCTCCACGCCTCCATATAGCCCCAGTATCTGTAGTCTTGTGTGTTTGCCTATTTGTTTAAATACATCGGCTATCTGAATTGCCAGTTCTCGGGTAGGTACCATCACCAGACAGCTTACCCGTCCCTTGGTTTTGTTGGGCCCCCGCATCTGCAGCCTGTGCAGCACCGGTATGGCGAAAGCCGCAGTTTTGCCGGTGCCGGTTTGGGCAATGGCCATTACATCATCCCTTTTCAGTATGGAGGGTATGGCCTTAAACTGTATATCGGTTGGTCGCCTGAAATTCAGTTCCGCCAGGCTGCGTTTTATTTCCGCCGATATATTATAGTCTTCAAATTTCATGTGCTAACGTTTCAGCAATGCCAGTTCCAGCACTTCCTTCATTTCTGAAACATAGTGGAAATTCAGCCCTTTGATATATGCCTTATTTATTTCCTCCACGTCCTTTCGATTTTGTGCGCAGAGGATTATTTCTTTTATACCGGCGCGCTTTGCAGCCAGGATCTTTTCTTTAATGCCGCCAACGGGTAACACTTGGCCGCGCAGGGTTATTTCGCCCGTCATGGCCAGGTACGACCTTAATTTACGGCCTGTATATGCCGATGCCAATGCGCTGAGCATGGTAATACCGGCGCTCGGTCCGTCTTTGGGCACTGCTCCTTCCGGCACATGTATGTGCAGGTTTTTCTTGTCAAACAACTCGGGGTCTATATTGTATTCGGCAGCATGCGCCTTCAGGTAGGAGAGTGCGGTAGATGCACTTTCCTTCATTACAGTACCCAGGTTTCCGGTCAGATCCAGTTTGCCGGTACCTTTTGACAAAGCCGTTTCTATAAATAGGATATCGCCGCCCACGGCGGTCCATGCCAGCCCTACGGCCACACCTGCTGGATTGCCTTTCACATACAGGTCGTTGATGAACTTGGGTTTACCGAGCACCTCTTCTACCTGTCCTTCGCTCACTACCTCGGCCACTTTTTCGTCCATAGCTACTTTCCGGGCTATAGAGCGCATCATAGACGCCAGCTTGCGGTCAAATTCCCGCACACCCGATTCGCGGGTGTATTCCTGTATGATCTTGGCCAGCACTTTATCGCTGAATTTCAGTTTTTGCTTACTAAGGCCATGCAGTTCCTTCTGCTTTGGTATCAGGTGACGTTTGCCTATTTCTATTTTTTCTTCCAGCGAGTAGCCGGTGAGGTGAATTATCTCCAGCCTGTCGCGCAATGCGGGTTGTATGTCTGCCAGGTTATTAGCCGTGGCTATGAATAGTATTTTCGAAAGGTCGAATTCCAGTTCAAGGTAGTTATCGTAAAACGAATTGTTCTGCTCTGGGTCCAATACCTCCAGCAGTGCCGAGCTGGGGTCGCCGCGGAAATCTTTCCCAACCTTATCTATCTCGTCAAGTATAAAAACCGGGTTGGCCGATTTTGTTTTACGCAGCGATTGTATGATACGTCCCGGCATAGCGCCTATATACGTCTTACGGTGCCCGCGCAGTTCACTTTCATCGTGCAGGCCGCCAAGGCTCAGGCGAACGTACTTCCTGTTAATTGAGTTGGCAATACTCTTGCCCAGCGATGTTTTACCAATACCGGGAGGGCCTACAAAGCATAGTATGGGAGACTTCATATCTCCCTTCAGCTTCAGCACTGCCAGGTATTCCAATATGCGGTCTTTTATGGTATCCATGCCGTAGTGGTCATGGTCCAATATCTTTTGCGCCTTTTTCAGGTCGTAGCTATCTTCCGTATATGTGCCCCAGGGCAGGTCCAGCATCAGGTCCAGGTGGTTGTATATCACAGAATAGTCGGGCGTAGACGGGTGCATGCGCTCCAGTTTCTCTATGTTCTTCCTGAACAGTTCTTTTGCGTCCTCTGTGAACTTTACACTTTCAGCGCGCTTCTGCAGGTCTTTTATCTCCCGGTCGTTGGGTTCGCCGCCTAGTTCTTCCCGTATGGACTTTAACTGCTGCTGCAGGAAGTATTCGCGTTGCTGCTTGTCTATATCCGCACGCGTTTTGTTGGTTATTTCATTTTTCAGCTCCAGCAACTGCAGTTCCGACTGTAACAGTTGCAACAACTTTTCGGCCCTGGTCTTTACATCATCTTCTTCCAGCAGCATTTGTTTCTCTACCAGTTTGGCCGATATGTTGGACGAAATAAAATGTATCAGGAACGATTGGTGCTCGATATTGCGCAGTACAATGCTGGTTTCATTAGGCAGGTTGGGCGATAGCTGTGCTATTTGCTCCGATTGGTCTTTCAACGATGATATGAGGGCATTGAACCCTGCATCGTCTTTAGGGAAATGGTCTTCCATGTACTTTACCCTCGCTTTAAAATAAGGTTCGGTTTGGGTAAATTCTTCTACACGAAAGCGCATCCTGCCCATGATGAATATGGTCGTATTACCATCGGGCATCTTTATTTGTTTCACAATTTTGGCTACCGTACCTGTATGGTATATCTCATCTGTGCCGGGGTCTTCCTTGTCACCGTCTTTCTGTGCCAGGACGCCTATCCATTTTCCGTCCAGTTGGGCCTGTGTTATTGCCTTCACCGATTTTTCCCTTGCTACGGTGATTGGTAAGACAACGTTTGGGAACAATACTGTATTGCGCAGGGCTATTACAGGTATGTCCGTCGGAAGGTCTCCTTTTTCCTGTTCGTCCATCTCCTCCTCTCCCAGGGGCACGATAGGCATAAATTCCATTTCATCTTCAGACGTATTGGCTAATATCATTTCAATCTTTGGCTTCATCGCGGACATTTTGGCAATATTCCCTGCAATATACGTTTGAGCGGGAATAAAAACTTTATTGGTCAATAGCTATGCCAAAGGCACAACAACTGTAATATTTGCAGTAGCTTGCAGCTTAATTATCTTTACTAAAAATATAAAGAACATGAGATTTCGCCGGATTTTTCTTTTGGCGCTCGCACAGGCGGCCATCATACCAGCATCTTTCGCACAAAACGAAGAAATAGTTTTCGCGCCCAAAAAGTTATATTTCAGCAACAGCTTTGACGGGGCCATTATTACTACCGCTATTGACAAAGGTATTTTCCCTTTGAATAATGGTATGGCCACTACGGTAGGCACTCCCCGTTTTACGTATATACTTAATACAGGGTTCGACCTTAATTATGATTTCAGCCAGAATATTGGTGTATTCACCGGTTTGGGCATAAAGAATATCGGTTTTATTGAGAAAATAACCGTTGCCGATAGTACCATTAAAAGGCGCGTATATGCCATAGGTTTGCCGCTGGGTATTAAGCTGGGTAATATGAAGAAGAAGAATTATGCATTTATAGGCGGTGGCGTTGATTTTCCCTTCAACTATCGTGAAAAACGCTATGTAAGCAGGGGGGATAAAGAAAAATTCAACGAGTGGTTCAGCGACCGGACACCTTCTTACATGCCCTATGGTTTTGTAGGTGTGAGTTTCAAGCCGGGTATATATATAAAGCTGCAGTATTACCCTAATAATTTCATGAACCCCGCATTTACTGAAACGGTTACTGTAAATGGAGTGGCTACCACCATAGCGCCGTATTCCCGCCACGATATTGAGTTGCTCATGTTTAGCATTGGCCTGGATATACGTTATAGCAATAAAATGAAGATAAAAAAGAAGGAAGCCTCTGAGACAATGATGTAAACGTAGGTGAAAAGTATAAAAATAAGAACGGGCTTCATGACGAAGCCCGTTCTTATTTTTTTTATCGCAATGCCCTTATTGAGCAGGGGTATTCAGCACTTCGGCAAGTTTGGCGGTCAATTCTGGGCCACGCAGGTTGCTGGCAATGATTACGCCGTTAGGATCTACCAGGAAGTTGGCGGGAATGCCATTTACCTGGTAGTCCCTTGCTGCCACCGACTGCCATCCTTTCAGGTCGCTGATATGCGTCCATGTCAGGTTATCCTTTTTTATGGCCTGTAGCCATTTGTCTTTGTCCTCGTCCAGCGATACGCCCAGTATCGTGAAGTTCTTTCCTTTGAACTCGTTAAAGGCTTTTACCACGTTCGGGTTTTCCTGCCTGCAGGGGCCGCACCACGATGCCCAGAAGTCTATCAATACGTATTTGCCCCTGAAAGAAGAAAGTGTCACCTGTTTGCCGTCTGGTGTAGGTAGTGATATCTCGGGAGCCGCCGCACCAACGCCTGGCCCTTGCGGCACCTGCCTTTGCTGGTTGATGCTTGCCATCATTTGCTCATATTTGGCGGTGAAATCTGTCGCCAGTTTCGAATCGGGGAAGCGGGACGGTAAGCTTTGTACAAAAGCCTCAAGAAAGGGGCTCTCAGCCTGTGGGTTCAGTATCTGGGCGGCAAATATCGCATTGGGCAGGTATTTAGTTGTATCGGCATATTGCTCTATATACCTTGTCAGCGATGCATTCATATCTTTCATAGAGGCCATGGCCGACGCGAGTTTTTCTTCATCGCCGCCCCGACGCAGTGTGTCCACCACTATCTGCATCTCCGTAAGGTCGCGCATGTGCTCCCGCATGATCAATAGCAGTCTCTTCAGGCTTTCAGACCCTGCCGAGCCGGTTACTTCGTAATTCTCAATATTATCCCAGTTGGCGGTTACTTTCACATTACCCTCGTCAACAGACAATAATATATACCGGCTTTCCGGGAACCTCAACCGGTACAGCCTGGGCTCCGGTGCAGTGCCCGAAAGCTCGAATTTGCCGTCTGCACCTACATGCACGGAGTCTATTACCACCAGGCTTTCAATAGCCAGTTCCTCCAGGTACACATCGGCTTCCGGCATACCGGTTATATCGCCCATTACTGTGAACTTATTAGTCCCACTGTTGCACGCTGCAAATACAGCAAATACAGGCAACAACCATACATATTTTAAACGCATCTGTTCAGATTTTTCAGCGCACAAACCTAATTAATAATTTGCTCTTTATGCCTCCATGGTCACTCATTTTACATAAACAGGAATTTTTTGGCCAAAACCTATCTTAATGACAATACTCTGACACATGATGAGTTTTTCTGCTGGATATTTGTACCGTAATGAAAATGAAAGGTTTACTGGGCTTATACACTGTATTTGCTGCCTTATTGTTTGCCTCGTGCCAGAAAGAAGACAAGCCTGTGCCCCTCCCTGCCCAGGGCGATACTGAATATTCTGTTGTAGAAATGGGTGAAGAATATACCAACCAGGTGTTCTTTGACCTGGAAACCGGCAGGGTAGTGCACATGAGCGAGGTTAATAGCTGGCACCTTGCTTTTGAGACATCTGTAGAGGGATTTCATATTTTCCAGAACGGCGCCTATGACGTGCTCATATACAATACTCACGAAACGGATTTTACCAAAGTAACATCAGCGCCGGCAACTACCAGCGCCGAATGGAAATACGACGCGTCCTGCGGCTTACCCGACTCTACAGCCTTTGGCGACTGGCGGTCTAAAAATGAAATTTATATAGTAAAACTAAACCCTACATACGACCCCAATAACCTGAAAAAAATGAGGCTGGTAGCTGTTAGCAGCAAAGAATACGTGATGGAGTACGCAGACCTCGAAGAGAATATCACGCATACTATCAGGATACCCAAAGATGAAAACTATAATTATTCCTACTT
The DNA here is from genome assembly GCA_002421685.1 of Bacteroidetes bacterium UBA6221. GTDB lineage: Bacteria > Bacteroidota > Bacteroidia > Chitinophagales > Chitinophagaceae > UBA5543. Next base: position 508,161 of record DISB01000018.1, read on the forward strand.
TACTTTTGCAGATGGTGGCAAAATAGTTCAGCCAGATCCACCCAAGAATACATGGGATATCGTATTTACCCGTTACCGGATAGTGTACTACGACCTGGGGGGGATCACTTACGGTGTGAGCGGTGTATTGCTGAACCCATATAACACTACGGCAGCTGTAGATTCAACCACGCCATTTGTAGACCTGGTAGGGGAAAAAATATTTGAATTACAGTACACCAATCATCGCGATGTGATAGGCTACGACTGGAAAGAATATAGCTTCGCTACTGAGCGCTATAAAATATTCCCAAACAAAAATTACGTGATAAAGAACAGGAATGACCAGTACTGGAAAATGCATTTCCTGGACTTTTACAACAAGCAGGGGGTAAAGGGTAGTCCGTCGTTCGAGTTCCAGCGCGTATATTAACGGGTCACAGTTCAGGCGTATATATCCCCAGGCGTATAGCCTCTATCACTATGCCTACGATGTTTTTTGCACCCATCTTTTCCAGTATTTTCATCCGGTATCCCTCTACCGTGCGTGTGCTCAGGAAAAGTTTTTCCCCGATTTGCTTATTGGTGTATTCCTGACATATAAGCCGGATTATCTCTTTTTCCTTTTCTGAAAATTCAGCTTCCTTTTGCTGTTTTTGCATATTGTACCTGCTGTATGCTAACAGCTTGGTCAGTTTGCCCGACGTATTTTTACAGTAATAAGGTTTGTTCTGGTTTACGGTGTGTATCGCTTCTATTACCTCCGATTTGTCTGCGTTTTTTAACAAGTAGCCAATGGCGCCTGCTTCAAACATCTCCAATATCAGTTCTTCGTCATCGTACATAGACAGGGCTATGACCTTGATGGCCGGGTAATTCTGCATGATGAATTTTGTTGCTTCTACGCCATCTGTTATCGGCATTTTTATATCGGTTACTACTACGTCGGGCTGCTGTTTTTTAATCAGGTTGATAAGCTCCCGGCCATCCCAGGCTTCACCGGTGAGGTTGATGCCTTCCGCTGAGTTGAGCATGAGTTTCAGCCCGTCCCTGAACAACTCATGATCGTCTGCAATGACAACATTGATGGGAATACTATTTGACGTTCTCTGCATAAGCTTCTGCTAGCGGTATTTCAATAACGTATTGTGAACCATAATCGGGCAAAGACCTGAAATTGAACCGGGCATTTAGTATCTCCGCCCTGCTCTGCAGGTTAGACAGGCCCAGCCCGTTACTCAATTCAATATATTCGTCATAATCAAAACCTTTGCCGTTGTCAGCCGTTAGCAACACCAGTTTGTTTGTGTTTTTTTGCAGGGTAATTATCAGCTGTGTTGCGTCCGCATGTTTGATGGTGTTGTGTATGATCTCCTGCACGATGCGGTAGATATTTACGCTGGTCTCTATGGGCAGTTCGATATCCCCGCCCACAAAGGTTATTTGCAGCACATTTGTCTCGCTCAGCTTGCTGATGTATTCCTGCACTGCTCTCACCAGCCCTTTTCTTACAAGCGTGTTAGGCAGCAGGTTGTAAGATATTTCCCTGGTCTTGGCTATAGCGTCGTCAATATGTTTGTTGGCGAAGGCGATTATCTTTTTATCAGCTTCGGTCTGGTGTTGCAGGTGGTTTATTTGTATACGCACCGCCGACAGGATGGGCCCCAGTTCGTCATGCAGGTCTGTGGCTATTCTTTTTCTCTCTTTTTCCAGTGTGTTTATCTCCGCGCGTATCCTCATTTTGTTCAGCCTCGCATTGCGCCGCTGGTGCCGTATCATAGTGGCTATGAATACCACAATGATAATGCCCAACCCTATGGCCGCCACTATTAAAGCTGAATAAAACTGCTCTTCGGAGGTACGCATATCAGTGCGATTGTCAACAAAATATTATACCCGACGTTCAGGTAAGATTCTATGACAAAAATATTATTTTTTATGGCGCTGAGCGGGGCATAATGATAAAATATCTCCGTCAGCACTTTGTACGAGAAGAAAATGATTATTGCAATTGCGATAATGAATACCGGGTTGGTGAAAATCCTGCTCCGGTCGTTTACTACCAGCCAGCTTAGCTGGTTGATGGCCAGCAGCACCAGTGCCAGCGAATATGCCACCTGGAAAGCCGGGCTGAATACCGCTATCCTTCCCAGTATAATATTCTCAGCCACCCATAGAGCGCTCATGCCGCCCATCAGCAACCTGTACACCCATTTTATGCGCAGTATGTTTTTCCAGTTGCGAAACTGCCAGGTCAGCAACAGAAATTCGCAGAGGAAATAGATATTGGTGGGCACCGCATTACTGGTGTGGTAAAAAAAAAGGTAACAAGTTATTTCGTTAGCCAATCCCAGCAACAATAGGTATATGAGGGGGTGGTAAGACGCAGGTATCTTCCTGTATCTTACCACCCCGGTTATGGCCGGCGCCAGTATGCTTAAGCTTAATAAGAATGCCTGGTACTTATTCATAGGGGTATTTTGTCCTTTCTATGGCCACCGCTGCCCGGCTTCAAACACCATATCATCTGCGGTAACCCTGTATCCCGGGGTTTCATTGCTGCGTTGTATAACGTCTTTGCCTTGTCCGTCCACCCCGGTCAATACAAAACGCACCTGGCTCTGGTTGTCCATGGCCATATATATCCTGAAACCTACCACATCGTCCTGGCACAATATAGAGTCTATGGTTTTCAGGTTAAATGTTTCATGAACCGGCAAAACATTCGGGCTGCCTTCTACTGCGGCTGCCAGCAGCGTTTCACGCACGGCCCCGAAGTTGTTGATCATCGTCGTGGCCTCGTCCAGTGTTATCCTGTGGTTGATGGCATTCAGCGTAGTGCTGAAAGGCGTTGGCGCTGGCTTATTGTCAATGCATTTGGTGCAGGTGTCACCACCCCCGGTCGTGCAGGATGCGAATACTGACAGTGCCACGATAGCTGTTGCTGTAATAATGTTGTTCTTTAAAGAAACTTGGTACATAATAATGCTGATTAGTGCAGGGCAAATCTATATGTGGGTGCCGGTGTTTTTATACGTAGTTCTACGCATTTTTTTTCCGTAACCCGTACCCGATTATTCAGTACCAACGCTTGCAGACCGGCCTTACCGCCGCAATAGCTTTGCACTTACGCTTTTACATATAGCGGGGAAAGAAAAAAATTATTCACAAAACTGTTTTAAAAACCATTGTTATGGCAACGATCAAGAGAACAAGCGCCGCGGCCGTTTCGGCTACCACGGAAAGCCTGAAAGTGCAGCCCGAGCGCGAGCACATGCAGCTATACATGCTGCAAAATCCCAACTATTTTGGGACGATGTCTAAGAAGCACCCCTTGGCGGGACAGTTCAAGGCTGTAAAGGCCATCCAAGGCAATACTACTTATGAACAAATTACCTGCGTGGGTTACAATCCGCAGATGAAATCGGTGACAGCCATCGTTAAGATGAACCAGAACGGAGGTTACAGCGGGGGGCCTTGCACCGCGGGCAGCAAGGAGTATGTACGCTTTTACATCGATTATGAGCGCAACGGCAACTGGAAAGACCTGGGTATGGTGAGTTTCGACGCGCACGATTTCAATCATACCAGCAACAATCCCCTTTGTTATGCCGTCAACCTGGCTTTCAACCCCGAATTGACGCGCTGCTGCGACGATAAGCCCGTACTGCCACTGGTAAGGGCAATTCTCTCGTGGAGCGCTGCGCCTACCGCTGACGACCCTGATTACATACCTGTATGGGGCAACGTGTTGGATGTAAATATCCAACTGCAACCGAAACAGAGCTGGATATGCTGGTTGAAACTCAACCTGAAAGACATAGGCCTGGAATTGAAGCCTGAGCAATTGAAATTGTTTGCTGAAAAGACTCCCGAAATACCGGAGGTGTTGAACCTGCAGACAGAGGAGGTAGAGCTGGGTGTATTGGCTAAGATGTATAAAAAAGAAGTGGAAGAAGAGCGTATCGGCTTTACCACCGTATCCAAGGCCCTCACTGCCGGTGTACAGTCTTTTGAACTGGCCACCAGCCTGAAAGACGCAGGCCTGAATATCAGCAAAGTCATCGACTTTGTACTGGCGCCAAAATTCAATACCACTTATGAAGAAGTGAAATGCGTTGGCCTCGACCGTAATACCAGCCGGTTGTACGCCACCGTACTGTTGAAAAAGCCTTCGGGATATGCCGGCAATCTCTGTAACAAAGGCAGCCGTGAATATGTGGCCTTTTATATGGACTTTGGCAGCGGCTGGGAGCACATGGGCACAACTTCGGTAGAAGTGCACGATGTAAACCCAGTGCCGAACGGTGGATTGTCTTACCATGTAGAACTGCCGGTAAACCTTACTCCTTACCAGAAGATAAAATGCAGCGAGACATATTTTGCCAGGGTCAAAGCTATACTCTCCTGGAACTTGTACCCGCCTGATAACCAGCCAAACTGGATAGCTCCATGGGGCGATTGGGAACAGGCATGGGTTGAGATACGCCACCGTGGAGTCATATTGACCGGCAAAACCCCCATCATAACTGCCATTGGCAACATACCTGCCAAGAAGGTAAATACTGTTACCGGCATGGTAGATAAAACACTGGATGCGCCGGATGCTTCAGTGGATGGCTACGACGGTTTCTCTTTCAATGGCGTTGTGCCGCTTACCGGACTCGTGCCTGAACACCCGGATTCAAATGATATCCCGGCTTCACAACTGAAGTACAGGATTATGCTGAAACGTGCAGGGGAACCCGACAGCAGCTTCGCAGCGGTAACCACTCCGTTCAAGGTGTTGAAAAATGTGATTTCGGGCGGTATCCTTACACAATCGGTTGAAACACAAACAGTAGATGCCGGTGGCTATTACAACTACCTGGTAGACTATAACGCTCCCAAGATAGTAACCGTGCATGGAGACCTGTTTGGCGTGCTTTCAATAGCAGATGCCGGTGTGTACGAATTCTATGTGGAAACGTCTGAAGGTTATATCAGCTCGCGCCACCGCATCAAAATAGACAAGCATCCGCCTAAAAATGTAGAGATAAATGTGAATGGCTCTGAGGATTGCGGCACGCTGAAAAAAGGTACGGACATCACCGGTACATACAAGCTGGCCGATGATGAGAACAACTGCCACAGCGTAGCCTTCGAGTTCATCACGTTGCGCCCCGGAGACAGTACCACGTTCAAGGTAGATGGAATAGTACGCAGCTTTGGCGCACAGGTACTGGTACCGGCAGTAGGTAAAACAGGCTCATGGTCTATGACTACCAACAACGTGCGCAAGTGCGGCTACAACATCAGGCTTTGGGCTTATGACAAGACACTGTACTGCTATGCATTCGTTTCATATGCATACTCATTCTACCAGCAGCGCAGTGTAGCTACTATCGGCTTCTGTCTGAACGAAGCATAAACAAAAACGGTTAAGCCCGGGTCACAGCGGGCTTAACCTTCCTTTTCAAATTCATTTATCAATCCGTTTTTTAATCTACACTAAAACACATACGTATGAAAAAAACAACATCATGGAAGTGGTTATCCCTGGCCGGGGTCGCGCTTCTGCTCATCAGTTCTTGCTGCAAACCCGAAATAAGCGGGAACGTGGCAAATACATTGCGGCCGCAGGAAACTAACAACTGGTGCTGGGCCGCCACCACGCAAATGCTCGCGGCATCGCAGGGTGTATCGGTAACACAATGCTCGCTGGCCAACCAGCGTTTTAGCCGCAACGACTGCTGCAATCCCGCTTCAGATGCCGGCAGTTGTCCGAAAAACGCGTTGTGCAACAAACCAGGATGGGTGATGCTTACCGAGTGTGGCCTTACCTTCAACGAAACCACTACCGCTATGAGCTGGGCAGACCTGCGCAAGCAGATATATTGCACCAAAAAACCAATGGGGTACGCCTATGGCACACCCGGCGTGGTGGGGCATGTTGTGGTGATAAAGGGGTATATTACATTGGGCGGCACCGACTATGTTGTGCTCAACGATCCCTGGTCGCCCTGCAATGGCGAGGAGCGCATTATTACCTACGCGCAATACGCCGACCCCGCAGGTACGGCTACGCACTGGAGGACCTGGTATAACGTTAAGAAACCATAGTTTATAATTCTAAAAAAACATTTAGTTATGCAACATTTTAAATTATTAGCGCCGGTCCTTCTGATAATGTTCACGGCAATAGCTTGCAGCAATATGAAAAACGACAACAACTCCGATGGTAAAAATGGAGGCGAAGAAAAAAAATTCTCCACAGTTACCGAAGCCGCTGTAGCAGCTAAGGAAGATATGCTGAAAGCAATGGAAACGGTTGACTTCGGTATCAGCGCCGACAAGCTGAAAAACGCCGCCCCCGGCGCCCCGGTATATAAGTATGAGCTGGACTGGAACGCCCTGCTGCAGGCAGACACGGCCGCCCAGCCCGAGAATATGGCTGCACATGGCAGCGTTACCCTGGTGCCGCTCATCAACAATGGCGAAGTTGTGACCATTGTATCACTCAGGGATGCAGACGGGCAGTTTGGCATTGGTGGTATGGGCGACAAGCAAGTATCCAATGAACTGGATATGGTGCGCCGTGCCGACTCTGCCGGTATGCAAGGCGAAATAAGCATCTATGACGTGCCCAACCTGCAGGCTACCATTTACACCGTCAAGGGTACCAACAGGTATTACACTTCTTACAATAACAACTCCATACGCCGCCCTATGAGCGCCCCGGAACTGGTAAAGGTGCTGAGAGCTGATGCTATGATATTTGAAAAGACATATAGGGACGAACTGAAGAAAGGTGATTTGGTGAAATAAGTAGAAATAAGGATGATTTAGTGTAAGGCCGGCCTGTGTAAATATTTTACCGGGCTGGCTTTCTTTTTTATGGGGAATAAACTTTATACCGGAATATACATATAGTCCGGTGATAATATAAGTGTAATGTATAGCGCGGTGTACAACCCCTTACAGCCCGCTCATGGGTCCCGGTTTCTCCAGGGTCATATCTACCGTGCCGTTTTTGTTTACCACGGCGTTGATAAGCACAAAATTGTGGCCAAGCGAATGGTAAAATTTCAGTACATGTCGTTCTACCAGGCCCTTTTGCTTATCGTTGGCAGTGGCAGTACTGGTTTTTACAATGGCATCGTTCTCTTCGTGAGTTTCAGGAGTAAGCTGCAATGTAACCAGTACGCGGTTGAGGCCCACAAAAGTCTCGCTGATTGTATTAGTTTGCATATATAGATAAAAATTGGTTTCTTGATATAGATGTGAATATTTACTATATCCACCTCTATTAAATATACTAACGTCTTTTCATATAACCATATTGTTTGGCGTATTTTTTTAACATGAGCGTAAAATAATAGTGGGACAAGTTCCGTTGATATAAGAAACCTCTTTATTAATTTCAGTCTGCAATGAGGACAATAGTGGCAGTTATTATAGGCCTGTCTGTTATCATCACAGGTTATGTGTTGGGCAAGGCCTATAATTATAAATTTAATTCGCAGAATACGGTGGGTGTCATGGGTGGGGCGGAACACTATTTCAGCGCCGACCTTGTAGTATGGTCGGCGGCGTACTCGCGGACAAACTTTGCGCTGAAAGATGCCTACGCCGCGCTGAAAAGTGACGAACAGCAAGTACGCGCTTACCTGGAGAAAAGCGGTATAGCTGATTCGGAGATCGTCTTTTCCGCTATTGTGATAGACAAGCAATACCAGTATCACTACAATGAGCATGGCACGGTAACAAGCACCACCTTTACCGGTTATTCATTACGCCAGACCGTCAAGGTAAGTTCGCGCAGCATAGATAAGGTGGAAAAAATATCCCGCGAAATAACCGAACTGCTGCAATCGGGCATAGAACTCAGCAGCGAACAACCGGCATATTATTACACAAAGCTCAGCGACCTGAAAATACAATTGCTGGAGAAGGCCACACAAGACGCGCACCTGCGTGCTGAGACTATAGCCAAAAATGCCAACAGCGACCTGGGCGAACTGAAGAATGCATCTATGGGCGTGTTTCAGATTACCGGCCAGTACAGTAACGAAGATTATACTTATGGCGGCGCCTTCAACACCAAAGACCGTGAGAAAACTGCCAGCGTTACGGTGAGGTTGGAGTATGAGTTAGAGTAAGATACTTAACAAAGTTTATCCCCGGGAGTGCATGAACTACTACCGCTCTAATTATCCAGTAAAATTTCCAACTGGTCAATTAACCTTATGATAGCAGCAGTTGTATTTTCATCAGTTATTTCACCATCTGAATTGATTTTTGCATTTATATAGGAAATCAACAGTTGAGTTTCTTCTGTTATCCTGGCTTCTATAATTTTCAGTGTCTCAATTAAAGAAGCATGTCCTTTTTGTCCAAGTGATGATGCTGTAATTAAAGCAGTTGGCTTTTGAGAGAATTCCATCGACGAAACCGTCCAGTCGATAGCGTTTTTTAAACTTCCCGGTACGCCCATAGCATACTCAGGTGTACAAATAAGAATTCCATCTGAATTTCGTAATTTATTCCTGAATTCTGCTACTGCGGCAGGTGGTGCTTCGTTATCCAGATCCGGGTTGAAATGCGGAATGGAAGCGATATCCCTGAATACTGAAATTTCAAACTTGCCTGACGCCAGTTTTTCAATAGCATATATCAACTTTAAGTTGGACGAGTTAGCTTTTGTACTTCCGCATATTGCAATTACCTTCTTCCGGTTGCTCATTAATCAGTGTTGTATTGTTATTTGTCTTCGCTCTTTTTCCCAACGGTTTACGCCTGTCACCTCTCCCTGGGGGAGGCTGGGAGGGCGTCTTTTAACACCAAAGATAAAGACAAAACCGCCAGCAAAACGGTGAGGATGGAGTATGAGTGGGGTATATACTCTATTGTTGGAAGATGTAATACTTATAATGTCAAACGTATGCCTATTGAGCTATTTGCATACGACAGGTTGTAGCTGTTGATTGCATATGCTACATGAGTATTGTCCTGGGTTGTATGAGTTTTAGGTCCTAATATTTCAGGGTTATACCATTGTCTCCGGTTATCGAAGGTAATTTCGTCGCCACGTACCCATGCCATCCGCCAGCCCTCAGCGATATCCAGGCTTATTCTATCACTAAGCCTGATGACAAGGCCAAGATTTCCACCTGCAACCCATCCTGACGACTTCCCATTCCAGCTAAGGTCATTTTTCGAAAACATTCTGCCTCCTATAGGCCCTGTATACAGGTAAACATGGTCAGAAAAATTGAACTTGACATGCAGCATCAAATGTGGCGTTAAATATGGTGCAGCAATATTCTGTTTTTCAACTACTACTCCTGGTATCACATACATGCTAAACATGAAGTTTTCTTCTATGTCTACTTTTAATCCTACTTGCCTGCCAACTGTGCTTTTAATGGAACCACCTTCTAATCCGATTCCTAACTGAAGATTACGAAAATCAATCAGCCCTTTGACAGTGCCATTAAGTCCAAATGCCTTACTAAAGTTTACGGGCACTTTTTGGGTATTGCCATAGAAAGAGGCATAGGCATATGGATTTGCATCGATAGCTGTTAGTGATGTGGGTACAATACCACCTACAGTTAGCCCTATGTCAATACGTGGCTGAGCAAAAACTGTAAATGAGAATGATAGTAATAAAGGGATAAGAAATCTTTTCATAGATTGGATATTGTGATTATAGAGAATGGTTTACATCAGTACGAAATAAAGGAAAATAAATGAGATAAACAGGGCTTTACCTCAGCCTTTCCTTTAGCTTCCACAGCATAGAATCATTTTTGCGTAGCACAAGGTATAGCTGCCGCTTGCCGCCAAAGTTGCGGAAGAATTTTTCTACGCCAGGATCCATGCTGCCCTCAAAGTCAAACCCGCTTTTGCCCAGCGCTTTCGACTGTTTGATGGCATGCCATATCAAAGCCGTCATAGCGCGGTTGTCTTTGCCAGCAGGATTGTTGCTGCCTACCAGGTAATAAGCCTGCACACCATCCCATACATGCCAGAGTATGGCTTGCACTTCGTCGCCTTTGCGTGCTACCCACAGAGCAGCGCTATCGTGTTGCACACAGGCATCGAAGATAGCCTGCATCTGCAACTGTGTGAAGTGCATGCGAACGTCCTTCTTATCCAGCGTCGCTTTCTGGAAACCCCAGAGTTGTTGCAGCATTTCGGGCTCGTTGGCGATGGTTAGTTCCTGTTCAGCCTTACGTATGTTGCGCCGGTAGTCTTCGTGCAGGCGGCTGAATATTTCGTCAACCGTTTCATGCAGCGGCATGATGAAGGTCTGCCGGACCTGTATGTCGAAATCATGTTCTGTAAACAGGCCCACCTGCTTCAACCCGGGAAAGGCAGACACATGCCATACTTTGGCTTCGGGCATTTCTTCCAGCAGCGCTTTAATGGTTTCATGCTGAAAGCTGTCGCGTTTGGTATGCTTCAGGTCGTGCGGATAAAAAACATAGGGGCCCATATAGGGTGTCAGCACCTGGTCGCGCAGAATGGATATATTAATTCTTTTCTCTATCCTGTACGGCCATACACCTGCTACTCTGTCCCCCTTTTTCGCTATCGCCACATCCCAGTCGTTGCACAGGGCGTCCAGCCACCAGTCTTTCAGGAAGAGCGGTACCGTCTTTTCCTTTTCGCAGAATTGCCTGTATAGTTCTTTATCGTTCAATACGGCTGTTGTGGTGTCATTTATTTAAACTGCAACACTTTGGCGGGCTGCACCCTACGAATATACAACGTTGGCAGCCACATACAAAGTATGCAAAGCGCCATGGTGCAGATACTTACCACCAGCGGGTGCCACCATATGATATGTACCGGTACGTATTGCATGGAATAGGCTGTTTCAGATAGCTTGAAAAACCCTGTCTGTTGCTGGAAGAAACATAATGCTATGGCGAGTATATTGCCCGCAACGATTCCGGCAATGCCTATCAGCGAGGCATGGTATAGGAATATCTGCCGCATTTGTCTTTCAGGCATTCCCAATGCCTTCAGTAATCCTACCATGCGAGCCTGGTTTACGATAAGTATCAGCAGGGCCGCTATAAGATTGATGATGGCTACAATACTCATAATGACTATCACTACCACACCGTTGGTATCCAGCAGTTTCAGCCAGTCGAATATACCGGGAAAGAGGTCATCCATAGTACTGGCTACCAGTTGTGTTTGCCTTGGCAGTATATCTTCAAATAATTTATCTGAAGTTTCCCTCGCCAGTTTCGGGTCGCTGAGGGTGAGTTGGTATCCGTTCACCTGGTCGTTGTCCCACATATTAATGCGTTGCAGCAGGCGTATATCGCAGATGGCGTAATGCATGTCGATATCTTCCATGCCTGTATGATAGGTGCCTGCTACGGTAGCTTTTCTTATACGTGGAAAGGTAGAACTGGCATCCATAAAATAAAGGAGCATGTCATCGCCTGGTTTCAGCTTCAGCCTGTCCATCGTAGTTTTCGACAAAATGACTTCTTTTGAATATGCAGTATCAGAGAAATCGGGTTTTTTAGATTGTATGGATGTAAAGTCATAGCCGCCGTCCACGCCTTTTAGTTGAATGCCTTCCATCAGTTGATTGGCATTGATGATGGCCGGCCTGATGGCATAGGGTGTCATAGCTTTTACCTGGGGCAAGGCTTCTATCTTTTGTTTTGTCAGCTTATCCAGCCGCATGGGTTCGGGTGAAATAATGGAAGAATATCCTGTGCTGTACAGTGTTATATGCACATGCCCCCAGTAGCTGTATATGTTCTGGCTGATCTGTTTTTTGAAACCTGCTACCAGCGCCAGTGCTACTATCATTGCCGCCACGCTCAGGCCGGTGGCCACTATAGCCAGCCTGATGATGAATGCTGAGAAACGCCCCTTTTGCCGGAGCATATACCTGCGCGCTATGAAAAACGGTAAATTCAAACTCCTAAGAGGATATTCTTTCGTACTGCAAGTATATAAAAGAAAAACCGGATGCTGTTGCATCCGGCTTGTATTCATAGCCTCAATATAGTATTAATTTGCCACCCTGAATCGTATACTGCTTCGCTCTTCACCGGTGCTGAGCCTGAGCAGGTAGATGCCATCGGTCATATTCCCTGCATTTATTTCTTCATCCAGGTTCCCATCTTTCAACGGTATTTCCCGGTTATATAGCATCTGTCCTACGGCATTGATCACTTCCACTTTTATCTTAGCCCCATTTACTTTTCCTTTTATTGTAAAGCTGCCGCGGTTGGGGTTGGGATACAGTGAAATCTCCTTTATGCCGCTGATGTTGCCGACAGACACCTGCAGCGGCACCGTTATAGCATTGCTGGTTGCTGAGAGTGGTTGCGGACAATCGTAGTCGCTCACAATGTCGCAGGTCACTATATCATTATTGTCCAGCGTGGTGGTAGCCCATGTTTTACCCGTAGCCCCCTGCACATCCTGCCCATTTACCTTCCATTGGTATTGTGGTTTGCTGCCGGCATCAGTAGTATTGGCGGTAAATGTCACCAGCAGCCCCGGCCAGATGTTGTCGGGAGGATCCATAGAGATAGAAACAGAAGGTGCCAGGAAGGGCAGTACTGTAACCGGTATATCCACGCTGAATATATCGTCGTTGCAGGAAACATCATTACCGGGAGTCATTCTAAGCTTGATAACATCACCCGCTATCAAGCCTGATGATATATATTTCAGGGAATCAGCTCCTGGTATGGGTACGTTGTTCCTCAACCATTGGTATACGGGGTTCGTTCCTGTATTTGACGATATGCCAAAGAAAGTTATTGTTTCTCCTGTGCATACCTTGTTGCCGGGGCTTGGGTAAGCGCCTATGGCCGGACTCGGCACTATATCAACAAATATGCTGTCGGGTTCAGACGGGCAACCGTTGAGGGTAGCCACTGCCGTGTAATATCCTTCCATCTGGTTGGTAGCTTTTGTTCTCTTCGGATTTTGCTGGTTACTGTTGAAATTGTTGGGCCCTGTCCAGCTATAGGTTGAGCCGGTAGTACTGCTTGCAGTCAGTTCTATATCATAGTTGGTACAAACGGCGCTGTTGCTGGTAAGTGCCGGTATGGAGGGTTTCAGCTTCACAACCACTGGCACTGTTGCCTGTGCGGTACAGCCTGTGGCAGTAACTGTTGTGGTTACTACAAAGTTGCCGGTGTGCGCAACTACCGGGCTGGCTATTGCCGGGTTTTGAATGCTTGAGCTAAAGCCGTTGGGCCCAGTCCAGCTAAAGGTTACGCCAGATGTGGTACTTGCGCCTGTCAGCTGCAGGTTATCTTCTTCGCATACGGGACTGTTGGATGTACCGGATACATTCGGGGTGGGATAGACCGTCAGGGATGCTGTATCAGTCGTATCGGCGGGCGAACATGCCCCGCTTATTACGCAACGGTATAGCCTGCCATCCTGCGCGGGACTAATATTGGATATACTCAATGTATTCGACGACGTGCCCGAATAGCCTCCACCATTGCTGAGGTTACTCCAAGTCGTGGTAAACTCCTGCCATTGGTAGCTGGTGCTTGTGCCAGTTGCGGCACAATTGAATGTTACATTCGTACCGGGGCAATCCGCTTCGCTGGCCGGGCTGGTTGTGACAGCCGGTAGCGAATTCACGGTTAGTATCGCTTCATTGCTCATGGCATCCGGCGCACATATACCCGACACAGAGCACCTGAAACGGTACCCGCTGGTGGAAACAGTGGCACCGGTAATGTTCAGTGTTGCGGTAGATGACCCACTATATATCCCGCCGTCGATTACATTGGTCCAGTTAGTTCCTCCGTCTGTACTTATCTGCCATTGGTAACTCAACTGTCCTGCCCCCGTTGCTGCGCAGCTAAAGTTGGTGCTGCTGCCGTCGCATATCGTGGCATCAAGCGGATTGGTCGTTATCGCAGGAGTTGTAATTATGGTTAATGTAGCTGTATTAGATGTAACTGAACTGGTGCACGATGCCTTGCACCGGTACTTATATCCACTCATCGCAACTGTACCGCCGGTTATTATCAGCGAAGGCGTTGTAGCGCCGCTGTATATACTTCCGTTGCTCACATTATTCCAGTTGGTGCCGCCATCTGTGCTTACCTCCCACTGGTAAGAAGATGCGTTGCTGGCCGCAGAAATGAACGCACCCGTGCCGTTTTCGCATATTGTGCTGTCCTTGGGGTGTAATATTATTGCCGGAGTTGCGTCTACAACCAGTTGCACAGGTGTCCTTGTTGTGGCAGTGCATGGCGGAGTTACTTCTTTTTGATACCAGACTATACATGCCAGTTGTCGCGGAGAAAATAAACTTCCTGTGAACAGGCCAGATATTCCTTTGGCTGATATCAGTTGCAGGTCGCTGTTTTGCGCTTCTACTGATCCTACTGCTGAGACTGACTGGTACCTCACGCTCCCGCTACTGCCGGTTCTTATCACCAGTATTGCATAGGTGGTATTGGCCGATAAGTTGGGCTGGGTAGATAGAGTAGTTTTAATAGGCACTCCTGATGTAGCGCTCACGCTCGAAGCAGAACCGATCTGTGTCCATGAACTGCTATTGGTTTCAGAGCCAATTGCAGTACCTGTTTTAAAATAGATAGATACATCGTAAGATTGGGTAGCTGTCGGTATCCAGGATATATCAGTCAGCTTTATATTAGCCAGGGCTTTTATGTCCATGAAACAACCTGTTTGAGAATTTGTGGCACCCATTTGTACCGACAGGGTATCAGGTGATAATACGCTGGTTACATTTGGGAAGGCGTAATAGTTGGTATTGGTAGCAGGCGCGCTGGGGATGTTCAACGTATTGCCGGTGCCCAGCAATGTTCCGCCGGTTGCCTGGTTATACCATTGAACAGTAGCTCCTGCTGTTGCGACGGCAGCCAGTTGCGCAGGCGTGCCGGTACAGGCGGTATCAGCAGTTGTTGATGTGATTGCGGGTACCGCGTTAACGATAAGGGTTGCCGCCTCGCTGGGAACAGTACAACTGCCTGCGGTATTGGTAGCAGCACAGCGGTATTTGTAATTGTTCATAGCTGTCGTTGTTCCTGTAACAGACAGTGTATTGGTAGTAGCTCCACTGTATGCTCCACCATTTGAAATGTTGTTCCACGACGTGCCGCCATTGGTGCTCAGCTGCCATTGGTATGTGTTGACGTTTGTAGCGGTAATGCCAAAGCCCGCATTGCCCCCGGCGCAGAGAGTGCTGTCCTTGGGTTGGGTGGTAATACTGGCTGGGCAGGATGGCTCAAACGTCACATAACCCCTGAAATAACGTGGAGTATTGGTGGCGCCATATCCTACGTTGCTGCCGCTTATCTGGTAGTTACCGGCATACAGCGATATGTTGTTAACCGTAAAACTATTGGGGCTTCCCGAAGACGAATAATAGTTAGTGCCGCCTATCAATAATGCAAAGCGGTACGTGGCCCCGTTGGGTATGGTAAAACTCACGTTATCGTTTACCTTGGCTATTGCTGATGCGCTAACACCGGCTATAGTGTCTTTATGTATCTGTGTCCAACCGGTTGCCGGCAAACTACCCACGGCACCACTGAGACTGGTGGAACTGTAATATATAGTGCTTTCTACACCATTGTGGGAGGTAGTCACATACCTGCCCACCTCGGTCATTTTTATATTCCCCCCGGTATTATTGTATATACAAAAAGTGATAAATGCCGTTCCGCCTGAACCCGCCGAGGTTGCGGAACTATAGCCAGAGGTTGCAAGGGTTTGCGTGTTGATTGTAGTGGTTTGGGCTGTCGTAATGTTACTGAAAAGCATGAGGGCCACTGATTGGACGAGGAGCGGCATAAGGCTTGCCCTGGCCTTAATGTAGTTTCGTTTAGGTTCCATACACTGTATTGTTAGAACCTATAAGTTATTGTTATTATTTAAAGTAATAGCTTATATTAACAACAGTCGATAAAATTTTAATTAGATATTTATTTTATTATTAAATTATTATTAAAAATATTAATCCCCGGTTAGTTATCTAACCGGGGATTACAAATACTCTGAATTTCTTAAATCACAATGCAACAGCGCCTTCTATCAGCACACTGGCTTTGTTGTTCAGCACTTCTACAAAGCCACCTGATATTTCAAATAATTCTGTTGTATTCTTGTCTTTCAGTATTTTCATTTTACCCTTGCCCAGCGTGGCAATGATGGGTGCGTGGTTTTCCAGTATCTCGAAAGAACCCTGGATACCCGGTAGCTGTACGCCGTACACGTTGCCGCTGTATATGTTCTGCTCAGGTGTTAAAATATCTAATTGCATATTGCAAGTTCAAAATTCAAAATTCAAAAATCAAAAACGTGCTGAGTTATCGCATTACCGCATTCGCACATTATCGCATTATCCTTTAGCCTGCTCCATCAGCTTTTTACCTTTTTCTATCGCATCATCGATAGTACCTACCAGGTTGAAGGCTGCTTCAGGATATTCATCCACTTCGCCGTCCATGATCATGTTGAAACCACGGATAGTTTCTTCTATCGGTACCAGTACGCCCTTCAGACCGGTGAACTGCTCGGCAACGTGGAACGGCTGAGACAGGAAACGCTGCACACGACGGGCGCGGGATACTACCAGTTTATCATCTTCACTCAGTTCGTCCATACCCAGGATGGCGATGATGTCCTGCAGCTCTTTATAACGCTGGAGGATACCTTTCACACGGTTGGCACAATTGTAGTGTGCGTCACCTACTATCTGTGGAGTAAGGATACGTGAAGTAGAATCCAAGGGGTCAACCGCAGGGTAGATACCAAGGTCGGCAATCTTACGGCTCAATACCGTTGTCGCATCCAGGTGGGCGAATGTGGTAGCCGGGGCGGGGTCGGTCAAGTCATCCGCAGGCACGTAAACCGCCTGTACCGATGTGATTGAACCATTCTTAGTTGAAGTAATGCGCTCCTGCATCAGACCCATCTCTGTGGCCAGGGTAGGCTGGTAACCCACGGCAGAAGGCATACGTCCCAGCAGGGCCGATACCTCAGAACCCGCCTGCGTGAAACGGAATATATTATCTACGAAGAACAGGATATCCTTTCCTTTGCCACTGCCGTCGCCATCGCGGAAGTATTCAGCCATGGTAAGACCTGACAGGGCCACACGGGCACGTGCCCCGGGAGGCTCGTTCATCTGCCCGAATACGAAGGTAGCCTGCGATTTTTTCAGTTCTTCCATATCCACGGCGTCCAGGTCCCAACCGCCTTCTTCCATGCTGTGCCTGAACTTGTCGCCATATTTTACGATGCCGGCCTCGATCATCTCACGCATCAGGTCATTACCCTCACGTGTACGCTCGCCCACACCGGCAAATACCGATACACCGCTATATGCTTTCGCGATGTTGTTGATAAGCTCCTGTATCAATACTGTTTTACCCACACCGGCGCCGCCAAACAGACCGATCTTACCACCTTTTGCATAAGGCTCAATCAAGTCAATTACTTTGATACCTGTGAATAATATCTCGGATGCAGTGCTCAGGTCTTCAAATTTCGGGGGTTTGGCGTGTATAGGGCGGCCATTTGCCTTGTTTGGCTGGGGCAAACCATCTATCGCATCGCCGGTAACGTTGAACAGGCGGCCATATATCTGTTCGCCTACGGGCATAGCTATCGCCTTGCCTGTATCAACCGCTTCCATACCGCGCACCAGGCCCTCAGAGCTGTCCATCGCTACGCAACGCACGCTGTCTTCGCCCAGGTGTTGCTGTACTTCCAGCACCAGTGTATCACCATTTTCACGCTTGATTTCCAATGCGTTATAAATATCAGGCAGTTTGTTTTCACCGCTGAAATAAACGTCAACTACCGGACCAATGATTTGCTTAATCTTACCAACGTTTGGCATATCGTTTAATTAATATAAAGAAGAATATTACCGAAAATTTGCGCAAAGGTAAGGGTATGGGGTTGAAATTCAAAAGTAAAAACTAAAAAGTAAAAAATACCTGATATAAGTTGTGAAACGTACCCCGGAAACCATATGCAGCCTTTCCCCCATTTTGGATTGAGGCTATCAGTATTTGCAATCTCGTTATTATATAGGTCGCTATTCCAGGTTGTCATAGTCTATACCGTTTTCTTTGAAATACATTTTGCCGAAGGTGGAGGGTTTTACAGGCTTTTCATTGCGCCGCTTGCGGGCGTATTCTTCATCCAGTTCTTTTACTTCTTCGGGGGTGAGGATGTGGGGCGGCGGGGCGGATGCGCGGGCTTGTTGTTCCTGCTTGTAGAAGCTGGCGGCGAGGGGGTCGGCCCCTCTATCTCCCCCAGGCCCGCCCGGCCATGCCGTTCGGACGGGGGGAGGACAGTGTTGTGTGTTTTGTTCCGGCGCGAGTGGGACCCCTAAATCCCACGGAGGGGGACTTGTAATTTGGATTTCACCGCCTTGGTGGGACAAGTGTTCCGAAATGATGCCAGTTCCTTCGATTTGGCTTTTTCCCGGCTCGAGGCTGACCCCTAAATCCCCCGGAGGGGGACTTGTATGGTGTATGTCTTCCGTGTGATAATGTTCCGTTTTGATGCCGGGTTTTTCTATTTGATTTTTTTCCGGCTCGAGTGCTCCACCCCCGTCAGCAGAGCTGACACCCCCGCCAGCGGGGGACAGTGCACTCCCGATACCGATAACTATCGGGATGTCGGGACAGGTGGCGGGGGACAGTGCAATTTCACCGCCTTGGTGGGGCAAGTGTTCCGTTTTGATGCCGGGGTTTTGGTTTTGCGCGAGAGCCCCTCTATCTCCCCAAGGTGGAGGACAGTGTTGTGTGGTATTTTGTTCCGAAATGATGCCAGGTTCTTCGATTTGGATTTTTTCCGGCGCGAGTGTTCCACCCCCGTCAGCAGAGCTGACACCCCCGCCTGCGGAGGACAGGTGATTTTGATTTTTTCTGCGGCGGGGGAGCATGTAGATGCCGGGGGGCAGGTTGGGGTCTGGGGGGAGGTGGGGCTGGTCGCAGGGGCGGCCATCTATGTAGATGTTGAACTGCGAGAAGAAGGGGTCGTTGTAGTTGCGCATGCGGTTGCAGGCGTCCTCCATTTTTGCATCTGTTTGTATGGCCTGCATGATGTCTCGTGGGCGTGGGTCTTCAAACAGCATGATATACCTGCCGCCGTCTTTTACAAAGCGCCCTACTTTCATCTGGCAGGTGGCTATCTGGGCCAGTATCTCACGCCGTTTCATCATACTGAGCAGGGGTGTTTTCTGCCGCTCTATATGCTCGCGGTAGGCCTCGGCATAGGTGCGCTGGCGCATGTAGGCGGTTGCTTCTTCTAACTCAGCCGCTACTTCGGGGTGATGACGCAGGATGCGCTCGGCAGATTTCCGGGCTGTTTCGTCGTTGGTACATTTGGGGTAGGCTGCACGGTAGGCTTGTACTTTGTCGCCGTACTTGATCATCTTGATGATAAAGACCTGGTGTTGGGGTTTCATGGTTATTTATGATTTTAGATTTGTGATTGATGACTATTTAGGATTTGTGATTTAGGATTTATGATTTTTGATTGTCTGAATCAGGATTGGCGGGATTTGAGGATTAACAGGATATGACATATTCAATAGTAGGTTCAGTCCTTTTTTACTACAGCAAAAATACGTATATTATACCAAATTTACAAATTTATTTGATATTTGATTGGTCGGTCCAACAAGTCCTTAGTTGCAAACTAAGGACAGCAGGGGGAATGATATTTAGGAAAACAAATCGTCGATAACATTTGACTCTTCGACATCTATATGATGTGGGCGATTACGATCATCTTTTTCCCATTTTGGGTTTTCCCTTGATTTGTTTTCTAATATTAACTCCTCTAATTCAGAACTATCAAAATAGTTCTTTTCAGAATAATCATTATCATCAAGACTGTAGGTGTGTAACCAATCTTTTCTATTACTACTTAGCTCACTTTTCATATCCTCGTAATCATCACTGTTATAAATACTAGACTTCAATTCATATACCCAATCTTTTGTCAACTCATTAACTCGTTGTACAATTGTCTCACGCAAACCTTCTCCTTCATCGCTATATTTGATAAAGTATTCAAAATCTAAATCCCACTGTTTAAATAAATCTTTAATAAAATCAAAATCATCTTCATCATTAGCCTTATATGATAATGTCTCTATTATTTCATCCCAATTGCTATGGACCCAGTTATAAATTAATCCATCGTATCTTTCAACTCCAATTATTATCTTAAAATGACGTTCGGATATTGTTGATAATTCATAAGGAGAAAGAGATAAGACTTTAGTATGAACGAATGAATCTACATTAATTCCTACCTCAACAATTGTAGGTATTCTAACTAACAACGCGCTTAATCTTAGTAATAAATACTTATCATTACATTTCTCAACAGTTTTCAAAGTACTTGTATCTAATTGTAACAAATGATTAATGAACCTATTGCATTCATATACCCAATCACCTTTAATCCTGTGAAAATCGTAAAGGTTACTATTTATGACTTCAAGTTGTTCAATGAAAGTGCATCCTTTTATTAGCTTCCATTTTTCTTCGTCATTTGATAAAAAGTAACCAATTAAGAAATCTCGTATTGATGGATTTGAAAAGGAAATAGCAGTAGTATTAGTATCTACTACTCTCACTTGTTTGATGATACCATCTAGCAATTTTCTACTTGCAGATTTGAATGGACTCAAATCAGGAACATGTCTATAATTAGTCATTTCATAATATAGAAAATCATTAAATATTTCTTGTATAGTATCAGCGTCATTCTTAGAAGCCGTAAAAATTGAATGCAATAAAAGTCTATCTTCAGTAGTCAATTGTTCCTTATAGGCGTAGGACCATATCTGCTCTGGATTGTTTAAATTACTCAGAATAAAATCTATATATTTTTGTGGTTTAATATCTGATAGGTTGTCTTTATCTGTAAAAAATTCAACTAACCTTGGATTGTAGTTGGGATGCTTAATAATTTTCCAGTAGTTTTTATCACTTCGTACAATATCTAGATAATCTAACGCTAAACTACTATGATACAAATGATTATAAAGAATTCTTGCTTTTTCAAGTTGCGAATATTCTCCTAAATGTATTTCTTTCCGAGCTAAATCAATTTTGGTCCGATTCAGTTTCTCGTATCTTGTTAAAGCATTTAATAACACAGTAGTACGAGTTGTTAGTATTAGAACTTTATTAGGCGATCTCTTTACGCGT
This sequence comes from Bacteroidetes bacterium UBA6221, assembly GCA_002421685.1. Taxonomy (GTDB): domain Bacteria; phylum Bacteroidota; class Bacteroidia; order Chitinophagales; family Chitinophagaceae; genus UBA5543. Next base: position 529,355 of record DISB01000018.1, read on the forward strand.
TCAAGAAAATTAACAAAACGACTCTCTGTTGTTTTAGGGTTAATTATTTCGAAATAGTTTGAACCTAAAAAATCATCAAAATAGAAGAGTTGCTTTTTAGTAGGATCTACACTAAATATATTTTCTGCATCTTTTATATCATCATCAATATATATTAACTCAAAACCTTTAGCTAGTAAATCATATGTAATCAAGTTTGCTAAAGTTGTTTTACCAACTCCAGGCTGTCCCGTAATTAGGATGTAGTTATTCTGTCTAAGAATATCGTATGCATCGCTAAATCGGTCAATATTAACATATAAACTTATTCGGCGTTTTATCTCAGCCTCAAAAAAAATCGACTTGCCTTTTGCAGCATTATATAACACCGCTTCGAGTACAGCAGTACTAGATAGCCATAGTTTAAACCAACTCTTTTCTATTTCAGGATTCTCCGACAAAAAAGCATTCATGTCTTCATTCCCAATTACATCATTTGCTGATAATAAATACGGAGAGAAAATATCTACAATTTCATCTTTGTTTTTTGCACTCAAATTTACAGAGGTAACTACGATATATCTTTTCGGGTTTAATTTAACAACGTTAGGGACTTCTTTTTTTAGAGCTCTTTTTAATTGTGTATATCCAGACTTAGCATAATGCTTGGCTTGCGCAACAATATAGTTTTTGTTGTTTGTACTTGAATATCTCAAATCAATACCAGAATCTTTACCAGATTTGAAGTCTTGGAAGTTGATATTGAGTTTTACATTCAATAAATCCCTACTTAACTGTTCAAACTCCTTGTCATTTAATGTTGAGAAATCGTACCCCATTTGAAACTACATTATTTAATAAATTTAACGTTTCTAAGTAGAGTAAGCAATAATACTCCTATCCAGCAAGGATTTACAATCCCGCAGTAGCGGGACTATAATAGCCCCGTATGAATGTGATTTACAACAAATTTACGTTTATTATATCATTTTTGTAAATTTAATTTATATTTGATTGGTGCGGTCCAACAAATCCTTAGTTGCAAACTAAGGACAGCAGGGGAATCTTTATGTATGACATTGCTGAATTGAAATTCGTTTGGCACAATTGTTGCCATCGCTAATGGCATGACCAAATACCTTATTGCGCTGATTATTGCCCTTTCTTCGCACAATAGTGCTTTAGCACAAAAATTCCAATGGCACATGGGTGGTGGCTTGTTGACGGGGAAATACTACAGCCCGGATATAACCGGCAAATCTATTTCTGTTGGTGGTGTAACATATGTTAAAGCTGTTGTGGATTTCAGACATGTACAGCTGGGTTTAGGAATGGAACTTTTGATGCCCGGTGAGGTTACCCTAAGGGCATATTATGACCCTGACCATTTTGGGGAAACTACACCGGAAGCGGCAGGTGTCGTGCAAATGCTGTCACTTAACGGGAAAATACACTTCGGTGAACGCTACTTTTACGGGGGAGGCAGTACAGGCATGAGTATAGCTCCGGGAATTCCATTTGTTATGCGCAACGGCGACTACTTCAGGATGGTAAATGGCCTGCAATTGGGTTATGTATTCAAGTGGGGTAAACGATTGCAACTAGATATTTCGGGAGGCTGGCGTGTACAGCAAATTGAAAATTTGAATGTAACGGATTGTTCCTCCTGTCCATCTCTATACTTTTCACCCATTACTGCCCATTACCTAGTAACCACTGTTGGCATGAGGATGAACCATAAGGATTAAAGTCTATTGATACCCATTCATGGTGTTCGATATGGCATCTTGAATAAGTGGGCATAGAGCCGTTATGCAAATGGATGTTAATCACTCAAACCCGTCACTAAAAAATTCTTCGGGAGTCATATCGAAAGCACGTATAATTTTCAGCAGGCTGGAATACTGCATGTCTGCGGCACCTCGTTCATAACGTCCGTATTGCACGCGGTCAATACCGTTTTCGTAAGCAAAAATTTCATGGTTGGTGTAGCCGTTCTTTATCCGCAGGCTTTTTATGCGTGCGCCTAATTTTTTCAGGTCCGCTGCCAGGTCTTGTTTCTTCGATTTTGCCGGTTTCTTCTCTTTCATAAACTATACGAAAAGTATAGCCGATATTATTACTAACCCACTGCCAATTTTAAACGGCTAATTGAATACAGCTTATTAGCTGTAATTTTCTTATCTTTACCCAAAACAAATACCATGAGCAATCGCCATTTTGAGGGTTTTGCCCACCCGGCAGATGAACTGTCGGCCTATATCTTTTCGATAGATACTTTTATCATCAGCCTGAAGAACGAGGAAATAGTACGCTTCGTTACCGATGCGCCGGAGGACTTTCAGCAGTGGCTGGACGACAATGGCGTACGAAACGTGAACCCCGCCGACGGGTAAGCCTGGCGGGGCAAGTGAACGGTGGGGAAGATGGTGTATAACTATTACTTTCCGCAAGCGGAGGAAAAAGGTAAAAAGAAGAAGTAAAAATCAATTGCTTGGCCACGTAGATAGTGGAGGATAAATGGGCGGAAACAGGCGTTGCAAACGCCTGGCCGTAACATCCTCGCCTTGATTGATTACGAAGTCAACTGTAAGGCTGCTGCAAGCGAGGACGAGTGGGGAATCATACCCTGTGTTGCTTATCCTCCGCGAGCTTGTTGGTGAAGAACACCAACAAGGACAAAAAAGTCAGACAAGATTATGACAGTTCGACATTTATTATTTATGTAACTTGTGATAAATGAATCCTTATGTATTACCCTATATATCTCAGGAGTTTTTATCTGGCTATTTTTTTACTGCTGCCATTTATTTGTTATCCGCAAAAGTGGAGAGTAACAGAGAGTTTACAAGAGATAAATAGCCCTGGTGGTTACGTGACAAACATGATTCACTTATTTACATACCATTCAACAAGTAGCAGAGGGAGCAACTACAGTAACGACACTATTAATTATGATATGGTAGATATTCCTGATTCCCCTTATCCTCCTGGCAAAGGGTATAAAACATATAACTCTGATAACAAATTACTCTCAGAGACATATTTTGAACTAAATCCCAGCAATGAATGGCGAGGCAGGCAAGCTGATAGCTTCTTCTATTCAAATGGGAAACTCATACGACATGACGAATATCATAGAATGAGCCTTGGAAGTATTGATAGCCTGGCTTTGGCTTATGAATATGACTATGGATATGATGCCAACGGTCTTTTGAGGGTAATGACCAGAACCGGATATAGCGGCAAGTTAAGGCCACAACCTAATGCAAGAAGGAACTATTATAGTTACGATAGTGCAGGCCGGCTTCAAGAGGATAGTATCGTCGTTGTTCGGAACGGAGTTTGGACAGAACTTGAAATGTATAGAATGGACTATGATTCAAATGGAAATATCCTTTATAAGGAGAAATACATCTGGGATAGTACCCATAATAAAAAGCTTGCCAACCGGACAAATCATTATTATTTTCAGAATGGCTTGCTTGCCAGGGACAGTATGACGGTATTTTATGACACGGGGAGCCACTCAGTGCAATTGGCATCATATGCATATAATGCAGCAGGGCAGCGTATTGCTGACACAGGTACCTATATCTACCCCCAATTTAACCGTACACTAACTATATATAAATATACCAGCTTTGGTCATTACAGTGTTGTTGAGGAAGGTAGCGTGGATGACAGCGGAAATGTGTATTTCGGTGTCAGAACAACATATACTTACGGGCACTACTGGCCAGTGAATACACCTAATACAGAGAAGGAGGGACGTGATTTGACAATATATCCCAATCCCGCATACAATAAGTTATTTATCAAAAACAGTGGACATATTGAAAGCGGTGGCATTTACAATGGAAACGGTCAGTTGATGATTGTCATCCAGCCAGGCATGCGGGAAATTGATATAATAAAGCTGCCACCGGGTAATTACTTTCTACAGTTGACAATTGACGGCAAAACGATTACAGAGCATTTTTCCGTGATAAAATAAGCGGGTACGATTACCGAATCCCGAACTTCACCTTTCTATTCTCTTTTTTTACGAAAGGTATATATGCCTCATAGGCGCTCATTCAAACAAAACGGCTTTATACAATGTAATCGAGATGCCCTTACCGAACATCCTGAACAGCATGCCATATCCGCGTTGCAAACGCCTGGCCAAAGGCATCCCCGATACAATCGGGGACGAGTGGGTATTAACAATCAGAATGTCACGGCCCGCCATGACAGATGATGGTGTTGCGTGAGATGGAGTTGTCATTAATTTGTAGCGTTCCTGTGTTTTGGGGTACCAGGTTAGATCTTCCTGAGCGCTGAGCCTTTATGAGCCGCGATATGGTCCGATTTGTCGCTTTTTATTTCATACTGGGGGTCATCTTTTGTAGCGTGATGCGTATATCCCTTGTATTTGAAATCGCGGGTATGTTTTTTGATAATGGTGCCTGAAACCCTTCCCGCTTCGGAGTTCCAGCTTACTTTATCGCCTACTTTAAATTCTGTTGTCATAACCTGGTATTATTGATCAAACAAATTCTCGTCGGTATATACAACCTTGCCTTCCGCAATACGTGCAGGGCTGGTGTAGGGATGCTCTTCCGCTTTGCCTGCGGCCATAATATGTAAGACTTCCCAGCCTTTTGCCTTGAGGTAATCGGCTACCAGCGAGCGATGGCACCGCCACCATACCGCTTCCGCGCACATCATGGCAGTGGGTTGCTGCCGGGCGATTGCTTCCAGTTCTGTCACAGCATCCTCAAACGCCGTTGTCTCCATATAATCGGCATAGCCACGGAAAGATGCATTGCGCCAGCGGTCGTTTTTTGAATCTTTTTTAACCGGGCGTCTTCCGCCCAGGCCTTCCAGGTGTATATAGCCGATACCTGTTTTTTGCAACGCCGCAGCCAATGGCTCTTTATTAAATCCGGGATATTTTCGAGAGGCAGGGAAACGCCTGATATCCACCAGCGTTTTTACCGCAAACGATTGCAGCATAGCGATGAAGTCATCTACTTCGCGGGTGGAATGCCCTATGGTGTATATGGTATGTTTTCCCGTTTTGCCGGCCATAGTTTGATAACATTGTATTTCCGCAACAGGTTTAAAGTTCGCGATTTAAAATGGATAGCGTAGCATAATAATTTCGGCGGGAGACTTTGTTGTAAAAGTAGCGACGTTTATAACTGACCACATGAGAATATATTTATAAAGAATATTATCTTTAGTACTTATCAAAAATAGCGCCCTATGAAGAATCTGTTGTGTATATGCGCTTTGCTTTTCTGGATGCAAGCAAAAGGTCAGACTACGCTATCATTCAATAAAATTGATATCAACCCTGGGGCGGGTTCATCGTTGCCAGGCCACATGATGGAATTTAATGGCAAAATTTTCCTTGTGGCGTTTGCCGACAGCTTTGGGTTTGAGCCTTGGATAACAGACGGTACAATGCAAGGGACGTATATGCTTAAAGACATTTATACCGGAAAAGGCGTTAAAACCTGGTTAGGGTCAATGAGTAGGAGCGTTTTCCATGCTGTCAACTCATATTCCATTGACTGGCCTGTACTGAACGGTAAGTTGTTTTTTAATGCGACCGATTCCGTAGATGGACATAACGTATGGTCAACGGATGGAACTGTGAACGGCACTAAAATGGCGATAGATTTATTGCCCGGAAATCCTAATTGGGGAGGCGGGGCCGAGCTGATATTATTTGACAGTGTAATACTGTTTACCAAACCACATGACTATGAGCTGTGGAGCACCGATGGCACACAACAGGGCACTTATATGGTGAAAGATATACCGGGGATACAGTCCCGCCCGAGGCATTTTTGCAAATACAAAGGGAAGGTATATTTTGCCGCGCGCGATACGGCGTTGAAGCTGAACTTATGGGAAACGGACGGTACAGAACAGGGAACAAAATTGGTGCGCCATTTTGAGGCAATAGAGCAAATCCACTCTCTGAACAATAAATTGTTCTTCGTGGCCAGGACATTGTCTGACGGACTGGAGTGGCATGTATATAACGGGAATGCGCCGCAATTACTTCGTGATATCAACCCGGGTGCAGACAGTGGCGCCGTAAGGAACTTTTATCAAATGGCGGCCTATAATGGTAAGGCTTATTTCGCTGCCGATGATGGCAATACAGGGGCTGAACTTTGGGTAACCGATGGTACCTACGCAGGCACTCAATTATTGAAAGATATTAATCCCGGTCCGGCCTCATCGCGCCCATGCAATTTCACTGAACATGATGATAAGCTCTACTTCCAGGCGATAGATGCCACGAACGGGGCCGAACTGTGGGTGACCAATGGTACAGACACAGGCACACGGCTGGTAAAGGACATTCTGCCGGGCCCGCAGGGGTCATTCCCGAGTCACCAGATATCTTATGGTGAACACCTGTACTTTGCGGCCATGGCGGCCAGCGCAGACACGCAACTGATGCGAACAGACGGAACCGCCCCCGGGACGGTTGTTGTACGGCCGCCTACAGCCGTAAAGAATAACCCACTGGAGAGAAGCCTGGCGTTTATAGTGTTTGATTCGTCACTTTATTTTGGCGCCGATTTCGACAGCAGCGGCATGGAGCTATGGTCCTTGCGCGAAATACCGGACCCGGACTATATTCCGGTCACTGCAGCGGACCGGAATGTTTTTGCTGTATACCCAAACCCTGCGGAGGATGCACTATACATAAGTATGTACGAAGATTTTAGGGAAGCCGAAGTTTTTGTTTATGATGTTGCGGGCAAATTAATACCTGTTCAGAATATTGACCGCGCAGGTAATACCCTGGTGCTGATGCTGCCGCCCGGCATGTCTCCCGGCAATTATGTAGTGAGCGTGCGCATAAACGGGCATACATCCGGAGCAACATTTGTAAAACAATAGGCGAAGCCAGGGGACGGGGTAATTAAATAGTAAAATAGCTGTGTTTTATAAACTCCCCGATGCTACTATCATCCAATCCTTCTTAGCATAGCCTTTGGCTATCCATTCATCCATCTGCCTGGCAATTGCTTCTGTAGCAGGAAGGGTTTTGCCGCCTCGAGCGGCTTCTTGTATCATCAGGCGGGCGTCTTTGCGGGCCATCTGCAATTCCCAGGATGGTTTGTCAAAATCATTTTTCAACACACGGTGCAGCCTGGCGGGTGTAGCGGCGCCGGGGTTCCATACGTCCAGCAGCCTGGCTATATCGCCACCCGATATACCTACCGAGCTGCCCAGCGCCAGCATATCAGACAGGCTGGCCGTCAGCGACAATAAAAACAAATTGCCTACCAGTTTGATACCCGCGGCCTTGCCTGTTTCTTCACCGAAGTTGAGCACCTGTCCCGTCATGGGCTCCAGCCAGGGCGTGACCTGCTGCGCTACATTCACGTCTCCTGATATGAGCATATAGCCGGTGCCTTCCAGCGCATTGGCTGGTCCCATAAACACGGGGACATGCACATAAGTATAACCTTTGGCCTTCCATTGTTCCGTGCGATAGATAGCGCCTTCTACCGTGGTAGTGGTATGGTCTATGATAATTGCGCCCGGTTCCAGTCCCTTCTCTGCTGCGGCCAGCACAGAGTTTACTGCATCATCGTCTGATACAACTATGTGCACACGTTGCGCACCCCGCACAGCATCAGCAGGATTGTCGAATACCATTGCCCCATGCGCTTCCAGCGCGCGGGCTTTGTCTATGCTGCGGTTCCATACCTGTACGCTTTCGCCTTTTGCCAATAATGCTTTTGTGAAATTGCCGCCCAAGAGTCCTGTGCCTAAAAATGCTACCATGCCTGTAAGATAAAATTTTTTGGGGTTGCATATATGCCCTGTTTCAGGCATTTTTCCCATTTGACTTAATTATATCCTGCCGGTTTCCGCCTCGGATAACTGTTATTGGTATTGCGGTATGCAAAAAAGAAAACCCCGTTGCCGGGGATTGTAGTGTGTCTTTTATGCTTTCTTTTTAATTTTTTTTTGCCAGGGCAATAAACGTATCCGCATATTTTTCCAGCGCCTTTTTCGCTGCTGCCTTATACTGTTCGCGGGTAGTTTCTATCACTACCGGCTTCATTGATTTGGCAAATGCGAAAGCCCGGTTCTTTATTCTTGAAGCATCTTCAGTAAGGGTGGCCTGGTAATTGTAGCCCGACGATATGTCTTTTTGAACAATTACCGTTTCGCTCTGCGACTTTTCGTTCCACAACAGTGTAAGGCCGGTATTTGCTGTGGGCACTACTTTCATATTAGGTTTCACAGAGGAACTATACTTGGTGGTAGTAGTTTCTTTCCTGGTAGTGCGTTTGGTTTTGATATCAACATCTGCCGAGAGGTCGGCAAAATCTACGGTAAGATGAAAGAAACCTGCAGGGGCATTTACTTCCTCGCAAAAGTTTGTGGCCTTTTTAGCTTTCCCAAAAGCGAATGCTGTTCCACCGCCATATATACGGGCGCCGTTGCGGGCGTTGGTGGTCATCTTTACCTGGTTTTCTTCTTTTTCATCATTGCCTTCCGACTTTTCAGCATTGTCTTTATAAAATTCAGTGGCCGTTATTTTACTCCAGGCTACGGTGTCAATGCCGCTCGATTTGAGTTTCTTCTGAAAATATGCGTAAAAATGGTCTGTCACTTCCTGGAAGTCGGCTTCTGTAAGTTCACCGTCGGTAGTTTCCAGGTAAGCCGTTATTTTAGCGCCAGCCATTTTACTTCCACCCATATAGCTTTTCTCCTTTCCTACGGTTGTTTGGGTAGAGGTGAGTTTATAATTTACAGTTATCTGCGTCACTGCAAATTTTTCCAGGCGGGGCACTATTTTTGGTTTGGCAAAAGAGCCTCCTACCATTATTCTCAGGGCATCAGCATCCTGGGCTTTGCCAACAAAGTTTAACCCGGCAATGCCCATGATCGTAGCGATTAACAATTTGTGCTGCATATGTGTGTGTTTTTTTTAGCAGGACAAAGATATTTGCTACAACCAGCCGCCAGACCCGCTGAATTGGGTATTTTCATCTCCGTAGCAATACGGATATACACCAGGTTGGCCAACAAATGCGTGTTGTTGTTTCCCAGGTCGGTGTCGTTCTTAATCGAAACAATGATGACGTGAAACCTACAGTTAACTAAACGATAACCCGTGGTTTTATATACGAAGGCATATGGTTATCAATCTATTGTATCAACGGCCTGCACATTTTGTTTTTTGCTATTCCATCTGGCAAAAAAAATACTTACATTCATACAAGTATTTGTAACTAAATGTAATACCAGATGAAGCACACTACTCGCGAATTACTGGTAACTACAAAAGTGGCTGAAAGCTGGCAACAAAACTTCGATAGCAATGTAGATGGTTTGATGTCGCTGGTAAGTAAGGTGGATAATCAACTACATGTGGAAAGCGTTACCGAAGTGATGGACGTGTACCACAGCAAGGTAGATGAGCAGACACCGCCGCGCCAGCAAAAGAAGCAACTCAGCAGCCGGCCTTTTGAGTTTACCGTATTCAGAAACTAAACAACAGCCTATAAGAAATATTTTACTTTATCTCTTGTTTTGCAGGCCATACAAACTTTCCTCCACAGCGCGAACTGCCGGTTTGCGCGTGCGGGCGGATAAATCGTTAAGGTTTTGAGAAAAACTAAGCATTGCTGTGAAAAAACCCGCAACAGGCTTAGCTTTGACATCTTTTGGATATATTGAATTCTTCAACAGGATAAGCGCATGAAAAGACTGGCAATTCTGGGTAGCACGGGTTCCATTGGCACGCAGGCCCTGGAGGTGGTGGCGGCACACCCCGAATTATTTGAAGTGGAGGTATTGAGCGCGCACAATAATGCGGCACTTGTAATAGAGCAGGCCAAAATGTACCGCCCCAATGCCGTGGTAATTACCGACGAATCGAAGTACCGGCAGGTGAAGGATGCCCTGGCCTTATACCCCATAAAGGTATTTTCGGGCAGGCAGGCGCTGGAAGACGTGGTGCAGTGGGACAGCGTGGACATGGTGCTGGCTGCCATTGTGGGTTTTGCAGGTTTGTCATCAACGCTGGCTGCTATAGAAGCGGGCAAGGCCATAGCCCTGGCCAACAAAGAGACACTGGTAGTAGCAGGCGAACTGGTGATGCAAAAAGCCGCTGAAAAGCGTATCCCTATTATTCCTGTAGACAGCGAGCATTCAGCTATATTCCAGTGCCTGGTGGGCGAGGACCCCAATGCGGTGGAAAAAATCATTTTGACGGCCTCCGGCGGGCCCTTCATTGGCCGTAAGCCAAACTACCTGGTGAATGTAAAAGCCAGCCATGCCCTGCAGCACCCCAACTGGACGATGGGCGCGAAGATCACAATCGACAGCGCAACGCTGATGAACAAGGGCCTGGAAATGATTGAGGCCAAATGGCTCTTCGGCTTACAAAACGAGCAGGTGGAGGTCATTATACATCCGCAGTCCATTATTCATTCCTTCGTACAGTTCAGAGACAGCTCTATAAAAGCGCAACTGGGCCTGCCCGATATGAAATTGCCCATACAATACGCGCTTGGTTTCCCTCAAAGGTTGCGAAACGATTTCAGGCGCCTCAACTTCAAAGAATACAGCAAACTGACATTTGAAGAGCCTGATTATAAAACTTTCCGTAATCTTGCAATCGCAAAAGATGCAATGTATAAGGGCGGAAACGTACCTTGTGTGATGAACGCGGCCAACGAAGTGGTGGTACAGGCGTTCCTGAACAATAAGGTGAGCTTCATAGAGATGAGCGACATAATAGAAGAAACGATAGCCAGGGTGGGCTTTATAGAACACCCCGCTCCAGGAGAGTATGAAGAAAGCGACAGTGAAGCCCGGGTACACGCTGCCGATATGGTAAAGAAAAGCCAGCTGGCTTCTTAAAAATAACATTAATTGAACATGCAACTGAATACAGTTTTACTCTTGTCGGGTGGCGCCACGCAGGCGCTGCAATTGCTGGCAGCTCTTTCACTATTGATACTCCTGCACGAGTTCGGGCATTTTTTCTTTGCACGCTTGTTTAAAACCAGGGTAGAGAAGTTTTATCTCTTTTTTGATTTCCTGTTCCCTTTTCCCAACCTGCTCAATTTTGCCCTCTTTAAAAAGAAAAAGGGTGACACGGAATATGGTATCGGTTGGTTTCCCCTGGGTGGATATGTAAAAATAGCGGGCATGGTGGATGAGAGCATGGACAAAGAAGCCATGAAGCAACCCCCTCAGCCCTGGGAATACCGTTCTAAAAAAGCCTGGCAGCGCCTGTTCATTATGTTAGGCGGTATCATCATGAATGTACTGACTGCCATGGCCATATACGCTTTTATCTTTGGCGTTTGGGGCGAGGAGTATTTGCCTACCGAGAACGCCAGGTATGGTATTGCCGTGGATAGCGTGGCCGAAAGTATCGGCCTGCGCGACGGGGATATCATTACATCTGTATCGGGCAAGAAAGTAGAACGTTTCAACAGGATACCTTATGAAATGATCTTTGCCGAGCAAAAGAGCGTCCAGGTGCTGCGCGACGGGCGGCCGATGGATATAGCTATACCGGCAGGAACCATAACCAAGATAGTAAAGAAGCAGAAGGCTAACTTTATCGTACCCCGCATGCCGGTGGTGGTGGAAAAGGTGAGTGAGAAAAGCATGGCTGAGAAAATGGGTTTCAAGGCAGGGGACAGTATTATTGCCTTCAACAATGCCCCGGTGCGGTTTTTCGACGAATTTGAAGAACTGAAGAGAAGCAATGCAGGCAAACCCGTAGACATCACTGTAATGCGCGACGGGCAGCCGGTTACCCTTTCAGGAAATGTGCCGGAGGATAAGATACTGGGTTTCCAGCCCTATATAACACGGTTCTTTGAAACAAAAGTGATAAAGTACGGCCCGCTCGAAGCTATCGGGAAGGGATTTACATTTACTTTCGACCAGGTGGGTAACTACTGGGGCCAGTTGAAGTTGTTGTTCACGTCTCCTGAAGTGAAGGTGAACGAAAGCCTGGGCGGGCTGGTGACATTTGGCAAACTGTTTGACCCCGTTTTCGACTGGCAGAGCTTCCTGATGCTGACGGCCTTTGTTTCTATCATTCTGGCAGTAATGAACCTGCTGCCGATACCCGGCCTGGATGGCGGGTATGTCATCTTCCTGATATTCGAACTGATATCGGGCCGTAAGGTGAGCGATAAGGTAATGGAGACGGCAACGACAGTGGGTTTGGTATTGTTGCTGGGCCTGATGCTGTATGCCAACGGGCTGGATATCTTCCGCCTGTTCCAGAACTAAGCTAAAACTATTTAACAATTTTCTGCAACTGATATTTCGTATCTTTGCATAAGTTCTTTGAAAAAATACTTACCGGGGCCGACTGGTTTTGACAGCATAGGGCAGGTTAAGTAAGCATGTCGTGCGTTGTGTAATTAGCACGTAAATCTGAATACCCAAACTTTTAAATGGCGAATCTAATTACGCCATGGCTGCCTAATCAGAGATTAGCGTAGTCATTTTGGCCGCAGACGGGCTTTTGCCTGTTGACGCTCCTGCCGCCTAACTCATCCTTCAACAGGATAGTTGCCCGTAGCTGCGTACGGGCAATGAAACTAAAGCAGATAAGATAGTCCTGGTTCGCCCGGTTCCTAAGGCTATACGAAAACCAATTCCGGGATAAACATGTAGAAAGCTTATCGGGCATATGTTTGGACGCGGGTTCGAATCCCGCCGGCTCCACTTTATTGACTACCAAACAGTAACAAAATCCTTTAAAACCTTGATTTTAAAGGATTTTCTTTTGTATCCGGCTTCAAATTGTTCATTAAACTTCATTTTTCCAGTGAGTAATTCGTGAGTAAAAGTTTTCAAAAATATTTACTCACTGAACGTTATCTAACTCATTGAAAATGAACATGTTCAGTTTTTGAACATCTTGTCTGAGAATGACTGCTATTCGAACTTTGTAAACGTTTAAATGCAGTACGAATGCTGGAAAAAAGTTTCGGTTTGCTTTTCTACCTTAAAAAGCCAAAGAACTATGTAAAAGGCACAATGCCTATTTACATAAGAATTACCGTTGACGGTATTCCAAAAGAAATCGCTGTTAAAAGAGAGTGCGACCCTGAACGCTGGAATTGCCACACCCAAAGAAGTAGAGGTACCAATGAAGATGCCAGGTCATTAAATGAATTTCTTGAAACCCTAACAAGACAGATACATGAAGCCAGGCGCAAACTCCTAGAGACGGAAACGCCAATAACGGCAGAGATACTTAAAAGTATCCTTACAGGCACGTATGAGAAACCTCGTATGCTCTTAGAGGTGTTTAAGGAGCATAACAAGCAACTTGAAGCTTTAAAGGGCATAGAATATGCCCCCGGAACGGTTATTCGTTATACAACAGCCTTAGGGCACGTTAGAGAGTTTATTCGCTGGAAATATAATGCCGCTGATTACCCCATTAAACAGCTTTCATTTAATTTCATTACTGATTATGAATTTTGGCTAAAGAGCCAAAGGAAATGTAATCACAACAGCACCATCAAATACATCTGTAATCTGCGGAAGATTGTAAACTACTGCCTGAAAAGTGGGTGGCTATCCAAAGACCCTTTCTTTGGGTTTAAGATGACTAAAAAGGAAGTGGTACGGGAGTTCCTAACGGAAGACGAACTCAAGACCATGACCGAGAAAGTATTTGCTGTTGACCGCTTAACGCAGGTACGTGACATTTTTTTGTTTTGCTGCTATACCGGCCTTGCGTTTATTGATGTACATAAATTAACAACCTCAAATATTGCAGTAGGAATTGATAATGAAAATTGGATATTTACCAGTAGGCAAAAAACTGACACTCCTTCCCGTATTCCTCTGTTACCCCAAGCGCAAAGGATTATTGACAAGTATAAAAACCACTTGAAGTGTGTGTATGATGGCAGATTATTACCAGTATTGAGCAATCAAAAGATGAATGCGTATCTAAAGGAAATAGCTGATTTGTGTGGTATTTCAAAGCCTCTCACTTTTCATATAGCCCGGCATACCTTCGCTACTACAGTTACCCTTAGTAATGGAGTGCCAATCGAATCTGTTAGTAAGATGCTCGGTCATAAAAGCATCCGTATTACACAGCATTATGCGAAAATATTGGATAAGAAAGTGAGTGACGATATGCTATTACTGCGAAATAAACTAAATGCTCGACTTTAGGAAATAGGGGCTGTTACTTGGTAACGGCCTCTATTTCTTGTAGAAATACTTTAGTCCGTATTGCAGGATTATAAGAGGGATAATAAAGTATAAACCCGAATTCCTTGAGGTCGCGGATTGCGCGGTGATACGTAGCTATACCTGAAACCTTAGCTGTTTGCATTATCCTACGCCGAGATATATAGATGGGATTTGTACAGTTATTTACCAGCCAACATTGGAATAGGGCCATGTATATACTTATATGCACTGGTCTAATCTGTGCATTAGATTTAGCTTTCTGTATAAAGGACAATATGTGGTGTACGGGTTCCACTAATTTTGGTTTAACAACGATTCTTTCAGTTTATTCACTTCCTCCGAACTGTAATACCAGGTCCTACTATTCGGTAATCGTTTGCCGTGCAAAATGTTCCTGATCCGATAGTTCTGTAGCGTACCAGCAGATATTTTAAGCAGTTTGCGGACTTCGTTTCCTTTCAAGAGTTCGACAGGTCTATCCATAGGTTTGAAAAGGCGCATCAAATCATCCAATAGTTGCATCCTAAATAGATACAAATCCTCCTTTGTAATAATTTCAACTGGCATATAATTCAGTTTTTTGAGTTGTTATTTTCATGTATTTCGTTTTAGTTTATTCGCCCGAATCATTGTCATTGTCTGATTCGGTTTCGTTATCATCTTCATCTTCTATATCTTCCTCATCCTCCTCATCTACACCGTATTCCTCGTCAGGCTCGTTCACTTCCGAATCATCACTATCAGTATCAGGTTCATCCCTGCTTAACTCTAAATCATCCTCCAAGTCTATTTCCCTGTCTTTATCCTTGGAGGAACGTATGGCTTCGATTTCTTCAAGCATCTTAGCCTCCTTTTGTTCCATATCCAGTAATGATTGAAACTTCTCCTTGTCTATACCGTACTTAGAAAATCTGTGCTTTAGTCCCTTGTACAGTATCCCCTGTAACCGCCCATCTCTTTTATATATTTCAAGTCCACTCTCCTCAACGCTCGATACAAATTCATCTATACAGTGAGCCTTTTCGTATGCCTTATCTAACCACCCCTGAATCTTCTCCTTATCTAAAGGCGTTCGGGCGTTTTTATAGGCACTTTTTTCCGGTACGGTCTTTTGTCGCTGCGCCTTTCCATGCTGCGGTAAACTGTTTACCAGAAATGGAAAGCGTTTCTGTTGGTATTCGTCAAGGTCAAGTTTGAGCTGCGCAAATTCAGCTTTGGAAATCCGTGCTGACTTCCCTGCCAACGTGCTGCCACTATGAATAATGTGAACGTGTGGTTCGTCAGTGTTGAAATGAGCCACTGCCAGGTACAGTGAACCTTTGCTCCGCAATCCCATATACTTATGAGCCATGTCCCGCAGCACCTTTTCCGAAATTTGCTCTGCATCCCTATGATTCCAACTTAGCACGGTATGGTAGCACTCTACGCCATTCGACCGCGTGTATTGGCGCATGAGGTGGTTAAGATGGAATTCTTCTGTAAAGCCCTTCGTTGACCGGGAGCGCAGATTGCGAGTGACTACCACATACCTGCCTTCCTTGTTCAGAATCTTATCCTGTTTCAACGCATACCGTATCAACTGTGCCGTACCTGATTTACGACTATAAGCCCGGACGATTGCCATCTGATTGCAGTTTTGGCGTGAACAATAGTTTGAGTACGGTACTTTCAAGGTGCGCTATTATATGAAGCGCTCCATTTGCCTTTCCTTCTTCCTGCATTTGTTGTAAGGCATCATAATTCAAGGCAAGCAGTTCCTTTAGCTCGTACAGGACTTCTAACCGTGGAACTATGTATTGTTGCCGTGAGTAAGCCAACGCAGCCGCCTTGATGAATGCAGTTTTACTCATGTTGTGCTTCTTTGCAGCGGTTTCAATTATGCTGTATTCATTTGCATCTAATGTGATCTCAAATACCTTTTCTGCATGTCGTTTCGCCTTGCGCCATTGCCGTTTGTAATTTCTGTAATACAGAGCCTTTGCAGCCTCTATCTGGGCTGCATCTCCGCTCTGAAGAACCCCTGTCTCTTCTAGGAAGCGGTATATGCTTTGCCGTGTATTACTGTCCTGTCTCACTCAAATGGAATTAGTTCAGGGGTCTTCATTTGAATTGGTTCAGGAACATACGGCGGAAGCTTTGTAAGATGCCGAAGCCATATGTTTTCAAAATGTGGCACCATCTTGGCCTTCATCGGGGGTTTGTTATTGATGAGGATGATTGCATCTTCAAGCATACGTATCTCATCAGGTGTTAACAGTTCCCTCGATTTTTCACCTCGGTCGGTCTCAAAGGTGTGTTTGCCAAGTATCTGAGAAAGCTTTTTGCATGTATCAAGTGGTTGCCCTTTGAGGTAAATCTGCGTACCCATATTGGTAATGATCTGGTGGGCCACAGATGCTCCATACCTGGCAGTAAGTGCCGCCTCGTCTTGCATTGCTATAAGTAAACCTGCTTTGAACTTACGAATGGTGCTGGTCAGCGTAGCTACCTCCGGAAAAGTATAAATAGCAAACTCGTCCAATATGAATATGATGCTTCTTTCGTTCTCATCCGGAATTCTGGAGAGAGTGTAATTAAACAGTGTATGGTAGAACAATGCTGTTATAGGCTTGGTATAATTTAAGTCCTGAATTTCTGTGCAGACAAAAATTGCAACAGGTTGTTCTCCGCGTAGTTCATCAAGACTGAATGAACTTGTCGCCGTTGTCTGACAGATCGTTTTATCAAGCCACAATCTCAAAATGGTTCTGAGTGTTGCAATGATGCTTTGCAGCGTCTTTTCCGACATGGCAACCGTTGCTTTGTAGCTGTTTATTAGTTCCTCATCATGTGTGCGGACAAAAAGCTTTGAAACCGAAGATGGATCATATGAGAGCCGTTCAACAATTCTGAGCACGTTTTGTATTGATAAATACTTTCTGTCAGCATGATGGTATAGATACCGAATGATAAGGCTCAAAAGCATGACGCTGCTGTGCTCCCAAAACTTGTCACCTTTGTTCTCTGCATCACTATTTACATACATAAGGTATGCAACCAAGAAAATACCAGTGTCTGACTTGATGAACTCCAAAGGATTGAAGCTTTCGCTTTCTAACGGATTTCTAAAGTTTATTTTCCTAATCATATATCCTTCACGTGCCAGGAAACCACTTAATGTATTATATGCTTCGCCCATAACATCGTTAAAGACCATACTCGTCTTACCCCTTGCCAGGGAAACAACGGAACTATGAATAACCGTTGAACTTTTGCCTGAACCAGTAGCGCCAAATACAGCAGTATTTTGGTACGCTAATTTCAGTGGCCCAGCCTTCGCACCAGTTATTGCTATCCCGTGATTGAACCGGCTAAGTGTAGGATTTTTAACAAAATCCGCTGTGTAGCTTTCTGCTTTTGTTTCAAACCATGAATCAAAACCATCGAAGGTTGCATTTGCTAGTCGTAAGGCAACCGAATACATTTGCTCTAGTTTAGTGCCCATGACTTGTTAGTTTCTGTATGAGTTCAGAAATTTTGAGAAGTAGCCAACCACTTATCCTGAGAAGTATTACCGCCAGGTAGCCAATAACCTTGAATATTGAGCCAAACAGCGCACCAATAAGCTGCGGAAAGTCCGAATGTTTCGAATGTCCCATATTAGAAAGAATTATTTGCTTTTACCTCAACGTGTGCGCCTCTAGCTTCTAGTATCTGCCTGTAAATCACAACCATTTTACTAAAGGATTCATCCTGCATTCTCGTAATAGGGCGGTACATAAAATAGATATTGATTCCGCGTAAGTCTTGAGGTATTGGTTTAGCTTTTAGAAAGATTTTAATGACTTTCTCTGGTTGGTTTGTTATAAGATTTTGTCCTTTCCTGGAATAGGTATTGAGGATCGTCCCGTTTTCCATCAAATCGGAATATATCAATAGATATTTTTGAGAGGCAGGACTGTTAGAAAGTTTAATACACTCGGCAGCTATAGTTGCATAGCACTCACTGTTGTTGTGCGGTGCAGTTATATTAAAATGCTTTTCGAAGCCCGTAATTGCATCCTTAGCTGATGCATAGAACGAATACACACATTCATCTCGTTGGCGAACACTATATAAATAAGCATCTTTCTTAGCGATATTTCCATTATCCAAATGAATGTTCTGAACTGGATTAAGTACCTTATCAGTTAGTAGCACTAATCTGAGAGAAGCTTCCTTGTCCCTGTTTCCGGCAAAATCATATAGCCCCAGAATGGGATTAACTTCCGGACGCAATGCCAGCGAATCAGTAACATCATTAATAACACTTACGTGAGTATAGTTGGGAGATAGAGTGCGAGTACCCATCTTACAGCCACACAAAAAAAGCATGATAAGTAGTATCTGTTTCATGTCTTAATTATTTATGGGATTGTTGTTAATAATGAATTCAAATTTGGGAGGAGTGACCATGTACAGAGGAACTTTTCTGGCCGTGTTATGTTGTCGGTATGCGTCTGAATATTCTGCAAGCCCTTGTGTTGCAGTGGCTACAACCTTTTTAATAGCTCCAATTGCATATTCAGTTTGCTTTGTCAGATTCTCAATCTTCTTTTGCTTAGTTGTATCAATGTCAGCCAGGGAATTTGTTAGAGAGTTGATTTCCTTCTTAACACCCTTGAGTTCCTTTAATTTGTTCCGGTACTTACTCTGTAGTTCCCTCTCATCTTTTGATTGCCATACCATACATTTAAAGAATAGGGCTGCTATATATAAAAACATACTCAGCATCATAAGCACCCAACCGGATACCATGCCATCATGTGAATTGGTCGCAACCTCTGTGCCGTTGGTAACAAAGTCACTTCGGTAGTTATATAGATCTGAACGTGCATCACCCAAGAGGTAGAATATACCGGCAGCAACGATTAAACCTGCTACAATCCTAAACACTATCACTCCCTTCTTGGTACTTTGCATAACAATATCCGAGTGAAAAATTGCTCCTAACCCGATAGTAAACCCACATACGAGTGCTGCAAATGTGGCCGGAAGAATGGGGATGCCATATCCAACAAGGCTTTCAAATGTCAAATACCCATCAAAACATGCTACTGACCAGTTAGCGATACTGACAAGACTCCGTTTGACGTTTTCAGAAGTATCAGGACGTAAACTGCACACCTCACTATTAAGGGACACCTCCTTGATTTCCGCATTTAAGATTCTCCTTCCTATAAAATGTTTGCTTATTTCACTGTCTTCTACAACGATCTTTTTAGCATTATTACGTGAAGCAGGCTGAAGTTCCATCATGATTTCGTCGATTACAGTTTGTCCTGCTGTATTGAGTGGGTTAAATACAGCGATACGCCAGTCAGCTTCGTTATCACACCTGCCGTATTCTGCATCATGTAGTCCTCGTATGCGCATACCTTCTATTGCACTGATTTCAAATTTTTTTAGTAACCGTTCGATTTTGGGATTACTATATCCATCGGATTTAGATATTGATTTGCTCATAATTTGATTTTTATGCGTTATTGAAAAGTGATAGGGTTTTAGGTTTCATCCTGCGATTTAAAGCACAGGTGCTTTGAGGTTAATTAAGACCAGGTACGAGAGGTAGCCTCACGTGCGGCTACCCGGAACATTAGAAATGTCCGGGCTGAGTACCAATATTATCCAAAGAAAATATACTTGACAGAAATGTATTATGTGTGATATACTTCCCTTGGCTATGGGTTCCTCAACCACAGACATAGCCATAATTTAAAGCCGCGCTAGTTACCAGCTAGTCGCGGCTCTTTTTTTCTACCTCCGGAGAAAAGCTTGTCTTTTGCATATCGAAAATTTTGATAGTGCGAATTTTCACATTACTTTTTGGTCTCTTTTTTGTTTGAGACTATGAGACAAAAAACATTTTTTCTTGATGGGAAATTCAGGCTACAGTTAGAAGCTGCTTATTACGAGAAATGGCCTGTTTTTGGCAGAAATGGCAGTAATACGCCGTTGACTTTCAATATGGATGTTCTTCGAGAGTCGTTAGTCTCTTTCATCCATGACCCAGCCGGTCTTACAAGCCTTGATGTGGACTTGTTTGAAGATGTCTATAACGGAGCAGAAATCAACAAGAGCAGCGGTTTCAGTCGTGCAACATTATACCGATGCTTTAATCCTGAATCAGTAGGTTCTCCGCCTTCCAGAGATTTGATTGATTTACTTCATTTGTATGTTTATTCAAAGAAATACGAAGAATGCGTCAGTGCGGAATTGGTTTCAAATAGAATTTCATCATTTAGACTTTTACGTAGTAAACGGTTAGATTCTCAAATTCCTCCCCGTTTCTCAAATTCTCATGACTATAGCAAGGATGCATTGCAAAAGGGCAGTGAATTAGAATTATCACCAACTATATACACTGACCTTAAAAAAGCAGTTGCCAATGCACTTGAAGTTGAATATGACTTGTACAGACAGGTTCCAGATTTTAGCACTACGGAATTAGAAAGGTATTTTATAAAGGACGAGTCAGCTTTTAATAGAATTATTAATTATGCGGAAAAGTATGTCCGTCTCAAACTGGTAATAAACAACAAAAGAAACCCCTCAACATATCAATTATATGATTTGACTGTACTTAAGATTTCAAAAAACGAGGCGATTGTTCAAACTGAGGAATACTGGTTAATGACCTGGTACAATCCGGTACTTGAAGATTATCCAGAAAAAGAATCATACAACATTAAAAACAAGCAGATATACACACTCAAGAGAACACCCAAAGGGTGGAAAATAAAGAACAATTTCTTCCCTGAATATGATCTACTTTAAGGTTTCAATTCTATAAGGGCTTCTTTGGGAAGAAGTCTCCAATGCTGCATTCTAGGACTTTAGCTATTTCATTTAGCTGGGCGACATTGTACTTTTTGCCGTATTTACCGCTCTCAATCTTACCGATAACCCCATTGGACATATTTAGCTCAAACGCAAGCTGAGACTGAGAAAAACCCTTTTCAACCCGTTTTTCCTTTACCTTTTGGATGACGTATTTATCTATTGGAGCTACCACTTAATACCTTTTCTGAGTGAAAAAGTATTCATAGCTTAAAAATTATACACTTGCCCATAGGCAAGTATTCCGATTTTTTGTTTATGTTTGTTTCTACAATGCCAAAGCGTATGAAACTGACATTTATTACTCTATTGTGCCTATTTCCCTGCCTCGTGTGGGCAGAGGCACCTCAAGACTCCACTGAGTTCTATTCCAAGACGTATAAGGATCGTAATAGCGGCTCATTCGGTAAATCTCATAAGTTACTATCATTCTCATACGGCTTACCCAATACCCTTGTTCTCCAGAGCAAGGAAACTGGCGGGTATCGGGATATGTCGTGGTTCGGACCACTTATAGCACGTATGGAGTTTCCTATTCGGGAAGAAATAGGGATTGCTCCGCAAGTGTCCTGGTATAAGGTACGTTTTACGGATTATGTCGGCGGTGAGGATAAGGCATCCATATTCAGCTTTGGCACAATGGGAATGTATCACTTCAATAAACTGATTCCCTCTCGAAAATTAGACCTCTACGCTGGTATCGGTTTACAACTTGAAGTCGGGCATGTCGTTTGGAATGTAGGTCGGATAAAGTCTAATAACCTTGTTACCAACGGCATGATTTGGCAAGCAGGGATATTAGGTGTAGTTGGCGCACGGTACTATATGGGCAAAGCATTTGCCGTATTTGCCGAAGCCGGACATCCTACTGACTGCTATTTTGATTTAGGTATAACATTCAACCTCAAAAAATAATTTCCTAACAATAAAAACTCAATAAAATGAAGCTATACACATTACTATGCGCCGTATACGCGCTGCTTCTTTTTGCGGGATGCAAGAAGGATGAAAATGGAACGGATAAATGTAAAGGTACTAAGTGTATTAACGGCGGGACATGCGTAGATGGCATATGTTCTTGTCCGGCAGGCTATGAAGGAACAGACTGTGGTACTCTCAGCAGGACAAAATTCTTAGGTACATATTCGGGAGTCGTAAAAACCGGAGGTGTTGCTAATTCTATGTCTATTACAATTACAATTTCTGAAAATGCTGATAAGACAAAGATTAATATCTCAGGTTTGAAAGGACCATTTGATAACTTACCGACAATCACCTGCAATATGCACAGCTCTTTTTATTGCAGAACCAATGCAAATGAGACATTTGATGTACAAGGAAACATTAGCGAGGGTAATAAGCAACTCGAAGTAAAGTTTGTAAGGGGTAATTCCAGTTACATTAGTGTTTTTAGAGCTAAAAAGTGAGCGTTTGACTATGCCCTGAACTAGGGCGTATTGTACTGTCGAATTATTTAATGTGAAATAATCATAGAAATTGAAAAAAATGTAACTTGGTATAATAAATTGGACTAGATATAAACACTCACTCATCGCAAACTTTTTACAATGAAAGCAAGTAATGTACCTGTACAAGCCGCTTTTGAAGACCTGCTGAAAAAAATCGGTAACAAATTATACGACATAAGGCACTCTAGACGAGAGAAAATTACAAATGTTGCAAACGGTGTTGGAGTGAGCCACCCGGTAATTAGCTTAATCGAAAACGGGAGGTATAAATCTTTGACCTTTAATTTGCTTCACAAAATTTGTGAATATTATGAAGTAGAATTACTAAGTATAATTAAATGACAGTTACAAAATGTAATCAATATTTACATTTTGTAACCATATAATTTTATTTGCGTTAATCAATGCCGGATTTTTGAACAAATTTCAATTTTTCACCTTCAAAAATCAAAATGTATGTTTGATACTGCGAGATTAAAAGCTCAAAAAGGTTATGGGCAGGTTTCAACTGCTAATAGTAATCGAGATGGTACAGGTACAACCGTCTTAATATTTACAGGACAAAATTCATTTGGATCAGTGATAAATTACATTACTGTGAAAGCGGAAAGTACGACTACTCCGGGTATGGTCAGAATTTTTGTTAAAGATGCCGCACTTTGGTATCTACTTCAAGAATTTCCAATACCGGCAAGCGATCCAACGGGTGTTTTGGAATCATACGAAACAATGGTTTATTTTCCAGGAAACGGCCTATGGGTACCACAAGATGTAGAAATACATGCAACGACGGAAAATGCAGAGGTTTTCAATGTTATTGCTAATGGCTTCACTTGGGATTATTGTGCATGCCCATAAATGATGTTTGATTATGCAAAAAATTAAATTAACTAAATTATCTCTACAAAAAGACATAATTGGTTCCCTCAACGATAATATTGCTACTTCCTTAAATGTAAAGGGGCCTATTGGCAAAAATCCGATACCAACCGAAGACTTTCCTCCACTGAATCCACATCCACTACCAGCGAAAGAAATGGATAAACCTACTTGGCCTAAAGATGAAATGTGTACCGCACCGCTAGGCCCTGGGCAAATGGGTTCCATACACTATTGCTACGGTAGCAAAGACTGGGGGTGGTGTGGGTGGTATCATGAGACAGATTGCCATAGGCCATATACAACATCATTATTTTAGTTTGTTTTGGCACATATAAAGGAGAAGATTATTTCAACATTAATAGAAAATAATTGTGAAGAGAGCGGGTTGATGTTGGGTAAAACTGGGATCACTTTATTGTTTTCTACACATGTTGATATAGCAAGATTTCAAAATAAGATTGAGCTTAATGTAAATGAATTACTTAATAGCATTGATAAGTATGATGGGTATTCCTTAACAAGAGGAGTATGTGGATTGGCGTTACTAATTTCCTACTTACAAGAAAAATCCCGAATAGAAGATGATGCCAGTGTTCTGCTAAACGAAGTCGATGAGATCGTTCTTCATGGCCTCAAATCAGACATTAGCATCCATTTTTTTGATTACCTCCATGGATATTTAGGAATTATTAATTATTTGATCCGCAGAAAACATCAAATCATTAATGACGATTTCATTTTACAATCTATCCTAAAACTACTAACTTTTTTAGAGGAAGATTCCAAATATCCATTTGATTATTCGGTTCAGGACACAAAATATGTGGCCAACTTTGGATTAGCACACGGTATACCCTCCTTTCTATCAATGTTGATAAATATCAATAAAATTATAAAAAGTACTGATGTTGATAATTATATTCGACGGTTGACCTTGTTTATCTTCAGCAAAAAACAGCACTTACCCCACATCAAATCCAAATACCCACATTGTCTACCTAAAGAAGATATGCCTTATCTTGAAGGTAGATTGGCATGGTGTTATGGAGATTTAGGGATAAATATTACCCTTTTGAAGTCAGCCAGGTATTTAAAGGATGAACTACTTGAAAAAGAAATATTGCAAGATTTGATTTATTGTGCCAATCGAAAATCATTTAAAGATACAGCAATAATGGATTGTTGCTTCTGTCATGGTGCAGCAGGGGTATCGTATATTTATAAGCAGCTATATCGTATCTATAAAATAAACGAGTTTCATGAAAATTATAGTTTTTGGCAAGACTTTATCCAGGACAGGTATAATGAATATGGGCTTGATGGTTTAAAAACATACTACGGAAAAGAAGGTTGGGTACTTGAAAAAGGACTTCTAGAGGGTATTGCCGGTGTGTATATCTCACTGTATCCAGATGAAGTTGATCAAGACTTAATTAATTACCTATTTCTTATTGATTTTTAGATGAAATCTTCCATAAAATATCTTCCGAAATTTGTGATAAGAACGCCGGCCTTATCAGTTTTGGATAAAGAAATACTAACAGAGCAACTGTTATTAACCAACCCGGATTTTCTTACAACATATGATGAGAACGATGAAAAGTGGAAAAGAACCAAATTAAAATATTTAATAAGAAATAAATACCGTTGTACTCCTTTTGGGCTTTCTGCTGGGATTGGTATTGGAATAATTGGGCCAGACACAAATTTAGTTATTGATGACAAGCAATATTCCAGACACACTAGATTAGGGATGGAATATTTATATGATCTATGCGTTTTTTTAAATACTGATAAATTTATTAAAAGGAATGTCAAGTATTATTCTAACAACAGTTGTTATGATACTGCTGGCAAGCTGAGGTACATCGAAACTGCTGTAAAAGATAACAA
The DNA here is from genome assembly GCA_002421685.1 of Bacteroidetes bacterium UBA6221. Lineage (GTDB taxonomy): Bacteria > Bacteroidota > Bacteroidia > Chitinophagales > Chitinophagaceae > UBA5543. Next base: position 554,671 of record DISB01000018.1, read on the forward strand.
TAGAAGTTTTTTTTTAGCGAGCATCAGTATAGATAGCTACATCCTAACAATACTTTCAAAAGCAAAAGAGGGAAACTACATTAAGGATTTATTGCAGTGCATCGATGATTCAGATATTACAGATTTGGAAAAAGAAGAATATTTCGACGATCTTATAGATTGTCAATTATTAATAAGCGACCTAACGCTAAACGTAACTGGTAGTTGCACTTTAAGGAGAATAATAAATATTCTTACAGAAATAATAGAGTCAAATCCACAGAGTGATACGTCTCATGTCTGGAATATATTAAATAAACTGACTTTAATAGATGCCCTTTTGTCGAAAATTGATGATAGTATTAACAGCGAATTTAACCTACAGATTTATACTAAAATTCATGAAGTTCTAGACTCAATAGGCATTCCATACGATAAAAAAAAGATTTTTCATTGTGATCGATATTCCAAATATATTAATTGTGAAGTTAGCAAAGAGATTCCGGATAATATTGCTAAATCAATCCATGTAATTGCTAAGTTAACACCTACAATAACTAATAGAAATCTAGAAATTTTTAAAAAAGCATTCTTAGACCGTTGGGAAACTCGCGAAATTCCTTTGCTATTGGCATTAGACAATGACATTGGGATTGGTTATCCGGTAAGAAATGAGGGTACAAAAAGAGAATTGTTTGATACACGAGAAATTGATTTCAAACTTTACGAATTTTGGGCAAAAAGAATCTATAATGCTATTGCGCATGGTCAAACTGTAATTGATATCACTGATGATGAACTGTCATCCTTTGATGATAAAACAAACCTACTCTCTCCAACATTTGCTACATTGTTTTCGCTAATTAACCTGGATGGGAAACAGCATATATATATCAAACACATTGGCGGAAGTACAGCAACCTATTTATTAGGTAGATTCTGTCATAATGAAAGGATAAACAATTTTGTTACTACCATTGCGACATTAGAGAAACAATGTTTGTCGAACAAAATTGTAGCAGAAATATGTTGTTTGCCAAATAGCACTCATATAGGGAACATTGTACAGAGACCTCATTTAAGAGAATATGAAATATCTTGTTTAACGCAGAGTACTATAGAATCTAATAGGAATATCAGTTTAGACGATATCCTAGTGGCAATTAGAGACAATAAAATCGTATTAACATCTAAAACTAGAAACATAGAAATAGTTCCTCGGTTATCTACTGCACATGAATATAGACATAATACATTTCCGCTATATTATTTCTTAAGCGATTTACAGTTCGAGAACAAACAAAGAGGCCTAGGACTTGATTTAAGTTTATTCAATCTGTTCATTAAATATATACCTAGAATAACATATAACCAATCTGTAATTGTTGAGCCTGCTAAATGGTTCTTTGATCATCAAGATTTAGAGCACTTATATAATGTAAGAAGAAACCCAGATAAATTAGTTCCCTTATTTAAAGATTTCGTAAGTCAACACCGCTTACCAAAATATATTTCATTGGCATTAAAAACGGAACTTATAATTGACACTGAGGATACAGAATCAATATTGTTGTTTATTAATGAAGCAAAAAAAATAAACAAAATATGCATTACAGAGTGTTTTGTTGATTTTGACAGCCAAATGGTTAAAAACCCTGCTGGGAAAAAACGGTATACAAATGAGATAGCTTGTTTTTTCTATAAAGACGAACCACGATCTATACTCGAGGAAAACGACAACTTGGGTATAAAAACAAGGAAAGGTGCTTCTAATATTCATGCCAACTTTTTGCCTGGTTCTGAATGGCTCTATTATAAAATATATACTGGCGAAAAATCTTCAAATGATATATTAATTCAAATTTATGAAAGAATAATTAAGGAGTATGCATTAAAAAATATTATAGTTAAGTGGTTCTTCGTAAGGTATATGGATCCTGAATATCATATAAGGTTGCGGTTACTAATACCTGATAGTAGCTATCTTGATATGATTCTCGGAGATATAAACTCGCTTCTGCAGCCAAACATGGATTCAGAGGTGATTGCGAAACTTCAGATTGAGACGTACAAAAGAGAAGTAGAAAGATATGGTATCGATAAAATCGAAAAGATTGAAAGTATTTTTTGGCTTGATAGTATTTTTAACATAGAAACTATAATTAGCTCAAAGCAAGAAACGAAAGCCATCCCTTACTTTTTTTTCTTGATTGGCGCAAAACTCATAGATACATACTTAACGGCCAGTGGCTTGGATATCGATAGGAAAATAGAATTTACAAAGAGAGCGATTACACCAAAGTCACAAAACAATAATGTTTTAAACTCACACGTTAGAGAGATATATAGTCAATTTAAAATGCATATTGATACATTTACTCGGTACTTGGGTGATAATGATGGCCTAAATAATTTATATAACCATGTCGCTAATATTAATATAGATAATACAAAGACAATATATGACCTTATCCACATGTCTTTAAATAGACTCTTTCTGATTAATAGTAATTTGAATGAATATTTATTATATTGCTTAACAAACAGATATTATAATCAATATAAATTTAAAAATATCCAGAAATGAAAATAATAGCATTGATAGGATTCTTTTTGCCATCCTTAACGTTGTTAGGTTTTCTTTTAGGCAAGAAAAAATTTCTTCTGGTAATACCACCATTGATCTTATCAATTTGCTATGTCATTTTCAATTTAGATTTAGACTTATACAAGTCGGAAGAAGGAAATGAGATTCATACAATCTACTTTGCGTTTTTCTTGAATGTTCTATTTAGTAGCATTGAAAACAAAACACTAAAACTGTCTTGCTTAGTTGTTGTCTGTATCACTAACCTATTATTAATTCTTATGGGGATAAGCAGTATCAAATACCTAACGTAGAATTAATAACTGCTGTGTATCGCAAGCAAAATAACCATGTCAACCAATACTTTTACAGATTCGTTTCTACAAAGGGATCTTCCACATACTACAAACCCGATTCTAACAATGTAATTTCAAGATGGTATTTGACTCAATTGGAATTGAAATACTCAATCAATAGCCAAATGAAGACTATGGAAAAATTTCGATCTAAATTGATGTATAGTTTTTTACTAACACCGGTAAATAGGTATTCAACGTCCTCATTCAGCATAAACTGCGCCAAGCCAAATACCACTTGCCCGGTTAATGATTTCATAGGTCTGGGCAAGAGATATTTGCCCTTCGCTAAACATCCCCTTAGAGGGAATGGTTTAACTCCGGGTGCTATCGCAGCTTGGCACACTTTCTGCGTTCACTCGTCAGTTTCATTACAGCCTTTACAGTCCTCTATAGTCCGTGCATTCCATGCGCTCCTACAGTCGCTTATTTCATTTACGCACTCTATAGTCCTCCGGCTGATATTGTTTGTGCTCGCCTGCGCACCAACCTCAGTTGGGTTCTGTCATGCCATTTGCAGAATTGGCAAAACTCACGCCAGAACCCAAGCAGAGCCACATTTGCATTTCATTACATGAAGCATATGCCAATGGCTTCGGTTGGCACTCGCAGAGGCGAGCCGCACAGTAAGCGCAATTGCATTGCACTTACTTCCGCTTTGTGGCTGAAGGCTCTTTTACCCGGTTTTATTGTCTATATTGGTAATCAAATTAACAGGTTATGCAATATGAGATTTTAAAGGAATTTCTTGTTAAGAAAATGAAGATGAGCCACATTTATCAGCCAGTAATGATAAAGCATTTACTTCAAAATAATGGTTGTTCTGTCGATAAACAGATTGCTAAGGATATTTCGTTGCATGACCCAAGTCAATTGGAATATTATCAAGCAATTGTAAACAACATGGTGGGTAGAGTGCTACGAAGTCACTCCATCGTAGGTAGACAAAAAAATGAATACTGTCTCAATCATTTCGATACATTGTCGGATTCAGAAAGAGATGAACTTATTGCGATCTGTGATGAAAAAATTCAAGCGTATATTAATAAGCGTGGTGACAGCATTTGGCAGCACCGGACTAAAAATAGAAGGCCTGTACCTGGTAGTATTCGTTTTGAAGTTCTAAAAAGGGCTCAATTTAGATGCGAACTGTGTGGTATATCCGCAGAAGAAAGGGCGCTGGAGGTTGATCATATTGTGCCGGTAAATTTAGGGGGTATTGATTCAATCAATAATTATCAGGCTCTGTGTTATTCATGCAATGCGACAAAAAGGGATACGGACAAAACCGATTTTAGAAATACATCCGCTATGTATGGCCATAGAAGCCAAGATTGTGTTTTTTGTTCTCTTCCGACAGAACGAATAGTTGAAACTAATAACCTGGCTGTTTGGATTTATGACAGTTTTCCTGTTGCAGTTGGGCATAGCTTGATTATTCCTAAACGCCACTGTGCTGACTATTTTGAGGTAACACAAGCGGAAATAAATGCTATCAACGCGCTAATGCGAATTGCAAAAAAAGAGCTTGAAAGGTCTGATAAGCATATCACTGGGTTTAACATTGGAATTAACTCTGGCTTAGCCGCGGGTCAAACCATATTTCATTCACATACGCATTTAATACCGCGTAGAAAGGATGATGTTCAAAATCCTACAGGTGGCGTTCGAAATATCATTCCAGGAAAGGGAGCATATTAGCTATTCTGTTATTTCATCAAGTTGCGTTTTCCAAACTGCAAATGGGTCTTGTTCACCAGCATTAATATGAAATAGTGCTGTAAATTTTAAGTCATCGTCTACTGTACCTGCCTTGTAGAGTTGCTTGTAGTTGTTTCGTCCTATTTCCTGAATTCTGGTAATTGTCTCTTCCATTCTGCTGTCTGGTACATCAGTGTCTATCGTCCAAATATATGTTGCGTGAGAGTTAAGCAATTCCCAGCAGTAATGATTTTTGTTGCGACCATTGATAGTGAACATAAAGCCAAAATGTGGTTTTAGTGAGAACAGAATCTTCTTATCCTTGGCCTGTTTTAATCCAGAAAGGTATTGAAGCTGTTTTCCGTTTCTAATGCCATCCCATGTTGTTACTTCATTTATTATTTCTTCTGATGTCTGATTGAGTAAGTTCTTTTCGTTCTTGTCTAATGATTCAAAAAGTTCATCAGCATCTATAAGTGATTTCTCTTTTTTGCTCTGAACGTTGATAACCTCTTTTATCCTTTTCTTTTTAATTACATCAACAAGTTCCTCATTGACCTGTTCAATTTCATGAGAAGTGGCTGATATACCCGTAACAATGTTATCAATCAGCGTAAATATAGCCAATACTGAAAATCGCTTTGTCCCATTAATGACTTTACCGAAATAAAACTTAATACTATCAAATTCCTCTTTAAGGAATGAGTTTTCTATCTCAATGGAAATCCGTGAGTGATACCAGGAAAATTTCTTTTCAAATACAATAATTCCATTTTTAATTGTTGCATCCTTATACAGTACATCAAAATTCTCATGTACAGTTGTTTGTATTGGTTCTCTATTCTCTACGAGAATAAAATCCGGAAATTGACTAATTCTTCTTGAGGGGTTATTTGGAACACTGTTTTTATTTGGTTCAGACTTGGGTCCGTCATAATGATTTTCAATATTTTTTCGAGTTATGTTGTTCCAACTCCAGAGAAAATTTTCTAGTTCGTTCCAGTTAAGATTCTCGAACTCAATTTCAGTGATTGGTTTAGTTAATTCCTGCCTGCCAAAATTTGTAAAGTCTGATGGGTGATAATTTGTGACCCGTAACACTACCTTTCCTGATTGATAGTTTCCTTCAACCTCCCAAAAGATATCCCTCTTGCTAAACTTTAAATCACGGGAGAAGATTTCATACAAATCAATACTGAAACCCCTTGATAAATGGAGTTTGCCATCCGCAATCAGTATGATTTTACTATTTGCCACATTGTTAAATTATTAATGGCAATATATAGAAATTTTCTTTTTCACTTTCACTAATTGAGGTACTAAGGCTATACAAATTGAATTTTAAGCTTATCATGCTCCTTGGCTAACTCTATATACACGCAATATTCATAATTTAAATCTGATTTATAAGCTTGCAATTTTTTGAAATCAAAATCTTTCTTTGAGTTCTTCCATTGCATTTTAATCTCAATGATAGCGAGATTATCTTTTGTTCCTCGATGATGAATAATAATATCGGGGTACACCGTTTTAGCTTCATCATCTTCCGCACTAATATGACCTTTGTACTCGATATTCACAGCTTTAGCCCAATAGTCATGTCCGGTATATTCTCCGTTGGGTCTGATCATTCTGTTATATTCACAGTCCACATCCCATTCAGGAAACAGTTTCGCGAGGTGCATTGCAAACCTGAATGATACGCTTCTTTCATTGAGGTTATTCTGCATGTTTAGGAGAAATGAATCGTACTCATAAAGCATGTTTATTGCACGCTGTAATCTTTGTTTAAAATCTTCCATATTATCTGGCCTGTGTATCGCAAAGGTAGTCAGTCCTCCGTCTCTGGCAAGGTCTTCGTCATTGTATCACATTGACTTGCCTCCGGTTTCGACAAAACAATCTCCACACTCAACATTTTTGACTGCCGGTATCTACCGAGGTCGTATTCTTTTGTCTAAAACCTTGCCTTACGCTCCGTCCTTTTCCTTTTGGGTGCTTATCACAGGCACATGAGGCGTAAGCCGAATGATGTTTTTAAATCAAAAAAATATGGCAAACCACATTCAAAAGCTATCCCGCCTGATGCGACTATCATGGGATATACAAAAGCGCAGAAAAAGCACCCGTTCCAAATCCCTGCAAGCCGCCTGGGCGATTTGCAGCAACGAAGAAGTCACGGTCTATTATCTGGTACGGAAACTCAATCACGATAAGCCTGTACCGCAGAAGGTTCTTAATCAAATGGCATTATTCAATCAGTAATCAATCATTAAAAATTCATAGTATGGAACTAACAGGAAGAATCATCAAAGACGCAGAAGTGCGGAGCGTAAAGAACGACAAACAGGTTGTGTCGTTTACTGTAGTGGAGAACAATTCGTATAAGCCAAAGAATGGTGAGCGGGTGGATGTTCCCACGTTCTTTAACTGCTCGTATTGGATTTCGGATAAGATTGCGGAACACCTGACAAAAGGCAGTGTTGTCCAACTTGCGGGTCGCGTTGGCGTAAATGTATACAACAACATGGAAGGAAAGGCGCTTGGTTACCTAACATATCATGTGAATAGTATTAAGATACTGCATAAGGCTAAAGCCGAAGCAAACGGTTCAAGCAATAAGAAAGACGGCAAGAAGAAAAAGGACGACTTGCCGTTTTAGAGATTGTTTTAGAATAGTTTAGGGGGCGCATTGTCCCCTGACTTCTTTCTTTGTCAATGCAACAAAGGAAAGAAGCAAAGAAAATGCGCTAAACGTATGATGCTATCACTTCCCCGCTTGCGCTGTCGAATACTTCAATACCCTGCACAGATATTCTTGCCTTAATATTTATTGCGTCAATGGGCATATTATGTTTCTGGGACAGTTCAATGAATAGGCTTTGTTTATTATCCTTAAACCATTCATTGACTCTGTGTAACCATCTGTGAATTTCATTAACTTCTCCGATGACTTCCATGCTATGTCCTGAAGTAGTGTTGCCAAGACCTGGGTTTATGAACACAGAACCATTTGCTTCTGTCATAAACAAACTATAGCCTTTAGTCCATAATGTCTGTCTCTCTGATGGAGTTGTTTGCGGATAGACCGTCTTAATGTCTTTTCGTTTATATTTTTCCAAGAGCCACGGCCAATTTGTGTCAATAATTGTTAACCATTTTTCATCTCCAAAAATTCCCTCTTTGTGTTGTTCAAAGTCTAACAGATAAATAACCTCAGACGTAACTAATGCAAAGATTAAATGGTCACTTCGCTTTTTGAAGTACCCATTCTTAAGGTCTAACTCGTTTGATAGGTGGAAATGATGAATTTTCCAGTTATAAAGAAGCAGATCGTGAAAACGTAGCTGTTTTAATGTGTCACTTTGATATGGGTTCAGGTCCACTCCATTTTGTACGTCCTCCAGAAAGAAAATGAAGTCCACTGCTTTAGGATGCCTGTTGAATTTTGATTTTACTTCTTTTGATAAAATAAATTTCCGCTTTTTTATTGCAATATACTTCCTGTCGTAGGTCAGATAATCCACTAGTGCCGTATCTAATGATGGTTTTTCCGTATAGCGTATGCCATGCGACTGAAATATCCTAACTATCTCCTTCTTTAAGTCACTTTCAAGATTCATGTTTACAAAAATAAAAATGCCTGACAGTATTTATCAGGCATTTAGATGTATTTATTCCTCATGGACAGTAGGTTCGATGTTCAGTATGAAATCAACAGCTTTCTGCGCGTGTTTGGCAGCAGTAAATATAAACTTCTTGTCATTTTGCAGTTTTTGTAGCCATCCTTGAATATAAGCAACGCTTTGTTCGAATGGTGCATGTATGCCACTCCACGATTGCAAAAAACACCCACCAATTTCAGCCACCAACTCTTCATGAGAATATGGCTCGGACCCAAATTCGTGCATTTCGATTACATCTTTACGGTTAAGGCGACTTCGATGTCCGGTACTATGCACCAATTCGTGGAATAAGGTAGCATAGTAACTTTGACGAGATTCAAAGGACGTTTTCTTAGGCATATTTATGAAATCTCTTAGTGGGTCATAATATGCTCTTTGTTCCTTGAATTTGATTTCTGGACACTGAGGCATACATTTTAGTATTAATTCACCGGTTTCGATGGAGTAGGCACGTACCTCATTAGGATTGGGAAGATATTTTTCTGGAATACCATCACATTGCTCAATGTTAAAAACCGTGTAGTACCGTAAATACGGTGTTTTTTTCTTCTCCTCTTTTTCTGGCTCTTCCTTATCGGGGAAATTCCAGAATACAACAATGTGAGGTCTCTCATCATGCTTTATTGAGCCTCCGATTTCTTTCAACTGCTTTGAAGTAAGAAAAAGGTTGTGTTCATATCCCAAACAGGCAAGTAACATTAGATTAATGCCATTGTACGGTCGGCCAGAGATTAAGTTCTGTGGCTTACCTGCAAATGACCAAGGCTGTCTCCAGGGGGCAGTCCCCTTGTTAAGTTGTTCGATGATTCTCTCAGTGACAATTGTGTACACGTCTTTGTGAGTGCCATTAGATGACTTCTGCTTTGTTGTTTCCATTATTAATTTTTTTGTTAACGAATGATTTGGAATCAGTGTACTTTCACCACTGAATTAGAGATAGAGGGTACAATTAGCCTTTAAAGGCTAATAACTGCCTTAAACAAAATGAGGCATTAAGCCTCACTTTGATTTATGCAGCTTGCAGCAGCTACAGCTTCATAGACACATGCGTTTCGAGAAATGTTTATTGTTTGGCGAGTAAGGACTTCTAATTCCGGATATCTTCTTAGTATCAGTTCAAACAACTCAGCCTTATTTATCTTCTCATGACTAAATTTGTCTTTGAGTTTTGACGTTGTGAAGAACTTAGGTTTTATACTCCTTTTCTCACACAAAACATTGATTGCACCAATGACTTTGATGTATGCTTCTGAAATTGGTATCTCATCAGGTGTTTTTATTGCTACCTCAGTAATGTCATTATCACTTATAACTTTTTCAAGGAGCACAACAATCCTTTTAAACTTCCTGTTAGACCACTTTTCCTTGAAAATATGCTTTCTCCATTTTAAGAGTTCTCTGTTGTAGAGCACAGCAATACCAATTGTTTTTGTGCCAGGGCATATTCCTAATATTTTAGCGACCATTGTTATGCTTATAACCTACTACCAATGAGGTGTATAATGCTCCTCGTGATTTTCGTATTTGGGACTCTGGAATAGCCAGCGCTTTAGTCAGTTTATTTCGTAAGTAGTCTTCAGAATAAGTGCTGACAAATTTTCGATGTACCTGTAGTGATTCCATATCACCGAGTGCATGGGCGATTTCAAGTGCTAATTGTTCTTGTTTTGTGGATAAGTTCATCAAATTGTACTTTAAAGGCGAATGCTGTGAAGATTCTGCCCCGTTCGATATACCGAACGTTTATTAATAATCGTACCGTTCGTATCTGAAAAGGAGGGTAGTTCTGTTGTTTTTTTAGGCTTTAAAGCCTAACGAAGTGGATAACTCAGTTAGTTATCCTCCTTAAATAGTTCTTTGATAAATTCCAGACACAGTTCATGGTAAAGTTCATTTGCCAGAGTGTTATACAGTGTTGAAAGTTTTAGTAGATTTTCCGCACTCGGCATTGCAACTCCTCTTTCCCAACGAGAAACTAAGTTGCCGTCTCTAAGTCCAAGTTTTTTAGCTACCTCATTTTGTTTGAGGCCCGTAAGTTTTCTGTGTTTCCATAAACGATTTGGAATAGGTTTTCGACCATCAACCATGTGAAAAAAGTAGCAGTAATTTATTGCGATAAATAGAGGGTGCAATTAGTCTATAAAGGCTAATTAAGTGAATCAAAAGTTCTCACAGGATAAATACCATAAGAATTTTGTACAGGTTTATTTTAGATGCTAATAGATAAGAGAATTATAAATTTAGAGGGTTGTCATCAACTGTCCGAAATGATATATTTTTCATTATAGTTCGAACATCGTCTAACCGGGCGCACCAGGTCGGAATAAATCCTTCAGTAAGGCGATTCTGTCTATGAAAATTAAGTTGTTTTGTCAGTTCGAGCCGATTAAATTCACTCATAAGCATTTCGAACATTTTTTGAAGCGTAATTACAGTTTCATCGTTATTTATCAATAGTTTTTTGTCCTTTAATGCAAAGTTCGAGCCGAGTGACGTAAAAATCATCCTTTTACGTCTATTTGTAGCGGTTTGAAAGCTCTCCTTGGCAAATCGCATGAAATGGAGAGTATCATCACATATTTTCTGAGTGTCAGATGTATTGAAAGAATTGAAAGTTTTAATTTTTACTTCAATTTTCTCCAGTTCGTCATCTAAGGATGTCTTCTGTTCAATGAATGTTTTTTCCTCTATTAATTCCATATAGCGCATGCGAATCAGGTTATTTATTTGCCTTTCGATTTTAGCTTTGGCAGATTGTAGATTCTTAAATATTACCTCTCGTTTGTTTTCTTTTTCAGAAATCGCATTCGTTATAAAGGTGGTGGACCACTCGAAAAGGCGTTGTGGGATTGTAAATGATTCAAGCAGTGCTGTTATTTGGCTTTCGAGGTCAGATAGTTTAATTGGACGCTGTGTACATCGGATGACCGGATTCTTTTTCGTGCAGTGGTAATATACATACTTACCAATAGTTCCTGTTTCTTTGAGAAACTTGCGTTTTTCTGTTGCAGTTATCATAGACATGCATTCACCGCAACGCATTGTTCCTGTGAATGAGAACTCATGCTTTTGACTTCTTGGCTTTCCTTTGTGACCCAATAACAGTTGGACAATGTCATATTCTTCTGTTGTTATCATCGGCTCATGTTTACCCTGATAAATCTTCCCCCGAAATTCGAATACCCCAGTATAGAATATACTGTTAAAAATGAAGTATATCTGGCTTCTGGGCAGTTTTACTCCTCCTATCCTTTTGTAGGCTCTGGTTCTATACCCCCATTCGTTATTTGCTATATCGCAGATTTGAGACGGTGTGTATGCTCCGGTTAACATTAAATCCCACATTTTCCTGATTAATGGGAACCGTTCTTCATCCTTTACAATTGTGCCTTCATTCTTGTCATTCTTATATCCGGGCATTGGTTGTAGCGGAAGCCAGCCTCTTTCGGCTCGTCCCTCCATACCTCGAATAACATTTACTCGTAGGTCACGGATATACTGATTTGCCATAGCGCTCTCAATACTAAATAGAAGCGCATTGTCTTTAGGGAGATACTGTTTATCGTAGGTCTGTATGACCTTTATTACACCTTCCTGCAGCAAGTATTGGATTTTACCACTATCAACCGGATTTCTTGATAATCTGTTTAGTTCCCAACAAATGATTCCATCTGCTTCACCTTTTTCTATCCGCTTAATCAGTTCTTCAAATACTGGTCTTGTGTATGGTGTTTTAGCTGACTTAGATTCTTCCAGGATTTCATAAATCTCAAAGTTGTATCTTGCTTCAAGAGGTTTTAAAAATCTTATTTGGTCTTCAATTGATTGCACTTGTCTATCCTCACTTTCTTGTGATTTACGAGCATATAAGAATAGTTTTAGTTTTTTGTTTGAAGTATCCATATAAACACAAATGGGTTAGCCTGTGTTGATCTATTTGTTCCCAAGGGGATGTAATAGGCAGACTAACCCGTTTGTAAGCTTATATACCTTGGTTGTAAACAAATAAATCAACAGGTTGATTATATCACGTCAAATAAATTTAGTCACATTCGTTTGGGTAGCACATTGCAAAGAAGAGTGTAATCAATCGGTTGGCTATTTCCTCGGCTCTATCTCTTTCGAGCCTGACCCTATAGTATTCTTCGTAAATTTCTATAAAGGTTGTTAGTTGTTCTTCTGAGATTTGCATGTACCTATTATTGACTACCAATGGGCAGAAAATAAGGGGGTATTATTTGTCTTTTTAGGCTAATTACCCCCTCTATTAAGTGTATATACTACTGGCTACAATTATTGAATGGATAAAATTACAGCGCTAGGGAGGACAAACTTTAGAAGTTTCAACAAGAGGTTCGGAATCAAAGAGAATGACCGCTTCGGTCACATATATACCATTGGTAAGACTGGCGTAGGCAAAAGTACACTCTTGTTAAATATGGCTGTTTCAGACTTAGAGAACGGCAATGGATTTTGTGTCATAGATCCGCACGGAGACATATCGGAGGACATTCTCAAATATGTCCCTGAACACCGAATTGAGGATGTTATTTACTTCAAACCTAGCAACCCTGACTTTTGTATCCCCTTCAATCCGCTTAAAGGCATCCATCCAAATTTTCATCATCTGGTTGCATCCGGCATTGTGGCAACCTTCAAAAAGATATGGGTGGATAGTTGGGGCCCTAGGATGGAACACGTCCTGCGGTTTTCTCTTCTTACCCTCCTAAATTATCCTGACGCTACGCTTCTGGACATTCAGCCGCTTTTAACCGACCAGGAGTTTAGAGCACACGTTCTCTCGTATGTGAGCGATACCCACCTGCGGTCATTCTGGTTACAAGAATTCCAGAAATTTAGCCCACAGATGAAGTCTGAGGTCATTGCACCTATTTTGAACAAAATCGGGCTCCTGCACGCAAGCGTACCCCTGCGGAATGTTGTTGGACAGAAAACCAGAGGTTTTCGGATGCAGGAGGTCATGGACGGTAGAAAGATTCTTATAGCTAACCTAGCTAAAGGTGAACTTGGAGAAGATGCTGCTTCCCTCTTAGGGGCTATTTTAGTCACTTCCATCCAACTGGCAGCCTTGCATCGAGCAAGGCAGGAGGAGGCTAAAAGAGTTCCGTTTTACCTTTATATTGACGAAATGCACTCTTTTGTAACGCTCTCCTTTGCTGACATCCTTGCAGAAGCAAGGAAGTACCGTTTGTCCCTCTTTCTTACCCACCAGTATGTGGAGCAACTGGACGAAAAAATTCGTCATGCCATTTTGGGAAATGTCGGAACGCTCATAGCCTTTAGGGTAGGGGCGGAAGATGCTGCCTATCTCAAAAAAGAGTTCGAACCGACATTCTTGGAAGAAGACCTGGTTAACCTGCCCAAATATGGCATGTACATTAAACTATTGATTGACGGCGCAACGTCCAGACCCTTCAGCGCCTATTCACTGCCGAAGCCGGCACTCTCAACAAACCAAAAGCAAGTTGTATTGGCTGGCTGCAAAAAGAGAAGCTCAAGATTTGTAAACAGACAGCAGCAAGAATCTTACCCACTGCAAGAGAAAAAACTAAAGCTCTTTGATTAGCATTTGTATTTTGTATCGCATTCCGAATTGAGGGGGTCGGGGGAGGTACTCCCCCGCAAGATTGCAATTCGCCAAAAGGCAGATGAAATCGCCGTGGCGAATTGCAATCTTGCCAAACATAGTTTGAGTATTTAGAACTACAAACTATCTGCACGGTTGGTCCCTAAGTAACCAACCGTTCCTTTACGCCATCTGTTTTCCACAGTCTGTCTTTAGGCAAATGTTGTCCTTTAACAATACGCCATAAATTACACAACTGTAATTTTCAGTTTTTTCTATTCCTCTTTCCGTCATTTGGTTTCTTGTTTCGAGTGTTTTCAAATCATTTCACTCCAAAATTTTCCACAATTCCAAGTGAAATATTCTTGATTCGCGTAACCAAATAGTATATAATAAAGTAAAGTTTTAGTGCAACTTATTATAAAAATAATTCAATTTTTTACAATGAAAATCGAGTTAAAAAAAGTTCAAAATCTATACAGAAATTGGGAAGGTGATTCGCTTGATTACAAAGGTATGATGTACATAGATGGTATCCATGTGGCAGATGTAGAAACAAGCGGAGATTGTGCTACTACTAATATTACCCCGATTAATAAGAGTGTTGAAAAGCTTATTTCGAAAGCGAGAGCGTTCTGTAAAAAAATGCCTCCACAACCAGTTCCAACTTTTGGCTCGGATGCTTTCATAAAAATGAACTTAGAAACATATCTTTATAGCTTAGTAGATGAATATGAGAGTTTGAAGGCTGACATAGCTTATGGCAAAAAAGTAGCAAGGGCAATGGAATCAGGAATAGTATTCGGAACAGAAAAAAACCTCAGAGTTGTTAAGTTTGGAATGTCTATTACTCACCTTAGAGAACTTGGCAGTAAAGGGTATGCTATAATAAAAGAAGCAATTGAAAAACATGTACAACTCGCTAAAGATGAAAAAATATTTAATACTAATATCCCCACAGAAATTCTGAAGAGTGCAGGTTTAACTAAAAATCAATACTAATAAGAATCTGTTCAATCAACGATTATTGTTTGGTCATTCTTACCAAAATTCTCTTATAATTTTCAATATCCTGTGTCTGTGTTACTATAATATCATAGCCAGTTTGGTTAATATCTAACTCCACTGAAATAATTCTTGAATATTCTCTTGGAATGTAACCTAATTCCAAGTTGTTCTTAAACAACTTGATTGCAAATGGGTCATATGCATTATTGGGTTCCCTTGCATATATAATTGTATCTCCCTCATTCACAGTAAGCGAGTTATTTATTCTATCTACTTCAAATGAAGTTCCACGAATTAAAAACTCAAAAACCTCAGGAGTTTCTTCGAATCTATTTGGGGTTAACTTTACTGCAGTATTTAGAATATTAATTTCATCAAAGCGATTAATACCGTATGATTCTGTATCTTCTTTTGTAACATTTGCTAACCACTTAATAAACTCTTTGCCTTCTAAATCGTTTGACTTAGTAGCAAGAATCATCGCTATATCTCGGTTTTTTATTCCTAAAGAACGTGCTAATGCTGCTGTAGGATTATTGACCCCAAACTTAATATAGCTTGATAAATTCCCTATGCCTGGTTGTAAATTATCATTATCTAATCCAGAACGGTACAATAATATCGTAATGAAAGCTGTTATACCCCAAGGGTACCTGAAGTAAAATCCTTCTGATATTAGAATGTTTAAGTGAGTGGGGTTGGGTGAAATATTATGCCAGGCATTTTGTAATTCATTTATTTCACTTCCGTTAATCCATTGAAGTGCTATCTCACTATATTGTAAATGTGTACCAACTATTCTTTCAAATTTCTCCGAACTTACTTCCTCAATGCTTTCTTCATCGAAAAGGGTAAAAACTGATTTCAAGAACGCCTCATAGTCATCATTATTTATTATTTCGATCAATTCCTCAAGGTGATTTTGAATATAAGTATCTATAGCTTGGTTGCTTTCTAACGAAAATCCAGTTAATCCAAAAACGTTTAGAGTATCTGTATCAACGACCTCCCTAATTTTCTGAGTGATACTATTGAATGAAGTCCTTAATGGGGTAATATCGAGTTCGTTTAATTCAATTTGAACTTTGAATAGACTATTATTTATTATCTGTTCAATTATTTCGGCATCGTCACCGTCCAATATTTCTTCTGAGAGAATTGAAAGAAGATAAGGTTCAGAGAGTGTGCTTATATATTTCTCGAATGTTTCCTCGTTTATTCTGCCTATGAGCATAGTTCGAAGAACATTGAAAAACATACTATATGCTCCTTCGATATTTTCTCTATTGGTATATAAATTATATGAAGCGTTATCGGTAGGAGAATTTATAACGAATACTACTTGACCTTCTGTTTCTTTACCTGCACGCCCCGCGCGACCTATTAGATTCCAAAAATCCCGAACAGATACCTTTTGAACTTCTCCGGCACCAGCTCGGATAATAGTAGAATTTACAACTATGTGTTTAATTGGAAAATTTAATCCTTGGCCTACTGTATTTGTTGCAATTAACACTCTTAACTTACCACTTGAATAATCTGCTTCAACTGCCCTTCGGACAGATTCAGGCATATCGCCAAAGTGAACACCTATACCTCTTTCAATGCATCGGGTAATATACGAATCATTACCAAACCATTTCATAGAAAAGAAGTATGACTCCGTTTCTTGATTTATATTGTAAAAGTCAGGGACATGACCTTCTTCGAGTATTTCTAACAAATCTAGAAATGCATCGCCAACAGACTTCGTATTTCTAACTTGCGAACAAAATATAAGACAGTTTCCATCTATTGATAATTCATATGCTAATGCAACGCAAGTTTGAGCCTTATTTGTGCCATTAGGAAAGACATCTCCAAACTGTTTTTTTCTAATAATTGCAGGGATAAACGCATTTATCGTTTCATTATTTTCTTCATTCTCTGTATTAACATTCTTGTAGGTAATTCTACCGTTTTGACCCGACCAGCCAAAACTACCAATTAGTTTTCTAGTCGGTTCCCATTCTTCGTCAAGTGGGCTATCAGGGTGTAGGCTTGAGCGCAAAACATTATCCTTAGCACCGCTTAGCCAAATAGAATATTCATCTGCATTAGCAGGGGGCATAACCGCGGAAATAAAAAGTATTCGTAAATCCGCTATCAGGATTTTTAGTCTAATTATAAGAAACTCAAGCAGACTTGAACGAGAACTAATATCTCCAACAATATGACCCTCATCTATTACAATGAGTGAGATAGAGTTAAAATACACCGGATTTACACGTAATAGTAAATCGACTTTCTCTGGAGTTGCTACAAGAACATCTGTCTCATCTAATATTATTTCTTGAAACTCATCAAGTTCGTAACTGCCTGAAAGGGCAGAAACTGAGTAGCCTAATTTTGAAATATAGTCTGCTAATTCTGTTTCTTTCTCATTTGTAAGGGCTCTGAACGGTGCGACATAAATACATTTTCTACCAGGATACTTGATTAATGCGTTTAATATCGTGAGTTCCGCAATGAATGTTTTCCCTGCACTAGTCGGCATTTGCAATACAAAATTAGAGTCACTACTTAATACTCCATTTTCTATAGCTCGTAGTTGTGATGTCCAAAATTCAAACTTGGATGTTCTCTTTTTAGCCTCTTTTATTGAATTTCGGTCGTAAATATCATGCGTTAGAAGTTTTATATACCTTCCCCATGTCGTGTTGTCTGTTATATGCTCAATTTGAAACAGAACTTTCCAGATTGAACGTTCTGAATAAATTCTAATTCTCGACCTGAGTAAAAATAGAAGATGAGATATGTGGACATTTTGAGCATTAAGGAAATAAAGGTATGCTTGATTGATGTCCTCTTCATAGGAATTATTAGAGCCATTTAAAATAGACTCGTACCAGTTTGTTATTGCTTTGTTGAATAGGTGTATTCCTAAATTAGCTTCAATTTCAGTACGGTCAATATTTGCCCGACCGTAAAATATTTTTTTGAGAAGAATCTTGTGTATCTGTGAGATAATATAATTGTCCCCTGCTATTTCAATGTCATTTGTTCCTTCGAGAATATATTGGTCAATATTTCTAGTTAGGCAAAGTGCATTAGCTTGATATCCTGCAAAATCATAACAAAGTGCTGCAAGTATTAGACAATAGTTCTGATCGTAATTTTCACCAATGCTACTTAAGTTTTCAAAGATTTCAGCAGCTTCCTTTAGGGATTTAATTGCTAATCGTTTATTTTCCACATTATCCAGCAGAATGCAGCCATTAGACGATAAGTAAATAGCTCTATTCCACAAATATTCTTCGGTATAACTTCTTTGAAAGTCGGCGCTCAATTTACGAGCAGCTAATTGCTTCTTATAATTATTGAATCTTCGATCTTGTAACGTGGTATCCACGCCACCAGCAAGGTCTTCTAGATATTCATTCTTGTTCATGATTGAGGATATACAATAGTTATTACTTGAGTTTTCGCTCTATCAAATCCATCTTGCAGTTTTTGAGCTAGATCTCTAATTAAAACAACTGTCACATTTAATGGAGTCAGCGTCGGTGGTAAAGCATTGAGTTCTTCAACTATTTCTTCTAAATAAATGTCTGTTTCTATAATAAAGAAGAGTTCAAAATGTCTAATAAAAGCAGAAGGATTTTTTATAACCTCACCATACTTTTTGGATTTATCATAATCACCCCGTTCAAAATACATCCTACATAAAAAATCAGCTATACCTTCAGTACCCCCATTCTGATCATTTAGCAAACTATTGTGTGCATTTACTGGCGGGTAATGACCATCAGTCCTAATCATCGTTCTCCTTGTCTTTACTTCATAGTAATATATGTCTGTTAGCGGTTCACCACTGTTATGAGCTATCATATCCGTGCAAAAGACTGACCTGTCTTTATTAAACTTGTGTCTCATTTTATGAATTGGAACTTCTAATTCACAGAAATATTCAACAATCAGTTGAGCGAGTATTTCTCCATAATCTCCTTGTTTGACATTGCGAACGATATTATTATCCTCTCCTGGGAATACATAGGTATCAAGATAGTCCAGTAAAGCCTGTTGAGGTTCATGTTCAAAGTGAATCTTATAGAAATTAATATTACGATAGGATTCAAGAATTGTATTAGCAATGTGGTTCTTTACATCCTCAGACGGCTCACCAAGTTCACTAACATCTACAATTGTAAATGAGCCATATGGTGAAGGTTGTCTTTGATTGTAAGAAAGCCAGGTATTAATCATTTATGACCAGTTTAATCTTGATAAAACTAAAATAAATCAATTGATAATCATATTTAAACCACCATTTTATGATTTTATCAAGGTAGTTTAGCATAATAATGATAGTTTGATAGATTTGTGCTTTATACTATGAGAGCCGAGCAACTACAACGAATTATAAACCAATCAACCGGCGAAAGAGAGGTGGCACAGTTCCTGGCCTTACATCCAGAGATTGTTCGGTATTCTGTTACCAAAACAGCCGGGCATTCTGCATATGTACTTAAAGAATTCCCCTTTGGGTCACATTATAAGGCTGATTTAGTCGTGTTAACATCCTATAGCGGTGTTTGGGAAGTTCATCTAATTGAATTGGAGCCACCTGACGATATGGTTGTTACTAAAGATGACATTCCTTCAAATAGATTGAATAAGGCACTCACTCAGTTAAATGATTGGAAAGATTATATTGATAAGAACAGAATTCAGTTCAGATGCGATTTGACAACTTGGTGCATGTCGAGGGATTTATTAAAATGGATTAAAGGTAACCATATACCAAGTAACAATACCGGGGATTTATTGAATTCGCCTGATACGATGATTAAATGCTTTTATTATGTTTTTATAGGAAACAGAGAGAAAATTAGTAAGGATGCAAGAAGGAGGATGAATCTATTGTCTAATTATCCTATTCAGATTCTCACCTATGGTCGGTTTTTAGATGTAGCCAAGAATTTCGATGAATTTGATGCTGATAATTCCAAGAACGTATTACTTACTAAATCAGAAGAATAGTTATCTTTGTAATGACACGTAAATCGCTGTAATACGAGGTACAGTTTCAAAGGAGTTCTTGAAACTAATCGAACAAAAAATCGAACAAGAAAATAAGTTGATCTTTTCCAATGAACTAGGATTGGCCCTCGAATCCATCCGTATTACAATGTCTGCATAATATGTAATTTCAACACACCCTTGACGCAATTGAATACTACTTAACCGAATACTCAACTAATTCTGTTGTCGACATAGTTTTGTGAACATCAAATCCATCAAGATATTCGATTTTTCCTTGCTCCTGTTGAAGAAAGGCGATCTCCGATGCGTCTTTCCCCTCTTCCAAATCCTTTAATCCTTGTAATATTTCGTTCTCAAGATTTTTGTCATTAGGTGAATCTTTAACCTTTCTGATTTTTTGAATCATTAAGAATACAGTTTTTACTACTCCAATATTCTTAACATGATATGACGTATGAATTGTCGTATAATTACTCCCTCCGTTGTTTTTATCAATGCGAAATTTTTTCAACTCGAATACTGAAGCTTTGAATTTTCCTGCCGTTACCTCAACTTCTTCTTCACCAATATATTTATACGTATTCTGACTTGGGTCAATCATATTAGCATAAACTTCTGTTCCAATCGTCTGCTCCGACCTTATAGAATCAACCCATTTAGAACGAACTTTACCACAATGTGGTTCAGGCCGTAAATACATAGTTATAGATTTAACTTGTGGATTCAACAGCTCGGCACTTTGCATATACATAGCACTATTGTCAGCAACAAAATTTATAATCGATTTTGACTCAACGTTGCTCGAGGACTTAGTTTTAATCATAACTTTAATTCTACCATTTTCATTTTCAATTACCGTACATTCCGATATTACATCAAACCCGTCATTTTTTTCTTTTGCTGTTTTATAAATCCATTTATTTCCAACGCTATATGATTGACATGGGATAACTATAAGATCATTTGACTCATTTACCTGACTGAATGTATTATCCAAAAGCGCAATTAATAAAATGAATGTCCATACTAATGTTAACTTTTGCATTTTTTATCAGTTTTAATTGGTGAATTTTTTTGATCGTATAGAATTACTTTATAGCTACCTCTAGAACATATATCTGGACAACTAGTGTTAGGTTGAATTTTGATCCCATACCAAAAGTCTACCATCGTATTTTTTTCAATTCTTCCCACTGAATTACTAGAATACTCATTAGAAGGATTTACATTAAATGTTGGAACGGCATTTGTAGGATTTCTAACAATTGGTGGGGATGTCCTTTCCAATACAAATGTGTCTTGGCCTAGGATAATCTTTCCTTCATTTCTTACAAGGCCATCTGTAGAACCATTATTTAATATAGTAATTTTTAGTCTAACAGATATCAAATCGCGAGATAATAGCTGACTAAATCGTAACATTTGATTTTGTGCCTGTTGAGTTAAAAGTGATTTCTCCGACAATTTACTTTTTAATCGAATACGCATATTCTCAATATTGTTTTCGTCTTCATTTGCGTCAGTCTCAAATAAAAATGCTGTGCGGACTTCACTTGGTTTAAGGTTATCAATCTTAGCTATTCTTTTTTTTGTTGCAATATCTTCATTAACTAAGTACTGTTGAAATTGGAGGATATTGTTCTTAATTACGTCAATCAACTCCTCTGGAGGAAAATCGTTAGCGTAATTTTCTAAATACTGTAGGTCAATTACACCGGTGTTAATGCTATTTCGCTTAAATTCATTATATAATGGCGAACTTTGAAAATAGTATTTCACTGAGTCTAGTCCGTTAACTTTATAGATTGGGTTTGATGAGATATACTCAATGGACAGAATTGCTCTTGAAAGATATTCGTTAAGCTGAAAACCAAGTAGAACCGAAAATGGACTAATTGCAAATGCCAGTATAGATGCGTAGAGTGCACTCGTGAATTCAACAGATGGTTTTGGCAGTTTTACTTTTAGTAGTTTCTTCATGATGGTCGAAAAATTACTAATATGTTTAATCCCAAGCAACTATTTATTTGATATTCTTATTACCTATTAGGTACACTTCAGAAGAGAAGAAGGTTTTATAGTGCTCAATGGCTAATTAGATTAAGGAAATTGGTCTAATTACAGTATCTTTAATCTTAGTATAGAAGTTCTTTTCAACAAGAATATGAGTAATTCGTGAGTGAGATAAATGAAGGTATTGTTACTTAATTGATTATCAATAGACTAACGGCTAAGGTTCAAGACCCGCCGGCTCCACTTTATTACATATCAAAAGAAGCTAAAAGCCTGTAAAACGTTGAGTTTACAGGCTTTTTTGTTTTTTGGACTCGATACAGAGAGTTATTAATCTATGTACCAGGTTAGTCATTAAAAAAATTTAAAATTAGCGGGGAATAAAGTGCCTGGAATTATTTCTATATTTAATTGGTAATATGAGCGTCGTAATACTTTTTTGACAACGCACATCAGTATGCCCGCGAATGATGAATGCAGGTACCCCCTTAGTTTCTATTATTATTCCGTGTTACAATCATGGGAATTATATCCTTGACACTATCGCAAGTATTGAAGTAATAGAAGATAAAAGTGTGTACGAGGTGATTATTGTAAATGACGGCTCAACAGACGGTACTACCGCGAACATACTGAAAGAATTTGACAGGACCCGCCCGGATAATTATACAGTTATTTTCCAGGAAAACCAGGGCGTATGCGCTACGCGTAATAATGCAATCAGCAAAGCAAAAGGCATGTATATACTACCGCTGGATGCCGATAATAAGCTGTACCCGGACTATCTCTACAAGGCTGTGGAAATATTTAAATCCGACCCTGAAGTAAGTGTGGTGTATTCGAATGGTAAACTGACAGGCAGCGAACAGGGAGTGAGGTACCAGATGGATTTCAACCTTCATGCCTTACTGACATATAACTATATTGATACCTGCGCGGTCTATAAAAAAACATTGTGGGAAGAGTTGGGCGGTTATGATACCAACATGAAATGGGGACTTGAGGACTGGGAGTTTTGGCTGCACGCCAAATTCAAGGGGCATAAATTCCACCATATAGATGAAGAACTGTTTGAGTATAGGGTAGAAGATAATTTAAGGACCAAAAAACTCTTCTCTGACGGGAACAACATAAACAGGCTTATGGACTATATGATTGGGAAACATGCAGGATATTACGGCCCGCAGTTTGTAACAGAATATTTGCTTAATAAATTTAAACAGCACCCTGTAAGTTTTATCCGGATAACGATCATCCAGGCATACTTTCCCAAACTATTCAACAAGCTGGTTCAAAAAGGCAAACTGAGGAAATATATATAAATGCAAGGTTAGCGTTTTCACCTGATGCGGTGGTTGAACAGTTTTTGCACTAACGACTTGATGTAATAGCGGGCTTTTTCCTTAGCAACAAAAATAGCAGCAAATACAAAATAATATAGGGAAGTTCCTTTCCTGTAGCGCATTATTTCCAGTTCTTGACTGATCATCGTTTTCAGCAGTTTCAATTGTTTCCCTGGTTCCGTGCTGGCGTTGGCGATGTGCACCACCTTTGTGCCTGACAGGAAATAACATCTATATCCATGTTGGCTAAACTGGTAACACCATAACTGGTCTTCGCCATACATGAAAAAACGTTCGTCCAGTTTCTTTCCTGGTAGTGTTTCCAACAGTTCCTTCCTGAACATAAAGAACGCCCCACTAACCCAGTCGCAATAAGTATCAAAATCCCCTTTGAAATATTGATTGAGCATTAAGGTTGCACGTTTGCGATAGGGTATAAGCATCAGTGCCGGCCTGAAAAGGTCCAGAACTTCGTTCCTGATACTCCTGAACGCCCGGGCGTTGTGTTGGTACACGTCATCGGTATATGTGAGGTGAACAGTCAACACTCCTATATCGTTGCCGTTTTTTGCCAGGAAGTTGGCTGCTGTTGCTATGCTGTTCTCTTTCAGTATCGTATCAGAGTTGAGCAGTAGAATGATATCGCCTGAAGCGTGCTCTATGCCCAGGTTGTTACCATTGGAAAATCCGCCGTTGACCGGGCTTTTGACTAATTTTATTTCCGGGAAATATGATAAGAACTCAGCAGGGTCGCCGGTGGTAGATGCATTGTCAACCAGGATGATCTCATAGTCCACGTCCTTAGTAGCAGCTTGAACGCTTCTTATACAATCACAGGTGAGCTGGAAAGTATTGTAATTGATAATAATGACAGATACCAATGAACCTTATTATTTATTGCAAGTATAGTTACTTTACCGCTCTTATTGAAGCAGCCCCGCGGGTCAAAAGCAAGAAAAAACTCATTATTACGTGACGGTCTTCTCTACTGATATTACTGCAAGCAACAAGGATAACCGGCATTCAGGTGACGCGGACGCTTTTGTAGCAACATTTTCACCCGATCTTAGCCGGTTATTATTTTTCAGCTACATTGGCAGAACATCAACGGACTATGGCCGCGAGCTGCATGTGGATGTACAGGGCAATACGTATGTAGCAGGTGAATCGGAGTCTGAATCTTTTCCTGCAACAATTGCCGGCTTTGATAAATTCAATGGTGGCACGCAAGACGGCTTCCTGGATGTTCTCATCAGTGCAGGCGCAGACATCCCGAAAAGGCAGTGCGGAGTTACGATGAGCCAATCTTGCAGATAAGGCTACCGTTTCTTTGCAAATATATATTCGGCAAACCCGAGCAAATCCCAGGAAACCGGGCCGGGTATTTTTTTACCCTAAGGATGAAGCTGCACAAGGTATTTGCATGTTATAAAATATAATGTTTTGACTGTAAAAAATGTTTTGTTTTAATGCCTTATTTTAGTTGGCTGAATAATGAATGATGAAGAAGTATTTAGACCTTATTAGGTCATTAATAGGCGGTGAGATGGTTATTGACCAAAAAATGCTTTGCCTGGGCCGGGAAAGAAAGATCAAGCTGCCTGCGATAACAAATTATATACGAATCAGCACCTTAGAACTGGTCTCGCAAGAAATTGCTGAAAAGAATGTCAAGGGCGCTGTGGCTGAATTAGGTGTATATAAGGGGCAATTTGCAAAATATATAAACAAGTTGTTCCCCGACAGAACATTTTACCTTTTTGATACATTTGAAGGATTTAATGAAAAGGATGTAGAGATTGAGGTTCACAATCAATTCAGCACAGGTACACAGGATTTTTCCAATACCAGTATCCAAATGGTCATGAGTAAAATGGAGCACAAGGGAAAATGTGTAATCAAAAAAGGATGGTTCCCGGAATCGCTGGAGGGGTTGGAGGATAATTTTTGCTTTGTGTCTCTTGATGCAGATTTGTATAAGCCCATTTATGATGGGCTAGAATATTTTTATCCAAGACTTAATAAAGGGGGGTACATCTTTATTCATGACTATAACAACAAGATTTATGATGGCGCAAAAGCTGCTGTCAGAGAATTTTGTGAAAAAAATAATATCAGCTACACACCTATGACAGATACATGGGGTTCTGTCATTATTTCAAAGTAAGCATTTTGCATCACATGCATTGATACCGATAAATATGCCGGATGGGATGGAACATATAAAGGTGTAAAGCAGTCAACACAGACCTTCTTTTATATGATTCGTTTCACATTTAATGGTGAAAAACAATTAATGAAAGGTGATTTGACATTGCTGAGATAAGAACAGCATATTGTGAAATTTCCCTAAAGTCAAGTCTTTTACATAAAAATAGCCCCGGATTTACCGGGGCTGTTTTTATGTTATGAGTTATTTACCAGTGAGTCCTTCACCGTGGGTATGTCATCTACCGGCGGCGCTGTATCTTCGTAAGGGCGCTGGCCTATCAGCCTTTCCATATCGTCCTTAAACAGTACTTCTTTCTTTAGCAACTCTTCAGCTATAGCTTTTACTGAGTCTATCTTATCGTTTAGCAGGGCTTTCGTCCTCTGGTACGCCTGTGCTATCAGTTTGCGCACTTCTTCGTCTATTATCTTACCTGTTTCTTCAGAGTAAGGTTTGGAGAATTGGCTGTCGCTTTGCGGGTCGTAGAAGGATATGTTGCCCAATACAGGGTTCATGCCATACATGCTTACCATGGCATATGCCATACGTGTTACGTGTTGCAGGTCGCTAAGAGCCCCGGTAGATATTTTACCGAATACTATTTCTTCCACCGCACGTCCGCCCAGGGTCATACACATATCGTCCATCAGGTGGTCGGTATTGCGTATATACATTTCTTTGGGCAGGTATTGCGCATATCCCAGCGCAGCTACACCGCGCGGCACGATGGTTACTTTCACCAGCGGATGTGCGTGTTCCAGGAACCAGCCCGATACGGCGTGCCCCGCCTCGTGGTAGGCTATTACCTTTTTCTCTTCTGGCAGAATGATCTTGTTCTTCTTCTCCAGGCCACCTATCACGCGGTCTATGGCATCGTTGAAGTCGTCCATATCCACCTCTGTCTTGCCTTTACGCGCGGCTATCAGGGCGGCCTCGTTACATATATTGGCTATATCCGCACCGGCGAAGCCAGGGGTTTGTACGGCAAGTTTATGTATATCGAGATTCTTCGATTTTTTTATCGGCTTTAGGTGTACGTCAAATATTTTCTCCCGTCCTTTCACGTCCGGCACGTCGATAGATATCTGGCGATCGAAACGGCCGGGGCGCAGCAATGCTGTATCCAGCACGTCGGGGCGGTTGGTAGCAGCCAATACGATGATGCCTGTGTCGCCGCTGAAGCCATCCATTTCTACCAGCAACTGGTTCAATGTGTTTTCCCGCTCGTCGTTGCTCATCACCACGTTCTTGCCACGTGCACGGCCGATGGCGTCTATCTCGTCTATGAATACGATACAGGGCGCTTTTTCACGAGCCTGTTTGAACAGGTCGCGCACACGGCTGGCGCCCACACCTACGAACAGCTCTACGAAGTCGGAACCGGACATGGAGAAGAACGGCACCTGTGCCTCGCCTGCTACAGCCTTGGCCAGCAGGGTCTTACCTGTGCCCGGAGGGCCTACCAGTAACGCTCCTTTAGGTATTTTACCACCCAGCGCTGTATATTTTTTGGGGTTTTTCAGGAAATCCACGATTTCCATAACCTCCACTTTTGCCTCGTCCAGGCCGGCTACATCGTTGAATGTGATATTAACACGGGTGCCTTTTTCAAACAACTGTGCTTTCGATTTGCCGATATTGAAAATACCGCCGGCTCCTCCGCCGCCACCGGCTCCTCCGCCCATCTTGCGCATGATGAAAAACCACATGGCAATAAGGAAAATGACCGGCAACAGGAATGAACCCAGTATATCGTTCAGGAAGCTGCCCCTCTGCTCATAAACTACCCTGACACGGTCGTTTTCGGGCACTTCAGACTGTGCTTCTTTCAGGTTGTCTTCAAACTGCTCTACGCTGCCGATAGTAAACTTGGCTACCGGTGTTTCGTCATTGCCGGCGAAGGGCGTTTTGCTGCCCGGCGTTTGTTGCGACTGTGCCCCTTTTTTCAGGAACACTTCCACTTCGCTTTTGTTAACGACAACGAGTTTCTCTACTTGTCCCTTGTCCAGGTATTTCTGTTTGAAATCCTGGAAGCTCATTTGCTCGCCGCTACTGCCCATGCTGCCGCTAAAGAAATTCAGTCCTATCAGCAGCAGTATCATGATACCGTAGATCCAATATATATTGAACCTCGGGCCTTTCCGCGGCGGTTTATTATCTTTCCCCGGTCCTTGCCCGGGCTTGAATTTGTTATCTTCCATTTATCTGTTTCCTAAAGTACGTTTTATTTGCTGATTAGCAGCTTGTCAATCGTTATGTTCTACACGGCCTGCGTCGCCCCAAAGAGCTTCCAGGTTGTAAAATTTGCGGTGTTCGTGTTGGAATATATGCACCACAACGTTCACATAATCCACGAGGGTCCAATTGTCCCCCCTTTCTACGTGGTATGGGGTTTCGCCGCACTCCTCCTTCACTACTTTCTCCACATTATCGGCTATGGCCTTCAGTTGTATATGCGACTGCGCCTCGCAAAGCACAAAGAAGTCGGCAACCGCTTCATCGATCTTTTTCAGATCGAGCGAAACAATATTTTCGGCTTTCTTCTCTTTAACGGCTTTCAGTATAGACTTAAACAGCTTGCTATTCCTGGTAAGGCCTTCCGCAGATTTCTTTCTTCCCTGTAGTACGGTAATAATTTTCTCCAAATTAAGGTCAATATATTGTGTTTGGCAATATCTTTACATTCAAAATTAAGTAAACTTTGGCAGTAAAGTTACAAGCCCTGTTAAACGCACCCGTTATTGAGCTTGATACTATTGATAGCACCAATAACTATGCCATGCGCCTGATAGATGCCGATACGGCACAACCCGGCCTGACAATAGTGTCGGATATGCAGACGGCAGGTAAGGGGCAAAGGGGCAGGATATGGGTGGATACGCCCAACGAAAGCCTGCTGATGAGCATAGTGGTGCAGCTCCCGTACGATGTGGAGCATCAATTTGCCTTTAATGTCACCGTTTCGCTGGCTATAGCCGACTACCTGCAGGATCTGAAAGAGAATTGGGATGTACGTATTAAATGGCCCAATGATATTATCATTAATGACAAAAAGGCAGGGGGCATGCTCATAGAAAATGTGATAAGGGGTAGCCAGTGGGCCTATGCAGTGGTAGGGCTGGGGGTAAACGTACTGCAACAGGAAATGCCCGCCGACCTGCCATTTTCCACTTCATTGCGTATAGAATCGGGTAAGCAGTTTGTTATTTTCGACCTGGTAACGGGTATCCGTGAGCGCATACTTACCTACCTTGACGCCATGCCGGAGCCCAACCGTATGATCAGGTTGTATAACGAAATATTATTCAGGAAGGATACGCAGCAACGCTTTAAAATAGGCAATGATGAATTTACGGCTACTATTACAGGCGTTACCCACAATGGCTTGCTGCAACTGAGCCTGGATAACGGCAGTACCATCAATTATAGCTTCGGCGCTATTGAGTGGATATGCGGGTAGGATTGACACGGCTTCATTATTTTTCATAGTTTCGGACCGGGATGGATTTTTTCAGCAAAGAACAACGTACCCTTTGGCTGCACATAGCCATAATGATAGCCGCCGTGCTGCTGGCATACAGTAAGATATTCGGAGCCGGGTTCATGTCCTGGGACGACCTGGACTATGTCTTTAACACGCCGGATATTACCGCTTTCAGTGCGGAACATTTTAAGAACTGGTGGACGGAATTTTACATAGGTAATTACCAGCCATTGCCTATGATGAGTTATGCGCTTGATTACCTCATTGGCGGCGATAAACCGTTCATGTACCATTTTACCAATATCGCCTGGCATATTGCCGATGTGATACTGGTGTATGCCTGCCTCAGGCGGATGCAGGACAATGTGTTCATAGCCCTGTTCGTTGCCCTGTTGTTTGCCCTGCACCCGGTACAGACGGAGAGCGTATCGTGGATAGCGGCAAGAAACAAAGTGATGAACGGTTTTTTCTTCCTGCTGGCGATGTACATCTACTTAGGCTACCTGCTGGACCATAAGAACAGCAAATTGTTGTGGATATACCTCTGCGCCATAGCCGCCTATCTTTGCAAACTCACTGCTGTTACGCTGCCTTTTGCGCTGTTGGCGGTAGACATCTGGATGCACCGCCCACTGAAGGATAAAAAAGTATGGCTGGAAAAGTTGCCGTTGGTGTTGCTGGCAATACCCGTGGGTATTATCAACCTGCAGGCGCAGGCCGAGGTCGCCTTCCTGGACACGCATCCTGAGTTCAGTCCCTGGCATACGATAGTTTTTGCGGGCTATGCCTATGTTCAATATATTATCAACTTGCTGGTGCCGGTAAAACTATCGGTATTGTACCCGTACCCTACGGCAATCGGCGCTATACATATCCTCTATACATTTATTGCCGCTGCCATCGTGTTTCTGGGTTTTTGGGCGTACCGCAGGGGGTGGTATATATTGGCAGGGGGTATTTTGTTCTACACTGTCAACATCGCTATAGTGCTGCAGTTTGTACAGTTTGGCGAAGTGCTGATGGCCGACCGATACCTGTACCTGACTTGCATCGGCGTATGGTACCCGCTTGTGTATTATGTGTATCATTATTTTTCGCAAAGACAAAACAGGACAACAGCAACAGGTATAGCTGTTTTTTCTGTCTTATGTATCATTTACGGCGCGGCAACTTTTGCCCGTAATGATATCTGGCTCTCCGAACTGAACTTCTGGAAATCGGTAACCGACAAATTTCCCGAATCCTCCGTTGCGCAAAGCAGCCTGGGTGGCGTGTATATGAAAGAGGGGGACAATACAGCCGCGATGGAACATTTCAACGAGGCGACAAGGCTGGATGCGGCCAACTACAAGGCATGGTATAACAAGGGTGTATTGCTGCTAAGGAATGGCAACCAGCGGGAAGCCCTTGAGGCGTTGAACCGGGCCGTCAGCCTGAAGGAGTATTCCAAAGCATTGTTTACACGGGCGCTGCTCTACCAGCAAAGCGGCAACTGCAATGCCGCTCTCGGCGATATACATAAAGTGCTGCAACAGGAGCCGGGCAATGCAAGGGCGCACTATATCAAAGCAGATTGTATAGAGCAACAGGGAGATATTGACGGCGCTGCGGCGGAGTATACAAAAGCTATAGAACTGGAAGACACCGAACCTTTGTTTTACCTGCGGAGGGGACTGATATTCGCAAGGCAGAATAAACACTGGGAGGCTATAAGGGACATGAGCAGCGCCATACGGATAAGGTCGGGGTATGCCGAAGCATGGTATTGGCGGGGTATGATAAAATACCGCTCGGGTGAAATGCCCTGCGACGACCTGAACCAGGCGCGCAACCTTGGCCTGCCCGAAGCCACTGATGCGTTAATGGAAATCTGCAATACGCATTAATATAAGTTGGCCCAATTCCTTAGCATTTGCATGCCGTCATCACTGCCAATACTTTCGGGATGAAATTGTATGCCGATGCAGGGATAATGCTCATGTGCAACGGCCATCACTACATTATCATCGTCTGAACTCGCCAGCACCTTCAGGCCGGTATTTTCCAGTCCTTCGATAGCTAATGAGTGATAACGCATTACGGTGCAGGGTGAGGGAATATTATTGAACAGCGTATGATTGTTGTGAAAAATATCACTGGTCTTGCCATGCATAGGGTAGGGTATCTGCACCAGTTGGCCGCCGAAGTGCATACCCAGCGCCTGGTGGCCCAGGCATACGCCCAGTATCGGTATTTTATCGTGAAAGTATTTTATGGCATTCATGGTTATTCCGGCCTGCAAAGGAGTTTCAGGGCCCGGTGAAATAATTAAACGTTCGGGGTTGAGTGATGCAAGCTGTTCTACCGTCAATTCGTCGTTGCGATACACCTTACACTCAGTTCCTGGCGGGCAGGTTTGCAACAGGTAGTGGTGCAGTATGTAGGTGAACGAATCGTAATTATCGAGCAGTATCCACATGTTGCAGGTAGGCATTGATATTGTTGAAGAACATTTCCAGGTCGGCGAACAGCTCTTTGGACATGGGCCACAAAAGCCCCACCTGTTCGGCTATCCATGGCGCTGCCGCAACCGTATAAGGATAAGTTTTGGATGCGGATACCTGTTCCCGGGGTATGAGGTTCATTTCATTTCCCAGCCATAGGAAGGTGCTCAGCACTATAAGGCCCACAAATGCGTAAAACACGCCACCCAGAACCTTGTTGGCCCAGCCAAGCCATACGGCTTCCATTGTTTTTTCAATAGCCCTTGCCAGCAGGTTGACTAATATTACCACGCCGACAAAAAGGATGACATAGCTAACTATTTGCGCCCAGCCCGATGTCACCAGCCCCTTCTCAAACAAAAAGGACGCAAGCAACTCCGATAGCTTCAGTGCGCATATTATACCTAACACAAATGCTACTACGGAAAAAAGGGCTACGATTACACCTTTCATATAGCCCCTGATAAAAAAGATAACAATAAGCGCTATGGTAATAATATCAATGACCATACGCCTCGGAATTAAGCCAGCAAACGCTTGACGGTTTCAGATATGGTTTTGCCGTCGGCCTTGCCGGCCAGTTGTTTCGACGCTGCGCCCATGACCTTACCCATATCTGCGGGCGATGATGCGCCTGTCTGCGCTATGATGTTTTTCAGTTCTGCTTCCAGTTCCTCCTGTGTAAACGGCCTGGGAAGGAAACGCTCGATAATGGTCAGTTCCTCCTGCTCTTTGGCTGCCAGGTCTTCCCTGTTCTGCTGTTTGAATATTTCCAGCGAATCACGGCGTTGCTTGGCAAGTTTTTGCAGCATTTTCATTTCGTCTGCCTCGGTCATTTCTGTGCCGCTGCCGGATGTTTTTTCCAGCAGTATGGCAGATTTGATGGCCCGTAGCGTGCGGAGTTCGGCTTCGTTCTTAGCCTTCATCGCCGCTTTTATTTCTTCCATTACTTTTTCTTCCAGTGCCATAGTAATTAGTTTTTGTTCACTTAGTTGTAGTTATAAACAATATCAGCTATTCTCCTGTTTCTCCAGTGCATCCGAGGCTTTTTTCAGGAAGTCTTTTGCAAATGTTCTCAGTTCTTCAGACAGTTCGCGGTTGTTGGTGGCGCGCAGGTATGTGTCGGCCATTCCATACAGCGTCTGGTAGAAGAAATCGTTCATTTCGTCCACCATCATTTTTTTTGTCCACAGGTCTATGCGCAGTGCAGACTTTTCCTGCCCGTCCCAAAGGCCCAGCAATATAGCCCTGGCCTCCTGCAGGCCATCTACGCCTCCATCCGGCGCGTTCCAGTCTATACGCTCCGGCATTTTGTCTTCGTCCAGCTCTATCTGGATATTGATATTTGATTTCTTTGTCATTATATGTATTGATACCGCAAAAGTAATTATTCGTACGTTAAACCTGCTTTGCCCATTTATTAAGTTGGTTCACGCAGGCCGCAACGTCTTTGGGCAACGGGGCTTCAGCTATTATTTCTTTGCCATCCATACCGGCAAACACCAACCTGGAAGCATGTAACGCCAGCCTGTTCAGCAACGGCCTTTCTTCTTCAAATTTGCCCGCATTGTATTTCTTTTTCACGGCGGACAAAAGAAAGGGTTTGCCGTCGCCATACAACTCGTCGCATACTATGGGATGGCCTATCGATTGCATATGTACGCGTATCTGGTGGGTGCGGCCTGTATATATCCTGAACTGTACCAGCGAATAAAGTGGCCATTGTTCAAGTACCGTATAGTCGGTGCGTGATGCTTTACCTTTTTTAGATGTCACCATTTTCCCCTTTTTGGTGGGGTGTTCGATTATGGCAGCCTCGATAGTTCCGGTTCCGGGTATCACCCGCCCGTCCACCAGCCCGGTGTAATATTTCTCCACTTTGTGCTCGCGAAACAGGGCGGACATATATTTGTGCGCCTCTTCATTTTTGGCAAAGCATATCACACCGCTTGTGCCGCGGTCGAGCCGGTGCACCACATACATATGATGGCCGTACTGTTGTTCCAGCACCTGGTTGAGCGAGGGCAAGGTGGTATCAAACCTGTCCGGTATTACCAGCATACCTGCAGGTTTGTTCACTATTACCAGGTTATCGTCTTCGTAGATCTTGTCTATCTTCATTTCTGTATAAAATATTCGGCCAGGCACTTGTCCTCCATTTGCCTCATTTTCTTTTTGTCCGCAGCCGATTTGTCTTTGAACCCGCAAAGATGCAAAGCCCCGTGGAATATTACACGGTGGAGTTCTTCATTGTAACCGGTCCCGTATTTCTCCGCGTTTTCGGCTACGCGTTCGGTACTGATGTATATTTCCCCGTTCAGTAGTTCGTCCCCGTTTGTCAGGTCGAAAGTAATAATATCCGTATATGTATCGTGGTCCAGGAATTTCCGGTTGATGCCGAGCAGGTAATCGTCTGTGCAGAAGATATATGTAAGCGCGGGCTTGCCGGTGCCCTTGCGATAGCGGGCTACCAGCGCATCCAGGTAGGTGGAAAGCCTCTTCTTATCCTTTAGTGCTGCTTTGACATCCTGCTCATAAAACTTCGCGGGCATTCTCCTGTTTTTTGGCAAATGTCGGTAAAGTTTTTTACCCGTACCTTTGCATGGCTGTAAAAGCAATGTAATGGACGTTGTAAGTGAAAAGATAATACGCCTGTCTGAGCTGAAAAAGGGGCAGAAAGCACTCATTAAACACCACGAAGAAACTGATTTCCGCCTCACGCTGATGGAGATGGGCTGTGTGCCCGGTCAGCCGGTGCAGGTAGAGATGGTGGCCCCGATGGGCGACCCGATAGCAATACAAATAGCCGGTTACTACCTGAGCATCAGGAAGAATGACGCCCGGAATATATGGGTAGAGCTAGTATAATTGCTAACTGCATATTACAATAAGAGGCGCGGCTTAACTGCGCCTCTTATTCTATTACGACCTCCGGATGTTACCGCTCTACCCTGAAGCGTAAACCTGTTGTTTCGCCTTCAATATTCAGCCTGAGCAGGTAGATGCCATTGGCTACATTCGGTAATTGTATTTCCTTATGCAGTTCGTTAGTGTTTGCGGTTATTGTTTCCCTATGCACCACTTGTCCCAATGCGTTAATAATATCTAACTGCACAGGTTTGTTTGTGTTCAGCCTGCCCGAAAGTATAAAGCTGCCATTGTTGGGGTTGGGGTAGAGTGCCAGGTTGTGTTTCCGTGCTATGCCACCCACGCCGGTCAGTACCTTTACCCTGATGCCGTTGCTGCTTGCTGTAGGTGGCTGCGGGCAGCGGTAACCGCTGATGAGTTCTACGCTGATGCTGTCATTGTCGTTCAGGGTATTGGCGCTCCATTGCGGACCGGTAGCGCCCTGCACATCCTGCCCGTTGCGCTTCCACTGGAACCTGGGATTGTTGCCCCCGTTGACGGGTGTTGCCGTAAAGGTTACATACTCATCCACGTTCAGCGGCCTGTTGGGGTTGGCGCTTATGGTAACCGATGGCGCCAGCCAGGGCAGCACTTTCATTTCCACATCATTGCTCGGGTCAACATAGTTCACGCGGCATTTGGTGTTTTCGGTCATGTCCACACGCACCACATCCCCATTGTTCAGCGTACTGCTGCTGTAGCTTGCAGAGTTGCCACCTGTGAGCACCCCGTTCACATACCATTTGTACGTAGGTGTACCGCCGTGGTTGTTGGGCAAGGCGGTGAAGCTGGCTTGTTCACCCACGCAAATACTGTCACCCGGTGTGGGGAATATCACCACGAAGGGCATAGGGTTGATATTGACCTTGACAGAACCTGCGGGCGAAGTGCAGCCATTAGCCGTTGCGGTAACACTATAAGTGCCCGTATCTCCAAACTGCATATTGCTCCTGGTAGGGTTCTGCGTATTGGCATTGTAGCCGCCAACGCCTGTCCAGGCGTAGGTGGCGCCCGGAACAGTGGAAGCGTTCAACTGTAAAGTTTCGCCCACGCACATGGGATTGCTGTACGATACAACAGGCGTAGCTGGTATGGGATGTACAATGGCGTTGGTGCTGTCCTTAACAGTACAGCCGTTCAGGTCAACGGTCAGTCTATACCAGCCCGTGGCGGCCGTGGTGGCGCCGGTCACAAAACTGTTTTGTGTATTGGCAAAAAGGCCGTTAGGACCCGTCCATGAATAGGCCGCGCCGCCGGTAGAGGCGGTTGAAAATATTTTCAGGGTATCTCCCGCGCACACAGGCCCGTTGTTGGATGCGGTTACGGGTGCGGGCAAGGGTTTTATCAGTGCGGTCGCCGTATCCTTCCGGTCACACCCGTTCAGTATGGCGGCCACTATATAATCTCCGCTCATCGCCGTGGTAGTATTGGTTATGGATGGGTTCTGCGAGGTGGAAGAATAACTGCCCGGCCCGCTCCACGACCAGCTAACGCCTGAAGTAGAGGTAGCGACTGTGAAGTTCAGTGTTTCCCCGGCGCAGATGGGCGTATTAATACCGGCCACAGGTTTAACCGGTAAGGGTTTTACCGTTACGGTTACCGTATCGCTTAGGGAACAGCCATTGAGTGTCCCTGTTACATAATAATCCCCGTTCTGGGCCGAAGTGGCGCCGTTGATAAAAGGAGTGGCGCTGCTGGAATTAAAACCGTTAGGTCCGGTCCATGCCCAGGTAACACCCGAAGAAGTGGACGAAGCCGTGAAGTTGATGGTCTCGCCCGTGCACACAGGCGAATTGGAGGTTCCGCTTAAGTTGGCCGGGCGTGGTTTTATCACAACGGTCACGGTGTCCCAGGAGGCGCAGGCGGCATTGCTGACATACAGCACATAGTCGCCCGACATAGCTGCAGTGCTTAAGGGCAATACCGGGTTCTGGCTGTTAGAGGTAAAATTATTCGGCCCTGTCCAGGCGTAGGTGATAGATGTACCATTGGCAGAGCCGAAGAGCTTCAGTGTATCGTCTGCACAAACGGGTGCATTGGTAGTGGCCATTGTACCCGAAGGGCCGGTGCCGCCGAATATAACAGCCGTGGTAGTGTCTTTTGATTCGCAGCCGTAGATATATGTGGTCACTACATAATCGCCGCTATCGGCCGGCTGTGGATTTATTTTTGAAGGATTTTGTGCATTGGACGAAAAGTTGTTGGGCCCGGTCCACCGGTAGCTCACGCCCGACGTTGAGGACGAAGCAGTGAGCTTTAAAGTATCGCCACCGCAAAAAGGCCCGTTGTTGCCTGCTACGGGTTTGGCGGGTAGTACGGTACCTATGCCTATATTCTTTCCATTGTCAAAAGATGTATCCGCTCCATTGGTCGAAGTTATCCGCAGCCGGTAACCGGTGCCTGCGGTAATGGTAGTGGGTATTACTCCTACTATCGTATCAGACTGTTTGGATGTCTTTGTACCAATTGTCAAAGGATTGGCGAAGCTGCCGGAAGCATTGGATAGCTGCAACCTTACCTGGTTATTGCTTTGGAAGAAGCCGGTATCATTTACATAATAGGGTACGCGGATCGTATCGCCTGCGCACAGTGCGGTATCGGGGAAATTAATAGAGAGCCGCTTAGCCAGTTTTACAACAACTGAATCAATAAACCAGGTGCCATAACCGGCAGTTGAGGGGAAATTTGTTGCCTGGTAAAGTAGCACAGGTGTATCTACAAATCCACCGATAGCTATTTTGGTGTAAGCGGAATCTGCATAAAATATCCCGGACAACCGTACCCAGTTTGCCGTGTCTGTAAGCAGCGATGTAGGTGAAAAGTGAATACTCGGGGCAAACGGTGACTGCCCTGCATATGTAGGGGTGCCGCCTGAAAAGAAATATACGCAAACACTATTCAGAAAATATTTTGCCTTGTCTCCTGCAGAGTATGACAGCGAAACCTCGTAGAATGCGCCTTGTTGCATCGGGGTGATGCTGGCAACTATTGCTTCTCTTATACCATGGTTGATGGGAGAGCTGAAATCGGCGATTCCGAAATAACCATCGCCACTGGCGGGCCATTGATATCCCCATGCATTGGATGGCACGCCAAAGCCGCAACTATTAAAATAATCCGGAGAGCCATAGAAATTGTCCCAACCAGTGCACCTGGAAGCCTGGGCGAATGAAGTAGGACATGGTGTATAGTATTCAAAGTTCCCGTTAGGCACCAGGTTGGGCTGCGCACACGCAAAACCGCATGCCAATACTGATAAGATTAAGGGTAACAGATATTTCATAGTCGTGTCGTTTACTATGGCTAATATAGCTTTTTTTATGTTTTTTGGGCATTAAAAGGATTTTAACAGGACCCGCAGAGGTTATCATTTGCCTCCCTTACCTTTCCTCAACAGGTCCAGCACCCCTTCCTTCTGCAATATGCGGTAGCCTATCCTGTCCTGCGATATGCCTTCCTTCAATTCGTAATCGAAATGAAAGTTCTCATCATCGGTCATCCGGGTAACGAAGTAGGCGAATAGTATATCTTCCCTGCCCGAGAAGTGTTTGGCAACTTCGTACAGGTGTGTGGACAATATTTTGAGATGGTCGGGCCTGTTCATCAGGCCTTCTACCACGGCACGGGTACATTCGTATGCATCGTGCACATTAGTGCCTTTAAACAGTTCGTCCATCAATACAAGATGAGGTTCAGGCTGCAACAGCTTTTCAGCCGTAAGTTTCATGCGCTTAACTTCGGCAAAGAAATAACTTTCCCCCTTCAGCAGGTCGTCTTCCACGTGCATATTGGTGATAATGCCTTTGAAGAAACTTGTGCGTAACATAGAAGCCGGTACGCCCATGCCCAGGTGAGCCAGGAGAGCCGCCACACCTATCGAGCGCATGAAGGTCGTTTTGCCCGACATGTTGGCGCCTGTAAGCAAAAGAAAATTCTGTTGCCTGTTGAAGCTGATGTCGTATGATTTGGGATGGTGCAGCAGTGGGTGGGCTAAACCTTTCGCCTCGAAGTATAAGGGCACGGCAGGCTGTAATTCAGGGAATACCCATTTATGTTCAACGGTAGCTTTGGCCATTGCATGCCAGGCGTCCAGTTTTGCATAGTGTTGCAGCAGCCTGTATATCCTGTTCTTCATTTCGCGCCGCACATGATAGCTTAGTTTTGCCTGTGTGCGGTAGGGAGTGTCTTTGGTTATCGCTATGAGGTCGTCGGTGAGGGGGTGCTGCAATTCCTGTTGCATGGCGGATAATTCTTTACGCAACAGCCCTGGTATATTATTGTCGCTATTTAGTTGGCTCAATTCCTTACAGCCTTTCAGAAAATCGGATATGTGCGATACGGAAAACTGTGTGAAGAAGTATTCCCCTTTGTTGAACATTTTCTGGAAAGTTTCCCCCAGAAAAGCAGCCAGGCCCGATGGTGGCGCGGAGATATTATCGGCCGATTCGAAGAACTTTTCCAGCATCACCAGCGTGCCGTTGGTAATAATAGCAGGCCAATGCCGGAGATGAACTGCCCAGTATTTTATCGTGTCCTGCAGTTGCAGCAGCTCTTCATAGGTTGCCGGCGGTTTTCGCACATGCTTATACAGCATTTCCTTACCCGCTGCCGTGGTAGTGCGGTCTATCAGTCCCACTACACCTTCGCTGCCGCCCGATGGGAATATGGAAAGGTCTTTGAATGTTATTGCATCATTGAGCATTACCTGTCGAATGAAAGCCTTTTCCCTCTCACGGCCTTATTTATCTTGCCGTCATCGAGGGCGGCCTTGCCGTTTACCAGGGTATAACGAATTTCCCCGGGTAATGTTTCGCCCTCCAGTGGCGACCAGCCGCATTTATACAGCAGGTTGCTTTTGCTCACTTTGGTCTGGCGCTTCATATCTACCAGCACCAGGTCTGCGAAATATCCCTCGCGAATAAAGCCGCGCTGCGATATCTGGAAACATATTGCCGGGGCATGCGCCATTTTCTCCACTACTTTTTCTAAAGTTATCCTCCCTTCCTGCACGTATTTCAGCATAAGCTGCAGGCTATGTTGTACCAGCGGTAGCCCCGACGGAGATTTTGGATAAGGTTGTTGTTTTTCTTCCCATGTATGGGGCGCATGGTCGGTAGCAATGATGTCCAGCCGGTCATCCAGCAGCGCTTTCCACAGTGCTTCCTTGTTTTCCGGCGCCTTGATGGCGGGGTTGCATTGTATCTGTGTGCCCAGGCGTGCGTAGTCGTCGGCCGTAAAATGCAAATGATGTACGCATACCTCGGCTGTTATTTTCTTTTCGCTCAGCGGAAACAGGTTGGTAAACAGTTGCAGCTCTTTGGCTGTGCTTATATGCAGGATGTGCAGGCGTGTACTGTGTTTATTGGCCAGTTGCACCGCCATCAGCGAGCTGTTGTAACAGGCCTCCACATCGCGTATCAGAGGGTGATAAGAGGCGTTGTCCGCACCGCTGTATCTTTGTTTGTTGGCCTCGATGATCCGTTCGTCTTCGCAATGTGTAGCTATCAGCAATTCCGATTCTCCGAAGATGCGGTTGAGCACCATATGGTTGTCTACCAGCATATTGCCGGTGCTGCTACCCATAAATATCTTAATGCCGCAAACATCCTTTTTCTTTGCATTGGTCTTCAACACTTCATCAATGTTGTCGTTAGACACACCCATAAAGAATGAATAGTTCGCAGCGCTCCTGAAGTTGGCAAGGTTGTACTTTTCTTCTAATAGTTTTTGCGTGAGCGCTGCAGGACGCGTATTAGGCATTTCCATAAAGGAGGTAACGCCTCCCGCTATTGCAGCAGTGGATTCCGTTTCTATCGAAGCTTTATGCGTCAGTCCCGGCTCGCGAAAATGTACCTGGTCGTCAATAACGCCGGGCAGCGTGTGCAACCCCTCACCGTTTATTTCCCTTGCGCGCTCCGGGGTGTCTATTATTCCACCTGTTTTTTCTATACGTCCGTCGCGCACCAGGATGTCTCCCTGCACTTGTTTTCCTTCGTTTACAATGGTAGTATTTTTGATTAAAACCGTTTCCATACAGTAGAATAACTGAGTTATAACCCTATTTTTGCAACAATATTAACGCATACCCGCCGGAAATAACATTATATGTTCAAAAAAGCACTGTTATTAACCTGTTATATTTTGCTATCCAAGTTCATAAGCGCGCAAACTACATACCTGCAGTTGGGCCATGTTGATTATGAAACGCTGGACA
The DNA here is from genome assembly GCA_002421685.1 of Bacteroidetes bacterium UBA6221. GTDB lineage: Bacteria > Bacteroidota > Bacteroidia > Chitinophagales > Chitinophagaceae > UBA5543. The sequence continues at coordinate 595,253 of DISB01000018.1, forward strand.
GGCTGGAAACGAGGTCGGGCAAGTTGTCGGACGATTTATTCCTGGCTACTAGACCGGTGTCCCGCAAGTCGCTGGTGAAATTCCTGATGGATACGAGGGAAGATGCGCGATATATAGGGCTCAGCGCTATCGACAGGTACAATATAGCGCACATTACATCCGTAAGCGGCGAGTGGGTCGAAGAGTCCGCCGGAGCATTTGCATCTAAACGCCCCATCTTTAATACTTTCTATAAAACGCAGCCAGATTTTATTTATGTAAATAATGATAAGCTTTTTCTTTCTGTAAACCCCGTTATCAGTGCCATAGGCATTCACGAGCAAAATAATCCCGACAACTTACTGTTCACCAGCGGCCGCGGCGTGGAGGCAAGAGGCAGGATAGCAGACAAAGTAGGGTTCTATACTTTTTTTACCGACAACCAGGAGCAAGTGCCGCTGCACGTGGGCCGATGGTCTGACAGTTTCCAGGCCGTGCCCGGTGCAGATTATTACAAAATAACAGGCCCTAACAGTTATGACTATATGCAGGCGCGGGGGTATATCGATTTTGCAGTAGTGAAAGACCATATCAATGTTACATTTGGATATGATAAACACTTTATAGGCGATGGTATGCGCAGCCTGTTCCTCAGCGATTTTTCATCCGGGGCTACTTTCCTTAGGCTGAATACCAAAGTGTGGAAGCTGAACTACCAGAACCTGTACCTGGAATTGAAACCCCAATATACGAGAGGCCCGGACATCAGGCTGACCCGAAAATATGCTACCATGCACCACCTGAGCATCAATGCCACAAAATGGCTGAACATCGGCATTTTTGAAGCGGTGGTTTTCAATCGCAAAGACAGGTACGAATTTGGCTACCTGAACCCCATTATACTCTACCGCCAGACAGAGCGCATGATGGGCAGTCCTGATAATGTGCTGATTGGCCTGAATTTCAAAGCCATCGCGCTGAAGCATATACAGCTTTACGGGCAATTTATACTCGACGAGTTTACGGTTAAGGAACTGACAGCGGGCAACGGGTACTGGGCCAATAAGTTTGGCGTTCAACTGGGCGGAAAATATTTCGATGCATTTACCGTGAAAAATCTCGACCTGCAGGGCGAGATAAATTTGGTGCGGCCCTATATGTATTCTCACTACGATAGCTATGCCAACTACTCGCATTATAATCAGCCGCTGGCACATCCGTTAGGAGCGGGCTTTTTTGAATTGCTGGGAGCCATAAGGTATCAGCCGGTGAAGAACTTTTATATTAGCGCCAGGGCTATGTACTACCAGCATAGCACCGATACAGCCGGTATTAACTACGGGGGCAATATTTTTCGCGATTACGATTCCCGTGCATCCAACTACGGCGTCGGTCTTATTAACGGAGTCCGTGCACAATGCGCCCTGGCCGGACTAAACCTGTCTTACGAGCTAAAGGAAAACCTCTTTATAGATGCGGGTGCTACCTACCGCAAAAAAGTTTATGATGGAGCCGTATATCCCGCAGAGGATGCGCTGTGGTTTACGGGAGGACTAAGATTGAACATTGTGCCGAGGAATTATGATTTTTATTAATTATGAATGTTGTATTTACCTTTAATAAAGGCCGGACATGCTGAAGTTGTTAAAAAACGTACTTGCTTTTGTATTGTTTTTTGCCGCTTTCTATTCTGTCTTGTTGCTGATTATTGCCCTCTCTACCACTTTTACCTATAAAGCTGAAAACTTTATGTATAAATACTCAAAGATTTCAGAAAACGAACTCAGGAAAATAACGGAATTCTATGATTGGTTAGATGAGGAAGATAGTACGGAGAAAGGCATTATTCTTGGCTCAAGTACAGCATATAAAAATATTGACCCGGCTATCTTAACTCAAAAAACCGGTATTGATTTTTTTAACTGCGGCACAGACGCACAACACATTGCATTTTCTGAAAAAATACTCAGGTATGTAACCGAGGATCATAAAATTAATTACCTTTTGTTAGATGTTGTTCCCGTGTTATGGGAAAATGATTCTCAAGAGTCTGCTATCAAGTGGGTTGCACATAATTCCTATCCTTACAAAAGTTTTAAAATGGTGGCTGCGGAAAACAATATCACTCTGTGGAATTATTATTTTTATTTTTTGATGAAAAGAATGATTCCTTCTGCGAAGTATGCTATGGAAGCTCCTTTGCCTAACTGGGTTTACAAGGGTAAAGGCCACCTATGTATTGACAATGCCACAAATACCAATTATGTCAACCCTGAAAAATACAATAAAATCTCAACGGCAAATATTCGTGCACTGAATAGGATAGCGAGTATTTGCAGGGATAGGAATATAAAACTGATTGTCTCCATACCAAAGGTTTTAAATGGAGATATTGACGAAAGGCTTGTGGAGGTAGAAGGTGCTTGTTTTATTAACGCAGAGGATTATTCGATAGACAGTTTTTATTTAAGGGACAGCCATCATATGTCTTGCAACGGGGCCGCAAGGTATAGCCAATGGCTGGGAGACCAATTGTCAAACTGTTTAGCTGAGAATAATTAAATCTAAGAAAGCCTATGCTATTTAATTCGGTAGAATTTTTATGGTTTCTGCCTATAGTGTTTATCTTGTATTGGCTGCTGAACAGCAACCTCAGGTTGCAGAACTTTTTGTTGTTGGTTGCTAGCTACATATTTTACGGCTGGTGGGATTGGCGATTTCTATCGCTTATATCTGCCAGTATCCTGATAGATTATATTGCGGCCATTAACATCCACCACTCGGGTAGCAAGGCGAAAAAAAGAATGTGGCTGACGCTAAGCATAACAACCAACCTGGGTTTGTTAGGTTTTTTTAAATACTATAATTTTTTTGTTGACTCCTTTATTGCCGCAGTGGCTTCGCTGGGTTATGAAATGTCTCCCTGGACACTGAATATTATTCTGCCGGTAGGTATATCGTTCTATACATTTCAAACTATGGCTTACACCATAGACGTTTATAAAAAGAGAATCGAAGCATGTAATGATTTGGTCACTTTTGCCGCTTTTGTCAGCTTTTTCCCACAGTTAGTAGCGGGCCCTATTGAAAGAGCCTCACACCTGTTGCCGCAGCTCACATTCCGGCGCAAATTCAGCTATATACAGAGTGTACAAGGTTTAAGGCTGATATTATGGGGTCTGTTTAAAAAGGTGGTCATTGCCGATTCCCTGGCGGTTGCAGTTGATAGCGTGTTCGACTATACAAGGGCGGCCAGCGGCTCAAGCATATTATTTGGTGTTTTTTACTTTTCGTTCCAGATATACTGTGATTTTAGTGGTTATTCTGATATTGCCATAGGCACCTCCAAATTATTTGGTATCGAATTAATGTCCAATTTCCGTTTCCCTTACTTCAGCCGCAACCTGCTGGAGTTCTGGCAGCGCTGGCATATTTCATTGTCCACCTGGTTTCGCGATTATGTGTACATACCCCTTGGCGGCTCCCGTAATGGCCTCGGCAAGGCTGTAAGAAATATCATCATTGTTTTCCTGGTAAGCGGTTTATGGCATGGGGCGGACATTACATTTTTAGCCTGGGGGGCCATTCACGCCTTGCTGTATATACCTGTCTTTATTTATTATAAATCTGGCAGGAATATGCCCGTGGTAAAAAGGGTAGCTCAATTTTTCAACCGATTACCTTTTGTCAATATTACCAGGATATTGGTCACATTTTGCGCTGTGGCAGTAGCATGGCTTTTTTTCAGGAGCGAAACCATTGAACAAGCCGTACTCATGTTCAAAAAAATGCTGTTTATGGTTTCAGCGCCGTTCATTTTGATGGACTATTTATGGTACGTTGTTGTTCTGCTCTGTATTGAACTATTTATCAGAAAAGACGAACGTAACCCTATGCCGGTAAAGAACAGGTTCTTACGCTATTTATATTATTCTGCTTTGATCATACTCATTGTGATGCATTGTGACAATAGCAGCGAAGAGTTTATATATTTTCGCTTTTAGGTATGAAAAAATTATTGGTAAAACTCATAGGTTTCTCTGTTTTTTTTTCAATCACATACCTGGCGGTAATGTTGTTCACTGCTGTGAGCACCGTATTTACAGGAGATATAGAGGCTGCTTTATTTACTAACGCTACAGCAAATAACGGTAACTACTACAGGACAGAAGATTTAAAAAAGTGGCTGGTTGATACCTCGCGTGGGCCTCATGGGTTGATATTAGGCTCCAGTACGGCGTACCGCAACATTGATGCAAATATCCTCAGCGATAGTACGGGAATTGATTTTTTTAATTGTGGCAGCAGCAGCCAGACGATACAGGCGTCCTGCCTTCTCCTCCGGGATATAGTCAAAAAGAAGAAGATTGACTATGTATTGCTGGACATAACGCCGATACTATGGGATGAGGATATTAATGAAACAGCCGCAGACTGGGTCGTGAATAATGAAAATACTTTTAACAGTATTTCTTTCAGATTGGCCTTTTATGCTGCGGACCTTACTATATGGAGATACTTTGTCTACTTTGGTATTAAGCGTATTATCCCTTTTACAAAGGAGCATTTACAGCCTGCATTAATCGGGCAGTATGCCGGTAAGGGCACTGTACAGGTATACGAGAATGTTCCGAAAGAATTTTCAGGCTACAAGGAATATCGCACAATCAGCGCTGCCAATTTATCTTCATTAAATGACCTGGTGCGACTGGCTGGGCAGGAATCAATAAAATTATACGTGTACATGCCCTTGCCATTGAACTCGTCTGTTGATACAACTTTGTTGGCCGGTACACCTATCGAAATATGGGACGGCAAGGGTGCCGGCATAACAGACAGCATGTACTACGATAGCCACCATTTGACAAGGAATGGAACTGTAAAAAACACCCGGTGGATTGCCATGCTTATTAATCAGGATAAATAGTTCCCGTTTGCCTTGCTATTGCGGTCTCAGGAAATATCCCTTAATGTTTGTCTTGTACTTTTGAAAATTAGTATAATCAATAACATCAACCCATAGCAATTTCAGGCTGCGGTAGTTTTTTACTATTTGTGGTCTTACCTGGCTTCTTGTAGTATCTGCTGATATTTCTTTCATGAAAACATATTTGTTCTCGCCCGGGTTAAATTTTATTTCGGCTATGGCAATGTTGTTTTTGTTTGATCTTCCTGCATATACCGTGTTTGGATATTTTTCATCTATTACTATGCCGGCGGGATAATAGGCCAGCCTGCTATATGCTACGTTATATTGTTTTGTTTCACCATGGTATACCTGGGCTACTTTTGCCAAACCACTATCGGCATTGTACACAACATAAGCAATATGGACTTTACCGGCCGTATCTGCAGCGATATCCCATGCCCTCGTTTCATAGTCGGCAGGAGAGGCGAACATTGGGTCGGCCTGCCTTATTGGCAATTGATAAGGTATGCCTTCGTTGGCTGTCCAGGTTTTCCCCCAATCGTGGCTTTTTACATAGTAAATGTCTTTCACGCGATCTTTGCCGGATTCTTTTACACTATATGCGATGTGCAATGTTCCATCGCGGTAGTCGGGCGCTACATAATATATCCAGGTTCCCGGTCCGTGATTGATAAGTTCTGTTTCCTTGCTCCACGATTTGCCTCCATCATCGGACGTTCTGAAATACAATGGCCTTGTCCATAGCTCCGGTACGTCGTAGACGTTACGGTTATAGAATATTGCAAGGCTGCCTTGTTCATTTTCTACTACGGAAGGGTATCCGCAACTACCTGAGTCAACAACCTGCAACGGTCCGAAAGATGCGATCTGTTCCGCCTGTCCGGACATGGTATATAACAAGGGACTATTGTGTTGGGCAAACAACAGATGTATGTGGCCTTTGCCAGTGCCATATTCTTTCACATGAACCACCGGTTGTCCATGGTCGTCCATGTAACCCCATTTATGAACTGTTGTGATATCAGAAAATACCTGCCGCTCATCGTCATACCAGGCCACGTTTACCCGGTTCGCAGAATCAGTCCAGGCAAGGTATGTACGGGAATATTTATTGCTGAAAAATACACCGCTCGGTTGGTTATACCATAGCATATTTCCACCTTCGGCTACTATATAATCGCCGGAGGGTGTTTTGTAATTGTAGGGTTCATGGTTACAACCTGAGATCAGTACACATAGTAAAAAAGCGAAATAATATTGGCGCATCTGCTCCCGGATATTTTCATGAAAGTTATCAATTTTGCACGGTAGTTTACTTTAACATAATTACCCTGTTCAACATTTATCCTGTTTCATCATGATAATGATGTATTTTAGCTAAGAACATGAACCATCTTCCGCACCTCATACAAGACCTGGGGCTTGTGCTCATTGTAGCCGGGCTCACCACTTTGCTCTTCAAGTGGCTGAAGCAGCCGGTAGTGTTGGGTTATTTGCTGGCCGGGCTGCTGGTAGGGCCGCAGGTTGCCTTGCTTCCTACCATCAGCGATATTGGCAATATCCGTATCTGGGCGGATATAGGTGTAATATTCCTGTTGTTCACGCTGGGGCTTGAGTTCAGCTTTAAAAAATTATTGAATATAGGTGGCCCTGCTTCTGTTACAGGACTTATAGAGATATCCGCTATGCTCGGCGTGGGTTTTATACTGGGCAGGCTCATGGGCTGGCCTGTTATGGACAGCATCTTTTTGGGTGGTATCCTGTCTATAGCTTCTACCACGATTATCATCCGTGCATTCGATGAGTTGGGTGTCAAGGGCAAGAAATTTGCCAACCTGGTATTCGGTGTGCTGATAATTGAAGACCTGGTGGCCGTAGTGCTGATGGTATTACTCACAACGATATCCGTCAGCCGCGAGTTTGCCGGTATGGAGATGTTGTTGTCTATTCTTAAGCTGGCTTTCTTCCTGACGCTTTGGTTTATAGCCGGCATTTTTTTCATACCTTCTTTTTTAAGCCGTGTACAAAAGCACCTGAACGACGAGACACTGCTGATACTGGCCATCGGCTTATGCCTGCTGATGGTAATACTGGCATCGCTGGCAGGTTTTTCGCCTGCGCTCGGTGCGTTCATTATGGGCTCTATTCTTGCCGAGACCATACAGGCAGAGCGTATCGAACATATCATTACACCGGTAAAAGACCTCTTTGGCGCCGTGTTCTTCGTCTCCGTGGGGATGCTTATCAACCCGGCTATATTGGTAGAGTATGCCGGCCCTATCCTGCTTATCACGGTAGTGTTTATATTCTTCAAGGTACTCCATGTCACTATCGGTGCGGTTATTTCAGGTCAGCCGCTCAAAACTTCGGTGTATGCCGGCATGAGTATGGCGCAGATAGGCGAGTTCTCTTTCATCATCGCCACCCTGGGGGTTACGCTGAAGGTAACCAGTAATTACCTCTATCCCATTGCGGTGGCGGTTTCGGCCCTTACTACTTTTGCTACGCCCTATATGATCAAGGCTTCAGGCCCGCTTTACAATCGTATTGAAGCTATTTTGCCAGATAAATGGAAGAAAACCCTGGTGCGATATAGTACGGGCGCGCAAACTATCAACTCAGGCGGCGACTGGGAGGTTGTATTCCGTTCCTTTATCATCACCTCCGTTTTCGTACTGGTACTTTCTACCGGTATTATCATACTCTTTATGGAGGTGGTGCACGATATGATAATGGCCAATATAGACAGCCTGCTGTGGGCGTCTATCATATCCGTAGTGCTCTGCCTGATGGCTATTTCCCCGTTTTTATGGGTGCTCGTTATGCGTAAGCTGCAGCCCCACGCCTTTGCCAACCTTTGGGCCAATAAACGCTATCACGGCCCGTTGCTGTTTCTCCGGCTCATCCGCGTGGCGCTGGCTATTATTATCATCACCGTTATGTTTATTATTTTCCTGCCGCTGCAGTATGCTTTACTATCGGCTGCGGTGTTGATCGGGTTGGTCATATTTTTTGCCAGGAAGATACACGCATTCTACCTGCGGCTGGAGACAAGGTTTTTCTTCAACTTCAACCATCGGGAGATATTGGAAGCCCGCATCAACCGGAAAGAGCTTGCGCCCTGGGATGCGCACATCGCACAATATGTGTTGCCGGTAGGGTCGCCACGCGCAGGTAAAACACTGGAAGAACTGGCGATACGCGAAAACCTGGGAGTGAATATAGCCATGATAAAGCGGGGAGACTATTATACCGTGCTGGCGCCGTCGCGTGTAGAAAGGATATACCCCGGTGACAGGATGTTCGTCATCGGCACAGATGAGCAACTGGACGCTTTCGAGAAATATATCCAGCCCGATACCGAACAACAGAAGTTGGTAGAACAACATGATGTGGTGCTGAAAAAAATAATTGTAAAAGATAACTCTTCATTACTGGGAAAGACAATAAGGGAAAGCAGTGTGCGTGAAAGGACCAACGGCCTGGTGGTGGGTATAGAGCGCGGCGGCAGGCGCATGCTCAATCCCGAATCCTACACCTTGTTTGAACTAAACGATAAGGTATGGATAGTGGGCGATGCGGAGTTGATAGAACAACTGCAATAAGAAACCCCCTGATTTTGCAACCAGGGGGCTCTGTATCAATTTCTCTTACTATGAATTAAACGTTCTGCATTACCTTAGGTGCAGCACTGCGTATCTCTTCATTGGCCTGGTCTGCAAACTGTTCAAAGTTCTTGATGAACAATTGCGCCAGTTCGTTGGCCTTCTTGTCATAAGCTTCTTTGTCTGCCCAGGTATTGCGCGGATTCAATATTTCATCCGGCACATTGGGGCATGTTTTCGGCATCAGTACGCCAAATACATTGTGCGCCTCATATTCTACATTGTCCAGCTCGTCATTCATAGCGGCTGTTATCATAGCACGCGTATATTTCAGGCTCATACGGTTGCCTACACCGTAAGGGCCGCCGCTCCAGCCGGTATTCACCAGCCATACGTCCACATCAGGATGTTTTTCCAGTTTCTTACCCAGCAGTTCTGCATACCTGGCAGGGTGCAGCGGCAGGAAGACACGCCCGAAGCAGGCAGAGAAAGTAGTCTGTGGCTCGGTAACACCTACCTCGGTACCCGCTACCTTGGCTGTATAACCACTGATGAAGTGGTACATAGCCTGCCCGATAGTCAGCTTGCTGATTGGGGGCAGAATGCCGAAAGCATCGCAGGTAAGGAAGAATATATTCTTCGGGTCGCCGCCGTATGATGGTTCTTTGGCATTGTTGATATTATATATCGGGTAGGCGGCACGAGTGTTCTCAGTGATGCTGCCATCTGCATAATCCACTTCGTTACTGCCTTCTTTAAATACTATATTCTCCAGTAGAGCTTCGTGCTTGATGGCGCTGAATATCTGGGGTTCTTTTTCGGCGCTCAGGTCTATCACTTTGGCATAGCAGCCACCTTCAAAGTTGAATACGGAGCCATCTGCCCAGCCATGCTCGTCGTCGCCTATCAGGGCGCGGTTCACGTCGGCGCTCAGCGTTGTTTTGCCGGTGCCCGACAGCCCGAAGAACAGGGCCACATCGCCATCCTTGCCCTCGTTGGCAGAGCAGTGCATGCTCAGCACCTTGTGCTCGTGCGGCAGCAGGAAGTTCAGCACGCTGAAGATACCTTTCTTTATTTCGCCTGTATAAGCCGAGCCGCCTATCAATATTACTTTTTTGGTAAAGTTTACTATGGTAAAGTTGCCCTGGCGGGTACCGTCGGTAGCGGGGTCGGCCAGGAAGCTGGGCGCCTGCAGTATCAGCCAGTCGGGGTTTTGCGTTTTTATTTCTTCTTCAGTGGGGCGGAGGAACAGGTCGTTGCAAAACAGGTTGGCCCAGGGGGCTTCGTTTATCACGCGTATGTTCAGCCTGTATGCCGGGTCGGCGCAGGCATAAGAGTCGCGTACCCATACTTCTTTACCTGCCAGGTAAGCGCATACCTTTTTGTACAGGTTGTCAAATACTTCGGGGGATATGGGGATATTTACTTTGCCCCAGTCCACGCTGTTTTCGGTATAGGCGTCTTTTACAGTGAATTTATCCTGGGGGGAACGACCGGTGAATTTGCCCGTGCTCACGCAAAGGGCGCCGGTATTGTTTAACGTACCCTGGCCCAGTTCAACAGATTTGTTGATCAATTCAGTCGGAGAGAGGTTCCAGTTGGCAATTGCAACATTCAGGCCCAAGTCGGCAAGATTTGCTGACGGGTTCTTTATCCCATTTTCCTGCATATAATCCTTTTTGGTAAAAAAATTTTTTGTGCCGCAAAAATAGCACATCTAAGTGATAGCAGGGATTAATTTTTGTCAGTTTTACCATGCGTTAACAGGATATTATCATTGTGGCCATACGATAATCTCCCCCGACCGCGGGATAATCGTATATATAAATATATTGTAGAATATCCGCCCGGAAATGGCTTTTAAATATGCCGCATTAACAGCCACACAAAAATCAATCGCATTTTAGTTTTTGAACTAAAAACAAGTATCTTTGCGCAAATTTTAAGGCAGAGTAATGGTTGTAAAACGTCTTTTTTCCTTACTGGTATTGATTTTGACCGTTTCTATCACTATAAATCCGGTGTTGGCCCAACATGGCCCGGAAGGTCATGAAACAGCCGCTGAACATGGCCATGAAGCCGCAGAAGAGAAAAAAGGCTTTAATGCTTCAGAAGTTATCTTCGGCCACATCCGCGACTCTCACTACTGGCACCTGTTCGACCTGAACGGCCACCCTGTTAGCCTGCCCCTGCCTGTTATTATATACCACCCCGAAAAAGGGCTGGAAATGTTCTCAGCCTCCAGATTTCACCACGGCCACGAATCTTACAATGGCTATTATATAGACCATAACGTAAAGATGAAGGAAAAAATAGCATCTGAAGACGGGGCGGCTATCAAAGATTTTTCTATTACCAAGAATGTACTGTCCATGTTCCTGTCGGTAGCTATACTGCTGATACTGATGACCAACGTGGCTAAAAAATACAAGAAGAACGGTTCTATGAAAGCCCCAAGCGGTTTTCAGAATGCGCTGGAGCCGGTTATTACCTTCATTCGCGACGAGGTGGCCAAACCCAACCTGGGCAGCAAGTACATGGGATATATGCCCCTGCTGCTTACGGTGTTCTTTTTCCTGTGGCTGAACAACATGCTGGGGCTGTTGCCCGGCGGCGCCAACTTTACAGGTAATATCGCGGTAACAGCTTGCCTGGCGGCAGTGTCTTTCATAGTGATGATGGCTAAAAGTAACAAACACTACTGGAGCCACCTGCTGAATCCCCCGGGCGTACCTTTTGGTATCAAGCTGCTGCTGGTACCCATTGAAATAATGTCGATGTTCATCAAGCCGATTGCCTTGTGTATCCGTCTTTTTGCCAACATGCTGGCGGGCCACATAGTAATATTGAGTGTAATATCTATGATATTTATATTCGCGGCGCTGAGCAAGGTAGCGGGTATAGCGTTCGCACCGTTCTCCCTGGCGTTTTCAATATTCATGTTCTCGCTGGAGTTGCTGGTGGCTGCTATACAGGCCTTCATCTTTACCAACCTGACCGCTGTATTCATAGGCCAGGCTATTGAAGAGCCGCATCATGGCGAACATGCTCATTAAATTGATAGTAAAAGATATTAATAGTTATAAAAGAGTTTTTTTAATCAAAATCCAATAACATGACAGTGTTAGACACAATTATGTTGCAAGCCGATGCAGTAGCTACTGCCGCCGCTGCAGCAGCAGGAACTGCTAAAGCAGGTGGCGCTATCGGTGCCGGTTTAGCCGCACTGGGTGCAGGCGTAGGTATCGGCCAGATCGGTAAAGGCGCGGTAGAAGCTATCGCCCGTCAGCCGGAAGCAGCAGGTGAGATTCGTAGTAATATGATCCTTACCGCAGCCTTCGTTGAGGGTGTTGCCCTGTTCGCGGTTATCGTAGGTTTCCTTGCGATGGTGCTGTAATTTGCAACAACAAAATTTAACTGCACCCCGAGCATAGGGCAAAGGGTGCAGTTATTTAATCCCTCCGGCTCCCTAAAGGGATAGAGGGTGCGAGAAATAAAAAACTAATAAACTGATAAAATATATCATTCTTTAAGTCCCCTTTTAGGGGATTTAGGGGTAAAATAAACAGACTATGGATTTGTTAACACCGGAATTAGGGTTGTTTTTTTGGACGTTACTGGCGTTTCTGTCGGTATTCTTCCTGCTGCGCAAGTTTGCGTGGAAGCCAATTCTTAACGCATTGAGCGAGCGTGAAACAGGTATCGCCGAATCGATTGCTACAGCCGACCGCCTGAAGCAGGAAATGTCCCAGATGCAAAATGAGAACGAGAAGCTGATGGCACAGGCCCGCGAAGAACGTACGCAGATGCTGAAAGATGCCCGCATCGAGCAGGAGCGTATTATCAACAAGGCTAAAGAAGATACCAAAGCCATTGCAGACAAGATGCTGGCCGAGGCAAGGCAGCAGATTGAGCAGCAAAAAATGGCCGCGCTTACCGAGGTGAAAAACCAGATAGGCAACCTGGCTGTGGAAGTGGCTGAAAAAGTATTGCGCAAAGAACTGGCCGGGGCAGAAAACCAAAGCAAGTATGCCCATACACTGGTTGAAGAAATAAAACTGAACTAATTAAAAAAAGAACTTACCCCCTCTCCCCCGGGAGAGTGCCGGGTTGAGGTAAATATATAATATGCCGAATCCACGTCTTGCTGCACGTTATGCCAAGTCTCTTATAGACCTCGCTGTTGAAAAAAACAGCCTGGAAGACACTTTGGCTGATATTAAGTACCTGGACAGTATATGCCGCAACAGCCCTGAATTTGTCAATGTGTTGCGCAGCCCGGTGATACACGCCGATAAAAAACTGGCCATTATCAACGCAGTGGTGGGTGATAGCTTAAAGCCCATTGCCCAGACTTTTATAAAATTGTTGGTAAGCAAAGGCCGTGAGGAAAGCCTGCCCGAAATAGTTCATGCATTTGTAGAGCAATACAAAGAAATGAAGAATATCAAGGCGGTAAAGCTGATCACCGCCGCACCGGCAGGCGATTCTTTGAAGCAGGCGATCATGACTAAAGTAAAAGCTGCTTTGCCGGGCGCCACTATCGAGCTGCATGAAGTAGTAAATGAAGACCTGATTGGCGGTTTTGTGCTGGAGATGGAAGACAAACTGTTTGACGCAAGTATCCGCCGCGACCTGAACGACGTGAAAGCACAGTTCCGTAAGAACATTTATGTAATGGACTTACGATAATTTTGAATAAGAATTTTTATAAACGATTATAAATAATAAATATCATGGTTGAAATTAAACCGGATGAGATTTCGGCGATTCTTCGCCAGCAGCTTACCAACTTCAACGCTTCTGCCGACCTGGAAGAAGTGGGTACTGTATTGCAGGTGGGTGACGGTATCGCCCGCGTTTATGGCCTGAACAGTGTTCGCCAGGGTGAGCTGGTTGAATTTGTTGAAAATGGTGTGAAAGCTATAGCGCTGAACCTGGAAGAAGATAACGTGGGTGTGGTATTGATGGGTGAAAGCGGAACTATTAAAGAAGGTGCACAGGTGCGCCGCACCGGCCAGATAGCCTCTATCAAAGTGGGCGAGGGCATGGTAGGCCGCGTGGTGAATACACTGGGTGAGCCTATAGATGGTAAAGGCCCTATAAAAGGCGAACTGTACGAAATGCCGCTGGAGCGTAAGGCGCCGGGTGTTATCTTCCGCGAGCCGGTAAAAGAGCCGCTGCAAACAGGTATCAAGGCGATAGATGCGATGATTCCCATCGGCCGTGGACAACGTGAGCTGGTTATCGGCGACCGCCAGACAGGTAAAACTGCCATCTGTATCGATACCATCATCAACCAGAAAGAATTTTACGATGCAGGCCAGCCTGTATATTGTATATATGTAGCTATCGGCCAGAAAGCCTCTACCGTAGCCGGTGTAATGAAGACACTGGAAGAGAATGGCGCGATGGCTTATACTACCATCGTTGCGGCTTCCGCTTCAGAACCCGCTCCACTGCAGTTCTACGCTCCGTTTGCCGGCGCGGCCATAGGCGAGTTCTTCCGCGATACAGGACGCCCTGCACTGGTGGTGTACGATGACCTGTCAAAACAGGCCGTGGCCTACCGCGAGGTGTCATTGCTGTTGCGTCGTCCTCCGGGCCGCGAGGCTTACCCCGGTGACGTATTCTACCTGCACAGCCGCTTGCTGGAGCGTGCAGCGAAGGTGATTAACGATGACAACATCGCTAAAAACATGAACGACCTGCCTGACAGTCTTAAGAACAAGGTAAAAGGTGGTGGTTCTCTGACAGCATTACCGATTATCGAAACACAGGCGGGTGACGTATCTGCATACATCCCCACCAACGTGATCTCCATCACCGACGGGCAGATATTCCTGGAGTCTAACCTGTTCTTATCAGGTATCCGTCCTGCCATCAACGTAGGTATATCGGTAAGCCGTGTGGGTGGTAATGCGCAGATCAAATCGATGAAAAAAGTAGCGGGTACCCTGAAACTTGACCAGGCCCTCTACCGCGAAATGGAAGCCTTCTCTAAATTCGGTGGTGACCTGGATGCCGCTACTAAAACCGTACTGGATAAAGGTGCCCGTAACGTGGAGATACTGAAACAAGCCCAGTACACACCGTTCCCGGTGGAAAAGCAGGTGGCTATTATCTACCTGGGTACCAACAACCTGATACAGCAGGTACCTGTTAAGAACGTAAAAGAGTTTGAAGAAACTTTCCTCCGCGAAATGGATTCAAAACTTCCGGAAGTTCTGGCAGAGTTCAAAAAAGGCCAGTTGAATGACGCCAGCATCGAGAAAATGGTGAAACTCGCCAAAGACCTGGTGCAGCAGTTCAAAAACTAAACAACAGGATTGTCATATTTTTAAAGCCCGGTGCATTTTTGTACCGGGCTTTATGTTTTAGCGATGCCGGTTGTTTATTTTAAGTATAACCTGGTCGTTTCGGTGGTGTTACCGCTGTTTACCTGCAGCAGGTATAGACCTTCTACTATGTTCTGCGGGCGTTGTAAGCTGATGGTGCTGTTTGCATTGCCATTGTATAATTCAGCTATTTTTCGGCCTGCTATGTCGCACAAGCTTACCTGCACTTGCCCCGTATAACCTGCAAGGTCCAGGTTAAACCCGTCTGTCGCGGGGTTGGGATAGATGCGCATCTCAACCTCTTGCTGTGCATTATTCACGGAAACAGGTGGCGTCTTATTATCATTGGCATTGGCAACTGTGTAAAAGCCCCCCTGCTTATGCCAGGTGACTGTGAAGGCTTTTATCTTAGTTTCATCCCACTTGGGATCCATGTATATTTTAAAGCTATCGGTCACAGTCATGCCTTTTGCGAATGAGGTTCCGCTAAGTTGCTTGCCAAATGCGCCCGGTATACCGTTAGGCGTTCGCCATACGTGTAGATGATTAGCGTTGCTGCCTTGTCCTGTTTGCGGTGCCACCACTACATCTTCGTACAGGTATACCGCAACAAATACCTCGCCGGACATAGCCTCGAAAAATTCGGTTTTTGTGGTGACTGTCAATGTATCACCGGTGCTGGTCAGCTTTTGCATAAAGCCGGTATTTACGTTTACCGGGCCGGATGAGTTGCTGTTGACGAAACTGCGTATACCCGGGAAATTCTGGTAACCGATATTGGTGGTGTTGATAAGGAAACTGGGCACTATGCTTACAGTCGGTATAAAGTTGTTCACTATGGTCGCGTTGAACGCGACCGGGTCGATAACGAGTTTTGCATCGCCATGGCCGTACCAACTAACGCAGACGGCGGATACATTTGAGTCCAGCACCTCGCGGAAAGTATTCCAGCCATAGGTGCCGGCGTCGTTACTGCCGCTTTCTGTGTACATCATCAGCAGCGTTTTGTTTTGTTTGGGTACATTGATGGTTTGCGCAGTGCAGTACGCCGAAATAAACAATGTACCGCCAAGCAGGAGCTTCTTCATAAGGCGAATTTTTATTGCTAATAGTTAATAGTTGTGAAATAAAATTGCGACAGGAGGGAATACACTTCAAGACGGTTCCACTATCAAATTGGGTTGGGCGGTGATGCAGGGTGGAAAGTGCGGTAAAAAGCCCGGAACAGGATTGTCATATTTTCGAAGACAAGGGCATTTTGTACCGGGCTTTTTTCATTTACTGCCCCCGTAGCCGTACCTTTGCGCGCAAATGCCTCATATGAAAAAACTTATACCCGCGAGTGCGCTCTTTGCTACTCTGCTTTCTATCTTGTCCCCTGCCGCTTATGGCCAATCTGTAACCCGCGATACCAAAGACAATACGGTCGAATCCATTGTGTATACGGAAAACACGGGCCTGCCAATGGATAACATGGCAAAGGAATTGCCAGCAATTCTTGAATTAGGCAAAGGCCACGAACTTAAATTGAAGTATTCAAGCCCCGCATCCAACGGCGTTGTAGTGAGCAAATACGCCCAATGGTACAATAATATCCCCGTAGAGCATGGTTCTGTAACCGTGATGGCGAAAAACAACCGTGCCACTTATATCAACGCCAATATCTTCAATCCTGCGCAAGCACTTTCTGCAACGCCGGCTATTACAGAAGCCCGCGCTTTGGATATTGCGCTGGCCCATATCAATGCAAAAAAATACGCCTGGGAAGATGGTGCGCCTGCAAAACGCATGGCGAACAATCCCGCATTCAAAGCGCCCGCCGGTACGCTGGTTTGGGTAGAAGATTTCACGCAGGATGCACTTGACAAACAACTGCACCTGGCTTATCGCTTTGAGATATTTGCAAAAGAGCCTTTGAGCAACGACCGTGTATATGTGGATGCGCAAACAGGAAAAATATTGCTGAAAGACCCGCTGATGAAACACGTAGCCGCTACCGGCACTGCAGTGTACAGCGGCAATGTGGCCTTTGAAACAAACCTGCTCAGCCCCGGCTCTTACAGCCTGGAAGATGTAAGCCGCGATGTATATACATACGACCTGCAAGGCGGCACAAGTTTTGGCTCGGCAGTAGATTTTACCAACAGCTCCACTACCTGGGGCAAAGATTATTCAATAGACGTGCACTGGGGAACATCACGTGTGTTTGACTACTGGAAGAACGAACATAACAGGGTAAGCTTCGATGGAATGGGCACTGAGATCATAAGTTTCCTGAACTATGATATCAGCTACAACAATGCTTTCTGGTCGGGATACTTTATGGTGTATGGCAACGGCACCGGCATGTTCAATGCCGGCATGGACCCATTGGTAGCGCTCGACGTTTGCGGTCACGAACTGGGTCATGGAATATGCCAGTACACCGCCAACCTGGTGTATGCTGGTGAGTCCGGCGCCATGAACGAAGGTTTCAGCGATATATGGGGCGCGGTGATTGAAAATTATGCTGCCCCCGATAAACAAATGTGGAGCGTAGGCGAAGAGCTGCGTGTAGGCGCTTTGCGCAGCATGAACAATCCCAATCTTTATGACGACCCTGATTGCTACGGTGGAGCAAACTGGGTAAATACAATAGGCTGCACACCCGGCAGCGGCAACGACCAGTGTGGGGTACATACCAACAGCGGCGTATTGAACTATTGGTTTTACCTGTTGGTACATGGCGGCAAAGGAAAGAACGACCTGAACAATGATTTTGAAGTTTCAGGCATCGGTGTCAAGAAGGCTGCGGCCATAGTTTATGCGGCCGAACTGGCTATGAACAGTACCGACCAATATGTTCACTGTCGCAACGCAACTATCAATGCAGCTATCGCATTGTATGGCAACTGCTCCCGCGAAGTGGAGGCCATTACCCGTGCATGGCATGCTGTGGGAGTAGGCGCTGCCTTCACACCCTGCGCGCCGCAAATAGGTTTTGCCATACAGGATACTGCTGTCAATAAAGTAGTGCCGGGTATCATCTGCCCCTCTTCCAAATTAATTTCCATACCCCTGCGCGTGATGGGCAACGCACCAACCGGCGGCAATGCAACAGTAACGGTAGCAGGTACCGGCAACGTGAACGGCGGAGACTACTCCATACCGGGCAACACGCTTACGTTCAATGCGGGCAGCACTGCCTCGCAAAACGTACAGGTAAATATCTTCGACAATGGCGATGTAACGCAGGATAAAATGCTGAAGCTCTACTTCACGATAGCGCAAAACGGTAGCAATGCCACAGTGGGTTATACATACGATACCTGCTACATCACCATACTCGGCTCAAGGACGGTACCCGATACCGGCAGCAGCGTGGTGACCAGGGTGAACGACGCAGACATAAAGAGTAAGGCCATTACGCCTTTCTTCAGCCGCCAGGCTCTTGCACGCACGCAGTTCATTATCAAGGCTGAAGAGCTGCACATGGCCGGTATAAAACCCAACACGCCCATTACAGCGCTTGAGTTCAACGTTACCGAAAAGAATTCAGCACAGCCTTTCAACAATTTCAACCTGAAGATAGACCCAACGCAGGTAGATGATTTGGGTTCAGGTAATCCCACTGTATCAACTGTGTACCACAATAGCAACTTCAGCACGCAACTGGGCTGGAACAGGCTTTCGTTTTCTACCCCGCTGGTATGGAACGGTACAGACAACCTGGCTATTGAAACTTGCTTTACCAATGCCTCAGCAGGTGCTGAAAACGATTATATACAGGGTGTAGGTACGGGTACCTATGGTACTACCGTGGTATTTGCAGGCTCAGGCTCCAATGGGTGCAACTTGTTGTTCTCTTCAGGGTTCAACTATTTCAGCGTTTCAAAACCGGTGATAAGACTGGTGCAAAATGCACAGCCGATTGAAGCTGAGAAAATAATCGTATCCAGCAAGCCATGGGAGGTGCATCCGGGACAGGATGTTTATTTCCAGAATGACACTAACAGTAAAGTAATAGCCAATATCAAAGACCCAGGCAAAAACCTGGGATGTACAAATGTGTTTATTACTGCCCAGGGTGCAGGATTGGTTCCTGTGCAGGGTTCTCATTATCCCAACGTTAAGCGTTCTGTAAAAGAATATTCAGTAACGGCCCAAAACAATACAAACGGTCAGTCGCCAGAGCAATACGAAATCACTTTATTCTTTGATACTTCGGAACTTTCAGGCGTCAACCTGGCCAATGTGCGTGTGGTGGGAACCGATGTGCCGGTTGACTCAATGATGCATGATGCCAATACCGAAATAGCTCTGCCTGTCGTGATGAATGGCAAAAACTACATCTCTTTCAAAGCACAGTTTAATAGCAGTTTAGGCAGGGGTATTAACGGCAGGTATTTTATTACAGAAAATAACTTTATCCTGTGGCCGTCGGAGTCGGTAGCGGGAGTGAATAAGAACACAGGCAACATCAGCGTAGTAAACAATCCGTTTACGGACAAAATATATGTAAACTACAACCTGCAGGCCGCGGCAAAAGCCCAGGTGAAACTGTATGATATTACAGGTAGGGTGCTACTGAACAATTCGCAGGACCTGCAGGCAGGCAGCCATGGTTTTGAAATAAACACAGGCAATATATTGCTCGCACCGGGCAACTATATATTGCAGATAACCACGGGCAGCGAGGTGCTTACGCAAAAAATGGTGAAGCAATAAAACCTTCGTGTAATGATATAACAACGCCCCGCAATGCGGGGCGCTGTTATTATATCAAATATACTACGCTTCGTCAGGCTTCCACGCGTCAAACAGCATGTTCAGGTAATAATTTTCCTCCCTGGTAATGACGTTGTCAGCCTTGGTGATATGTATGGCAAACTGCAGGAGGTTGTTGCGTTCCTCTTCTGTAGCGTCGTCATAAAAATCATCCATCATCCGGCGGAAATGTTGCTCCCACTCATCGGGCTTAAGGGCGCTGATGATTTCCATTTCGCGGTCCAGGTCTACCTGTATGGGAAATTCCTGCACTAAATAGTCCCGGATAACGGTATCTTCTTTACCTATGAATTTATGGTCGACAGCAGACAGTAGCATAAGCAGGTGGTAACCGGCTATAGTTTTATTTACACGATTATTTGGCATACAAAAAATATCATTATTGTTATATCTGCGACGCAAGCAGCAGGTCGAGATCTGTATATTTTAAATCGAAACGTTTGGCGATAGGTGCGTTGGTAACGCAGCCTTTGTACAGGTACACCCCGTTCCTGATACCGGCCTTCGACTGTATCAGGGTCTCCAGGCCGCCCATATCGGTACAGTCCAGCAGTATGGGCATCAGCACGTTGCTGATAGCCCTCGATGCCGTGCGCGATACGCCTGAAGCTATATTAGGCACGCAGTAGTGCACTACATCATATTTTCTGAAAGTTGGTTTTTCCAGCGTGGTCACTTTCGATGTTTCAAAGCACCCTCCGCGGTCTATGCTCACGTCCATTATCACCGAGCCGGCCTTCATATTGGCCACCATCTCGTCCGTTACTACCACGGGTGTGATGCCGTTAATGGGTTTCAGCGCGCCTACCACCACATCTGCATTGGCCAGCTCTTCCGCCAGGGTTATAGGCTCCAGTACCGAGGTAAATACCCGTTGTCCTACGTTGTTCTGCAGGCGCATCAGGCGGTATATCGAGTTGTCAAAGACCTTTACCACCGCGCCAAGCCCTATGGCAGCCCTGGCCGCATGTTCGCCCACCATGCCCGCGCCCAGTATCAATACCTTGGCGGGCGGTATGCCCGTTATGCCGCCCAGCAGTATTCCTTTGCCCTGGTGCACATTGCTCAGGTATTTAGCCGCGTTCAGTATAGCAGACGCCCCCGCTATTTCGCTCATAGAGCGAACGATGGGGTATGTGCCTGCATCGTCCTTTATCGAGTCGAAGGCTATGGCTATTATCTTTTTTTGCAGCAGTTGCTCCAGCATTTCCGCCTTCAGCAGCGGCATATGTATGGGCGATATCACAAACTGGTTGGGCTGTAGCGAGGGGATGTCCTCTTCAGATATCGGCGCCGACTTGATGATGGTATTGGCCTTGAACACTTCTTCACGTTCGTAGGCTATATGCGCGCCCGCCTCGCTGTAGTCGGTATCGTAGTAAAAAGAACCCTCGCCCGCACCATGTTCCACCACCACGTTGTTGCCGTTGTTCACCAGCACGGCTACGGCCTCCGGGGTAAGGGCAATACGGTTCTCCTGGAAAGATGTTTCCTTGGGAATACCTATAAAGAGCTTTTTCTTCTTCGGCAATACCTCCAATGTTTCCTCCAGCGGCACATACGAGAACGACGGCGAGACATACGGCTTTTTACTCATGCGCGCACTAAAAAATGTAATTTTCAGAAAGTTAGGAAAATCCCCCCGATTAAGGAAGTTTTTGAAAATACGTTAACATAATGCGTTCTTTTTCAATGGGTAGGGGTGCAAAAATAAGATTTGATAACGTTCTGAAAGTTGTCAAATCTAAACAGTTTATCATTAAAAATATTAGTACCTTAGTGTATTCCGAACCACTAAACTAAATCCTGGAGATGTTAAAGACCTTACCTATTTTACTCATTGCGATGCTTCCTTGCATAGCCTATTCCCAAAACTATGAGTGTATAAAGCCTTTAGACAAGCAATACTTTATTAATAATGATTATTACCTGAAAGGCATCAGGATAGATTCCATGTATGTTACAGGCACCGACACAGTACTCATACCTTTTCATACTGTGAGAGGGAGGTACCTGGATAGCCCCGGTCAAAAATTGGACCTGAAGGGCGGCAACTGGATAGGGAAGCGTGTTATTATTAATCCGGGAGGTATTTACAACTTTGAAAATGGATGGGGTGGCACCATAGTAATAAAATCGCAGGCACAGTTGAATGATAAATGGACATTTTACAAGCACAATAACCTGGAGTTTGAAGCGCAGGTAACCAAAATAGACACGATAACCATTGCAGGTTATCTAGATTCTGTAAAAACTATCACTCTTCGCCTGAACGGGGATTTCCTGGATGGCAGAACAATACTGTTAAGTAAAACGCACGGATTTGCGGATGTTTTTGACTTATATAATTTCCCGTTTCGTAAGCCGGGAGGTGGTATAAATAGCATGAAGGATAGTTTTGATTATTATTATGACCGTACCCCCAACCCTATGAACAATTTTAGGCAAATGAAATATTATCCATACAAGAATACCGATATCACCGATTACAATGTGGGTGACACGATCCAGGTGATAATTTATGGGAATATAGTTTACAGAACATATAGTATTACCAAAAAGAACGTGCTCCCGTCTCATACCGAATACGAAACGGACGTGCTGCAATTGACAAAGAACAACGATGTATTTACACCTGCGATATATAAAGATACACTCTATGTGGACACTAATTATTTTATAAGCCATATGCCCGAAGAATCCACCCCTGCAAATTCGGCGTACAATGCCATATTTTACAACGAGAACGACACATCTTATTGTTTCAAAGGGCCCCTGTTCACGATACGTGCAGGACAGATATGCGGCGATACTTTCTGCTATCTTACCAGGGCGTCAGCCGGCAATAACTATGCGAATTATAAAGCAGGTATTGGCCTTACATTTATACACTATCGCTATTCAGGCAAGGGAAGTGATTTTTATTCTTCAGAACTTAAATACTATAATATCGCCGGCAAATCATGCAGGAAATATTTCAATAGCATAGACGATGTTGACATGGGCGACAATGGCCCCAAAGTGTACCCGATACCGGCAGGCGACAAAGTTAATATATCCTTTGGTGGACATGGACAACAATACTCTGCCATTATTCAAAGTATGGACGGAAAAGTACTTGCAAGAAAGGATACAAGTGATGGTAATATTCAATTTTCAGTCAGTAATTTCCCCAACGGCTTATATTTGATAAGCGTACAAAATAAAAACGGATTTGCGGCGCACAAAAAGATTATCATACAGCACTAAAATGTTTCAGATATCTAAGAGATAGTATAGTAGAGTAGTGTACCTATTGGCGCAAAAAATGCAGGGTTGAAATGTGTGGTATGCTTATGCAGCATAGCGATTATCCTTTTTTACTTCTTCTTTTTCCTGGTGGGAAGTAGTGATTATAAACCATCTTCCCCAGGGTATCACTTGCCCCGCCAGGCTTAGCCGTCGGCGGGGTTGACGTTGCGCACCTGATGTTCATCCAGCCATTGTTTGAAACTGTCGGGTTCGGGTGCGACAAAGCGCACGATTTCTTCATTCTTCAGGCTGATGATAAACCTGTCTATCGAAAAGATATAGGCCGACAACCCTCCGGCGCTGTAAGGGAAACCCTCGAAACCATACAAGAATACTAAACCAGGTTTTCACTAACCGGGTGGCGAAAACTTTGTAAATAATTCCCATCATAAAATCATTGCTAATAACATCGTTTTTACGTAAATTTGTAATAGTAAATCATGCTTGTGCATGAGTGGAAGCTCTTTATTTATTGCAATACAAAGTGGTAGCAGGAATAGGGTTGACGCTTAACAGGCTGTCTCCGCGTCTTTGCGCCTCTGCGGTTAAAAAGAAAACCATCATGGGAGCAAACGACAGTATGCGAGGCTACCCCGATCCAGGGGAACGCTGTGACTAACGAGATTGGCAAACGGCAAACTAATTTATTATTAGTCCTCTCCGCCTAAGGCGGAAGATAGAGGGGTTTTTCGCAATGGAATTTTCCGGGAAACATTTGGAAACAAAATTCAACCACTAATTTATTATTAGTCCTCTCCGTCTAAGGCGGAAGATAGAGGGGCTTTTTTCGCGATGGATTTTCCTGGCATCATTTGGGAACAAAATTCATGGTATGTTGATAATTAATAAATTATGAATGTGACCCCCGAAGAAAAGCAGGGTATCCGGCATCAAAATGGGAACATTTTGCCCTTTCGATGGAACATTTGGAACAAAATATCCCTGCAAACGCATAACGGGATATATTTTGGAGCAAAAAGGGGCATCATCACATTATCCAAATCATCACATTGAACATTATCTTATCCACATTCCACGGATGTTCCACAGAAATATCATACAGGGGCGTTAACTTTGTTATAGTCGCAAAAAACTCAAAACGGTAACTTAAGGGAGACATGAAACTTACTTATTACGGGCATTCTTGTTTTATGGTAGAAACAGCAGGTTTAAAGTTGCTGTTCGACCCCTTTATTTCAGGTAACGATAATGCGAAAAATGTTGATATACAGTCAATTGCGGCTGATTATATCCTTATATCCCACGGCCATGGCGACCATATAGCCGACCTGGTGGCCATAGCCAAAAACACCGGTGCGCAGGTAATAGGTATGCTGGAAGTGACCAACTGGATTAGCAAACAGGGGTATGATAACGTCATAGGCATGAACCTGGGATTGCTGAAAACGGCTTTTGGCAGCGTGCGCATGACGCCCGCCGCCCACAGCAGCGGCCTGCCCGATGGCAGCTATGGCGGCAATCCCGCCGGCTTTGTGGTGACAACTGCCGACGGTACTTTTTACTACAGCGGCGACACCTGCCTCATCATGGATATCCAACTGATACCACGGTACGGTACCATGTCTTTCGGCATTATGCCCATCGGCGGCCATTTTACCATGGATGTAGAGGACGCGCTGGTGGCGGCGGAGTTTGCACAATGCCAGCGGGTGGTGGGCGTACACTACGATACATGGCCCCCCATAGCCATCGACAAAGAAGAAGCTAAAAACAAATTTGCCGCTGCGGGCCGCGAGCTGTTGCTGCCCGCCATCGGCGAAACGATAGATGTAAATAATTAAAACCGGGAAAAAGAACTAACTTGATCCGCTTATGTCAAAAGTAATAGCAATAGCGAACCAGAAGGGCGGGGTAGGCAAAACTACTACAGCCATCAACCTGGCAGCCAGCCTGGCCGTGCTCGAATATAAAACCCTGCTCATAGATGCCGACCCGCAGGCCAACAGTACCACAGGCAATGGCTTCGACCTGAAAAATATCCAGCTCAGCCTCTACGACTGCATGGTGAACGAAACCCCAGTGTCGCAGGTGATATTGGAGACGGAGACGCCTAATCTCTCCCTCATACCTTCGCACCTCGACCTGGTAGGCGCCGAGATAGAACTGATACACCACCCCAATCGTGAGCATGTGCTGCGCATAGCATTGGAGGAAGTTCGCAACCGGTTCGACTTCATTATCATCGATTGTTCGCCCTCGCTGGGCCTGATAACGGTAAACGCCCTTACGGCAGCTGACAGCGTGGTGATACCTGTACAGTGCGAATACTTTGCATTGGAGGGTTTAGGCAAATTGCTCAATACGATAAAAATAGTGCAGACCCGTATCAATACCGAGCTGCAGATAGAGGGCATATTGATGACCATGTACGACGGCCGCCTGCGCCTGTCCAACCAGGTGGTGGAAGAAATAAAGAACCACTTTGGCGAGCTGGTGTTCAACACTATCGTGCACCGCAATACCCGCCTGGGCGAAGCGCCGAGCTTTGGCACACCGGCCCTGATGTACGATGCAGAGAGCACAGGGGCTGTCAACTACCTGAACCTGGCCAAGGAGATACTGCAGAAGAATAATATGACGAAGATCAAAAACGAAGACAAAATATTTGAATCCGGCAATCATGTCGACTAATAACAAGAAACAAGCCCTCGGCAAAGGTATCCGCGCCCTGCTCAATACCATTGACGAAGAAATGAAGGGTACGGATGAAAAAGCCGTTCCGCCTGCCGTATCCGGGCAGAGCGCCGGCAATATCATGCGCATTCCCGTAGAACAGATAGAAGTAAACCCCAAACAGCCCCGCCGCGATTTTGATGAAACAGCGCTGAGGGAATTGGCCGAAAGCATCAAACTGCACGATATCATACAGCCGGTAACGGTGGTGAAGATAAGTCCCACAAAGTACCAGCTTATATCAGGCGAGCGTCGCCTGCGCGCGTCTAAGCTGGCGGGACTGAAAGACATACCCGCATACATACGCACTGCCGACGACCAGCAGATGCTGGAAATGGCCCTGTTGGAAAACCTGCAGCGCGAGAACCTCAATGCTATAGAGATAGGCCTCAGCTACCGCCGCCTGATGGACGAGTGCGACCTGACACAGGAAGAAGTGGCCGAGCGCATGAAGAAAGACCGCTCTACGGTAACCAACTACCTGCGCCTGTTGCGCCTGCCGCCCGATGTACAAAGAGCGGTGCGGGACGGTGAATTGACAATGGGTCATGCACGGGCCATCATCGGGCTGGAGCAGGTAGACCAGCAATTGTATGTATTCCGCGAGGTACGGGATAAAGGCCTGTCGGTAAGGCAAACAGAAAAGCTGGTAAAAGATATGTCTTCGCCCGAGGCGAAAAGCCAGTCACTCTCCAAATCGGCCCCGGTGAAACTGCCTCCGGCTTACAAACGAATAGAAGACAGTATGGCCTCGCACTTTTCTACCCGGGTGAAGATGGAGCGGAAGAAGAACGGCAAGGGCAGCATTACCATAGAATATTACAATGATGAGGACCTGGAGCGCATCATGAAGCTGATGCACCTGGATTGATATATGTTACCGGACAATTGGCAGAAGCAGGCAGAGGGAAACCGCAAGGCATACAAGCGGTTGCTGGAGAAGGGAGACAAGAACAAGATACTGAAAGCCCTGCCGGACCTGCATGAAGAAGCGTTTGAGCAGATAGACTGCCTGCAATGCGCCAACTGTTGTAAGAACTATTCCCCGCGGTTTAAGAATCCCGACATCAAGCGTATAGCCAAACTGCTGCGGATGAAGGAAGGTGAGTTTGTAGAGAAGTACCTGCGGCTGGACGAGGACAACGACTACGTATTACAACAGCAGCCCTGCCCCTTCCTGGCAGAGGATAATACCTGCAACATCTACGAAGACCGCCCCAGCGATTGCAGGCGGTACCCTTATACAGATGAAGATGTACTCATTAAACGGGTATCCCTAACGCTGAAAAATTCAACAGTTTGCCCCATCACTTTTCATGTGCTGGAGCGGTTGCGGGAAATGGAACGGAATAACAACTAGTACTCTCTTTTTTTATCAGGAGACTGTTTGGTCATAAACACACTGTAAACTATGACTGTATTACCAAATACTTCAAACACTACTACATAAGGAAAGCGATTTATCCGACCCTGTCTTACCGGCTCACTATAATAGGAGAATGTTAGTGGGTTTTGTTGAAGGATGCCGAAAAAGTTCTCCAATTCATTAAGGAAATCAAATCCTAAACCCTCTTGTTGCGATTCATACCAATCATAAGCTTCAATTATCTCGGTAGCCGCTAAAGGGCGGATCTCAATATTATGCACGATTGGGCTTTTGATGATTTTTTGCCATTTTCTTTACATCTTCCCATGAATAAGAAACTCCCTCACCGCGTAAATACCTTTCGCGTTCAGCAGTTATCAGTCGTTTACGTGCATCATCTATGGCTTCAGTATCGTAATACTCCTGTATAAGGGCGTAAAGCATCTTAAGCAATCGTTCATCACCTTGCTCAATCTTTTCATGCAATTTAACCTTCAACTCAGTGGTGCTCATACATAACCTTTATCCAAATTTACGAAAAAAAGGCTATTGTTGCTTTTGCTAATTCAGCGTCGCTTCCGATGTAATATTCGTGTTCAGCGATTTGGATATCGGGCAGGTCTTTTCGGCTTCAGATACAAGCTCTTGGAACTTATCTTCTGATATGCCGTCTATTTTGGCTTCCAGTTGCAGGTGAGAATTGGTGATTGCGCCATTCTCCAGTGTTACAGTGCATTTGGTCTTCAGCTCTTCAGCTTTAAAGCCCGCGGCATCAATAAGGAAGGACAGCTTCATGCTGAAACAACCTGCATGCGCGGCAGCTATCAGTTCCTCAGGATTAGTGCCTGCCCCTTCTTCGAAACGGCTGGTATATGAATATTGTGTATGGTCGAGTGTATTGCTTTGTGTAGTCAGGTGCCCGGTGCCTTCTTTGCCTGTTCCTTGCCATACGGCAGTAGCATTACGTTTCATAATCTTTCTGGTTTTTAAAAAAATGAGTGGATGTTACAAATGCAATAATAGCAATAAACTGCCAATGCATCAGGCAGAATAACAAGGAAGCAGGGCAAATGTTTGGTGCTAACCGCGTTCTTTTACGTCGGTATATAAATAGGAAATGCGGCGGCCCGTCACTTTTAGTTCTACCTCTACTATCCTGCCGCGGCCATTGCTGTCAGCAACGACATAGGTATAAAACTTGTTCCTGAACAATTTCTTCAGGCCGGGTTTTTGAATGGCGTTTCGCATACACAAAATTTACATCCCTGCCGAAAACCGGCAGGGGAATAAAATTCACCCGAATAACTGTATTAAGAAAGTAATTATGCCCGATTAACAAGCCATTAGTAAAAGCCTACTGCCATTTTTTGCCCGTTATCTCTTTTCGGTTTTGCCGTATGATAATATGGGTGACCAAATTAGTTTTCCGGTCCCTGACGAACCTGAACTCTACATCTGCGGACGACATGAAGAATTCTTCCGGGATTACATCCGCAAGCATCGTAAATTCCTGGCCTCCATTTATTTTGCCCCACAGCAGCTTGTCCCTCGCATATACATTCAGGTCCATGCCGTTCTCAAATTCATACCTGCCCTCATAATGTTTCAACCGGGCTTCTTCCAGGAAAACGGAAGAACGTTGTTTCGGCAATGTATAGGATTGGTTGTATAGCACGGCTATTATATCGTCCAGTATGTAAAAAATCTCGCTTTCAAAATCATTGCTCAAAATCACGATAACTGTGCTATCCTCCGGCAGTACATAAAAACAATGCACATAGCCGTATGTTTCTGCCGTATGCCCGATAGCCTTCCGGCCGGCAAGCT
The DNA here is from genome assembly GCA_002421685.1 of Bacteroidetes bacterium UBA6221. Classification (GTDB taxonomy): domain Bacteria; phylum Bacteroidota; class Bacteroidia; order Chitinophagales; family Chitinophagaceae; genus UBA5543. The sequence continues at coordinate 624,050 of DISB01000018.1, forward strand.
CCCTTACTTCAAAGCCGTAGGCGAAACTGTCGGCCTGCGCAGTGGTCATGGTTTGCCAACTGCTCTTTTTCAGCAGCTTATTGCCCAACATGGCCTGTGCAAGCTTTTGCATACCCTTTGTTCCGGTAAATAAAGCCCCTGATGCAAAGCTGACAGTTGAGTCAATAGGGAAGGCGGGTAACATGCGCTGGTAGTTGAGTATGGAGTAGCCCTGCGATTTGTCCCAGCTTCCGAAACCGCCATAATTAAACCCGGTGTTTTCCATACCGAGGGGAGTGATAATGTACTTGTGCATGGCTTCGTAATAACTCGTGCCGGTTACTTTTTCCACTACCATTCCAAGCAGGTAATAATCAGAAGTGGATGGCTTATATTCTTTACCCGGTTCAGATGACAAGGGCATTCTCTTAATTATTCCTGTAATGTCTTTCCGCTCCCTGGGTGTGGTGGTACCCATCATATAAAGGCTGTCATCCATCATATAATCATAAATGCCGGAAGTGTGTGAAAGCAGGTGCCCGATAGTGACCCTATCGCTGAACGGAAACCCCGGTAGATACTTCGACAATGTGTCTTTGATGGACAGTTTGCCTTCCTCTTGTAGCCTGAATACCAATGCCGACGTAAACATTTCGGTAAGCCCTCCCGTGACATACAGGGTGTTTTCATCAGGCTGCTTCTCCTGGTGATGCGATTTCAGCCCATATCCTTTATGCAGCAGTATCTTGTCTTTTTGTACTACCAGTATCGTACCGCTATATTTGCCCAAGGTGGTCCAGTGCAATACTACGCTATCCAGTTCTCTTGGTTTATCCTGCGCATGTATAGTGCCCGCCAATACAAACATCATACAAACCGCTGCCAGCCATTTTTTCATCCTTGTTTATTTGCTGGGGCTAAACTAAATAATTACGATATATATACAAGCATAAAGCTGTTAAAGTAAAGTGTAAAAGCCCGGTATGTAGCAGTGTTTGTAATTTGTGGTTAATATCATTCGGCCTATCGGCGAAGGAACTTCCGGGATACAGACGCTGGTGATATCGAGGGATATACTGAATGCATAAAGAAACGCCCCGCATCGCGGGGCGTTGACATTTACATTTTTTACTGCCTTTGTTTCACCAATCCCACCCAGGCGGTTATATCTACTCCAAAGCCGTAATCTTCGCTGAACTCCAACACACAATTGTCAAGATTAAGTTCACTAATCGTGTATTCCATAGTTTCGATACCTATGCCATTATCCTGTGTTTTGATAGTCAGCTCCTTGTCATCTGAAGAAAGGCTCCAGGTAAAATTTTCCTGCTCATTTTCACCCGGATAAATTGAGGTATACGCGAAGTAGCCCGTGCCATTTGCGTTAAAAAATAAACTGATCTGATTTCCCGGGAAAGACTCTTTTTCCAGTTCATCTATTTTCTTGTTCGTGTTCTCATCATAAGCCATCCACGACATCTCCCATTTACCGGCTAAATATTCGCTGGCAGTGGGAATAACATTTTGTTTTTCTTTTTTGCAGGATGTAAAGGCAATGCCGGAAAAAAGCATTACGGTTAGGGCAATTAAGATGCGTTTTGACATAAGAGGTTTGGTTTTTAGTGTATAATGTTATGTTTTCAATCAATTAATGTGCCAAAAGAGCAACATATAAACGTTGCTCTTTTGAATATATTGTGTGGTATTAATAATCCCCCAGTGTTTCCTCTAATTGAGCCAAAGCTTTTCCTAATTGTTCATCATTCGGCGCTATACCATGCCACTCGTGGCTGCCTTCCATAAAGTCAACCCCGTGGCCCATGCCGGTCTTCATCAGTATCACCACAGGTTTACCTTTACCGGTCTCAGCCTGGGCAGCTTCCAGGGTACTTACTACAGCCTGCATATCGTTACCATTATCCAGGTTGATGACATGCCAGCCAAAAGCTTCAAATTTTGGCCTCAGGTCGCCCAAACTCATTACAGAATCGGTAGGGCCGTCTATCTGCTGACCGTTCCAGTCAACAGTAGCAATAAGGTTGTCAATTTTATGATGTGCGGCAAACATGATAGCCTCCCAGTTCTGCCCCTCCTGCAGTTCACCATCGCCGTGCAGCGAAAACACAAGGCGTTTATCGCCGTTCAGCTTTTTAGCCAGTGCTGCACCACAGGCCACACTCATGCCCTGCCCCAGCGAACCGCTGGCTACGCGCACACCGGGAAGGCCCTCGTGCGTGGTAGGATGCCCCTGCAGCCGGGAGTCTATTTTACGGAAAGTATTCAATTCCTCAAGCGGAAAGTATCCTACCCGTGCCAGCACGCTGTAAAACACCGGGGATATATGCCCGCTAGACAAAAAGAAAACATCTTCGTCCCTGCCGTTCATATCAAACTCTGCGCTGTTGTACTTCATGATATGGAAATACAACGCCACCATATACTCGGTGCAACCCAAAGAACCGCCGGGGTGGCCGCTCTGCACTGCATGAACCATACGCACTATATCGCGGCGTACCTGTGATGCTGTCTTTTTTAATTCTTCTAACTGCATGTTCAATTTTTCAAGGCTCAAAAGTAATGGATAGCCCCGACTTTTCAGAGGAAAAAATGCGGCCTGTGGTACAACCTGTGTATATTGCAAGAGCTATAAGAATGAATAAGGCCCAGCAACAATACTTTACCCGCCGGTTGATGCATTGGCATACTACGCACAATGGCCGCAGCCTGCCCTGGAAAGAAGAAAAAGACCCTTATAAAATATGGCTCTCGGAAATAATATTACAACAGACCAGGGCGCAGCAGGGCTTGCCGTACTATCTCAAATTCACCGAAGCGTACCCGAGGGTAAAGGACCTGGCAACAGCGGAAGATGAAGAGGTATTCAGGCTTTGGCAGGGTTTAGGCTATTACAACCGTTGCCGCAATATGCTGGGCACAGCCCGCTATATTCACCACGACCTGGAAGGTAAATTCCCCCGCACAATTGAATCAATACAGGCACTAAAAGGCATCGGCGCCTATACGGCTGCGGCAATTGCATCGTTCGCTTACGGATTGCCACATGCAGTGGTGGATGGCAATGTTTACAGGGTATTGTCGCGCTATTTCGGTATTGATACTCCCATTGACAGTACCGCGGGAAAAAAAGAATTTACTGCCCTGGCTGATCAACTGCTGGACAAGACCGATAGCGCGGGCTACAACCAGGCCATCATGGACCTGGGAGCTACCGTGTGCAAACCAGCATCTCCCGACTGCCTTGCCTGCCCGTTGAATGACAAGTGCTTCGCGCGAAAACATGAACTATGGAATGACCTGCCGGTAAAGAGTAAAAAGCTCATTGTTAAAAAACGGCATTTTTACTACATCCTGTTTCTGAAGGATAACCAGCTATGGATACGCAAACGTACAGGCGACGATATATGGCAAAATCTGTATGAACCATTCCTGGTGGAACACAAGGCCGGCTTAACAACCGCGGAACTTGCTACGCATGAACTGGTTAAACCCCTCAAACTCAAAAAGGCAGACCTGCAACTATCCGGAAGGCTGTTTCAACGCCTTACTCACCGTGTCATAGAAACTCATTTCTACCTGTACAGGATAAAAAACACACCTGCTGCATTACCCACCGGGGGTAAATGGGTAAGTCTTAAAGAACTCAACAAATACGCTTTCCCTAAATCCATTATTTCATTTTTTGAAAAAAATGCATACTTTTATTAATATGGGACTATAATTTGGTAAATAGTATAAAATTTAGTTGTAATGAGAGGCGTTAATAAAGTAACATTGATAGGCAATTTGGGAAAAGATCCGGACCTGCAACACCTGGAAGGTAATATAGCCGTAGCTAAATTTCCGCTGGCTACTACCGAAACATTCAAAGACAAAACAGGCAACCTGGTATCGCAGACGGAATGGCACACGGTGGTGCTGTGGCGCGGCCTGGCCGAACTGGCGCAGAAATACCTGCACAAGGGCAGCCTGGTATATATAGAGGGCCGCCTGCGCACCCGTAGCTGGGAGGACAAAGACAAGAACCGCAGGTTCAGCACCGAGATAGTAGGCGACAACCTGGTAATGCTGGACAAACGCCGCGATGGCAATGGTGACGAGCCTGCCATTGACACTACCCATAATGCAACGGATAGTTTTACGGAACCGGATATAAGCTATAACCAGGGCGAAGGGGATAAAGACAACCTGCCTTTTTGATAAATAATTACCCGGAGAAAGGGAAAGAGTTGCATTAATTCTTTCCCTTTCTTTATTTTTGAATAGAACCAAACTGCAATTCTACTTGGGAAGTACCGCTGACGCTGATCCGAACCTGGCATCTTTATTCTTGGTGGCATCCGATGAAGCTTTTTCTGCTTCTACTGTCACGATACTTATTATTATAATACTCATACAGTTGCTGATGACCGCGATAACCTCGGGGTCGGAAACAGCATATTTTTCCCTGAGCGCCAAGGACATTACTTACCTGAAGACCAAAGAGACCGGCTCCGCCCGGCAGACCATCCGCCTGCTGGACCACCCCAAAATGCTGCTGGCCACCATACTCATCGGCAACAACTTTATCAATATATCCATAGTAATTACCATGAAATTGCTGATGGACAAACTGTTGCCCGGCCTGGACGGACCCAGCCTCTTTATTGTGAATGCCGTAGTGGTTACCTTCCTGCTGGTGCTATTTGGCGAGGTATTGCCCAAAGTATATGCCACGCAAAACAATATGCGTATGGCGCTATTTGCCGCCCCGGTGCTGCATGTACTGTCCGGCATATTCCGGCCAGTCAGCAAGGTGCTGGTTTCATCTACCAATTATATAGAGCAGCGTATAGGCAGTAAGCCGGCTGCGGCCATGAGCGGAAAGGATTTTGAACATGCTATAGAACTGACCGTGGGCCATACTGCTACCAAACAGGAAGTAAATATCTTTAAAGGCATCCTCAAGTTCAGCAATATCACTGTGACGCAGATCATGCGCACGCGTATGGATGTTGGTTCGATACCTTATGAAGCAACCTTCCCCGAGGTGCAAAAGATAGCCATAGAGCTTGGCTACTCCCGTATGCCGGTTTATAAAGACAGCCTCGACAAAATAGTTGGTATCATACATACCAAAGACTTCCTGCCACATATGGACGAGGTCAATTTTGACTGGCATGTCCTGTTAAGGCAGGCATACTTTGTGCATGAAGGTAAATTGATAGAAGACCTGCTGAAAGAGTTTCAGCAAAAGCGCATACACTTTGCCGTAGTGGTAGATGAATTCGGCGGCACATCGGGTATCGTCACATTAGAAGACATAATGGAAGAAATAATCGGCGAGATAAAGGACGAATTTGACGATGACGAGCACCAGTTTAAAAGGATAGACGAGAATAACTATATCTTCGAAGGTAAAACGCTTATCAATGATGTTTGCCGTATTACCGGCCTATCCCCCGATACTTTTGAAGACGTTCGCGAGGAAAGCGATTCCATTGCCGGGCTGGTGCTGGAACTGTCCGGCAAATTCCCTGCAGTGAACGAAACCATCAGCTACCAGAACTACGACTTCACGGTATTGAACCTGGATAAGATGCGCATACAACGCGTAAAGATATCTATCAACCGCCCGGCGGGGGAAAACCCGGAATAAAAAAATACGCCCGGCGTTATTGCACGGGCGCATTCAACAACTAACCGTTTATCAGCCTATTGTTTTACAAATTTCGCGTTCGATACGGTGTTTTCAGACAGGTTGTGCAACAACATGATATAGTTGCCCGCCTGGAGGCTGCTAATATCAATTGCTTTATTCCCTTCGGTAATGCCTTCTTCCTTTATCACTATTTGTCCCATAGTGTTTATCACCGTCATATTCTTGAACCCTTTCGCTACTTCAAAATGAACCAGTCCTGAAGAGGGATTGGGTGAGAGAACAAACGTCCTGCCTGTAGCGGTTTCGTTACTGAATAGACACAAAAAAATATATCGTTGTATTTCTGTTATTCTTTTTTAGCCTTGTTCTGACAATGGTTTTACACAACCCTGCCTAAATTACAATAACATGACCGTTCAGGCCAAAAAACATATCTTTAGGCGTATGAAGACCCAACAATTGCCGGAAAGCATTGTTAGTTCTGTACAACAAAGATGGATGAGCAACAACCATACCTGGGTAGTCCTGAGCACCCGAATACGGCAGCCTTCGTTTGCTATATCACGGTAATAGGTTGGCTTATTGCCTATTTCTGGCTGTATGGCTATCACAAAGGCAACAGGGTGGTACAAGTACACCTCCGGCAATCGCTGTTCCTGTACCTGGCCACTTTTGTTATCAATGCGCTATTATATTTCCTGGCGGGACAATATTGGGTATATATAATCGCGGCCATCCTATTATTTATTCCCTGGGCGATGGGCGCCATGCATGCTATCAACGGACGTGAAAAGTTAATACCGGTAATAGGCGGTATATCACAGCGGCTATTCAGCTTTATCGGGTGATTTGCTGCACACTATCCCGGCGTTCGCTGGGCGGCGGAACAAATAACCATTGAAGTTCGAAACCATATTCCATGTACGAGCCCTTGTTGTCTACCACATCGCGCCCTTCTCCTCTTTGCCTGTTATAATTAGTCACTTTCAGACGTACTTTCGGGTACTTCTCGCTAACATATTCCTCTGCTGTATTGTCTGCGGTGCTTTTGGTTTTGGTAGCCTTCAGGTAGCCGAAGCCTTCTGCCCTGAATTGCTCCAGAAGCTGGTCACGTTCCTTGTCGCTGCCTGTCAAATAATTGAGTGTTATGCTATAATCATTTTTTATCAAAGTAAGTTCCAACGTATTGGGCTTGGTTATCTTAGGGTTACTTTCGTTTTGATACAGGGTTTTACTGGCAAAACGGTAAAACTTATAGGCATCGGTCTCGTTGTTGTATTTTACTTCGTAACCCCTGGCAACCGCGCGGTCGTACAAACATTCATAACCTATACAACCTGCCATCTCCAGCAGTTCGGTAGCAGAAAGCTGTTGCGCATATACCGGGAGGCCGGCAAACGTGGCAAGCAATACAAAAACTATCCTTTTCATAGATAAAACATTTTGTATTGCTAACAACGCAGCGGTCAATAAGTTGCACGCCTCGTTAGATATTAACATTCCGGCGCCATTCGGCTTATAGCCCTGGCGCTTGCCGTTCAAAAAACGGCGGGATGCTTTTATGTCTTGAATATGTCTTAACGGCTGTTACACCTAAAACTTTTAACTTTACAACGGAAACAACCGGAAAAACTGGATGGAAATAGTCGTCATAATATGCCTGATATTGCTCAACGGCGTATTCTCAATGAGTGAAATAGCGTTAGTATCAGCAAAAAAATTCAGACTGGAGCAGGCGGCGAAAAGAGGAAACAAAAATGCCAAACGGGCGCTTGAACTCTCCAACAACCCCAACCGTTTCCTTTCTACCGTGCAGATGGGCATTACCCTCATAGCTATCCTTACGGGTGTTTTCAGCAGCAATAAACTGCAGACAGACCTCCAGGCGGCGCTTGCGAGGATACCCTGGTTACAGGGCAATGAAGAAGGAGTGGCCGTGGCTATCATAGTTACAGCGGTCACATTTATTACCATTGTGTTTGGCGAGTTGATACCCAAACGTATAGGCCTGTTATTCCCTGAAAAGATAGCCACCTTTATGGCCGGGCCTATGAACGTGCTATCCGTCATCACCCATCCTTTCATCTGGCTGCTTACACGCACCAACGACCTGTTCCTTTTCCTGTTTGGGATGAAGACAACGGGGGACAAGCGGATCTCGGAAGAAGAAATAAGAGCGATTATCCAGCAAAGCGCCGAGGGTGGCGAAGTGCAGGAAATAGAACGCAGGATAGTGGAACGTGTTTTTTCGTTGGGCGACAGGCGTGTAAGCGAACTGATGACGCACCGCACCAAACTGGTATGGCTGGATATTAAGGACAGTCCTGAAGAACTGCGCCGGAAAATCAGCGACGAGATACATTCTGTGTACCCGGTATGCGATGGCAGCCTGGACAATATGCAGGGCATTGTAAGCATAAAGGACCTGTTCGCACACGAAACCAGCCTCGACCACCTCAGCCTGACAAAGCACCTTAAAAAGCCCCTGGTATTGCACGATAATACACCTGCATACCGTGCGTTGGAAGCGTTCAGGGTAGGTAAACTACATCATGCAATTGTAGTTGATGAATACGGCTCTATAGAAGGTGTGGTATCTATGGACGATGTGCTGGATGCGCTGGTAGGCGACGTGTCTGAAATGGGGCAGGAAGATTATAAGATCAGCCAGCGGAAAGACGGCACATGGCTTGCCGACGCACAATACCCTTATTTCGAAATGCTGCATTACTTTAATATTTCAGATGATGAGTCGCAGAATGAATTCAACACGATCGGGGGACTTATATTAGATAAACTTGGCCGTATGCCCAACATCGGCGACGAGATACAATGGCATGGTTATGCGCTGGAAATCATAGATATGGACGGCCTCAGGATAGACAAAGTGTTGATAAAACAACTCGCCGGGCAGGAAGAAGAGCAGGAATAACCTTCGACTTGCACAAATAGTTAGCAATCAACTAATTACATTACTAAATGCCGGCTAAAAATGCCGGCATTTTTAATCCCGTTATTTGTTAACAGGTTGTTGCCAGCTTGCAAAGCGGGCGTTAACCAAAGCCGTTTTTTTGGACTTGGGGCCTTCCGCGTCGCATCTTTGTATCATCAACCGAGCAAGCTACTTGCGAGCTCATGAGAGGCAAATAAAAAAGACATAATAGCTCGAATAATAGCAAACAAACACAAACAAACATTCAAACAACGACAAACGACAAACGACAAACAAAATGAAAAAGTTCATCGCAATCGCAGCCTTCGCAACAATCGGTTTCTCAGCCAACGCTCAAAACCAGTCTAACCAGTCTAGCTCTGCTTCTCAAACTGTACAGCTGACCCTGAGCAACGCTATAGAAATTACTTTTACAGGCAACAGCAGCGCTACAGGCGCCGATGTTACCATCCCATTCTCTACCGTTAACGATTATGCCAACGGTGTTGAGTCTGACGCTCAGGAACTGAAAGTGCGTTCTAACAAAAATTTCTCTGTAGCGGTTAAAGCTAATAATTCAGAATTCTCTTATACAGGTAACACTACCCCTGCTCCTGAAATGCCGGTAGAAGGCGTCCTGGCGGTAAAAGTAACTGCCAACGGCACAGGCGGCGATGTAGCAGGTTCCTTCAGCAACTACGCTACACTCACAGCCAGCAACCAAAATCTGATAACTGCGGCTGACCGCGGTGGCAACCAGACTTTCAGCGTAAAATATAAAGCAACTCCCGGTTTCGCTTACCCCGCTGGTACCTACGCTGTAGATGTAGTGTACACCGCAACACAGGAATAAGATACTATAAAGGATAAAGGAGAGAAAGTACCAAACTCGGATCTTTTTCATCCTTATAACATGAGCCCCTATCCAGGGGCTCTTTTACTTTTGTCGTCATCATTGGCACCTACCAGGTAAAATCCTGGGAAACCGGAAACGAGACAAACACTCCTCCGGTTCCGCCTACAAGATATATATCGGATAGACCATATCGCCTTGTTTACAACCACCAAAAGTTCATAACAAAACAGCATAATAAATGCCAAAAGCTGCTTAAAATCCTGCAGGCAACCTTTTCTACGTGATCTAAACCGGGAACCCGGGAAATAGCTATGCGTAAATCAATAAATGTAAGAGGCCGCCTCATTGACATTGAGACGGCCTCTTCTTTATGCGTTCAGTATATCTCTCGATATCACCAGCTTCTGTATCTCCGAAGTGCCTTCGCCTATCGTGCATAGTTTGCTGTCGCGGTAGTATTTTTCTACGGGGAAATCTTTGGTATAACCATACCCGCCAAATATCTGCACCGCATCGGTAGCTATCTGTACGCTTATTTCCGATGCGTAATATTTGGCCATGGCCGATTCCTTGCTCATTTTTTCGCCACGGTTTTTCAGGTCTGCTGCCTGGTATATCAGCGCTTCAGCCGCCGAAATTTTGGCGTACATATCAGCCAGTTTAAACGCTATGGCCTGGAAGTTGGCTATCGGTTGGTCAAACTGTTCGCGTTCCTTTGAATATTTTAATGAAGCCTCGTAAGCGCCCTGTGCCATGCCCAATGCCAGTGCCGCTATGGAGATACGCCCGCCATCCAGCACCTTCATAGCCTGGCGGAAACCATCACCCACTTCGCCCATGCGCTGGCTGTCGGGTATGCGGCAGTTATCAAATATCAGCTCGGTCGTTTCCGATGCGCGCATGCCCAGTTTATTCTCTTTTTTGCCGGCTGAAAAGCCCGGCGTACCGCGCTCAACTATGAAAGCGGTCACATTGCTTTTGGTACGGGGTTCTCCGGTGCGTGCCAGTACTACCGCTACATTACCGCTCTTGCCATGTGTTATCCAGTTCTTGGTGCCGTTTATCACCCATTCGTTGCCGTCTTTTACCGCCGTGCAGCGCATATTGCCTGCGTCGCTGCCGGTATTAGCTTCTGTCAGCCCCCATGCGCCTATCCATTCGCCACTTGCCAGTTTGGGCAGGTATTTTTTCTTCTGCTCTTCGTTGCCAAAGGTCAAAATATGCCCGGTACATAAAGAATTGTGCGCCGCAGTGGAGAGTCCTATCGAGCCGCAAACCTTTGCTATCTCGCTGATGACGGTTACATATTCGAAATAGCCAAGACCAGAGCCGCCATACTCGGTAGGCACCAGCACGCCCATCAGGCCCAGTTCTCCCATTTGTTTAAAGAGTTCTACAGGAAATATCTGCTCTTCGTCCCATTTCATCATATCAGGACGGATGTGTTTGTTGGCAAAGTCGCGCACCATATCGGCGATCTGCAATTGGGTATCAGTGTATTGAAAATCCATGAATGTATAACTATGAAAATTTTGCAATTTTACGGATTTTTCGGCACTGTTTTATGGGTGTTGTACGGTAATTTATTCAATTACCGTCCGCTCTTCCAGCATTTTCCGGGTCTTTTCACTAAAATGATATACTTCATAAACCTCTTGCATATTAGTGAATTTGCCCAACTGTCGCCTGCGCTCCAGTATCCGGTGACTGATACCTTTGCCGATTCCCGGTAAGGATATAAGAGTTAACGAATCCGCGGTGTTCAGGTTGATTTTTCCCCCTTGAAGCACGGTGTTAACTGGAATTTCCTGTTGCGCCTTCAGTTTTTTAGCGGCGATTGTTATCTGCTCTGCATTTATTTCAGGCGGTTTCACCCAAAGATGCATGGTAGCCCTGATGGCGATAAATATTATGATGAGCGATACCAGGGCGATGATACCCATCCGTTCGGTACGGGTGAAGGAAACATATGAGCGGAAGAGGTTTTTCATCAAGGGTAAAAATAAGTTATACCGGTTCGATATCCAATCAGGATATAACGTTGAAATGCCGCTATTATAGCGGCTTTCTTTTTTGTGAACCTCTTTGGACGTTTTTCGAACCAGATAATGGCTAATTTGAGGACCCAATCTCGTCCTCGAATGTTTTGAGGATGCAGCGGCACAGCGTTTACAACGCTATATACTAAAAAGCCCTTTCGGTTTAAACCGAAAAGACTTCAGTGATCCTTATTGGACTTTTTTCGAACCATTTATTGGAGATTTGAAGGTTTTGGCGATTTAAGATACTTGATTTGAAAAAATATTAAATATATTCGTAAACCTTATTTAATTGGGGAGATTGATTAACGCAACGCGTCAGTCCATATGTTGCCTGCAAGCTTAATTTGCGATACTCTACATAAATGATAAAAAGCTTACATCGACAAAATGCTAACTATAGTATGTTGTTAGTTCTGCATACTAAAAATAGCTTTGGCATTCCTCTAAATGCCGATGAGTAAGAGCAAAATATTATTAAAATTTGGCGAAAATGTTCGAGAAATAAGAAAATCAAAAGGACTTTCTCAAGAACAACTTTCTTTCAAAGCAGACCTACATAGGACTTACATAGGTATGATTGAAAGAGCCGAAAAAAACATTACTCTTTCAAATATCGAGAAGATTGCAAAGGCATTAGGAGTAGAAATAATTGAGCTTCTAAAATAATTCTAATGCCAAATTCGCCATATTACGGAAAGACTGTAGCTGAGTGGTCGGCTGTAACAGACCAACTAATTGCAAATCATCCAATAAAACCTGATGAAATTGTAGAAACCGTTTTAAAAGCATGGGACGATATTTTTAATTCTAAAATCGGTTCCTTTTCTATTGGTAAAGAAATTGAACCGGTACCACAAATAATGAGCTTTCTGTTGCATGAATTAGTTGCACATTATCTCAGTCTTAATCATCCAGGAATTTATAAAGTAGGTACTTTAAAATCTGAAAAAGATATTCACTGTATTACTGATTGTAATTTATCAGTGGAAATAAAAGGTTCCTCACATCCTAATCAAATATTCGCTAATAGAAGTTACGCCCAACCTCAATCAGGTATTGGTCAAAAGGATAAAAACGGATATTATATCGCAATAAATTTTGAGCAATTCAAAGATGTTAAGCCCAATCTCCCCAAAATTCTTATGATTAGATTTGGATATTTAGAACATACAGATTGGATTGCTCAGAATGCAGCAACTGGACAGCAAGCCAGATTAGGTGTTGATGTGTACAAATACAAACTGAAACAAATTTATCCTAAACTTCCTCAAACAAATTAGGAGAAAGTGCTTTAAGTTTTTCCGCTTTTATTCTAGCTTCAAGCCTATTTGTAATTGTTTGGCAATAGTCTTCTCTTATTTCAAAACCCAGAGAAAGGCGATTATGACTTAAACACACTTCTGCTGTAGTTCCAGAACCCATAAATGGGTCAAGAATAATGTCATTTGGATTGGTAAAGCCCAATACCATTCTTGTGATTAGATCAACTGGAAATTGTGCCGGATGGTCGGTTCTTTCTACTGATGATCTATTTGCACCCGATGTCACTTTTGCAATTTGCCAAACGTCAGAAGGGTTTTTGCCTAATGTGTTACAACGTAGTTTACCATTCTTCTTTTGGTTTGGATATTTTACATCAGGGTCACGAATTTCATCCAAATTAAAAGTGTAATTTTCTTTGTCTTTTATATACCAAAGTATTTTTTCGTTTCTTGGCGACAAATAATGCTTTGCTGCAACGCCGGCACCGTAATTCCAAATAATTTCTTGGTTCAAATAAAACTTTATTTTATCCCAAACCAGATATGTTATTGGAACGGCTCTTCCCTTTTCTGGGACTTCTAAATAGCCAACATTGAGTAAATAACTTCCATTTGACTTTGTAATTTCAAAAATATAATTGCTTATCTCAACCAGCCAATCGACAAAGGAGTTTATAGGCATTATTTTTTCATATTCCTTGCCAATATTATATGGTGGGCTGGTAATTGTTGCATCAATTTTGACATTCGATTTTTTAAGCCTATTTAAACCTTCAAGACAGTCCATATTATAAATAAGAACAGAATCATTATGGTAGTAAGGTTCTCCTAAAACACTTTTTATCAAATTAAATTGCTCCATTATTTGCGCTAACTTCAGTATGTAATACTAACAATCTTAAGTAAACTAACAAAATTACGATTAAAAAAATAAATCCACATTTGCAACGAAGGCCAGCAGGCAACATTAGTTTTGCGTCAGTAGGGTACGGTGAATTTATTTCTCACCTTAAGTGCTACTATCAGCTACATATCAGGCTGACCGAACACAGATAAGCAATAGAATATATTTTCAACTTCAGTATGTTTAATCGGCTTCAGTTATAGGCCAATTGCCGGTTCACAAACTCTATATCATGCACAATGATGTTGACGGGTGTTTTGGGGTCAAACTGGTTTTCTACCAGGCTTTCTACTTCGTGGTCTTTACGCCTGTCTCCCGGGGTTGTTATCACCAGTATATCGTAGTCGCTGATGTACTCGTAGGTGATGCCGCCTTCCATATACATATCTTCTACCCACCGGCCCGTGGCGTGGCTACCAAAGAGTATTATTTTTTCGGGATGTACCTTCTCCTTTATTATATGGGTGATATAATGCAGTTCTTTTTGCTTACGCTGCGGCAAGTGCGACAGAGATGTTTTCATCGGGGCTGAAATTACAACCTTTTATGTAAGGGTGTAGCAATAGGTGGCATTTACCGTTACTACTCCCCCGCTGCAGCCTCCCGCGTAGCCTTTTTTTGTGCGGGCGTAGGTTGCTGTTGCCAATAGCCCCTATATGGTTTGAATACGGGATTTGCCAGCAGTTCGGCCAGTCCGGTTTTCCCGTCCATATAAGCCGCCATACTGCGGAATGCGGAAGGGCGCTCTTTTTTGAAAATAAGCAATGCCGAATTGGCCCCTGCCTTTGCCGCTATGGGCACGCCTCCGCCCAGTTCGGCCCAGTGGCCGCCCAGCAGCAGGTTCTTTACCGGTGTGCGGTAGTGCGCCACTTTGCTTTGCATATTCTTTTTGCCGGGACGGGCGCCCATCATGGTGCCGCCTTTGTTGCCGGTATAGCGCCAGTGTGTTACAGGAGTAGCCACATCGTAAAACAGGATATGACTCCGCAGGCCTGGCGCCAGTTCTTTTTCTATCCTGTCTATGATCACTTCGGCAATGTCTGCCTTGTTCTTTTTGTAAGCCTCGCCCCGCACATAATTACCGTTTGCGTCCTTCTCGGTATGCCACTCGCTGTACTGGTGCATGAGCGCGGGCATAAAAAGTGTAAGCGTACCACAGCCTTCCGGGGCCAGGGTCTTATCGCGGCAGGACGGGGCCAATATGATAAGCTCGCTTTTTGCGGGATTGCCGCTGCTGTGTTCGTCGCGGGTATGGGCTTCGCTGGCCAGGTGCACCATCTCTTCCCCAAAGCCTAATTGCTCAGCCGGGCAGTTCAGCGCTACAGAAATAGTAACTGATGAAGCATAAAGTTCGGCCTCGCGTAGTTTCTTTTTCAACTTTGCCGGCACTATGTGTGACGGCAGCATTTTTTCGTACAAGGCTTCCACATCGCAGGCGGCTATTACATATTTGCTGTGTACGGTATATTCATTTCCTCTTTGCTCAAACCGCACGCCCTTTGCTATATGTCCGTCCAGCAGTATCTCCCGCACATTGCATTTAAAGTGCAGTTCGTTGCCATAATATTCTATGACATGCTGCAGCCACTCGGGTATTACCTGCCCTCCCCCCGGCGGTGGACTTTGAAAGTCGCGGTAATAGGCCCAGCCTATGGGTACTAAGCAGCCCAGCAACTCTCCTTCCGAAGAAAATATATCGTGCAGTTTTTCGTCTTTAAAGAATTTTTTCAGCCCTTTCTTCATCCCTTTTTCGCCGCTATAGGTGATGTAGGGTATGAAGGGCAGTGCAAACTTCAGCAGGCGAAGTTTATTGGTGAGTTGCTCCAGGGGTTCCATAGTTTCTTCTGAGCGGAATATATGCCCGAAGTTTTTGAAAGAGTGCCCAATCTTTTTTGCTGCCTTAAAGAACTTTATGATGCCTTCTCTGCTGGCCGGAAATTCCTGTATGAGCTGGTCGCGCAGTTCATCAGGGTTAGCGGTAAGCAGGTAGTCGAAGTTATCCCCTTTGTAACGTTTTACCCGGTTTTGTACCCTGGCACGCGGATAGTCGTTGCCAATCATGTCAAATACCTTGGTTACCAGTCCGTCAGGGCCATATTGGTTCAGCCAGTGGATAGCAGTGTCAAAACGGAAGTCTTTTCGCCTGAAGCCCGCCAGGTAGCCGCCTGCATGGGGTTCTTTCTCCAATACACATACAGAGAAGCCGGCCTTGCTCAGCAATGCGGCGGCTGTCAGTCCGCCTATGCCTGCGCCAATGACGGTTACGTCATAGTATGGTTTTAACTCCTGTTTCTGCATAAGGGACCGGCAAGTTAGCGAATAAAGCGATTGGTGCGGATACGGGAATAGGGGTATTATTTCAGGAACGGGTTGCTAAAGGCAGTTTCCCTGGTAAAAACTGTTGGGGGCAAGTTGCTCAAAAAAAATGTGGTTCGGCTCTTATTATGGGTTCAGGAAATTCTCACGTATGTTGACCTGCAAATCCGGATATGCAACGAAATGCTTGCTTTATGTCATGAACGGTACAAAAAATGTAACGGGTGTAGATTATGCATTGTGTTGCAGTACCGCCTTGTTTGCCATGCGCTATTTATAAACTAACTTTCCGCTACACAACACATCAACTATGCTGGTACAAGATATCATCAATGCTATAGAAGAATATGCACCACTTGCCTGGCAGGAAAGCTACGACAACAGTGGCCTGCAAATCGGCAATAGGCAGGATGAGGTGAAGGCCGTGCTTATCAGCCTGGATGTGACCGAGGCTTTGCTGGATGAAGCGATACAACGCGGCGCTAATATGATAGTCGCACATCACCCATTGCTTTTTTCAGGACTGAAACAAATAAGCGGTCGTAACTACATTGAGCGCATTGTTCAGAAAGCTATAAAAAACGACATAAGCATATACGCCTGCCATACCAACCTGGATAATATACACAACGGCGTAAATGCCAAAATAGCCGGGAGGCTTGGTTTGCAGGATACATCAATCCTGGCGCCAATGGCAGACAGCCTATATAAATTATATACGTATGTGCCTGTCGGGGCCGCTACCACCGTGCGCGAGGCGATGTTCGCTGCCGGCGCCGGTGAAGTGGGTAAGTATGCAGAATGCAGTTTCAATACAGCCGGCACCGGCACCTTCCGGCCGGGCATGGATACAGATCCTGCTATAGGTGAGCCGGGCGGCCCGCGAGAGGAGGTAAGCGAAATTAAAATTGAAGTTTTAGTAGATAAGGCGCACCGTTCGCAAGTATTGAAAGCCCTTTTTGCCGCACATCCTTACGAGGAGGTGGCATACGATATGGTAGCCCTCGGAAATGCTAACCAGGAACTGGGGGCCGGGATGGTAGGCCAACTGCCTGCATTTATGGACGAAGAAACCTTCCTGGCCCATATTAAGCAAAACATGAAAGCGTCTTGTGTTCGCCACACGGCGTTAAAGGGTGGGGAAGTAAGGAAAGTAGCGGTTTGCGGCGGTTCGGGCAGTTTTTTGCTCCGGGAAGCCATTCGCGCCGGGGCTGACTTTTTCATCACGGCCGACTTCAAATACCACCAGTTCTTCGACGCAGAAGGAAAAATTGTAATAGCCGACATAGGCCACTACGAAAGCGAACAGTTCACCTCCGAAATATTCCTGGATATTATTAATAGAAAATTTCCTAATTTTGCCACTCTTTTATCAAATTTATCTACAAATCCGGTAAATTATTATTATTAAAAATATATGGCAAAAGTTAAAGAATTCTCGGTTGAAGAAAAGCTGGTAGCAGTCCTTACTTTGCAGAAGATCGATTCTAAAATAGATGAGATCAGGACCTTACAGGGTGAGCTGCCTATGGAAGTGAAAGACCTGGAAGACGAAATAGAAGGCCTGCAGACACGTGTCAACAATATAGACGCTGAAATAGAAAGCATCAACAGTTTTGTAAAACAAAAAACTGAAGCTAAAAAAGAAGCCCAGGACCTGATAAAAAAATACGAGAAGCAGCAGGACAATGTAAAGAACAGCCGCGAGTTTGAAGCCATCAACAAGGAACTGGAAATGCAGGAACTGGAAGTGAAGCTCAACGATAAGCACATAAAAGACGCCGGGTACGAACAGAAGGAGCGCAACGCTGCCAAAGAAGGTACCCTGGCCAAGATAAAAGAAGTAGAAGAACAACTGAAAGAGAAAAAATCTGAACTGGAAAAAATTATTGCGGAAACAGGCAAAGAAGAAACAATGCTGGTTGAAAGATCGGCCGAGGCGAAGGAGAAGGTGGAGCCGCGCCTGCTTACAGCTTACGAGCGTATCCGCACCAGCTATCATAACGGCCTTGCCGTTGTGCCTATCGTGCGCGACTCCTGCGGTGGTTGCTTCAATATTATTCCGCCACAGCGTCAGTCAGAAATACGCCAGCACAAGAAGATCATCGTGTGCGAGCACTGCGGCCGCGTATTGGTAGATACCGACCTGCACGACAAAGTGAAGATTGAAGGCAAATAAGCCCGATAATATATTAAGAGCCAGCCCGTCCGGTACCGCCGCGACGGGCTTTTATTTTTATTGGTGGCCATTCCCTAATTTCAATACCTGTTCCGGTACACTGCACAGGCAATAACACCTGCTTTTATTGTCGGGTAATTTCCAGAAATCAATTGCCCCGCCTTTCAATGCGGGGCAAGGAAAGTAGCATATAGGCTTTAGCCCAATTATTTCACATGTTCGTCCAGCCACTTGGTCACTATATCCAGCACTTCGGGTTTGATGGTCTGTTCCAGTAGTCCGTACTCCTGGGCGGTGCAGGCCTTACATTCCTGGAAGAGGTGGTTGACGCCTTCTATTTCCCGCACTTCGTTCACTTTCGATTTGCTGTTGGCCAGCGCTTTGGCTATGCCTTCCAGGTTGCTGCGGCTTATCACCTGTATGTCTTTATCACCATTCAGGGCCAGCACTTTGCAGTCCAGTTGCTCCAATACGGATTTGGGGTCGTGTCGCAGGAAGTACATCATCCATTTGTTGTCATACAATCGCACAAACTCATAAAAGAACTTCTGCTCGGAATCATGGTCTTTTATTCCGGTCATAACCTCCACTGTGGCTTTGTCCGTTACCGCTTTCCAGTCGTCAATCGCTTTGCGGATATTTTTTTCTGCGGCTTCACGTGTAGTTGCACTCAGCAGCCCGGCTATAATATTTTTGTACATCGAAATATAGCCCGATACCTGCTCGTCGGGGAAGCCCATGCTTTTCAACAACGCCTCATTTTGTTCGGCCATCAGTTGCGGGGTCTTCACCCCCGGGCTTGCCATTAATACGATGAAGTCAACATCCTTATTTTTCGCTGCAACCATCTGCGCTATCAGCCCGCCCTCGCTGTGGCCGTACAGGCCGATTTTCTTTTTGTTTACTTCTTTCCGCTTTTTCAGGTATTCTATCGCTGCCATTACATCCTCTGCAAAATCTGCCGATGTGGAGTGTGTATGGTCGCCGGTGGTTTTGCCCACGCCGCGGTCGTCAACACGCAATACTACGTAACCGTTCCTGGTAAGATGGTCTGCTACCACGGCAAAGGGCTTGTGCTGGAACAATTCTTCATCCCTGTTTTGCGGGCCCGAACCGGTTATCAGTATCAATGCCGGGTGTTCCCCTTCTCCTTTTGGGGTAGTGATAGTTGCGCCATAGACAATGCTTTTGTTTTCGTTGTAGAATAAAACGTCATCGCTGTTGTATGGGAATGGCCCCTTCGGCGTTTGCGGGCGGTTCAGTTGTATCTTGCCCTCTATCCGGTCCAGGTTCAGCACAATGCTCATCCCGTTCTGTGTCCACAGGCCGTCTATCCTGTTCACTTCAGCCAGTTTCCCATCATAGCGGCCGTTTATCTTTACCACTTTTATATGGATGCTGTCACCCTCAATAACCACCGTATCGCAGGGAATATCTTTTGCGCCTTGTGCCGGTACATCCATTGTCGCTACAGGTTGCCCCGCTTTATGACCTGATACATTAAAGGCCATCCGCAGGTTTTGCACTCCATCCAGCGCACCTCCCCATGTGCCGTCAAAATTGTTTTGGGCAAAAGTGGTAAATGGTAAACATACCAGTGCCAGCAATGTCATAATCCGGTTGAGCATTATATTTTGGTGTTTTGTAGTGTATCAGTTAATTAAAAAATCCTCCGTAATGATAGCAAATGTCCGCAAAAAAGCCGTCCCAACTACTCGGGGACGGCTCAAGAAAATGTTATAGTTATTATGCCGGCACTTTGCCGCCTGCAAAACTTACAGCTTTTTCTACAAGATTTTTAGAGCCTATGAATATCGGCACACGCTGGTGCAACTGTGTCGGCTGCACATCCAATATTCTTTCACTTCCTGTGGTAGACACACCACCGGCGGCTTCCATCAGGAAGGACATGGGGTTGCACTCATACTGCAGGCGCAACTTGCCATTCGGGCTTTTTTTATCTGCAGGATATATAAAGATCCCACCCTTTATCAGCGTACGGTGCATATCGGCCACCATCGAGCCTATATAGCGGTGCGAGTATGGGCGCCCTTCTTCTTTATTATCCTCCATGCAATATTCCAGGAAGGCCTTCATGCCGTCGTCGTATTTGCAGGTATTGCCCTGGTTGATGGAGTATATTTTGCCATTCTCCGGGCACTTCATATTAGGGTGCGACAGGCAGAATTCGCCAATAGAAGGCTCCAGGGTGAAACCGTTCACCCCAAGCTTGGTGGCATATACCAGCATAGTACTGCTGCCGTATATCACGTATCCCGCCGCCATCAGTTTATTACCCGGCTGCAGAAAGTCTTCTTCAGTGCAGGGTTTGCCCAACTCGCTCACGCGCCTGTATATAGAGAATATCGTACCTATAGAAGCGTTCACGTCTATATTCGACGAGCCGTCCAGCGGGTCGAACAATACCACGTATTTAGAATTAACCGAATACTCGTCGTCAAAGGCAATGAAAGAATCGTTCTCTTCCGATGCCACACCGGCACAGTCGGGGCTGTTGCGCAGTACAGTTATCAGCGCCTCGTCGGCAAATACATCCAGTTTCATCTGCTCCTCGCCCTGCACATTGGTGGCGCCATGTTGCCCCAGTATATCTACCAGGCCGGCCTTCAGCACCTGCTTATTGATGATCTTGCACGCCAGGCCTATATCCCTTAATATGGATGATAACTCACCGGTTGCCTGTGGGAACTTTCTCGTTTCCTGGATAGTGAATTCATCCAGGGGCATTAATCTTTGCGGCTTCATATAGATTTGAAATGTGGCTGCAAATTTAATAAACCCCGCCCGATTATCATTTATTAAATTAATCGCCCATGCGGCCCGTAAAAGGTTTATATTCTGCTATATAGAAGCTACCTTTGCGAAGCCGGATAAACGGGTATGGTACAGTATTACAAAAATATCAACCGCCAGACACAGGAGGTTCAGGGGCCGGACGGCGCCAACTGGATCAACGTGACCCCGCCTTTCCAGGAAAATGAGATCAATAACCTCTCCGAAACCCTGAAGATACCCCGCGACCTGCTGACGGATACGCTGGATATTGAAGAGCGTGCCCGTTACGAAGAAGAGGATGGTGTAAAACTCATAATCCTGAAGACGCCCGTGGAAAATAAGTCGCTGAACGAGAGCGATGCCGATTATGTCACCATTCCCATTTCCATCATCATCACCGAGCGCAACCAGGTAGTGACGGTCAACTCTTTTGAGAACGTCGCCATCCGCCGCTTCCTCAACACATTCGCCAAGCGCCACCCCGAGCGGCCCAATATGATGGTGCTGAAGATATTTGAGAAGGTGGTAATGGACTTTATAGAAGTGCTGAAGGAGATAAACCACCGCCGCAATATACTGGAGCAAAAGCTCTACGACTCCAACCGGAACGAAGAACTGCTGTACCTGATGCGCGTACAGAAAAGCCTGGTGTATTTTGTAACCGCGCTGCGCAGCAACGAGCTGCTGCTGATGAAGATGGAGCGCACCAACTTCCTCAACTGCAACGAAGAAGAACGCGAACTGCTGTCCGACCTTGTGATTGAGTTCTCACAGGCCCTTGAGATGGCCAATACTTATACCAACATCCTCAGCAGTACCATGGATGCCTTCGCCAGCATCATCAACAACAATATGAACCTGGTGATGAAGCGGCTCACGAGTATCACGATACTTATCTCGCTGCCAACGCTGATAGCCAGCTTTTATGGTATGAACGTGCCTATACCCTACCAGGAAGGTATGTACAGCTTTTACGTGCCTATTGTCCTGGCATTACTTACCTCGGTTGTGATGACCCTCTACTTCAACAAAAAACGCTGGTTCTGATTATGGCGGGCGAGGGGCGTTTCAATGTACGTGTGTACGGCATATGGGTAGAGGCGGATCGGGTGCTGGTAAATGAAGAGACCATCCGGGGTAAAAAATATATAAAATTCCCCGGCGGCGGACTGGAATATGGCGAAGGGCTGCTCAACTGTCTGCACCGCGAGTGGAAAGAAGAGCTGGACCTGGAGATAAAAATACTGGAGCATTTCTACACTACCGATTTCTTCCAGGAGTCGGTTTTCGATAAGTCTCAGGTCATCAGCATTTATTACCTTATCAGGGCCAAGCACCCCGATCCTTACATTATCAATACCAATCCTGAAGAATATACCCACTGGATAAAACTCGAAGACATTACCCCCGAAACCTTCACCCTGCCCATAGACAGGGTAGTAAGCAAGATGATAGTGGAAAGGTTTTTGAAGTAAACAGTTTTAACCGCAAAGACGCTAAGACACCAAGGATTTGTGGGTTGCCCCCGGCCCTAAAGGGAGATGTTATCTTTTCCTGTCTGTTTTGATTATTATTATTGAATACGCCCTTGTGTATCTTAGCCCCGCCACGGCGGGTTCCCGCGGTTAAATTCACTTACGCCTCACGCCTTACGACTTATGCCTTACTACTTACGACTTCAAACTCACATAATTCTCTATCGGTAGCCGCTTGGCTATGCTGCGTGCCAGCGTCATTTCGTCGGCATACTCCAGTTCGCCGCCAAAGGCTATACCCCGCGCTATGGTGGTAATCTGTACCGGCAGGCCCTTCATTTGTTTGGCTATATAATATACGGTAGTATCCCCCTCTATCGTAGGACTTAACGCCATGATGAGCTCTTCCACGCCGTTCTTTTCCACCCTGTTGCGCAGGGTAGCGATGTTCAGTTGCTCGGGGCCTATACCATCCAGCGGCGACAATATGCCCCCCAGCAGGTGGTACAGCCCGTTGTATTGTTGCGTGCTTTCTATAGCTATCACATCACGGATGTTCTCTACCACGCATACCTGTGCATGGTTGCGGCCCCGGTTGGCGCATATCTCGCATACATCGCTGTCGGCCACGTTGTGGCAGCTCTGGCAGAACCGTATCTCATGCCGCATCTTCGATATAGCGCCTGTAAAAGCATCCACCTCGGCGGTATCCTTCTTTAGCAGTTGCAAAACCATGCGCAGGGCGGTCTTTTTACCTATCCCCGGCAGTTTGGCAAACTCGTTCACCGCCTCCTCTATCAACCTCGACGAAAAAATCATAGTGCAAATTAAGAAAAATGACTTTCCTTTAACTATCATGGCAGGCCAGAAGACTTGCTATCATACATTTTAGCACGATATTTGCCTTATCAACAGAAAAACGAAAAGAAATGAATAGAATACAACTCACCCTGGGTGCACTATTAATTGGTGCTATGTCTTTATCCGGCTGCGCATCTACTATCGAAGTAGCGGATGAAAATAATACTGCTTCTGCGCCACATATACAAGGTACTACTACTAACATGTCTGCTCAGCCTGCTCAGTCTGCGACAGAGGCGACTACAGGGAAAGAGGTGAATACAGGTACGTTCAGTAATGCAAAATCTGCTTCTCCCAATTGATGCTGATAAGAACTAAAAACGACAAAGGGCTGAAATCTCAGCCCTTTGTCGTTTTTAGTATTCCTAAGTTAACTATTTCACTACTGTAAACCTGCTTACTGCCTTAGTGCCATTAACATCCAGTTCGGCGATATAGATACCTGCCGTGAAACCGGAAATGTCTAGGTTCACCTGTTTATTGCCGGCGCTGTTATTTTCAATTTTCTGTTGATACACAGTCTGCCCTACCAGGCTTCGTATTTTTATGGTAGTTTCATCTGCATTATTGCGCAGGCTATAGTTGATAGTAATGTTGTTTGCTGCGGGGTTCGGATACAGCTTCAGAGAGTTCTCAGCAACTATTGCCTGTACAGAGGAGGGATCCTGGACGAAAGGTATGGTTTTACATATTCTGTTGTCGGTCGGGTCGCTGTCGGTCATCAAACTGCCGCTTCTGTAAGCTGCGATAGTATCACACCATGTAAATGGGTTTTGCGCTGGTGCACCGGTCCAATGTACTGTATCGGTCCATTGGGCTGAATCGCCAACAGGTATCCCATTAGCCGGCAATGTCAATTTTATCCTGTTGAAGCCTCCAGAACTGTAAGCCCTTGCCAAAACAAGGGTATCTGTTGATTGTACTAGTGCAACAGGTCCATCGTTGATAAATCTCCAACGTATAATATGAGACAATTGGCCATTGTAAAACATAGTATCGGATATGATAGCATGTTTTAGTCTAATGTCTGTTTGGGCACTAACGGTAGACGTCGCCGCAATGGATGCGATAAATGCAATAAGTAAGTAAATACGCTTCATATTTATGTTTTTAGAGTTAAGCCATAAAGATAGGTAATTCGGTTTGAAAAGTTAACCCTCTTTTAAGGAATATTAAGCGGCTCCAGCAAGAAAGATACATTTATTAGTCGCCAATTAAGAAAATGACAGTTAAATTTCATTAGGATGACAAAAGCAATCGCAAAAACACCCTCCGGTTATTCCCAGTTCAGGTTTATAAAAGAGTAATAAGCTGAGATACAGGATAAAATTAAGCCGCTGTAATCAGCGGCTTAATTTGTTATTTACATCTAAAATTTGTATCTTTGTTGTGTATATAAAATAATGAACAAGCACTATACCATGTCCCTGCACTACAACCAACACCAATCACTGTTCGTCAGCCACAACCTCCACGGTTTTTGTTTCCGAAAAATTATTTTCAAAATCAGGAAACAAAATGGAAACAAAAACGATATAAATATTTGCCACACAAATTCATATGAATATGAAATTACTATTATTAGTTATGAAAAATGTTTCCGGGAAGGCTGTTTGGAAACAAGTTATCAAGACCCCCTCCCGCGCATGACTCGGGGTTTTTGTCAAATAAATATCAAATTATCACATTGTCAGATTATCACATCATTTTTAATTACCGTATCATCAAATTATCACGTTATCTTTGTTCGCTTTTAAAAGATAGATTTTTAACCGTATCGTAATGAGATTATTAGTCACCGCTATTGCTTGTTTTATCGTACTGGGCCTGCATAGCTGCTCCGAAGACTTTACCGTGGCCTCGCCCTACAAGCAGGTAACCGTTGTAGCCGGCATACTGGATATGAAGGACACCGCACACTACATCCGCATACAGAAAGGCTTTATGGACGAGCACAAAAGTGCTATCAATATGTCCAAAGAGCCGGACAGCAGCTTCTACCGCGACCTGGAGGTGAAACTGTACGAATACGATACAGACCAGCTAAGGCTGCGGGACAGCGTAATATTATTCAGGGTAGATGCGAATATGGAAGGCTACCAGAAGAATAACCCCATCGACGACCAGCAGTTTTTCACCAGCCCCAACTATGCATACAAATTCACCAATAGCAGTTGGGAAAATAGTCCCCATGCATTGAACCCCCGGCAATGGTACAGGCTTATTATCCACAACAAACAAACAGGTCGTACCGACTCGTCCGACTTTGTGGGAATCGTCAATTCCGATTCTAACAAGGCTTCCGATGGCTTCTATGTGTTTGAGTTCCAGCAGCTCAATTATAATGTAGATTTCTCTAAGACTGCCGGAAACTCCCTGTACAGGTTATCGCCCTACCAGCCCCGCCACGGCCGTATGATGGAAGGCTACCTGCGCTTCCACTACGTGGAAAGAAATGTGGTGACCGGCGCAACCGTAAGGAAACAAGTGGACTATGCTTTTGACAATGATCTTAGTGCCAATTCGGTAGGCAGCCGTGTAGAGCTCCAGACACTCAACGCTAATATATACGGGTTCCTGAACTCAGCTATGGGCCCTGCTCCCGATAACGTAGAGCGCCTGATGGACAGTTGTGACATATTTGTATATGCCGCCAGTCCCGAAATATATTATTATACCGTCATCAACCAGGGGCAGACCGGGGGCATTACCAGCGATAATATCCAGCCCAATTATACCAACTTCACGGGTACTGATGTGATAGGCGTATTGGGTTCCCGTGGTATGAGGTCTTATTACGGTGCGCCTATTTCAAAGCTCACATTGGATTCCCTCAGGGAAAGTTCAATCACAGCCGCATTGCGCATCACAGGCCCATCGCCCGATTGACAATATTACAGATGATTTTTATTCATAATGCCTTTCTGCACCAGCAAGAAGGCATTTTTATTTCAGTTTGGCAGTATGGCTGACATTATTGCCGAATCAGTGCGAATGGCATATCTATTGACATAAGACAGTAGGCATTAAAGCTGAATTACTAATTACTATTAAGAACAATACTATGGGAAAAATTATTGGAATAGACCTGGGAACAACCAACTCTTGTGTGGCCGTAATGGAAGGAAATGAGCCGGTAGTGATAGCGAACGACGAAGGCCGTCGCACCACACCGTCGGTGGTGGCATTTCTTAAAAACGGTGAGCGGAAAGTGGGCGACCCGGCAAAACGCCAGGCCATCACCAACCCGCAAAACACGATTATGTCCATCAAGCGTTTCATGGGCCGCAGGTTCGACGAAATAGGCAGCGAGATGGAGCACGCCGCTTACAAAGTGGTAAAAGGCGACAACAATACGCCTCGCGTAGATATTGACGGGCGTTTATATACACCGCAGGAGATATCGGCAATGATCCTTCAGAAGATGAAGAAGACAGCCGAGGAATTCCTGGGGCAGGATGTGACGGAAGCGGTAGTTACCGTGCCGGCATACTTCAACGATGCGCAACGTCAGGCTACCAAAGAGGCGGGCGAAATAGCCGGGTTGACCATCCGCCGTATCATCAACGAGCCTACTGCCGCAGCACTGGCATACGGCATGGATAAGCAGCATAAAGACAGCAAGATAGTGGTGTTCGACCTGGGTGGCGGTACGTTTGACGTATCTGTACTGGAGTTGGGCGATGGCATATTCGAGGTAAAATCGACCAATGGTGACACCCACCTGGGCGGTGACGACTTTGATAAAGTGGTGATGGACTGGCTGGCAGACGAGTTTAAGAAAGACGAAGCTGTTGACCTGCGCAAAGACCCGATGGCATGGCAGCGCCTGAAAGAAGCATCTGAAAAGGCTAAAATTGAACTGTCTTCTTCGCAGGAGACAGAGATAAACCTGCCATATATCACGGCGGTAGATGGTGTGCCTAAACACCTGGTGCGCAAGCTGAGCCGTTCAAAGTTTGAAGCGCTGGCTGACAGCCTGATACAACGCACCCTGGAGCCTTGCCAGAAGGCGTTGAAAGATGCGGGCATGACTGCGTCTGATATTGACGAAGTGATATTGGTAGGTGGTTCTACCCGTATCCCCAAGATACAGGAAGTGGTAGAAAAGTTCTTTGGCAAAAAGCCCAACAAGAGCGTTAACCCCGACGAGGTAGTGGCCATAGGCGCAGCTATACAGGGCGGCGTATTGACCGGTGATGTAAAAGATGTGCTCCTGCTGGACGTTACACCTTTGTCGCTGGGTATCGAGACTATGGGTGGCGTGATGACCAAACTGATAGAGGCCAACACTACCATACCTACCAAGAAGAGCGAAACATTCTCTACCGCTGCAGACAACCAGCCGAGTGTTGAGATAAATGTTCTGCAGGGTGAGCGCCCGATGGCAAAAGACAACAAAAACCTGGGCCGTTTCATACTGGATGGTATCCCACCGGCACCGCGCGGCGTACCTCAAATTGAGGTGACCTTTGACATTGATGCCAATGGTATACTGAACGTAAGCGCCAAAGATAAAGGCACTGGCAAACAGCAGAATATACGCATCGAGGCCGGTAGCGGACTGAGCAAGGACGAGATAGAAAAAATGAAGAACGAGGCCAAGGCCAACGAAGAAGCGGATAAGAAAGTGCGTGAGCGTGTAGAGAAGCTGAACATGGCTGATGGCCTGGTGTTCAACTCGGAGAAGCAGTTGAAGGAATACGGTGATAAACTTCCCGCAGATGAGAAGAAGAAGATTGAAGACGCCGTAACTAAGCTGAAAGAAGCTCATAAAGCCGAGGATATGGATACGATAGATAAGGCAATGGAAGACCTGAACAACGCATGGCAGGCGGCCAGCCAACACCTGTACAATGCCCAGCAAGGCGCCGGCGACGGTCAGCCCGGCGCACAGGCGCAGCAGGAAGGCGGCGCCGGCAATGCC
Organism: Bacteroidetes bacterium UBA6221; assembly: GCA_002421685.1. Lineage (GTDB taxonomy): Bacteria > Bacteroidota > Bacteroidia > Chitinophagales > Chitinophagaceae > UBA5543. The sequence continues at coordinate 652,238 of DISB01000018.1, forward strand.
AACGATGTGTCTGACGTGGAATTTGAAGAAGTGAAAGAAGATAAATAAGAACTCCGGTAATAGGTTATGTAAAATCCCCTGCGGCAAACCGTGGGGGATTTTGTTTCAGTCTCAGAGAATACTTCTCATTATCATTATCGCTCCGCTGATAACCATAACCCATATTACAAACTGCCTGAAAAGTTTATTGCTGATCTTCTCCAGGAATATTTTCCCCAGCCAGTTACCCAATGTAGCGCCAATACCCAGGACAAGCCCGAATATCCACAATTTCCCTTGTAGCGTTCCAAAAGCCGTATAGGTAGATATTTGTACCAATCCCACAAGGAAAGAATTTGCGGTTTTCGTGGCTATCATAGGCTCTTTTTGCAGACCATAATTCAGGAAGAACGGATTGAGCACCGGCCCGACGGCGCCCACAAGAGTTGAAAAGAACCCGATGAATAACCCCAGCGGGATAAATCCTTTTAGCTTCATTCTATATGACCGTTCTTTCCTGCCCAGCCTGTACTGAAAAATCGTGCTTATCAAAAAAAGTCCGATGATGACCTGCAGCCATTCTAAGCGAAGGTTACTGAACAGCCATGCTCCGGTTACCGACCCTGCAATGGCAGGGGGGACGTAGTATTTAGTCACCTTCCAGTCAATATATTTCCAAAACATCACTACCCGTATAGGTTCTCCTATCAGGTTGCCAAGATTAATAACGGGGGCTGATACTTTGGTGCCAATAAGAAGGTTTACTATCGGCACGAGTAACAATGAACCGCCGCCACCTGCCAGGGTGCTGATGATGTAGCTGATGCCTCCTGCCAACAAAAGCAGAATATAGATAAATATGTCATTGGTAAAATATCCTTCCATATCTAAGGTCAAAGACTATTTTTCGTTTTGTCCCCCGAATCCCTTAGCAAGGAATATAAAATCATTCCAACGCCCGAAAATAGAAACTTACAAATACGGACTTATCTGGAACCGCTATTTGCTTGCAGTATATAAGGTCGTTATTCCAAAACTAAGCGGGCGGGCCTTTGTCTCTTTGAAACCGCATTCCGCCAGTATTTCACAAAACCTTTCCCCTTCGGGAAAGGCCATGACAGATTCAGGCAGGTAAGAATATGCCGTGTCGTGCTTTGATACCATCCTGCCCAGCGTTGGCAGGATATATTTAAAATAAAACTGGTACGCCTGTTTAACAGGAAACTTCTTAGGATGTGAAAACTCAAGTATGGCAAGTTTGCCGCCGGGCCTCATCACACGGCACATTTCCTTAAGTCCGGCTTCCAGGTTTTCAAAGTTGCGGACACCATAGGCGCAGGTTATGGCATCAAAGCTGTTATTTGCAAAGGGTAATGCTTCACTATCGCCCTGTTGTAAACTTATCAGCTTGTCCAGGCCTTTCTCCTTCAATTTCTCCCGGCCCACTTCCAGCATTTGCACAGCTATATCTATGCCGGTTATCTTATCCGGGTTTAGTTGTGCTGCGGCTATGGCCAGGTCGCCCGTGCCGGTGGCAACGTCCAGTATGGTTTTGGGGTGTATTTTACCTATCGCCGCTATCGCTTTTTTTCTCCAGCCCTTATCTATTCCCAGCGATAATGTGTGGTTGAGGAAATCATATTTGCCGGCAATATGGTTAAACATATCGGCAACCTGCTCTTTCTTGCTTAAATTTGACCCTGAGTCCGGCACTATCTTAGCCGCCGGGTTATTCTCTGTACCGGATTGCATCTGTGCAAAAGTAAGTCAAACGCGAGCAATGGAAATACGTTCAGCCAAATATTTGATCAGCAGTCCCAGGGTAGAGCTTTGTCCTGCGCCCAACAAACCTGAATATGCCTTCATCGGAAGGTCAAACGTAGGTAAGTCGTCGCTGATAAACATGCTGACGGGACAAAGTAAACTGGCCAAAACTTCCGGCAGCCCCGGCAAGACCCAGATGATCAATCATTTTATCGTAAACGATGAATGGTACCTGGTGGACCTGCCGGGATATGGCTATGCGAAGGTTTCCCAAAAACAGCGGGCATCCTTCGGCAAGATGATAGAGAACTACCTGCGGTTGAGGCCTAATCTTGTGACTGTATTCATATTGATAGACAGTCGGCACAAGCCCCAGCAGATAGACCTGGATTTCCTGGCCCAGTTGGGTGAATGGGAAATACCATTCAATATTGCCTTTACCAAGGCGGATAAAAGTACCCAGCGCGAAGCTGCCAAAAATGTGCGCAGTTTTATTGACGCTATGAGAGAAGAATGGGAATTCATACCCCGCAGTTTTCTCACCAGCGCCGTAAAACACCTGGGCCGTAAAGAGATGCTGGCTTATGTCGAAGAGCTCAACACCTTGTTTCACGAAAGGGACAAAGCAGGCTAAGTACTACATCCATTTAGAGGCGTACCTGTAAAACTCGTGCCGAAGATCATGGACAGTCTTTTCCAGGGCAATATAATGTTCTCTCAATTCGGCGTGTTCATCCAGCATTCTTGTTTCAATATGGCCGGCTTTTTCTTTTGCCTGCACAGCGATGTTTGCCAGGTGCCTGCGTATGTCGTGCGACAGGTCGTAGATGTTCTTCAATTGTATGTCCAGCCTGTTTTCAAATATCTCGGCGTCTTCAGATGCCTCGGCGCCTGTGTTCTTGCCCGCTACCTGTGTCAGGCGCGCTTTCAGGATTTTCAGTTCGTCATTGTAAAAATCAAGACTACGCAACCAGTCATTATGCTCTGTTGAGAGTTTCGTCGCGATTGTAGTTGTTTGTGTTGCCATCATAGTTGTAATATTTTATGATGCAAACTTAGTTTGCCTGGCAAGCAATGGATATGACGATTGTCAATAGGTACAGTGATTTAATTCAGCAGGGGTGTTATTACGTGAAAATTGTAACTACAGAGTGCCTGCTATTCCGGGGAAATTATTTAGTTTTCGGAAATATCAGCGCTTATGACCTCTTTCATAGACCATAAAAAACATAGGTTAGGCAAGATACTTACCTTGCTGGCCGGAACATTATTTTTCATGGTATTCGCACTTTACAATGGCTTCCCGGTGGTGATGCATGGCGATACCTCTACTTACCTTGAAAGTGCATTTGATGGGAAAGTACCTGCTGAAAGACCTATATTTTACGGGCTGTTTATCAGGCTTACATCGCTGGGCGCCAGTATCTGGGCTACCATATTCGTTCAATGCCTCTTGCTGTCTTATCTATGTACCCGGTTCATCAGGTCATTACTGCCGGCAATCAGCACCTTGCACCTGATGGCGCTGTTGCTGCTTATTGCGCTCTGTACCATTGCAAGCTGGTATGCAGGACAAATAATGCCCGATACTTTCACACCCATATTATTCCTTGCGGCCTATTTGTACTTAACACAGAAGAATGCTCTTTGGGAAACAGTCTTGTTGCTTACCATAATATTCATTTCGGTGCTTGTACACAATTCGCACTATGTTATTATTACCTTGTTCGCTTTCCTGGTACTGTGCGGCAGTTGGATATCCGCAACGTATTTTCGCCCATACAGGGTGAAAGGGTTGTATTTATCAGGTGTTGCAATTCTGTCGTGGATATGCCTGTTGGGCAGCAACAAAATAGCAGGCAATGGCTTTGTGACCGCCAGGGCTTCGCATGTGTTCCTGATGGGTAAACTGGCAGAGAGCGGAGTATTAAAAACCTATCTTGAGAAGGCCTGCCCCATCAAAGACTACAAGATATGCGCCTATAAAGACAACATCCCGCCCGTAGCCTGGGAGTTTGTTTGGAACATTGAAAAAAGCCCGGTATTCAAGGCCGGTGGCTGGGATTCCACACGGGAAGAATATAGTACCATCATCCGCGATATAGCGTCAAGGCCCAAATACTGGCCTTTCCTGGCATATAAAAGCATGGAAGCCACAGCAAGGCAGGTGATATTGCTGAATATTGACGAGGCCGAAGAACTCCCCTGGAGAAAATTTGACCGTGAATCGCATATGTACACCACTATTGCACGCCATTTCCCGCACGAGATCAACGAATTTGAAGTATCGAGGCAGAACCTGAAGACATTGAATATACCTTTTTATGACGGCGTATTTGTAATAGTATTCCTCCTGTCGTCACTTATCTGTATGTTCTGCTTGGCAGGTGAAGACAAAAAGCTGGCCATTCCCGTTTATATACTCGTGATATTGTTCATATTCATAAACGCTTTTACCACGGCTACTTTTGGCAATGTCTTATCCAGGCTTAACTCCCGTACTATCTGGTTGTTGCCTATGGTCAATTTTATCTTTATTTACCGGTTTGTCATGCAAAAGATTGCCGGGGCAGGAAGATTTACCGGTAACGAAAATGCCGGCTAAGAATATTATCCCTTTGTATAGGGCATTATTTCTTCCAGGTATTTACGCTCGTTGCACAGGCGGGGTACTTTGTGCTGCCCGCCAAGCTTACCCTTGTCTTTCAGCCACCTGTTGAATCCGTTTAGCGGCATCCGGTGCACTATGGGCATGCGTAGCGCTATGTCTTTTTGGCGTTTAGCCTCGTAGTCTGAGTTAATTGCCTGTAAAGCCTTGTCCATTTTTTCGGTAAAGACTTCCAGCGCGCAGGGCAGGTGTTCAAACTCTATGATCCACTCGTGGGCGCCATTGCTCGCGCCTGTCATGTATACAGGTGCGGCGGTATAATCGTTCACGATGGCTCCAGTCAGCCTGCAGGCTTCGGCTATGGCATTGTCTGTGTTATCCACTATTACCTCTTCGCCAAAGGCATTGATAAAATGCTTCAGCCTGCCTGTTACTTTTATCCTGTACGGGTTAGCCGATGTAAATTGTATGGTATCGCCTACTATGTACCGCCATAGCCCGCCGTTGGTATTCAGCACCAGGGCGTAGTTTTTATGCAGTTCCACCTCGCGCAGCGATAAGGTTTCAGGCTGTTCTTTCCCATATTCCTCCAGCGGCATGAATTCGTAGTATATCCCATGGTTCAGGAACAGCAGCATATCATCCCGCTCCACATCGTCCTGTGCGGCAAAGAAACCTTCAGAAGCATTATAGGTTTCTACATAATGCATCTGTGCGGAAGGGATGTATTCTTCAAACTGCCTGCGGTAGGGTTTGAAGCTCACGCCGCCATGCACATATACTTCCAGGTTGGGCCATACGTCCAACAGGTTTTTAGCCCCTGATATTTCCAGTATCCGTTTGATGAGCACAATGGTCCATGTCGGTACGCCGGCAATGTAGGTCACGTTCTCCTGTATAGTAGTACGGGCCATCTTTTCTATTTTCTCTTCCCATTCGGCCATCAGGGCAATGGAAAGATCGGGCGTGCGCACCATATGACCATAGAGTGGCAGGTTTTGCAGCATTACAGCCGACAGGTCGCCATAAAATGAATCAGCGCTCAATTGGTTGATCTGGTGGCTGCCGCCTATCACCAGGCACTTCCCCGACATGAAATTGGACTGGGGAAACTGCCTGAGGTACATGGCGAAAACATCCTTCCCGGCCTTGAAATGATTGTCATCCAACGATTCCTTGCTGATGGGTATGAATTTGCTCTTATCACTTGTCGTTCCGCTCGACTTGGCAAACCAACTGATGTGCGAAGGCCAAAGCAGGTTTTGCTCACCCTGCAGTATGCGCTCTATATATGGTTTCAGCGAATCGTAATCATTAACCGGTACATGCTTTTTGAACTCAGAAATGCCGTTGATATGTTCAAACCCGTATTTTTTGCCATATTCTGTAAACTGCGCCGAACCCACGATATGATTGAACACCTGTTTCTGGGTGTCTATGGGGTTAAGCATAAAATTATCTATCGCGCTGTTGCGCAATAACATATAACCTTTCAATGCCGGACTTATCAGGCTCATTCCTAATCTGCTGTTCTAAACTATGCTAAATATAAACATTTCTGCCTGTTACTCGTACAGGTATCAGGTAGTGGACGGGTATTTACGCTTTAATTCAAAATTGCGCCCAAGATACACCTTCCTTACCTGCTCGTCAGCGGCCAGTTCTTCGGCTGTACCCGCCTTTAATATCTTACCCTCAAATAACAAGTAGGCCCTGTCTGTGATGGACAGAGTTTCCTGCACATTGTGGTCTGTGATAAATATGCCAATGTTCTTATACTTGAGGCTGGCCACTATGCCCTGTATATCTTCTACCGCTATGGGGTCGATGCCTGCGAACGGCTCGTCCAGCAGGATGAATTTGGGATCTACCGCCAATGCGCGCGCTATTTCGGTGCGCCTGCGTTCGCCCCCACTCAGCACATCTCCGGGGCTTTTGCGCACATGGGTAAGCCTGAACTCGTCCAGCAGCGATTCCAGCCTGGCGTGTTGTTCCTCTTTGCTCAGTGTGGTCATTTCCAGCACCGCCATTATATTGTCCTCTACCGATAGTTTGCGAAACACCGAGGCCTCCTGCGGCAGGTAGCCTATGCCCATTTGCGCTCTTTTATACATGGGCAGTTTGGTAATATTCATCTCGTCCAGGAACACTTCTCCCGCATCGGGCTTCACCAGTCCCACCACCATATAGAAGGAAGTGGTCTTGCCAGCCCCATTGGGTCCCAGTATCCCCACTATTTCGCCTTGGTTCACCTCAAAGGATACATTGTTCACCACCGTACGGTTGCGGTAACGTTTCACTAATCCGCGGGCTGTTATTTTCCTTTTCCCGGTATTCAAATGCTTCAAGTTTGGGGCAAAAATAGCAAACCGCACCTAAGTACCGCAAATACTTATGCCAATTTGCTGCTAATTCTTTTCCAATGAAAACCAAACTGAATATATTTGCGTCCGATGAAAGTAACCGAATACCTGGCCAGTACCAAAGGGCCGATCATTTCGCTGGAAGTGCTGCCGCCACCCAAGGGCAAAAGCATTGAATCTATATACAAGACGCTGGACCCCCTTATGGAGTTCAAGCCCGCTTTTGTAAACGTAACATATCACCGGGCAGAGCAGGTGTACAAAAAACGTGCAGACGGCAGCTTTGTGAGCGTTGAGATTCGCAAGCGCCCCGGTACGGTAGGTATTTGTGCCGCCATCATGAACAAGTATAAGGTAGAGGCCATACCTCACCTTATATGCGGCGGTTTCAGCAAAGAGGAGACCGAGAACGCCCTGATTGACCTCAACTTCCTGGGTGTAAAAAATGTACTGGCCCTGCGCGGCGACGCTGCCAATCACGAAAAATTTTTCACCCCACACCCCAACGGGCACCGTTTTGCCGAAGAACTGGTAGACCAGATAATAAGGCTGAACAAGGGCCACTACCTGGAAGACGATATCCTCGGAGGCGTAAATACCGATTTTTGCATAGGCGTAGCGGGCTACCCTGAGAAACATTTTGAATCGCCCAATACGGATATAGACCTGTACTACCTGAAACGCAAGATAGACCACGGCGCCGACTACATCACCACCCAGATGTTCTTCAACAATAAGCACTATTACAGGTTTGTAGAAAACTGTAAGCATGCGGGTATCAATGCGCCAATAGTACCCGGATTGAAACCGTTGTACAATAAAAACCAGCTAAACCTTGTGCCCAGCATTTTCAATACAGAAATACCCAGCGACCTGTACAACGAAATGATAAAGGCCGAAACAGCGGAGGCCTGCGAAAAAGTAGGGGAGGAATGGCTGTACGAACAATGTAAAGACCTGCTGAAAAACAATATACAGGTGCTGCACTTTTACACCCTGGGCAAACCACATGTGGTGTACAATGTGCTGAAGAGGTTGTTTTAGCCCTTCTTCAGCCCGGGCATAGCGCCAAATTCCTGCAGTATCTCCTTCAGGATGTCTATACGCACCTTGCCCCATTCTTTACTGTCGTCGTCTTTGGGCAGTTCAAAGTTCATGGCAAAGAAATAGGGGTACATGCGCACCTCGCTTTTGTTCATAGAGTTTTCGTGCTCTGCATACCGCTCTATTTTTTCTATAAAGCCCACTACCCATAATATTTGCTTATCCCCGCTAAAGCCCCAGCCGGTTTTATAGTATAGTTTGTAATCCTTTTCATTTTCCTGCAACATCATGCTGCGCACAATGCGCTGGGTACGTTCAGAAAACGGCAGTTGGTTGAAGTACAGCCTTTTTACCAGGCCCACCTGCTCGTCTGCCGATATTTTCAGGCTGTCGTTTATCCAGAAGCTGTCTATGGCTCCACGAATATTTTTGTTGCCATAGTTGGCAGTGTCCACGTAGTGCTGCATATAGTCGTAGCCCGTCTTGCGCGCCAGCGCCTGGTAATAGCCTATGTTGCTTACCTTAAAAGCTTCGCGCATATTCATGTCCTTGTTCCATGCCTTGTAGCCGCGGTCTATGCTGTCCCAGGCTATCACATATTGCTCGTCGGGCACTACAGGTATTTCCAGCGCCACCAACGAGTTGAAAATTTTGAACGTAGATGCGGGGGTATATTGCTGCAGGCAACGGTCTTTGTTATAGTAGTATATGGCCTCGTGGTTGTTATCGCGCAGTATGAAGCAGGCGTTTTTAATACCCTGTGCTTCAAAGAATTTACCCCATTCTTCTTTCTCGTGTATCCTCGAGTCGCGGCAGGAACTGATAAGCAATACAGCGGGCAGCAACAGAGCTAAATAACGCATAGTAACCAATTTTCAGGCTGCAAAGATAGGGGAAACAGGACAATAGGGTTAATTGGTTAATAAGTGGAATACACCGCATGTTCGTACATTTACACTGAGTAAATATGATGAAAAAACTTCTGCATACAGACAATTCACCCACCACCTTACTTATCAGGCTTATGGTGGGTTTGGTGTTTTTGTCGGAGGGGCTACAGAAGTTTTTGTTTCCGGCCGAACGGGGAGTAGGGAGGTTTGAGAAGATCGGGCTGCCTGTGCCGGAATTCCTGGGGTATTTCGTAGGCAGTTTTGAAACCGTTTGCGGTGCATTAGTGTTGCTGGGACTGATGACAAGGCTCGCGGCTATACCGCTTATTATCATTATGCTCGTGGCCATAGCCACTACAAAGATTGAGATACTGTATGATAAAGGACTGTGGGAAATGTTGCACGAAGCCCGCACCGACTGGGCTATGTTACTGGGTAGCATTTTTCTGTTGGTAAAAGGAGGCGGCAGGTGGTCGGTAGATGGAAATATTAAATCCAACCTTTAGCTGTCATCGTCATCCAGCTTATCCAATATGATACTTATATTTACACCACTAAAACTAAACCAATATGAAGAAAATCATCCTTGCCCTTTGTTTTATAACTGCAGCTTTCACAGCACAGGCGCAAACCCTTGCCGACGTAAAAAAAGCAGAAACTATCACCTGGTATGGTATAGACTACTCGCAAATACGCCTGCACAATTTTGGCGCATATATGAACGATGGCGGTGTAAAAAGGAACCTGCCTAACTGGAGCTTCAACCCCGTGAGCGAAGCTGATATAAAAAGGCTGAAAAGCAAATACAAAAAGAAAGAGATAAAGGTAGATGTGGCCGAGTCGGGCAAACGCAACCTGGCCGCCAACTACGACAATCAACTGGGCGATCCTGATTACCAGCTTTCGCTGGACGATATGAAAAAGATAGTGTCTGAATATGACATCAAAGGAGAAGGCTATGGCCTGCTGTTGGTGGCAGAAACTTTTAAATATGCTACGGGGAAACCCGCTACCATGTGGGCTGTGTTTATCAACAATGCAGATAAATCGGTAATAGATGCCGTAGAGGTTTCAACAGAGACTTTTGGCGAATGGTCGGAAGCGGTGTTGAATACGATTGCGAAAAGCGCCAGGCATATGTCTCAGGCTAAATAGCTATAACGGCTGACATTCAAACATTATAACCCAATACGCTCATGTCTTTTGGAATGCCTCCCAAATACCAGGAAGAATTTCCTGCAAATGATGTTACCACCGAAGAGTTTGTCGCAGTCGTAGCAGAAGTTGCCAACCAACTTAAGTGGGAAACGAGTCTGATTAATCCGCAGATGGCAATTATGTACTCTAGTAGTGGTGGGTTTACAAATAACCATGAAATCAGGGTGACACTTGACAATACCATCGCTACCATTAAAAGTATTTCTACCGGAAACGAAATTTTCGATCTAGGCAGGAATAAAAAGAAAGTACAATCATTCCTCGCCAAATATGAAGAGGTAAAAGCGGCCTCCACAAAAGAGCAGTTGTCTGAAAAATATGAGTCCTTACTTCCTGAATTTGCCGATGATGAAACAATTAGCATACTGCGCAGCAATACAGCGGACGGGCTATTAAGCATATTCAAACCTCGGAAAGGTTTTGTCGTTACCCCTGGGTTACTGCATATTAATATCCTGGTCTTCATTCTAATGGCTATTTCGGGTGTGGGTGTTTTCGCGCCGGATGGAGAAGGGCTGCTGAATTGGGGGGCAAACTTCAAACCCTATACCCTCGATGGACAATGGTGGAGAATTATTACATCATGTTTTGTCCATATAGGTATCCTCCATTTGCTGATGAATATGTATGCACTGGCATATATAGGAACGTTATTAGAGCCGGTATTGGGCTGGAAGCGATATGGAATAGCGTATTTATTGACCGCGGTGGTTGCGGGTATCACCAGTCTCTATTGGCATGATATAACGATAAGTGCCGGAGCCTCCGGCGCCATCTTTGGTTTATACGGAATTTTCCTCGCATTGCTTACAACTAACATTATCGAAAAATCTGCAAGAAAATCGCTGATGACCAGTATGCTTGTCTTCGTTGGATATAACTTACTGAATGGGATGAAAGAAGGTATTGATAATGCGGCCCATATAGGAGGGTTAGTATCAGGGATTGCGATAGGTTATTCTTTTGTACCCGGATTGAAGAAGCAAGAATCAAGCTTGCTAAACCAGGGCGTACTTATCTCATTGGCCTGTGTGGTAGCCGTACTTTCTGTAACAGCGATAAAAACAATGCGCAATGACGTGGGCATATACCAGTCTGCTATGACAGAGTTCGCCACCATCGAAGAACAGGCACTTATGGTTTACAACATGCCCGAAGGTTCTACGAATGAGCGGCTACTGGAAGCGGTTGAGGCAGGGATACCAAAATGGAAAGAATGTATCGGTTTATTGCATCAGCAAGACAACCTGGATATTCCGGATGAACTCGTAACAAGACATGGAAAGCTCATAGAATATTGTGAATTACGACTAAAAGCATTCGTGTATATCGATAGCGCATTGAAAAATGATACGGAGGTGTATCAACCTATGATTGAGGAATGCAATGCTAAAATTGAAGAAATACTCAGCGAGTTAGGTGCTGAGTAAGCTAATTTACTCCACCAGGTAAGGATTACTAACAAATTCCTCATCGGTAAGCGTATGCAGGAAGCTGATGATTTTTTGCTGTTCATTGTCGCTTAGACCCAAACCCGGTTGGCCGTTTTTCTGCAGTAGCGGTGATAGTGTAGCAGATTGCTGTACACCGTTGGCATAATGGGCTAATACTTCTTCCAGGCTGTTGAAACGTCCGTCGTGCATATACGGGCCGCTGAGTGTTACGTTACGCAGAGTCGGCACTTTAAACCTGCCCCAGTCTTCATCGTTCCGGGTAATGCGGTAGCGGCCGGAATCGGCGAATACATGGTCAATGCCGTTGTTCTGAAAACTATAGTCGGTAAATAGTGGCTCGCTGTGACAGCTTGCACAATGCTGTCTGAACAATGTTAATCCTTCCTGTTCGTCCGTTGTCAACGAGGCAGTGCCCTTAATGTTTTGGTCGTATTTAGCATTGGCAGATATTAATCCCGACATATATTGCGCCAGCGCCCAAAACATCTGCTGGTCGTCCACGGTGTCGCGATTGAATACTTGTCGGAAGAGAGTCGGGTATTCGGGGTGTTGGTTCAGTTTGCGCACAATGTTCTTGATATTATCGCCCATCTCGGCGGGGTTGGTGAGCGGTGCAAGCGGCATAACTTCTATATGGTTCACGCCGCCATCCCACATGAAACTTTTGTTCCATGCCATATTGAACACAACAGGGGAATTGCGCCTGGAAATTCCACCATCAATACCCATGCTGAACGCAGCACCACCATCGGCAAATGCATCCTTCTGCCTGTGGCAGCTTGCGCAGGATATAGTGCCGTCTCGGGAGAGCATGGGGTCAAAGAATAACTTCCTGCCCAGCTCGAAACCGGCTTTGCTATACACATTGTCGCCAAACCGGTACACGGGCTCCGGAAAATGAGCAGGACGTACCCAACCATCAGTCGTGGCTTTAGGTATGTCCTGCACTTCTTTTTTACTACAAGCGGTAAGCAGGAGTAGCACTGCTGATAACAGCAGCACACCTGCCTGCTTTAGCCGTAGTAGTTTACCCATGAAAAATTATTGTTCCAGCGCTTTGAACGCTATGTTATTGTAAAAGTCTTTTGCCATAGTCACGGCCTCTGGTCCGGGTGCGTGTATCACGCTCTTCACACTTACGCTGGGCGAACTGTGCCACAACCTCGCCGGGTTGGCCAGCAGTTTCACCACCGGGTATTTCTGTTTTTCTACGTCCAATACAGCACCGCCAAAGTCGGTTGACTTAACAGTGATGACATTGTTAGTGCCTGTAAAACCACCTAAGTGGAAAATGAAGTTGCCACTGGGTGAATTGGGCGATGTACCCTCAGCCTTCAGCATGATATAGCCGGAGTTCCAGTCCCAAAACATGCCATTGGCCAGCGATAGGGCTCCTGTACTGGCTCCCAGTGTATTGGCCGCGCTGTCCACACCCATCGTGTATTGCATCTCGGTATAGTTGCCCGCTGGTATATTCTTCACCGTGAACGAATAACCCTCTTCGCAGTCGGTACAAAGCAGGTAATAACTGTTGGGCTCACTCCACCATGTTCCGTCAGTTTTTTTCAGCCTGATGTTGGATACATAGAATTTCAGCAGTGAGAATGTCAGTGTATCGCCTGTTTTGGTATGCACCATGGTTTTGCCAATTTCCCAGGGCAGCTGATTGGAGCCGAACACAAAATCGAACTGCACTTTCATATCGCCGTTTTGGGCGATTGGTGTCGATTGTTTTTCTTTTTTGCAGGATGGCAACAATAATGTTGTGGTAACTAATGCCGCTATCAGCAATGTTATTTTTACGGGTAGCCTGTTCATAATAAATGTTTTTACGATAGAAGATGATTATCAGGTGTGAAATTAGGCCATATCCTATTATTTTTCTGTAATACCTGTTACATTCAGGCATGATTTTTATCAAGGTTACGCATATTTTTTTCGCATAAAAAAAGGGGCGTGACGCCCCTTTTTTACTAATGTTGTCGGCCTGTAGCTATTTGACCACTACGAATTGCCGCGAGGCAGTAAACGTACCATCGGTTGCGTGCAGTATATAGTTGCCCGCCGGCAGTTCGCTGATAGACATAGACATTTTCCCCTTGGCATTGTCAGCCCAGTTTTTCACTAAGCGGCCCTGCATGTCCATTATCGCCAGATGAACCTGTTTACCCGGCGCAACACCATCCAGCGTAATATGAATGGTTTGCGAAGCAGGTGAAGGATATACATTTATCCTGTCGTTAGCTACTTCCATGTTTTCAACGCTGGCAGGCCACCCATAATACCAGTTGTCTATGCTGTCCCGGTTATTGGTTTGCTTCCATGTATCTACTCCGTTCCAGGAGATAGTCAGCAATTCAGTGGGACGACCGTCGTACAGGTATTTGTAGGCAAATTTTCCTTCGTTAGTAAAGTTGCCCAGGAAGTAAGAGAACCTAACCATCGTATCGGGATAGTTTCCGTTTGTGGGCGCATAAATGAATGTGTCAACCCGGTTAGGCTCCCAAACACCGGTGTATATATCGCGTTTAATAGTTACGAGGCGGGAATTGCCATCGTAAGCGTACGTGCTCTTGGTGTCACCTGTCCAGGTGCCAGTCCATTTAAATGTGCTCACATCTGTTATTTTACCGCTTACCCATGTAGTCGTCCTTTTGAAAGAATCTTCCCAGGCACTACTCTTCCATTTGGCAATGACCAGTTCCGTTTCGTTGCTACCGCTCCAGGTATAAGTAAGACGCTCCTTGTTGGTCCATTGTGGATTAGGCCCCTGGAAACCGCGTGTTTGCCTGGTTTGTGTAGCAATATTGTTGCCATTCCACGTGTACATAATCCTTGTACTTGCTCTCCAACTGCCAGAGCCAAAGGAACTCCATGTATCATAATAAACAGTGTCCGGCTTGTTGCTGGCATAAATAATGCGAGTACGCAGGTTATTTCTCCACGAATTTGCACTGTCGCTCCATGTGTAATAGGTGCTGTAGTTAAAGTCGGTACCATTATACATGGATATTCTTCGTCCTATCCATTTCATGCTGCTCCCTGACTTCGCAAAGACGTGCATAGAATCTTCCATTAATTCGAATTCAGGTATTTTATATTTGCCTGGGCTGGCTCCTTTTACTCCTGAATGGAAATAGGTGGTACTATCCTCCAGTTTATTGCCGGTAGAATCATACATCCTGTGCGCTTTCGCCAAAAGGCGCATTTGTGCCTTGCTCTCCGTGGTAAGCAAGATTAAACTGACTGCAAAGCTTAGTGTAATTATATACTTCATAAGGCTGATATTTTCCCTAATTTAATTATTTTTTAATAGAGTGCAATAAAAAATATTAATAAACGTGCAATAATTATTTAATAACCTTGAAAAACAAAGCGCTGCCCCGGTAAGGGCAGCGCTTTTGTTTATATTACTTCCGCTTCTTTAATAGATTATTGTACCCTTCAATCCCGTGAAAGTTGCATTGGAAGGACCAATAGTAACAGTACCCGTGAAAGAGCCTGTAGCATTGGCAAACCTGCCGGTACCGCCTACGAAATCCACTTTAACTACGCCGGTAGCGCCTGTAGGGCCATACATCAGGTCGTAAGGATAGGTGTAGCAATAAAGACTGTCGCCATTGGCCGCCATGAAGTAAGCGCACTCTACACCCACGTGGTCGCCTATGTAGTTACCATCCTGTATGATAGGCGCTACACAGGGTTTGATCAGTGATGTAGTATTACCCAGGTGGCTCAGGCTGCCTGTGCCGTAAAACGTACCTACAGGAAAGAAATCTCCGCAATTGCAGGGCAGGTCTTGGTTGGCTGCGAATGTATATGTCATGGATCCGCTGAAGGGCCTGGCCTGGGGGCCTTGTTTCATCATCGATTCCTGGCTTACTGTAGGAACGATGCTGTCATTGTCTTTGCTACAAGATGCGAGCAGTATAGTGGTCGCGGCCATTAGCAATAGTTTGTTTTTCATAATCCTCTATTTTTTATGTGTTCAGGTGTAAAGATAATATCGCTGTGAAGGCATAAGGATATTTCTCATGCGTCGTTAACAAGGGGATTACATATAGTTAACTACCAAATAACAATGTTAACCTGGTCTGAGAGGCGTCTTAAAAGCTAACCAAAATCATCATTCCCCATGCCTGATGTCATGAATTGACGCTTGCACCACGGGTATTTTTGTTGAAAATAGACAATATGAAAAAGAAGAAGCCTGTTTCAGAGATCATGACCACAGATGTATTTACAGCCGATGTGGACAAGGATACCCTGTTTGATGTGAAGGACCTGATATTGTCAAAGAACCTGAGGCATGTGCCGGTGGTAAGGGGCAAAAAGCTGGTTGGCATCATCAGCAAGACCGATATTGACAGGCTCATATTCAGCAGGGTGTTTGAGGATGAAGAAGATGCCGACGAAGCTGTGCTGGAAATGCTGAAAATAGAACAGGT
Organism: Bacteroidetes bacterium UBA6221; assembly: GCA_002421685.1. Classification (GTDB taxonomy): domain Bacteria; phylum Bacteroidota; class Bacteroidia; order Chitinophagales; family Chitinophagaceae; genus UBA5543. The sequence continues at coordinate 668,006 of DISB01000018.1, forward strand.
GATGACCCATAGCCCCAAGGTGGTGAGCCCGGATGCCACTGTGCGCGAAGTGGCCGAGATTCTGGCCCATGAAGAGTTTCACGCTTTGCCCGTGACGGAAGGTAACAGGCTGGTAGGCATCGTTACCACTACGGATGTAATAAAGTACATGCTGACACAATATTAGCGCCCCTTTGTTTGAGACGGAGTGAGGGTTGCGAAGAGCAACCCTCTTTTTTATGTCTTTATCCGCCGAAGGCGTCTTTTATCTTATCAAAGAAACTGCGGTCTTCCCGCTCTTCCGCAGCATTCTCGCCGGGCTGAAAGTTGGGCGATTTGGACAGTTTGTCTATCTGGGCCTTTTCTTCCGGGCTCAGGTTTTGGGGTGTCCATACGTTCACTTCTACCAGTTGGTCGCCTTTTTCGTAAGACTGGAACGCGGGGAAACCCTTGCCCTTCAGCCGGAATATCTTACCGCTCTGCGTACCCGCAGGTATCTTTATCTTGGCTTTGCCGTCTATGGTGGGCACCTCCACATTGGTACCGTTCACCACGTCGGGGAAGGAGAGGTATAAGTGGTAGATAACATCCAGTTCGTTACGCTTCAGGTGCTGATGCTTTTCTTCTTCTATCAGTATCAGCAGGTCGCCTTTGGGGCCGCCGCGCTCACCGGCATTGCCCGCCCCGCTCATGCTTAGTTGCATACCGTCGTACACGCCTGCTGGTATATCTATATTAATAGTGTCTTCTCCATACACGCGCCCTTCACCTTTACAGGCAGTGCATTTGGCCTTTATCTGTGTGCCCTCGCCGTTGCAGGTAGGGCAGGTGGTTACCGTCTGCATCTGGCCCAGGAAGGTGCTCTGCACCCGGCGTACCTGGCCGCTGCCGCCGCAGGTGCCGCATGTCTGCACCGAAGCTGAGTCTTTCGCCCCGCTGCCGCCGCAGGTGTTGCAGCCCACGTATTTCTTCACCTTTATCTTCTTATTGGCGCCGTGGGCTATCTCGGAGTAGTTCAGTTTCAGCTTTACGCGCAGGTTGGCGCCGCGGGTACCCCTGCGTGGGCCGCCCTGCCTGCCGCCTCCGCCAAAGAAGCTGCCGAACATGTCGTCGCCGAAAATGTCCCCGAAGTTCTGGAATATATCTTCCATGCGCATGCCGCCACCGCCATAACCGCCGCCGGCGGCGCTGCCTACACCTGCATGGCCAAAACGGTCGTAGCGGGCCTTTTTATCAGCATCGCTCAATACATCATAAGCCTCGGCCGCTTCTTTGAATTTTTCTTCGGCAGAGGCATCCCCCGGGTTGCGGTCGGGGTGGTATTGCATGGCAATTTTCCTGTAGGCTTTTTTTATCTCATCGGCACCGGCCCCTTTAGAGACCCCCAACACTTCGTAATAATCGCGTTTCGTCATATAGTAAAGTTGCCCGTTCTGTAAACGGGGCTTGAAAATAGCATTTTTTATTATGCGCCTACCACCACTTTTGCGTGGCGTATCAGCTTATCGTTCAGGTAATAGCCGGCCTGCACCACGTCCAGTATCTTGCCCTTCATCTCATCAGACGGGGCCGGTATCTCTGTAATAGCCTCGTGCAGGTCTGCGTCAAAGTCCTTGCCCTGGCAGTCCATCTGCTTCAGGCCTTTTTGCTGCAATATGTGTTGCAGTTTATTGAATACCAGGGCCGCGCCTTCTTTCAGGCTGGCCGGGTCGTTATCGGTTTCCATCAGTTTCAGGGCGCGGTTGCTGTCGTCCACCACGTCCAGCAGGCTTTGCACTACATCTTTGCCCGCGGTAGATATCAGCTCTATCCGCTCCCGGGCGGTACGCTTGCGGAAGTTGTCAAACTCCGCCACCAGCCTCAGGTTCTTATCTTTCAGCTCTTCTATTTCGGCCTGCAATTTTTGCAGTTCGTCCACTTCTTCAGTTATTTCTTCCGTCGCTTCGGCCTCATCCGCCATTTCGCGCATATCAGCCTGGTTTTCCGTGTTTTCGGCGTCGCGGTCGTTTATTTCCTGTTCTGTAGCCTTATCGGTCATTTTGGTGCGTTTTTTAAAAATCATCCGCAAAGTTAACTGCAATAAGTTTGCCACCGGGCCGAAAGGGGACAAAATGTCGGGGTGGGGGTGGGTAATTTGACAATTCGACAATTTGGTTGATTGGGTAATATGTTTAATAGGGTAAAATGGTGGCTTATGCAACAAATTTTGTTGTCCAAGGGCGGAATTGTTGCGCTTATGTAATAATGTATGCATTTGTAACAGGGTGTTAAGCAATATGTTAAAACCAGTTTGTTGTAATTTGTTGCGAAAAAAGATGTCCTATCGCTTCTGAAATAAAGAAGCCTGCCCAAGAGATTGATATGCCCTGCACAATATTGCGCTGCTGAACGGTTTTTTGTTCCCAAAAATGCCCTGTGGGAACAGAAAACGTTGCGTTTGGTTGTGCCTGCAAAGGTGGTGTTTCGTTGTAATCGTTTGACAGCCAGGGGTTTGCAAAAATGTTCCGTTTTGATGCCAGGATTTTGAAATAAAAAAAATTGGGTGGCACAAAAAATCCCGCTTGCGTGGGCGGGAGGAGTGAATATATGTTGTTATGTTTTTTAGTGGCGGCATAGTGTCAGTATTTAATACGGTAATTGGAGTTTTTATTATTACAAAAATACAATAAATATATTGTATTGCGAAATTAAAATTGATTCACCGAAATCCCGCTGACGCGGATTTCGCGAAGAGAATCTGTGGTTAACGAAGTCACCCGGTTTATAACCGTAATTTGAAAGGCTTGAGTACGTCTAAGTTGCAATGGATGTTAGGAGTAACTACTTGCATGGTATAACCGTTACCGGTATTTTGGATTTATGTAAGAGGCTTTCAGCATAGCTTCCTACCAGTAAATGATTAATTCCAGTCCGGCCATGTGTGCCTATCACAATCATATCCGCATCCCATTCCTCTGCTATCTTTAATATCATTTCCACGGGCTTACCCTTTTCAATAAATTTCCAGACTTTATGATTTTTAAAAATATTATCGGTGAGCATTTGATGGCATTTTTGGAAATCCTTATTTAGGACTTCTGCCATTTCGCTAGCTGAAATGCCGTCCGGCGTTATTAGCAGCGAAGTATTAATGACGCTTAATAATGCCAGTTCTGCCTTTAACTGTTGTCCCAGGTGAAATCCCTTGAGGGCAACTTTTTCTGCAGTTGGCCCATCATCAACGGATATCAATATTTTCTTGTAAAACATGAAGATGCATTTTTAATTCAGTTTGAATTTCTTCAGCATACCAAATTTAATTAAATCGTTTACAACTAACGAAAAAAACAATGCGTAACTAATAATAATTAGAGATTGATAAAAGGGAATTGTACGTAACCCCAAAATCCCTACCGTAGCAACAATTACTCCTAATATCATATCAGCGATTATTGCAAATAACAAAATGCTACTCGGGAAAGAACTCCAAAAATGTCTTCTTTCCCTTACGACAAATATCGAAAACAATGCAAAAAATAGCAGTAATTCGAAACAAAAAGTTATTAATTGATCATCATTGAGATTGAAATAATTCAGACCGATAAACATCATTCCCAATGACTCGATCACCATTAAAATGCCTAATACAATCCCAATGAACGCCAATCTGCCTAATTCCCATTTTGCTGGTCGATTATGCCAAATTACATTGTCGGTGGATAATGCCACTTTCACAAAGTCCGTCATAAATATCATTATCAACATTGCCGAAGCTGAAATGATAAATTTATTCAGCATAAGGAATGAGAAAACAATAAAACAGGTTTTAAGAATAGTTCTGGCGATTTTGTTTATTACCCAGATATTTATCCGCTCAAACATTTGCCGGCCTACTATGATCGGCGCTATAATATTTGACAGTCCCTCTTTGGTCAATACCATACTGGCGGCACTCTTTGCAACATCGGTTGCGTTATGTACAGCGATACCAACTTCTGCCTGTTTTAACGCAGGTGCGTCATTCACACCATCTCCTGTCATGCCGACAATGTGTCCTTTTGATTGCAGCGCCTTAACAATATTGTATTTGTCTTCAGGATAGATTTCTGCGAAGCCGGGTGTGGCCTCCAGGCTTTCAATAGCTTTAGCAGGATTGGATTTAACTGCTGTATTGAATTCAAATGCCCTTATGATGTTAGTGCCAATGTTTAACCTACGTGCTATTTCCCTGGCAATTGGGAAAGCATCGCCTGTTAGCATTTTTATCGAAATACCCATATCTTTTAGCTGGTTAATAATCTGCTGTGAACCCGCCCTTGGTGCGTCATATAGGGCTGTCATACCCACGAAATCAAGATTTGTGCCCTCTTTTCTCGTCATAGCAACTGCTATTATCCGATATCCCGATTTTGCCAGTTCGTTTGCGTCACTTTCTAATGACATAATTGTCTGCTCGTCCAGCTTGCAAGTCGCAGCAATTGTTCTCAAAGACCCTTTTACCACTAGGAATTCATCGTTCTTTGTTTTTATCAAGGCTTCTGTTTTTCTATTAGTAGGGTCGAATGGGATGAATTTTTTCTGACTATAAGAGCTAGTCATTATTTTTTTCTCTTTTGCAGCTTTTATAAATGCGACGTCAATGGCATCATTGTTTGCCTCATTAGACGCCAACGTACTATAAAGAAGTACGTCATTTTCTGTAAACCCTCTGAATGGCAGTAATTTTGCAACAGTAAGTTGATTCATTGTAAGTGTTCCCGTTTTATCTACGCACAAAATATCCATTGAAGCAGCATCATCGAGAGCATTCAGCCGGGTAATGATAACACCATGGTTAGCCAACTCTATTGATCCTAAGGCCATGCTTGCTGTAAACATTGCTGAAAGCGCAACGGGAATAGCACTTAATAGCAAAACTAGTATCAACGGTAACATTTCTATCAAGTTTATCCCTTTTGACAAGGAGAAAATCAATGCTATCAACAGTAATACTGACACGATAACCAATAGCCATTTTGTCACCCTAGAAACTATCTCATCGGTATGTGATTTGGGCCGTGCTAGTTTGATAAGCTGAACAGTTTTACCAAAATAGGTTCTGTTCCCGGTCAATGTTACTATTGCCGTAGCTTCACCTTTTGTGACTATTGACCCCGAATAAACCAAGTCAGCAGCGCCTTTTTCTAACGGAATTGATTCCCCGGTGAGCGCAGATTGGTCTATTGTTATGTCACCTTGTACAATTGTTATATCCGCAGGAGCAAAATCTCCCTTTCTTATTCTTACAATATCTCCGGGCACTAATTCCCTCCCAGGCACCGTTTGCCATTTACCATCTCTCAATAGCTTTACATTCACCTGCAATTTTTTCTTTAAGATATCAACTGCCTTTGCTGCATTTAATTCTTGTAAGAAACTTATTATTGCATTAAAAAAGAGTAAACCTAAAACGATATAAGCATCCAATCTTTTATGCAAAAACCATGAAATGAGAATTATAAGTTCGAGCATCAAGGCCGTGAGACCCCAGAATTTTGAAAGAAATTTGAGTACCAAAGGATCCTTCTTATCAGGTACTTCATTAAAACCGTATTGTTTTATTTTACTTTCTACTTCTGCCTGGTTTAGCCCTGTTTCGAGGTTGGATTTATATTGTTGTGTGATATTTTCAATATTATTCACTGTGTAGAAAACAAAAAACCAATACTAATTTATTAATAAATCATTGTATTCCGCGCTTTTGTGAAAATCCTTTACGTTGAAAAGAAAGTCTCCCAATCGTGCGTGTAAGGACAAGAATAGAGGAAAAACAAAGCCGCTGGAAATCAATGAGTTTGGTATATGTAACCCTCATTAGACTTTTTTCGAACCAATTTCTGAATGACTTACAGTCCCTATAGCGTTTGATTTCATTCACTAATATCAGCTATAATCACAAAATCGGCTTCGTTTTTATATTCCGGCACTGTGCGCGCGGGCAATACGGTTGCCTTACAGCTCCCGTTTAATGCTACTAATTCATGAAAATGTTTTCTCCTGAAAGCCGTATCCTTCGTGTTGATATTGTAAGCAAATTCTGCAATGTTCAGGATATCACTTTTGTGAAGACCTTTTAAACCCGCTGCCGCGTTGGCGAGTGAATTTCCAACAGTATAAGTAGTGTGCTGCCCCCCGAAGAAACCAATAAACCTGTCAATCTTTTGTTCATCGATGATTTGCTGCATGGCAGTAAACATAGAACTGTTGCGACGCTTTGCCCTCACTTCAACCAGGCCATCGTTTGTAATAATGTCCTCAACTACAGGATAGTTGCTGCCGAAATAAGTTTTTGTGACATCGGGGTAGGCCAGGAACTGTTGTTGTACATACCCGAGTGTGCGCGTAAACACGGAATTGTCGTATACGACGAACCTGCCATCAATGACTTTCCACATAACGAGCGGCGGGTCTGAGAGATGCGCAGCAATAGTATCCATTACCGGCCTTAATGGCGCGGGTACGGCCTGCCCGATGGGAGCAAGTCTTTTTAAGGTCCGGAAGACATCAGTACGCTCAAAATCCACTCCATGTATCACGATCTTCCGTCCATCCGGCAGCCCCCTGTTGTATTCATACAGTCGTGTCCAGAGACGCGAATACAGGCTGTGCGTTCGTGGCCATGCCGGATTATACAGATAGGTTGTATCGCCGGTCTGTAAATACCGGTTAATATTCCAGGCTGAGGAAAAGCCCATTTCTAAAAATACATGCCGCAAGCCTGTGCGCTTATTCAGGTCTGTAATGAGGTGGTATTTAATCTCGGGGTCAAAGCCGGCATTATGCTGCTCACCGAAAAAGATTGCCCTGTATTTATCCAGTTGAAGGAAGTCATTCAATTCCTCCGCCCTGAAATCAACGTTGCCGGTACGGGTATCTTTCAATAGGCACAGCGGTGATTGGGCTTTAGCAATAGTGAACAGGTGAACTAAGAGCAAAATCGGAATGAGACGTGTCATATCTATCTGTGTGCCTAAGATTTCCCGGCGTATACAAGGTAAAAAAAGAATAAGATAAACCGATTCAAAAAATCAAAGAGGTTGACCTCTTTGGATGTTTATCAATCGTGCATTTGAAATTTAATGTTATTTTCAAGATGTAATCAACCATTTATCAACATCATAAATGATGCACTCGTTGCTATGTATATTTTTCTGCTGTCTTTTTGCAAACGTTGTTTCCGGGCAAAGTAACGGAGGGCAGAAAAATGATGTTACCACTAAAAACTATTTGGGTTATTACCACTCCGTTGCTTTGGCTGAAGAAGCTGTTGTTGCTGGTCATTACCAGGACGCGATCAGCCGATACCAGGCATTATTTGAAGAATATCCTTACAACAACCCGATTGATTGCTATGTTGCCGCACAGGTGTCTTCTTATATGGGAGACAGCGCTTCCTGTTTAAGCTTTATATGCAAAGGAATATGTTTCGGTCTTCCGGTTCAAACCATCAATAATAATCCGCACCTTACAAGTTACCTGGAAAGAATTGAGAACCCCTTTATAGATTCGTGCCTGGACGTCTATCGCAAAAGCATAGATGTCAAAGCCCGGGCTACTATGTTGTCGTTGATAAAAAAAGACCAGTCAATCATTCGCAGTCTTCCGCATGGCGAGCACATTTACGGGCCTGACGGGTATACGCTTAAGGATAAGTATCGCCCATTATGGGATAGCCTCCTGAAGGAAGTTGTTATTTTAATACAGGCAAGCGGTTTTCCCGCCCAGAAAATTATCGGAACCCAAAATGGTGAAGATTCATTGTTTAGGACAGGACCTAATTCTGTTTTTGCGACTTACATATTTATTCACCATGGCAACGCATGGAACCAGGAAGGACCAATCCTTTGGACCGAATTATTAAAAGGAAATATTACCCCCCAGATGTATGGCGTTATCTATGAATCTTCCAATGGGAAACATGCTTACAATAATCCCGTTCATTATTTTGCTTCGCGCCCCTGCCAGGAAAGTCGATGTAAAAAAGTGATACAAAAAAATCTAAAAGCGATCAATAACGCCCGCTGGGAAATAGGTCTTGGAAGCTATGAGGTAATGCAAAAGAAATTTGAATCGCTATTATTATATTATAAGTGGTGCCGGAAGAGCAGCCGGAGAAATGAGCCGTTTTTTGATTTCCAATGTGACCTGGCTTTCCAGGGCAGGTAGTGGTTTGGTACCGCAACCAGGTTATAAAACCGAACCCAACAGTCATATTGTTCCGCAGTTTAGCTTTGACANNTGTCAAAGCTAAACTGCGGAACAATGTTACTTCTTAACCGGGCAGGTGTTGAGCCCGAAAATTGCATAGAGCGGGCAAAAGCTTACCAGGCTGGTAAGCAGGAAAACTACTGCCAGCACCAGGAGCACCAGGCCTAATGTACCGGTAATGATATTGCCAAAATAAAGCCCGGCTATAACTATTGCCAGCAGTATCCTGATAGTTCTGTCGGTGTTACCCATATTCTTTTTCATAAGTTCAGTTTTATTATTGTTTGAAATATTGAATGAGCAGGGCCAGGATAATGGCCAACGCAATACATTGTGCGCATACCAGCAAAAATTTAGAAGCTTTACTTTTCATATCACCGGTTCTGAACAATAAAGATAGGTTCACCTTTTATGAAGAAATATGACATGCGTTAACCGGGGCGGTGATATTTATCACCGCCCCGGCCTGTGTATGAAAAAGATATCGTTTAGGTTATTTCACCAGCCTGAAGGTGGCCGTTCCCTGCCCGGTAGCGAGCTGCAGTATGTATATACCCTGCGGCAGCGGCTGAACAGGTACTGCAATTTTTTCGCCCGCGCTATAGCTGTTGCGATACACCACTGCGCCGCTTGTGGCCGTGAGTGTTACCTGCTTGTCGCCATCAATTTTTTCGGCCCCGGAGATGTACACTATGTCCCGTGCAGGATTTGGGTAAATGGCTACTGCGCTTTGTAAGCCGGAATTATCGGCCACGGAAACCGCGATTGCTCCCCTGAACTCACTGCTGTTTTCGGTAAAGACGATGTTTAAAATATTGACATGGTCGGCATCTACGGTCACCACCAGGTCGGGATTGTCTTTGCCCCATACATCGCCAAATACCTTGTAGGTGCCGAAAGGTAGGTTGGTGAAAGAGAAATTACCGTTGTGGTCGGTAAAGGAATGGTCGATGGTTACGTCATTCATATCGGTGATGAACAGCACTTTGTCGGGCAGCCTGTTTTGCGTCATGCTGTCTATCGCGCGTCCGGCAATTACAGAGGGCCCGCCATGGGGGTTCATAGCTTCCGGCAACAATATGATAACGCCATTCTTAGATGCAGCCAGTGATATTTCTTTTCCACCCGACCAGCGTAGCGAGTAGGTGTTAGCCGTTTCGTGGTAGGCGGGCAGGTATTTTTTATAGTCGGAAGAAGTGGTTTTTAAAGCAGCCTTCATTATCAACTCGCAACCCGTGCCCAATGTGGGGAAGCTATCTACCTGGAAGTACCCGTTGGTGTCGGTCTCTACGCTGTCAATAAAACTCAGTACGTTGCCGGGGCATTTACTGATGAGGTACACCCTCGCCTCTTGTGGCGGCGGCCGTTTGGAGGCGCTGCCCAGGTGCACATAACCGGCAAAGGCGGTAGTAGGCGACACGCAAATGATGAGGTTGTTGCCGTACATATTGGCCCCGGTGTAAGACAGGTTCTTGGTGACGTAGGTAGTGCTGTCGCAGTCCAGCGTGGCAATAACAAACTTACCGCCTACCGGTACGGACGCAGGCAGCGTAAACTGGAAGAAACCGTTGGCATTTGTGGAATCCAGCAAGGGGGCGAAACTGATAGTGTCGTTAAGCGTATCGGCATAGAGGTGCACCTTGGCATTCTGCACACTGTCACCGTTGGTACGCAGTACCATGCCGGTCACCTGGCGCTGGGCGTTTGCAGCGGTAGCAAGGCACACCAGCAATATGAGTATATACAGTCTGTTCATCGTATCATTTATTTTTGGCTGAACGCCGTATTTAAGACGCATGCGCCTTTTGTTTTGTTAGTCCTATATAAGCGAGCCGTATCATTATTTTGTCAGTTTGTACCCCAACATAAACCTGAGATATGGTTGTGAATATATTTTCTGCAACTGCTTGTCGGGTACTGCGCCGGCATCCACGCCGGTTTTGTGCAGCATCAGTTCCACTATCCAGCGGTCTGTTATATTGGCCGATACCCCCACCATAAAGCCGTACCTGAAAAAGTTCTTATTGGTGGTTATCTGTCGCGGCTGGTAGTTGCTGAAAGGCGCTGTATTGTATGGGAACAAGGCGGAGTGCTGTTGTGGTGCCGGGCCGGGTGGTGGCTCCTGCCCCTGGTAGGTCACGTAAAACGTTTGCGGCGTATGCACTTCGGTATAGTCCCGCTTCAGGCCATCGTAGCGGTTTACTTCTTCTTTGGTTTGCAATACCGAGCTGTAGGCAACAGATCCCCCCAGCAATACCGAGAAGGTCTTGTTTATCCTGTATTTTGCTATGACCGGCAGTTCTACGTCCCAGAGTTGCGCGTTGCTCACCCTGTAGCCTACATGTATAGAGTCGTACACCTGGCCGTATTTATACGTCCTGAAAATCGTATCGGGCGGATTGGGCGTCAGTACGCTGCTGTCTATGGCGCCCCTGGCCAGGCGGGAGTCTACGGTGAAACTATTGCTGATGACCTCGTGGAAATACTGGTCGCTGTTGGCCAATGCGCCCACCCTTGCCTTGCCAAAGAGGAAGGAAGGCTGTAGGGTAAGGGAGAAACCCGCTGGTAACCTGTACTCGAAATACGGCGACAGTATGTATTTGTCGGCATACCAGGTTTTGTCAAAACCTTTTGCATAACCCAGTTTGAAACCAATGTCGATGGGCAAGGGCTTTTTCTTTTTTGTGTCAACGGGGTACGCCGTTTCCCCTCCGGGGGACGTAGTGCTGTCCGGGAACAATAGTTTTTTCTTTTTGGATGTATCCTCCAGTGAGGGAAGTGAAGCCTGTGGCAGTATTTCAGCCTGCGCGGTACCGGTATGTTCGTCATCCGGCGCCAGTAGGACCGGCAATGAAGATGATGCCTGCAATGGTCCGGCAAAGGCGACCTGTAGCTCGGGGGCTGTCACTGCGGGCATGTCCGTTGCTGCTACCTGGCGCGATACCAGGGCATCGTCTTTTTCTTTTGGCTGTGACGACGCGATTGGCAGTGTTACTTTGTTGCGGGGCGCTGCCATGGGTATATGTATGGGTAACTCCACTCCCTGCAGTGCAGAGGACAGGAAGAACAGGTTGTCTTTCATATTCCCAGGTGTGGTTGGGGCATTTGCGACAGATGTTGCATTGCCTGTGGCGGCGGCATTGTTATTTTCAGCCTGCGCAGGTTTTTCCTGAGTTTTTTTCCTTGTGTCGTTGTTGTTCAATGGTTCTTCTTGTGTAGCAGGGCTGTTTGTGGCTTTATTGTTTGTGGCTAACGGTTTTGTGTTGTTCCTGCTTGTATTATGTGTTTTGTTATCATTATTGTCTGCTTGAGGTACTGTTTTGTTGTCTTGTTGATGTGTTGCAGTGGGGGTTACTCTATGCGGTGTAATGCCATTTGCGACGGGCGTAACGGCATTACTCAGCGTCGGCGCAGTATTTACAGCCACCGGTTTGCTTACGTCCTTAATATATCCCGCAATGATAACCGAGGCCGATATGATGGCCAGCCCGGCGATGGTCCAAAACCACCAGATGGGGAAAGGTCTTTTGCGCCCTGGCTTTTCGTCCAGCCTTTTTTCCAGCGCCTCCCACACGGCGGCAGGCGGCGCATCGGTATGCCCCTCCATTTGCCGGCGGAAAAACTCATCGATATGTACTCTGCGTTCGTTCATAACGTTATCGCTTCATAGTTGAGTTAATTTTTTCTTTCAATCTTCGTCTCGCGTCGTTCAGGTGCCAGCGGCTGTTCACCTCCGTTATGCCCAGCGCTTCCGATATTTCTTTATGCTTCAGGTCTTCAAATACATGCAGGTTGAACACCATGCGCTGGGTGTCGGGCAACTCATGCACGGCGGCCAGCAGCTCTTTGTAGGCCATCTTCCCTACAGCATCATCGTCCAGGTAAACGTCTTCAGGCATTTCGGTTGCGTGGTACACCTGTTGGTCCCTGATGTACTTGCGCAGGTGGTCGGTTACCGTATTGATGATCACCCTTCTCATCCATCCTTCAAAGGAGCCTGCGCCTGAATAGCTGCCTATTTTTGTAAATATCTTGTAGAAGGCATCATTCAGTATCTCGTCGGCTATCTCGTTTTGTTTCGTATAGCGCCGGATGATGGCGTAGGCTTTGGGGGCGTATTGGTTGTATAGATACTTCTGCGCATTCCGGTTACCGGCAATACAGTCCCTTATCAGCAAAGCCGTATCCTGCCATGCCGATGCCTGGTCGTGCCCGGGGGGCAACCTTGCGGAACTATGTAAATCCGTAGCCAAAAATTATTCTTTTATACCATACACCAATCTTACCTTATGTACAGGACGCATACAACTAACCAATTGTTAGTAAGGATATACCGGGTCATGGAATATTTATTGTTTTATATGATACAGCATCACAGGCTTTGGGCCGGTTCATGAGCAAAAATAATAACCATGCGCAGTAATGTTGACTATAGCGGTACTATTCTGGTGTAATATTTATTTTTCCTGCAAATGGTGGCTTAATTAGGGGCGGTCATCCTAACTGCTGGTTAATTGTTAACACCCATCCCCGTTAACCATTTTTAAAGCATAGGTTAAGGCTGCCGTTTTCTTTGGAAAAGGGATTATGCATGCACCATCTTTGTATCGCAACAAACGAATTGTTTTCGGGCGTTTCAAAACAAAAAACACACAAAGAATGACACAGCTTACCGTTGCACAGCGCATCGCTAAAAATGAAGCGAACCAGAAAATCTTCCTTTTTGCCGGATTGTTAAGTTGCCTGGTACTGGCCGTGAATTTCTAAGGAATTCAATGCTCGCAGATACGGTGGTGGTTTTTTGCGATGATCTTCCATAGCTGTAGCGGGCATTGAATTTTTTTCTACCAACAAGTTTCTCTCTTATCCTCTATATGTAACATGGCCCCTTGTCTAAGGGGCCTGTTTCTTTATTTGTGTTCTATATCTTCTGCCTTCGGCTCGTGCAGTTTTACGGGCTTGCCTTTTTTACGTATCCGCATATTGAGCATCTCTACACCAAACGAGAAGGCCATGGCGAAATAAACATAGTTTTTAAGGTGCAGGTCGTGGGCGCGCTCGCTGTCCCAGCCTTCCACTATCAGCACCATGCCCACCATCACCAGGAAGGATAAGGCCAGCATCTTCAGCGTAGGGTGCTTATGTATAAAGTTGGCTATACGCTGGCTGAACACGAACATGATGAACATGGCTATACATACGGCCACTATCATCACTTCCACGTGTTTGGCTATACCCACGGCGGTAATAATGCTATCGAAGGAGAATACCATGTCCACCAGTACTATTTGCCCCATAGCGGCAACAAAGGCCTGCGATTTGGGCGATTTCGTTTTAAGAGGCACGTCTTCCTCATCGGCGCCTTCCAGCTTATGGTGTATTTCTTTTACCGTCTTGTACAGCAGGAACAACCCGCCCGCCAGCATTACCAGGCTGGCCATGTCAAACCCTTTGCCCCAGGCCGTGAAGACCGGCTTCCCCTTTTGCTGTATCAGCCAGCTAAGGGCCAGCAGCAGCAGTATCCTCATAGCAATACCGGCAAACATCCAGGTGCGGCGCGCCGCCAGTTGTTTCGTTCTTGGTAGCCTGCCCATGATGATGGACACAAATATTACGTTGTCTATGCCCAATACCACCTCCAATATGGTCAGTGTCAGCAGGCTTATTAGTCCGTCTACGGTCAGTAGCTCGCTCATCATTTGTTGTTTTTGTCGAGAATTCCTTTGCAAATATGCCTGGCTATAGCCGGGCCCTCGTATATAAATCCCGTATAGACCTGTACCAGCACGGCCCCGGCCTCCAGTTTTTCCTGTGCATCTTTGGCCGTGTAGATGCCACCCACGGCTATGATGGGGAAGCTACCACCGCTTTTGTTATGCAGGTAGCGAATCACCTCCGTAGCACGTTGGCGCAATGGTTTCCCGCTTAGCCCCCCCGCACCTATTGCCTCTACTTCTGCCTTTGGCGTTAACAGCTTGCTGCGGTCTATAGTGGTGTTGGTAGCTACTATGCCTTGTATGCCTGTGCTGCTTACTATTTCCACTATATCGTCCAGTTGGCTGTCGGTAAGGTCGGGGGCTATTTTTAGCAGCAGCGGCTTCGGGTTGCCCATTTGTTCGTTCAGTTGCTTCAGCCTGTTCAGTATGTGCATCAGCGGCCCCTTGTCCTGCAGTTCCCGCAGGCCGGGGGTGTTGGGACTGCTTACATTCACTACAAAGTAGTCCACCACCTCGTACAAATCCTTAAAACAGGCTTCATAATCGGCCAGGGCGTTCTCGTTGGGGGTCACTTTGTTTTTACCTATGTTGCCACCTACGATTATGTTTTCTTTCTTATGCCTTAGCCTTTGCGCCGCCACTTCCGAACCCTGGTTGTTAAAGCCCATCCGGTTGATCAGCGCCTCGTCTGCCGGCAGGCGAAACAGGCGGGGTTTGTCGTTGCCCGGTTGCGGCCTGGGGGTTACGGTACCTATCTCTACAAAACCGAACCCCAGGCAGGAAAGCTCATCTACCCAGCGTGCGTCTTTATCGAAACCGGCCGCCAGGCCTACAGGATTGGGAAAGCGGATGCCCCAAAGCTCCCTCTCCAGCGAGGGGTGCTTCAGCGTGTACATGTTGCGCAGCAGCCAGCGCAAAGGCGCTATGCGGTAAACCCTCCGCAGCCAGCCCATCACTATATAGTGCACCTCTTCGGGAGGCACAGAAAAGAGGATGTTTCGCACCAGTTTATACATGCGCGCAAAGATAGATAAAGGCGCCTGTATGTTTTTTAACATTTTCACATCAATCAGGTATCGGGCTAACTCTTATCTTTAAACCGAATATGCGTGAGAGTTTTACCCTGTTAAGCGTTATTGTCTCCTGGCTGACGCATACACTTGTATGCGCGCAACCTATGCAGGGCCATGTGCTGGATGTAAACGATAGCAAGCCCATGCAGGGGGTGGTAGTGTTCAATATATATACTAATGAAAAGATGACCAGCGGCCCCGAGGGCGACTTTATGGTCGCCGTAGAGGAAGGTCAGTTGGTGGAGTTCAGGAAAGAAGGCTACAAAGTGCTGCGGGTGCGTATACCCCAGGGCAAACGGCCATCCTACTTCAGGGTGATGATGCAGCAGACCGGTACGGATATAGAGGATTATATGCACAGCCGTAGGGCCGCCCCCGACTATAAGACAGACAGCGCCCGGTATTACGCTTTGTATAAAGAATCGCTGGAAGTACCCCGTCTTACGGGTATAGACGTGGTGCAGCACCCCTTCAGCGCCATGAGCAAAAAGAACAGGCAGATATGGGCTTTCCAGGATGAATACCGTTTTTACCAGGAGCAGAAATACATAGATTACACATTCAACCCCAGGCTGGTGAGCAAGATAACCGGCTTGCAGAGTGATAGCCTGCAAACCTACATGGAACTGTGGCGCCCCAGCTACCAGCAGCTACGCGCCATGAGCGAATACGCTTATTTCAACTACATCAAACGCACCGCCGAGGCCTACCGCAGGCGCGGAACGCTCAGCAAATGGCCGCATAGCCGCAGCGCCCAATAATCTCCAAAAACTTCCCGGCAAATCCCTTGCTTGTCAACCAGGTATGGCGGCAACAGTTTTGTTAACCGCTCGTTAACCGCTTGCAAACAGATGGTTAACAAATGCCATATTTTTGGCTATGCACCCCATGCAGGGCCATATTTGCATTGAGGTATTTTACCCCCAAACTGTAACAACTAAAATTTACAAGAGAGAGTTTGAAAAAGGAAAAGATCAGTTAACCTGTCCGCAGACAAGCGGGCGCAAAAAAGGATGAAAATGGAACTTGACATCGCCAGAAAAATATATAGCGGCAAATACCGCGAGCGCATGGATTTCGAGTACTATATGTCTATACTCGATAAAGGCTTCCGCCTGCTGCAGGAGAAGGCCACCAAGCGTATGTGCAGCAAAAACGAGCGCGACGCCATGAAGATGGCGCTGGAATACAACCTGGAGCAAATGTTCTCATAACCATATTTACATAGTATAGAGGAAGGAAAAGCAGCCCCGTAGGTACGGGGCTGCTTTTTTTCATATCTGTTTTTAATTGCCATACCCTTCAGCCTTCAACCTGTTATTTTTTTAAGAAAGTCAAAGGGGAAAAACACCCGTTTTTTGTTTGAAGCTAGCCCGGTAGATTTGCCCGGGTAAAATCGTTCGTTGAATGAAAACGACAATTCGTTGGATGAAAACGGCCATTCGTTGAATGAAAACTTTTCGGTAATTGAGAATATATACCTTTATCAATAAAAGTAAATACTATGCAACTTCTACTTGTTTTTATGCTGGCATTATTTGTGTCGGTATTGGATTTTTCGAATGTTCACGCACAGCCCGTTTATGGCGTAGGTACATTATTCGAATACAATGCTGACGGAACCCGGAAAGAGAGGCGAACCGAACAATACACGATTATCTCTCCAAAGCCTGGTAAAGGTGGTCAAGACGACCCCGTCGATACTTTGACACAAAAATTTGACAAAAAATTCCTTAGTACCGGCAATGAAATAATTGTAAGGGCATACCCCAATCCGGTTACAAATGTCCTCATTGTTGAAAATCTAACATGGAATGATGCAAATAATATTGTAATTAAGCTTTTTGACATTACAGGCAAACACCTGTTGACGAAAGTCACAGCTTCTGCACAGGAACAGATACCCTTTGCAAATTTTCCACCCGGTACATACCATGTGCATTATTATCTTGGGGAGAAGTTGCTGACAAACTGGAAGATCATAAAAAATTAACCAATAACCCTATTTAAATAACATCTCTTAGATTATGAAACGCTTACTCTACGCTAAATACATCGCATTTGTGATGTCAGTAATGTCAACTTTCAGTACGAAATCGCAAGCGCAGCAGCTAATTGCAGATATAATTCCAGCAAGCTATAATGTTTCTCCTACAGGGGCATTTACTTATACTGTTCCGCTACGTCTTCCACCTGGTATTGGCGAAGTAATGCCAGGATTGGCTGTATCTTACAATAGCCAGGGTGGGAATGGTTTGCTAGGAATAGGCTGGAGTATTTCCGGGCTGTCGAGTATTACCCGTGGGACTAAAACTTTATTTCATAATGAGAAAGTTGAGCCTGTGGATTTTACTGATGACGCGTACTATTTGGATGGCCAACGATTATTTCCTACTGGCGCAGGCGCAACCACATATTACACAGAAGTGAAGAATTTTGCAATCATTGAATCGTTTTCCAATGGGACAACTGGAAATGGGCCCAGTTATTTTAGCGTAAAGCATCCAAACGGATTGATATACGAATATGGAAATTCTAATTCTTCCAAGCTTTTGGCCACAGGGCGACCCGATGTGCTGATGTGGGCACTCAATAGAATAACGGATCAATATGGCAACTACATAGAGTTTAACTATCACAATGATAACACAATAGGGGATTATAGAATTGCTAATATTTATTATACCGGGAATATCAACACCGGAACTCCAACGTCTACTGAAATAAAATTTGAGTATATAACCAGGACTGACAAAAATAAGGCATGGATATCGGGTTCGGAAGTAAGAACCGATGTTGTGCTAGACTATATACAAGTAGAACACAACGCCACC
This sequence comes from Bacteroidetes bacterium UBA6221, assembly GCA_002421685.1. Taxonomy (GTDB): domain Bacteria; phylum Bacteroidota; class Bacteroidia; order Chitinophagales; family Chitinophagaceae; genus UBA5543. Next base: position 685,835 of record DISB01000018.1, read on the forward strand.
TTTGTCAAAAAATATAAATTTGATTATGACCTGAACATGTACACGCACCTGGTACGTATTAAAGAAATACTTCCTAATAATATGGAAATGCCTGCAATTGATGTATCCTGGGCGAGCACATCTAATGGCCCAACCGATGTTCCAACATCGTTAGGGTCTAATTCACAAACGTATGATTATACAGTTGGCGATTTCAATGGCGATGGTGCCACCGATATAGCCAAATATTTAACAAGTTCTTCGCCTTTTACATATGGCTCTTTACATATCAGCGATAAAAACGACAATTTTACAACGCTTCCAAGTGATGCAATACAGCATCCTAATTCGTACACGATAAAATATGCCAAGAAATATTACAACGGAATCGGGAGTTATTATTTCGACTACGACGGTGATGGCGATGATGATATGTTAGCGACCAGTCCTGATGTACCCATACCAAGTAACGTACGTATGGATTTCATGTTGTTCAAATTTGATAAAAGCCAGAATAAGATGGTGTATGATGCGTTGATCATGCGGTATGCTCCACTCGGTGGTACAAGTACGGCATGGGTTGACAAGGCATTAGTTGTTCCTGGTGACTATGACGGCGACGGTAAAACTGAAATATTGTTTGGGTATCCTCATATTCAGACTCAAACGGGAATGATTCTTTCTTATGATTTGTACTTGCTGGGTGAGGAATATCCGGCAGTTCCGATAGGTAACGATCTGATACCTCATATTTTCTACGCTAATGTCGGCTCGATTACTAATGGTCAATATAATGCCTTTGCCATGGATATGGATGGCGATGGGAAAGATGAGTTTGTAAGAGCGCCATCTAATTCGTTGACTACATTAGAAGTGTATAAAATTGATATAGCATATAATCCCTCGCCGAGTTCAGGTCCCAAATTTCGTACTACCAGCCCTGGCAATAGTTTGATTCAAGTATATACAAATTCATTTCCTAATAATTATCATTATATATATCCGGGAGATTTTAACGGTGATGGTAATAGCGATATGTTAGTATTTGCGTTGCCAAATAATAATCCCGGCCCACAAAACGGCGACTGGCGTATTGAGTATTCTAAGGGTAACTCTTTCGATGTACAAAATCTACCTTCAAATGTAAGCTTAGAGGTACAAGGGCCTTCCTTTCCTGCATGGCAAACCTATTATATTAACGACTTTAATGGCGATGGGAAAACAGATATTTTACAACTGCATCAGAACAGTACATCTACTGATTACGATCTATATTATTCCCTGGGAGACAACCAGTTTGAGCATGAAGGACAGCAATTGTCCAACATACATCATGACGATGTTTTTACCGGTGACTTTAATGGTGATGGCCAAATGGACCTTCTATGCCATTACGGCACTGTAAATGCTACACCAAGGATTTATTATTTCAATAAGAATGCCAATAACCATACAGTTACATCTATAACACATGCCGACCATACTATTGACATAGAAACCGAATATTTAACACATGATACAGAGTATGAAGAAACGAATAACACAATAGGTGGTACGCTTGGATACCCATACATCGAGAGGCAGATACCCATTCGGGTGGTGAAAAGAGTGAGCGATAATGTAGGAAATGAGCAGACTTACAAATATTCCAATTACATCTTTAACCAGTTGGGTTTAGGTATGAGGGGTATGATGTATACCTGGACAACAGATGTACCAAAGTCTAAAATGATAGCCAATGAATATAATTTGTTGGGAGCAATAAGAGTGCCATATCTCTCAAAATCAGCACTATGGGATTTAAATACATTCAATGATGTACAGAACAGCACATTACCGCCTTTTCCTGCAACTAAACCGATCACGCTAACGGAAACGCTGATGGAAAACGTGGATGGAGGATTGAGTGGTAAGGTGATAATCCCATTCAGCCAGGATGTACATTCATATGATTTCAGCAATGGCACTTATAGCCACACTACACTGAACGGCCAAAATCTGAATACCGGGCCGGGTACTGCCATATATGAATTTGGCTTGGTTCCCTATATAGTTACCTATTCTTATTACAACCAGGCACTTAATTCTGGCAGTACAGAACATTATACTTATGACATGAATGCCCCTTTTTACAGCAGGGCAAAGCCCATCAGGAGGCAGACAGTCACGAGTTACAATAATACAAATTACTCAAGAATTACTGATTTTACATACGATACCCAGGGTTCACTTACCAGGGTGGTGACAGATCCCGGTACGAACAATAGAATGATAACAGATTATACCTATGATCCGTATGGCAACATAGCTTCCGAAACCAAACATCCATTTGGTGCGACGTTTCCCACATTGATCGGGTCTTACACATACACCCCGGACGGAAGATTTAGAGAAACTGCCACTAACGCAACTAGTTTTACGCTTCATAATCAGTACGACAATGTTTGGGGCAATCTGATGCAGGGTATGGATATGAATGGTTTGTTGACAACATACCAGTATGATGCCAACAACAGGGTAACAGAAGTAACAACACCCACCGGGGCGCAAACATTGTACTTTTACGATTGGGCTGTTAATTCATTTTTTAACCCTACCTACACACTTAACCATGAACGCCCCAGGTTCTTAGTAACTGAGCAAATTGTAGGCATGGGTGGCTCGACCCTTAAGTTTACTGATTTTTATGGCCGGGATATTAGGAAAGTTTCGGTGGCTTTTGATGGTTCAATTTTATACCAGGACGATAAATACAACGTAAAAGGGCAGCTTATAGAATCGAAAGAACCCTATGGGACGTTAAATGCCAATCCCGTCATCACTACATATACCTACGACGCAATGGACCGCCTGACATCTACGAGCATGTCCAATAATGGTCCCTCTTCGACCATTGCATACACACCAGTGATGCCTGATATGCCACCTCATGGTATAGAGACAACTGTGACCACATCGGCCGGTGTAGTAAAAACAACGAAAACCAATGCTATGGGCCAGGTATTGAGGGTGGAAGAAGGCATAAATACAATTGATTATAACTATCATGCAAATGGACAGTATCTCGATATTACGGTTAACGGTAATTCGCAACTGGTGACACAGTATGTTTATGATGCTTATGGAAGACCAACGACTATTACTGAACCTAATGCAGGCCCAACAACTTATGCTTACGATCCTTATGGTAGAGTGATTAGCAAAACAGATGCCAATAATACTACCCACGGATATGCTTACGATCCTTTAGGAAGGCTCACCCAAAAGCACGACGTTAACAATAATATATACTACTACTACAACTACAATAATCCGCCGGGCATGAACACCGCGGGAAAACTCATTTCTACTACATCTACCACCCTTGGGCAGACGTATGATACCTATGATTATGACCAGTTTGGTCGTATGATACGGCATAACGATAGTTACTACGAATATGACATGTATAACAGGTTGAGTAAGTACACATTTCATGGAGATTCTTACAACAATATTTATAACCAGTTTGGTTTTCTTGAGCAGGTCACTTCTGACCAGGAAGTTTGTACCCCACCAGCAGGGCCTTGTGCCAATTATATACAAACTTTATGGAAGGCCAATGCAGTGAATCATCGCGGGCAGGTAACCGAAGCGGAATATTATAATTTCCAGAATACGCCTATATACACCATAAATAAAGCCTATGACGCGTTTGGGTATCTTACTAACCACACTGTTACCAATAATATTTCTACCAATGTTATATACAACTACCAATATAGCTTTGATACGGATAATGGTAATCTCGATAGCAGAACAGATGTATTACGCAGCCTTACAGAAAATTTTACTTACGACCCAAAAGAGCGTTTGACGCAGGTTGCCTACAGCAATAGCCTGCCTGTTTTGCAAATGACTTACGATGATAACGGAAATATCCTGAAGAAATCAGACGTTTCGGCGTCAGTATATGATTGGAAATACAATGCATATGCCCTGGAACGGGTTCCGGAACCGCAAACGTCCAATCCCGCATACGCCATTCCGGTAAACAAACAAAATGTGTCTTACACGCCGTTCAGGAAAGCGAAGACTATAAGCGAAGAAGTGAACCGGATTGATATAACGTACAACCCTGTTTCAGAGCAAAGAACAAAAACGGAATGGTTCGACATCAATGGTAATCCCTCGGGTACACTTCTTAAGACAAAAATGTACAATGATGGGGGTGAAATATTTATTGATGCTGTTAACAACCCCAACCAATGTGCTGTATGGTCCAACTATGTGCCCGCATATGGTGATAATATCGCCATTATAGAAAGAAAGACCTATTCGCAATCCCCGTTCCACATTTTAGATGACACCGCGATACGGTTCACAATTACCGACCACCTGGGCAGCCTGGTAATGATACTGGACAACGAGGGCCTGGTAAATGATGGTGTGCTGGAAGAGCGGACCTTCGACGCCTGGGGACGCACCCGCGACATCAATACCTGGCAGCCTGATCCTGTAATGCTGAACGGCATACAGTTTAACCCTGGGTGGATGGTGGACCGTGGATATACCTTCCACGAGCACTACTGGGAAAACGGCATCATCAATATGAACGGCCGTCTTTACGATCCTGTGGTGGGTCGCATGTTCAGTCCCGACCCTGCCAATATGGACAATACCAATACCGAATCGTACAATAAGTATGCCTACGTAATGAACAATCCGTTGAAATATACGGATCCTTCAGGCAATGAACCTGTGACGGCTGCTATTATCATTGCCGCTGCAGTAGTAGGTGCTGCTACCAATGTGGCATTCAATTATAACAATATTGGTAGTTTTGCAGACGGGCTCGGTTATGCGATGATTGGCGCGTATGCCGGTGTGGCAGGTTGTCTGGCTGGCGCTGGCATTGCGGCGGCAGTAGGTGTCGGTAGTGCCATGGGGGCAGGTGCCATTGCAGGTGCTGCGGGTGGTGCCGCAGGTGGATTTATTACCGAGGCAGGAAATGCCTATATTGGATATGCCAGCGCGACACAAGGCCTAAAGGCAGGTTTGATATCGGCAGGTATTGGTGGTGCTTCAGGGGCAGTGACAGGAGCAATTGTCGGGGGATTGAGGTCTGTAATTGGCAAAAGTAATAATATTGTCGACCAATCGAAAAAGATAGAGGACCCTGTCGGTGATCACTACAAGACAGCTAGTGATCAGGTAGATGGGGTAGATCGCATTGGATTAGATATCGAAATAGGTAAAAAAGACTTTGGATATAAATACAACCAGTTTAATTGGGTGCAGACTGTAGATTCAGACCATCCTCTCAACAGGGCAGCTTATCCTAAAATTGATTGTGATTTGGGTGTAGTAGACTATCCACTTTACAACTCAGCAGATATGATGGATCACTATATTTCCAAGGGATTTGCAACAGCATTTAAAGATCACCCAAGGAGGCCACTGATTCCGAATAGCTACTTCTGGAAAGCAGAGTTATCTTTGTTAGGACGCGACACACGCGTCACTACACAATGGACACGTATAAAGACATGGAGTTGGGGCTGGACTTCAAATGGAGGCACACATATTCAAAAGTTGCCATTAAATGTAGTCAGGACACCATCTCAGTTTCATCTTGATGCTATCAAATTAGTTAAATAGATATGAAAATACTTTTCGTTCTTCCAGCTTTATTGTTCTCCTTTGTAATAGATTTAACAGCACAGGAAAAGGATTATATTGAATTCCTTCATGTAGGTGCTGTTGACAGGCCTTTTTACCCGATTTACATTTACTCATCAAATACAACGTTCAATTTTAAAGAGAATGTGTACGGTTACGCTTTTCAGGTAGGTGAAGAACAGTATGATAAAATTTGCGGGTATATTACAAACTATTACAAAACTAACGCAGATACTACTGATGCGCCATATGACATTGCTTGTTTTTATTGTTTCAAAACCACTATTGACTTTGATGGTCGTAAACTAGTATCGTTTCGTATAAAATCAAATCGAGAAAGTTTGAGGTTTTTTAAGGAATTGGATAGTGTCATTTCCAATGAATATGAGGGTGATGAGTTAAAAAAACATCTTTTTATAAAAATTATTAACGAATTGGAGCACATGAAACTAGATTAACCCACATTCTTATTCCCGGGCGAGTCCCCCCATTTGTCGCATTCTATGTTAATAATCAAATAATCAAGCGGCAAGTTTTATTCCCATTTCGTGCAAGTGTTTTTCACTTGTGCCAAATGGTAGCGTCTTTTCCCGGGCGAGTCTCCTGAACAGGGGCTCGCCCGTCTTGCTCTTGATAAATTTTAATTTCAAAAAAACATATTTTCTACGTATATTTACAGTATCGTGCAGTTGCAAAAAATGCAGGATATAAGCTCTTTGTCATCATAGACCTGAAATTGTCACTCATCGCGGAATGCAACGAATATCAGTTTTCTGCATGTCATTTTGTTTCCAAAAAACTAAGTCCGGTTTTTGGAAACATTTTGGAAACAATTTGTCCCGAAACAGGCGAGGAAGCCGGGGCATTTTTCTGCATATCATTTTGTTTCCAAAAAACTAAGCCCGGTTTTTGGAAACATTTTGGAAACAATTTGTCCCGAAACAGGCGGGGGGAACCGGGACATTTTATTCACAATCAATGACTTCTGAAAAATAAAAAATGATTCCAAACCCGGTTCCTGGTACTAAACGGAAACAAGACCGGTCAAATGCAGGTATGAAATGCAATCGGCGGGAACATATTAGGGCATTCCGCGTCTAATTATTACTTTTGCAGCGCTTTTTAAAAAAAACAACTATTTCTATGGCTTCTCAAAAAATTCAGGAATTGCTGGGCGACCAGGCCTCTTTTTACCTGGACCACAAGTGTACTACAATTGACAAATCTGCACTGCATACCCCCAATGCAGATACGGTGGAAAATGTATGGGTACCCTCAAACCGTAACCCCCAAACCCTGCGCAGCATACAGGCGCTGATGGGCAATGGCCGCCTGGCCAATACCGGTTATGTATCTATCCTGCCGGTAGACCAGGGCATAGAGCACAGCGCGGGCGCTTCATTCGCCCCCAATCCCATTTACTTCGACCCCGAAAACATTGTGAAGCTGGCCATCGAGGGCGGTTGCAACGCAGTTGCCTCTACCTACGGTGTCCTGGGTTCTGTAGCCCGCAAATATGCTCATAAAATACCTTTCATCGTAAAGGTGAACCATAACGAATTCATCTCTTACCCCAACGGCTTCGACCAGATCATGTTCGGCACTATAAAAGACGCATGGAACATGGGCGCCGTGGCTGTGGGCGCTACCATCTACTTCGGCAGCGAGGAGAGCAAGAGGCAGATAGTGGAAGTGGCAAAGGCATTCGAATACGCCCATGAGCTGGGTATGGCCACCGTGCTATGGTGCTACCTGCGCAACAGCGACTTCAAAAAGGACGGAGTGGACTACCATACCGCCGCCGACCTTACCGGCCAGGCCAACCACCTGGGTGTAACTATCCAGGCCGATATCATCAAGCAAAAGCTGCCTACCAATAACGGTGGTTACAATGCCCTGAAATTTGGTAAAACGCACAAAGACGTGTACGAAAAGCTGACAACCGACCACCCGATAGACCTGTGCCGCTACCAGGTAGCCAACTGCTACATGGGCAGGGTAGGGCTTATCAACTCTGGCGGCGAAAGCAAGGGTGCATCAGATTTGGCTGAAGCCGTAATGACAGCGGTAGTGAACAAACGTGCAGGTGGTATGGGCCTCATCAGCGGCCGTAAAGCCTTCCAGAAGCCTATGAAAGACGGCGTGCAACTGCTGAACACCATACAGGACGTGTACATGGACAACAGCATTACCCTGGCATAAAAAGCAAGAGTAAATTTTTTATAAAGGCGCTATCCCAAATGGGGTAGCGCTTTTATAATATAGGTAATATCTATAATGCCTGGTAGGTACTATATTCACCGTCAATATATATGTTAATGCGGGCTTTTATTCCAACAAATTTTAATTTTATACTGTCTATATTGCAGACAATTGCCTGTGCTTTATGAGTTAATACTCATTGGTACAGACATGTGTTACTTACAGCAAAAAACAACTCCTGACAATGAAAAACTTTAGCTCTTTCAAAAGATTACTCATTTGCGTACTTTTTCTAACCGCATTCGCAAGCTCCGGCGTTATGGCACAATCCATAGTGGCCTCGGGCTATTCGTTCTCTGCCAGTACACGGGCATACACCGACATATACCCGAGTGGTACAGCTACTACCACTATTGAGGTAGACGATGCCTATGCCACGGTACCCATCGGTTTCAATTTTACATTTTGCGGTACCGTTTATACTGATGTCACAATATGCTCCAACGGGTGGTTGCGTTTCGGCACCGGCGCGGGTAGCTCTGTAGCCAACTGGAACTTTAACAGCCAGGTAAATTCAGGCGTATATCCCTGCGTTTATGCGCTGTACGAAGACATCAGCATGGTAGGCGCTACATCCAGGCATATAGTCACCGGCACCACCGGCAACCGTATCTTTAAATGGGAGTGCCGCAATGTCCTTTGGGACTATGCCGCATCAACACCCTGCATTTCCTTCCAGGTATGGCTCTACGAGGCTACCGGGGTGATAGAATGCATCTACAGGCAGGAAAGCGGCTCGGTATCGGTGGGCTCAAGCGGTGGCGCCACCTTAGGTATCGCCAATTCATCTACAGACTGGCAGACGCTGAACAATTCCGGTACGAACCCTACGTCATCGTCAAGTACATATACGTATAACATTACTTCGCGACCGGCCACCGGCCAGGTATATAAGTGGGATCCGGGTCCTGCCTGCCCCGCGCCATCAGGTCTCACAATTACCAGGGTCAACTCTACAACAGTAGATTTTTCATGGGGTACAGCGGCCGGTTCTGTAGGTTATGAATATATAGTAGATCAAAATTCTACGCCTCCCGGTACACCCGCTCCTTCTTTTACTACCAGTACTTCAGTCAGCAAAACCGGGCTGACACCTAATTCAGCATACTACATTCACGTAAGGACCAAATGCGGCGCCACGAATTTCTCAACATGGGTAACGCTGCCTTTCAATACATTACCACCCTGCGTTATCGCCAATCCACCGGGCATCATTGTCACTAAGCTGGATACAGCCTCTGCCAGCCTGGCATGGGCTCCGGTAGGCACGGCGATAGATTATGAGTATATCCTGAAAGAAGATAACAATACACCTACAAGCAGCTCCGGAACAACAGTTACCACCAAAAAACTGGTCGATTTCGACCCGCTGGTTTCAGGCAAGACCTATTACTTCTTCCTGAGGGTAAGGTGCGAGGGGGGAGACACTTCAGCCTGGATGCTGGACTCAATCTATGTGCCGGTTCCCTGTCGTGCGCCGGTTGTGAAGTTTGAAGGTATTAATACCAACAGGGTTGTGGCGTATTGGGCCGCACCGCCAACAGCTTATGAATATGAGATCATTGCTTCTAAAGACCAGTTATCCAATCCAACGATTGGTATCAAAAGGCAAACCAACAACTATTTGATCCCCTTTCTTGATGAGGGTTCAACTTATTATGTATATGCAAGGTCTTATTGCGACGACCGGGGTGTGAAGTCAGTATCAGATTGGTCTCAGGCCAGTGTAAAAACCTGGGCGCTTGGCGTAAACGAGGTAGCCGACAATGCTGACGTGTTAACTTTCTATCCCAACCCTACTACCGGACAGTTGTTTGTATCGATCAATACGAATACAACGGAAGAAGGTGAACTGTCGGTAAGAGACATAACCGGCCGGGTGCTGGAAGTAATACCCGTAAAGGGAAAGAATGTGGTAGTGAATGCTGCAGGACTCCCATCCGGCTTGTATATACTCAATTATTCAGCGCCTGGTATGCAACAGCAGGTGAAATTCACAAAGCTGTAGAAAATCAATCTCCGGCAAAAGCCTACTCTGGGCGGGTGTGCAAACACCTGCCCATTTTTATATCTGTTAATTGTATTTAATCATTTAGTTAAAGAAAGTTTAAAATTCATTTTGATTTTAACCAATGTTTAATTTATCTTTAATTTAAATTTAATTGTAACAGGTATGAAAAGAAAAATACTTCAACTTATGTTCCTGGCAATAGCTACCTGCCTGGGTACAGCCAGAGCCCAGTTAAACGGTACATATACAATTGGTGGCGCCAGTCCCGACTATGCAACACTGAGTGCGGCCGTCACGGCGTTGAACGCTGTTGGCGTCAGTGGTCCGGTACAGTTCCTCATTCGCGACGGATCTTATTCAGGTACATCATGGATAGCCAGTATCAACAATATTGCGGGGGCCAGTTCGTCCAGCAGGATTACGTTCAGGTCTCAAAGTGGCAATAAGGCTAATGTTACCATCACCGATGGTTCGTCAGGGAACTATATTTTCCGGTTTAATAACTCCAGGTACATAACAGTGCGTGACCTTACCCTGGTAAAGAACAGCACCTCATATGGACGGGTCTTTGATTTTACCAGCACGGCGTCAGACGACAGTGTGTTGAATTGCACTATACAGGCGCCGGCTTCTACAAGCAGCAGTAATGCAATGGCGCTGGTGTATGCCAACAGCCATACCGGCACCAACAACGTGTTCTATAATTGCCAGTTTACCGATGGTGGTATGTGGGGGTATGTCTACGGAACGGGTACTACCAGTACCTCCAATGACATGAAGTTTATCAACAGCAACTTCAGCGCAACGAATAGTGGTTATTATGGGTTTTATACCTACTACACCAGCGGTATGAAGTTCCAGAACAACACATTTACAAGAACAGGTTCGGGTTACTATTATTTTACAGCCTGCACGTATGTAAATAATGATTTCGAGTTTGTTAATAATACAGTGAACGTTACTACCCAAAATGGTGATTTGTATGGTTTGTACTTCTATTATATGAATTACGTTACAAATAGCAGTAGTCTTATACCCAGGGTGGATAATAATACAGTCACGTTTAACAATACCTCCGCGTCGTCCTACTATACTTATCCGTTCTACACTTACTATGCTCATTATGCAACGTACCTGAACAATACAGTGAATACTACGTCGCCCACGGGGTATATATACTGTTATGGACCTTTGTACTACAACAATAACTCGAGGGCAAGCGGTAATACTATCAACTACACTACTCAAACGGGCTATATATATAACTACTACATGGCCTATAATGGCGCCAACTGGCCTGATACTTTCAGTAACAATACTGTTAATACAGTTGCTACATCCAGCGGTTATGTATACAACTATCTCGGGTATTACGGCAATACTATCATTACAGACAATGTATATAATGCGTCTACCGTGAATGGTACGGTGCAGAATTATATATACTATCCCAGCGGTATGTTGTTTGCACGCAACAAGATCAAAGTGACCAGTTCCTCGTCAGGAACGCTGTATGGGGTGTATATGTATAATACCACCAGTTACTCGGGTGTGAACTTTTATTATAACGATGTAGAAGTGGCCGGGGCTTCCGGTACTGTCTATGGTCTTATGTGTTATTACCTTAATGGTGAAAAGATATCCAACAATGTAGTAACTACAAGTACAGCCGGGGCGAATTATACCCTGTACCTGAATTACACTTACAACTGCCAGTTCAAAAACAACACATTTTACAGTCTGGCTAACGGTTCTACTAACTACCTGGCGTATGTTTACCAGGGGTCAAGCTCCTATAAAGCAGAGTTTAAAAACAATATCTTCTCGAAGAGTGCATCAACAGGCTACGGCTTCTATTCGTACGATAACAATTTCACGGCGGACTATAACTTGTACTATGTTCCTGGAGGCACCCTGTTTTATATACAGACGCCATCGTATAGCGGCGCTTCATTGCAGCAATGGCGGAACACTACAGGGCAGGATATGAACTCACTGATCTACCAGCCTCCGTTTATGAATGCTGCAGCCCGTGATTTCCGTATCAACGCATCGAGCC
>DISB01000010.1:0-1249 GCA_002421685.1 Bacteroidetes bacterium UBA6221
AAATGTAGATGCTACGGGAGTATAACTCGTTGTAGTCAAACCTTGCCCTTTTTCGCCACGCACCAGCAACCGAAGCAGCTCATACCTGTCCCAGCTACTGGTGTTAGCCGAAGCAAACCTGGCCCAACCGGGGTTGTTACCCGTGGTAGAGTTGTCTGCCAGGGATGCATCCCAGTAAAAGGCGGAGGCATTATTGGTGGAAGTGGTGGTGAACCCGTTGGCAGAGCCGCCGGGGCCGGTTATGTCTATTTCATCTGTAAGCTGTGATAATGCAATTGCGGCATTGAAAGGATGGCCTAAAAAGCGGAAACATCTTTTGCCGGGTATGTAGCGTTCTGCAGTTACATCGCCGCTGATATAGCCGCCACTGCTGCTGCCCGCTGCAATGCGGGCCGTGGTGGTAGCGGTGCTTTTTAATACAAGGTTACCATTGGTTGTTAATGTACCGCCGGTGGGTGTGTATGTATCCAGCACATTTACCGTACCGCTCTCAATGGTTACGCCGGCGCTGTTGTTCAGGGTAAGGTTGGTGACTGTAAGTGTCCCGGCTGTTACAGACTGTGCGGAGGAACCATTGAGCGTTATCGCACCGCCGGTTGCATTAACGGTATCGTAGTTGTTGATATGCCCGGAAACCTGTAAGGTGCCGCCGGTTACCAGCAAACTACCACCATCAGTTACCGTAATATTCCTGCAGCTTGCCGTACCTGTGCTTATATCAGGGTAAAAAGACAACCCTGCCGGGATACCTATATTGTCTGAAGACGTGGGTACGGCGCCCATGCTCCAGTTGCCGGTGGTGAACCAGTCGGTAGTACTTGCGCCGCCTGTCCATTCATAGGCAGTGCCATGAATAAATCCGGGCAAAAGGTCCCCGTCATAATAGGCTATGAACACATCTCCCCCGCTAAAAACCAGGGAGGTATTGCTGCTCGCTGCGGTTGCATCAGGCACTACGGGTGTGCCCCAACTGCTGCCGCTTGCATCCGTGGCGCGTACGTATTTAAGGTTGATGTTACTGGAATTATAATAGGATATGGCGGGGTTACCGTTCACGATAATCAGGCTGGTGTACAATCCTACGTTACCAGTAGCGTCAATGGTCACAGGGCTGCCCCAACTGCTACCGCTCGAATTCGTAGAGCGAACGTATTTAAGGTCACTGTTGGTGCCATCCCAATAAGAGATGGCGGGGTTGCCATTCACGACAGCCAGGCTGGTGTGCTGACCTACGACGCCGGTAGCGTCT
>DISB01000010.1:1323-243877 GCA_002421685.1 Bacteroidetes bacterium UBA6221
CATCCGATGCGCGCACGTATTTAAGATCGCCATTGGAATTATCCCAATAAGAGATGGCGGGGTTGCCGTTCACGATGGCCAGGCTGGTGTACTGCCCTACATTGCCCGCAGCGTCTATAGCCACCGGGCTGCCCCAACTGCTGCCGCTTGCATCCGATGCCCGCACATATTTAAGGTCGCCATTGGTGTTATCAAAATAGGAAATGGCGGGGTTGCCGTTCACAATGGCCAGGCTGGTGTGCTGACCTACATAGCCCGTAGCGTCTATGGTCACCGGGGTGCCCCAACTGCTGCCGCTTGCGTCCGAGGCCCGAACGTATTTAAGGTCGCCGTTGGTGTCATCATAATAAGAGATGGCAGGGTTGCCGTTCACGATAACCAGGCTGGTGTGCTGACCTACATAGCCCGCAGCGTCTATGGCCACCGGGGTGCCCCAACTGCTGCCGCTTGCATCCGTTGCGCGCACGTATTTAAGGTCCCTGTTGGTGACATCATAATAAGAGATGGCAGGGTTGCCGTTCACGATGGCCAGGCTGGTGTACTGACCTACATTGCCTGTAGCGTCTATGGCCACTGGGGTGCCCCAACTGCTGCCGCTTGCGTCCGAGGCCCGAACGTATTTAAGGTCGTCGTTAGTGTCGTCATAATAAGAAATGGCGGGGATGCTGTTCACGATGGTCAGGCTGGTGTACTGCCCTACAGTGCCCGTAGCGTCTATGGTAACCGGGCTGCCCCAACTGCCGCCGCTTGCATCCGATGCGCGCACGTATTTTAGGTCGCCATTGGAATTATCCCAATAAGAGATGGCGGGGTTGCCGTTCACGATGGCCAGGCTGGTGAGATACCCTACGGCGCCCGCAGCGTCTATGGTGGCCGGGCTGCCCCAACTGCTGCCGCTTGCATCCGATGCCCGCACGTATTTAAGGTTGCTATTGGAATTATCATAATAAGAGATGGCGGGGTAGCCGTTCACGATGGCCAGGCTGGTGTACTGACCTACGATGCCGGTAGCATCTATGGTTACCGGGGTGCCCCAACTGCTGCCGCTTGCGTCCGAGGCCCGAACGTATTTAAGGTCTCCACCGGTTGAAGCATAATAAGAGATGGCGGGGTTACCATTCACGACAGCCAGGCTGGTGTACTGACCTACGATGCCGGTAGCGTCTATGGTCACCGGGCTGCCCCAACTGCCGCCGCTTGCATCGGAGGCCCGCACGTATTTTAGGTCGCCGTTGGTGACATCATAATAAGAGATGGCGGGATTGCCGTTCACTATCGCCAGGCTGGTGTACTGCCCTACGTTGTTCGTAACATCTAAGGCTATCGGGGTGCCCCATGCAGTACCGGAGGCGTCTGTAGCGCGTACATATGCCAGGTTATCATGTACATCATCATAAAATACCATCGCAGGGCTGCCGTTCACCACCAGCAACTTGCTGTATTGGCCATTAGAGCCGCCGGTGCCTGTGTAGGGGTCTTCCACTTGCACGGGGTTATCCCATACCTGGGCGAAGGCAACGGGCAGTTGACAATTGGCAATAAGCAAGAGCAGTATGCAGGTGCGGTACGAACGTACGGCACGTAGCAGGGTGCGGTTAATTGTTTTTGTTTTTTTCATACCGGTTTTTTATAAGCGTGTTTTTCTTTATATCAATGTCTTAGCCATATATATGCCATCACAAAAATTGCACATACAATTACCACACATATCCAGGCGGAATATTTATCTATTCTTGTAAAATCTGACATGACCACAAAGCTGGCATCAGATGGCCGGGCACACAAATTTTCAGCGACACAAAAAGCGTCACAATCAACAATGGGATGACTTACAATTGTTTACAAATGAGACTAACCGATAAATTGAAGCAACTCTTCGACGGCGCTATCGTCAGGCATATTCAATTTTTTAAAGAGGCGATACTTGTAGTTTCTTACAGCCTGCATACTGATGCCCAACATAGCCGCCATTTCTTTATTTGAAAGCCGGAGTTTGCTCAGTGCCATAAACCTGGTTTCCGCCGGGGTAAGGTCGGGCAGTTTTCTGTTTAAGCGGGTAAAGAAGCCGGTATGTACTTTTTCGAAATTGCTCTTAAATGATACCCATTGCTCCTCGGTGAGTAATACGGATTGTTGCAGTTGCCACAAAACTTCATTGTTGCCGGGCAGTTCGTTGCTGTGTGGCAGTGCCTGGTATTTTTCTATTTCCCTGGTTATGCTTTCAATCAGTGCATTTTTCTCATGTATGCTCCTGATAAAATCATTTAGCTGATTTTCCGCATTTTTCAGGTCAGCTTCAGCCAGCCTTCTTTTTTGTTTATGCTTCAAGGCTTGCCGGTTAATAAACAGTATTAATATAATACTGACCAATAAAACAACTACAATAGATACGTTGCGCCATAAGAGCTTAGTTTTCGTTTCCGCATCTACCCTGCTTAGCTCCGAGGTATATAATTCATTTTCGATTTTTTGCCTTGAGCGGGCCATGTTCATCACCGTTTGCCAGTTTTTCAGGCTATCGTTGGCTACCAGTGCAGAATCACTATATAGATATGCCTTATCGGGCCGGCCAATACCGGCATAATAGTCTGCCATGATACGATATTGTACAAAGAGGCAATAGTATAGGTCGTCTGTATGCATAACAATATCACGTCCTAAAAATACATATGGCCCCGCCCCTATGTAGTCTTTTAGCTTTATCCTGTATTCCGCCACGTGCGAAAGATAGGCCCACAGCCCGTGCATATCTGATGAATCAATGTAGGGCGGCATGCCTTTGTCTGTGAGTTCAAGCGCCTTTTTATAATCGCCATACCTGGCATAACATCGGGCGATATTTCCGCTGATCGTACTGACCCATGAATGTGAATTCTGCTGCTTTGCAATTTCCAGTCCCTGCTTAAAATAATATAAGGCCGAGTCGCGGTTTATGGACAAGTAATATAACCCCAATGTATTTTTCAATTCCGGCAACACCCATTGGTTCCGGCGGCCCGGAGCTGTTTTCAGGGGCAGGACGTCTGCTTCCAGTAGTATTTTTTGGGAATTGTCGATATCGTGCAACTTTCGCAACGAAACCCCAGTATATACCATTGGTTCCTTTTTATTGGGAAATTCGCTTACAGGCACAATTTTCATGAGGTGGTAACATTTCAGAAAGTGATATACTGCTGCGCCCGGATTGTTTTCGCGATCCATGTAATGCGCTGCCATGAACAGATAACACCGGATGGCTACATGCCTGCATTTTCTTTGTTCGGCTTCTTTCAACAGGATTGCGAAATATGGCAAAAGGGTATTGCCATTTGCCTGCACGCCATCGCGGTAATAAATCCCCCTGCGGAGTTTCGCCTCCAGGTACAAATCTTTATCGCCTTTCTTTTTTGCTAACCGGGTCAGTTTATCAGTTTCCCGGAAGTATTCTACTGAATCATATTTCTTTTCTATATACCCGAAGAAAATTGAATCCAGTTGCTCATATCTTTCTGCATACGGTTTATGCAATAAGTACTCGTACTGGGCCTTACAAGGCATAGACCAAAAAAATAATAATATTATTGCAGCTACGCGCATACCTTGTACAAATCTATTCTACCAATTTAAAGATTGCGCAACATAGTAACAGCTTATACTTTGTAGCTGTCCAAGAAAAATATGCTTAGCTAACTAAATCTATTTTTCAATTATTTAATTAAAAAACCTGATGTTCAGCAATCGAAGAAAAATAAGCATTCCTGCATCAAGATAATAACCTTGACTGTAATGTTGCAGCCTTCACAATAAAGCCCCGTACAACAATTGTTGTACAGGGCTTTTATAATCTATATTATCAACTAACTATTTCAATTTCAGGTCCATCACCACACGACGGTTCTTGGCACGGCCTGCAGCGGTTTTGTTGCTGGCTACAGGGTTGGCTTCACCATATCCGTTGGCAGTAAGCCTGTTTGCGTCTATACCTTTGCTGATGAAGTAGTTCCTTACAGAATTTGCACGTTCTTTAGACAACTGCAGATTCTTGGCATCGTCACCCGTATTATCAGTATAGCCATCTATGGTCATATTGTAATCAGGATAATCGTTCAGTATAGTTACCACTTCGTCCAGCAGCTTGTACGAAGCCTTCTTGATGCTGGCTTTGCCCAGGTCGAACTGGATAGCAGTAGCAGCAAACGCAAGGCGTTTTTTCACTTCCACGCTCACTTCAGGACAACCATAGTTGTTGGTAGTGCCGGGCACTGTCGGGCATTTATCCAGGTTATCAGCTATGCCGTCATTATCAGTATCGGGGCAGCCTTCATTAGCTATCGGGCCGGCAGCGTTCGGGCATTTATCTTCGTTATCTGCTATACCATCAGCATCGGTATCGGGGCAACCTTTATATTGCGCCAGGCCCGCTACATCAGGACAAGCATCATCCAGGTCGGCTACACCGTCGCCGTCACGGTCAGGGCAACCCTGCAAACCAGGAGCGCCGGCCTCTGTCGGGCAACGGTCTTCAGCATCGGCTACGCCATCCAGGTCAGTGTCAGGACAACCTTCAGCAGTTTTTGAACCTGCTACATCGGGGCATTTATCGTCTTTGTCTAACACACCGTCGCCGTCTTTGTCAGGATTAGGACATCCTCTCTCTTCCCACACGCCTTTTTCATTGCGGCATTTATCTTTTTTGTTCGATACCAGGTCCCCATCGCTGTCTTTGGGTATCTTGTTATTGATGGGAATAGATGCACCGAAGTAGAAGTTAGCGCCGTAGCCATTGCCTATGATACCTGTCAGGTCGTCGCTACCCAGGAAGAAACCGCCTACGCGCAGGCCCAGGCCGTATTTCAGACTTTTGGTCAGGAAGTCGTAGGTCAACGGTATGCCTGCACTGAATACACGTGTATCCCAACGCGGCGTTACTGTCAACTGGCTGTAGTAAGAGTTACCGAATTTCTCGCGGTTGGCCATATTGCCCATGAACATGGCATTGATGTACAAACCTTTTATAGCGTGGAAATCAGCTCCAATAATTAATGTTGTTGGCAAATAAACCTTTGAAGTAGCGCCACCGGTACCGGAGTCAACTGCCAGGTTGTGGTTGGACGTGTACCTTACAAGGTCGTTGTAGTTACCAAAGCTGTCAGCAAGTTCGGTACCTTTCATTGTTGCAGTCTGGCCGGTCTTGTTCCTGATGTTGGCGGTAAAATTGTTTGTCTTGTATTTTATAGAACCGAAGTCAACGATTGAAGCTGAGAAACGCAGTTTATACTTGTTTTTGCTGCGATCGGTTATACCGGTTTTGCCGTCCATATCATATTTGTATGTAGCATGGTCGGGCCTCCACTCATATACAAAGCCCAGGTCTCCGCCAAAGCCGTTGCCACCGCCACCTAAGAAGTCGCCGGGGCTGCTGCCGAAGTTGCCTCCTGTAATATTACTGCCGAAACTCAGGTTGGTATTGCTAACTATCAATGAATCCTTCAGAGGGTAAGCTGATGCATTGATGCCTGAGCTTACTGTGCTGATATATACAGCGCCCATCAGGTAGCGTAAGGTAAGGCCCCCTTTTACAAAGTGCTGGCCTCCATCGTAGATAACGCCTCCATAGCTCAGGCCTATTTCGCTCCAGCCATGCGTGGTGTAGTTGAATTCGTTGGCATTGATAGCAACAGGCGTATTGCTGTTCAGGTCAATACCGTAGGTAGAATCCGTAACGAAACGGTAAAGGTCCTGGTTGAAGTTGTGGAACTGGTTCATCGCCCGCACGCGGGTAGTAATGGCGAAGCTGTGTTTGGAATTGATACTCACCATCACACCGGGGCCACGCAGCTCGAAATATGGGGCCAACAGGCTGAACTGGCTTTGGTTCTGGAATGTTAGTGCTGAGTTCACGCCATCATCGCCAATGTTGGTCAGGCCACTAACGCCACCGTTCAACTTCGCCAGGTTGTTGTTCACGCCCAGGTTAATTGAAAACAGGTCGATAGTAAATTTGTGGCGGCTGTCGGCAATATTTGCCGGGTTCAGGTACATACCATTTGTACCGCTCCAGTTGCTGGTGGCTATGCCTATATAACGTTGCGCATGTGCAAGCACAGGCAACATCATAGCCAGCAGAATGATTAGTCTAATTTTTCTCATAAGGGGTCAATTTATCTGATTTTTTTACTGCGTAATCGATTAAGAGTTTTTTGAATTATCCCTGTTTTACGGCAGGCTCGGTTAAATTTCCGCAAAGCAATAAAATATTTACGATTAAAAAAAGAACTTTATATGTTTTTACGGTTTAAATTTCTTTTAACCTTCTCAGCGCAAAAGTAATACCGCGTTATCGACTTTTCATACACCCGGGAGGGTATTATTTATCAGTGCTGCCACGGATAACAAAAAAGCCGTTCTTAATGAAAGAACGGCTCCTGAATGAATATATTAATTGGATTAACCTACGGCAACGCGCTTAAAAGCCGTTACAGTCAGGCCACCTTCTACCGAATTGAGGTAAGCGCCTACGGTTACGCCGGCATCTTTTACAAAAGGCTGATCCAGCAGGGTATTCTCTTTAAAGAATTTGTTCAGCTTGCCCACGGCTATTTTCTCGGCCATATCAGCGGGTTTGCCTTCTGCTTTTATCTGCTCAATAGCGATTTCTTTTTCGCGGGCGATTGTTTCCTCCGAAATCCCTTCAGCATTCACCGCCAGGGGGTTCATCGCTGCTATCTGCATAGCTGCGTCGCGGCCGGCGTCAATTATTGACTGGTTAACGGGTTTGTTCATGCTCACCAGCACGCCTATACGGTAGCCTGAGTGGATATAAGCAACCACGGTTTCGGCAGACATCAGTTCATATTTAATGATATCTATTTTCTCGCCTATTTTGGCTACTACTTCCAGCAGCTTGTCACCTACAGTAGCGCCGTCCATTGCCGCAGCTTTCAGTTCCTCTACGTTTGCAGGCTTATTTGCCAATGCTATGTCAGCTATGCCCTGTGCAAATGTGATGAAGTCAGCGTTTTTGGCAACGAAGTCGGTTTCAGAACTCAGGTTAACAATAACACCTGTTTTGTTGTCAGCAGATGTTTTGGCTATTACTACACCTTCTTTCGCTTCCCTGTCCTCACGTTTGGCAGCTACTTTCTGGCCCTGCTTGCGCAGCCAGTCAATCGCTTTTTCAAAGTCGCCATCGCTTTCAGCCAGCGCTTTGCGGCAATCCATCATACCCGCGCCTGTTTGCTGGCGCAGTTTATTTACATCCGAAGCTGATATTGTAACACTCATTTTATTATATCCTTTTTAAAGGTTGAAAAATTTTTAAATCTAAATTCTAAAACGATGTTTAAAGCCCCAGACATGGGGCTTTAAAAACAATATTTATCAATTAAGAACTCTTTAGTTGCGTTTGGGAGCACCGCCGCCGCCTGTTGTTCTGCGTGTGCCACGTGCGCCACTACCCTGGCGGCTGCGTCCGCCACCGGTACCACCCGCGCCGGCTGCCGGGCTTTTCTTGCCGCGTCCGCCGCGTGCGCCACCCTCTTCTTCTTCAGTCATCACTACACCGCGCTCTTTGTTTGTATCTTCTTCTTCTTCGTGCTGGTCTTCGTCGTCTTTAGAAGTTGCACGCTCTTCCAGCCCTTCCATGATTGCTGCTGTCAGGTATTGCGTAATGATAGCGATAGATTTTGTCGCATCATCGTTGGCAGGTATAGCGAAGTCCACCTTAGTAGGGTCGCTGTTGGTATCTACCATGGCAAAGGTGCTGATACCCAGGCGCTTTGCTTCGGCCAGTGCTATATGTTCATGAGAAATATCCACGATGAACAATGCAGCAGGTACGCGGCCCATTTGCGATATACCGCCCAGTACTTTTTCCATCTTTTCTTTGCTGCGGGTCAATGTCAGGCGCTCTTTTTTGGTCACGCTGTCCATGGTGCCGTCTTCCAGCATTTTTTCTATGCTCTGCATTTTCTTTACGCTCTTGCGTATAGTGCTGAAGTTGGTAAGCATACCACCCAGCCAACGCTCCGTAACGAAGGGCATATTTACTTTAGCGGCAGCTTCGGCTACTATTTCTTTTGCCTGCTTCTTGGTGGCTACGAACATGATTTTCTTACCGCTTTTCGCGATAGACTTCAGTGCGGCTGCAGCTTCATCCAGGCCTTCTATTGTCCTGTTCAGGTCTATGATGTGGATGCCGTTCTTCTCCGTGAAGATGTAAGGCAACATCTTAGGGTTCCACTTTTTCTTCAGGTGGCCGAAGTGCACGCCCGCTTCGAGGAGCGACTGGTGCAAGCTTTTATTATCTTCCATTTTAATTTTTTCTTGACGGTTAATAAAATAATGACAATCGCACGATTAACGTTTAGAGAACTGGAAGCTACGACGAGCCTTGCGTTTACCAAACTTCTTACGCTCTACAGAACGGGGGTCGCGTGTCAGCAAACCTTCTTTTTTCAGTGCATCGTGATACTGCTCGGCATTTTCCTGCATCAATGCGCGGGCTATACCCAGCTTTATCGCTTCGGCCTGGCCTTTGGGGCCGCCGCCTGCTACCGTTACAGCCACATCATAGCTCTCTAATGTACCGGTCACGTGCAGAGAACGCTCCACCTGGTTTTGCAGGTACATCATCGGGAAGTAATTTTTATAATCTTTTCCGTTTACCGTGATATTGCCGGTGCCTTTACCCAGGTACACCCTGGCAACTGCTTCTTTACGACGGCCAACGGTATTTTTACGCTTCTCCATTATATATCGGATGAATTTTTAAACTTATTTATTATCGAATTTCAGTTCCTTAGGCTGTTGTGCCTTGTGGGGGTGCTCAGCGCCCGCATACACAAACAGTTTTTTGTACATGGCGCGTCCCAGGCGGTTTTTAGGCAGCATGCCTTTTATCGCACGCTCCACAGCCACTTCCGGGCGGCGTGCCAGCAGAGATTTTGCCGTTTCAATTTTCTGGCCACCAGGATAGCCAGAGAATGTCTGGTATTCTTTGGTCATCATTTTAGTGCCGGTCATTTGCACTTTGGCACTGTTGATCACTACCACGTAATCGCCGCAGTCGAAGTGCGGGGTATAATAAGCCTTGTTCTTACCGCGCAGGATAGATGCTATCCTCGATGCCATACGGCCCATGGTCTGGTTAGTGGCGTCTACCACATACCAGTCGCGTTTTACGATCTTATCGTTAGCCGATTGTGTTTTAAAACTAAGATGTCTCATTCTTTCAGTTAATTTGCTCTAAATTGCCCTTCTGTACTGCATTTCAGCATCATAAGGCACCCGCAATTGTTTTTGGGGACTGCAAAGGTAAATTTACCCCCCGATTGCACCAAAAAAATCATTAAGAATTTTTGACCCCTGTTTATAAACCATTGATTACCAGTCGAATTTTTGCAAAAAAATATAATACCCTCCTGTACATTTTGCGCCGGAAATCATAAAATGACAAAGTCAGGCTGTTCAATAGCAGGGGGCTGGCTAAAGATTGGCTGATGCAATACCGGTAATTGGAAAACAGGCGTTTTATTGGTACAGGCTGTCCTGTTGCATAGCCCGCCCGTCCATTCTTATATAGAATAAACATTTCATAAACCTTGCTGTTGTTAATCTGTAGGTACTTGTATTTTATGGAAACAGGGCTTATATTTATGTCAGGCGACATGAAGAGAGACGAAATAACATTTATATACATATAAATGAAGAGGAGAAAAATGAACAAAACAATCACATCGCCTGTAAATGCAGTAGAATCCAGGTCTTCATACCTATGGCTGGAGGAGGATGGCATCTTGATTTTTGTTCATAAACCTGTCCAGGCGCATGAACTGAAGGATGCTGTAGAGAATATTGAGTTGATAAAACAATCACTGCAAGGTAAACCCCGGCCGATATTGGCGGATATGTCGGAAGTAAAATCTATGACCAGGGAGGCCAGGGAAGAATATGCCAGGGCTGGAGGCTATAATTTAGCGACCGCGATAGGAATGATAACCCGGTCGCCCATGGGTCGCATTGTTGCCAACTTCTTTTTAACCTTCAATAAACCAGCAGTACCAACCCGGCTATTTAGCAACTATGCCGCGGCGAAAAAATGGTTGATGACCTTTAAGTAAATTTTGACTCAAACATACTCTTATGCATGATTTTATGATACCGCCACCAGATGCCCTGGTAGCCCCTTCAGGGCCGGTATGGCTCAGCGACGACGGAATTATTATAACTATTGGTAAAGCTGAATCGCAGGATACGGAAGCCGCCCGCGAAAATATGGCTTATACAAAAAGAGTTACAGCAGGAAAACCCCGGCCTCTGCTGGTGGATATTACCAAGGTGAAATCCATGAGCAAGGGCGCCAGGGAAGAATATGTGAAACAACAGGAAGAACAGTTTATTACTGCTGTCGCATTGTTAACTAATTCAAGCATAGGTAGTATGATAGCCAATATATTCATAGGCCTGAATAAGCCCTATGTGCCTGTAAAAATGTTTACGGATCCTCTTAAGGCTAAAGATTGGCTGATGCAATACCGCGAGAATTAGCTTTAAAAAATCTACCTTCTTATGCCTGAATTTATGATACCACCTGCCGATGCTATGGTGACTCCATGGGGGCCCATATGGCTTAGCGACGAAGGGATAATTATTAACATTGGTTCCAAGCCTTCCCAAAGCAAGGAGGACGTAGCGGAATACTTGTCTTATATAAGACGTGCAGCAGCGGGCCGGCCACGTCCGATTTTGATAGAAATTTCAAAAATCAGGACAATGAGCAAAGAACTCAGGGACGAATATGATAAACAAAATATAGAAGAACTTGCCACTGCCATGGCATTGGTTACGCGCTCTACCATCGGAAACATGATAGGCAATATACTTTTAGGTGTCAGCAATGCAAGGGTGCCGTCCAAACTGTTTACTGACCCCGTAAAGGCGAAAAAATGGTTGATGCAGTACACAAACTGAAAACCCTATGAACAAGCAGGCCAAAACAGCGGAACGTCTCGAAAGCATAGTAAATATGCTCATTGAGTTTAGCCGTGGAAATTTTGAGATACAGGAGGAGATAGGTGAGGATGAAGACCCCCTTAATACCGTTATTGCCGGCCTGAACATGGTAGGTGAAGAACTGGCACATTATAAAAGGGAACTGGACAGAAATGCTGAGTTTCTCGGAAATATACTCAGCAGCCTCGACGAGGTTGTATATGCCCGGGCCATACTACACGATGAGCCATCTGCAAGCCCGTTTACCTTCATTAGCGGACGGGCACAGGAGATACTCGGCATAAGCAAAGAAGAATTGGAAAATGAACCGGGTAAATGGCCCAACGCTCTTCACCCTGACGATGTAGAAAGGACGTCTTCTGAAATCAGCAGTGTGCTGGCCGGCAAGGAACGTGTGTTGGTGTACAGGATGTATCATTCTATACTTAGGCAATACCGCTGGATAGAAGACCGCATCGTTCCTAAAATCAATGCTGCCGGCATAGTCACCGAACTTTACGGTTCGGCACGCGATATTACGGAACAACGAAAAACAACAGTTGAACTGGAAGACAAAAGCAAGCTCATTTCGCGCATCATCACCTCGTCCGACCAGTTTTTCTATATCGTCAGCCTCGACCCTAAGAATACCTTTGTCAATAACTTCAGCTACCTGAGCTGGCAGATAGAAAAAATACAAGGCAGTACCATGGAGAATATTCGCAATAATCCCCTGGGCTGGCTCGAGTCTATTCACCCCGACGACGTGCACCGGGTAAAAGAAGATAACAAGCGGATGTTCTCAACCCGCAAACCGGTAATGCGTGTGTATAGGGTAAAGCACGCACGTACCGGCGAATATGTGTGGCTGGAAGACCATGTGGCGCCGGTTGCAGATGAGTCAGGTCATATAGCAGAGCTATATGGTTCAGTAAGAGATATCACAGCTCAGAAAAACTCGGAACTGGAGCGGGAGCAATTAATAAAGGAGCTAAGCAATAAGTACAACGAACTGATGCAATTCAACTACATCGTATCACACAACCTGCGCGCTCCCGTTGCCCATATCCTGGGCCTGGGCAGGCTTTTGCATGCAGATATTACGCCCGAGGATAAAGAAACGACATTGGAATACATACAGGAAGCAGCCAAGGCTATGGACGACTTGCTGCAGGACCTGAACGTCATTTTGTCTACGCGGTCTATGTTGAACGAAAAATTAGAGGCGTTCTTATTGACCGATGTGATACGGACAGTATTGAGCAACCTGAAAAGTGAAATAACAAGATCGGAGGCGGAAATTGTGACTAATATACAACCAGAAGCCGCGGACATAGTCAGCATAAAGAGCTATGTACAAAGCGCGCTGTTTAACCTGGTTGCAAACGCCATCAAGTACCGGTCTACAGAAAGGACACCGGTAATCAGCATTGAAGCAGCAAAACGCGAAGACAGAACTGTTATCACCGTATCTGATAATGGTATGGGTATCAACCTGGGCACCCATGGCGACAGGATATTCGGCCTGTACAACAGGTTTCACCTGGAGCAGGAAGGCAAAGGGTTGGGCCTCTATATGACGAAAACCCAGATAGAGTCACTGGGTGGCCAGATAGCCGTAGACAGCACCGAAGGCGTTGGCACCACATTTATCATCACGCTGTAACCCTTCCTGAATGCCGGGAAGGAGTATATTTTTGGCCCTATTCTTGCGGGGCAAAAGATTAATTATTATTTTTCCGTTAAATATAACTTTGAAAAAAACTACGACTTATGAATAGAATATTATTAGCTGTTACCGCGCTGGCGTTTACATTTACAGCCTGCGAAAAGAAAAAATCATCTATCCTGCCGCCCCCTGAGGTGGATACGGTGTATATAGACACCAACAAACCGGTAGATACCAGCCTCACTATCGCCGGTATAAGCGACGTACGCACTACACCCTGGAGCGAGGTGACGCTGCCTATAACTGTGATGCGCAACAATGGGTTGGAACAAAAAGTTACGATGTCCATCAGCGGCTTACCCGAGGGCGTGAAGGCTAAATTCAGTTCAGTTACCGGTTATACTACATTCAACACTAACCTGATGCTGGAAGTAGGATTTTTGGAACCAGGCACTCACGAACTAAAAATTATGAGTGTAAGCGAAACAGGTAAGTCCAGGGAATATACTATACAACTGGTGGTAGATTCGATGACACAAAGGGAAGCCAATGTGTTATTTCTGACAAGGATACAAGCCGTTACCCTTCAAACTGTTGACTCTACCGACAGCGTAATCTATATGCAGACGTTTATTCTGAACAATACAATAGATAACCATATATATCTGAGGGATGTTGTATTACAATTCAGTAATAATCTTTCAGATCATTACAGAAGTTATATGCCGGGCAGCAATTACCATGTTCAATTATCAGTAGATGTTAATAAGGGTACAATAGAAATTCCATTGCAGCTTATACAGGGGCGTAGCTGGATAGGTGGTGTCATCACAGATTTCACCATAACGGGTTCGGGAATGATTGATATTGACAAAGGGCAGTACACCATTACGTATACCACCATTCATGATGACGGCGGCACGCTTGTGACGAATGAATACACTCTGATTGGTGCAGTGGATTAGTAAGCGTATTAAGATAATATTATCAGCGCCGCTTTGTGCGGCGCTTTTTTTATGAGCTACTGCCCTCCAGCATTTCCTTCAACTGCTTAGCATTTTCCAGGGCATGGCCTTCGGCTGTATTATTAAAATATGCCCAAACGATGTGACCGGATTTTATCCATGTTTTGCATTTATCTGCCCAGTCCTGCATTTGTCTTTTGGTATATAACGAAGCATACAGTTTACCCGGGCCGTGAAAACGAATGTACACGTTCTTCGCAGTTACCATCTCTGAATAGGGAAAGCCAACACCGGATTGTGATATTACCCATGCCACACCATACCGCGCCATCAGGTCAAATGCGTTGTCGTGCAGCCAGGTATCGTGCCGGCCTTCCAAAGCAAACTCGTAATCCCTGTATTGCGTTTTCAATAGTTCAAAAAACGCCCCGGCCCTGTCATAGTCAAACTTCTGCGAAGGATGCAATTGTATCAAAACCGGCCCCATTTTCTTTTTCATAGGTTCAAATATTTCAAAGAAATACTGCAGCGATTCTTCGCAATCCTTCAGCCGCTTTATATGGGTGATATACCGGCTCATTTTCGGACAGAAAGTGAAATTCTTTGGTGCATTTTTGGTCCAGTTGATTACTGTTTGCGCTTTAGGCATGCGGTAAAAACTGGCATTGATTTCTACCGTGTCAAAAAACTTCGCGTAATATTCCAGCCATTCTGTAGACTTAATATCATCAGGGTAGAATATACCTTTCCATTCTTTGTAACTCCAGCCCGATAATCCCACATGCGCCCTCATGCCAGTTCATGCAAAAAAATCAAGCCAAACGAAACCCCCGGCTAAAAATAACCGGGGTACGTAGTATATGTATTAAATGCAAACCATGTTTATCCGCTGATTTTAGCGAGTTTCAGTATCTGGCCGTCGGGCTTCAGTTCGTACAGCAGCATGCCGCCTTGCACCATGCATATCAGCATGTCATTGTATGGTATCACGTCGTAGTAAGTATCGTCAAAGTAACGCTGCTTCAACGATGGGTAGTAGCGATTGCTGATATCGTATACAGCCATCCCGTTGCTGCCCTGGCATACAAACAAGGTATTGCCCGACATGCCTAACCCCCAGGGGCTATCCATGTTGATGGCATTTCGCTCCTTCGGGTTCAGCACGCTCCTCACATCATATACGAACATGGCATTGAGTGTACCGCCGCAACTGTTGCCGCTACGTACCGTTACATAAGCAACCGTGTCGTCGGCCACTACGGGGTCGCAGGCGCGTACGTGGCTGGCGTTGCCCAGTTTTGCAGGATGGCCCGCGTCTGAAATAGAATAGATGTACATGGCGTTTTGTGAACCGATAAACAGTTTGTCTTTGTAACTGTAAATAGTCTCTATGTCCTCGCCGATGATAACCTTGCTGGTCGCTTTTGGCGATGCCGGGTTTTCCAGCGAATAGGTATGAAGCTCCATGTTGTCTACGACATAAAGATGTTTTTGTGCTATGGTAAAACGTGCCAGCGAACCTCCTTTACCCGCTCCGCCCTGGTCTGCCGAGGCCGGTGCACCATTCTCCGCTTTATCGCAGCCTGCGGCAACTGCAATGCAAAGTATAAACGCAATATATTTTAATGACTTCATGACTGTAATTTTTTAAAGGTTAATTTTTCCTGCATACAGGCCTGTACAATGTTTTCAACTCCCAGCCTACTACCACGCCTTTCTTTGCGTCAACACATTCAAACCAGCCGGCAGCCGGCGGCAATGCAGGGTCTACCAAATGAAACATACCCGTAACACGGTCCACTACCTGCACATTGTTGATATCGGCAATGTTCAGTACCACCAGGTCGTTTACATTATTGGTATACAGGTAATTGTCCATGATAGACACTTCCTGCGCACCTGTTACCTGTATAAATTTTATTTTCTGCGGGTTATCGCCATCGCTGATGTTGATGACGTGTATGCCTTTGCCTACCTCTACCTGGTACAGCTTGTTGTCCTTTACATATATCTTCCCGCCCTTTTCTATAGGTTGCGCTTCTCTGGCGGCTATAGTGCCGGCCATATCTGCGGTTGCATATACAGGGGCGTAGCCTTCCACCTCTTCGGGCGACGGTTCCGGTTCGGGCTCAACACGAAACGGGTCGCAGGCGGCCAGCATCAATACCAATGGTATCACCAGCCACCGAATAGATTGTATTTTTTTCTTCATAAAAAGGGTTTTAAAACAAAAACTGATTTTAGTGTAAACTACCCTAATGCAAATAGTGTGCTAAATTTTCTGATTTCAACTGACAATTAATAATTGCATAACCTTAAATAGTCCACGGATAGTCTTTTACTTTATTTAATTTTCGATGTCAAAAGTCCTATTTTTGCCAATAACAGTGGATTTTTGCGGCATTTACGTTAAAAAACCGTAGTTTTCATTGCTGTAATCGATTAATAGTTAATTTTTTATATATACCCGCTTTATGGGATTGTTTAATTTTCTCACCCAGGAAATTGCTATAGACCTGGGCACTGCTAATACGCTGATTATCCACAACGAACAGGTGGTGGTGGATGAGCCCTCTATTGTGGCCATCGACCGTACTACCAACAAAATAGTAGCGGTGGGCAAGAGGGCAATGATGATGCACGAAAAAACGCACGAGAACCTCAAAACAATCCGCCCGCTGAAAGACGGCGTGATAGCAGACTTCAACGCTGCGGAAGGTATGCTGCGTGAAATGATAAAGCTGGTACACCCCAAGAAGAAGCCCTGGTTTCCGCCGAGCTGGAAGATGGTGATATGCATACCCTCCAGCATTACCGAAGTGGAAAAACGCGCCGTACGCGACTCGGCAGAGCAGGCCGGCGCCAAGGAGGTGTATATGATACACGAGCCTATGGCCGCTGCACTGGGTATAGGTATAGACGTGGAAGAACCTACGGGCAACATGATCATTGACATAGGAGGCGGTACTACCGGTATATCAGTTATTGCACTGGCGGGTATCGTTTGCGACCAGTCTATACGCATAGCGGGCGACGAGTTTACCGCTGATATTATGGAGGCCATGCGCCGGTACCATAGCCTGATGATAGGCGAGCGGACGGCTGAACAAATAAAAATACATGTGGGCTCTGCACTGAAAGAGCTGGACACTCCACCCGATGACATAGCCGTGAACGGGCGCGACCTGGTAACCGGTATTCCCAAACAAATCATGGTGTCGTACCAGGAAGTGGCAGAGGCGCTGGATAAGTCCATATTTAAAATAGAGGAGGCCATACTGAAGGCATTGGAAAGCACACCGCCCGAACTGGCCGCCGATATATATCGCAGGGGCCTGTACCTGACCGGCGGCGGCGCCTTGCTGCGCGGCCTGGACAAGCGTATTTCCCAAAAGATAAAACTGCCGGTGCATGTAGCCGACGACCCGCTGCGTGCCGTGGTGCGTGGTACGGGCATGGCGCTCAAGAATATTTCGCGGATGCCGTTCTTAATGAAATAATCACTGTAATTAGTAACTTGTACACAACGGCTGTACCGGGAAAAACTAATTTCAAAAGAGCAGTATAGGGAGTGCGCAATTTCATCCTCTTCATACGAAGGTTTTTCAATCTCATATTCTTCCTCTTGCTGGAAGTGATATGTGTGGCGCTCATTGCGCGCACCAATACATTGCAGGGCGACGATATCATGAGCTCGGCAAATATGCTGATGGGCACGATGTACAAACAGCGCAACGACGTAGCCTATTACTTCGCCTTGCGCAGGATGAACGACAGCCTGGTGCGTGAGAACGCCGAACTGCGTGAGCAACTGGCCGACCACGGAGAAACCGATGTGCTGTACGACTCTGCAGCTACGGTACCTGTTACATTCACTGATAGTGGCGTGGCGGTAAAGTATGCCGACTATGTATATCGTACGGCGCGTGTTATCAACAACTCGGTAGGAGCGGTAAACAACTACATAACACTGAACCGGGGAGCAAAGGACGGCGTAAGAAAAAACATGTCCGTCATTTCTGCCAATGGCGCCGTGGGCCGTATAGTTAATACATCCGCTCATTTTTCTACAGCCATTTCTGTACTGAGTAAAAAACAACAGGTAAGCGCCAAATTGAAAGACGGTACCATCGGTTATATTTCGTGGGACGGCAAAGACCCCTCGCGGCTGCAGATGCGCGATGTGCCCAACCAGATAAAAGTGAGGAAAGGCGATACGGTATATACAACAGAGTATTCCTTCTTCCCCGCCAATGTGCCTGTGGGCATAGTGTATAAAACCACGCTGATAAGAAGCAAAAACCTGCAGGTGCTGTACCTGCACCCCACCGCCAACTTCCGCAACCTGCAATATGTGTACATAGTGGAAAACAAAATGGCCAAAGAGAGGGCCAGGCTGGAAGAAGCTGCAAAGGAAGATGACAAATGACGACGCTGATAAAAAATATAATCCGTTTCTGCATCATCCTGCTCATACAGGTGCTGATACTGAACAAGGTGACCCTGCAGTGGTGGGCGCAGCCATCCGGCTTCCCGGTGTTCATTCCATATTTGTATCCTTTGTTCATCCTGTTGCTTCCTTTTGAAACGCCTGTAGTTTTATTGCTCATAGCCGGTTTTCTTTGCGGCCTTACGGTCGATTCTTTTATGAACACCGCAGGTATACATGCATTCGCTACGGTGCTCATAGCGTATTTCCGCATCAATGTGCTGAACGCGCTGATGCCCAAAAACCTTACCGAGTATTCGGGCCAGACACCGTCGGTAAAGAACATGGGCTGGCTGCCCTTCATCGTGTATGTTTCTTTTCTTATCGTGCTGCACCATGCAGCCTTCTTTACTATAGAGTTGTGGAGCCTCTCCAACATCGGTTACCTGCTGCTGAAGATATTCGCTTCGGCTTCTACATCGGTGCTGCTTATCATAGCTTATGTGCTGCTGTTCACCCGGCAAACGGGTACAGGCAAGTCGCAAAGGATATTGTAGCGCATGGTCTTAATCGGGCTGTTTCATCTTGTATTTATTGGGGTAAAGGAGTTGCATAAGCTCGTCGTGCGTGATGGTGGGGAGCCCTGTACCGCCGGGATGGGGGTTGGTGGTATCTTCTTTATTGGTGGCAGCGAGGTCGGTGGGTTCGGTTGTTGTATTTTGTTGTCTTGTTGATGTCTCTTTCAATGGCGACAACGAGGCCGCTTCGCTTGGTTGTTGTGAAGATTGCTCATCGCGTGTGGGACCCCTAAATCCCCTTTCAGAGGACTTTTCCTGATTGGTTGTTGTGTTTTGTTGTGACGAAGATTCGCTTGGTTGTTGTCTTTCTGTTTGTTGCAACGAGGGTTCGTTTGGTTGTTGTGAAAATTCTTCGGTTTGGCCCTGGATGCTGTCGTAGTCAACCCTTCCGTCTTCCTCCTGTGGTCGGAATCCACCTTCCCTAAAAACAGGGAAGGAGCTTTTTATTTTAGTTATTTCCTTGTCGATGTCTTTTTCATTTGTGTCAATGAGAACGCTTCGCTTAGTTGTTGTTTTTTGTTGTGCGGGATAGTGGCCGGCGATGCGGGAGTCTTCTTTGATGGCGGAGAGCATATGCCAGAAGTTGGGACGAGCGTATTGGGTACACATATGGCAGTCTTTGCCTTTGTAATATTGCTCCACCATTATCTGGCCGGTGGCTATCTTCTTCAGCAGGGCGCGCTTCTCTTCTATTGAGAACACTTCCTCTACCCGGCGGGCGGCTACTTCGCGCTCCACCGCGTCGCGGATACGGCCTTCGGCCTGATAGATGGCTTCTTTGATCTCGGGGTGGCGCAGCAGGCGGTTGGCTGCCGACTCAGCAGCTTTGCCATTAGGTTCTTTTACATTGTAGGCGAGCCAGTAGGCTACCATGGCGTTGCCATTGCGGAGGTACTCGGTGACGAACTTGTGTTGTTTGATGTTCATGATTCATTGGTTAAAAAAGGTGAATAAATAATTGTTAACAGGGTAAAAGTTGTTTTCTTTTGTTGTTTTACAACAACAAATATACGCTGATTTATAACAATACCAAAAATTTTATTTGCAGAGGGGTAGATGAATAGAAGAAACAACAAAAGTCGTTAGATATTGGCCGCTTTCATATTGTGTGTATCTCTTTAGACGTTTCTCGAACCGGATTGTGGATGGATTTAAAATTTTTAGTCAGTTGATATTTTTAATCCTTTGCCATAATATTGCATTATTTAATACGTGGACATTGATTTATGGAGGATAGCGAAATCAATAAACCAGAGTTGCAGTTTTTGGCATTAGCATATAATCGTTTCTACGACTTATATGAAGAGGTTATGGATGATAATTTTTGGAGCAAAAATGATTGGGAACGTTTCTCTAAGATAAAACAGGCATTTTCCATATACGCTGAGTTGCTCAACTACGAGCCTATAAAATGGGTAATAGAGAAAATCAAAACAGCAAGACCTCCTACGGAGTCCGAGATAGGTAGCGAACTTTTCAAGTTTGTTAGAAATTTAGTTGCTCATTTCCCATTTTTTAAAAGTTGGGATGAAGTCTGGATAAATAGATCATTAGTAAATTGGTATAAAGATGGACAAACCATTGATAAATTTTTGAAGAAATATGAAGGCCATAATGAAGTAAAATATCGTTTTTGGGAGTCTTCAAAAAAGAAGATGACCTACCTTTCAATCTGCTTTCCGACGGAGTATTTAAAAGATGTGAAAATATATCTCAAGGACATCATAACGGAACAAGAGGGTGTAAAGTTCTCATTTATCCTAATGAGACAGATTATGGATACTCAGGTTGAAGAAATCCGATACGCTTAATAACCTTATGAGACTATACTGTTACTCTCTGCACCGTATAGTACATTTATCGAACCAGATTGTTGAAAATTTGAGGTTTTGGGCCGTGAATGGTTTTACGATAACATCCCTAAGCTATTTCTCTGTCCCATCTTTCGCCATTCGCAGTTGTTGATAAGTGGTATTAGTTTCATTGCAAATATTCTTATATTTTTCGAAAATCTCTTTGACTTGATTCTTGGTAATTTTATCATTATAGGATGCCTGTATGTACAATAATTCTGCCCGAAGTGTCTTTAGCTGATTTCTTGAAACCTTATATTGAGCCCATAAGTCTTTATAATCAAAAAAGGCGTTTATTACATTTAGACCAGATACAACTGAACTGGATACCAATGCCAAATTAATCAATATAAAATTTGTTTTACTGTTTGGGAATTTCCAGCCCAAGAATATTGTAGTGAGTGCAGAAAGACTAATTAGCGCACCCTGAACTATAACTGCTCCCTTTTTGTTCTTATGCCCTTTATTTGAGTATTCTCCTATAGCAGCTTCAATGAGTTCCTTTAAGGTGTCGATTTCTGCTGTAGTAGCTAGGGTATCCACGGGGGAATTGTCGACTTTTTTTTCTTCATCGTTTTGCATAGGTATAAAGCTGTACAAGTAAAATATGAAAGTAAAGTGAAATAAGCAAATATCGATTTTAAGATAAAAAACAAAAAGCACCTGATTTTCAGTGGCTTTTGGCCCTCTGCCCACGGCCCGTTACTGAATGCCCCCCTGCATATTGACGCAAATACCCCTGAACCAGGAAACATTCCTGTCTTAGCTTTGTTCAACAAACCGATAATCGTAAAAATTCAAGCTATGACTAAAAGCAAATTGCTGCAGATGCACAATACTGGCATAGTGGTAGAATCGCTGGACGAGGCCATTTCGTTTTTTACTGAGCTGGGCCTTAGCCTGGAGGGGCGGGCTATGATAGAAGGCGAATGGGCCGGGCGTGTGACGGCGCTTGGCGCGCAACAGGTTGAGGTGGCTATGATGGTGACCCCCGACGGCCATAGCCGCCTTGAGTTGTCACGGTTTATTACTCCGCCGGTGGCTGCCGACCACAGGAACACCCCAGTGAATGCCCTGGGCTACCTGCGTGTCATGTTTGCCGTGAGTGATATTGACGAGACCCTCGCCAGGCTATACAAGCGCGGGGCGCAACTTGTGGGTGAGGTAGTTCAGTACGGGGACGTATACAGGCTCTGCTACGTCCGTGGTCCCGAAGGGTTGCTTATTGGCCTTGCAGAACCGCTTGGCGGTAATGAGTAGCGGATGTCTTTTTTCAGAACACAGGACAGTAAAAATTAGAATATGAGAAAAGTAATTGCAGCAATAAACATGACACTTGATGGGTTTTGCGACCATACTGCCGGATTTCTTGCTGATGAGGAACTACATAATCATTATGCTGACCTGATGAACAATGCCGGAGTTATATTATATGGACGGACAACATACCAACTTATGCAATTTTGGCAAACATTATTGACAAACCCTTCTGATGAAAAATCAATGAATGACTTTGCAACTTCAATAGACAAAATTGAAAAAGTGGTTTTTTCAAACACACTAAAAGACACAGGATGGGACACAGCAAGACTCGCAAACAGGCCACTTGAACAAGAAGTGTTAGCATTAAAACAAAAATCAGAAAAGGACATTTTTGTCGGCAGCAGGAGCCTTATTATTCAACTTTTGAATAATAATCTTATTGACGAATTTCAAATTTGTATCCATCCTGTCATAGAAGGAAAAGGTTTGCCTTTGTTCGACCAAATTAAACACAGGGTTGTTTTCAAACTCATTAAGACAAAATCCCTCAACTCGGGCGCAACTGTATTTTACTATGAGCCGACATCAGAAAAAACAACGAACCACTAACACGGGTTAAATGTCCAAAACAAAAAGCCGCTGAATTTCAGCGGCTTTCATATTCTGTGAACCTCTTTTGACTCGAACCACACCTCCGACCTACGGTCGGGGCAAACATAAATCCCGCTCAATCTTTTGCTTTTTCTTTCGCCCAGCTATCTTTCAGCGTCACCGTCCTGTTAAAGACAGGCCTTCCCGGGGCGCTGTCTTTGCTGTCCACGGTAAAATATCCCATCCGCAGGAACTGGAATTGCTGACCCGGTTGTGCGTCGGCCAGTGCCGGCTCTACATATACCGCCGACAGCACCTGTAGAGAGTGCTCGTTGATATAGCTTTTGAAATCACCTTCTTCAGCGGCGGGGTTCTCTACTTTAAAGAGGCGGTCGTACAGGCGTACTTCGGCTGTCTTGGCCGTGTGGGCGTTTACCCAGTGTATGGTGCCCTTCACTTTCAGCCCGCTGGTATCGTGGCCACTTTTGCTTTCGGGCAGGTAGGTGCAGCGTATCTCTGTAATATTGCCATTATCGTCTTTGCTAAAGCCTTCGCATTGCACGATGTAGGCCCCTTTCAGACGTACCGTGAGCCCCGGCCCCAGGCGGAAGAATTTTTTGGGCGGCTCTTCCATAAAATCGTCGCGCTCTATCCATAGCTCCCGGCTGAAAGGCACTTTGCGCGTGCCGCCGTTTTCGTCTTCGGGATTGTTTTCCATATCCAGCTCTTCGGTCTGCCCTTCGGGGTAGTTGGTGATGATGAGCTTTACCGGGTTGAGCACGGCCATCATGCGCGGCGCGGTCTTGTTCAGCTGCTCGCGCACATGAAACTCCAGCACGCCCAGGTCCACCACGTTCTCACGCTTGGCTATGCCTACCGTATCGCAAAAATTGACGATGGCCTGTGCCGGGTATCCACGCCTGCGCATACCGCTGATGGTAGGCATACGGGGGTCGTCCCAACCAGCTACGTGTTTTTCGTTCACCAGTTGCAGCAGTTTACGTTTGCTCATTACCGTATAGCTCAGGTTGCGGCGGGCAAATTCGTATTGTTTGGACGGGTATATGCCCAGCTTCTCGATAAACCAGTCGTACAGCGGGCGGTGGTGTATGAACTCGAGGGTACAGATGGAATGTGTGATATTTTCGATGCTGTCGCACTGCCCATGGGCAAAGTCGTACATGGGATAGATGCACCATTTGTCACCCGTGCGGTGGTGGTGCGCATGTTTGATGCGGTACATCAGCGGGTCGCGCAGCAGCAGGTTGGGGTGGGCCATGTCTATTTTGGCACGCAGCACTTTTTCACCGTCTTTGTATTTGCCTTCTTTCATTCCGGCAAAGAGTTGCAGGTTTTCATCAATACTGCGGTCGCGGTAGGGGCTGTTCATGCCCGGCTCGGTAGTGCTGCCCTTGGTGGCGGCTATCTCGTCGGCACTGCTATCGTCTACATAGGCCAACCCTTTTTTAATAAGGTCAACAGCAAATTCGTATAGCTTGTCAAAGTAGTCGCTGGCGTAGTATTCACCGTCCCAGGATGTGCCTATGGCATCGAGCAGCCATTTGATGTCGTATTTGATGCTATCTACGTACTCGGTTTCTTCCGTTACGGGATTGGTATCGTCAAAACGCAGGTTGCACTTGCCGCCGTATTTTTTGGCCAGGCCAAAGTTGAGGCAGATGGACGAGGCATGCCCGATATGCAGATAGCCATTAGGCTCGGGCGGGAAGCGTGTATGTATATGCTCATACCTGCCCTCGGCCAGGTGTTGCTCAATAATTTCTTCCAGGAAGTTGAGTGATTTTTCTTCGCTCATAGACGACAATGCGTTTTAGCAGGCTGCAAAGGTAAGATTTCGGGGGGGCTTTTTGGCTCACAGATTCAGTACCACACCAATATTGCCTGTGACGGCATAAAGGCCCTAACCGAGGAGAAGGCGCCATTTGTAATAAAAAAAAGGCGCCCGAACGGACGCCTCTTGTATGTTGAAACTAAAATAAGTAGCTATAACTTACTGAACCGCGAAACTGCGATGGAATGCCCCGAGCCGTCTAATATTTCAACCAGGTAAATATCAGGTGGCAACCTGCTTACATCCACTTTGGTGTCGCTACCCGTAGCTAGGTTGCCCACCATCAGTGTTTTGCCGGTTTTGTCTACTATCTTGTACTTAGACGCCTTACTGTACGAGCCCGTAGATTTTATATGCAGCATGTTTTCCGCAGGATTTGGAAATACCACTATACCGCCGTCATTGTTGCTAAGGCTAGCTACAGAAACCAGGGGATTGACGTACAATAATGCCATATTGCTGGTATCGCCGGGTGCGTTGCAAGCGCTGCCAGTGCGAATAACACAGCGGAACTGGAATTCATTTTGCGACCGGTCCACGCCCAGCACTGTCAGCCTGTTAGTTCTTGTACCCTGGTATATGCCGCCGTCGTTGATGTTGGAAAATACGCCCGTACCAGGAGATACCTGCCATTGATACAATGCTCCCGCAGCAGTAGCCTGTACTTCATAGTTAACGCTTTTGCCGGGGTCTGTTGTTACATCCACCGGGTGCACAGCTACTTTAGGAATGGGCAGTACCGTCAGCCGTGTTTCATTGGTGGTAAATGTGTCGCATATACCCTCAACCAGGCAGCGGAATCTTGTACCATCCATTGTATCGCTGGCTCCCACGATGCGCAAAAGATCGTCAATAATGACATAAGGCGGCTGAATAGCAAGGTCTTCGTACTGCTGCGTAATGGTATTGTATATCTGCCAACGGTAGCCTGTGATCGCGCCTGTCGTCTTCAACTGTATATCTTTTGTGGCATTGATGCAGGTGGTGTCATGGGCTGCAAGAGGCTCAGCCAGCGGCAGGCCATGTACATTAAGCGTTACGGTATCGCTGGTATCTACGCAGGACGTGGAAGAGCCTTTGGCTATAAGTGCGCGGTATTGATAGCCATCATAGGTGGCCGGTGGATTGTTTACGGAAAGGGTGGTGGTGCCTGAACCTGAATATATTGTGTTGTTGGATACATCTATAAAACCGGATCCTTCGTCTACCTGCCATTTGTACACTGTTGCGTCTATAGAAGAGATTGAAAAGGTAGCCTGTTCATCTTCACAAATTGTTGTCGATATGGGTTGTTGGGTAACTGCGGTAGAGCAGGTAACTATCTCCAGTCCGCAGGCCGCCTGCCCAGACCCAGTAGAGCCGCTTGAAGCTGTTCTGCCTCCCCATATTCTCTTATTACCGTTCGTGGTATTCTGGCTTACAGTGGTACCGTTTGTATTAGTTATGGTAGCCTCGATCACCAGACTGGAGGTACCGTCGTATGAGAATGGTGTTGCCAGTTGCACGCCAAACCATCCGCCCGAACTGAAGGTAATATTAGAACTTGTGGGGCCATAACAGGTGGTAAGGCCCGTAATGAATGTACCGTTGGAAAACGTAGAGAAGTTTACATGGCCGATACTGATCCTGTAATCCGAAAAGGCCTTGGTAGATGACGCACTGTTGGCAGACCTGAAATAAACATGCGTTATCATACCGGCCTGTAGGCTTGGTGTAAACTCCGTGGGTGTGTAAACCCATTGCACTTTGTTGGATGTTGTGCTGTTAAAAGGGAAGTTGTTGTTGGAGGAGCCGCCGGGTGTAGTATACGTCGGCGTTTGCGCAAACGTTTTTGCTGAAAAAAATACGGTCAGAATAATGAGCGCAGATAGCGGTTGTAGATATTGCTTCATAATTTGAACTTTTTATTTATCCAAACAAATAAGAAGGTTTAATTTAATTATTTTTTTAACAGGGTATTGTCCCTTTAATCATATTTTAATTCTTGAAAATATGGCAGCGAAAAGCTTTGATGCCTATGTACGGATACGAAAAAGGCGCCTGGTAAGACGCCTTTTAAAAAAGTGCATAATTTTCAGTTACAGCTTCGTAAACCGTGAGGTTGTCAGCGTATGGCCGGAAACATCAATAACCTGTATTAGGTATATATCTGCCGGCAATCGGCCCACATCTACCTTGGTATTACCGGTTGCGGCGAGGTCGCCTGTCAAAAGTATTTTACCGGTCTTGTCCACTATCCTAAAGCTCTGCGCGTCGTTATTCCGGGCAGCATAGATGAAAAGCGTCTCGCCAGCAGGATTAGGATATATCGACAGGTTTTCTTCGTTAACCACTCCGCTCACGGATACAGCCGGATTTACATACAAAACAGCAAAATTGCTGGTATCGCCGGGAGCATTGCAAGTGTTACCTACGCGTATAACACAGCGGAACTGGAACCCGGTTTGCGCATGATTAACACCAAATACGGTAAGCTTATTAGTCTTCACCCCTTGATAAATACCACCGTCATTGATATTAGAAAATATAGAAGTACCCGGAGAGGATGCCTGCCATTGGTACCGCGCGCCCGAGGTGGTGGCTGTAACTTCAAATGTCACTTTGTCGCCCTGGTCGGCTGTTACATCTTCCGGGTGGGTACTTACCTTGGGAATGGCAGATACAAATAACTGTAATTCGTTTGAGGTAACAGTATCACAAATGCCTGTCATGAT
Source organism: Bacteroidetes bacterium UBA6221 (assembly GCA_002421685.1). GTDB lineage: Bacteria > Bacteroidota > Bacteroidia > Chitinophagales > Chitinophagaceae > UBA5543. The sequence goes on from DISB01000010.1 coordinate 28,209, forward strand.
AACCCGGTACTTGGCTCCGTCCAGGGTATCGCTCACGCCCACAATTCGCAGGATATCGCCCATATGGATATAGGGAGGTTGAACAGGAAGGTCTTCATACGCCTGGGATATCGAGTTATATATCTGCCACCTATAGCCTGTGATGGAGCCGGTTGCCTTAATTTGTATATCCTTGGTAGCGTTGATACAAGTTGAGTCATTAGCTGGCAGAGGATCTGCCTTTACCAGTCCATGCACATTCAGTGTAACCGTGTCGCTGGTATCAGCACAGGCTGCTGAACCTTTGCTTACGAGGCACCTGAATTGATAGTTATCGAATGTAGCGGGCGTATTGTCAACAGTAAGCGTATTAGTGGTAACCCCGGAATAATTAGGGCCATTGGATAAAGAGTTGAACCCGCTGCCTTCATCTACCTGCCACTGATAACTGGTGACGTCAACAGCAGTAATGCCAAATAATGCCTGCTCGTTTTCGCAGATAGTAGCGGAAGAAGGCTGTTGTGTGACAGCAGTAGAACAGGTAGTATAGTACACCTCTACCCGGCTGATCGAACTGCTCGAGGGTTCCGTCCAATAGTTGGCGATGCCTGTGGAACTCATGCTGCCCTGGTATCCTATTCTTGCTAAAGTTGTGGGTATTCCGGCTATATTGTATTGCCCTGAAACGGTACCATATGAATTGACATTACCCGCCTGGCCTACAATACCTATCTTATCTCCGGCGCTGATAGGAATGTTCACAGATTGAATAACACCATTGGTAGCACCGTAGGTTACGTGCAGCGACGTAAAATTGGTGGAGGTAGTAGAATACACTACAGGTGTTCCGTCATTTATTTTGAAGACCTGTATATATTGTAATCCACTTCCCGCCTGTGAGGGCACACGCAAACCAGTAATGACAAAATCTGTGGGGGCCGTAAACCAAAAGCCCCTGATGTTGCCGGAATATGTACTGGCATGGTTAGGCAACGGTATCATCGTCTGGGCTATAGCATTATTTAATGCCAGTAAAAGGGTGCAGGCGATAGCTGCACTTTGTGTAAATTTCCTGAACATGTTAATTCAATTTTAATGACTTTCGTATATTATTTGTTGCCGAAAATATTACCCGTATCCGCAAAGGCATATAGCATATCTTAAATTTAATTAAAGCTACTGACCTATAAGCTATTTAATCATATTTTAATTGTTATCAAAACGCTTTTGATGGTTTCATTTTGAGGTGATATGCGGATGATATGGTGCAATCCCCCCTGGTTAGGTTTTTAACAGGTATCTGAACCTCTGATTAGAGGTCTTTAGCTATATTTACTCCCCGAACGGACAGTATATGAAAAGGATTTTGTTCTTATTGGGCCTGGGTGCCACCTTCGGTGCTTATGCCCAGGTAGAAGACATGGAAGCAGCGAAAAAGTCCGCCTTCCTGGCTGCGAAGACAATGGACGAGGCGCTTATTAACAGGCATTACGATGACTACGTAGTGTATAACCATCCCAAAGTACTGGAACAGGTAGAGGGTGGCCGCGCCGGTATGGCCATACAGGTAGCCAGGCAAATAGCAGATATAGAAGAGTTGGGCAATATCATCACCGCCGTATGGCCGCAGATGCCCGAAACGGTGATAGACACAGCCGGTGAATGGCAGACTACGTTGCAGCAATTTATGGAATACCGCCTGCCCGACGGAAAAATAAAATCAGAGACTACCATTATAGGCCTCTCGCCCGATAAAGGGAAGACCTGGTACTTCATGGACGCGGCAGGCCGGCAGCTTAAGGACCTGAAGGAGCTTTTTCCCACGCTCAGCTCAAAGCTGGTAATACCTGAACCTAAGCAAGCGCAGTTCACGCCCGATAAATAACTACATTAGTTCTTCGTACACCTTCATAACGTTGGCGGCGCAACGTTCAGGCGTGAAGTTGGCGGCGTGGCGCACCCCGCGTTCTATCATCTCTTTCCGCAGGTGTTCGTTGCTTGTCACCTCATGTATAGCATTGGCCATTGCTTCTACGTCGTAGGGGTCTATATACCTTGCTGCATCACCTCCCGTTTCGGGCATGCACGATACATTGCTGGTAATAACCGGTAGCTTGCTCCACAACGATTCCAGTATAGGAATTCCAAAACCTTCAAAAACAGACGGGTACAACATCAGCGTAGCGGCCTGGTAAATAGCGGGCATATCTTCGCCGGCCACGCCGCCGGGCCTTTCGCTCAGCCACAGCACCCTGTCTGTCAAGCCATTGGCCTGTATATAATTTTTCACCTGTTTCATATAATCGCCGCCACTGCCGACCACGGCCAGCGGTATATCCAGTTTGCCTTTCAGTGCATGAAGGGCTTTGCAGACAGTGAGCAGGTTCTTGCGCTCTATCACACTGCCTACGCTAAGCAGGTACTGCCGGGGCAGGTTGTATTTTGTCCGCACCTGCTGTAGTTGTTCATCATTCAGCCAGCCGGCAAATGCCGGGTTGCAGCTCTGGTAGCATACGCGTATCCTGTTTTCGGGCACACCATAATACTGATGCAGGTCCATGGCGGTTTGTTTGCTGATGGCTATCACCCTGTCTGCATGGCCGGCCGCATAGCGAAATTTTTTACGGTATATGGCCACGTCCACCGCTTTATACTGCTGCGGATAGCGCTCAAATATCAGGTCGTGCATGGTGACGACCGATTTGATGCCTGTCCGGTGCAGGCCGACGGGTATCTCATGGCTCAGGCCATGGTACAGGTCGATGCAGAGGCGCGACAGATCGTGCAGCACGCCGTTGCTGCGCCACAGCGAAGGGAAAGGTTTGTATAGTCCTTTAGGTAATTCTGTATGAATATTATCGGCAACAGGCGGCTGAAACAGCGGGCCTGTTTTAGGCGTCATCAGGTAGTACTCGTGCTGCGGGTAGGCGGCGAACAAAGCATTCAACAGGTTGCGGCTGTACTGCCCCAAGCCCGTATTATTCCTGAAAGCCCTTTTTGCATCGAACGCTATGCGCATGGTACAAATGTAGTTTGACAATTCGGCAATACGAAAACGTGCCGATGAGTTGAAGGATGTTGTCAAAATAAAACAGCCCACGCAAAGCGTGAGCTGTCCATATTACTAACCACTAAAATAAATTCTTATTCCGCCTCGGCCACTACTTCCTTCACTTCAGGTATCATGCGCTTCATCATACCTTCTATACCTGCCTTCAGCGTTATCATAGACGAGGGGCAGCCCGAGCAGGAGCCCTGCATCATCAGCCTTACCACACCGGCGTCATATCCTTTGAAGCGGATAGCGCCGCCGTCCATTTCTACCGCCGGCTTCACATAGTTTTCCAGCAGTTCTTTTATACGCTTCACCACGTCTGTATCATCTTCGTTGATGGTGTTGCTTTCTTCTTTTTTTACCACCTGGTCTTCGTTCAGCACTACCTTGCCTTCTTCAAGGTATTGTTTCAGGAATTCACGAACGGATGGTATCACTTCTTCCCACTGTGTTTCGGGAGTTTTGGTCAGCGTCACAAAGTTGCTGGCGATAAATACGCCGCGTATGAATGGGAAGGCGAACAATTCTTTTGCCAGGGGAGACGGGGCCGCGCTCATTTCGTCAGGAAAATCGATGCTCTTGCCGGGATACAACAGTTTATTGGCCACAAACTTCATTGTTTCCGGGTTGGGAGTCATCTCCGTATATATGCTTACAATAGTATTTCCGGTCTTCAACATTATCGGTTCATTTTTATTTCTACAAAAATAGGTAATAAATGGCCTCGGCGGCAATCAATTGCCCATATACCTGTATAATAGAATTACATTATAGAAAGGCCAAATGTTTAAGATGCAATCATTCAGGCCCCTGTTATCAGCTCTTCCGCTTTAACAGAACCTTAGAAACTATGTTTTTTCCAGGCTGTTTTACTGGCAAACGATGTCCTTTCAAGGGCATATTGTAAAACCAAAAATTGATAAGTTATGAGAACGAAAATAGCAATGTTGGCGCTTGGGTTGGGGTTTATACTACCTGCCGCCAACGCTCAGAAGAGTAAGTTTGATATCAACTATCCTGTATGTAAGGCAGGGAGCGACTATGTGATATGCGACAAAGACGACGCTATGAGAAGCGCTAAGGAACTTTCATCCGGCAGGCATATGCCTGCAAAAGGATATATAGAGCCCGCCTGTAAAACTACTGTAGTGTACGTAAACAAAAGCAACCAGGCCAACGAAGATTTAACCGTGACTTATGAAATGCCTAATGACGAGTACACAGAACTGGAACCTGAATGTAATACTTCATTGGCCTATCCTACCAGTACTACACAATACGGTAAAAACCCGAAAGTGTGTGATAATACGGTAGTGTGTATGAAACATAAACAAGCTAAACAAGCCAGCCTGCCCCAGGACCCTGACCTGCGCGCCATAGCAGTAGTGAGCGCCAAAGGTAACCCCCGCCTGACCGCAAGCTATGATGTGCCGGGCGAGGTATATGAAGGCGGAGAAGTATTGTCTAACGATGGTGTGGCCAAAAACAAAGAAAGGAACCTGAGTTACCTTCACTTTGGCCCTACCAAAGTACCTAACGACGGTGGCCTTGCCACTAAGTATTAATTGATGCTGTAGTAGCATTAGTTGGTAAAAAGAAAAGCCCTTCTGCAGTTTTTGCGGGAGGGCTTTTTTATGCTGCAAAAAACATATACCGCGCCTCTGTTGTTTACATATCAGTTATGAAGAAAAAACTAAAGCAATATTGGGGCATGCTGAAGGAAACCTTCAGCCAGTTTGCCGCCGACAATGTGACCAAACTCAGCGCGTCGCTGGCATACTATACTGTCTTTTCTTTGGGCCCCTTGCTGCTGGTAGTTATCTCGGTCACTGGTTTCTTCTTTCGCGAAAATGAGGTGATGTGGGAAGTGTACTGGCAACTGGAAGACCTTGTAGGAAAAAACAGCGCCGACCAGTTGTTCAGCATCATCAAGAGCCTGCGCGACCAGAACGCGCAGACCTTCAGCATCATCGGTATAGGCATACTCATATTCGGCGCCACTACGGTATTTGCAGATATACAGGATTCTATCAACTACATCTGGTCGATAAAAGCAAAACCACAGCGCGGTTGGCTGAAATACCTGAAGAACAGGCTCCTGTCTTTTTCCCTGGTATTGGGCATTGCCTTCCTGCTGATAGTATCCCTGTTTGTCAGCTCGGTGGTAGACCTGCTGTCGAACAGCCTGCTGAGCGCGCTGAAAGATGAACTGGTGATAGTTATACAGGCTATCAATTTCCTGTTTACATTTATTGTTATCACGCTGTTGTTTGCCACCATCTACAAAGTGCTGCCCGATGCCGTAATAAAATGGAAGGACGCCACACGCGGCGCATTTTTTACCGGCCTGCTGTTCATGCTGGGCAAATACCTCATCAGCCTCTACATTTCTTCGTCAGAAATGGATAATACCTATGGGGCCGCGGCATCCATCATCATCATCTTGTCCTGGGTATATTATACGGCCATTATACTCTACTTCGGCGCGGAGTTTACCAAAGTGTATGCCATGCAGGTAGGGGGTAAGATCAGGCTGAACGATAATGCGGTTTTTATACAGAAAAAAGAAACGGAAAAGATGTTGAGCGACGAAGTTGTTGAACTGGAGAAAAAGTAAATGCTACTTCGCCATCAGCGCTTTTACCGAAGCCACGGACACGAACCTGAACAGGAATATCAGCGTCACCCCGCAGGCAATGAATATCAGCAGGGCGTAGCGCCAATCAATGTTTAGTTGCGAACACAAATACCCCGCCGCCCCCAGCAGCGTTATATAACCCAGGTGCGCCGCTATCAGCCTGGGGCCTTTATCCAGCTCCAGCTTCCGGCCCGAAAAGAAAATATATAACACCGCCAGCGTGGTTTGCGTAACGAAGGCCACCTGCGCCGCGCCCAATGCCTGCCTTTCGGGTATCAGCCAGGAGTTGAGCGAAAGGTTGATGACCACACCGGCTATTGCCACCTTGTTCAGCAATATCAAATTGCCGTTGGCGGTAAGCAGGGTAGAATAAATATACATGATGCAATAAGCAGGGAAACAAGCCATCAGCCAGGCGAATACCTGCCCGCTATACGCATCCATATCCGTGTAGAGCAATTGCATGATCTCCGTACCGAAAAACACCGCCGCACCCGTGGCAATAAAAGCGCCCGGCAGCAGCATATTTACCGACAACCTCACGATGGGCCGTATATCATTCTGCTGCGACAGCAACCTGCCAAACATAGGCAGCAGCATACCTGCGAACATGATGCCGAACATATTGCCCACATCCAGCAGGCGGTAGCCCGCGGCGTATATCCCCGCATGGTCTTTACTATCAGGGCCGCTCAGCCTTTCTATCAGCACCGTATCGGCTCGGGTATGTACCGCCATCAGGAATACCAGCGTGGCGTAGGGGATGCTCTTTTTAACGATGGCCCCCACCTCCTTTATGTTCAGCGACGGGGTAAAAGAGACCGACGCTATCCGGCGCATCACCAGCATGGCCAGCACTATTGCGGCGGCGTAGCATACTATCTGCGCCAGCACAAACCATTCTATCTTAAAAGCGGGCATCCCTGGCCAGAACAGCAGCACGCTGCATACGCCTATCAGCAGCAGCCGGTCGGCAACGGACAGCAGCGCATCGGCCCTGAACTTGCGCAAGGCCGATACATTGCTGCGCAGGAACAGCATCAGCGAGTTGAGCGACTGTATCGCCAGTATACCGCCGAGCAACAGCATTTCACCGCCCGAATACCCGATAAGCAGCCCCGCAGCCAGCACAATGGCCGCATAGCCCGCCACCAGCAGCAGCCGTGCCGACAGCATGGCCGGGAACAGGCTGCGCAGCTTGCCCGGCGCGCCCGAGATAATATGCGTGTTATAGTAGGTGAGCCCAAAGTCCAGTATGATATTGAATATCAGCCCCAGGTTCACTAATGCCTGGTAGGTGCCGTAGCCCGCATGGCCCACCCGGTTCTGCACCGTCCTGTCTACCAGGAACACCCACAGAGGCTTCACCAGCAGGTTCACCGCTATTACGAAAAGGAGGTTTTTTACAAAAAATCGGCGCATCCGGCTGTTATTCGTTGGCTGTGTTGGGTAAAATTATATTTTTGTCGCCGTTATTATGCGCATAGGTGTCAATACGAGGCTGCTGTTGAAAGGAAAGCTGGAGGGAATTGGTTGGTTTACCTACCAGACATTGGAGAGGATGGTACACCAGCACCCCGAGCACGACTTTTTCTTTTTCTTTGACAGGCCCTACGACGAATCCTTTGTTTTTTCCACCAACGTCACCCCCGTAGTGGTACCGCCGCAGGCAAGGCACCCTATTTTGTTCTCCCTCTGGTTCGACTGGACGCTGCCCTATGTGCTGAAAAAGTATAAGATAGACGTCTTCCTTTCGCCCGACGGGTATTGCTCGCTGCGCACCACCGTGCCTACCTGCCTCGTTATTCACGACCTGGCCTTCGAGCATTATCCCGAACATTTCCAGTTCAGCCACCGGCATTACTGGAAGTTCTTCCAGCCGCGCTTCGCCCGCAAGGCCAGGCGCATTGTGACCGTATCCGAATTTTCTAAACAGGACATCGTGAGCCACTACGGTACCGACGCTGCCAAAATAGACGTGGCCTGCAACGGCGCACACGATGCCTACCGCCCCCTGCGCTGGGACGAGAAGGAAGCCGTAAAAAAACAATACGCCGACGGCTGCGAATACTTTGTATTTGCCGGCGCCCTGCACCCCCGCAAGAACATACTCAACCTGCTGAAGGCCTTCGTGGCATTTAAAAAAATGCAGCGCAGCGATATGAAGCTGGTAATAGTGGGCCGCTTTGCCTGGAAGTATGACGAAGTGCTGGAGATGAAAGAAAGTATGCCCTTTAAAGATGATGTGAAATGGGTGGGCTATATGGATGTAGACCAGCTATCTAAAGTGACCGGCGCCGCCTACGCCATGGTATACCCTTCTATCTTCGAAGGCTTTGGCATACCCATACTGGAGGCGCTGAAGTGTGATGTGCCCGCCATTGTCAGCAACACATCATCTATGCCCGAAGTAGCAGGCGATGCCGGCCTGCAGGCAGACCCCCTGAGCGTAGATGATATAGCCGACAAAATGCAGCAGCTCTACAAAGACGAAAACCTGCGTGCCCGCCTTATAGCCGCCGCCCCCGCACAGGTAAAGAAATTCACCTGGGAGAAAGCCGCCAACGTACTGTGGGATAATATTGTGAAGTGTCTGAAGTGAGGTTTTGATAGTACTCCAAAATCAAAGAAGCTGCCCTTTCGGAGCAGCTTCTTTGCTGAAATTAGGGAATGAATTATTTCACCACCTTGGTCATTACCTGTCCGCCGGGGTAAACGATTTTTAAAGCATAGGCGCCCGGCACCAGCGTTTTGGTATCTATTATCACCTCCTGCCGGCCTCCTGCAGATTCCAGTTGCCTGTCTGCAATAAGCCTGCCTGCTATATCCGTCAATTGTACGGTTATTTCATCGCCAGCAGCAGCGGTAAAGCTGATGTGTAATTCGTCGGCCACCGGGTTAGGAAAAATATTAAGGTTCGAAAATCCGGCTGCAGCTACTGTTTTCACGTCGTTCGGCTTGCCCGGTTTGGCATATCCTGTATAGCAGGTAAGCTGGCATACTATAGGTATGTCGGGCGTGAATGATACGATGAACTTTGCCGTGCCCCCGCCCAGGATATCACATTCCCATTCTATCTCGGTGCTTACCGGTGTATAAGGTGTGGCGGGGCAAGGTGTGCTTTGTATCACGTTCTTGTAATAGGTAGTGGAGCCCACCGGCGTCAGCTCGCTGTAGCAGCACCCGTTATTATCGCAGGGCATATATACCCATTTGGTCGTTCCCGGCGTCATGCCATAACATACCTCGGCCCCCGGCGGTACGGTTATCTGGCCCACATAATAGCAGGGCGACTCCTCTACGCTGATAACGGTAGCCCCCGAGCCCAGCAGGTTCAGCAGGTGGTTGTACACTATTTTATGCAGTTCTCCGCCGTTGATGCAGTGCAGCGCGCAGTTGGGATTGCCGCCGTTCAGGTCTTCAAATATCGGCCGTGGCAAAACATCTATCTGTACCATGCCGTTGCAGTTCCTTGTTCTGTATTTTATATAGCCCTTGTAAGTGCACCAGGGCATAGATGGCAGCGAAAATGTGAATGTGGTGGTAACTGCGGCACTCCACACCGCGCCGGGACATGGATCGCAGCCCGGCGACGACGACGTGGCGGATGCCGGCTCGTAGCCCACGCCTGACAGCAGCATGATGAGTAATACGATGATCTTTTTCATAAACGAAAACTTTTTTGGTGAAACGTTAAGTTATCGCAACAGCTATTCCTTTATCGGCCAATCTCGTTTGTGCAAGCGATAGGGCCGTGAACGCACCCAAACACAGGGCAAACGTTTCCTACAGTTTTTTTATGAAATCGATAAAGGCTTCTTTTTTGCGGCACGATATGGGCAACTCCACGTTATTGCTCATTAGCACCGATACCCCATCCGCCTTTTTTATCATGTTTATGTGGTTTACATTGATCATATACGATTTGTGTATCCTGAAAAAATTGAACGGGCCCAGGGTCGCTTCATAGTCCTTCAGGTGGCGCGACACAGTGTAGCGCTGCCCTGTTTGCATAAAGAAATGCGTATAGCTGTCATCGGCCTTACAATAGATGATGTCTTCAGGCCTTACCGGGTAATATCCCTCAAAGGTAGAGAGTACTATCTTGTTGAAAGGGTTCATCTCTTTGTGTTCTTTCGTATGCATATCTCCATGTTTTGTCTGTCAACAAATTCCGATAGGCACGGTAATTACTTTGTCTCTTTCATCATTTCCCACCTGTATTTGTTCAGGCGTTGATATTCACTCGGGGGGAGAGCGGACAGGGATCAACGGTAGTGATATAAAAAGAAGTACCATATGCAACTACATTGGCAAGTCCATAAGCATAATTTGGTACAAACGATAAACTTCGGCGAATTAGGTCAGCAAGCATGGCGCAGAGAAAACCATATATACTACACAAAATGGCAAACGGTAAAAAGAGCGCCCTTCGGTGCATTCTTAATATTTTCTTGGTTTTCCGTTTCAAAAGAATAGTTTATCTAATTCTAAATATAAGCAAGATATTACTAATCTTTCAAACAATTATTTCACAAGTTTACATCAATATTACGTATATTTACATTGAATTTGCGGTCGGTAAAACTGTAAACATCAAGCTCTTTGAAATATTACAAAACTCTGCGTCTTAGCGTCTCCGCGGTAAAAAATCAAACACAGATTTTTTTCGCAATAACTATGCGAAGCGACCCCGTTTCGGTGAATAAAAGACATTGTTTTTGCAACAAAATACAACAACTCACCGGTAACACATTGATTATCAATGCCGGAAAATTTGTTGCCTGCAGACAAACGGACGAATCAGTTTGCATTGGCCGAAAAAACATTGCTCGGCGCACTTTCATTCCACAGTCTGTCCAGCACGGTAACAACATACCTGCTGCCGGGGTGTTTTTGAAAATCGGGGTCTAAAAACTCTATTTCCTGCTGCACCGACAGGATGTTTTCAGCTTTGTCCAGGTTCACTCTTTCATTTTTGCCAAAGCGGTACACGACAAACCGTAATGGTTCTTGCAGGGTATTCTCCCCGCTCCATTTCAACAGAAGGCCCCCTTCCTGCACCTCGCCGGTAAGCACAGCAGGAGTAGGAGGTATGCTGTCCAGCCATTTCATTTGCGGCGGAAAGGCGGGGTGCCTGTAAAACCGGGAAATACTATCAGACAGGGTGCCGGGCAGTTTCCCGAAGTTGGAACTGCTGAAGAATATGGCCCCGGGTGTTTTGGTTTTCTGGCGGATGTCCTTCAATTGCCATAACAGTTCGCCGGGGGTGTTCCAGGGTGGCTTGGTGGCATTCAGCATCCGGTATACCCCCAGGCCGTAATACATATGCCTGCCGTAGCTATGTTTCTCCCACCAGGGCATCAGCGTTTCAAAACCCACCAGCTTGTGGCCGTGCTCCCAGTACAATTGAGGCGCCAGGTAGTCTATCCAGCCTTTTTCCATCCAGAGTAGGACATCCGAATACAGGTCGTCGTAACAGGTTTGCCCGCCGCGTGTTTCTGAGCCGCGGGGGTCTTTGCTGGCATTGCGCCATACGCCGAAGGGGCTAATGCCAAACTTTACCCAGGGTTTCACCTGTTTAATATTGGTATTCAGTACAGACACGAACAGGTCAACATTATTCCTGCGCCAATCTTCTTTATTGGTAAAATCGCCGCAAAAGCGTACAAAGGTGGCCTGGTCGCCAAACTCCTGGCCAGCTATGCGATAAGGATAGAAATAGTCGTCCAGGTGTACTGCGTCAATGTCATAGCGCTTCACCACGTCCATGATGATGCGGGTAACGTATTCCCTCACCTGCGGCAGGCCAGGGTTCAGGTAGGTTTTATCCCCGTAATTCACTAACCAGTCGGGATGTTTTCGGGTAACATGTTCAGGCGGATTGGGGTTTTTGCCCTTGATGGTCAGCGCCCGGTAGGGGTTGAACCAGGCATGAAACTCCATATTACGCTTATGTGCTTCTTCTATCATGAAGGTCAGCGGGTCGTAGTAAGGAAATGGCGGCTGCCCTTGTTTGCCCGTCAGGAAACGGCTCCAAGGTTCTTCTACCGAATTGTAGAAAGCGTCGCAGGCCGGGCGCACCTGCACTATTACAGCATTGCAGCCTAATGCTTTCAGTTGGTCCAGCAACTTGATGAATTCGGATTTCTGTTGCTCGGCAGGCAGGCCGGGCTTCGACGGCCAGTCAATATTGGAAACTGTAGCTATCCATGCCGCGCGGAACTCCCGCTTTGGGCTTTGGGCCTGTGCGTTATAGGTCAGGCACATAGCCGCCAGCCATACAAATATGAACCTGTAGTAACGAAAAATATACAACACTATGTAACGGATTATCCTCTGCTGCGAAAGTACGGTTTTCAGGATAATGTGTACACCGGTTTATTCCGTGTTTGGCATTTGTTTACCATTCGTATTCTTGCTCCACTCTTTTCCTCAGCCGTTTCACCAGTTCGTAAGTGGCGGGGCACTTGTCCACGTTATTGATAAACGTATCGTTGTATAAATTAAAAGGTTTTTTGTTGTGATGCGGAAATTCTGCGCAATCAGCCGGACGGATAGCATAGATGGTGCACATATTCTTATCATCGAGAAACTGGCAGGGCGTAGAAGTATTCATCCAGTCGCCGGTTTCGTCTTTGTACAGCCATTTATTTTTAAAATCTTTCGGGGTCATGTTCAGGTGGGCAGAGATGCGCCTGATGTCTTCTTTGGTATAGGTGGGGGTCATGGTTTTACAGCAATTGGCGCAAGCCAGGCAATCATGGTTCTGCCATACCGCGCTGTTCTCTTCTTTTACCAGTTTGTTCAGATCCACCGGTACCACCTTATCCAGCTTTTTCAAAAACCTGACCAGCTTATCCTTCTTTCGCCCTGCTTTCTTCGCGAATTTCTTTAAATCCATAAAGTCTATAAATATAGTGGTTTACCGATATGCTATTGTATTTTTGCCTGATTTTTTATTTACGCAAAGGTATGATTAAACCTGTTGTGCCCATACTTGGTTAATAGTATAAATAATCGTCGCGGTTACCGGGAAAGTATATATGAATTGTAAGCAGGGATGCCTTTTATGGTTATTGTTGTTGATGGCGGCCTCCCTGCAAGCCCAGGATGCTGATTCGCTAAAGAAAGACAGCACACGGTATGCGCCGGTCAGGCAGCGATACTTCAGTGGATATGAATTATCGGGCAGGGTGACAGATGCAAGTGACGGGCAAGCTGTGCCATTCGCCCCGGTTTTTTTTAAGGACGGTTCTGCGGGAACTACAACAGACGTGGACGGTAACTACTTTATCCAGGTAGAAAAATTGCCTGTAGATAGCCTGAAGGCCCAGGTAATAGGGTATGACCCCCAAACCATAAAAATAGACGCCAATAATAGGAAAGCTGTATATGATTTCCAGCTAAAACGCTCAGCAACCTACCTGGAGGAAGTTGTGATAAAAGCCGGGGAGGACCCGGCAATAATTTTGATGCGGGAAGTCATACGTGCTAAACCATATAATAATCCTGACAAACTGGCTAACTACCGTTACGAGGCATACAACAAAATACAGATAGACCTGTTGAATTTTAAACGTAAAACCTTTGAGCGGTTGCCCGTGCCCTATCTTAAAAAGCTGGGCTTCATATTCGACAATATGGATTCTACTTCTTACGACAAACCCTACCTGCCCTTGTACCTGACAGAGGCCATATCAGACAATTATTATCAAAGCGAACCGCGAAAGAATAAGGAGTTCATCAGGGCCACGCAAATAAAAGTCTTGAACAATAAGAACATGATGAACAGTATGTCCCAATACCTGGGGCGTATCTACCTGGCCATCAATCCTTACGAAAACTATGTGCCTTTTTTTGATAAGGAATTTGTAAGCCCCGCCAGCAACACAGCACTCACTTTTTATCGGTATAAAATAATAGATACACAACAAGTGGACGGGCATAGCGTAATCACCTTACATTTTTCGCCCCAGCGTAAAGGCGAGAACTGTTTTGAGGGAACACTGAAAATAGTAGATTCAGCATATGCTATACAGTACATAGCTGCGGATATGCCCGCCGCTGCTAATGTGAACTGGGTAAAGAAATCTTCATTCTACAAGGAATATAGCCCGTTGGGAGACTCGCTTTGGTTTTGTACGAAGGAGAATATCACCGCCGAATTGGAACTATCTGACGAAGTGGTACGCACTGTCGGCTTTATAGTTCGTAAAACAACCTCGTATAAAGATATCGCTGTCAACCAGGATAGTATCAGTAATGTCGTCAACGGAAAAGAATTCAAACGGGATGTGATAGTAGCCGACAGCGCAACAGCGGCGGGCGAAGATTTTTGGGCGGCTGCCCGGCACGAAGAGTTGAATGAACAGGAACGTGGTATATACCAGATGTACGATTCGCTGGAAAAAGACCGCGCGTTCAACAACCTGAAAACATTGGGCAAGATACTGGCCACAGGGGGATACAAATTCGGCCCGATAGAACTGGGCCCTTATTGGAATGCATATTCATACAACCAGGTAGAGGGTAACCGGTTCCAGTTCAGCATGGGCACCACACCCAAATTGTTTAAGGATATTTACCTGAATGGCTATGTTGCTTATGGCGTGGGCGATAACAGGTTTAAATATAATATCAATGCCTTCGTTTTGTTCAACCGAGCGCCAAGGCGGTATTTCAACTTTGCCTATACCCGCGATATTGACTATACGGTAAACTATTATGACAAGGTAGGCATTAACAATATCATCAGCATGAATATCCGTAAGGCAGGTGTGCCGCCGAAGTTTATGTTTGCAGACGATGTAAGGGTTGAACTGTACAATGAGTTCTTCAGCGGTTTCAGCCAGTTGCTTACTATATACCGTAAAATATACGACCCTTATACCCCTTTACCATCCACAACAATTTTCCGCGACGCAAATGGCGTGCCTTCAGAAACCGTCACTGCAACGGAAGTAAACCTGAAGCTTCGTTTTGCCTATAAAGAAAAGTTTCTGAACGGCAACTATTACCGTTTCAGCCTGGGCAGCAAATATCCTATTGTAGACCTGCGGCTGGCTATGGGCTTGAAGGATATCCTGGGCAGCGATTATGATTATCAACGAGTGACTATGACCGTATCGGACAACTGGCGGATACCTCCTTTCGGACAGTTGTACGTCAACCTGTTTGGGGGAAAATATTTTGGTACGCTTCCTTATCCCTTACTGGAACAACATCCCGGCAACGAGTTTTACTTCTACAATAAGTATGCCTTCAATATGATGAACCAGTATGAATTCCTGAGCGACCAGTATGTGGGCGCCAACCTGGAACATAGCCTCGGCGGGGGATTTCTGAAGTATATACCGTTGATCAAAAAATTAAGGTTCCGCCAGTTCTGGACCGCGAAGGGTGTGGTAGGTACACTGAGCGATGCCAACAAGAACTATAACTTCAATAAAGGCTTTGCTTTCCGGGCGTTGGACGGCAAACCTTATATCGAGGTAGGTACGGGTATAGAAAACATCCTGAAAATATTCCGGGTGGATTTTGTCTGGCGTCTTACACCACAGCCATTGCCTACCGAAGCCCGCAGCAAATATTTCGGTATTTTCGGTAGCATAAAGCTGGCCTTCTAAAGGCCCCACTTAGCTAATATCTGCTGGGTATCCCCGCCCGTTTTTGGTTTCTTGATGATGTGATGGATGGTGCCGTCTTCATTGATGAGAAAAGTCCAGCGCCGCATACCAATCACTATGTTGCCGTACATATTCTTTTCGCCCCAGGTGCCGTACAGCGTTGATATTTTTTTGTCGGGATCAACAAGCAGGGGGAAATTGAGTTTAAATTTATCGGTGAAATGTACATGACTTTCCTTAGTGTCCGGACTTACACCTAATACTGTAATACCATGTTTTTGCAGGTCTTTCCTGCTATCGCGAAAATTACATGCCTGTTTGGTGCATAGCTCGGTGTCGTCTTCCGGGTAGAAGTACAGCACCACCTTCCTGCCTTTGAAATCGCTTAGCGAAATCGCATTGCCATGCTGGTCTTTCGCTTTAAAATCGGGCGCTTTATCCCCTGCCTTCAGTTCCATAGCTTATCTTTTGAATGTATATTTAATTGTTTCCGTATTGCCGTTTTCGTCCGCAGCGGTTATTTCGAGCATATGGTCACCTTTGGGACAATACTCATCAAAAGTATAAAAGAAAATATCGCCACTTTGTTCGAAAGGCACCCATTTGCCATCTATTGTCCCCTCAAACTTGTCTACAGATGTAATATCCTCGCTGGCCCTGAAAGTTATTCTGTTTGCTTTCAAAAGGGCTTCCCTGGTTTGCAGGGGTATTAATTTCGGGGGCGTAGTATCGGCCACCAGCCAGTATTCGCCAAAGTTCCTTACAGATGCACGGTACCAGCCGTTATCGTAGGTGGCGGCCTTTCCGTCATCTTTTTTGCCGTCGTTATATACCATGGCTATTTTGCTGTGCAGGTCAAAAGGCACAGGCTTATTGGGTTTGATGTATAATGTGAAATAGGTATGCACAGGTACCGTGGGATTATGTAATTTATACCTTGCGGAATATGCCGTCATATCCGCCTTTTCTTCAAAGCTGAAGCATACATCGTCATAAAGATCTTTGCTGTCAAGGCTAAATTTTACGTTTGGATGTGTAAAGCTGTTTGGCCTGTTTACTTTGAAGAGCTCGTCCTTGCATACGGGCGCAGCAGTGGTATCGCCGTTGTAGCGCAGGTAGAAGTCTATAGAGGTTTGGTTGCCGGCAGCATCCGCCAATTCCATTTTAATCCGGTGTGGTTTGCCATCACTGATGTCCAGCCGGCCTTTAACATTATTCAGTTCTGTGTATAGGTGTGTGAGGTAATTGCCGGGAAGAAGGAAGAACTGTTGTACCCACCTGTCTTTTTCTTTTTTGGTTTTATGGTCTGCAAATGCGTGCAGGTAGCGTGTTATATCGTAACTGATATTGTCGATAGTGATGCTGCTTTGCAGTTGATCATCCATATACAATGCGCCTTTATACATGGTCAGCGTGTTTTTACTTTCGTCCATATAGTCAAATTCATCTATACCGATGCCTGCCAACGGCGTGCTCACTACTACCGTGTCTATAACATAGTTATTACCCTTCTTCTTCGGTGTTTTAAATAATGGTTGTTGTTCATATACACTTTGCCTCATATCGTAGAATACTACATGATATGGTACCGGCGCCGTATTGTCTTTAATATCGAAACCGAATAATGCGGGATTTACCGGGTGTTCATTTTTAGAATTACGTATTTCAAAATGCAGGTGGGGTGCTGTAGAGCCGCCGGTATTCCCGGAATATGCTATCAGGTCGCCTTTTTTCACCGGGAATTTTGACGCGGGAACATACAGGTCAACAGTCCAGCTTTTGCGCTTGTATTGTTCTACCCTCATGTACTCCTGTATTGCCGGGGCGAAATCATTAAGGTGAGCATACAGTGTAGTGTAGCCATTGGGATGCGCAAGATAGAGCGCATGGCCAAAACCACCATTCTGCATCCTGATGCGCGATACATAGCCATCGGCTGCGGCACGCACTGGCAGGTTTTCCCTTCCTTCTGTTTTTATATCGAGCCCGCTGTGAAAATGGTTGGCCCTGCATTCGCCGAAGTTGCCGGCCAGCACGATAGGTATATCCAGGGGATTACGGAAATAACCTTTGGGATAATCCTGTGCAGAAAGCGCAAGCGGAAGTTGAAGCATTAAGAAAAAAGATATAAACTGTCGCATTTCAAAAAAAGGGGTATTCAATATGGTCACTAAGATAAACACATCGTCAAAGCTTTCAGAATAAAACTTAAATTTGCACCGCTGCTAAAACTGCTCCCGACTGATAATGTTTGACAAGCTAAAAAAAAAGTGGAATGTAACAGGTGTGCAATTACTCCTTATACTTTGCACTTTTGCCATTGGCGGCAGTATGGACGGTTTTATTTCGCGCCGTATTATAACGCTCTTCCCCCTGGATAAAGGCGTGCTTTGGTGGGTAGTGTATATAGTCATGCTCACGTTATTATGGCCGTTGTGTGTATTGGTCATCAGTATCTTTTTCGGGCAATTCCGTTTTTTTAAAAGTTACCTAGTCCGTGTTGCACGCCGTATGCGGTTGATAAAGTAATTATCCGTGTAGCACAGCCCTCAATACAGGCAGCGACTTTATTTCGCCCATATGCTGTGTGTGGTTGTGAATAAAAGCGATGAGCCAGTCCAACAGGCGGAAACGTGATGCGCCGTTCATCTCCACAGTAGTTATTTCATTAATATTCCGGGCTTGCAGCAGGCTGTCTAACATGCGTGCGTCTTCGTCGGATACAAAGGGCCGTTCTGCGGGTAAATACCCGGTAAACCCGCCTTCCTGCAAATTCAGGTGCGGGGTTGCCTCGCTATACCTGCCGTTGATATTGTAGCCCAGTATGTTGCAGCAAGCCGCCAGGAAATATACAGGGTAATTGCCCGCCTTGTTTACATCTTCGCTATCCAGGCTGCAGAAATATTCATATGCCAGGTCAAACAATTCAGGCAGGTTTGCATGTTCAGGCAATAGCCTGAGCAATAGCTCTACAGAAAATAATGCAATGCTGTTCTTTACTACATGCTCCTGCAATGAATGGTAAATATAGGCAGGTTGAAATTCCTTTATTCTCTGAAGGTTGGCCTGTGGCTTGTAATACACCACCATATCGAGCAACATGGCGGGCTGTAATAATCCTGCCCTGCTTTGCTTTGTTTTGCCACTGGTGCGTATTCCCTGCACCATGTAAGATTGTACACCATACATATCAGTAAAGATGGTGCAAACTAAGCTGGTGTCGCCGTACTTGACGGAGCGTAGCACTATCCCCCTTGTTTTTTGCAGCATATACTACTCCATGAATACCATTTTGCCCTTCACGGTCTGAGAGCCGTCTTTGTTGGTGCCAAATATCAGGTACACCCCCGACTGTGGCCTGCGGCCGGTATAGTCCAGCCCGTTCCACACTGCCTGGCCGCCGAGGGCAGTTGTCCTGTATATCAGTTGGCCCGATATATCGGTAATGCGTACATCGGCGTTTTCTACAAAGCCTTTAATAGCTATAGTGCCGGAATAACCTGAGGGGACCGGGTTAGGAAAAGTAACGAGTTCACTATTTTGCTCGCCGCCGTCGGTAGCGGTGCCACGATAACTCATGAGCCCCAGCTCTGTGCCTATATATACATCGCCTGTGACAGAGTCTATCGTGATTTTTTGGATGATGTCTGATGGCAACGGGCTGTTATCTTTTGTAAAGCGTTCGATAATCTCATCTCCGTTGGGCGATATCAGCCATACCCCATTGTTGGTGCCTATCCATTTACGGTTGGCCCCATCTACTGCAATGGCCCGCACCTGCTCGTTCTGGAAAAGATAACCGGCAAACTGGTCGAACTGGACTATACGTTTTTCGGCCTGGCATTGTCCCTCTATTACCTGCGATGGGCAGTTAACAATGCCTATGCCATTGGCAGTGCCTATCCAGATACTTCCGGTTTTATCATTAGCCAGGCTATATACCTCGTTGTCCGGCAGGCCTTCGCTGGTCCGCAATGTTCCATACCGGTCATCGGCCGGATTTTCGGGGGTATGGTTGTCATCATATATAATAACACCTCCACCGCTTGGCGCAGCATACCATTTCTGGTTTTGATCGTCTACTATGAGGTGTGCTGCAGAGTTTTGTATGGTACGGGGAATGGAAACAATGAATTTGTGCCATCGCCCGTCCGGTGTACGTGCTATCAATTCGCTCGGGGTTCCGCCCAGTACTGTAGCCCACAGCACTCCGTCGTTATCAAAAGCAAGTCCGCTGATGCGGTATAAGGTTGAGCCTGTGCTGGAAGGATCTATAAAGGAATTTTGCTTATAGTATTCGTACGAGCCATCGGGCTTCAGGATAAATAACCCGCTTTGCGTAGATCCGGCATAGATATTCCCATCCGGTCCCTTAATTATGTTTACGAAGTCAACTACACTGTCGCCAAATGGTGGATAAACAAAGCGACGATAGTTCTCCCACTCGCCTTCTTTGTATACCGAAAATCCCCCATTGTTGTTTAAAGGAATATACCTGTCGTTGTAGCTGCCGTGTGCGACCAGTATTTCACGGTTCTGCACGTAAATATCATAGCTGGTTACGTCGCCCGGTCCTTCCGGCGGAACAGTATTGTAGGGACTACCTCTAAATTTTCGCACCTGTAACACATCATAAGAGCTGGACAGCCACTTCGTGCTTTCCTGGTCCGGCATATCCAGCAGTTCGTAGCAATGTTCCGTGCTAAAAGAATCAATGAGGTTGTAAGCCGTATCCAATTGCCTGGTCATACCTTTGAAGGTGCTGTCGTTGTATTCCATGATCCAGACGCCATTAATACCTTCCTGAAGGTTGATGATAGAGCTATCGGCAGTATAAACTTGTTGTAATGTATCAGCTGATAATACGAATACCTTGTTGCGCATGGCTGCAAACAGCCTGTTGTTCGATTCGACGACTGCAATGAAGTTGCGCGCGCTATCCATCTGTGTCCATGCCTGGAATGCCTGGAGGTTAGGGCTGTTTTTGGGAGCACGGTACAAACCGGCAGCCGTAGCCGTATAGAAATAGTCGCCATTGGCCGCAAAATCAATTATCGGGACCGTCTGGCTATTCACAGTGAACGTGTAGGTCTCCTTCACCTCGTCGCGGGCAAGATTGAGCACCACTATCCCTACATCCGTGCTCAGGTATGCCAGGCCTTTTTCGGTGTATATATTGTTTATGCGCTTGGTGCCGGCAACACTTTTCAGCTTCAGGTCGGGAATGTTATAAAATACGCCGTCTCTGAACAGGTCGATATTGCTGTTTTGGTATGCAAGTATCACCGTGCCTGTATGCTCATCGTAGGCTATTTTCGACATGCCGACGTCCGACATGCCGTTGACCTTGTTGTATGGCGTCGTTTCCTGCGTGGCAATAGACTGGATATAAAACGCATATTGGGTTGCTACAAAAATGTTTGAGCCATCGGTGGCAATACTGACGGCGCTGGTGTAAGGCAAATGCGACTGCCATTGCCCTATTGGCATATCCTGCGCAATAGCGCCCGAACAGAAGCGGGCCAAAACGAACATTAAAACTAATAACCTCTTGATATTCATAGTACCGGAACGTTCTGAACTAACTTAAATAAAAAACGGGGCGGCGGGGCCGATATTGCCCCATGTAAATTATTAAATATTCTCCAACAGGTATTCAATGGTCCTGGGATAAAAAAAGTGTTCCAGCCGGTGTATCCTCATGGCCAATGTATCCGTACTATCATGAGAATATACCGGGCAATGGGCCTGGAGTATTTTACTTCCTTCGTCATATATTTCGTTTACATGGTGGATAGTGATGCCACTTTCTCTTTCGCCTGCGCTCAATACAGCTTCATGAACCTTTTGGCCATACATGCCTTTGCCGCCATATTTGGGTAAAAGAGCCGGGTGTATGTTAATGATACGGTCAGGAAAGGCATTTACTATAGGTTCCGGGACCTTCCATAGAAAACCGGCAAGTACGATCAGGGCCGGATTGTATGATTGTAATTGACCAATAAAGTTGTCACTTGCAAGCTCCTGTTTACCGATTATTTGAGAAGGGATACCTTCCGCCGCCGCTATGTCCAGGACACCTGCGTCCGCTTTATTACTGACAATCAATGCCACCGATGCCAGCTTATTTGCCTTGAAATAGTCAATAATAGCCTGCGCATTGCTACCCTTTCCTGACGCGAATATGATTAATGAATGCATTGCTGTGTTTGAAGCAGGACGTAAAAATATACAACCCGCTGCTTTTCCGGCATTATTATTTGATATTTGTTTGAGCATTCCGCTGTGAGCATGGAAAACAAGACAAGAATTGATAAATACCTATGGGCGATACGGGTTTTCAAAACACGCAGCCAGGCTACACGCGCCTGCGACGATGGGAAAGTGAAGATGGTGGGAGTGGCCGTCAAGCCATCGAAGATCGTGGCAATAGGCGATGTACTGGACATAAAAGCTGAGGGCCGGAAATGGACCATTGAAGTAACCGGTATTATACAGAACAGGGTAAAATATGAGGAAGCGGTAAAGAATTATATCGATTTGACGTCTGAAGAAGACAAGCAATATAATACACGCCTGTCCACAAGCTTTTACACCGGAAAGCGCCTAAGCAAAACAGGTCGCCCCACTAAGAAACAGCGGCGCGACCTGGATGATATCTTTAATGAATTGCCTGAATAGCAATACTAATACAGTGCTGTGAAGTTCGGTTTCACCGACGGGACTTCGAGCCTTACCCATGTCTGTCCAAGGTCGTCGCTGCGGTATATACCATCGCTGGTAGCTATAAATACATACTCGCCTTTGCGTTCGTTCTTAAACACATTGTCTTTGGCTACTATACCGTTGATATGAACGCCCTTTTTAAGACCTATGCTACCCGGCTCCCAAACACCCTGGCCCGACAGGCGCCAGATACCGTTATTCCTGGTACCCACTATCAGCACTTTTCCGAACGGCGCTGCGGCTGAAGTTATGTCTTTTACAACATCTCCGCCTAACACTATATCCGGCAGCTTAGAGAAATTTGCGCCGTCGTCGGTACTGCGCCAAATGCCGTAATCCGTTCCGCCGTCCAGCATTACCGCTAGAATGTCATTTCTTTGGGTAATAATGAACATTTGGCCAGTACCGGCGGCAGGAAGGCCGTTGGCGCTGGTATTTTGCCATAGAGAAACGAAGTCGCGCTTCAGCCATAAGCGGCGGCTGGCATCGTCAAATGCCAGAACGGTTCCGTTGGCCTGCCTGGCAAATGACGTTACTTTATTACCTACTGCACCCAGCGCATCATCCTGGGGATAATACCATACGGAATCAATATGTCCATTATAATCGTTATAGGCAATACCTTTCTCCTTGTTTGAAGCTGCGTAAATCCTGTCCTGCTTTGTTCCGCCATAATCGGCATAACCTGGCAGGTTGATCATTGCAGATGGGCCAAACGACGCTGGGTTAAGCTCCAGTTTATCCATGAAATTAAAAGTGGTATAGGTACCGTCGCTTTCACTGATGTACACCGCTGATGTACCAAACCTGACAAAAATATTCTCACCTGAAGTCCAGATGCTCTGCATCGACGAGCCCTGTGTGGTATTGAATACGTTAAACCTTTCCCCGTCATAAGTGCTATACAAGAGACCCGCGGAGTCGGCAAAATGCAGGGAGTATGGTTTGGTTATTACATTCAGGTTATCCAGGTTAGTATCCCTGGGGACGCAACCCTGGAGCGCAAAAGCCGCCAAAGCTATACAACCGAAGGTATATGCTGTATATAAAGGACGCATTGATGTACTAATTTTCATCAAGTTTAGGAAAAAATGTTAACAAATCAAAGGTTTTGTTAAATGAATAGACCGTTGTAATTCTTTAATGGTTTGCAATCGGCTAATCTAAAGCGACATATTTAAAAAATATGCGTTTATCAAAACGGCAAATCATCTACATTTTCAGGCGAGGGGTTATAATTTACATTGGTATTACCTGTATTTTGAGCAGGGTACGACTGCGGTGCCGGCGGTGTGTGTGCGCCAGGTTGAGCGTTTTCTACCCTCCATGCATCCAGGTTGGTTATATAGTTGACATTCCCGTCGCGCTCCCATTTGTTGCCCTTGATATTGAAGCTCACTTTTACAGTATCGCCAATGTGGTAGTTGTCAATTATCTCGCATTTATTCTGCACCAGTTGCATTTTGGCATAGTTGGTGTACACATTGCCGTTTATCTCTTCAGAGATTTCCAATACAAACTCGCGTTTCTTAAAACGGTCACTTACCTGCTGTGTTTCATTGATAGCCACCAACTTCCCGGTTAGTTCAAAACTCATATATTTAATTTTTTATTGATTACAATTTTTAACGAGGGATGTAAAACTAATAAATAGCGCAGGAAATAAAAAAAGTGCCTGAAAGGCACTTTTTTATAATTACCAGGGAGACAAATGGGTCTCGAACCCACGACCTTCGGAACCACAATCCGATGCTCTAACCAACTGAGCTACTGTCTCCGTGTGAAATTGGGAAGCAAAGGTAAGAAAATTTGATATTCCATCGTACTGCTGGTTGCTGTTTTTCCGTAAAACTTATCGATGAAACAAAAGGGCGTTTATTCCAGTTTTAACAAATAAAACGTACACAGGACACTATATTTGCGCTTCAATTCATATTTATGACTCTACGTTACGCTTATGTGGCGCTGGTAATGCTGGTTATGGCTGCTACTACTACCAATGCACAGGATGTGGTAAAAGACGGTCCGAAACCGGAAAAGACCAATTTCTCAAAACCCTCCCGAGATTTCCTGATGTTGCAGTTTATGTATAACGGCTGGCTGAATGCACCCGACTCGCTTAAAACCACCGGCATAGGCCGCGGGTTCAATGGCTATATATGCTACGATTTTCCTATGAAAAAATCCAATTTCAGTTTTGCGGCAGGTATCGGCGTGGGTGTAGATAACATTTACCTGAAAGACCAGCAAGTAGTTTTAACCGATAATGATACGAACGCACAGGCGAGATTTGTTCCTGAAACAGTGAATTATAAGAAATATAAAGTAACTACTACCTACCTTGAAGCGCCATTTGAATTACGTTTTTTTGGCAATAAAGAAAACCGGAACAAGGGCTTTAAGGCAGCCGCAGGCCTCAGGGTGGGTACGCTGATAGGCGCTCATACCAGAGGGAAAGAAGACGGTACCAAGATCACTTACAAAGTTAACACGAAGCGCTTCCTGGAAACATGGCGCTTTGCGGGAACTCTTCGCCTCGGTTATGGTAATTTTACCATACTCGGCACATACAACCTCACTAACCTGTATAAAGAGAACCAGGGACCGCCCATCACGCCGTTCTCGATAGGTTTGTGTATAACAGGATTATAAAAAAATTTTTAGCAACAATGAGCCCGCAGATGCGGGCTTTTTTATTATGCGTAAGGCCGCTCTGAAAAATTTCCATTGCATTCTGTAACTTTTCTTCCTGTCCCCCGATTTATGTACGAATGGAGCTGAACGAATATAATACCTGCGTAAGCGAGTGGTCTGATGCGGTGTACCGCTTCGCCTGCAAGTGCACAGGCAATGGCGAAGACGCAAGGGATATAGTACAGAACAGCTTTGAAGTTCTTTGGCAAAAAAGGCGGGATGTAAGTCCCGGCAAGGCGAAAGCATTCCTCTTTCAGGTGGCATACAGGCAGTCGGTAGATATGTACCGTAAGCAGAACAGGATAAGCTACAAGGAACAGGTAAATGACACCAGAACTGTGACCAATGGCAACAGTGACCTGAAGAAGATTTTGGACAGGGCCCTGTCTAAAATCGACGACCAGGCAAGGGCACTGGTGCTGCTGAAGGACTACGAGGGGTATAGTTATGATGAAATAGGGCAGATAACCGGGTTATCCGACTCGCAGGTGAAAGTGTACCTGCACCGCGCGCGGAAAATATTGAAGGAGTACCTGGTGAGCGTAGAACACGTAATATAAAAAAACAGAAGCTATGGTGAATATGGAGAATTATGAGGAGTATATGCTGCTGTATGCAGACAGGGAGCTAAACCCCGAACAGGAACAGGCCTTGCTTGCTTTTGTGCAGCAGCATCCTGAACTAAAGGCGGAACTGGCGGCTTATGCTGCTACCCGTTTGCAACCCGACGAAGAGCTGGTGTTTACAGGCAAGGATGCCCTTATAAAAACAGAACCAGGCGGCAGAACTATGTGGTTGGGTGGCTGGAAGGCCTATGCAGCAGCGGCAAGTGTTATACTATTCATTGTCTTGTTCAGCATCAATCGCCATAGTATGGAAGAATTACAACCCGTAGTTGTGAAAAACGAAACCATAACACCACCTGTAACCACCGCACAATCTGAAAACACATCCTTTGTAGACAAGCCTCAATCGCAGGCAGGTAATAACGCTGATGAAAAAGCTGCGAAACCTGCCTCACCTTTAGGGGTAAAGGGCAAAGAACTCCATTCAAAACAACCTGTGAACACTGTTGCCGTGAAGACAATTCTACCCGTAGCGAAAGAACAACCTGTAAGGGAACAGCAGGAAATTGAACAAACGACAGCCCCGGGACCACATATTGCTGAAGAGGTCGTAGCAAAATCAGTAACAAAAGACACCGCAGAACATGTTGCTGAAGCCATTACACCACAAAAGAAAACTATAACCGAACACCAGGAAACGCAAGTAACTCCAAAACCCGCAGATAAGAAAAACAACTTCATTGCAGCGGTATTGGGTGAGAAACCTGCCGGACTGGAAGTGCTGCAAGAAGAAGTAAATGAAAAGATCACTGCTGCCAAGACAATAAAGGAGCAGATAAAAAACACCGATGCAGAGCTGAGTTTCCGCATAGGTAAAAAAGAACTATTTACAGTAAGACTTTAAAAAAATAGAAACAATGAGATACAGGATCGTAATTGCGTTATTGACGATTTGTCTGGTGCCAGGTATGTTGGCCATGGCCCAGGAAAAGGAAAGAAAAAAAATGAGCATATCCCTGGGTTCAGATGGTTTGGGAATCAAATCTGAAACGAAGAAGGAGGATAATAAAGTAGATAAGAAGTTCGATGTGGAAGTAGGTATAGTGGATATTGGGTTGAATTCCCTGCAGGACAAAAGCAACTACAATGGCGCCGCTGCGCAGGCCTTGCTACAGGTAGCCGATGCCTACCGAAACGAAAACCTGTTTAACCTGAATAGCGGAAAATCATGGAATGTGAATATCTGGCCCGTGGTAGCCAGCTGGAAACTGGTGAACGGCAACGGACAAAAAATACTGTTTGGTACAGGCGTAGGCCTGCAGATGTATAATTTCCGCTTCAACCGCCCGGTTACCTACATCAATGAAGTAACGCCCATGGTTTACCTGGACTCGGTACAAACTATTACTAAAAACAAATTAGGCTTTACCTACCTGAGCGTTCCATTGATGCTGACGTTTAAAACCAAGGCGGCGCCCAAAGCATGGTTTGTGTATGGCATAGGCATCACAGGCGGTTACAGGCTGGCATCGTGGACGAAACAAGTATCCAACGAAAGGGGAAAACAGAAAAACCACGATAAATTCAATTTTAGTGATTTTAATAGTTGTATAACGGCAGAACTGGGATTGGATGGGTACTTCAGGTTGTATGCCAGTTACCAGGTAACCCCGCTTGCAGAAAACGCATTGGAACAGTACCCCTTTTCTATAGGCCTGCGTTTCGGGGGAATTTAGGTACAAGTAGGTTAATAGTTGCATATGAGCGGGGTTTTTCCCCGCTCTTTTCATAAAAAGACAAAAGGAGGCTAACCCGCCCGGGAGTGTTGGGCGCCACTAACATGAATTACAGAGGTGATTTCCCGGGTTTCAGTTGTAATAAAAAATCCTCCTCAATATGTTGAGTAATATATTCCTGGCTTTGGCCCTTATATTAAAAATATTCTTTTGCACCTTGTACATAGTTCTCAATTTTTGATATACGGTAAAACTCCGTTAAAGGTTTCCATGCCGTTAAACCGGTCAAACAAAAACCAGTCTGTCATGTAGTTAACCCCGCGCGTAGACGAACCATCCAACAAGCCTTTCAACAGAAGTTCCTTGTTAATTGTTCATACATTTGCGTTTCATATTTGTAAACAACAGACAGTTATTGTGGCCAGAAGTTTAATTGCGTTAGTGTTTTTTTTGTTTGGAACGTCTATTTTATCGTATGCCCAAAGTAGTTCAATAAAAGGAAGCGTAACTGGCGCCAAAAATGCGCCAGTGCCATATGCTACAGTTACATTGATGAAAACGGATGATTCGGCGGTAATCAATGGTAGTATTACGGACGAAGAGGGCAACTTCGAAATAACCTCTGTAAATGCCGGCGATTATATTCTTCGCGCCAGCGGCATTGGCTTCACCACAAAAGATATGGTAATATCTGTATCCGGTGATGAACCCGTTAAAAACCTGGGCAGGATAAGCGTAAACGTTACTGCACAGTCGCTG
This sequence comes from Bacteroidetes bacterium UBA6221, assembly GCA_002421685.1. Lineage (GTDB taxonomy): Bacteria > Bacteroidota > Bacteroidia > Chitinophagales > Chitinophagaceae > UBA5543. Next base: position 55,991 of record DISB01000010.1, read on the forward strand.
GAGGAAGTAGTAATTACCAGTGAGCGCCCCATGATGGAGATGGGTATAGACAAGAAGGTGTTTAATGTGGACAAAAACATTACCAGCACGGGCGGCAGCGCTACCGACGTATTGCAAAATGTACCTTCTGTATCAGTAGACGTGGACGGTGCGGTAAGCCTGAGGGGGAAAAGCAACGTAACTATCCTGATAGATGGCAAACCGGCTACCTTATTAGGCGGTGATGAGCAGACTGCCTTGCAAAGTCTTCCGGCCTCCAGCATCGACCAGGTAGAGGTCATCACCAACCCATCTGCCAAATATGATGCGACGGGTATGACCGGCATCATCAATATCATCACAAAAAGGGAAAAGAAATTCGGGTTCAACGGCAGTATCAATATCGGGGCTGGGACAAGAGATAAATATAACGGCAGCATTAACCTGAATATAAAAAATGAGAAATGGAACTTGTTCCTGAACAGCAGCTACCGGCAAAACAGGATGTACATGCGCAATACTACGCTCCGGGACAATAAGCTGAGCGATGGCTTTTCAGAGAGTTACGAGGATAACCTCAGGATATTCAACGGTTTTTTTAACAGCATAGGCGCAGAGTATAAGATAGATACCAACAACAGCATCACGCTTACGCAAAATATCAACAAGATGTACCACGGCGGCAAAGGGCGTTCTACGTTCAGCACTTTTGCTTCAGCCGGCGACCTGCTGACAAGGCAGGAGCGAAGCAACCTGTCGGGCGGGGGACCTATATCTTCCTCCACCTCGCTGGATTATAAAAGAAAATTCCGCAAAAAAGAGCGGGAACTCAGCGCAAATGCTACCTATGTGGCATCGTGGAGAGACGGTAAACAGGAATATACAACGAATACCTACAATGCCGGCGATGTGCTGATTGTTGGGCCAATATACCAGGACGCCCCCAGTACCGGCACCAACAACAGTCTGAACGCCCAGGTGGACTATACTTCTCCCATGCTCACGAAAAATGGTAAGTTGGAAGCGGGATTGAAATCACAACTTTTCTGGTTTAAAAGTGACAACAAGCCTACTGTAGACTCTGCGGGTACGGGCAGGGAGATTGATAGCGTGTTGTACAACGGATACGATTATACGCAACAGATTTATGCTGCTTATACAAGCTGGAGCGACAAGGTGGGCAAATTCAGGTACCAGGCTGGATTGCGTATGGAGTATGCTTATTACGAAGGTACCACCACCCAGGTACAGGGCCGCCGCTACAAAAATGAATTTCTCAACCTGTTTCCGTCGGCATTTGCCTCATATGAATTGCCCAAAGGCCAGAGTGTATACCTGAGCTATACCAGGCGCACCCAACGCCCCAGGTTCTGGTACCTATTGCCTTATGTCGACCTCTCCGACGCCCAGGATACCAGCGTGGGTAATCCCAATTTGGTGCCGGAGTTCATACACAATGTGGAACTGAGCTATAATAAACTGCATGAAAAAGGCCACAATGTAATTGTAAGCGCCTATTACCAATACACGCAAAACCTCATTGAACGTTATAGGATATTATACGCAGATGGTACATCATTTACGCAACGCCGCAACCTGGCGGCAGGTGTCACCTATGGACTTGAGTTGACAGGCCAGGTGCAATTGATCAGTAAGGTGTGGGATATGACACTGAATACCAACTTCTTCCAGAATGAAATAAGGGGTAGCAATATAGATCCTGCGCTAAACACCAGCGGCTTCGGCTGGTTTGCCAAGCTGAACACGAACGTCAAACTGCCGGCTGATTTTTCCCTGCAAGTGAGTGGCAATTATGAAGGCCCAAAGGTAGTGGCACAAGGGTTCAGGAAAGAAGTATATTGGCTGGACGTCGCATTGCGCAAGAGTTTATGGGAGGGAAAGGCCAACCTTGTGTTAAATGTTTCTGATATTTTTAATACCCGTAAGTATACCACGGACTTTGACTTCGGGCAATATTTGCAGAGCAACTATAACGACAGGGAAACGCGAATTGGAAATATCACCTTCTCTTATCGCTTCGGAAGCAGTGAGGCCAGGCCTTTTGCCGGTAAGAGACGTGGTAACAGGGGGACAAAAACTGAGCTTACGCCTGACACAAATAAAGACCGGGATAATATTAAAGACCGTGATAACGACGATGGCGGAAATAATGGAGGGGGCCTTTAACAATGAGGGTAGTAGTATGAAAAAGTCGTAAATTGTAACTCATGAAAAAGATTTTCATACTATTATTGTGTAGTCCGCTATTGTTTGTGCAGCAGAGTAAAGCCCAGTTTGGAGATATACTGAACAAGGGTAAGAAAGTATTGAACGAACAGACCGGAAATGGTGGCAGCAACCTGACTAATTCTGAAATCATCGCGGGGTTGAAACAGGCGCTCGAAATAGGCTCTAATAATGCGGGCAACCAACTTTCCGCCGTCAATGGATATTTTGGCAACCAACTGGTGAAAATACTGATGCCGCCTGAGGCAAGGAAAGTAGAGCAAACACTCCGCTCCATAGGCATGGGCGGCGAGGTGGACAAGGCTATCCTGGCCATGAACCGTGCCGCTGAAGACGCCGCACAAAAAGCCGCGCCCATTTTCATAGACGCCATTCGAACCATAACTATACAAGATGGCCTGGGTATTTTGCGCGGCGGCAATGGGGCAGCCACCAATTACCTGAAGGGCAGAACCACGCAACAATTAACTAATGCCTTCCGCCCGGTCATAGAAAATTCCCTCAACAAAGTGGATGCTACCAAATATTGGGCGCAAGTGTTTACTATCTACAACAGGCTGCCGACAACCGTCAACAAAATAAATCCCGACCTTCCGGCCTATGTTACGGAGCGGGCTTTGAACGGATTATTTATAACGGTAGAGCAAGAAGAAAATAAAATAAGGCAAAATCCATCCGCACGTGTTACAGACCTTTTGAAGAAGGTATTCGGGCAGGTGTGACGTTTGTAAAACATCATTTAAACAGGCAGCATATTGTTTCTTTAAAGTAACGGGTTATGGCACAAGACAGTAATCAGCCGGCTACATTGTCAGCATGGTGGGAAGAAGTATCCTTCGATCACAAATCATTATTCACGCTTAACGGGCAGGGAGAATTGCTGCTGAAAGAATACCGCGATTACCCGGAACGGTCAGTGGGTACGCTTAACGCTGAAACCCCTGATATGTTATTCAAACTGCTGGTCGAAAAATTTCCGGAAGTAGAAGCCAGGGTAACCGAACTCGTAACGGAATGGAACACAGAGACGGACAAGCTGAAACTTGTGGGCAAGGTGGAGCGCATGAAAGAATACCTGCATCATGCTAATGCCGTAGGCGACTTTCACACTATCTACAAACTGGTAGAAAACCTTGATAAGGAAATAACAAAACTTACAGAAGAAAATTACGCCCAAAAGCTGGCATTGGTACAAAAGGCTGAAGAACTTTCCTCCAGTGTTGATTGGAAAGAAACTACGGAAGCTTTCCGCAACCTGGCTGAGGAATGGAAGCAGATAGGCCACCTGGACAAAAAAAGAAATGACGAACTATGGGGCCGGTTGGAAGCTGCGAAAGACAAATTCTTTGAGCGCAAACGTGAACACCAGGAAGAGTTGAGCAAAGAAATGCTTCAGAATCTGGACCTGAAAATGGAGATAGTGGAAAAAGCCGAAAAGCTGGCTGCTGCCGAAGATTGGAAAAAGGCTACAGACGAGTTTAAAGAGCTGATGGAGCAATGGAAAAAGATCGGGCGTACCATGCACGATAAAAACGAGGAGTTATGGAAACGTTTTACTGAAGCCAACAATGTTTTTTTTGAAAGAAAAAAACAGCATTTTGAGTTGATACACAAAGAACAGGAGGATAATTACAACGCCAAAATGGCCCTTGTGGAGCAGGCTGAGGCACTGAAAGAAAATACGGACTGGAATGAAACTACACAGGCATTTACCGGCCTGATGGAGGAATGGAAGAAACTGGGCCGTGTTCCAAAAGAGAAATCAGACGAGATATGGAAGCGCTTTAATGAGGCACGGGATTATTTCTTCAACAACAAACGGAAGAATTTCGAGGAATTTAAGCTGTCGCTGGACGATAACTATGCACAGAAACTGGCGCTGCTGAAAAGAGCCGAAGACCTGCAGGACTCTACGCTGTGGCGCGAGGCTACCGATGAGCTGAACGAATTGATGGCCGAATGGAAAAAAATTGGCCCGGTACCCCGCAAGCATAGCAATACTATATGGGAACGCTTCCTGGCTGCCCGTAGAAATTTTTTCAACCGGAAAGATGAGAACAGGGAAAAACGCCGCCATATTGTAGAAAAGAAAGAAAAAGAAAGACTGAACCAGACGGCGGGTTTTGTAGACAAAATAAGAGCTGAACTAAGAGAAGAAGAAGAAAAGCTAGAGGATTTCAAACAGGGCCTGGAGAATATAACACCCGGTATGAAAAAAGAGGCTGAACTACGCGAACACTTAATAAAGCTGATTGCACAGACGGAGCATAAGATCGAACATAAAAAGGAAAAGCTGCAGCAGGCTGAAAAACAACTGAATGCAATTTCAGGTAAGGAAGATGCGAACTCCTAATATGCGATATTAAACAAAAGAGGGCGGTAAAATTTTACCGCCCTCTTTGTTTATAAAAATATTACACAGAAAAACTTTCGCCACATCCGCAGGTTCGGCTGGCGTTCGGGTTACTGAAATGAAACCCTTTGCCGTTAAGGCCATCGGAAAACTCCAATACTGTATCGCAGAGGTACAGGAAGCTCTTCAGGTCCGTTACCAGTTTTACACCATCTTCCTCAAATACCTGGTCGTTGGGTTGAGCTTCGTTGTCAAAGTCCAGTTTGTAAGACAAGCCTGAACATCCGCCGCCAACTACTCCTACACGCAAAAAATAAGAATCGTCCAGCCCGGCGTCGCGCCTCAACTGTCCTATCTTTTTCTTTGCTTTTTCACTGATGTGTATCATAAATCCTATATCCTGTAAAAATGGCTGAACTATAATTCAATCACCAAAGAGTTTGTTGACTAATTAATGTTTCTTTTCGTCTAAAACCAGTTCTTCCAGGCCGTTCTTTACCCGGTAGTCATTAATGGCTGCTTTGATGGCGTCTTCGGCCAATACAGAGCAGTGTATTTTTACCGGGGGCAGGTTCAGTTCTTCTACTATATCCATATTGTCTATAGTAAGGGCCTGGTCTACGGTTTTGCCTTTAAGCCACTCTGTAGCCAGCGATGAGGAAGCAATTGCTGAACCGCAGCCGAAGGTTTTAAACTTAGCATCCTTTATCAGGCCGGTTGTTTCATCTACTTCTATCTGCAGTCGCATCACGTCGCCACACTCGGGTGCTCCCACCAGGCCGGTACCTACGTTTTGCTTCGATTTATCCAGTGTACCCACGTTTTTGGGGTTCTGATAATGGTCTATTACTTTTTCTGAATATGCCATAATATTTTGCTTTTATAATGTTAGTGATGTGCCCATTCAATGCTGTTCAGGTCTATGCCTTCTTTGTACATTTCCCACAGCGGGCTCATCTCTCTTAGTTTAAGTACAGTTTCTGTTATTGCTTTGATAGTATAATCTATTTGTTCGTCGGTTGTAAAACGGCCCAGGCCAAAACGTAATGAGCTGTGTGCCAGGTCGTCACCCAATCCTAATGCCTTCAGTACATATGATGGCTCCAGCGAGGCGGAAGTACATGCAGAACCGCTTGACAATGCAATATTCTTGTTGAAGCCCATCATCAGGCCTTCCCCTTCCACATATTTGAAGGAGATATTGGCCACATGAGGCAGGCGGTGGTCAGTATTCCCGTTTACATATGCCTCTTCCATCTGCAGCAAACCTTTTTCCAGCCTGTCACGCATGGTGCTCAGGCGAGTGGCTTCGGCTTCCATTTCATTCATGCATATTTCGCATGCCTTGCCAAACCCAACTATGCCGGGTACATTCATAGTACCACTACGCATACCGCGTTCATGGCCGCCACCGTCCATCTGGGCTGTTACTTTTACACGGGGGCTCTTCCGGCGAACGTACAATGCGCCTACGCCTTTGGGGCCATACATTTTATGGGCGCTGAAGGCCATCAGGTCAATGCCGTCAGCCTCTACGTCTACCGGTATTTTACCTGCCGCCTGTGTGGCATCGGTAAAGAACAGGATACCATGTTTTTTGGCTATTGCACTTATCTCACGAATAGGTTGTATCACGCCAATCTCGTTGTTGCCATACATGATTGCGATGAGTATGGTCTTAGATGTAATGGCTTTTTCCAGTTCCCCCAGGTCTATCAGGCCATCGGCCTTTACAGGCAGGTAAGCTATTTCCCCACCCATCTTTTCTATATGCTTGCAGGTATCCAGCACGGCCTTGTGCTCAGTAGTACAGGTAATGATATGGTTACCCTTAGAGCTATACATTTCGAATACACCTTTAAGGGCTAGGTTGTCAGCTTCTGTCGCACCCGACGTAAAGATTATTTCTTTAGGGGTAGCATTCACCAGTTTGGCTACTTGTTCACGTGCATAATCCACTGCTTCTTCGGCCACCCAACCAAAGGGATGGTTGCGGCTGGCTGCGTTACCAAATTTCTCAGCGAAATATGGCAGCATTTCTTCCAACACCCTTGGGTCGCAAGGGGTTGTCGCGTTATTATCGAGATATATCGGAAGTTTCAAACTCATTAGCTTAAATTAATGTTGATTTTATTGGCTTACAAAGTTACGTACTAATCGGGGTATTCGTTCATTTCGTACATTGTAGCTTTAAATAAACCTATATTTAAAACTTATAAGATTTATGTTAAAAATAGAACATTTGGGCATTGCAGTCGCGGACCTTGAAAAATCAATACCGTTATTTGAGCAACTGCTAAACACACCTTGTTATAAGACGGAACTGGTTGAAAGTGAGGGAGTAAGCACTGCTTTTTTTCAATTGGGCGATTCAAAAATAGAGTTGCTGGAAGCAACGAGCCCAGGCAGCCCTATCAACAAGTTTATTGAAAAGAAAGGGGAAGGGATACATCATATTGCAATAGAGGTGGAAAATATTGCAGCCGAAATGAAGAGATTATCTGCATTAGGATTCACTCTGCTGAATGAACAGCCTAAAGAAGGGGCAGACAATAAGCTGATATGCTTTCTGCATCCTAAAACCACTAATGGTGTGCTGATTGAACTCTGCCAGGAAAAAAGGCCTTAAGCGCCTTTGTACCTGATAACCGGCAGTATAATATATGCAATGAATACATACAACACGAATCCTGCGACCAACCCTGCAAGGATGACTATGGAATAAGGCCTGTTACCTTTGGTCGGGACAATCGCATCGTCGATAACATACAGGTTCATAGGCATTTCCCTTTTCTTCAGCAGCTCTTGTTTCTTTTTGTACAGATCATAGGAAAGGGAATATACCGATCCCTCCGAACTGGCGGCGTTACTGCTACTGGCAATGGTTTCGGCTATATTAAACTTCTTTTTCAACGAGTCCATCATTTTCAATTGATTATCAATGAATGAAATTTCGTCGTCTATTTCTTGCATCTTGAGTTTCCTTTTAGAACTAAGGTAACTGTTGCCGTTTTCCAGGTAGTGCAATATGCCATTTTGTATTTCCGAAACATAGGTGGTATCATTTAGATAAATATCAACGACAAAGGGTATTCTATCTACATTCAAGTCCTCAGTAAGGTCTTCTCCCAAAATATTAGTTCCTTTAATAGTCTTCAGGCTGGCTGCTGCCTGGCTGGAAACGCCAAGTAAGGCCCGGGCTTTAGATTTGTTATCTTCTAGCAGTGCATTGAGCTTAACCAGCCGGTCACCATACACCTTCCTCACCAGCTCTTCATACATCACAGTGAATGATGCCTTATAAATGCCTGATTTTTTCAGATTCATGAAGACAAGCACCGCCGGAACCAACAAAATGCAAGCGAAAAATACAAAAGCATTTCTTTTTATATCAATATAAAATGAATGCAAAACAGAAATCAGCCGATCGTAAATCGAAGCTGATGATTGATTACTTTCTGTTGGCATAGACATTAGCGGTTTTTTTGATTGTAATCTGCAAAAATATGGTTTTTTGCAGTCTCTTATTACCGGTTTTAGCGTATAAATGTACTAAAAGAATACATTAATATTCTATGGGTAAATTTAATACGCAGTAATCGGGAATTTGCTATCTTTATATCCCCGTTTATCTTATTTGCCCGTTACCTCAGTTTACTCCCCGCTCCCCTAACAATAGAATATGTAGTAGAATGATAAGCAGCAAGCTATTTGTTCAGGGCGAAGGTATGGCCATAGCAGATGATGTATCGGTACGCAATGCCATAATAAAGACCTTAAAGTATTTTCACGTGTTCAGGCATCCGTTATATGCACGTGAGATATACTCATTTTTACAAATCGGAATATCCCAAGAGGTGTTGCAGCATATGTTGGATGAAATGGTCCGGGAAGAGAGTATCTTCTATGCTCATAACATGTACTCTCTTGAAAACTCCTCGCAGATATTCTTGAAAAGACTGATGGGGGCAGACCTCGCTGCCGAAAAGATGAAGGAAGCACACAGGTGCGCGGCCGTCATTGGAGCATTTCCCTTTGTTAAAGCAATTTTTGTGTCGGGCTCCTTATCCAAGGGATATGCCGATGAGCGGTCGGATATAGATTTTTTTATCGTTACTGAACAAAAGCGCCTATGGATAGGCCGCACCTTACTGCACCTGTTCAAAAAACTGACCTTCCTGGTAAACAAACAACACTCTTTTTGCATGAATTACTTTATAGATGAGTCTAAACTGCAACTGGAAGAAAAGAACATTTTTACGGCTACTGAGTTATGCACTTTAATACCGGTATATGGTAGCGACATGCACAGGCAGCTTATCGACAATAATAAATCATGGCTGGAGACCCATTTCCCGAACATGGAACTTTCGGTTAGCCGGGTGGTGCCGTCATCTGCCCGAAAGCCCATTAAAAAGCGGGTTGAGTGGATATTTAACAGGATGTGGCCCGAACGGCTGAATATCTTCCTGATGAAGTTGACAGACAAAATGTGGCGGATGAAATGGGAACGAAAAAACTACCCCATGGAAGATTATGACCTGGCAATGAAGACTAAATGGTATGTTTCCAAACACCACCCCCTGAATTACCAGAAAAAGGTGCTGAAAGTAAATAACGAGGAAAGTTATCAGACGGTAGCTTTAGGTATATAAATCCTGTTATGCGTGTATTGGTTATAGGTGGCACCGGTTTTACGGGTTCTGTATTGATAGACTACCTGGCTGGTATGGAGGATTTAGACGTCACGGCTGTAGTGCATAAAACTCCTGTGAATCGTACTTACGATAATATCCTTTATATACAGTCATCATTGCAAAAGTTACCGGCAATTCTCTCAAAATTTGAAGATTTTGATTACGTATTTCACCTTGCAAGGATACCGGGAAGAAGGTGGGGCAATGCAGGAAGAGTAATAGCCGGTATTAAAGGTGCCCTGGCCAATAGACGGTTGTTGCACACACTTCGACGGTACGGTAGCAAATCACGACTGGTTTATTTATCAGGTTCGCTGATGTACGGGCATACCCCCGGAAAAAAATCAGTAGAAACTGATTCATTACAACCGGTGGGTTTTGGCCAATATTATTCCCTGGCAGAGCAACCGTTGCTACGAGCAATAAATCATAGGCAAGGTAATATTATCATGCTTCGTGCTCCATGGATTTTAGGAAAGGGCTCGTGGTTTACGCAATTATATGAACAACACCTCAGGAAGCATAAAACCGTACCCGTATATGGTGATATAGACAGGCGTATGTCGGTAATCACCGTAGAAGATTGCGCGAGACTGTTATGGCATTACGCGGTAAATGCACCTGCTGCAGGAGTTTACAATATTTATACTTTCGGCGATATTTCGCACGGCAGTTTTATAAAAAGCATAGGTAAAGCATACCAACAACAGGCTGTCATTTATTACAACGAAAGCAATATGCACTCAATTATGGACAAAACAACTGCGCGTTCGGTATGTTGCGAGGTACTTTTAGATACGAATCACAACGACCTTTTGAACAGTTATAAGCCAATATTTACCGATTTAGATACTTATCTTACACAGCTGGCACAAAAACATGGTTGATACAAAGGACACGACTGGATACTATAAGGAAGTAGGGGACTACTTTGACATATTTGCAAAGCAACACCACAACAAGAGTGATAACAACCCCATATTGTCGGATATGCGTGACTCATTTCGTAGTTATGCTACGCATGTTCATCCGCAAAATATATTGGATATTGGTTGCGGGCCGGGAATGGACGTCGCATTTTTTGCAGAGAAATATCCGCAGGCCAGGGTCTATGGTATAGACGTATCACAGGGTATGGTTGACTATGCTGCCCGTCTTTGCCAATCGAAAAACCTGGTTAATACGGCGTTTATAAACACCGGGATAGAAAAGCTGCACGAACATTTACCCGGGGATGTTAAGTTTGATATTATCTATGTATTCTTCGGCGCATTGAATACTGTGAACTCTCTAGATGACGCAGCAATAATCATTGATAAGTTATTGAGGCCAGGTGGACAGGTAGTACTTACTTTTGTTAATAAATACTATTTGTCTGAGTTCATAGTTAACATGCTGAAACTTCGGCCGGGAAAAGCAATGGCAAGATGGGGGAAATTTTGGCGAGGGTATTCTAATGACTATGCCCTCAAAAGCAAAACGTATACACCGGCACAGATACAAAAAGCATTCAGCAACACCAATCTGAAATTGCAGACAAGAAAAGGCTATTCTATTTTTTATCCCGCATGGTTTCAGGCTAACAGGTTGAAAAAGCACCCGGGTTTTTGTAAGGTCTTATACAAAATGGATAAGGTGGCTAATAAAACTTTCTTATGGGATAACGGGGAATACACGTTGTTTGTATATAAAAAGGATGATTAATAATCTGCTTGGTATTTAATGTTTGTTTCAAATCAAAGGACGTTTGCCGGTAAATGGCTGATTTGCATTTTCAGCTACAACCGGGCGGCATATCTCCAAAACCTGTTGGAATCAATCACCCGTTTTTATCCGGACTTTGATGTGGCGGTATTTGATGATATGAGCGAAGATTCCGCTACCGGGAAATTGCTGGCCGCGCTGAAACAAAAGGGCACAAGAGTAATTACGGGCGATGCGGATACAACAAAAAGCAAACATGGCGGACTCTATACTCAAATGAATGAAGCGTTGAACTACGCAATCGAACAGGGGTTTGATTACGCTTATTTTGTACAGGATGATATGCAGTTTCTATGGAGAGATGAAACACTTGAAATAAGGGTAAAAGAAGTATTCGGGTATAATGAGTGTGTGATGTGCAACTGCAATTTTCTGCAGAAAATACTTAAGGCAGGTATTGAAGAACGGCTGCCATGGGTTAAAGAATGCGCGTTTTCCTTTAAGGGCAACGGAGTTGCAGATACTGGCATTATCAACCTGCAGAAGGCAAAATATATTGGGCTTCATTTCCCTTGCCATAGCGAGAGCGGGAATGGAAGATATTGGCATGATAGGAATTATCGTCTTTACTGGCTGCCACAGCCGCACCTGGCTTGGGTGCCATGGCCCACAACTTATAGAAACAAAAGTAAAGAGAGCAGAAACCCCAGGTTCCTTAACCCCTTGAGCGCAGATGCAATCAATAAACTGGCGGGTAATAATTCCTATGTATACCTTGAAGACTACACTTCTATACAGGGATGGGCTATTAAACCTTATTGGTACACAGCAAATCCGGGCTTTTTGAATTTATTGAAGATATATTTCAAATACTATTTAGCTATTTAGTCATATCAAAACCAACCCTTCCGTTTAAAATAGATAAGCATCAATAGCGGTATGGCCAGCATCAGCCCTACGGTTACATAAAACCCCTCCTGTAGGTGTGCCAATGGTATCACATCGAAGTTCATACCGAATATACCGCCTATAACCGTGGTCGGCGCCATCAACGTTGCCAGCAGTGTAAATACCTTCATCGCTTTGTTCCGCCCTAAAGGTCAGCATGGTTTAACCAATACTGTATGATGTTTGACCATAACTAACCCCGGCTTTATAACGGAAAAGAGAGAAGAATAACCGGTTTTAGCCATGACAAAGAAGGAATGCCCGGCTCTCGCGGATGCGCAACTTAGTGAACCTATTAACAAAATGTCACAACAATTTTACGTATATTTGCTAATAATACAGTCCACAAAATTGGCTGCAAACGCTCTTTGAAACTATGTAAATCCATGTCTGCATAAGGCGGTAATTGCTCCAAATTTTTATACGTAATTGTGGAGTCAAAATGGAACATTTTTGTACAAGCAATGATAAACAATGGATTATGAAAACTGCCCAGCCAATTTCCCTAAAAATCCGGCATCGTTTTGGAACATTCCGGGCTTATTTTAACTGGAATATTAGTGTTATTTCAATTGTCTCGTTGAGTTCACTGCGTTCGGTTGTTCCTAACCGCACAAAAACCGGCAATCTACCCATAATCAACCTCTATCCCCTTTCTCCCAAAGAATCGCCATCTTTATAGCACACATCAACATAATTGGGGTATGGAATACAGGAGAATGGGTAAAACAGGGTTGCAACTGAGCGTATTGTCTTACGGCTCGTGGGTCACTTTTGCCAAGCAGATTGACGACAGCACATCAGACAGGCTGATGGGCCTGGCTTACGACAACGGTATCAACTTCTTTGACAATGCGGAAGTGTACTCCCGCGGGGAATCGGAGAAAATGATGGGGCGGGTGCTGAAAAAGAAAAATTGGGAACGCTCATCATATGTGGTTTCCAGCAAGGTATTCTTCGGCTGGCACGGGGGCGATAATAACAAGCCCAATCAACGCGGACTGAGCAGGAAGCATATTGTAGAAGCCTGCGATGAGGCGCTGGAGCGGTTGCAGGTGGACTATCTTGACCTGTTCTATTGCCACCGCCCCGATAAAAGTACGCCCATAGAGGAAGTGGTTTGGACGATGAACCACCTCATACAGCGGGGCAAAATATTGTACTGGGGCACCAGCGAGTGGTGCGGTGCGGAGATAATGGAAGCCCATATGGCAGCCCGCGACCTGCGCCTGATAGGCCCGGCGGTGGAGCAACCCGAGTACAACCTGTTCAAGCGGGATAAGATGGAAGTGGATTACTATACCATATTCAAAAACATAGGCATGGGCGCTACTATCTGGAGCCCGCTGGCATCAGGGTTGTTAACGGGTAAGTATAATGATGGCATCCCCGAAGGTTCGCGCCTGGGACTGGAAGGTTTCGACTGGTTGAAGGACCGGGTAATGACGGACGAAAAAATTGCCCGTGTGCGCGACCTGGGAGCCGTGGCTAAAGATCTGGGCACCTCACTGGCCACCCTGTCCATAGCCTGGTGCATCCGCAACCCCAATGTTACCAGCGCTATACTGGGAGCCACCAAAGAGGAACAACTGCTGGAGAACCTGGAAGCCCTGGAGGTTGTACCCAAACTGACGGACGAGGTGATGGAAAGAATCGACCAGGTGATGGGCACTAAGCCTAATATGCCGCAGTATTAGGCATAATACATATAGGTTCAGTGTTTTTAGTGCCTTAAGCCAAATAATTGCCCACGTATAAGCTATGCGGGGGGCTTTTTTTATATTTTTGCAGCCTTTATAGCATATCCCTACAATATATATGATAGCACTGGGTGGGAAACCGTTGGATTTAGATGCATTTGAACAGATTGTCCTGTACCAGAAGGAGGTCAATCTGACCGCCTCTGCGGTAAAAGAAGCAACGCGCAGTTATGAATTCCTCAAAACCTTCTCGCAGGATAAGCTGATATACGGCATCAATACGGGCTTCGGGCCTATGGCGCAATACCGCATCAACGATGAAGACAAACGCCAGTTGCAATACAACCTCATACGCAGCCATGCCTCGGGTATGGGCGAAAAGTTGAGCAGCCTGCAAAGCCGGGCTATGATGCTGGCACGATTGCATACGCTGGTACTGGGTTATTCGGGCGTACACCCCGATCTGGTGCAGCTCATGACCGACCTCATCAATAACGAGGCTTACCCCGTGGTTTATGCGCATGGCGGTGTGGGTGCCAGTGGCGACCTGGTGCAACTCGCCCACCTGGCTTTAGGGCTGATAGGTGAAGGTGAATTCCTCTTCCGCGGACAGGTATTGCCCGCAGAAGATGTGTATGAAGAACTTGACTTAAGGCCACTGGAAATAAATGGCCGCGAAGGCCTGGCGTTGATGAACGGCACTTCGTCTATGACAGGTATAGGCGGCATCAACGTTATTCGTGCACACAGGCTGGTGGTATGGAGCATGCTGCTCTCGCTGATGGTAAACGAGATGATGGAAGCCTATGACGACCACTTCTCCGCCGAGCTGAACAATGTAAAGAAGCACAACGGCCAGCGCGCCGTGGCGGAGTGGATGCGTATATTGGGCGATGACAGCAAACTAATGCGCAAGCGCCACGAACACTTGTATGATAAAAAGGTAACCGAAACAGTAGTGGAAGACAAGGTGCAGGAATACTATTCTCTGCGCTGTGTGCCGCAAATACTGGGGCCGATATTTGACACTGTACTGAATGCGGAAAAGGTGATTGTTGACGAGCTCAATTCGGTGAACGACAACCCCGTAGTTGACTATAAGAACCAGAATATATTTCACGGCGGCAACTTCCACGGCGATTATGTGGCGCTGGAAATGGACAAGCTGAAAATAGCGGTGACCAAGCTCTCTATGCTGTCAGAGCGCCAGCTGAACTTTCTGCTGAACCCCGCGCTGAACAAAAAGCTGCCGCCGTTTGCCAATGCCGGCAGGTTGGGGCTCAACTTCGGTATACAAGGCATGCAGTATCCCGCTACGTCTACCACGGCGGAAAACCAGGCACTGAGCAACCCCGTGTATATACACAGCATACCCAACAACAACGACAACCAGGATATAGTGAGCATGGGCACCAACGCTGCCATGTTCTGCAGCCGGGTGATAGACAATACTTACGAAGTGCTGGCCGTGGAAGCGGCGGCATTGGTACAGGCGATAGACATACGCGAAATAGCCGACAGGCTGGCGCCCGCCACCCGCTGGATGTACGATGGCGTGCGCAGGCATTTCCCTTTCTTCAAGGAGGATTTCTCAGCTTCATCGCACCTGCAGGCGGTTAAGACATGGATGAAAGACACGGATATAGTGGCGCAGTTTAAGAAGAAGATTTAGGCGATGTGATGATTGGATAATGTGATGATGAGATAATTGAGTTTCGTTTTTGGATTTTGTCCTGATAGCTATCGGGATTAAACTTTTGACCTTATGAAAAAATACGCATTGGTTACAGGTGGTTCGCGGGGGATAGGCAAGGCCTGCTGCATCAAGCTGGCGGAGATGGGTTATCATATATTGGTGAACTACAAAGGCAATAAGGAAGCTGCTGTAGAAACCGCCGCCCTGGCGCGTGAATACGGCGTGAGTGCGCAGATACTGCAGTTTGATGTAGCCAATAAAGAAGAAGTAAAACACGCCATCATCACCTGGCAGGAGCAGCACAACGACTGTATGGTAGAAGTGCTGGTAAACAACGCCGGGGTACGCCAGGACACACTGATGATGAGCATGACCGACGAACAGTGGGAGAATGTATTAGACACCAGCCTGCAGGGTATGTACCATGTTACCAAGCAGGTGCTCAACCAGATGCTGATGAACCGCTATGGCCGTATCATCAATATGGTTTCCCTCAGCGGACTGAAAGGCCAACCCGGACAAGTAAACTACTCCGCCGCCAAAGCGGGTATGATAGGCGCCACCAAAGCACTGGCGCAGGAGATAGCCAAGCGCAACGTAACTGTCAACGCCATAGCCCCCGGCTTCATCAAAACCGATATGACCGAAGAACTGAACGAAGCCGACCTGAAAAAGATGATACCCATGCAGCGCTTCGGCGAGGTGCAGGAAGTAGCCGACCTGGTAGGTTTCTTGGCCTCTAAAAACGCGGGCTACATCACCGGGCAGGTGGTGTCTATCAATGGTGGGTTGTACACGTAGGTTGTAAATGGCATTATTATTGTCATATAGTGTCATAAAACCCTACAGTAATGAAGTCCTTATCTATTCTTTTGCTATCTATACTATTCGTATCCACTGGCAAAGCACAGGAACGTGCAGATACAACGCTTAAATACACAGCTATTAAATGGACCGTTCAGAGCTTGCTCTGGCCCGGCAATTTTATCCAATTTGGTGTTGAGCGGCGTATCGGGCGATATGCCGGGGAAATACAGTCGGGTCTCTGTCTTCCTGTAA
The DNA here is from genome assembly GCA_002421685.1 of Bacteroidetes bacterium UBA6221. GTDB lineage: Bacteria > Bacteroidota > Bacteroidia > Chitinophagales > Chitinophagaceae > UBA5543. The sequence continues at coordinate 72,374 of DISB01000010.1, forward strand.
AATATGATATTACAGATACGATAAACAACCCACCCGGATCGCTGTCGGGAACCAACAGCGGGTTTACAGCAAGAATAGAGGCCCGCAGGTATGGCAAACCAAAGTTTAAATACAGGAATGCTAACCTGTTTACAGGTATTGAGTTGTTTTACACGCAGTACCAGGCATCTGGTAGTGGTGGCTATGTTGATACAGGTAAAACTATCGAACCCTATCAGGATAAATACCTCCTGAATAAGAGCATGTTTGGTGCAGCATTAAAAGTTGGCTTACAGCAACGCTTCGCAAAACATTTTTTGATTGAATTCTATGCGGGGTTAGGAGTGAAAATAAAAACCGTGCGACAGCAGGGTATGTTCAATGTTGATCACCGGTCAACAAAGATTGACTTTAATTTTGGAGAGCCTGTCCTTGGAACGAACGCAACTTTAGCAGCGCCACTTAATTTTTGTATTGGGTATTATTTTTAGACCCATGTTCATAATAACGTTTACTATCCTGATTGTTTATTTTTGAATAATGACTGCACATATTCAACACACCTTAACTTTTGGTTACCGGTCACTGCTGTTCAGGCTGGCAATAACAATTATTGCTTATGTAATAATGCTGTTTTTCTTTGGTATTCTTGGCTTCCTATTGGCTTTCCTGATGAGCATCTTCCTTAATCTGGATGCCATCGATACCATGAAGATAACCCTTGATGATAAACTCTTGCATGTAACCCGCTATGTACCCCTTACACAATACGATTGCAAATTCTGGCTGAAAGACATCAAAGAAGCGGGTATTTACCTGAAAATCAAAGGCGGCAAATCCCGGCGTCCGGATGGTGGCAGGTCAGGCAGCATACAAAGTTGGTATCAATTACATGTGGTATTAAACGATGGTTCAGAGCAGGAAATCTTGTTGCTGGGAATGCTCGCCTTTGAAAGAAAACAGCTAAAGGAAGCACTGGAAGCAAAAGACATACCCTCTTTTGAAATATTGTACCGGATGAAAGATGGCGGTACACTGAACCCATAAAAGCAACGAATTTATTCCATATCCTTAACTTCAATACATGAACCGTATTATCCCAGTCATACTGTTACTAAACTTAGCCGCTTGTGTCAACAACCCAACAGAACAACCAAGCAGCATAAGCGCTGATACTATCAATGCAGAAGTAAAACACCCCGCTTATCATTCAACAGACACATGCTACACTATCACAAGTGCAGATACTATACTTCTGGACAAGTATATTTTATATTTTGAAAATGCTGACTCAATATCCTTCCCTCCCTATCACGATAACAATCCGGCAACCGACAGTCTCTGGGAGTCATACGGCACCCCGGCTGATTCGTTGGAAAAAGCGGCAATCCTGAAATATGCCAATATTGTATCAGCAACGGATTCCGCAATTTGGGTGAAGTTACTAAACGGGAAAACGCTGAAATTAAACAGGCATGGTAATACCATTGATGATTCGTGGTGTTACTTTGAAGCCTACTTAGAAAAAGCCAATTGTGTACTGATACATCTGTATTACATAGAAGGTGATGAATACATTTTGATAAACAGGGAAAACGGTTTTGCAGCAAGCATTTATGGCAAACCTTATTTTGCCCCCGACAACAAGAGTTTCATCACTATTAATATGGATATCGCTGCAGGGTTTAGCTTCAATGGAATGGAATACTATATTATAGAGGCCGACACGTTCGGAAAAATGTTTGAACTACCCTTAAATGGATGTGGCCCCGTACAGGCTAACTGGCTTAGGGATAATACTGTTATTATCGAAACGTACTGCGAGGATTTTTCTGTTGATTCTTTTCGCCATTGGACAGATTACTTAAAACTCACGATTATCAATAATTAAACGCCCCACTCAACCTACCCCGCCGTTGCTGGTCGCCTGACCAGCAACCCGAAGCGCATCAGCAGCCTATTCAACATCCTTATCCGAATGCGCGAAGAAGCGATAAGTCAATCCAACCGTATGCAGGTATTGAGATGCTATCTGTACTTTGTTCACATACTGGTACAGGGGGAACTCGCTCAGGGCGTAGATCGTAAATGATTTATAACTGTAGCTCAGTTGCGGAACGATACTTACTTGCTTCATACCGGTAGCCAGCACATCAAAATTGTAGTAGGCGAAATTATACAGGTCTTCGTTATACTGCATCTCGTCTATCCATTCACCTTTCACCTGGAGTGTTACGCCCAACTTTTCAAAAAAGGTCTTGCCTGCAAATAACGATACGCTCGCATAATCACCATATTTGATACCCTGCGGGTTCCAGCCCTTCCGGATGTAGATACCATTCATGAAAACACGGAAATCTTTTTGCGGGTATCCCCTGAATGCAAACAGGTATAGTATAACATCGTTGGACCCCGTAGTAGGCTGTACCGCCGGCGGCATGGTAAGGTAATACTGTTCGCCCGAATAAGGCTCAACAAACCCTGCGCTGTCGTTATATTTCCCTACAGGTATTTTATACCCCAATCCTACCGTTACCTCATCGCGGGTGGTTTCACAGTTGTTGGCATAAACCGTATAGCGTGGGAATATTACGATATCACTGATGCCCGACGAAGACAAGGTGTCCACCCTGTTCAGTCCTATCTGGGTCCTGTTAATATAATACCCTCCCTCCAGCGACAGTGTCAATGCCTTTGTGAGGCCATAGGACAACCTTAAGTAGGTATAGTTGGAACCATAGTAGTCCAGGAATTTTTTCTCCGGCTTGTCACCGTCCAGGAATTTTCTCGTGGACACGTTCTGAAAATTGAAGTTGACCTCAAACTGCCTGTCCTGCAATACACCCTGCGAAGTACCGCCGGCTATAGGGCTGCCGCTGCCCGCCGTGCAGCAGCCTTGCGCATAAATTTCTACCGGTAAAAGCGAACAGCATAATATCAGTAGGTGGCTAAATTTCAATGGCATTTTATCTCAGGATATTGAATTTTAAAGTTTCCTTCGCGCTATTTCCTTTTATCAGCAGGAAATAAGTTCCATTAGCCAGATGGGTCATGTCAATTGTTTCGTTATTCACCCCGGGCGCGTATGTTTCATACGTATGGGCAACCCTTCTGCCGGTGATATCTACTATCTCGAACACCGCCGTGCCGGTATTTTCTGCCTTGTACGCAACGTTCAGTGTGCTTTTGGCCGGATTAGGGAAAAGCGTTGTTTTTGTATTTGCAGAAGCAGCGCCACCTACCGATGCGGGTGTGAGTGCCAGGTAGAGCGCACTTTCAATTCCTGCCGGGTCGTTGGCAGATGCGTCGAACTTGTTGAAGAATATTTTATGGTCAGTGCCGCCCACAATCGCAATATGCGGCATGCCGGTGCCGCCATAGTCGTCTTCATCAATTACAGACCCGCCGGGGTTATTATCAAAAACGGTAAGTATATCCGGGCCGATATTGTTATTGGATGCCCAATTGGACAAGTAAGTACAGTTGTGATTGCCCAGGTCATCTATAAGGTAAAACTTCACACGTCCTGCATAGCCGGGTTTGGCATTGTAGGTTTTTGCAATGTTGTAGGCCGTTTTGGTGGGGGCCACACATGACAGGCAAGGCATCACCCAGGCCAATACTACTACATCGCCGTTGTCCAATTCGGTGAACAATGTATGACTGTTAGCGTTGCAATCAGTAGCCGTAAAATTGGTGGCGACCGTCTGGCTGTTTGATTGCAGGCTAAGCCCGAACATCAATAAAGCGGGAAGCAGTAGTTTTTTCATATTGTTGAAATTTTCACTAAGCTACGTAACGCGGAGGATAATTTTTATGATAAACATCAACTTACTCAACCTCTTAATTGCAGGAAGTTCTTCGAACCAGCGATAAAAACTGTCTAATTGTGGGGGAATTCGGGACGAATGGAGAATTACAACTAGAGTTTAATACCTGGCATTGCGCGGAAAAATATTCTAGGTAAAATATAGACTAAACCTCTGAAATTGTGAAAATACTTGCGAACCTGAAACAACAGTATACAACAAGGGCGACATACGCCCTGATGCCCCAACGGCCTCGGCCACATAGTTTTAACGTTTCCCTTCCGCTTTTTTGGGCTAACTTTCCCACACCTGTGCATTTCTTTTCAGAGAGGAGAGCTAAAGACTTTTTAATTTCGGTATGACCTTAAAAAGCAGAGGAGTATATGGATATAGAACAATTAATGCCACATATAGAGGCGCTGGTTTTTGCCAGTGAAAGGCCCATCACTATGATGGAAATGGTGGACCTGCTGAGCCAGACTTTTGAGGAACCTGTGGAGGGCGACCGCATTGCCGCCTGTATAGATGCCATCCGCGAGAAATACAGCGCCGGGTACTATCCCTTCGAGCTGCGCGAAGTGGGCGGTGGGTACCAGTTCCTTACCAAAAAAGAGTACCACAAGACCGTTCTGCAACTCAACGGCGATAAACATATTAAAAAACTGTCTGTGGCGGCTATGGAAACCCTGGCCATCATTGCCTACAAGCAGCCGATTACCAAAGGCGAAATAGAGTTCATACGCGGTGTAAGTGTGGATTATTCCATACAAAAGCTGCTGGAAAAAGAACTGATAGTGATAGCCGGCCGCAAGGAAGACGCCGTGGGCAAACCACTGGTATATGCTACGTCCAAGAACTTTATGGACTACCTGGGCATCAATACCCCGGCCGATCTGCCCGCGCTGAAAGATATATCGAATATTGAGATAGTGATGCCTACAGCCGGCAGCGAGGCCGAGCCCGGCGACCATAGCGAAGCGGAAGACCCCGAAGCGCTGGTGATGGTGGAAGCCGATGGCAGCCTGAAAGAACATAATGGGGAGACTGAATAGTAAGCCCCACAGGATATTTCCTTTTTTTACAAAACCATGTTCCTCATTTTGGAACATGGTTTTTGTCGTTTATAGTACCTTTGCACCCAAATTAATATCATGCAATTGAGAGGTTGGTTACTTTCCATTACAGCAATTCTTCTTTTTCAGCCCGTTTTCGCGCAAAAGGTATCTGAAAAAAAGGTGATCCGGCAACTGAAAAAAGACATCGGCTACCTGGCGTCCGACAAGCTGGAAGGCCGCCGCACCGGCTCGGAAGGCGAGCGCCTGGCGGCAGAATATATTGTCAATTATTATGTAGCCGAAGGCATTAGCGGCTATAATGGTAAATATATCTATCCTTTTACATTCACACACGGCCGCACACAAGGGCAAAATACCCGCATAACTGTTAATGGCACTGACCTGAAAAAGGCTAAGCTCGCTTTTCCTCTATCGTTCAGCGGCAATGCTAAAGTGCAGGACGAGGTGATACCCGGTGTAATGGAGCAGGGTAAGTTGTGGATGATACCTATGTTTGACGATGAAGAACAGGCAAAAGACCCGCATTTCAATTGGGAAAAGTCGGCCTTCGAGCGTGCGGAGAAAGCGATAAAGGCTGGTGCAACCGGTATAGTGTTTTACGATCAGTACAATGCAAAGTACCCTGCCGAGTTCAACAAACGTACCGAATACGAGGCGCTATCTGTGCCCATAGTATACATCACCTACGATGGATACACAAAGTACATTGGCAGTGACAAAACCAATACCACGCCTACCGTAATTGTAGAACTGGATACCGACTTGAAAGACAAAAAACTAACCGGCAACAATATACTGGCTTATATCAATAACAACGCCAAATATACTGTGGTGCTGGGTGCCCATTACGACCACCTGGGCCATGGCGAAGACGGCAACAGCCTGTACGCCGCAAAAGACGGCTCTATACACAACGGCGCCGACGATAATGCCAGTGGTACAGCAGCACTGATGCAATTGGCCGCACGCATCGATAATGCAGGACTGAAGAACTACAACTACATCTTCATGCACTTCTCTGCAGAAGAGCTGGGGCTGATAGGCTCTAAAAAGATAGTAGAAGAGCTGGGGCTGGACAGCAGCAAGGTAGCATACATGATTAACATGGATATGGTGGGCCGCCTCAACGACAGCACACATGCACTGACAGTAGGTGGCATAGGCACCTCACCTGCATGGGGCAAGGTGGTGAATAAAAATGATGAGCGTTTTAAGATAGCGTTTGATAGTTCAGGTGTAGGACCGTCCGACCATAGCTCATTCTATTACAAAGGAATACCCGTCCTGTTCTTCTTTACCGGAACGCACCGTGACTACCACAAGCCCAGCGATGATGCGGATAAGATCAACTATCAAGGACAGGCGCAGATCATGGATTACGTCTACACCATAACCGCCAGGATGGATGCCTTGCCCAAACCCGTATATACTGAGACCAAACAGACAACTGTAGGCAAAGTGCGCTTTAAAGTAACACTGGGCGTAATGCCCGATTACTCTTTCAACGAAGGTGGCCTGCGCATAGACGGCGTAACTGATGGACGCCCTGCTGCAAAAGCCGGGCTGAAAGGCGGCGACATCATCATACAAATGGGTGAGCACGAGATACGCGGTATACAGACCTATATGGAAGCCCTGGGCGCGTTCGCCGAGGGTGATAAGACCACCATCACCATACTGCGCGAAGGCAAGAAGATGACCATGCCGCTTGAGTTTACGCCTAAGGAGAAATAATCATACAGCAACATTAAAACAAGAAAGGTATCCGTAGAGATACCTTTCTTGTTTTATCAGCATACCTGTGAATCTTATTCTGACTTTCCTACTACCACCCATTTATAACTGCTGCCGTCCTTTACGATTCCCCAATAGTCGTACGAACCCGTAGCGCGGTCGCCGGCAGAGTTCAACTGGGTGGAGCCTGTTGCACCGCTGTACTCCGCAGCATGCTTTGTAAATTCTGATTTCAATTGGCTGAATTCAGGCTGTGTGTATGGGAAATTGCTATAGCTCAACGCTAATACCCAGAGCGCATCGTAGGCAGCCAGTGCGAATGCATCGGGCGCTATACCTGTCCTTGCCTTTATCTCAGCAGATAATGGCTGCCATTTACCGGCAGTATACTCTGGTAACCCAAACGCAGGTGCGAAATACCTGGTAGCTATGGCAAAATCTGCCGCAGCGGCATTACCAATCAGCGCAGCGCTCAACGCAGTGCCATCTCCACCGTACCATCGTACTGATGACAGGACAGGGTCGGCAGCAGCCATTTGAAACAACTCCACACATTCATCGAACGACGCCAGGTAAACCGCTATCTCATCGGTAGCGTAGGATGACTGGTATTGCACAATCCTCGCTTTAATATCCGCCAGCAGTGCGGTAAAATCAGTATTAGCTGCATTGCTGTATGGTGTTGTTACAGATACCGTACCGTTCAGTGTATTGAATGCTTTGCCTACTGATAATTGCAGGCCCTTATTACCCGCATCGTCTCGCGCGGCTGTCACCAATGCGCGGATGCCGTCATTATATATAGACTTGCCCATCGCTACACCCTCCACATCATCTGTGGGGCAAAACCTGTACAGGTTATCATAATCGATGCTGAGGCTGCCTGCGGTGCTGCCCTGGCTTACTACCAGCATATCATGCGTATTGGCATAATTCAGTACGGCGGCAGCCTCCGCACTGGACTGCGGCCCCAGTACAAACCGGCAACCCTCCCCTTGTGCGGTAGCCATATATTGGCTGGCCATTGCGCCATCCAGTTTGGTATCGTACACCACTGAAGAAAACCGGTAACCTAAACCGTTGTTAGCCATATACTTATTGATATCTTCCAGCGCTATGTCTATAGCCGCCTTCGACGTTATGCCCAGTGTCGACCAGTTGCCAGTAAGGCTCAGCAGGGCGCCTACCTTTATATTTTCCTCCGGTATTTTGTTTTCTTTTTCCTTTTTGCAGGAAGAATTCAATAGTACAAGTGCCAGCAGCGCGGCAAGGGTGCATTTTATTTGCCTCATAAAGAAGATGTGTTTATATATTCCTGCTAAAGCTAATTATTGAAAACGGATTATCATAGGAAAGCGGTAAGTCACGAACTGTTTTGTGCGGTTGGGAACAACCCACGGGCAAAATCACCGCTCCCGAAATAGTCGGGACAGGCAGCGGGGGACAAGTGTTCCGGAATAACTCGAATATTTATGTCATTTCAATTGTCTCGCTGAGCTCATTGCGTTCGGTTGATGCCGGAATTGCGGAATAAATGACAGAACGATTTACATAACCCGTTGTTTATCAACGCTTACGTAAAAATGTTCCATTTTGATGCCAGAAAAATGAAATAAAATTTTGGAACAATTTTCTACTATCTGCGGACAGATTTTACAGAGTTTCAAAGAGCTTATACAGTCACATCAGTAACTGCATTTATTATGTAAATATACGTAAAATTGTTGTGATATTTTGTTAATTGGTATTGTAATTGGTCATGGCTGAAGCCGTATTGGATGAGTTTGCTGCCCCCATGCTGAAGCCTGATACTCAGTACAGCCGGCGATTGTCTAACCCCAACTTTTAAGTTGGGGGATGAGGTACACAAAAAAACAGGCTTTAGCCATGATGTAAAGTGATATAGGTATTAGCGTTGCAAACGCTGTTCCGTTAAGTCCTCGTTACAAACGAGCTTGAAATAGGGTGTGACTAACGGAAAAGTATAGACATTCCCTCCTACCTCACAAAAAACACTATTTTCGCAGCATCATGGGCAGATTCTCAAAAGACAGTATAGTAGGTGTAATAGGCGCGGGCGCTATGGGTAGCGGTATAGCGCAGGTGGCAGCTATGGCGGGGCATAAGGTGGTTGTGTTTGATACCAATGAAGCGGCACTGCAAAAGTCGGAAGCGGCACTGGAAAAAGTGCTGGCCAAGCTGGTGGAGAAAGGCAAGATAGAAAGTGTAGCGTCCATTACTTCAAAATATACTTATGCGTCTGACCTGGCAGCGTTTAAGGACTGCCGGCTGATTATCGAAGCTATTGTAGAAAACCTGGACATCAAGAAAAAAGTGTTTTCCGACGTAGAAAAAGTAGTGAGCGCCGATTGCGTGCTGGCTACCAATACATCTTCATTATCCGTTACTTCTATTGCCGCAGCCTGTACCGGGGCTGAGCGGGTTTTGGGATTGCACTTTTTCAACCCCGCACCGCTGATGGCGCTGGTAGAGGTAGTGCCTGCGGTGCAGACAGATGCGGCTATAGTAACTGAATGCAAGGAGCTAATGGCGGCATGGAAGAAAGTGCCGGTGATTGCCAAAGACACTCCCGGTTTTATCGTCAACCGTGTGGCACGTCCTTTCTATGGGGAAGCAATACGTATGATGGAAGAGGGCATAGCTGATATGGCTACTATTGATTGGGCCATGACCGAAATCGGTGGTTTTAAAATGGCCCCCTTTACGCTCACCGACTATATAGGGCATGATGTGAACTATGTGGTGACAGAAACCGTATTCCAATCCTTCTTTTACGACCCGCGTTATAAACCATCCTTCTCGCAAAAACGCCTGCTGGAAGCAGGGTGGCTGGGGCGTAAGTCGGGACGCGGATTTTATAATTATGCAGAAGGCGCTGCACAACCTGAGGCGAATAAAGATATAGTAGCCGGCAACCGCATTACCGAGCGTATAGTAGCTATGCTCATCAACGAGGCGGTAGATGCCCTGCACCTGAACATAGCATCTGCACAAGACCTGGAGCTGGCCATGACCAAAGGTGTGAACTACCCTAAGGGACTGCTGCAGTGGTGCGACGAATGGGGGGCGGACAAATGCCTGAACATACTGGACGGGTTGTATAACGAGTACCACGAAGACCGCTACCGTGCCAGCGTATTGCTGCGTAGGATGGCGGCGGAGAAAAAGAAATTTATCAACTGATAAGGGCTACTGCGCCAGCTCGTCGCATTTTTTCACTTCCGGGTCGTCAATTACATCGGTGATGTTTTCCATTGCTTCGGCAAAGTTGGGGTGCTTTTCCATGATCTTTTCCAGCCGGCAATCGCACATTTTCTGCGCTTTGTCCTCCGGTGTGCCGTTTTCCCTCGCTGTCTTCATGCATGCTTGCACAAACATATCGCGGGCCTCGCTGTCCCATGTATTCTCGCAGCCGCCGACAAATGGCAGCACTAATAATAGTAAAAGATACTTCTTCATAAGAGAGTCATTATTAATACAGCAACAATACTTGCCGGATTTTTGTTAGCTTGTATGAAAGTTACGAATTATGTTTAAGATTACGATATTATATGGCGCTATCCGCGAAGGAAGGTTAAGCATACGCGCAGCAAGGGCAGTGGATAGGGTTTTGCGCGCCAGCGGCAAGGCGGAGGTAACTTTCATAGACATAAAAGACTACAACCTGCCGCTGATGGAAAACCGGCTGAAAGATATGAAAGACCCTATACCCGATGTGGTGAAAGTGGGAGAAATGATTGCCGGCGCCGACGGAATTGTTTTTGTAACACCTGAATACAACAACAGCTACAGCGGCGCTATGAAAAATACCGTAGATTATTACACCAAGGAATGGTCGAAAAAGCCGATAGGAATTGTTTGCGCCTCCGATGGCTGGCAGGCGGGCACCAATGCGTCCAACCTGTTGCAATTGCTGATACTGGCTATCAACGCCTTTCCCATGCCTACCAAACTGCTGGTGCCCGAGCTCGACAAGACCTTTGATGAGGAAGGCAACCCGCAGGATGAAAAGATAGCCCGCAGGTTGGACAGGTTCGTGCGGGAATTCCTGTGGTTTGTAGAAGCTATCAGCACACAAAAACAAAAGGAACAATAAAATTTCTATTATTAAAGCGTAGCAACCGCCTTTACCTTATTTTTGCACCCCGATGAATTTGCAGGTGCTGCAGAGTTTGTATCAGAATGATATCCGCATAAAACAAATTGCGGCCGGCATCTCATTGCCTGACCCGAAGATAAGAGTAGCACTAACCAACCTGCGCGGGTCTTCCATCAACTTTATTGGAACTGCGGTATGGCAGCTAAGCGATGCCAACCATGTGTTTATCCTCAACGACCGTGAAGAGGCTGCCTATTTTCATAACGACCTGGAACACCTGACCGGCGCGCTGGACATTTGTTACTTTCCCGATTCATTTAAAAAAGCAGGCAGCTACAATGAGCTGAACAGCAGCCACGTAATGCTGCGTACGGAAGCGCTTACTAAGTTCAGCAAAAAGGAAACGCATAAAAAAGTGCTGGTCACCTACCCCGAGGCGCTGTTTGAAAAAGTAGTGAACTCCAATACCCTGTCGGGTAATATGATCAGCATCAAAGTAGGGGAGAACCTGAAGATTGATGAACTGCTGCAGGGCTTTGTGAAGCTTGGTTTTCGCAAAGAAGATTTTGTGTACGAGCCGGGGCAGTTTGCGATGCGCGGCGGCATACTGGATATCTATTCCTTTGGCAACGAACATCCCTACCGCATAGAGCTGTTTGGTAACGAGGTGGACAGCATAAGGATATTCAATCCTGAAACGCAGCTCTCAGAACGCAAACTGTTGCAGGTATCTATCATACCCAACGTAGAAACGAAGTTTGAAGCAACGGAGAAAATATCCCTGCTCGATTTTCTGCCTGCCAATACCGTTATATGGGCAAAGGACTTTGACTTTACACTGGGCAGGCTGGGCAAGATGGAAGCCGAATTGCCCGAAGTGATTGAACTGAGTGATGTAGCGATAGACCATGAGGAATCGTGGGTGAAGCAACTGACAAAAGACGATTTTGAAACAACCGAAGAATGGTTGCCAAAACTCAGGCAAAGACACTTGATAGAGTGGTACAACAATTCATTGCCAAAACTGACCGGTGATGAAATAACCGCGACGCTTCAGTTTGCCACCGACGAACAGCCCGTATTCAACAGGCAGTTCAACCTGCTGATTGAAGACCTGCAAAAACGCATTTCACAGAAATATGAAGCTTTCATCTTTGCAGAAAATCCTAAGCAGACAGAACGCCTGCGCAGCATATTCGAAGACCTGAATGTTCATATCAACTTCGTGCCTATTCCCCGCGCCATCAGCAACGGGTTCATCGACCATGAGAAAAAAATACTTTGCTATACCGACCACCAGATATTTCAGCGATATCATAAGTATAATGTAAAACAAGCCTATACGCGGGGCAAGGCTATTACTATGCGTGCCCTGCGCGAACTGCAACCGGGCGACTTTGTAACGCATATAGACCATGGCGTGGGTGTGTACAGCGGCTTGCAGAAGATAGACGTGAACGGCAATATGCAGGAAGCCGTCCGTATCATTTACCGCGACAACGATGTGCTGTATGTAAACATCAACTCGCTACATAAGATAAGCAAGTACACCGGCAAGGAAGGGACGCAGCCCAAGGTCAACAAACTGGGCAGCGATGCATGGCAGAAGCTGAAGAACAAAACCAAGAAACAGGTAAAAGATATTGCTACCGACCTGATAAAACTCTACGCCAAACGTAAAGCTTCGTCCGGTTTTGCATTTTCGCCCGACAGCTATATGCAGACAGAGTTGGAGGCGTCCTTCTTTTACGAAGACACCCCCGACCAGAGCAAGGCTACAACAGACGTGAAGCGTGATATGGAAACGCCGGCGCCTATGGACAGATTAGTGTGCGGCGATGTGGGCTTTGGCAAGACAGAAGTGGCGATACGTGCAGCATTCAAAGCCGTGGCAGATAATAAGCAGGTGGCGGTGTTAGTACCTACTACTATATTGGCTTTCCAGCACTACCAAACCTTTAAAGAAAGGCTGGCGGATTTTCCTTGTACTATTGATTACATCAACCGTTTCAAGTCGGCCAAAGAAAAAACCGAAACCCTGAAGAAACTGGCGGACGGTAAGATAGATATCATCATAGGCACACATGGTATTTTAGGCAAGAATGTAAAGTTCAAAGACCTGGGATTGCTGGTGATAGACGAAGAACAAAAGTTTGGCGTAGCGGCAAAAGAAAAGTTGCGGGAACTGAAAGCCAATGTAGATACACTCACCCTTACAGCCACGCCCATACCGCGCACGCTGCAGTTCTCGCTGATGAACGCCCGCGACCTGAGCATTATGAACACTCCGCCGCCTAACCGCCAGCCGGTACAGACGGAAGTAATGGTGTTTGACGAATATGCCATCCGCGATGCGCTGTATTATGAAACTGAGCGGGGAGGACAAGTGTATTTCATTCACAACCGTGTGCAGAGCCTGCCCGAAATGGTTACATTGTTGCGCAACCTTTGCCCTGATTTGCACATAGGCATGGCCCATGGCCAGTTAGAAGGGCATAAACTGGAAAAAGCTTTGCTTGACTTTATAGAGCAGCGCTATGATGTGCTGTGCTGTACCAATATAGTAGAAAGCGGCGTGGACATACCCAATGCCAATACCATCATCATCAACAACGCCCACCAGTTTGGCCTCAGCGACCTGCACCAGTTGCGCGGGCGTGTAGGCCGAAGCAATAAGAAAGCATTTTGTTACCTCATAGCACCGCCGAAAAGCACCCTGCCCGATGATAGCCGTAAAAGACTGGAGACACTGGAGCAGTTCAACGAGTTGGGCAGCGGTTTCCAGATAGCCATGCGCGACCTGGACATACGTGGCGCGGGCAACCTGTTGGGCGGCGAACAGAGCGGTTTCATAGCGGAAATAGGTTTTGAGATGTACCAGAAGATACTGGCCGAAGCCATACGCGAGTTGAAGCGGACTGACTTTAAAGATGTATTTGCCGAGGAACTGGAACGCAAAAAGGACTTCGTGGCGGACTGCACCATAGATACCGACCTGGAGATATTGATACCGGAAAGCTATGTAGATAACATCACGGAAAGGCTATCGCTATATACACAGCTCGACGACCTGGAAGAAGAAACAGAGCTGCAGAAATTTGCAGATGAACTAACAGACCGCTTTGGCCCGATACCGCCACAGGTGCAGGAATTGCTGACCACCATACATTGCCGCTGGCTGGCCAAAGAACTGGGCTTTGAAAAACTGATACTGAAGAACAAGCAACTGCGTCTCTATTTTATCAGCGACCCGGATTCCGCCTATTTTGAATCAGAAACTTTCAACGCTATCCTCGCATTCATACAGAAGGCGGTGAATAATGCCCGGCTGAAACAGGTGGGCAAGAACTTTATGCTGGTGGTGGAGAACATCAAGAGTATGGCCGATGTACATTCCTTTTTGAGCAGGGCTACAGATGCCGCACGAAAGCCTGTGGGAACATAAAGTACCGGGGTATTTGATTAATATTGTCCTTTATGTATATTTATTAGGCATTTGGCTTTCCTCCTGATGAGTAAGATTAAGATAGTAATTGCAGACGACCATCATATACTGCTGGATGGCCTGAAGGCTATGTTGGAAAAACAAAAGGATATCCTGGTCCAGGATGTTTTTGACAACGGGCAGGCCTTGCTGGATGCTATGCTAAAATTAAAGCCGGATATAGCCCTGGTAGACATCAACATGCCCGGCATGCAGGGGCCGGAACTTACCCAGAAAATAAAAGAACTTAACCCGGAAGTACGCGTCATCACGCTATCTATGTACGATGATGCCGGCCATATAATGGAAATGATAGAAGCCGGCGTATCGGGCTACCTGCTGAAGAACGTGAACGACAAAGAACTGGTAGATGCCATAACACAGGTAATGGCCGGCAAAATGTATTTCTCGTCTGAGGTCTCGCAAAAGCTGACCACACTGGTAATGCACCAGCAGCGCAAACTGGAACAACCCGTTAAACCAAAACTTACCGAACGTGAACTGGAAATTCTGAAACTGATATCCAACGAACACAGCAACGCTGAAATAGCCGGGATACTATTCATCAGCGAGCGGACGGTGGAAACACACCGAAAAAACATGCTGCGCAAGACCAATAACAAGACCATCGTCGGCCTGCTGAAATATGCTATAGAACAGCAGCTTATCTGATATCCGTGCCAGTACGCAGATAAATATACCTTATGCCTTGTATGGCATTTTTTTTCGTGCGGTATTAGTTTTGCCCCAGAAACGGATAAATTCTTTTTTACAAAAACTTTTATGAAAATGAAAAAATTACTCAACATTGCTATTCCTGCATTTGCAATTATGATTGGTATGGCGTCATGCGACAAAGTAGACACTACCCCAACAACACCTACTAATCCAACGCCCACTACCCCATCTGCGCCAGCACCCGTTACACCCGCAGTAGGCAACAACTTCTGGGGCGTAATGGTAGCGCTGAAAATGGAGTTTTCTTATAACATGCCTCAATTGCCGGTACCGGTTAGCGTAGATTATGAGATGGGTGTAGCCAATTTCTATAATGGAGCCGGCTCAGGCACAATAGTGGATGCAGGAACAGTTTCTGTAAACAGCAACGACCTGGCGAAACAAACCAATGGCAGCTACTACCTGAATGCTACAGCAGGTATGACGCCTTCTACGCTCAACCTGGACAACGGCGTGCAATGGCAGGTGGCTGGCGGCAACGATATCCCGGCCATCAACTACAACCATACAGGCTCATTCCCCGGTTTTTCAGGCACGGTGCCATCTGAGATAAAGAAATCGCAGGATCTGGTAATAGACCTGGGCTCAAAAGTAAGCGGCGCCGATTCAGTGTACGTAGTGATCGTTACATCTGCCCAAACAATTATCAAAGCGTATGATGGCAACCCCGCGCCTGCACAGGTTACTATCGCAGCTTCTGAACTGGGTACGTTGCCCACCATTACGGACAACAGCGCTTACCTGGAGATTGTACCGTTTACATACGCTACACCTACATTCGGCGGCAAGCAGTTCGTAGCTATCAAAGAAACAGCAGTATTGTCGGCGGTGAATATCAACTAATATACAGGTATAGATGCGCTACCTGATTTTGTAGAAAAACGGATAGTGGATTTATCCGAAAAAAGGGGCTCCTTCCGGGCCCCTTTTCTTATAATTTTATGATGTCGTCGGTTCTGCTGTCGTAAAAATGGTATTCTGTGATGGGCGAATTATTATCGGTTACAACTTTCAGGTGCACCTTATACTTGCGTGACCATTTATGGCGTATTGAGTTGAAGAACAACCCTTTTGTGAGATATGCAGCCATAATAGGATGCACATGCAGCGCCAGTTCGCGGTGCCCCTGGTTAATAAGGTAACCCAGGTCTTTTTCTATGTCGTCGGCCAGTAATATTGATGGCCCTATTTTTCCCGTACCGCGACAGGTAGGGCATACCTCGGCTGTTGATATGTTGAGCTCAGGCCTCAGGCGCTGGCGGGTTATTTGCATCAGGCCAAACTTGGATACCGGCAGTATGGTATGCCGGGCCCTGTCGGTGCTCATATATTTTTCTACCGCCTCATGAAGCGCCTTTTTATTGTTGGGCAGTTTCATGTCAATGAAGTCGATAATGATGATACCGCCCAGGTCGCGCAGGCGCAACTGGCGGGCGATTTCTTCGGCAGCTTCCAGGTTGGTAACCAAGGCGTTTTGCTCCTGGCCCATCTCCGCGCTACGTGTGCCGCTGTTTACATCTATTACATGCAGGGCCTCGGTATGTTCTATTATCAGGTAGGCGCCACTGGGGAGGTTCACCGTTTTACCAAACGAAGCCTTAACCTGTTTGGTAACGCCATACTGGTCGAATAGATTGCTGCCACCATTGTGGTAGCTTACTATTTCTTCCTGCTCAGGCGCTATGCGGGCAATATATTCTTTGGTTTCTGCGTGCAGTTTTTTGTCATTTACCACTACCTTCTGAAAACTCTCGCTCAGCAGGTCGCGCAGTATAGATGTGGTTTTATCCTGCTCGCACATGATGAGCTTAGGCGCTTTGGAACCTTTTAAGTTGTCCTGGATGTTCTGCCACATTTTGGTCAGCTCCATAACGTCGTTGTGCAGCTCGGCGGTGTTTTTACCTTCGGCGGCCGTACGTACTATTACACCGAAGTTCTTCGGCTTGATAGCTTCTACGGTCCGCTGCAGTCTTTTGCGCTCGTCGGCAGAGTGTATTTTACGGGAAATGGCTACTACGTCATTGAAGGGTGTCATGACCACGAATCGGCCGGGTAACGATATTTCGCAACTGAGGCGGGGGCCTTTATTAGAAATCGGTTCCTTCAGCACCTGCACCAGTATCTCCGGTTTGTGGTTCACCACTTCGGTTATCTTGCCGGTTTTTAGTATCTCGGGCTCGTTCTTAAACTTCCCGAAATCGGTACCCCAGGCGGTATTTCCTTCCAGTGACAGCTTGGAGAACTTCATCAGCGAACGGAAGTACGGGCTCAGGTCGGTATAATGCAGGAAAGCGTCTTTTTCGTAGCCAACATCCACAAAAGCGGCGTTGAGGCCGGGCATAAGCTTCTTTACTTTGCCCAGGTACAGGTCGCCTACGGCAAAGTTGTTTTGCCCCTTTTCAAAATGGAGCTCAACCAGCTTTTTGTCCTCCAGCAGGGCTATTTCTACGCCGTCTGCCGAAGAGTTAATAATAAGTTCTTTGTTCATGTGTCCGTCTTTTATCCGGCCATACCAGCACCATGCCTGTATCACAGGCATGTCTTCTCATAACTTCTTTGTACAGAGGGAACATTAATAACAAAAACCCTACACCTGCGAAGAGGTGTAAGGAAATTGTGCAGAAGTTAACCGGAAAACCGGCGCGAGCCGGTATGTCCTGGTGTTATTTCTTCTTCTTATGACGGTTTTTCCTGAGACGCTTTTTACGCTTGTGCGTAGCTATTTTATGTCTTTTCCTTTTTTTACCGCAAGGCATAAGTTTAAATTTTTTTAGTTACTTAAATGAATTTATATACTCATCAATCTCTTTGCTGAACTGCGGGTTATTAATGATCCGCTTGCACTCTTCCAGCAATTCAATAGCTTTTTGTTTGTTTCCTTTACTCTTATATACTTCTGCCAGAAAATATAATGCTTCCGTATTTTCAGGCTCTATACTCAATACCTTCTCAAATCTCTCCTGCGCCTTGTCCATCTGGCCGGAGCGTATGGACAGTTGCCCCAGCATCAGGTTGGCCTGTATATTGTCGGGTTGCTCGCGCGTAATACCCAGCAGCAACTGTATCCCCTGCATCGGCTGGCTGGTGCCATCTATATAGGCGGCAGCCAGGGCCATCTTTACCGTATCGTTATCGGGGTTGAGCTTCAGCGACTGCTCGTAAGCCGCTATTGCCTGCTGAGCTGCCCATACCCTCACCGATGCCGATTCCGCACTGCGTAACAGGTCTGAATTTAATCGGGCTGCAAAGTTGAGGCTTTTTTCTGAATTATCCAATTTTGCTGCTTCAGTGTAGTAATAAGCTGCCGGAGCCATCTGCTTGTGTTGCAGCCATATGTCGCCCAGCTCTTTATATATTTCTGCTTTTGCTGATTGGTCGGCATTTTCTGCCTTGGCAAGCAATGCATTAACATCGGTAAGCGCATGCCCGTGCAGGGTTGCCTTGCCGGCACTAAGTATGGAATCTACTGAAGCTGGCGGCACGTCTGCGTGTTCGCCTTCCGTTGTGGCAGCTACCTGTTGTTCTGTGGCCGGCTTTTTTGGGGGAACGGTATTTACGCCCCAGTATAGTGCGGCTATCAGGGCAATGGAAACCAGCAATGTGATATAGTGACCTTTACGCAAGAAATATCAATTTTTGCGCAAAGCTACGAAGAAAAGGGGTGAGAATGGGTTATTCGTCATCGTCCTCGTGGTCGGCGCTCTCTTTCAGGTCGTGCGTAGACGTCTTGACTGCGTGAACGAATTCCTTGGCAGGTTTGAAGGCCGGTATAAAATGTTCTGGTATCTCTACTGCAATGTTCTTCTTTATATTACGGCCTATCTTGGCAGCCCTTTTTTTGAGTATGAAACTGCCAAAGCCGCGAACGTAAACAGGTTCTCCCTCTATCAGCGATGTTTTCACTTCTTTGAAAAATGCTTCAAGCGCCACAAGTATGTCTACTTTGGGTATCCCCGTCTTTTCGGCAATACTGTTTACTACATCGGCTTTTCTCATAATGTCTTATTTAGAAAAGTAAAAAAAATATTTTAGCGTTGGCCACAGTTGTTGCCAAATTACAAAGTTCTTTTCTTAATTCTGTATATAAATATAATACAACTAGTCATATTTTTATATGTAATCGTGTATTATCACGTTATTAAATAACTAATTAATTACCAACAATCTAACAGCCGAAAGGTTAAAAAGTCCTAACGAGTTATATATTTATTAAAAACAACTAGGCTATATATAAGTTCAATCGCCTAATTATAGCGCTTTTAATGCATTGAGGGGGTATTTTGCGACGGAAAATATACCGTGCAGGCGTACTTTTGCAGGGCTGTAAAAAATCAGGTCTTGCAGGATAATAAAAAAAAGAGGGCGGTCGCCCGGTGGTTGCTGGTAGGGGTATTGATGATCGTGGTGCAGGTATTACTGGGTGGTATCACCCGCCTTACCGGTTCAGGTTTGTCCATTACCGAATGGAAACCGATAATGGGAGCCCTGCCCCCAATGGACGAGGCTACCTGGCAGGAGGCCTTTGATAGATACAAGCAGATAGCCCAATACAAATACCTGAACGCTCATTTTGAACTGGACGATTTCAAATTCATTTTTTTCTGGGAATGGTTTCACCGCCTTTGGGCGCGCCTGCTGGGGGTAGTTTTCGCTATCGGGTTTATTTATTTTCTCGTAAGGGGGTACTTTAGGAAGGATATGGTAATACCCCTGGTCATCCTGTTCCTGCTCGGGGCCGCACAGGGGCTCGTAGGCTGGATAATGGTAGCCAGCGGGCTGAATGATACCAACCTGTATGTTAACCATATCAAACTGGCGCTCCATTTCATTGCCGCGCTGATACTGCTTTGCTACACCCTCTGGTTTGCGCTAAAACTATTAGTGCCCGAAGGCGAGCTGGTGTACAATAGCCGTTTTAAGAATTTCACCAACATAGTTATTGTTATCCTGGCCTTGCAATTGGTGTACGGCGCCTTTATGGCGGGGCTGAAGGCAGCGATGAGCGCCCCAACCTGGCCCGACATCAACGGTATGTACCTGCCGGATACGCTTTGGCTGCATAGCTGGGTGAGCCATCCCATCAATGTGCACTTTGTACACAGGCAACTGGCCTACCTGTTGTTCACGCTTATCATGTTTTGGTTTGGTGCGGCAACTACAGCTGCAATTAAGGCAAAGTCATCTTATATGAAACAAATACGCTGGTGGCCTTTTGTGCTGGTAGGGGTGCAGGTGATATTGGGAATAGTAACTGTGTTAAGCGCGCCCAAAATCGTCTTTGGTAAGTTTGGAACTTTTGAAATACTTGCCGAGCTGCACCAGTTGTTTGCCATGTTCCTGCTGATGGCGCTGGTGGTGGCGAGGTACCTGGTGAGGGGCGCTAAACTCACCTGACGACGGCAATACAATATTCGCCTGCCTCTTGCTTCGGCTCAAACAAGGTTGTATCAACCTGGTCCTTTAACACAATAGCAGCCTGGCCTCTGTGTTCTTTAAGTCGATTCATGTCTTCCACCAGGTAGTACCCCATGTTCATCCAGTGCAGGTACAGGGCCAGGTTTTGCCGCGGTGTACCGGTCACTACTATATATTGTTTTTCTTTGAGCAATTCGTTTCCCCTGTTTAATGCATTGTGCATAGATTGGCTATGTGCATCGATGTATAAAAAATGCTTAACCAGGTTAAAAATTATCACGATAGCCCAGGCAAAATAGGCAGGCCGCCAACGGTTGCCGGTATAAATCATCCACCGTGCCGTGATAAAAGCAATAAACGGCCAGGCCGGGGTGAAATACCAGTCCAGCGGGTGCTCGGCAAAATTCACTATAAGTATCACAGGTATAGACAGGGAAAGGCTCAATGCGGTGAACCTGTTTTCAGTGGTCTGAACAAGGTGGCTTAACGTCTTCCTGTTTTTGTATAGCAGGTATACACCCGTCACGACGGCCATGTAAAACAATATATGCCACATATTCATCCTTACTTCCATACTGTGGAAAAAAAGAAGTTGTCCCTGGGGGCATTGGACGAAAATTCGTCGCTGGCAAGACGCTTATACGTGTCGTGTATAAACATTGTCTCAATACTGTTTTTAGTACCATACACAGAGTGTTCGCTGCTTTTCCCAAAGGAATACACCAGCCCTATCCACGATGAGACAATAACGACAAAGATGGAGATGCCTATATATGTACGCCCCTGCCGGAGGGTTGACAGCAGTTGCCTGTTGATGAGGAGAAATAAGAACATACCCGGTATGTACAATAGACCAGCGGTACCTTTGGTGTAAAACGCCAGTCCGGTGAACAGGGCGAGCAGGTATATTGCATATTTGTGTCCGTCAAAGACATGCCGGCAGAAGTAAAATACAGAGCAGGTAAGAAATAATAACAGCAGACTATCAAAATCCCCTGTACGGCCTACGTGAAATGAAATTATCGCCCGGCAGCCAAATAAGATAAGGATAGTGAGGAAGGCGGCAGATGCATTACTATACCGCCTTACCAGCCGATACAAAACAACAAAGAATATCAACGCACTAAGCGCTGACGGAAACCTGAGTGCGAATTCGTTAAACCCAAAGATATGATAGGACAAAGTGATGAGCCATATCATCAAGGGCGGCTTGGCGTTCCAGGTATCTAATTCATTACCATAATAGTAGTTGACGTAATCATGATTATAGTACATATACCAGGCGTTTACACCGTTCCTGGCTTCGTCCCATTCCTGCACATCATGCGTGCCCAACTCCCACCACAATAAGAAAATGGCAAGGACAAATATGATTGCCTGCTGAACATAGGGATTGTGGAAAGGCTGACGCATTGAAGTAGGTTGCTATCAAAAATAATCAGTATAAGGACTTATATAGTAATGCGAGCAGCACACGCCGCTGTTGTGTCAGGGCAAGCTAGTAAAATACAACATTTGCATTTCCACAATCATTACCTACCTTTGCCCCGAGATTTATCGGGGTGCCTTATAATAACAGGCTGAGATCATACCCGCTGAACCTGGACCGGGTAATGCCGGTTAGGGAAAATAAAAATTCAGCAGCGTATTCTGTCGTATCCCCCAACTGCTTTATAAACGTTAAGGCCTTCGTTTTATAGGTGTTTGGTATTACCGACAGAAGCCAAAAAACAAAAGAGCATGGCGCCCCACATTCGTTTAACAGAATAAATGCCATGCAATGAAAAAACAATTACTCATCATCCCGATAGCAATCGGGACTGCAATGGGAGCAACAATAGCCGCCCATGCACAATCAGACTCAACAGAGGCAGCAGAACGCACGCTGTTGCAACCCCAGTATTTACAACCGGTAGAGATTCGCGCATTGCGTGCGGGTTCAGACGCACCTTTTGCCAAAACGGAGCTGAACAAAAAGGATATTGAACATTCCAACCTGGGGCAGGACCTGCCATACTTATTGCAGTACACCCCATCGGCTGTGGTAACCTCTGATGCAGGTACCGGTATAGGCTACACGGGTATCAGGGTGCGTGGTACCGATGGTACACGCATCAATGTAACGCTGAACGGTATTCCGGTGAACGATGCAGAATCGCAGGGAACGTTCTTCGTCAACTTCAGCGACCTGGCTTCATCTACCGGCTCTATACAGTTGCAACGCGGCGTGGGTACATCTACCAATGGCGCGGGTGCTTTTGGCGCTACTATGAGCATCAGCAATATGCAGCAGATGGACAAAGCGGGTGTCGAACTCATCAACAGTTACGGCTCTTTCGATACCTGGAGGCATACGCTGAAAGCAGGAACAGGTATACTGAAAAACGGTTTCCAGTTTGACGTGCGACTGTCACAAATTAACTCGCGCGGATATATCGACCGTTCTAATTCAGATTTGAAATCCATGCAGTTTTTAGCAGGCTGGCAGGTAAGTGCAAAAACAAAACTGCGCTTCATGCTGATGACAGGTAAAGAGAAAACAAAACAGTCGTGGAATGGTGTGCCGGAAGATTCTTTGGCCAGCAATCGTACCTATAACGAATTGGGCATGAGGGCCGACGGCAGTTACTACGACAACCAGACAGACAATTACCAGCAGGACTACTACCAGTTCTTTGTTGACCATAAGTTCTCAAAATACATTACCGGCCATGCGGCATTGTTTATGACACGCGGGCGTGGGTATTACGAGGAATATAAACTCGGGCAGGCTTATAGCAATTACGGCCTGTCGGACAATATCCGTGGAATAGATACATTGACTGAAACCGATTTGATTCGCCAGTTGTGGTTAGACAACTATTATTACGGCTCTGTATTTTCATTGATATACCACAAGAATAAGACACAGCTCACTTTCGGCGGAGGATGGAACCAATATACGGGTGAACATTATGGCGATGTGCTGTGGGCGATGAACGGCGGCATACCTGATAACTACCGCTGGTACAATTTTGACGCCCAGAAAAACGACCTGAGCCTGTACCTGAAACTACAGCAATATGCTGGTGAAAAACTCATGCTGTTTGGCGACCTGCAATACAGGAATGTAGCTTACAATATCTACGGCTTCCGCGACAACCCCGGCGTGCATGCCATGCCTGTGTACAACTTCCTTAATCCCAAAGCTGGGCTGACCTTTTTCATTGCCAACAATGGCAGTAAGGTTGAGAAACTCTACGCATCCGTTGCCGTGGCTAACAAGGAGCCGAACAGGAACGACTTCGAGGCTTCGCCGGTTGACCAGCCAAAACACGAGCAATTGTATGACGTAGAAGTAGGCTTCGACCGGACAGTGCGCAAACTGCAACTGAACGCCAACTATTATTATATGCGCTACATCAATCAACTGGTGCTGACAGGCGAGATAAACGACGTGGGAGCTTATACCCGCACCAATGTACCCAACAGCTACCGCACAGGCATAGAGGCGCAGGCAGCCTACGTACCCAACCATTGGTTGAAAATATTTGCCAATGCGACCTATTCGCAGAATAAGATACTCAACTTCACAGAGTATATAGACAACTACGATAACGCCTGGGGCATACAGGATGTGGTGAACCACGGCACAACGGATATCGCTTTTTCGCCCGATTTTATTGGCGCGGGCGGTATCACGCTTAGCCCCTTCAGGTACATGAGCAAGGGGCAGGTATTTGAAATAGACCTGCTGACCAAATACGTAGGCAAACAATACTTAGATAACACCAGCGATGCCGGACGGAGCATAGACCCTTACAACCTGGTAGATGCGCGAATCAGGTACTCAATAAGGACAAAGCCGTTCCGCGAGTTGGGCTTCAACCTGATGCTGAACAACATACTCAATACGCAATATGTAAGCAATGGCTACACTTTCAGCTATGTGTACGGGGGTGAGTTAAACACATTTAACTACTACTATCCACAAGCAGGCTTCAACTGCCTGTTGGGTGTGACAATGAAGTGGTAGCGTATTATAGTTTTTTAATCTTTATAGTGTTTGGGATAAGGTAGGGTCTGTTTCATGCGTATGCGTCCTGTTGTCATGACAGGGCGCATTTTTTTATTTATATCTGTATAAATGCCAGTTCAGCAGGATAAAATAACTTTGCAGAACTGCCAATGTTGCATTGGTAAGTAATTTGATAGTATAGAAATCATGGGAATAGGATATTTGTTGATAATGGTTGTGTTCATGCTGCTTGGTTCGGTGGTGAGCGGCCGCCTGAAGTCTAAATTCAGGGAGTACGGGGAAATACCGCTGGGCTCGGGCATGAGCGGTAAGGAAGTGGCAGAGAAAATGCTGCGCGACAATGGTATATATGATGTGCAGGTAAATGCAGCCGACGGCTTTTTGTCGGATCACTACAATCCTGCTGATAAAACGGTGAATCTGAGTCCGGAAGTATATAGCGGTCGGAGTATCTCCGCTGCTGCAGTGGCTGCGCACGAGTGCGGCCATGCAGTGCAGCACGCTACCGCATACAGCATGTTGCAGTTCCGCAGCGCTATGGTGCCTATAGTAAAGGTGAGCACTACGCTGGGCCAATGGGTATTGCTGGCAGGTATAGGCCTTTTCTTCGGACAGGGCAACCAACTCTTGCTGCTGATAGGTATCATTATGTTCGCTTTTTCCACCGTGTTTTCGCTGGTAACTTTGCCGGTGGAATATGACGCCAGCAACCGCGCCCTGGCATGGCTGGAACGTACCGGCATGGCTTCTAAAACAGAGCACGACCAGGCAGCGGATGCGCTGAAATGGGCAGCCCGCACTTATGTAGTAGCCGCGATAGCTTCAGTAGCTATGCTGCTGTATTATATTTCCATATTTTTAAACCGCAGGGATTAACCTGCGAAAAACCATATAAATGGTAATAGAACAACTGTATACCAAATGCCTGAGCGAGGCAGCATATTTCATTGCCAGCAATGGCGAGGCAGCGGTAATAGATCCGTTGCGCGATGTGGACGAATACATCAAAAAAGCTGAAGAGCTGGGTGTAAAGATCAAATATATATTTGAAACGCATTTTCATGCCGACTTCGTAAGCGGTCACCTGGAGTTGGCCAAATGTACAGGCGCGCCAATTGTGTACGGACCGGGCGCGGAAACAGGTTTTGCTGTTCACCTGGCCAAAGATGGTGAGGAGTTTACTGTCGGCAACCTAAAGATAAAAGCGCTGCATACGCCGGGGCATACAGTGGAAAGCACATCTTACCTGTTGTATAACGAAGCGGGTAACCCGCATTGCATCTTCACAGGCGATACACTCTTTGTAGGAGATGTAGGCCGCCCCGACCTGTTCAGCGGTAATATGAGCAAGGAAGAACTGGCCGGTATGATGTACGAATCATTGAACAGCAAAATAAAAAGCCTGCCGGATGATGTAGTTGTATATCCTGCGCATGGCCCCGGCTCCTCATGCGGTAAAAACCTGGGCGCTGAAACATTCAGTACGATCGGACAACAAAAGACAACAAATTACGCCCTGCAGGATATGACCAAAGAGGAGTTCATCAAAGCAGTCACCGAGGGATTATCGACACCGCCCGCTTACTTCCCTGTCAACGCTAAGATCAATAAGGAAGGTTATTCGACCATGGACAAGCTGATGGAAACAGCAATGACACCATTGTCTGTGGCGGAACTGAAAGAGAAAATGGCCAACGATGTATGGCTGCTGGATACCCGTCCTGCTACGGAGTTTACGCAAGCCTTTATTCCCGGCGCCATCAGCATCGGGCTGGAGGGCAGGTTTGCCGAGTGGGCAGGCAGTTTATTGCCATTCGATCAGCCGCTGGTGTTGGTAACCGACCCCGGCAAGGAAGAAGAGAGCGTAATAAGGCTGGCGCGTGTAGGTTTTGAGAACGTGCAGGGCTACCTGGAAGGTGGCCTTTCCACATGGATTGACGCGGGCGAAGAGATTGATATGATAATCGACATAGAGCCCGACGAACTGGCGATGGATATGCCGCACGACAACCGCCTGGAAGTAATAGACGTACGTAAGCCAACCGAATACGATGCCGGGCACGTAAAAGGCGCTGCCAACGTACCTTTGGATACGATGAAAGATATATTCAATATTGCATTGATAAGCAGTGAGAATAACCTCTATGTACATTGTGCCGGAGGTTATCGGTCGGTAATAGCCGCATCATTGCTGAAAAGACAAGGTTATCACAACCTGCGCAATGTTTTGGGTGGTTTCTCAAAAATGAAAGACCAGAAGGGACTGAAAATTGTGACCACGGAAAAAGAGAGTGCATAAAATAAACTTAATGTCTTGTAATGCCCCTTTTTTAGCAGAAAAGGGGCTTTTTTATTGCAATTGTACGGCAGGCCATGTATTTTTAAGTTTAGAAAAGTATATTTGAAGCTTATCTGTTAAATGATTAACATGAGACATATTTCCGCTATATGCCTGGGTGCGGCATTGGGCTTTGCAGCTTTTACCGCCAAGGCACAAGGAGAGGCCGACCCCGGTTTTGCATCTACAGGCTCTATGCGCACTACTTCGGCATTGATGATCAATGAGTACGATTATGAGAACCAGCGCGCGCATTTCAGCCTTGGGCATACTTTTGCCAAAGGTGAAAGGGACATAAGGCTGAACATATCGCAGCTTGAAGTGCGGGTGCCTCTGTTTGGCTCGTATAGCGGAGGATATTTTGATGTAAAGCTGCCGATATTTTCATCGGCGGGCGAACTGGGAAATAGCTGGGGCCTCAGCGATATGTCGGCATCTTATACGCATATGTTCATTGGCTTGGAAGACTGGACCATACAGGGTACAGGCGGCCTGCTGATAGGCATGGGCACGGCAACTAATGCTGATGGCAAGGCCCGCCCCTTACCTATGGCTTACCAGCCCAGCCGTGGCAGCAGTGATGTAATGGTAGGCGGCAGCGTAACATGGAAGCAATGGATATCTGCAGCAGTGGGGTACCAGCAGCCCTTAATAAGGTACAACGAAAATGAGTTCTTCGCAGCCAATGCTATCAACGATACTTTTTACAGCAGGGATGTATATACTATTGCGCGCAAGTTATACCGCCAGGGTGATGTGATGTTGCGCCTGGAGGGACACTATGTTACCGAGCGCATTGGGTTGACAGCCGGCGCCCTGGGTATTTACCACCTGAAGGACGACCTGTACCAGGACCGCAACACAGGCGGTTGGTATGAGATAGACGGCACACAGGGCTTAACTATTAACCTGGTGGGTAACGCATACTATCGCTTTGGTCGTCACGGCCAGTTTAAACTGGATGTAACCGGCGCCACACCCGTAGTGCGCAGAGATGTGTATTCTTCCGGCCTTTACCGCCAGTGGATGCTCACGCCGCGCTTCACCTTCTTCCTCAACAGCAAGAAAGGCGCGCTGATGTTCTGATGCAGCGGTCGATAATGATATTTGAAAGAGGCAGGTTAGTTTATCCTGCCTCTGTTGTTTTTTGCATGTCTCATCCCGGCAGACAATCCCACTGCTTCCCTCACACTACCATTCCAAACATTCTATCCAATATATCCGCAGTTTCTTTAGCTGCCAGCGCCGGGTTTAATGCTGTATCGGAAATGCCTGAGACTACCCGCGATATATTATGGTCGACTGTTCCCTTCTTAGCCCAAATATTTGTGGGTGCTACGGTTAGGTAGGCTGAAAAATTATGGTGCCCGCTCCCTGGTCGTTCGCCTATGATATGTACAATGCCTTTCTTGCCCTGCGTACTACCAAACAATATTTCACCACATTGGTACCCGGTGCGTACCCTACCGTAGGTAATCACGATATTCTTATCGTTGAGGGTATAACCTTTTTGTTGCAATTCCTGCCTGATACCAGTTAAAAATGGTTGCAGATGCCCTTCATCCATGATGGCCCTGACATTAAGCCCGTCTGATATAATGATTTGCACATCGGGCGATTGGCCCTTTCCGGCTTCATTCAGCTCGTTCAGTTTCCTGATGGCTTCAATACTCAACTGTTCGCCCGCCTGCGGGTGGTATACATGGTCTTTCCGGTCCTTAGCTTTAGACAGCACAGGCACGGCTGCCGGTATAGACTTGATAAAGCTTCCAGGCATTTCCGTCCACAAGCTCACCTTCGCGTCTTCATACAACACCCTTACCTCTTTATCGAGTTCAGGGTTCATATCCCAGTGGTTATTGCCATACCGCTCGGCTATCGGTACGCCGCGTTCTCTTATTTCTTTTATCTTTTGCCTTCCTTCCGTATATATTACTTCCTTAGCCCTGGCATCTCCCTTAGCTCTGCGGTATTGGTAATATACCCATATAGGGTCGCCAAAATATTCCGTTGGTTTTCCTTCGGCGTCTATTACTTTAATGTTCTTAAAAAATTCCCACATCGCATCATCTACCTTATAGCCAAACTTTTCCCTGATACGCACATGGTCGTTGAAGGCTGTAGTCAGGTAGCTGAGCATGGGGTCGTTCTTAGTGGGCAATGCCATCAGGTAGGCCGGATTGGCTGGCATCACTTGTTCGATACACCAGTCCAGGTCATCCAACGTCACATCCATATGCAGAGTGGAGCAGATATCCAGCCCGATGGTCAGCCCGTGCAATTTGCCCATAACAATATCTTCCAGGCAGCAACGCACCAATTGTTCTTTGGTCTTAAATACTTCGGGGCCGATAAAGCCCGCCACATCGTTGACATGCGTCCATGGTATATCTCCTGTCGGTTTCGAAGCGGCCATTTTCATTTTCAACGCGCGCAGAAAACCATATTTTCTCGACTCAAGAATAACCATATCCACACCTTCAGCATTGCCATTCGTGTAATCAGCACCCTGGCCCGTTTCCGCATATAGTCCATACCTGCCTTTGCGCAGCGAGGCGTAATGTTCCATTTTCTCTACGGACAGGTCAAAGGTCCGGTTGGCGCTTTCAGTGCCGGCCAGGCTCTGAAACCATATGCCTGTTGTGCCGGGTTGCATTTCTTCTACTGCTGCTTGTATGTCTATATGCGAGAGAACACAGTTGGGAATGGTATTTTCTAACTTGAATGTAGTGATGATGTCAAACAAAGCTTTTTCAATGGCAGCCACCGAAGCTGGTTCGCTCGAAACGGGATTGGTGCCTAACACGAGGTCGCCAACCGCATACGCCCATGCATCAAATACCTGCCATGAAATATCATCAATATTATCCGTGGGTGAGTTGGGCTGTATACGTGCGCCCATATATCCTTTGCTGCCTATCTTGCTGCCCGGTAGTGGATTGAAAATCTTTTGCCCCACCTGCACCAGTTCCCCGTTGCTCATCAGCTTTACCACACAACCGATTATATCGCTGCTGAGTGCAGGCATTATTTCTTTTATTTTTTCTTCAGGTTGGGTGAGGATAAACTCTTTCAGTTGCCCTATTGTCCAACTATCTGCTTCGCTATTGTTTACTGTTGTTTTTGCTACCAGGTCTGAAATACTGTCCCTGTGTAAATTATGACTGGAGATGTCCGCAATCCGGGTGTTTGACAATAACAGCCTTGCGTTGTTGCGTGTATTATCTGTTGTTGCGGCAACACCCAACGACATATCACCTTCCTTAAACTCGTTGGCAGCGCCTATTATCTTTTTGTACAAGCCTGTGTCGAATTTCCCGTTTACCCTATTGATGTAAGAAAAGATGTCTTCCATATCAGTGAGCTTATCTACAACCACGCCGTCCTCTTTACCAATGGGCGAACCTGGTACCCCACACCTGTTGAACAATAATACTGAAGTACCTGCTACTGCTGCCTGTCGAATAAACTTCTTCCTGGAAATCTCCTTCATTATGCAATTATTCTATATAAAAATACAGTATTACTTAAATAAGATTATTAATTTCAACCCAATAATTATTTAACCCCTCAATTTTCTACAAATGAAACAGTCAGCACTCATTATGCTTTTTATTGCCACCCTGGCTTCCTGCAAGAAGGATGACAACAACACAAATAGTAACAATAACAACAACACGCCAACTTCGTACGTATGCCCAACATGCGTTACTGCGCCGGAGGCCAAATCTGAACACGATGCCGGAAGCGGCGGTGTGTATAAGGGAGTGATTGTAGGTTCGTCAGGTACTATTGCATTATACTTGTACAATACGGGTACAGAAGTAAAAGCGTTGGTGTCCTTCGATGGCAAGAGCGCTACATTCACTACCCAATCTCTCTCTTCATGGTCACCGGGGCAACCCATCAGCAACGCGCTGTTTACCGGTACAATAGACGGCAAGGCTATGTCTGCCTATTTTTCAGTAGATGCCAACGGGCAAAACCCACAGGTGCAGATGACCATACCCGGCCATACAGTTAACGTTGCTGTGTATAAAGAAACTTCAAAAGCACTGGTAAAGAACTACGAGGGAACATATACCGGCGACGATGCGGGTACGTTCAACATGACCCTGAACG
Organism: Bacteroidetes bacterium UBA6221; assembly: GCA_002421685.1. GTDB lineage: Bacteria > Bacteroidota > Bacteroidia > Chitinophagales > Chitinophagaceae > UBA5543. The sequence goes on from DISB01000010.1 coordinate 103,207, forward strand.
GCAACGATTATTCAATCGTGGTTTCCGGCGGTGGTATATTGGAGGGCTCGTTGGTGAATGGTGCGATTGACCACCTGACACAAAAAGACCAGGTAGAAGTAAAAGGTACATTTAACGGCGACGATGTGAGCGGAACGTGGAAAGACACCAAGAGCACGAAGCAAGGCACATGGTCTGGTAAGCGTACCTTGTAATGTGTTTATGAACTACACAGTCAATAAGGGGGCCGGCAAGTCCCCTTATTTTTTGCCCAATACATCACTAATTGCATTAAGGCAACGCCGGCGGGCGAAGCTGTGCTCTACAACCGGTTGGGGATATTTAGTGAAGTCTTCAAACTCAGGTATCCATTCGCGTATGTATTTCAATTCAGGGTCAAACTTTTGTGTTTGCAGGCAGGGATTGAAAATCCTGAAATAGGGTGCTGCGTCACAGCCACTACCCGCAGCCCATTGCCAGCCGCCGTTGTTCGAGGCCAGGTCAAAGTCCAGTAGCTTCTCTGCAAAGTATGCCTCGCCCCAGCGCCAGTCTATCAACAGGTGTTTTACCAGGAAGCTGGCTACAATCATTCGTACCCTGTTGTGCATATAGCCGGTGCTGTTCAGCTCACGCATACCTGCATCCACTATAGGGTAGCCGGTTTTCCCTTCGCACCACAGCCTGAATTCTTCTGTATTATTGCGCCAGGCTATCTTATCATATTCCGGCTTAAAAGCATGATTGACCACATACGGAAAATGCCAGAGAATAGACTGGTAAAAATCCCGCCATATCAATTCGTTCAGTAGTTTTTCATTCAACTCTTTTGCTTTTGCTGCCAACTGCCTGATACTGACCGTACCGAAACGCAGGGGTACACTTAACCTGGTAGTGCCATGCAAAGAGGGGATATCCCTGGTGTTGTGGTAATCTTTCGCCACCGCTTCATCCAGTTCAGCCCGTGGTATATCAACATTTGTCCGCACGAAACCTATACTCTCTAAAGATGGTACCGGTAATGCCTGTTGTTTGTAGAAATGATCAAAGTACTTTTCTACAGGATAAGGCCGCAGGTAAAACTCATTCAGCCTGGCTTTCCATCGTTTACTGTAAGGCGTATATACAGTATATGGTTCGCCATTGTCTTTAAGCACTTCATCTTTTTCAAATATCACCTGGTCTTTGTAGCTGAAGAAGCTGATACCCTGCCCTTGCAGGTAACCGGCAATACGCTTATCTCTTTCTCTTGCATAAGGTTCGTAATCGTGGTTGGTGTACACGGCCTGTACATCGTACCGCGAAACTAACTGACGAAAAGCATCTTCGGGTGTGCTATGCAGCACGTGCAGCGTACTACCTGTTGCCTCCAGTTGTGCCTGCATATGTTCCAGTTGCCGGTGTATGAAGTCCACCCGTTTATCTGCCTTATTCTCTAACTCATCCAGTATGTTGGTATCGAAAATGAAAACAGGCACTACCGGATAGCCGGAACGTAATGCATGATATAATCCTGCGTTGTCGTGCAATCGCAAATCGCGCCTGAACCAGAAGATGGATACTTTATCAGCCATACACTGTCCGAAAGTAGCTATTGGTTGTTTGCTACATCATCAGTTTGATTGATAAACCGATAACCAGGTTGGCGTTACAGCAACTCCTCAATAGCATTTTCCAACTCTGCACGGGTAATGGGTATACCCTTTATTTTGTTATACCCTTTTGCATCTACCATATACTGGTCGCGGATAATTTTTATCAGCTGGCCGTTGTTGATTTCCGGTATCAGCACGTGCTTGTAGTTGCTGATGATTTCACCCAGGTTCCCGGGGAAAGGACGGAGGTAACGCAGGTGTGCATGTGCCACTGATTTGCCTTGTGCCTGCAATTCTTTAGCCGCACTCTTAATGGCTCCGTATGTTGAACCCCAGCCCAACACCAGTACATCACCCTTTTCAGGGCCGCTGTCTAATTGCTGCAGGGGAATGTAGTCTGCTATGCGGTCTACTTTTTCCTGGCGGGTTTTTACCATATGCTGGTGGTTCTCCGGGTCGTAGGACACGTTGCCCGTTATGTCTTCTTTTTCCAATCCGCCTATGCGGTGCTCCAGCCCCGCTGTGCCGGGTATAGCCCATGCGCGCACCAACTTCTCATCTCTTTTGTAGGGCAGGAATTGTTCTTCGCCCTCACCCAGGCCTTGTTTGAAGTTGACAGTAATTGGTGCCAGGTCTTCGCTCTTAGGAAATTTCCAGGGCTCGGCGCCATTGGCTATATAACCATCGCTCAGCAACATTACGGGTGTCATGTGCTGTACAGCTATCCGCACTGCTTCATATACCGCATCGAAACAATCGGCGGGTGTGGATGCTGAAATTATAGGCATCGGGCATTCACCATTACGGCCATAATACGCCTGCATCAAGTCGCTCTGCTCTGTTTTGGTAGGCAAACCTGTGGATGGCCCGCCGCGTTGTATGTTCACTATCAGCAGAGGTATTTCCAGCATTACAGCCAGGCCCATAGCTTCGGCTTTCAGCGCAATACCGGGCCCGGAAGAGGTAGTAACACCCAGGCTGCCGCCGTACGATGCACCTATTGCAGATGTAATACCCGCTATCTCGTCCTCGGCCTGGAATGTACGTATGCCAAAGTTCTTGTGCCTGGATAGTTCATGCAGGATGTCGGATGCAGGTGTAATAGGATAAGAACCCAGGAACACGGGCAGGCCAGATTTTTCACCCGCAGCTATAATGCCGTATGCCAGCGCGGTATTGCCCGTAATGCCCCTGTAGGTACCGGGCTCCTGCTTCGCCTTTTCTACTTTATAGCGTGTGGTGAACGCCTCAATCGTATCGCCATAGTTGTAACCTGCCTGTAATGCCAGCATGTTACTTTGCAGTATCTCTTCTTTTTTGCCGAATTTTTCTTTCAGGAACCTAATGGTGTTGTCCATATCCCTGTTGTACAACCAATAGACGAAGCCCAGCACAAACATGTTTTTTGCACGGTCTTTCTCCTTGGTGCCCATCTGTATGTCTTTCAGCGCCTCGCGGGTCAGCTTGGTGATGTCTATCTTATACAATTGATAGTTCTGCCCAAGGCTCTCGTCTTCTATCGGGTTTACTCCTTCGGGGTAGTTGGCCAGGCGCAGGTTTTTCACGTCAAAGCCATCGGTATTGGCTATTATGATGCCGCCTCTTTTCAGGTTTCCCAGGTTCACCTTCAGAGCGGCAGCGTTCATGGCTACCAATACGTCACAATTATCACCCGGTGTGAACACCTCGTTGCTGGAAAAACGCAACTGGTAACCGCTCACACCCGGCACCGTACCCTGCGGGGCACGTATCTCCGCCGGAAAATCCGGAAAGGTGGATAGATCGCTGCCGGCCAGGGCGGTGTTGTTGGTAAACTGTGTGCCCGTAAGCTGCATACCATCGCCGCTATCGCCGGCGAACTTAATCACTACTTCTTCTATAACCTGTGTAGAAACTGACATAAAACCCAATGGAGCGCAAAGTTAGGCATTTTAGACGCGCTGATGCATGGAACTGTCGCGGTTTAACTGTATATTTCATATTCATATCACCTTATCCAAAGTGTTTTCGTGATTGTCAACTATTGAAAATCAATACAATACCAAAATATATTTAGGTTTGTTATGTAAATCGAGCGAGGGAATGATTTTTATCAGTTTTCGCAGCTTATTATGACCATGGAATATTTATTCTTTTTAATGATTATTCAGGAAGTCGTCATGCCGCATGGGAAGTATTGATAGACAGGCCCTATTGATGTATAAACATTAGCCTGTGCTTTCGTTTAATATAATACCGTAATTTTAGGGTATGATGTCCAGGAAAAAATTCATAAAAGGTTCGGCTATTATCGGTGCGTCGCTTGCAGCGCCTAATTTCCTGTTTGGCCAGTCGGGTATGTACTCCGGCAAGGGCCATAGGAAGATACACCGTATACTCAATTCTGACAGGGTAAATGTAGGCACCCTGCCGGTGATGCGTGCCTTTGCGGGCAACCATCTTGATTATGTGTCGCCCTTTGTGATGTTCGACGAATTTGGCCCCGTGGATGTAAACCCCGGCAGCAACCCCCTGCGTGTAGATGCGCACCCTCATGCGGGAGTGATTCCTACTACCTATTTCTTATCCGGCAGCGGGCACCATAAGGACAGTTTGAATTACGATTTCCAGATAGAGCAGGGGGAGTTCATGATGTTCAGCTCGGGCAAAGGCGCTATACACATGGAAGAATCGGGGCAGAAGCTGAAGAAAGAAGGGGGCAGCCTGCATGGTTTCCAGATATGGCTGAACATGCCCGCACAAAATAAATACGATGACCCCACAACAGTTGTACATCGTGGTAAGCAAATGCCCACCATTGTTAAGAAGGACTTTACAGGCAGGGTAGTACTGGGCGAACTGATGGGTTATAAGTCAGGCATCAAAACATTCACCCCAACATTCTACTATTATATCAAACTGAATAAGCAGTCACGTATAGACATTCCAGTTGACCCCACACACAACGCATTCGCCTATTGTGTGAGCGGCAAAGTGGAGATAGAAGACCAGCACGAATTGAAACCCAATCAACTGGTATTGTACAAAAGGGGCGGCGATGTTATCAACCTGTACAGCGAAGAAGGCGCTGAAGTATTTGTATTGGGTGGACAGCCGCTCAACGAGCCGGTATATTCTTACGGTCCTTTTGTGATGAACAGCGAAGAACAGATCATGCGCTGCTATGCAGACTACCAGGCAGGCCGCATGGGCGACCCCGGGCAGGTGAATTAGTAATGGGATTGTAATTTGCTGCCCGTATCCAACCTTACAGCATTTCCCGGTTGTCTTGGACAGTAATATTGCATTCATGAAGCGCATTACCAGCATACTTGTTTTCTTGTCAGCAATCTTTTCGGCTGAATCTTACGCACAGGTAAAATGTTACCGTTTCAGCCTGGTGCTGCAGGGTACCGACTGGCGCGATACATCATGTGTGGCCTGCACTTCTGACCCCGACGTGATTGCTGATGTAAATAACCAATTGAGCAAACAATTTGCAGACAGGAACAAACATATAAATGGTGCTATTGCAGCCGGTAATGCATCAGTTAACAAAAACGCTCATTATAATTTCCTGTGGCATTTTAAGGTGAATGAATGGAGGCTGACAGAGATGTCAGTGGAAGTGTGCGATGGCAGGCCATATTCTGATGTAGACCTTGACACTGCGTACTGGTTGAATACGATAGGCTTCTTCTGCCCCTGGTCATCAATTGTGGCGGAAGAGATTGCAGCCGTACACCTGCGGGATATAGAGGGCAATCATTTGAACGTTACATTGTACCCTAACCCTGCCGGGGACCATATATCCCTGGTATCGGCAACTAAGTTGGACGGTCTCCTGGAAATATATGATTTAACGGGGAATAGGATACACAGCATACCGATACATCTCCCTGTCGGCGCCACTTTTACATCAGATATTAGCCACCTTCCCGGCGGATTATATATTGTTCGTATGGAAGATGGCCCGAACACGATACAGCAAAAGCTTAGTATAATACGGTAATCGCCTTATCGGAACTCAAATCGCTTATTAATAGCAATCCCGGCTCTTTGCCAATTTCTATACTTCCAACAATATTATCCATTTGCAAAGCCAGGGCGCCATTGAAAGTACCCCAGCGCAACAGGTCTTCCCATTCGACGGCGGTATAATGCCGCTTAATGGTCTGTAGTTCCGCCAGTACGGACAATTGATGATTGGATGAAAGGCTGTCTGTACCTATACATATTGTATTGCACTCCTGCATGAGCATGGTAATATCAGGCAGAGTACTTTCAATATACATATTGGCATTGGGACAAAGGCACCAGTATATGTTCTTCAATAAGGTTTGAGCAACTTCTATGTCGGCACGTGTAGTATAGGTATTATGCACAAACATCATCGGATGTCCGGGCGAGAGCCATTGCAGGTATGTTTGCAAAGAAGATTTGCCTGAAGGCAAAAAGAAAGTATCATCTATGCCTACAGTTTGCAGCAAATCGCCCACAGGCCCTTTCTTCACCAGGTAGTACTCATCTTCCGCACGGCTCTCCTGGTTGTGGATGGACAACAAGGCATGTTCATCGAATTTATCGATAAGGTTGAATAGTGGTTGAGATACGGAATAAGGTGCATGGGGTATAATGGATTGGCGCAACTGCCTGGCGGCTAATATCTGCTCTGCAAAAGAATTATAAACGGAAGCAGCATATTCAAACTGTTGCTGCGGATGCTCAGTAAACCCGATAGCTTCTACAAAACTGTGAAAATGTATTTTGTCCTGTGCCCGCAGGTCCAGTGTATCTGCCGTATTAGCTATATCACCCACGGCCACAATGCCGTTGTCTGACATATCTCTGAAAGCACGGTGGCGCGCGGTTGCCTTTTGCTCTTCAGTATAATTATTGCGTGTGAGTGCAACTTGTTTTAAAAAGGGTACCAGGCCGGTACCTTCCGGCACTTTGCCTTTCATGTGCGACAGTTCCAGGTGACAATGTGCGTTTACAAATCCGGGGCAAATTATTCCTTCGTACCGATGTACATTGTCTTCCCTGCCTGGGCCATCATATATTCCTGCTATTATTCCATTGTCAGCTACTTCTATCACGGTACCTTCAGGCAGCCACTGTTTTCCATTGTGTATGCGTGTTGCGGTAACCAGCATATTTTATTGCTTGAAGTATTTAAGGTTGATCACTTCCTGTTCGTTCAGGAAACGCCATTTGCCACGGGGTATGTTCTTCTTGGTAAGTCCTGCATACATCACACGGTCCAGCTTTTCAACTGTGTATCCCAGGTGCTCAAATATACGGCGTACAATGCGGTTGCGCCCGCTGTGTATTTCCAGCCCTATTTCATTCTTCTTATCCAGGTAGGCGATAGTATCCACCTTTACAGGACCATCATCAAGCGTGAGGCCCTCAATTATTTTATCAAAGTGTGGTTTAGACAGCGCTTTGTCCAGCGTAACCTGGTACAGTTTCCTGATGTTATATTTTGGATGAGATAATTTCTGTGCCAAGTCTCCGTCGTTGGTGAGCAACAGCAGGCCGGTAGTGTTCCTGTCCAGCCGGCCAACAGGGTACACCCTTTCGCCGCCCGCATCAGCCACCAGGTCCATCACCGTGCGCCTTTCTTTGGGGTCATCGGTAGTAGTGATGTAATTTTTCGGTTTGTTCAGCAATATGTACACCAGGTTTTTCCTGGAAGAAATTATTTTCCCCTCATATTCTACCTTATCGTCCGGCTGCACTTTGTAGCCGGGTTGCAGCATTACCTCGCCGTTTACTTTTATCTTACCATCCTTCACCAGTTCGGCGGCTTCGCGCCGGCTGGTGATACCGCAATGAGCAACAAATTTGTTGAGCGGCATGGCTTCGCCAGGTTCATTTTTCTCCTGTATCTTTTCTTTTTTTACCGGGCGGGTGTGCTCCGCAGCAGTATGTGTATCATGTGCACGCCTCGCACGGTCATTGTCCCTGGAGTGGCGTTCAGGCTTGGCCTCAGTGTATTTTTCGGGGCGTTCCTGTTTTTTATCCGGCCTGGCGAAAAATTGGTCGGGCCGACCACCTTTTGAACGTTTAGGGCGGTCGTCTCTTTCAGGTTTTATATAGCGTTTCGGGTTATCCTGGCGTGTATCTGTCCCTGGATTGTAAGACCTTTTTGGCCTGTCATTATCCTCGCGTGAGTTTTGCCTTATATCACGTTTTGGTCTGCCGGTATTGGTGTTATAGCCAGTTTTTGCGCCATAACTACGTTTAGGCCTGTCGTTATCCTTTTGCGCATCATGTCTTGTTCCGTATGTACGTTTAGGTTTGTCATGCTCACCAGAACGTGAATCCAGCTTTGTACCATAGGAGCGGGCCGATTGGTCCTTTCTGTCATTGTCGGCGGGGTTTCCGGTATCATTATCCTTTTTGCGTATAAAACGCTTTCTCTGGCCGCCTGCCGGTCGCTTTCCGTCTTCCTTTCTATACTCTTCTTTCCTTTTGCCCGAAGGACGCTCTGTACTCATTGTGTAAATTATCAGTTTGTAAAGGTACAATCTTCGCCAAACAGAAACGGGCTGCAAGCAGCAGCCCGTTCAATACCGGTTAGATATTTGTGATTATTCTTCAGTTTTTTTCTTAGCAGCTTTTTTGGGTGCCGGCTTTTCTTCGCCATCATCGGCTTTCGCCGCTGCTTTTTTCTTAGCAGCCTTTTTGGGCGCCGGCTTTTCTTCGGTACCCTCGTCGGCTGTATCCTCTTCTTTCTTTTTAGCTGTCTTTTTCCTGGCCGCAGGTTTTTCTTCGGCAACCGGTTCTTCTACAGGGGCCTCTTCAGCCATTTCTTCTTCCTTCATGCTGTCAAAGTTCAGCAGGTCGTTTTCCTTCAGCATCTGGTACCATTTCAGCATTTTTTTCATATCGCTGACGTACACCCTGTCCTGGTCGAAGTCCGGGAAAACCGTTTCAAAATAAGCTTTAACTGAATCGTCGTTTACCTTTTTGGCATCCGTAGGAGGCGGTGTGGCGCCTTCTGCTTCCTTCATTTTCTGGAATACTTCATGCAGGCGCATATTATCGCCCGTCGTGTATACTTCTATACTTTCCAACGGAGTAACATTGTGCAGGCGGGCCGAGATAAACTTCGTCGTTTTGTCCGAAATATTGCGGACAATAGCACCGTCGCTCTTAGATGTCAATAGCTGGTATAAACCGCCAATTCCTGTAACCGATACAATTTCTTTATAATCCATACTCTATTTGAAAGGGCAACAAAAATAATAGTTTTCGCCCAATATGCTTCCTGATATGTAAAAATCTTTACCTGATGAGCGTAATAGTGCCTTTGTACATCACTTCTTCGCTGTTGTCGCCGCAGATACCTTTCACATAATAGTTATATGTGCCCATGTCCTGGGGAGTGCCTTTGTATACGCCGTCCCAGCCCCCGTTTATATCCTTTGTTTCAAACACTCTTTCGCCAAAACGGTTATATATGGCAAATACCTTAAGGGTAAATATACCCTTCACCCTGATACGGGCAAGGTCATTCAGGCCGTCTCTGTTGGGGGTAAAGGCATCGGGTATGAATACGATACAGCAGTTGTTATATTCAATAGTTGCCAGTACGGAATCACTGCAATCATTGGCGTCGGTTACCTTTACACGGTACGTGCCGTTAGCCATGGCTTCTATGCTATAGCCATACTGTTCCGGCGTCGTACTCCAGGTATATTGATACCCCGGTGTACCGCCCGTTACAATGGCTTCTATTCTTCCGGTATTGTCGTAACCCTCGCAATCGTTAGGTGTAACCCTGGTCTCAATCTGTATTTTTTCAGGGGATTCTACCTGCACGGTACTGTCCTTTATACAGCCCGCGCTATCGGTAACCCGGAATAAATACGACCCGGCTTTGAGGCTGTCGAACACGGGGTTGCTGCCTGGGGTACCCTGCTCCATGCTATACAAAAGCGGTTGAATACCCCCCGAAACGTGTAAACTTACCTTGCCGTCGCTTCCATCGAAACAGCTCACCGGGTCGGCAATAATCTCGTCATAAACAATATGCGGATAGCCTGTCAACTGCAAGGTAGTATCATATATACACAGGTTGGCGTCTTTTATCCTTACCACGTTTCCCCCCTCTTTCAAGCCGGTAAAACTGTTGGAAGAAGAATACGGTTCGCCGTTGACAGAAAATTGATAAGGCTGCACACCACCGTTGCCGTAAACTTTGGCTGCCCCGTCTGAAAACCCTTCGCAGGTGGGATTTGTGATAACAGGATTGAGCACCAACAACTGCGCAGGCTCTGTGAGCACCACTGTAGTGTCTTTGATGCAACCTTTAGCATCCTTCATTTTCACGATATGTGACCCGGCGCTTACACTCACGAGGGTGGGAGTAGGCACGTAAGGTTGCTGGTCAAAAGTATATACAAACGGTGGCGAACCACCGGTACCATCAATCATTATCGTTCCGGATGAATCGCCATGACAACGAAGATGGGTAACCTCCAACCGGAATTTCATTCCCGCTGGCTGTCCCAATACTATGGTTGTATCGAGACGACAGCCGTTGACATCCTGTACGCTTACGATATGCGTGCCGGCATTGATACCACCGATATTGTTAAAGGACGTAAACGGTCCATTATCGACAGAATAACCATAAACCGGCGTACCGCCTGTGGCCGATATAGAGAACATGCCGTTGCTGTATCCATTACATGTTGGCTCAGTGGTCAGCACCGAAGGAACGATGCGGTCTGGCTGTCCAATGGTTAATACGGTATCCAGCTTGCAGCCAATAGCATCTTTCACATGTATTGTATAGTTATTTGCCTTCAGCGCGCCGAATGATCCGAGACCACTATAAGTACCTGTATTTATCGCATAGGTATATGGTGCGGCTCCGCCGGTTCCTATTGTAATAATGATGCCGCTGCTGCTGTCATAACACAGCGCATCCTGTACCGAAATGTTAGCGGACACAACCAGGGAATCCGTCATTACAATATTGGTATCTATGATGCAATTGTTAACGTCTCTTACATGAACAACATAGTTGCCTGCAGCCAATGGACTAAAAACAGCATTGGTAGAATAACTGCCGGACCCCAGGGCATACCTGTAACCGGGAGCGCCGCCCGTTGCACTCATAGTAATAATCCCGTCATTTAGCGGCGAACAGGATGACCTTTTTATAGCGGCTGCCGGCACGATGCGTTGCGGCTGTGCCAAAGTCACAGCAGTATCTCTTACGCAGTTGTTGCTGTCACGGACGTGAAAAATATAGGTACTGGCGGTCAATCCGTTGAATACCCGGGAAGTAGAGAATGAACTGGTGTTGATTGCATACATGTATGGGCTTATGCCCCCGGCTCCGTGTACTGACACTTCGCCGCCGGGTACGCCATAGCATTTCAGGTTAGTTACCAGCACTGAGTCGAATATCAATTCAGTTGGTTCTGTTACCACAGCAGCGGTATCGCGGATGCAGTTGTTCGCGTCTTTTACGTGTAAGGTATACGTACCCGCTGCGAGTGGTGAGAAGATTGTTGCGGTATTATAAATGCCACCTCCTATCGCATACATATATGGGGGGATGCCGCCATTGCCGTTTATAGTGATACTACCCGTTGAATCCCCAAAACATAATACGTTGGCAACTGATACATTGCTCCCCACCTTTGTGGGCTGGGTGAGTGTTATTGCAGTATCCAGGTAGCATTTATTCGTGTCCTCGATATGAAAATTATGCGTCACAGCACGCAGGTTACCAAAAGTATTCGCGGGTGATAATGACCCCGCCCCCACGCGCTGGTAACGGTAAGGCGCTGTGGCTCCGGCGGCGTTGAGGGTAATAACCCCTGTGCTGTCGCCATTGCAAAGGATGTTTGTCAATAGTGCTGTAGCCGTTACCTTGACCGAATCGGGCAGAACAACGAGGGTGTCGAGCACGCAGCTATTGCTGTCTTTTACGCTTACTGAATAGCTGCCTGAATACAGCCCGCTGAAGACATTTGTGGAACTGAAAGGCCCTGCGCCGAAGGCGTATGTGTAAGGCGCCTTGGTGTTTTTGCCTGTTATGGTAATCACGCCGCTGTTGTAATAGTTACAAGGTGGCTGGTTGAGTACTACGTCTGCACCTATACGCTGAGGGTTAGGTATTAGTATCAATGTATCTTTTATGCAATCGTTGCTGTCTTTTATTTTGAAGGTTTGCAAGCCGCCGGCCTGGTTATTAAAGGCGTTGGACGGACCAAACGGACCGGAGCCTGCTGCATATTTATATGGTGCCAACCCTCCCGATGCAGTTACCACTACCTTGCCGTTTGTATCATTATTGCATTTGGGTGGTGTAACAGCCAGGCTGATCCCGACAGGCGGCGGAGGAGCGATAAAGATTGTAGTGTCTTTAAAGCAGGTATCAGCGTTCGTCACCCTGATGGTATATGTTCCGGGAGAAAGGCTATCTGTCTGCACTCCGGTTACGTTGTTAAAGTTGTGCAGTTGTGTGCTTCCCTGCAACACCTGCAGCCGCCATGGCGAGGGTGAAACAGAGGGAGTCATGGTAAATACCGCTTTTTTGGTACATGTGGCCGGTGCGGTTATTGCCAGTGTTACCGAAGGCTTGGGCAGTACGTTTATCGTATAGGCCAATGTTTGTTTTGATGCCAGCGGGCAGCCCTGGTCGGTATAGGTAATAAAAAATGTATAGGCGCCCGGGGCAATACTACCAACGTTCCAACTGAATGCGCCGGTAGGTGAAATTGTATTGTTATTGGTTAAGGTGTACGTAGCGCCTGCGGGTAGTCCTGAATAGGCCACATTAATAACATCAGTATCCAGGTCGGTTGCGTTAATATTAAAGGTAACAGTCCCCGCAGACTGGCAGACGCTGATGGATGTTCCCGCAGTATTGACCGAACCGGTGTTATTATTGGTTATTTTACCACCGGGAGGGTTATTGTTGCAGTTGTTTAATACCACGAAAGTCATTTCCCTCATACTGGTGCCTACCAGCACGCCGTTTTTGTACTCATTTACCTGGTTTACTACAAGCGATTGCTGCACCAGGTTAGGGGTAAAATTCAATTGCCCGGTTTGGGTGTTGAAGCTGAATGAACCGGTAGATACGGCAAGTGGGGCTGTTGCTGAATACCCTGTAAGATAGGTAACAGTTCCGCCGCTTATCAATCCGGGAACAAGTGCATAGGCCAGGCTGTCGTTGTTGGCGTCTACCGTACCGGGGTTATAACTACCTGCCTTGTTGATGCAAAAAAAGGGCGTTGGTATGGTAGTATATGTAGGAGAAGAATTTGGGCCATTAAGATTATTCAATGTGGCTTCAAGTTCCATAACGGTACCTGAACTTCCGCTGGCAATGTTTGTAATATTGGTGCTCCTGCCGGCAGAAGTTGACGCGCCCATATTTCCAGTAAACCTGAATCGCCAGTTGGTGGAGGTGGTATTGAGCGTAACATTTGCTTCATAGACAAATTTCTTTACGCCGGGCCAGGGATTTGTGAGTGATGAGCATTTGGTGTTATTTATTTGCGAAGGACACACAGGCGTTACCTCCACACCGTTCGTGGGGCTTTGCCCGGTAAGTGTAAGCGTCGTATAAGTGCTTGTTCCGTTAAATACAATCACCTGTGCGGTGGCAGTAGACAATGCAGGAAAAGCATTACCTGCACAATCGCCATAAACATTCATCGTAACTTTATAGGTGTTGCCGCTCACATGCGTGTAAAAAAGATCAGCGCCATAAATATGCGTTGCATATGTGCGCGGCAATACCATAAACAACAATGCGGTGGTAAAAAAAGCATGGCGTAGAATTGTGGATTTTCCGTATCGTATAAGTTTGCTCATTTTGTTACTCTTAAAGCACGCGGCAAAGCAGTATATAAAGATAAAATATAGTGCCTGTTTGCCCCTGTTACCACTCCGTTATTGTATCATATATTTCAATTCGGTGACAATTGTTCAACCTGCAATTAAACGATAGCGAACTTGCCTTGATACCCTTCTGGCGTCGGTTGCTGCCAATAATCATAATACATGCAAATTATTGAAAATATACCTCGGGGCAAAAAATATATGACAGACCGGAAAAACTGCGAAACGAAACGGGAATCAAAACAACTTTTTGTTTTTTCTGATGCTGGACAGATAGGCAGACAGATCTACTGAAGGTTTCAGGTATATTAACGCAATCAAATAAGTAATCATTGTAGCAGACGACCTGGCGAATGCATCTATATATGGGTTGAGCAGGTAGGGCCAGAAGTAACCCACCAGTGCCGCAGCCAGGCCCGCTACAGGTATCAGCCAGGTTTTTGATGTGAATGGCTTCAGGCCCAATTTCATGTACAGGAAGGTCATTTTTGCCAGGTTATAGATCACCAGCGAGCCGCTCGCCACCCATGCAGCCCCGTACATCCCGTACCGGGGGATGTATATCCTGTCGAAAACAACTACCACGAGCAGCAACAAAAAGGAAAGCCTGAAATTGAACTTGTAGTATTTGGATATGCTGATCAGTTCGTTGTTCAGGCCGGTGGCCATGTTTACAAGTTTGCCCAGCATCAGTATGAGTACAAGATATTTTACCGGCTCATAACCCGCCGGCAATATAGCCACTGCGTTGTCCATATTCACGCCTATAACAACAAACATACCTACACCGGCAATAAAGATATTGACTCCTGCGCGCGAAAACAGGTCGTGCACTTTGTCCATGTCCTTGTTTATATAAGCCTCATTAAGGATGGGTGAAGAAGCTGTGGCCATAGCCCGGTAGGGCATAAACATAAATGACGCTATGAATGCCGCAATGCTATATACGGCAGCGGCCTCCAGCCCGTTTGTGTCCAGGGGGGCCAGCATCAGGATATCTATATAGCCAAGCGCATACATCGTGATACCTGCCAGCAAATGGTACCATGAAAAATGTACCATGTCTTTGTATTCTGCTGTACTGAAGGCTTTTAGATTCAGCGATAGTCCAAATCCGCGTGTCCGGGATGCCATAATAAACAGCAGAATCAACGGGACAGCATACATCAACACATTCCCCGTTATGTATTGGCTAAAACTTATAAAACCTGTAAAAATAAGGCCTAATAATCCGAGGTTTACGATGCGTAAGACTATCTCCCTGGCAAAAGCGGACTGCGCAATTTTTACATGCGCAACCAGGTAATGGTCAAGAACCGTCACCATTGCCATCATGAAAACTACAATTGGCACATAATGATAGTACTTATTTATCAGCACCTGGTCGGCAGGGGTGTAAATGCCAAGTATCTTTTCTTTCAGCAACAGGAAAATAAGCGTAAAAAGAATACTACCGATAACGGTAATAAGCATGCCGAGGGTCAGTAGCGTTTTCCTTCGTTCATCTTCGTAATCGTAACGTTGCGTATATACTGCGATGAGTACCGGCGTGCCCATCATCACCAGGATTTGTACAGTGGCTGCCAGGTAGGTGATGTTGTTAATAAGGCCTAATTCCGCTTTCCCCATCAGCGAAGGGCTGGCAAGCTGTATTAGCGCGCCCAAACCTGCACCTGTAAATGTGACAATAGTCGTTTTTACCGACTGGCGGAATACAATGCCCATAAAACACAAAAGTAATTATACGCAGGAATATGTAATTGTAAAGATTATGCTAATATGTGACACGCTATTTATATTTACAGTCCAATTGACGGTGAAACCGTACTTTTATACGGGAAAGGTAATAGCACGCATATGTTTTCAAGACTGTTTGGCTCTAAGAAGAAAGAAAAAATAGAGACAGCCTATAACGGGCAGCCATTGGTTAATGACCTTTCTTTCCTGGCTGTTGACATGCATTCCCACTTCATTCCGGGTATAGACGATGGTGCCCAAACGATTGAAGACAGCATAGAGTTGATAACAAATATGCAGCGTTTGGGCTACAAGCGCATCGTAACTACACCTCACATCAAAGTAGACCATTATGCAAATACGCCCGCATCTATCACGAATGGACTGGCGGAAGTCAGACAGGCATTAAAAGAAAGGGGTATAGACATGCCGGTTCATGCGGCGGCGGAATATTATATTGACGATTATTTTTTAGGATTACTCGACACGGAACCGTTACTGACGATATGGAAAAACGAGGTCCTGGTAGAGATATCTTTTATGTTCGAGCCCATACAACTGGGCGAAATCATCTTCAGGCTTACTTCGCGGGGATACCAGCCTATTATGGCGCACCCTGAACGCTACATGTATTTCCACCACGATTTTGATAAGTATGAAGAGTTGAAAAACAGGGGCTGCTACCTGCAGATGAATATCAACTCATTGCTGGGCTACTACGGTAAACCTGTAAAACAAACCGCGGAAAAACTTTTTTCCATGGGTATGTATGACTACGTGGGCACGGATATGCACAACATAAAACATACAGAAGTCGTGCAAAATATAACCCGGAATAGCGAATTAATGGCCCTCCTTCAAAGTAAGCCCTTGCGCAACCCGTTGATACAGTTTTAGCGGATTAAGCAGATGTTATCACCCAAGATTAATCTCCCGGCTATGTGCCTGTAAGTTTTATGCTGTATATTTACCCGCTTTTTAACACACGAAAGGATCTATGTCTGAAAAAATATTAGTGACCGGCGGCGCCGGGTATATCGGCTCCGTATTGACAAGGCAATTATTAGAAAAAGGTTATGAAGTCCGCGTGCTGGACAGGCTAATGTATGGGGGAGAACCCATTATCGACCTGTTTAACTACCCAAACTTCGAATTTATAAAGGGTGACGTGCGCAATCGCGAAGATGTGGAAAAAGCGGTAGAGGGCGTCACTTGTATTGCCCACCTTGCGGCAATAGTAGGCGACCCTGCCTGCGCCAAAGACCCTGAATTGTCTAAAAGTACCAACCTGGAGGGTAGTAAACTCCTGTATGATATCGCTAACGAAAAAGGGGTTAAGAAATTTGTGTTTGCCTCTACCTGCAGCAATTATGGGAAAATGGACGACCCCGGTGCTTATGTCAATGAAGAATCCACGCTGGCGCCGGTTTCCATCTATGCTGAAACTAAGGTAGCTACCGAGCAATATCTTTTGTCTCAGCCAAAGACTAACATATGCAAACCTACCTGCCTGCGCTTTTCTACAGTGTATGGGTTGTCATTGAGGCCACGGTTCGACCTCACAGTAAATGAATTCACAAAAGAGTTGGCCTTAGGCAGGGAATTGGTAGTCTTTGGCGAGCAATTCTGGCGGCCATATTGCCACGTATACGACCTGGCACGTTCTGTGATAAAAGTCATAGAATCTGAAGAGGACGCCGTAGCTTTTGACGTATTTAACGTGGGGGACACTGCGGAGAACTATCAAAAGCAAATGATAGTGGACGAGATAAAAAAGCAGATACCGGATGCGCGGGTGAAATATGTATCGAAGAACGAAGACCCGCGCGATTACAGGGTTGATTTTTCGAAAATCAAAAACAAACTGGGTTTCGAGTTGATGTTTACCGTACCCGACGGCATCAGCCAGATTAAAGAAGTATTGGATGCAGGTTTTATTCTCAACCCCGACGACAGCAAATACAAAAATGTTTGAGCCTGTAATTAAATACATCAGGGAGGTATTCAACGCACCCGAAGGTTTTGTACCGCTCCACGCACCATATTTTGGCGGTAATGAAAAAAAGTACCTGGCAGATACTATTGATTCCACATTTGTTTCTTCGGTGGGCGCTTATGTCAACCGTTTCGAAGAAATGATGGCGGAAATAACCGGCGCCAAATATGCCGTGGCTACTACCAATGGCACGGTAGCCCTGCAGTTATCGCTGGTGGTGGCCGGGGTACAGGCAGGCGATGAAGTAATTACCCAGCCCCTTACGTTTGTAGCCACTGCCAATGCCATTGCGCATTGCAATGCAACACCCGTTTTTGTGGATGTGGATAGGGACACTATGGGCATGTCGCCCGAAGCGCTCGAGCAGTTCTTGCAGGAAAATGCAACGATAAAAGACGGGCACTCCTACAATAAAAGCTCAGGCAAAAGGATAGCTGCCTGCATACCCATGCACACATTCGGCTTCCCCGCACGGATAGATAAACTGGTAGAGATATGCGAGCGTTGGCATATAGCCCTGGTGGAAGATGCCGCCGAATCACTGGGCAGTTACTACAATGGTCGCCATACCGGTACGTTCGGCCTGTTGGGTACTTTCAGCTTCAATGGCAATAAAACAGTTACCTGCGGTGGCGGCGGCGCTATAGTTACTAATGACGAAGCCCTGGCCAAACGCGCCAAACATATATCTACAACTGCCAAAATCCCGCATCCTTGGGAGTTTGTACACGATGAGGTCGGCTACAACTTTCGCCTGCCCAACCTGAATGCCGCGCTGGCCTGCGCGCAGTTGGAGCAGTTGAACGGCATAATAGAGAACAAACGCGACCTGGCTGGCCGGTACAAAGAGTACTTCGCTTCCACAGGAACCGGCTTTGTTAGTGAGCTGGAGGGCAGCAAAGCCAATTACTGGCTGAACTGTGTGGTATTGAACAACCTGGACGAAAGGAATGCTTTCCTGGAAGCTACCAACAACAGCGGTGTAATGACACGCCCTATATGGCGGCTCATGAATAAGCTGCCTATGTTTCAAAACTGCCAATGCGGAGATTTAACCAACTCCGAATGGCTGGAAGACCGCGTGGTAAATATACCCAGCAGCTTCCGGCCGTAACAACGGCGGCATCTCCCCAACTTCCCCTCCCGGGAGGGGTGTGCGCAGGCATGCGGCGTAGGGGGGTGGGTTCTTCACGTAGGACAATGGCACCGGGCACTCAGTATCTGCCCACCTCACCTCCCACTGGTTGAAGCGTCCCGCTTCTGACCCAAGATAGAATCAGCGTCCGCTGAAACCACTTTCATTATCAACCCCCGCCGGGCACGCAACATCTCCCCTTTAGGGGCCGGGGGCCTTTCGCGCAGGATATATTTCCCCTCCTGGGAGGGGCATGCGTGGGTCTTGCGGCGTAGGGGGGTGGGTTGTTCGCGTTGGATAATCGCGCAAGGCACAATTCCCTCTCATTTTAATTACTGGCGCGGATGTTCCGCAGGGCATCCGTGTCGGATTATTTACCCGGTCTCTGACCGGTATTCGAAGCCCCGCAGCCTGATGATAACTTCGTAAGAAAATGGTTAACGTTCTGACAGACACTATTATAACCCAAAACTTCATCTGATAATCCTGGGTGTACTCTGAATTGTATCGTCAATCTTCGTTCCCTGGATGCCGGTTACAAAACCGGATGATTTGTATAGACACCGGTCACCCTTCGGAAGACCGGCGCCAGAAAACAAGGGTCCCGATAGTATCGGGATATGGGTCAACTCGCGCCTGCCACGTAACATGTCCCCTTTAGGGGGATTTCCCGGGTTGGTTGTTTTCGTTCATGGCCATTTTATATTAATTGGTTGAAAATTACAGGTTCATGCAGGTTAGTAATTGCACAGCAAATTTACATAAATAAGGTTTGAATAAGCAAATTAAAAAATAAAACTCAGTTGTTGGCGGGTAGTATGTTTAAAATCAAAAGCTGCCGATACATAACGCATCGGCAGCTTTTTCACTGTGTTTGTTCCCTTAAGCAGGCACTTAATTATCAAAATCGTATGTCCTGGTGTTCAGCTTAAAACCATCAATATTTTCGGTGTACCCGTTGGCGTACGGAGCACCTACACGGATACCCAGCCACGAATCGGTTACCCTTATCCTTATGCCGGGGTATGTGGTCAACAGGGTGCTCCATGTCATGGAGGATACCGATGCGCCGGGGAAGTTGCCGCCGGAGTAGCGCCACACTGCATTACCGCCGTCTATGCAGTCCCACTCCTGCCATGTGTTCTGTGCTATGGCGCCCGAAGGTGGCGTGAATACCAGGCGCTTTTGCCATGTATCGCTGCCGTCAAAGTCCACATTAAAGTTCAGATAGCCCGACCTGTTGGCGGCACCGCCGTTGCCGGCAGAGGGGTTGTAAGTGCTGAAAGCCAACACAGTAATATCGGCCAGCGGAAGGCCTGAAAACTGGTAGGTGGCCAGGTTTCTTCTTTGTGTGCCCGAAACGCTTATCTGCGCGCTGCCCGAACCGTAGGGGGCTGTGCCCGGCCCGGAAACAAAGCTGCCTAACGAGTTGTCAATAGCGTCGGTTTCATCGTTGTAAAAAAACCACTTAGTGGGGTCGGCAGTTACATCATTGATGTTTTGCGCCATGTCGCCGGACTGTACAACTATCTGGTCGCCATGGGCAAGGTGTGCGTTCAGGGCATTGGTACTTACCTGTATTACCTGCCCGTTGTGCCTGAGCTTTACTTTAGGGGATTGTTTTTCCAGCGAATGCGCTGTGGGAGTGCTTGTGGATTGTGCGTTGTCGGAGGTTTTTTTACACCCCGCAACAACTGAGGCTGCCAATAGCAGCAGTAATACTTTTTTCATAATATTTTTTTAGAGGTCAACACTCGGTTTTAATTTTTGTAAATATATCTTTTTATAATTTCAATTGCAAGATTGTTAACATGCGTTTTTAATGGGACATTCTCCGCAGGATACCTTGCCTGCTCACTATCCCCCCCGCTGTCCTTAGTTTGCAACTAAGGACATGATTGCTAAATCACCCCCCAGTCGAAGCGCCCCCCTTCAGACATGTGATTAATACAGCGTCCGCTGAATGAATTGTTTGCCAGCCTCGCTTGTCAGCAAAGTCCACTGCAACAATAACACAAGTCCCCGTTCCGGGGATTTAGGGGTCAACTCGCGCCGGGCACTCGCGCAGGAATTAAATAATACAGGCGACTATTTTTTGACAATTTCGTATAAAATTGCTATATTTGTGCTACACCATATAAAACCAGGCTCCTCCTTTGGGAGCGGCCGCAAAAACCATCATTATGAAAATAGAACACGAACTCTTCGCCCACCACTACCTCCTTACAGGCGACAAAGACAAAGCCTACAAGGCCGCCTACCCCGATGCCTCCGGCGAGGCGCTAAAAATAGCCGCCCGCAGGCTGGTCAACCATCCCGATGTCAGGAAGTACATCAGCGAACGGCTCGCCGCCACCCAGCAGGAAGTCGTTAACCGCTACCACGAAGAAGAACAGCGGCTGGCGGAATAGGAATATGCCACCATGCTGCTGAAACGCAGCCGGCTGCGCGCCATCATAGCCGGAGAAGTGAAAATAAAAAAATACTACCGCGTAAAAGACAGGCTGGAAATGGTGGAAACGGATATGCCGACCTTTATGATCATACGTGCCATAGAGGGGCCGATACGAAGCTGGTAAGCGACTGGTACAACCGCAAGAAGCAGCCTGTTGACGAACCGGTTGCCGAAAAGCCGAAAACCCAGTCGTATAGGCAGTTTGTAAATGAACTGGTAGAATATGACGAGATGCGCTATGGCCCCGACTACTGGCCCGGCCTGCGAGCACAAACCGTGCGCGACAACCCGTATATGGCACGCGAATATGAAGAGCAGGGGTTGCGGGTGCTGCACTACGTGCCTACCAGCGAAGATTTCAAAAGAATGGAAGAGGAGCAGGCGCGCAAATACGAAGAATGGCGCGAGCTGAAAAAGTTTGCCGACGAGCAGTTGGAAGAGTCGGGTTATTATGCCGGCCAGGGTGTGCCGGACGAAGAAGGACCGGGAGAGAGCGATACGATGGCCCCGCCCCCGGCTGTACAGCCTTTTCCCCGCTTAGCTAAAAAATTTCAGGCTGATACCCCCGCAGCGATACAAAACGATACAGAACGACACCAACTTAGCGATAGCGGTCTCAACGAGACAACTGAAAAAACATTATCATCTCGTTAATTCGCAACCAAACAGAACTAAAAATACACTTCCCCTCCCTGGAGGGGTTGGGGTGGGTTGTTCGCGACGGACACAAAACAGTGATAAAAACAGAACTAATGAGAACTAAAAAGCCCGTCCCGCCACGGCGGGGATACAAAAACGACACCAACTTGGCGATTGCGGTCTCAACGAGACAAATAAGAAGACATAACTAACGAGTTAAAACAGGTACCGGGAACAAGGATGACAGTTGATAGGCAGCGTGGACCAATGGAGGGCTGTCAGAAATGTAAACCGTTTGTTACCACTATGTTGTCCTGATGTTATCCCATTGGCCTTTTTCTACTATATACGGTGGCGGTTAATACTTTGCAACCGATATAAGGATCAGGAAAAAGTAATGTTATGTACAACACAGACAGAAAACACATTTTATACAGTCATCAATCGGTGCGCGACGCGCTTATCAAGCTTAACGACCTGAAAAAAAATACCATATTGATAGTGGTAGACGAGCAGGAAAGGCTTATCGGTTCGCTTACCGACGGCGACCTGCGCAGAGGTTTTATCAGGGGGTTGAATTTCGACAATTCGCTGATGGAATACCTGCAGCCAGACCCGCTGTTTGTTTACCAGGACGAAGTGCATAAGACCGATTTCAACAACATGAGGTTGCGGAACTTCATGGTGGTGCCGATAGTTGACAGGGAGAGGAAAGTAGTAAAAATACTCAGCCTGTCAGAGATACAATCGATAGTTCCAGCCGATGTATTCATTATGGCCGGTGGGCGGGGCCAGCGCCTGATGCCGCTTACGGCTGATACACCCAAACCCATGTTGCACATTGGCGGCAAGCCGATACTGGAACATAATATTGACAGGCTGATAAAATACGGCATCAATAATATTTACATAAGCGTCAACTACCTTGCCGAGCAGATACAGGATTATTTTAAAGATGGCAGCGACAAGGGGATATCAGTAAAATACATACACGAAGACAAACCCCTCGGCACGCTGGGGTCAGTGAAAATGGTGGAAGAACTGGAGCATGACTATGTAATGGTGATGAACTCCGACCTGCTCACCGATATTGATTTCAATGGCTTCTTTCAAACCTTCCTCCGCTCGGGGGCAGACATGGCCGTAGCTACTACTATGTATAGTGTTGAGGTGCCTTACGGTGTAATGGAAGTAGATAACGGGAACTTTGTAAATGCCCTGAAGGAAAAACCCTGCTACACATACTACTCTAATGCCGGCATATACATTATAAAAAAGGAGCTGCTTTCACTGGTGCCGCATAATGAATTCTATAATGTCACTGACCTGATGGACACTTTGATAAACAAAGGAAAAAAGCTGGTGTCCTTCCCCATCCTGGGCTATTGGTTGGATATTGGCAAACATAATGACTTTATACAAGCCCAGGAGGACATCAAGACCCTGGTGCTTTAAACAAGGCTGAACCCCTTTACTTTAGTATTTATAATTCCTATTTTTGTTACAGGTTGAGTAAAATTATTACTCAACCTGTCGTCACCTTGTGACCGACAGAGGCGAAGCCATGCCGAAGTTCTTAAAAATAGTAACATGCTGGAAACACTAATATCATCCAGGACACGTATAAAGCTGCTGCTTAGGCTCTTTCTCAATCCGGGCACAACTGCTTACCTGCGCGGGCTGGCAGAAGAGTTTGACGAAAGCACCAATAGCGTCCGTGTGGAATTGAACCGGTTTGAAGAAGCTAATATGCTGGTGTCTGAAAACAAAGGCAATAAAAAGCTATATAAAGCTAATGACAAACACCCCCTTTTCAAAGATATTCACAGCATATTGCTGAAGTATATAGGTGTGGACAAAATAATTAATGCGATCATCGAAAGGATGGGCAAGCTTGAAAAAGTATACCTCACCGGTGATTATGCCCTTGGCAGGGATTCGGGTATTATAGACCTCACCTTTATTGGAGAAATAGATAAGAACTACCTGGTAGACATGGTAAGTAAAGCTGAAAAGATGATAAAAAAGAAGGTGAGATTTATTATATACGATACAACCGAGTGGGCCGATAAAAACATCCTGGATGAAGAGAACGCACGTTTATTGTTATGGGAAAACAAATCGTAGAAACGATGAATTGGTACGTATTATATACTAAGCCCCGAAACGAAAAGAAGGTCACGGCGTTGCTTGCTGAAAAGGGCATAGAAGTATATTGCCCGCTTAGGGAGGAGGTACGCCAATGGAGCGACCGGAAGAAGAAAGTGGCAGAGCCTGTTTTTAAGTCCTACGTTTTTGTGCAGTTGCCTGACTATAAAAAGGATAGTGTAGAGGTATTGCTGACGCCCGGGGCGGTACGGTTTCTATGGTGGAACGGTAGCCCGGGTATAGTGCGGGATTATGAAATACTAGCTATTAAAGACTTTCTCGATAACTATAAAAATGCTGAAATAACCGTTAACCTGAAGGAGGGTGAAAACATCATGGTAGCCGAAGGCCCGCTAAAGGATGCGAAAGGCAAAATACTTATGATAAAGGGGAACAGGGCGATATTGTATTTACATTCATTGGGTATGAACATGACGGCGAAGCTGCCGCTGCAATCACTTACTAAATCGGGCGGGTAACAATGTCGCCGGGGCTGATATTTATACAATTACAACAGTGGATAGGTAAATCGCCTGTCTTTTTCACTACATTTGAGCAAAATATTCACAATAAAATGAAATTCTTTCTGTCTGGTAAAAGAAACCGTGGTTTCGTAACTTCCTTATTACTGGCAATTGTAGCGCTCTCAGCATGTAATAGCGCAAAGCAGGTGGCCTATTTCCAGGATGTTGCAGATAGTATTGATGTTGAAAAGCGTGTGCGAAACGCGCCATTTCATGAGCCGATAATACATAAAGGGGATATACTGAATATAGATGTAGCTACTATAGATGCCAACATAGGCGGTGTTACAACCGTGCAACACACTAAAGAAGATGAAAATGCCGGAACCGGTAGCCAGATCAAAGGCTACATAGTGGACAAAAACGGTGTCGTGGAGATACCGATTATCGGAAAGCTAAAGGTGGAGGGGCATACAACCATGGAAGTAAAAGAGATGGTTCGGAATATCGCGCTCAAATATTACAAGGATCCATTGGTAAATGTGCGGATAGCTAACTTTTACATCACTGTATTGGGCGAGGTGAAGAGCCCCGGCATGTATGTTGTGGCTAATGAGAAGATAAACATCATAGATGCGATTGGCCTTGCCGGAGACCTTTCATTGGGTGGAAAGAGAGGTAACGTTATCATCATAAGAGAAGAAAACGGAGAGTCTGTATTTGCAAGGGTGAGCCTGAACACTACGGACCTGGTCCAGTCTGAATATTTTTACCTGCAGCCGGGTGACAAAATATACGTGGAACCACTAAAGTCTTTTGCTAAGGCCGGCACAAGCGATCAGCGGACGACCAGGATAGTAAGCCTTATGCTGGGTATCGTTTCCATAGCAGTAGCTGTTGCAACACTTGCCACCAGGCTATAATAATTGCATAATTTATGCAGGACAGCCTTGAGCCAATATTTATTGAAGAAAAGAAGGGCAGAGACCACAGCATAAAAACTGAAAAGTTACTGTCGGCCATACTGGCTTACTGGCCTGTATTCGCAGTTTGCGTGCTGGTTTCGCTCTTGGCGGCGTATGTTTACCTGCGGTACACTACACCCAGGTATATGGCTTATGCCAAGGTGTTGATAAAAGATGACAAAAAATCCGGGAGCATTGGCGAAGGCCAGTTGTTGCAGGAGTTGGGGCTTCAAACCACAGCTGCCAATGTTGAGAATGAAGTAGAGATATTCAAAAGCCGCACACTGATGAAAAAAGTAGTGGAGCAGCAGCAGTTGAATATCCACTACTACGCCCCCGGCAGGATAAAGACCAGCGAATATTATTACCAGGACCTGCCATTCAGGTTCGTTCCCCTGTTCGATAACAGCAATGTACCATTGAGATACAAATACCAGGTATCTGTAAATGGTGATAGCGGCTTTACCATATCGGATAAAAAGAAAACATGGCAAGGTGCATGGGGCGATACTATTGAATTACCTGTCGGCTTGGTTGTTATTAAAGACCGCAGGCATCTTGCTAACCCCGCTTACGAGCTCGATGAATGTACGATAGAAATAAAGGCTACAGAGTACCAGGCTATTAAAACATTGCGCCTGCTGGACGTAGACCCGGTGAATAAAGCGTCGATATTAGAGTTATCCGTTTCCGACGTATTGCCCCAGCGGGGAGAAGACATCCTGAACGAACTTATTGAGGCCTACCTGCAGGCTAATATTGACGACAGGAACAAAACCCTGGATGCAACAGTTGAGTTCATAGATGAACGACTGAAAGGCGTGACCTATGAACTCTCCGGCATAGAACGGAATATTGAACAATTCAAAAGTACCCGCAAACTGACTGACCTGACCGAGCAGGCAAAAATGCTGCTCGATTATACCAGCGAATATGCCAGGCAGCTAACGGAAAAAGAAGTGAAGTTACGTGTGGTGGAGTCGCTGGAGCAATACCTGAACGATGAAAGTAACAAAGACAGGATAGTGCCTTCATCGCTGCTGGTAGAAGATGATGCGGCGATGAATGCCATGAAGAGCTATAATGACCTTCAGTTGAAAAGATCGGCCTTGTTGCTGACCAGTACGGAGGATAACCCCTTTGTAAAAAACCTGGACAGGCAACTGGAAAATATCCGTGAAGACCTGGTACGCTCGCTGGCAACCATGAAGCAGGGTATCCAGGTTTCAATTAAGGAATTAGAGAGCCGTTCGGGTTTTGTAGACGAGCAGATAAGACAGGTGCCCTCAGAAGAACGGATATACCTGGAGTATTCGCGCCAGCAAAATATCAAACAGGAGCTGTATCTTTTCCTTTTAACCAAGCGGGAAGAAAGCGCTATTTCAAAATCGTCAACGGTTGCCAATGCCAGGATAGTGGACCCGGCAAAAAGCGATACTGTACCATATTCGCCCAAGCCTATGCGCACATACCTGGCGGCATTCGCATTGGGTATTATTTTGCCGGGGCTGTGGGTTTTTATCCGCGAACTGTTCAATGTAAAAGTGGCTGGTAAAGATGATGTAAAAAGCCTGACATCCATGAATATTATCGGGGAGATAGGTCATAGCGATACAGCAGATGAAATTGTAGTATTTAAAGAAAGCAAGACCGTTATAGCCGAACAATTCCGGGCACTGCGTACGAATATGCAATTCCTGTTGGCAGATGAAAACGAGAAAGTAATTCTCCTTACATCGAGTATGAGTGGTGAGGGAAAATCCTTTGTTGCTTTGAACCTGGCAGTGACCCTGGCGCTATCGGGGGAGAAAGTGGCATTGCTGGAACTGGACCTGCGGAAACCCAAAATATCTGAGGGATTGAAGTTGAAAAACAATGAAGGCTTTACAAAATATATTATCGGCCAGGCCACACTTGCAGATATAATACAACCCTCCGGTGTTGTAAATTCACTGTACATCGTACCTTCTGGCGCTATCCCGCCCAATCCGTCCGAATTGTTATTATCGCCAAGGGTAAAAGAACTTTTTGATACACTAAAAAAAGAATATAACTATATTGTTGTTGACTCAGCGCCTGTAGGCCTGGTAACTGACGCTCAATTGTTGAGCCGGTATGCTAACACGGTTTTGTATGTGTCAAGGATAAACTATACCTACAAGGAGCAATTAAGAAATGCAGACGAGCTGTTACGTTCCGGCAAAATGCAGAAAATGAGTCTCGTTATCAACGATATAAAAGCAAAAGGCGGTGTGTACGGGTATGGATATGGCAGCTATGGCGCCGATTATTACGAGGATGGCAGGGACAAAGGAATAGTAGGGAAGGTAAAGAACAGGTTTAATAAAAAAGTATAATACAGGCATACACTATACTCTTTAGAAAAATGGCAGAGAATAACATCAGGATAGCCGTAATAGGATTAGGCTACGTTGGGCTCCCGTTGGCGGCAGAATTCGCCAGAAAGTTTCCAACTATCGGTTTCGACATCAACCAGAAACGCATAAAGGAACTACAGTCGGGGAAAGACAATACCCTGGAAGTAGAGGATGACGCTTTGCAGGCGGTGATTGTAGCCACGCCCCCTGCAGAGAAAGGCCTCTACTGTACTAACAAGCTGGAAGATATAGCTGATTGCAATTATTTCATCGTGACCGTACCTACACCCGTAGATAAGTACAACCGCCCGGACCTGACACCTTTATACAAAGCCAGTGAAACAGTTGGTAAAGTATTGGCGAAGGGCGACATCGTGATATACGAGTCGACTGTTTACCCCGGCGTTACCGAAGATGAATGTGTGCCTGTACTGGAAAAAGTTTCAGGCTTAAAATATAATACTGATTTCTATTGCGGCTATTCACCGGAGCGCATCAACCCCGGGGATAAGAACCATACGGTAACCAAGATCAAAAAAGTAACATCCGGCTCAAACGACGAGGTAGCTGAAAAGGTTGACCAGTTATATAAAAGCATCATTACGGCTGGCACACATAAGGCATCAAGTATAAAAGTAGCGGAAGCGGCCAAGGTTATTGAAAATGCACAACGTGATATCAACATCGCTTTTGTAAATGAGCTCGCCAAAATATTTAACCGCATGGGTATTGATACTACCGACGTGTTGGCT
Source organism: Bacteroidetes bacterium UBA6221 (assembly GCA_002421685.1). GTDB lineage: Bacteria > Bacteroidota > Bacteroidia > Chitinophagales > Chitinophagaceae > UBA5543. The sequence continues at coordinate 131,309 of DISB01000010.1, forward strand.
GCTGCAGGTACTAAATGGAATTTTCTGCCCTTCAAGCCGGGCTTGGTTGGGGGGCACTGCATTGGTGTTGACCCGTATTACCTGGCCCAAAAAGCACAGGAAGTAGGGTACCATCCTGAAATCATACTGGCGGGCCGCAGGCTGAACGACAGCATGGGCGGATACATAGCCAACGAAGTAGTGAAGCAGATGATAAAGAGGGAAATGCCTGTAAAGGAATCGAAAATACTGGTACTGGGCATCACCTTTAAGGAAAACTGCCCGGATGTTCGCAATACAAGAGTGGTGGATATCATCAGCGAGCTTCAGTCTTATAATATTAACCTGACCGTGTACGACCCCTGGGCCAATGGCGAAGAAGTAATGCACGAATACGGCGTCACGACCACTAACGAACTGCCGGCGAAAGGACAGTTCAATGCAATTGTGCTGGCCGTGGCGCACAACGAATTCCTCGCTAATCACTGGAAAGAGTGGCTGGCGCCGGGTGGTATTATCTACGATGTGAAAAGCTGCCTCGATAAATCGGCGGTTGATTCACGACTGTAGCAAATTTGTTCCATGAGTTTCTTTGCACATCCCACGGCAGTTGTTGATGATAACTGCCGTATAGGTGCTGATACCAAAATATGGCACTTCTCTCATATAATGAGTGGGTGCACAATAGGCAACAACTGCAATATCGGGCAGAATGTAGTCATCTCACCCGGCGTAGTATTAGGCAACAATGTTAAGGTACAGAATAACGTATCTGTTTATACAGGTGTCACCTGCGATGACGATGTTTTCCTTGGCCCTTCCTGTGTATTCACCAATGTCATTAACCCACGCAGTGCAGTCATGCGCAGGGATAAGTACGAAACAACGCATATTGGCAAAGGCGCTACTATTGGCGCTAATGCAACCATTATTTGCGGTAATAATATCGGAACGTATGCTTTCATCGGCGCCGGTGCGGTTATCACAAAAGATGTACCGCCCTATGGACTGGTAGTAGGCAATCCGGCCAGGCAAACCGGTTGGATGAGCGAATACGGCCACAAGTTGCAGTTTGACCGTAACGGGCAGGCAACCTGCCCCGAGAGCAGCCAGCAGTATAAACTCGATGGTGGTAAGGTAATCCGGGTATCTTAATTCTTCTATACTGCGATACATGAGTATCGGTAAAAAAGCAGGCAAAGGCTTTATAAAGATATTGCAGCGCAACGTGCTGGAAAAGCTGATGGGCTTGACCACCATCGTTGTGCTGGCACGCAAGCTAACGCCATACGATTTTGGCCTTGTAAGTATCACCGAGGTCTTACTCTATATGATATCTGTATTTGGCACCACAGGACTCAGCGAGTACCTGCTCGCATACAGGAAGGAGGATGTAAAAGAAACATTTAAGGCGGCCTTTTGGTTCAATATCGTCATAACATTAGTAGTGCTGGCATTATTCCTTGCTGTTGCACCGCTGTGGTCTGATTTTCAAAATGAGCCGCGTATCCAGAACATTAGCTTCATCGTCGGTGGTATTTTTATCTTTTCGCAATTGGCGGTTATTCCGAAAGCCTGGCTGAGCAGGAACCTCCAGTTTGACAAACAGGTAAGAATACAAACGCCATTTATAATATTGATTCCATTAGGTAAGCTGGCTGCTGTTTTTGCAGGATTTGGCGTGTACAGCCTTATCGTTCCTACGCTATTATTAACGCCGGTACAAACATGGTTGTTCTATAGGGCGACAAAACTTAATCCGGGTAAGCGCTTGTACACGGAACGTTGGAAAGAAATATACAAGTTTACCAAACACCTTATTGGTTCGGGCATCCTGAGAAGGCTTGCTGATCATGGAGACAAGTTCATCCTTGGCAAATTCCTGGGCCTGGGTATGCTGGGTATATACAATATCGCCATGCAAATGGCGGAGTTATTTACTACCCAGCTCATCATGGTATCCAACAACATCCTGTCATCTGTACTGCCGAAATACGTAGGCGATAAACAGAAATTTTACACCCACTATATCAGTTTCCTGAAAACTTTTGCTTTCGTTTTGCTACCATTTATGGGCATAATGCTGCTGGCCGCCAAGCCGATAATACTGCTGATGTACGGGCCGCAATGGGCTGATGCAATATTGCCGATGCAGATACTAATTGTATATTCTGCATTGCGCTCCGTCACCAGCTCGTTCAGTATAGTTATGAACTCATTCCACCGCAATAAGCAATCTTTCAAGGTCAATTTGTTTTTTACACCTGTTCATTTAATAGGCTCAGCCATAGGCGCTTATTATGGAGGCATTGTGGGCGTTGCCGTATCGCTGGTAGTAGTACGTGCGTTTTTCTATAACTGGCGTATTAAACTTACAATGGATGCCGTAGAGCAACCTGCTACACGCTGGCACAGGGACCTGTATCCATATTTCATGAGCATTGCAGCGGTTATTATTATTTCCTGGTTGGTGGGTTACTACCTGCATGGCGTTATTGATGGATTATTTCCCCTATGGATAATCGGCATAGTAGCTGTCGGTGTAATACTATCATACAACTTCATTATGAAACTTATTTTCCCGCGAGAGCTCAATACAATCTCATATTTTCTCGGGGCAACATTTCCCCGGATACAACAACCGTTTAACAGGGTATACGGGCTTAACAATATATGAATATCACTATCCTGGCAGGTTCGGTTCCGTCCACTACATTTATAGATGCACAGATCAATGCAATGGCGGAAGATGGCTATCCTATAACCGTTATTGGTAAAAAGACCGGGGCATTTTATTATGACAGGAACGTGCGCGTGCTGCTAATCCCGGACGGTATTGTAGCCAGGCTGCTGTTCATTATCCGGATGCTTTTTGCTACCGGGTTTAAAAGCCTGTTTAAAATCATCGCGGATAGCAAAGGAATTACAAGCCTTTATCATGATTTATTATTCTACCTGCCTGTTATTTATTCCCGGCCCGATAAGATACATATACAGTGGGCTGCGTTCATTCATAACAGGGACTTGTTGTTCGAATTATTTCCAGGGAAAATTGTAGTGAGCCTTAGGGGTGCTCATATAAATTACACACCCGTTACCACGTCGGAAATAAAAGAAAGTTACCTGCGACTGTTCCCAAGGGTGCATAGGTTTCATGCAGTGAGCAAGGCGATAGCAAAAGAGGCGGAGAAATATGGTGCAAGACCGGGTAATACCGATGTTATATATTCCTTCGTTAGCGATGCATTATTAGCGAAAGAAATTCAACCAAAAGAATCGCGTCAGCATTTGCATATTATATCAGTGGGCCGGTTTTTCTGGAAAAAAGGATATGAATACGCATTGGATGCGCTCAGCCTGTTGCAACGAAATGGCATACCTTATACCTATACACTGATAGCAGAAGGCAAAACACCTGCCCATATCGTTTACCAGGTTTATCAAACAGGTATTGGGGATAATGTCCGGATTGTAAATGGCTTGCCACACGGGGATGTGTTGAGAGAAATAGAAAAACATGACGTTTTGCTTTTGTCCAGCGTAGAAGAAGGCGTTGCTAATGTTGCGTTGGAAGCAATGGCAACAGGCACGCCTGTAATAACTACTGATGTGGGAGGTATGCGGGAAGTCATAGAAAATAATATATCCGGTTTTATCGTCCCGCCCCGGGATATACATGCTATTGCCGATGCATTGGAGAATTTTCATGTGATGGACAAAAATAAACGCTTTGCCATTGCTGCTGCGGCCAATGAAAGATTAGCACAACAACAAGATAAAAAAATGTTTGTTGAACGCTTTAGGCACTTCTATAACAATTAACAGGTACTGCTCTTGAGAAAAATAAAAGTACTTTTTGCTTTGCCCAATCTCGTGACCGCCGGCAGCGGACGAGAAATGCTGCAAATAGCGGAACGCCTGGACAAAAATATGTTTGAAGCATGGATAGGCGTGCAACAGGCCGGCGGCGAATTATTCGACGAGGTCATTGCCAAACGGATGCCGGTAGTAGTACAGCCATTTATGGCAGATGAGCAGGCGGGACTTGCTCAAAAACTAATGAAAGCACGGGCATATTCACGCGATTTCAAGCCGCTGAAATTTGACATCTGGCAATCGTTCAACTGGTCTTCCGAATTTTCTGAAGCATTGGTAGCCCGTTGGTCTGGCGCGAAATACGTTTATGTAAAAAAGAACATGAACTGGGGCCGCAAAGCATGGAAAACAAAGACAATGTTATCCTCGGCGGTAATAGCCCGCAATACTACCATGCTGGAAACCTTTTTTGCACCGAAAGGGTACAAACGCAAAGTGCACCTGGTGCCGGGCGGTGTGGATACCGACAAGTTCAGGCCTGGTTATGATATGTCTGCAAGGCAGGCGTTAGGTATTCCCGACAGGGCGTTGCTGGTATGTTGTATTGCTCATATCGTCCGCTCCAAAGACCAGGCTACACTTATTAAGGCGATGGCAAAAGTGGAGCAGGTGTATCTGATCATTACCGGGGCAGTAAGGGACAAAGAATACAAGGCTGAACTGGATACCCTGGTAAGAAAATTAAACATACAGGACCGGGTAAAGATATTAGGGCATTCCGGGAATGTGAATGGCCTGCTCAATTGCAGTAACGTGTTCGTATTGCCAACCTCCACCCATATGGGACATGAAGAGGGTTGCCCGGTGTCGGTACTGGAAGCGATGGCCGCAGGTACACCATGCATAGTGAGCGACGTGGCCGGCAACCGCGATTTGGTACAACATGGCAAAACAGGGCTGGTATTCAAACCGGAAAAAGTGGATGCATTGGCCGATTGCCTGCGTGAATTTATTTCCAAGCCATCTTATCCCAAAGAACTGGCGGAAAGAGCGCTGGATAAAGTGTATGGTGAATATACTATTCAAAAGGAGGTACAGAAATTCGAAGCATTGTATTCGAAACTGGTAAAACGTTGAGCGCTTTTTACGATATATGGATAAGTGACCGAGAGCCTTTACACAAAAGGAGCGCTAACAACAACTGGAAAAAGGAGGTTGATAATGCCTGGCTGAGCACGCCCGGTAATGCGGACTTTATCATACAAGTGGAAAATGACCATTACCGCCTGCTGCTCCTCGGCCAGTTGTATGAGCAAATGGATGCAGGTGAGCTCCTCAACAGGTGTGCCGGGTATATAGAAAAACCTGCCAATGGCTTTGACGACCCTGCCGGGCACTATATAATATTTGTCACCGGAATTCCTTCGGGCGAGGTATACGTATTTACTAACCGGATGGGTAGTTATCATGCATACTGGTCGGACGATAAAATAATCAGTACCAATTACCTGGCCCTGGCAAGGGCCAGGACTAATAAGCAACTTGACTGGGAAGCTCTTACCGGCTTTATGGCCATGGGCTACTTCCCCGACGACAGGACTTACTTAACAGGCATAAATATTTTTGAGCCGGCATCCTGTTATCATTTCGATAAAAGCCTTGAACTTATTAAAAAGCAACGCTACTGGAATTGGGATTATAAACCTATAGAGCGGCCTGCAGATGAGTACCTTGGTAACCTTAAAGAAATACTACAAACTTCCCTGTCAGTAGCAGTCAAAAAACGACGCACGGCAATCCCCATTTCCGGGGGGCTGGATAGTCGTTTGCTGGCCGGCGAGCTAACAGCAGGTCAGGATAAGGCATATACAACATTGCGTGGCTTTTCTTACGGGTATACTGCTGCTTCGCCCGAAATAAAGATTGCCAGACAGGTAGCCGCTGCCAGGAATATACCTATCTATACTTACCCGTTACCAAACTACCTGTTCGAACGGCTTGATGATATAACAGAGGCTGTTGAGCTGTTTCAATATGTAGATGGCACAAGGCAGGCATCAGCAACCGGATGGTTGGAACAGAATGCAGATGTTGTAGTAGGGGGGCATTGGGGCGATGTGTGGATGGACAGCATGAATGTAAAAGATAGAAATGCCTTGCTGCCGGCGTTTCAAAAGAAAGTAATTAAAAAGGGCGCTGCCTGGTTGCTTGAAAATATTTGCCGGCAACATACCGGCGATAGCAATCAATACCTCGAAGATTATTTCCGGTCTTACATCGATAAGTACCCGCATATTAAGGAGGCGGACTTTTTGATGAAGATCTACAAGACCGACCAATGGTCCTTCCGCTGGACGGCCGCAAGCCTGCGTATGTACCAGTCAGTCGTAATGCCGGTTTTGCCATACTATGATAAGCGCATAGTTGATTTGTTTTGCACCATACCGGTAAGCATAACAGAAGGAAGAAGCCTGGAAATAGCCTACCTGAAGCGCTATCACAATGACCTGGCAAAGATTACCTGGCAGGAGTATGATGCCAACCTGTATACATACAAATATTTCAATAACCGGAACATCGCATACAGGACGGTAAAAAAGGTACAAGCCATGGCAACAAAACAGAAAACCTTACAGCGGAACTGGGAAGTATTTTATATGAACGCCGATGGCAAAAGAAACCTTGAGAAACATCTCCTAGGCAATAAACCGTTAAGTGATATAGTACCGCAGCAAAAGGTTAAACAGTTACTGGAAGAGTTGTATAGACACCCAACTGCGGCTAACGGCTATACGGTGTCTATGTTGCTAACCTTCGCCACATTCCTGGACAAAGTATTTAAATAGTGCTTTTCAATTCTTACGGTTTCCTTTTGGTTTTTCTTCCATTGACCTGGATGATTTACTTTCTTCTCAATAAGTATTCATCTTACTCCAATGGCAGATTTTTCCTGCTGCTGGCATCCTTTGTGTTCTATGCCTGGTGGAACCCGAAATATATTTTCTTATTATTATTCAGCATACTATTCAATTTTCTTGTTGGCAGACAACTTGCACTAAAAGACGTAGCTGTCAATAGGAAGTGGTTGTTGGCTTTAGGAATAGGCGTAAATATTTTATTGCTGGGTTATTTCAAGTACGCTAACTTTTTCATTGAAAATACTAACATAGCATTTAACCAATCTTTTGCCATACAGAACATCATTTTGCCCTTAGGCATCAGCTTCATTACTTTTCAAAAAATTGCTTTCCTTGTTGACTGTTACAAGGGGAAAGCCTCGGAGCCGGATTTGGTAAACTATTCATTGTTCGTCAGCTTTTTTCCCCAGCTCATAGCTGGCCCTATTGTGCATCATTCAGAAGTATTACCGCAGTTCAAAGACAACAAAAACAAGCATATCAACTACGAAAATGTATTGAGGGGTTCAATGCTGGTAATGCTTGGCCTTATTAAGAAAGTAGTTGTTGCGGATACATTTGCCATATGGGCAAACAAAGGTTTTAACACAGTGGGGACGTTAAATTTCGCGGAAGCCTGGCTGACGTCGTTGTCTTATACCTTCCAGCTATACTACGATTTTAGTGGTTATTGCGATATGGCCGTAGGGCTGGGGCTGATGTTCAATATTAAATTACCTATCAATTTCAATTCGCCTTATAAAGCAACCGGTATAGCCGATTTCTGGCGCCGCTGGCACATTACACTCGGCAGGTTTTTACGCGACTATATTTATATACCGCTTGGTGGTAACCAAAAAGGATTTGGCCGCGAGCTAAGTAACCTCCTGGTTGTCTTTTTAATAGGCGGTCTGTGGCACGGTGCCGCCTGGACTTTTGTGTTTTGGGGTTTTTTGCATGGCCTGGCTATTATCACCGAGCGCTTATTCAGGCTTACAAAAATTAAATTGCCAGCCTGGTTATCGTGGATGTTGACTTTTGGTTTTGTCAACGCGGCATGGGTATTTTTTCGGGCAACAAGCTGGGATGATGCAATTAAAGTGCTGAAAGGTATGATTGGCTTAAACGGTATAGTATTGCCAGAAGCCATGCAAAGGCTAAGCCTATTAGCGGGTTCGGGTACAGTTTCATTTGGCGAGTGGAATACCGTGTTACTGGAAAAGCCTTTCTATTCCAATCGCATTATCCTGTTTATCGTCCTTTTTTTCGTGTTGGCGGTATTTTTTAAAAACTCGCAGGAGCTACTGTTAAAAAGCAGGTTAAAACCGGTAAAGGTTGTCTGGATATATACTTTATTCCTGTTTGCCATTGTGTTGTTAGGCGAGAACTCACAGTTTTTGTATTTCAATTTCTGACAACTTGGCGTACAAACGGACCGTAATAATATTATCAACGCTATTCACTTTGCTGCTGGCTGCAAATAAATTCTATTATTCGCTGCATCCCAATCAACTGACCATAAGACCCGCATCTTTAAGCTTACTTAATGAAAGGACACACAACATCAGCTTTGTAAAAAGAGACAGCGACCAGGGCAGAACCATACTAAGGAAAATGTATGGTAGGTATGATAGCTGCATTTTAACGGGTGCCTGGCCGGTATCTACACCCTCGGCAGCCGAATTTACGTTGCCCCAGCTAAGGTATAACGGTGACGACCATATACTGAGGGAACATCCCGGCCTGAGGTACAGGCTGTGGCAATGTGATGCACCTGACGTCATCCTCCTGGGAAGCTCCATGTTCTTCTGCGGTTTTAGTCGTGAGGTTTTTTTTGATAAATACCCCGGTAAGTACTTGCTTGATTTTACGACCGGGAATAATACGCCGTTCATTGCTTCCTGGCTTATGCGCTATGCTGATTCTTCAGGATTGAAATTTAAACCGGGAACAATTGTGTTGTATGGCATGAACAGGGTTGAGATGCTTGCAAGCTATAAAGACTCCAACAGCCACGATTACGTAAAGCAGGCGGTAGCGGGCAAAATTGAAAAGCGAACCCTGGATAAAGAAATTGAACAATTCCTGCATATCCCTGAACTACGTTACGACCTTGCCACAACTTTAAAGGATAAATACAACGCCTGGTTCAGGAATGCAAATGTGTACCGTGCGGCTGTGCCCAAAAAATACCTGGTAAATGAAGAAGCACTTATAGAATACATAAAGAATGAGGCACTGGTAAATAATAGCACACAGGAATTTGACCCCGGCCGTGTAAAAGAGGTACAAGCGCTTGCCGATTTTCTCCAGCAGCGAGATTGCAAACTGGTTATACTCAAGCTGCCACAGTCATTGTATAATGATAAGGTCCTTAATACTACGGGTTACTCATGGTTTGACCAGGAAATGCAAAAGCTGGAACACGAAAATATTCGCTATATAGATGTTTCCGGTTTACCCGGGCTTGGGCTCACGCAACTGGACTATATATGGCCTGGCAGTATTTTTGATCCTGAACACCTGAACCTGCAAGGCGCTAAAAAGTTCACCAATGTATTAATGCGGCAGGTACTGGATACTATGTTGCAGAAAAAAGACATTATATATTGAGCCTGATATTATCCATAAACGCAGGAATCAACAGCTCGGTTGGGTTGTTTAAAGATGGCAGGGCGCTGGTTTGCCTGGAGGAGGAACGTTTTAACCGGGTCAAAAACTGGTTTGGATTTCCTGAACAAGCATTACAGTATATGATTGATGCCGAATACTTTGTACCGGGTGATATTACCGATATAGCCATCTGCGACGAAATGCAAAGTGATATTTCGCGGGAGAAATTTTACAAGCGTTATGCCTATCATTACGATTATGGTAAATTGCTTGCGTACAATGTAAAACTGGAGCGCACCAAGCTGGATATAAAAAACAAGTTGAAATCTGCCGGCCTGTACAAATCCTATATTCAGGCGAAAGAGGAACGGGTGCAGGATAAGCAATTCAACGAAAAGCTGTATCAAAAACTTGTATCCTATGGCCTCGACATAAGTAAAGCCGTTCATGTGGAACATCATTTGTGTCATGCGGCATCCGTTTATTACGGACTGGCAAAAAGCCTTGACGAACCATACCTGGTTTTTACTTTAGATGGAGGCGGGGATAAGTTACGCTCTACGGTGAGCATTGGCCATAGAGGAAACATTGAAAGGAAATCTGCGGGTAATGAGTATTCCATAGGCAATATCTATTCAGCCATTACACATCATCTCGGTTTTCGCAGCCACGAACATGAATACAAACTAATGGGATTAGCGCCTTATGTGGCTACGGGGTATGCTGAACGTTATAAAGAGTTCTTCGCCCACTATTTAAAATTGGTGAACGACGATACGGAATTCGCCAATCCATATTTTATCAACCATTCCATTTTTTTTGCAGAAGTGATCAAACACTTGCAAGGCAGCAGGTTCGATAATATTGCAGCGGGTTTACAAGCCTTTGCTGAAGAAATTGTCGTAAGGTGGATACAAGGCAACATCCGGAAATACGGCATCCGGAAGATACTCTGTTCCGGCGGGGTATTTATGAATGTTAAACTGAACAAGATATTGGCGCAACTTCCGGAGGTAGAATATATTGATGTATTTCCGTCCTGTGGTGACGAATCGAATATATTCGGAGCTGCCTTCCATGTGTACAACAGTAAATATGGTAAATCCTGCGGTTTGTTAAATGAATATACACTTGGCCCGGTACCACAACCTGGTCTAAAATCTGCGATTGAAAAGTATTCTGATAAGATTACTGTCGAGCAAGTTGATAACATAAACTATCGCGTGGCGGAAATGCTGCGTGACAACATGGTAGTAGCACGTTGCAGTGATAAAATGGAATTTGGGGCAAGGGCCCTGGGCAACAGGTCGGTACTGGCCAATCCCTCAATAATGCAGAATGTCAATAAGATAAACAGGAGCGTAAAAAAACGTGATTTCTGGATGCCTTTCGCGCCCGCTATTTTGTGGGAAGATGCCGATGCATTGGTTGACATCCCGGCCTCGTTAAGAACCCAGGGCTCGCCATACATGATGTTTGCCTTCGACACTAAGGAAGAAGCGAGGGACGGTATTGTTTGTGGCATTCACCAGGCCGATTTTACGGCCCGCGCACAAACAGTAACAAAAGAAATGTACCCGGGGCTATACGATATAATTACAGCATTCAGGGAACTGACAGGAATACCTTGTGTGCTTAATACTTCATTCAACTTACATGGTTACCCTATAGTGGCCAATAGCATACAGGCTATCGATGTATTGTTGAATTCGGAGATAGATGCACTGGCAATTGACAACTATATCATCAGGCGTAAATAGTAAATAATGGATCTATACCTTTCCGCAGGAAATATTGAGATAACACCGGCGTACCCGGTAGCACTGGCGGGCTTTGCAGAACGTCATGGGGCATACAGTAAAATACATGATACGCTCGAAATTAACCTGGCTGTACTGAAGCAAGGAGATAAATACGTCTTGCTATATTCTATAGACACTTTGTTCGCCCCGGAAGAATTTGTGAAAATAGTACTGGAGACATTTGGTTCTGAATACGGCCTGCAGGAAAAAGACATATGGATGGCCGCCTCGCACACACACTTCGCGCCGGCATTGGATAAAGAAAAACCCGACCTGGGTAAAACGAATGACACATACTACAGGGAGGTGCAGGGAAAGTTGATACTACTAACCCGCCAGGTACTAACCGGCAATTATAAAAAGGTCTCCGTGTCATACGGCACAACAAAATCAGCGTTGAACGTCAACCGGAGGAAAAAATTGCTGCGCCCCAAAGGCGGATTAAAGCTCTATTGGAAAACGCTGATGTATCCCGACTACGATGGTGTCAAAGATGACAATATTCACCTGGTGACGTTCAAAGACGAAGAAGGGAATACAGCAATGGTATTGTGGAACTATGCATGTCACCCGGTTGGTTTCAAACACCGCAGCCAGGTGTCGGCCGAGTTTCCAGGGCTCATCAGGAGTGAACTGAGAGGGTACCTGGGTGATACGCGGCTGCCGGTTCTGTTCTTTCTCGGTTTTGCAGGAAATTTAAAACCTGACGTTACACCGGTCACGCATACACGAACAAGGGATAAGTTTAATTATTTTTTCCAGTTCGGCCCTAAATACACGCGTTTCCCTTCCACCGGTCAATACCTCGAATGGATAGGCCTGTTATGGAAAGAGGTAAAAATCGCTTACAAGGCTTCTTCGCCTAAGGAAACTGTTACACTTGCTACGACGCAATACAAACTACCATTGAGTGAGATAATTGGTGATGACGAAAAGCATACCGTTTGTTTCAGGAAGTTGCTTCTTGCAGATAGCGTTCAGTTTATCGGCGTATCTGCAGAAGTATTGGCAGAATATAAAGACATAGTAGCGGAAGCGCTGCAGCAGAATGTTTCCATAAACGTTGGTTGCCTTACCGGAACGAGAATTTATCTTCCTGCAGATAAAAATGTAGGAGAAGGCGGTTACGAGGTGCATTGGTTTCAGCATAGGTTTGGCATTAAAGGTGATTTTAAAGACGACCTGGACAACAAAATCAAAGAAGCCATCAGCAGGCTATGAACGATAAGCTAAGAATATTGCTGGTTGCCAATTCCGTGCCGCTACCGGCTACCGATTTTCTGAAGTACAAGCTCTTTGGCTTATCAGGTCAATTCGATCTGCATTTCATTTGCTGGGACAGTGAGAAGAACCGGGATGAATTTTACCGCAGGTATGCAGGTAAATTGCCGGCAAAAAATATCCACCTGTTTTATGAAAAACTGGATTGGAAAAATATTATAAAGTCGTCTTTCCGGAACATAGCGCGGGGGCTGTTTGCACCGCATATTAGCTGGCCGCTTCTGTATAAGCTTGGCAAGGCGCACCATTGGAACATCCGGAAAATATTTACCAGGTTCAGCTTGTACTTTCCCATCCTGGCTCTCAGGCCAGACATCGTACATTTCGAATATGGCACATTGGCGCACCGGTTCAGTGATATAAAAGATTACATCAACTGCAAAACCACTGTCAGCTTCCGGGGTTATGACATCAACTACACCGGGCTTGAAGACCAGGATTATTACAGGCAGGTATGGCAAAATTTTGACGGCTTTCATTTCCTGGGGGAAGACCTGAAAAAGCGTGCCCTGAAAAGAGGCTATCGGCCCTCCAAAAATGAGGTATTGATACCACCGGGAATAGATACCAGTTTCTTCGGCCCATCAGGTAATCCTAAAGCGGAAGATAAATTCATTATAGTGAGTGTTGGCAGGTTGGCGTGGAAGAAAGGATATGAATACGGTTTACAAGCTGTCGCAGGCTTGAAGAGTAAGGGTATTTCAGTAGAATACAGAATTATTGCCGACGGTACTTACAGGCAACCCATATTATTTGCCATTTCCGAATTGGGTCTTGAACAGGATGTAAGGATAATACCTGCGTATTCTGCTGAAGAAGTAAAGCAGCACCTTGATGAGGCGCATGTGTTTTTACATCCCGCCATATCAGAGGGCTTCAGCAATGCGGTATTGGAAGCGCAGGCTATGCAATTGCCCGTTGTTACTACCAATGCCGATGGTTTGCCCGAAAACGTTGAAGATGGAATTACGGGTTTTGTAGTTCCCGTATACGACGCAACAGCTATGACAGAAAGGCTGGAATGGTGTTATAACAACCGGCCATCGTTACAGGCAATGGGAGCGGCGGGGCGGCAAAGGGTATTGAAATACTTTACAATTGAAGAACAGTTGGAGAAGTTTGCAGCTTTTTACAGTCGGTTAAATGACGAATAGTAAGATCGATCTGGTATATTTCCCCGGTGACCGGGTGAATATCGCGTGGGACCTGGGAAACGCTTACCCGGCTCAACCAACGGTAGAGAGTTTATGCAACACGATAAATAATATAACCGCCACCACCGGTGCTGATTGGGTGCTGTTCTGGGATTATTCCCTGGGAGGGCCTGATGCAGCACTTATTGAACAACTATCGTCGAAACCTGCTGAGGCATTTCATGCCGGGCTAAAGTTGGGCGCAAAAGGACTGCCCGATGTATTGAACTATGTTCATCCTACATGGATGTACAACGTAGACGGGTCTGATAGTATCACACATAGCAATTTCAGGTTGAGCTTCCGGGCCTGCATGATACGCACGGCAGTTATTCGTAATGTCGGCTTTTGCCCGCCGGGCTATGAAACCCTGGAAATGGCCGGCATAGTGTATGGCTACCGCATTTTGAAACAAGGTGGCGTTATCCGGTATCACGCAGGCTTGGTGAATAACGTTGTAACAAAACCATATAAAATATCGCTTGACGAAGAATGGCTATTTGCAAAACAGTTCTTCACTAAAAAATGGCTGTTCTGGATATTATTCAACAAACCGGGTTTCTTTAAGAACTTAATGGCCTGGAGGAAGACAAAAGAAGCAAAATATGTACATGCTGCGCCTGTATTACATCCATCAGCCAAAACAAATGCGCCTGTAGAGCATAAAACAGTTTCCATACTTGCCCCAACGTTAGACAGGTATCCCTACCTGGAAGAAGAGTTGCGTGAGCTGAACGTACAAACTATACTCCCGTACGAGGTGCTTATCACAGACCAGACTGATAAAGAAAGAAGGCAGCCAATAGACTTTAGCAAGTACCCGAATCTTAAGATAAAATACTTTCCACAGGATGAAAAAGGACAATGCCTTGCATGGAATAAATTAATTGAAGAAGCAAGCGGCGAATATATATTCTTCTTTGGCGACGATGCTTTTGATATAACCCCTGGCCTTATTGAAAAAATGCTGCAAACTATGCAGCGTTTTGATGCCGATATGGTAGCGTCTAATGTAAGAGAGAAAGGTATTACTTACGGGGCAACCAACCATCATTATTATATGTCCGACACTTTTCCCATTACGCTAATAAAAAAAGCGGTAGTGGAAAAGGCCGGGAAGATGGATATGTTCTTCAACCGCAATGTAAAAGCCGACCATGACCTGGCCATGCGCTGTCATTTGAATGGCGCCTTGATGATATTCGACCCTTCTGCTGAAATAGGTCATCATCGCGCGCCTTCGGGCGGATTGCGTGCGCACAACGCCAGGGTGGTCACTAATTTCATGACGAGGAATACGATAACCAAAGTATTGAACCCCGGCCCCAGCGAAATATTCATTGCCAAACGATACTATTCGGACAAACAGTTAAACAGCCATGTCCGAATAAAGTATATGAACCAGCTCATCGTCAACGGCAATATCCTGAAGAAAATTGCCCGCATATTATTCTTGCTGTACAAAATCCCAGCGTTGAGGAAAGGTTATCAAAACAATATCGCCATTGCCGAACAGGAGCTGGCCAAACGAAAACCTTTTGCACCGTGAAAGTATTGCATACAATTGACAGGTTGGAAACAGGCGGCGCCGAGAGGGTGTTCATAAATATCACAGCGCTGCTTGCGGGGCGAGACATCAGTACCGGCGTTTTACTTTTTGTGCAGGGTGGTCCCCTGGAAAAAGAACTGGATACGCGCCTGCAACTGCATGTATTGCACAGGTCAAACAAGTTTAGCCCTGTTACTTTATACCGGGCGCATAAAATATGCTGTGGTTACGACATCGTTCACGCACACCTCCGGCATGTATATGCATACCTGCGCCTGGCGCAATTGCTGTTCAATGGCCGTTATAAACTCATCCTGCACGACCATGCGGCTGTCACCACCGACGTGCCCGTACGCCTTAAGGGCTTATTCAGGCCGCGTTATTATATAGGTGTCAATAAGGAACAGACCGAGTGGGCCGCAAACCTTATAGGTATTGACAGGAAAAATATTTTCCTGCTTGAAAATACGGTTGCGGTAAAAATAAACGAAACTCCCGTTCAGCGCGACACAAAAAAAGCGATCATGATAGCTAATATCAGGCGTGTAAAAAATATCGGTTTTGCAATTGACTTGTGCAAGCGCATGGGATGGGAACTGGACATATATGGCAATATCATAGAGCCGGACTATTACGAAGAACTGATTGCGCTCGCGGGAAATGATAGCGGGTGCAGGATAATTTCCGGCGTTACAGAATTTACAGGTATATATTCCCGGTATAGCCTGGCCATACATTGCTCGCCTAAAGAAACCGGGCCGCTGGTGCTAATTGAATACCTCGCTGCGGGATTGCCCTTTATCGCTTTTAAAACCGGAAGCGCTGCCGGCGCCATTGCAAAATATATACCGCAACTGTTCATGAACGATTTTGTAATAGGCAATTGGGCGCGCAGAATACCGGAGATACTGAACGATACCGGGTTGCCTGCGAAGATGCAGGTCTTGTATAAAGAGAATTTTAACCCCGACAACTACATCGGCAAATGCCTGGAGATATACAGAAACGTACACTCTTAGTAGTATCAGATACTGCCATGTACCGCCAGGATGGCCGGCTGCTGGTATTTGACCCCGTGCTGCGCGAGTTAAAGGTGATAGAAGATATGTTCGACGCGATTATCTGGCTGGGGGCAAGGACACAACGAAAGAAGGGTTCCCTAAAACCGGTCGATAGCGGGAAAATACAGGCAGTTATGCTTCCATGCGTCAGCCGTAGCGGATTAATAAATATATTTTTTGTATTGCTGGCCTACCCTGTTTTCCTGGCCAGGATATTAAAGTACCTGAAGCATGCCACACATGTACACACACGCGCGCCTTCGCACCCGGCTTTCCTGATGATATTGCTTTCCTTGCTGGACAAGAAAAGGATATACGCGCATAAATATGCCGGTGAGTGGACTGATAAGAATATCCCCCTCACTTACCGGGTACAGCGGAGCTTACTGAAACGTGTACGCAAGCCGAATATCAAGGTAATTATCAGCGGTAAGAACGAAGAAGAGGCGGTGAATGTGCACGATATGCAGAACCCATGCATATACGGGCATGAAATAGACGCTATGAATGAACTGGGCAGAAAGAAAGATTTCAGTAAGGAATTGCGCCTGTTGTTTGTAGGCAACCTCATGCCCTCCAAGGGTATCATGCAATTACTTGAAGCCCTGGGGGACAATACCCTGCATCCCCGCTACACACAATTGTATATTGCCGGCGGCGGTAAATTGCTGTCCGACGTGCAGGGAAAAGCAAAAAGTAATACAAAGGTAAAAATAACGGTGTCTGGAGATATCAGCCGCGAGGAGTTAAACAAACTCTATGCTGATGCGCACCTGCTCATCCTGCCCAGCAGTTCCGAAAGTTTTCCAAAAGTAGTGGCAGAGGCTGCCGCTTATGGATGCATACCTGTTACCACTTCGCTATCGGCTATTACCCGGCAGATAACAGATGGTGTTAACGGTTTCCTGATGCCGGATAATACTCCCGGCAGTATCCTGCAAATATTGAACAGGGTTGCTACACTCAACAGATTGCAAACTGTAAGTACGGCGGCAATCGAAATGAGCCGGCAATTTACTTATGAACGTTTCAGGCAGCGAATGGCCAACGTGTATAACATTTATGAGGGAGTACAGGGCTGATAAGCTGAACATATTGCAGGTGGCAGGGCTGGTGGCTATCGGCACTGTTGCCTGCTATGTGTCCCTGGTGGTTACTTTGGTATGGGGGGCTATATTCCTCATCACGCTTGCAGCTATAGTGACCGGCAGGCAGGATTGGATATGGTATTGCATAGCCGGCTCACCTATAATCGAAGTATGGTCGCGGATGGTGAAGGGCGCGGTAGTACCCGACGAAATGGGTAAATACTACCTGTTGCTGGCGATAGCGGCTATACTACTGCATCATGTAAAGAGCGCTTCCAACAAACCGCTGTATAGAACAGGCTGGATATTATTGATAGTACTGCTGCCTGGCCTTATTGTCGCTATTGCCGATTTCAATCTGGACCAGTGGGTATTTAATATTCTGCCTACTTTGGAACTTGCCGCCTTACTCATATTTGCAGCGCGTGAACGTTGGGATGTGGAACGGTTTGCGAAAACCTTGCAGTTCGGACTCATGCCCGTTCTCTTCGTAGTCATGTACCTCATCCTGAAGACGCCGGCCATTAGTAGCGTCAATTTTATGCTGGGGGCCAACTTTAAAGCTGCGGGTGGCGGCACCAACCAGGTATCTACCGTTTTGGGTTTAGGCATATTGTACACCATGCTGTTATTGCTGCTCAAACGCCCTATTGTGGCACGCTGGGCCTGTTACCTGCTAGTTGCTTTTCTTTTTTTCAGGAGCTTCCTCACCTTTTCGCGTGGTGGCGTCTTTACGGCTGTGGCTTCGGTATATATAGCTATCGGCTTCGCTATGATAGTGAACCGGAAAACATTTATCCGCTATTCCCTTATTATGATAGTCTTTGCAGCGTTGGGGATATTCGTGTTCAATAAAGTGGACGAACTGACGGGTTATAAACTGACGCAACGGTACAGCGGTGAAACTATCGCCACTGTCTCCGGTGAACAGGAAAAGACATGGAATAAAGTAACTTCCGGCAGGACTACGCTCATAGCAGCCGACTGGAATATTTTCAAAGAATACTTCCTGTTTGGTACAGGCCCCGGCGGAGCAAAAGCTTTGCGCACGCGTTACGGCGCCCCCCCGGATTCTGCCGCGCACACCGAAGTAACACGCCTGATGAGCGAACACGGACTGGGGGGTCTCCTGGCCGCGATTATTTTACTCCTGTTCCCGGTCTATTGGTTGAGAAAGCAGCGGTACGGGCTGTGGATGGGTATCAGCGCTGCCTTGTTCTGCATGGCTATTCTTACATCCATGCACTCCGCTATGCGTACCAATACAACTATTGTATGCTATACATTGGCGGCAATACCGGTGTATATAAAAACAAAGAAACGTGCCGGGCAACAAGCCGCACATATTATACATAGGCAATAAGCTGGCTGTTCACGGAAGGACGCCAACAGGTATTGACTCGCTCGGTCCTTTGCTGGAGCAGGAAGGCTATACTTTATATTACGCCGGCAGCAGGCTAAAGCAATGGAAGCGGTTGCTGGATATGTTGTGGGCTGTGTGGCGATACAGGAAAACTGCAGACCTCGTTTTGATTGACACCTATAGCACCGCCGCTTTTTATTATGCATGGCTATGTGGCAGGTTATGCGCAGTGTTGCGCCTGCGATATATTCCTATTCTACATGGTGGCGCTCTCCCCCGGCGGTTTAAAGAGTCCCCGCAAAAATGCCGTTCGCTGTTTGGCAGTAGTTTTATGAATGTCGCCGTTTCAAAATACTTGCAGGAACATTTGCGAAAATCCGGTTATCAATCAAAGGTCATTCCCAATAGTATTTGCCTGGATGATTATGCTTTCAGGCATCGTACACAGTTGCAGCCCAAACTGTTATGGGTACGCTCCTTTCACGAAACCTACAACCCGCGCATGGCAATTCATGTGTTGAATGATTTGCATCAAAAATATCCGGATGTTCATCTTACAATGGTTGGTCCCGATGTAGATGCTAGCATGGAGACCTGCAGGCAACTCAGTGAGGTGCTGGGATTGGAAAGCTACATAACGTTTACAGGCAAACTCAGCAAGCAGGAATGGACCACCCTGGCGCAGGAGCACGATATATTCATTAATACTACCAACTACGACAACCTGCCGGTAAGCGTTTTGGAAGCAATGGCACTGGGGTTGCCTGTTGTGTCTACCAATGTCGGGGGCATGCAGCACCTTATTACAGATAAGGTGAATGGTTTGCTCGTAAATGCCGGAGATGTAGCGGCAATGACCATGGCCATAAAACAATTGACACAGGACACGGAACTGGCTGCAAAACTCAGCAGCAACGCCCGCAAATATGCAGAGGCCTTCGACTGGAATATCATTAAAGCCCAATGGCAGACATTATTTAACACTGTCAGCAACAATTGAACCTTTTTGAAAAAATATTATCCTTAAAAGGTTATCCGTATAACCAGGCAAAGGCAGAGTTGGCAAAACTACAGGCCATGAGTGTAGATGAATTTGTGCACTGGCAGCAGGCTAAAGCATGGCAAATGGTGCAGTTTCATCATGAGCGGAATCCTTTGTATAAAAAACTCGTAGGAAACACAGTCCCCACCCGGTGGGAAGACTTGCCCATTGTCACTAAACAACACCTGCAGCAGCCGTTGGAAAACATGCTAACAAAAGGCATTGCTCTCAAAAACTGTCACACAGGAACTACTTCGGGCTCCACGGGAACGCCGTTCTTCTATGCCAAAGACAAAATGGCTCATGCTATGACATGGGCCGTCATCGCCGACCGCTATAGCTGGCATGGCCTGGCGTTGTCATCCAGGCAAGCGAGGTTTTATGGAATACCCAAAGAATTTGCAGCTAACAAAAAAGAGCTGCTGAAAGACAGGCTGATGAACAGGCGGCGTTTCAGCGTTTTCGACCTGTCCGACACAGTAATGAATAGGTTTGTCCGTCATTTCCAAACGGGGCGTTTCGACTATATTTACGGTTATACCTCAGCGTTAGTTATGTTTGCGCGGTTCCTGGCAGGCAAAGGAATTGTCCTCAAAAATATTTGTCCTACTATAAATATCTGTATGAGTACTTCTGAAACGGCTACGCCGGAGGATGATGTTATTCTGCGGAAGGGCTTTGGTGTACCGCATATACGCGAGTACGGATTATCCGAGACTTGTATCACAGCCTTCGATGCCCCGGATGGCAACTGGAAACTTACCGAAGAAACACTCTATACCGAGATGATAGACGGCAAAATAATTTCTACATCGTTATACAACACCGCACTGCCTATGATACGGTATGAAACGGGTGATATAGGCGTTATAGATAATTTACGGGTGGGCATACATCGCTTGTTGCAACAGCTACACGGCCGTACCAACGATATGATAATATTGCCCTCGGGTAAAAAAGCTGCGGGTCTTACCTTTTATTATATTTCGCGTAGTGTGCTTGAAGCCAGCGGTGTGCTGAAGGAATTTATCATCAGGCAAACAGGTAAGGGCCAATTCGTATTTGATATCGTAGCCGACAGGGAGTTGACAGATGATGAAAAGGAATTGGTAAAAGAGAAAATTAGCTTATATCTTGAGCCCGGGCTGGATATCATCCTCAACCGTGTGCAGCATATCGAAAGACCGGCATCCGGTAAGTTGAAACATTTTTATTCGGAACTGAACTGATTTTGGAGAAGAGACTGGTACTACTTACTAAATACTTTCCACCGGAGATGGGCGCACCGCAATCCCGTCTTTACGAAACGGTAATCGGCTTGCAAAAGCGGGGTTGGGAAATACTCATTATCACCGCCATGCCCAATTATCCCACCGGGCGCGTATTCGATGGCTACCGCGGTTTGTTTTCTATGAAAGACGAAAAAGACGGGATTGATGTCAGGCGTTACGCACTCTACGCCTCTCATTCCAAAAAATCTTTTCCGCGTATTGTCAGTATGCTGTCATTCGGGTTTACGGCCATGTTTTCATTGGCAAAGGTCAGGGCTTTCAGGCCGAGTTATATCATCACAGAGTCGCCACCGCTCACACTTGGCCTTACCGGGCTGGCGCTGGCACGCATTGCAGGCGCCAGGCATATCATGAATATATCCGACATCTGGCCTTTGTCGGCATTACGCCTCGGTGCAATATCAGAAGGCTATATGTACAAGCGCCTGGAGAAACTTGAACGTTACCTCTACCGCCGTTCCTTCGCCTGCATGGGGCAGTCGTCAGAGATTACCGAGCGGTTAGAAAAATCGGGGAGCAAACGCACCATACTTTTCCGCAATGGTGTCGATTTTAATCGCTTTGAGCAAATAAGGGATACGGTGCAAAAGGAGTCAGTAGATAGATTGCGGATAGTATATGCAGGACTGTTGGGTATAGCCCAGGGCGTGAGGGATATTTGCCGTCACATTGATTTCGCATCGATGGGAGCGGAATTGCATATCTATGGCGAAGGCTCGCAAAAAAACGAAATAGCTGAATACATTAGAAAGAACCCGAAGAAAGGCATTTACCTGCACAAAAGTGTGCCGCGCGAAAATATTCCCGCAACACTGATGCAATACGATGCCACTTTAATACCGTTGGTAACACCCATATACGGGGCCATACCGTCTAAAATATACGAGGCTATGGCTGCCGGATTACCCATTATATTTTCCGGTGGAGGGGAAGGGGAACGTATTATCAAAGAATACAAAACCGGTTGGGCCTGTACACCCGGAGACTATGCCGAGATATCGGCCAGGATAAAAGAAGTAGCTGCAATGGATAAGGAAGAACTGAATAAGATAAAAGCGAATTGCATCAGGTCTGCAAGAAATGTGTTCAACCGCGAGATACAGGTAGAGCACCTTAACCAGTTTTTGCTCAAAGGAAAATAATGAAGGTAACGATAATAGCAGGCGCCCGGCCAAACTTCCTGAAGATAGCCCCCTTGATAAAGGAGATAGAGCGGGTGCGCGATGCCGGCGCTGATATCGGTTACAGGCTGGTACATACAGGCCAGCACTACGATGATAACCTCAGCCGCGTATTTTTCGATGAGTTGGGCATTCCCTTGCCTGATGCAAACCTTGGGGCCGGGTCGGGTACACAAGCCGTGCAGACAGCCAATATCATGATCGGCTTTGAGCAGGAGTTGTTGGAGCATCCCTGCGATATCGTTGTCGTAGTGGGAGACGTCAATTCTACCCTGGCTTGCAGCATTGTAGCCAAGAAGTTGAATATAAAAGTGGCGCACGTTGAGGCGGGTATTCGTTCATTCGATATGTCTATGCCCGAAGAGATAAACCGAATAGTCACCGATTCCATTAGTGATTATTTTTTTACACCTACCGAAACCGCCAACGAAAACCTGATGCGCACGGGTGTGAATGCTGCGCATGTTTATTATGTAGGTAATATTATGATAGACAGCCTGTATATGAACAGGCATCGCCTGGTGGAGCCGCCGCTGGTCAGGCAGCATGGCCTCGATTTGTCTAAATGCCTGGTACTTACCCTGCACCGCCCGCACAATGCCGATGACCCGGCACGATTAAAAGGAATCCTGGAAACATTGGTAAAAAACAATCCGGGTTATCATATCATATTTCCTATACACCCCCGTACGCTCAAGTCGTTGGAAGCCTCAGGGTTTTCTCACCCGAAATTGCTGGTAACCGAGCCTTTGAGCTACCTGTCGTTCATTTATCTCGTTAGTCATTGCAAAGCGGTAATAACAGACTCCGGCGGCATACAGGAAGAAACCACAGTGATGGGTGTGCCCTGTATCACCCTGCGTAGCAATACCGAACGTCCCGAAACCGTCACCATTGGCACCAACGAACTGGTTGGCGGTGATTTAAATAAACTGGAATCGGCTTTGAATAGTATTTTTACAGGCAGCTGGAAAGAGGGCGCCATACCCGCCTTGTGGGATGGCAAAACGGCACAGCGCGTTGTAAAAATACTACTCGATATTGGCAGGCAGGACTACAAATGATTTCCCCGTACAGGACATAATAGAATGGGATGTACTCAACTGGTCGCGGTTGATGCGTTACTGGCAGCCCGTATTGGAACAATTGCCCCGCGACGCTAAGGTGCTGGCCATAGGCGAACGTAATGGCGGTATTTCACTCTGGCTGGCATTAATGGGTTTCCATGTTACCTGTACCGACATTACAGACGTAGCACTTTCAGCCGGGGCCTTACACAAAAAATACAACCTCACCGGGCTGATAGACTACCGGCGCTTCGATATCGTAAACGATGCATGGCAGCCGGAACAGTTTGACGTCATAATTGGCAAATCGGTCATTGGCGGGGTAAAACCTACCCGCGACAGGTCCTCTTCCCGCAACTTCGAAGCGCTGGAACAAGCTATGCATAATATCCACCGGCTGTTAAAGCCTGGTGGATATTTTTTTTCCGCCGAAAACCTCGAAGGGAGCGTCTTCAACCGCATAGCCCGCCGCAGGCTGAAGGGTGGTAAAGGCTGGTATTATCTGTCCCTTAAGGAACTGGATAAATTATTCACCCCTTTTCGCCTTGCTCAAACCAAAACATTTGGTATTTTACCAACCTTTTTTTCAAGTAAGGCAGTCAATTTGTTTATGTATTTTATTAACCGCTGCTTGCAACCGGTATTACCCAAAAGCAGCAAGTACATAGCATTCACGATTGCTAAAAAGTAATATGGCAGGCTTGATAGGCGACAGGAAGATACGGTTTGTAGTGCTTGGGTTGGGACATATAGGAACCCGTCATGCTGATATGATAGCAGCCAACTCCGGGTGCGAGCTGGTAGCTGTCATTGATTGCGATTCCTCTCTTCTCCCAAAAGCGGCTGGTTACACGGTGCCATTTTTCACGTCGTTAGAAGAATTCCTGCTATCCGGTACCCTGGCAGACGTAGTGTGCATAGCTACGCCAAACGGGTTGCATGCCACGCAGGCCATCCGTTGCCTGGATGCAGGCTTTCATGTGGTCATCGAAAAACCTATGGCGTTGACCACTTCAGATTGCAGGGCCATTCTCGATTGTGCCAATGCTAACAACAAGCATGTGTTTGGCGTCATGCAAAACCGTTATTCTCCGGCTATGCAATGGCTGAAGGGGTTAATGCACGAGGGCAGGCTCGGCGATATATATATGGTAGATGTACATTGCTACTGGAACCGTGACGAACGCTACTATACCGGCAATACATGGCACGGTACGACTGCTCTCGACGGGGGTACTTTATTCACCCAATTCAGCCATTACGTTGATTTATTATACTGGCTCTTTGGAGATGTTGATAATATTTCAGCCCGCTTTGCCAACAACAATCATGCAGGCATGATTGATTTCGAAGACAGCGCTTCTGTCAGTTTCAATTTTATAGCCGGCGGCATGGGCTCGCTCAGCTACTCTACCTCTGTGTGGGATAAAAATATGGAGAGCACCATGGTGATAGTAGCGCAGCACGGCACGGTGAAAATTGGCGGCCAGTACATGGACAAATTAGAATATTGCCACATAAAAGGCTATGAATTAAATGAAAGTATATCTTCGCCTGTTGAGCAGGTGGCAGGGTATACGGGCGCCAGGGCCAACCATCATTTCGTGATACAGAACGTGGTGGATGTGCTGCAGGGCCGTTCCGAAATAACGACCAACGCTCGCGAAGGAACTAAAGTAGTGGATATAATAGAACGTATATACGCCCTAAAGAATTAAGATGCGAAAGATCGATTTTGCGCCGCCATATATTGATGAAGATGTGATTGCGGCTGTGACGGAAACGCTGAGATCAGGCTGGATTACCTCCGGCCCCAAAGTGCGCGAGCTGGAAGAACTTACCGCCGCCCAGTTCGGCCTCGAAAAAACCGTCTGCACCAATTCATGGTCTTCAGGTGCAGCACTGGTTTTTAAATGGCTGGGCATCGGGCCCGGCGATGAAGTGATCGTACCCGCATATACTTTTGCCGCCACGGCATTGAGTGTGCTGCATACAGGTGCTAAACCTGTGATGGTGGACGTGCAGGATGATTTTAACATCGACCCCGAAAAAATAAAGCAGGCAATTACACCGCGTACCAAAGCTATATTATGCGTCGATATAGGTGGCTGGCCTTGCGACTACGATGCTATCAACCCGGTCGCCGCTTCTCCGGAGGTAATAAAAAATTTCCAGCCGTCCAATGAGGTGCAGCAAAAGTTTGGCCGCCCTGTGGTAATTGCCGATGCAGCGCATTCTATTGGCGCCATATACAACGGGCGCCCAGCCGTGCAGTTTGCAGATATCTCCATTATATCCATGCACAGCGTAAAGAACGTTACCACGGCGGAAGGTGGTATCATTTGTCTGAACCTGCCCGGGCCTTTCAGCAACCAGGATGTGTACAAATGGCTGAAACTGAATTCTATGAACGGCCAGGATCGCGACGCATTCGCAAAAAAGAAGACAGGTAGCTGGCGCTATGATATTGTTACCGATGGTATCAAAGCCAACCTTACAGATGTATGCGCCGCCATTGGTTTGGCCCAGCTACGCAAGTACCCTGATTTTATGCTGCCCGAAAGACGCCGGGTGTACGACCATTATACCAATTTTTTTAAAAAGCGGGAATGGGCTGTTATTCCGCCCGGCTACAACAACGATAGGGCTTCCTCACACTACCTCTACCAGTTACGCATCAGGAATATTACTGAAGACCAGCGCGATGCCATTATCGAACATATCATGGCTTCGGGTGTGAGTGTAAATGTCCATTTTCTCCCGTTGCCCATGCTTTCTGTCTACAAAGAGCGTGGTTATAAAACAGAAGATTATCCCAATACGTATAAGAATTACGCCTGCGAAATTTCGCTGCCCATATATGTACAGCTTACAGACGACGACTGCGCCTATGTTGAGGAACAGGTAGAAAAAGCGTACATTGAGGTGGTTTCATGAAAAGGTTGTTCGATGTCCTGTTTTCCTTGTCAGGATTGACTATACTAAGTCCGCTTATCTTATATATCGCTATCCGTATTAAGGCGGATACACCGGGCAATGTCTTTTACAAACAGAAACGTGTAGGAAAAAATGGGGCAGAGTTCTACCTGTACAAGTTTCGCACCATGCGTGCCAATTCCGACAAAGTAGACTTGCTTACCTACGGTGGCGACGACCCTCGTATCACAAGGTTCGGCTCCTTTCTCAGGAAGTATAAACTGGACGAACTTCCCCAGCTATTTAATGTATTAAAGGGCGATATGAGCATTGTAGGCCCCCGCCCCGAAGTAAAACGCTATGTGGACCTGTATACCCCGGAACAGCGGAAGATATTAAATGTGCGGCCCGGGATAACAGACATTGCTTCTATTAAATTTATAGATGAAAATAACCTGCTGGCTGCCCAGGCCGAACCCGAAAAATTCTATATTGAGCACGTCATGCCCGAAAAAATAAAATTGAACCAGGCATTTATCTCGTCCCCTTCTTTGTACAATTACCTGCGCATTATAGCACTTACCATAAAAAAAATAGCCACACGTTAGTGCGGCTACTGTAGTATCAATCATTTTTGCCTATTCCTGTGTCAGCTTTTTATCCACTGAGTTGTTGCTGTTCTGGTAGGCAGCATTGTTGCTGGTGTATTCCGGCACCAGGTCTTTGATAAGGCCCACTGTTTCCAGCGTATAATGCTGTTTTGCGCTGGCAATCAGTTTATCCACCTTCGCGCGCACCACATCATAGTCATACTCAGCCACCTTGGCTATCATTATCTTGTCGTGGTAAGTAGGCATCACGTTTTCCGAATCGTTCAGCAATTCCTCATATAGCTTTTCACCGGGGCGCAGTCCTGTATATTCTATTTTAATGTCTACATCGGGTTCTTTACCCGCCAGTTTGATGATACGACGGGCAAGGTCTACTATCTTCACAGGATTGCCCATATCAAACACAAATATCTCGCTGCCCTGGCCCATTACCCCGGCCTCAATTACCAACTGGCATGCTTCCGGTATGGTCATGAAAAAACGGGTGATCTCAGGATGGGTAACGGTTATCGGCCCACCTTTGTCCAATTGCTTTTTGAACCTTGGTATCACCGACCCGTTAGAGCCCAGCACATTACCAAAACGTGTTGTAACGAATTTGGTAATGCCATTTTTGCCGGTGGTTTCTTTCTCTTTTAGCAGGTCTTTGTAGAAGCTCTGGGTGAATATTTCGGCGATACGCTTTGTGGCGCCCATTATATTGGTGGGGTTCACCGCCTTGTCGGTCGATACCATTACAAATTTCTCCACACCGTTGGCAACTGCCAGCTCTGCAAGGTTTTTGGTGCCCAGTACATTGTTCAGCACGGCGATAGACGGGTTATCCTCCATCAGCGGTACGTGTTTGTATGCCGCGGCATGGAATACCACTTCGGGATTATATATCTCAAACAGGTGCTCCATCCTTATTTTGTCGGTTATATCGCCGAGGTAAGATTTTATGGGGGCGTGCTTATAGTTTTCCAGTATCTCCAGGTACAGGTCGTGCATAGGGGTTTCGGCCTTGTCGCAGAGTATGATGAGCGAAGGCTTATAATTGATAAGCTGCCTTACAAGCTCGCTGCCTATTGAGCCCGCTGCGCCCGTTACCAGTATCTTTTTGCCTTTCAGCTCAAAATGTATCTTATCGTTGTGTATTTTAATTACTTCGCGCTCCAGCAGGTCTTCTATCTTGATGTCCTTTAATTGCTGCGCGCCCAGTTGTCCGTTCAGCCATTCGCGTATTGGCGGCACCTGCTGCACTTTCATGCCATATTTCAGCCCGGCATCCACCAGGTGCACCAGTTGCTCTTTCGATATGTTCCGGTTGGCAATGATGAGTAACTCTACCCCTTCTTCCTTCAGCCGTTGAAAGCTGTTGTCATCTGTATTGTAGATGGGTATGTTCTCCATCAGCTTCCCGCTTTTACTCAGTACATCGTCTATAAAAGCAACGACGTGTATATTACTGCTGGGGAAGTTGTTGATTACTTTTTTTGTCTGCAGCCCATATTCGCCGGTATCAAACACTGCGGCTTTTACCTTTACGGTTTCGTTTTGCGTGGCTTTATAATAATTGAAAGTATAACGTACCAGCAGCCTGTAGGTGATCAGTACAAAGTTGGTGATAAAGAAGTTGATAACAACTACCGACGTAGGGAACAGGTTCATATCCCCCGCAAAAAAGTTTACGCCGAAGTTAATAGAGAAATAAAAAATCGCGGCGATTGAGTTTACTATCAGCAGCCTGAAAGTATCCTCGATGTTGGTGTACCTGATGATGCCCGCGTAGCTCTTCAACAAGTAAAAAAGAATACCATTCAGCAGCAGCGACGCGATAAGGATAAAGGATATATCGTACCGGGCTACTTCTTCCAGGTTAAAGTTGAACCGTAAGATAAATGAGAAGAAAATGCAAAGCTGTATACAGGCAAGGTCCAGCAAGAAAATAAACCAGCGCGGCAGGATGCGTATTTTATATTGCATATCTTTCGTTTGTTCTAGTGATATCGGTTACTGAAACAATGAATTATATACAGTAACAAATATCATATCATAACCTCGTTTCGTCTCCCTTTGTCCGCTGCAAAGCTAATAAATACAATATGTTTTATCGCATATTTTATTATCTATTTATGCTGCAGAGCCAAACATTAATCACAAAAACATGTCTTTCATTCAAAAACATATATAAATATGACAGATTTTACAGATGCTTAATAATTTATTGACACTAAGAAAATACCGTGCCATCTTTTATATTTTTGCCGTTTAACGGTTTGTTTTTCAAGGGTATCAATCATTAGTGTATGGATGAACAATTAGTTGATTTTAGTGTGCTCGAAGAATTGTCAGGTGGCGACCCGAAATATAAATACGAATTATTGGAAATTTTTCTCAGCACAGTGGGTGCAGGCTTGCAAAACCTGCAGCAATTGACGGCTGAAGGCATCAACTATGACGCCATATACAAGCAGGCCCATGCGCTCAAATCCAGCGCGGGTATAGTGAAGGTAAAGGATATGTACGACCGGTTGGTAAAAGTGGAAGAAATGGGCAGAGCCATCACCGAAGCCCGCACTACCGCCGGCAAAGAAGAAATTGCCGGGTTGATAAAATTGATGGTTGCCACTTACGATAATGCCCGCCCGCAACTGGTAGCCGAATACGAAAAGTACAAGCCGGCATCCTGATGGTCCCGACCGTAGCCGATACCAGTTGGGTTGAGCGCCACTTGCTCACCTGCCCGTCCAAAAAAATGTTTTACCTGGACTGTCCCGGCTGCGGGCTGCAGCGTTCTATACTTGCCCTGTTTCGTGGCGACCTGGCCACTTCCTGGCAGTTGTACCCGCCCACGCTATTTATATTGGCTACCATGGCGTTTCTCGTTCTTCATCTCGTCTTTGGCCTCAGGCAAGGTGCTTATATTCTGAAAATATTGTTTATTATTACGGTAGCTGTAATGGCAATTAACTATATTTATAAAATTATAGACCATCAACTGGTATGACAGATTACACCCAACCGCAGCAGGATTTTAACAGGCCGCAGGTAGCGCTGCCCAATGCGACGGCCGTATTGATATTAGGTATTATAGGCATTGTCACCTGTTGCTGCTATGGCGGAGGCGCCATACTCAGTATCATTGCATTGGTATTGGCCTCCAAAGACATGAAGCTATACAAGGCGAACCCCTATATGTACACAAAAGGCTCGTACAATAACCTGAATGCCGGCCGCATTTGCGCTATTATTGCTTTGGCATTTTCAGTATTATACATCGTTATGATGATCATAATTGTTGGCACGGTGGGCTGGGAAGCACTGAACGATCCCGAAGCTATGCGTGAGGCATTTGAGAATATGTAAACTGCAGTTTTTCTACTGGATATAACGCGAGGGGTTTGTCCCGCTTTTTATTCCTACATCGATAGAACTTCTATATAGCCACGCCCCCAAAGCGTGGCTTTTTCTTATTTGTTAACTCATGATAGATCATGTCTAGAGTTAACAAAAGTTAACAATCTGCCTATAAGCATTTCGCTATCAACCACTTGCATAACCCCGATATTGCTTTTAGTTAAACCCGCCCGGTGCACACTTAACAAAATAAAGCGCCCTTTAAACGTTCCCAACTTTGTTGGTGGAAGGGCTGGGATATATCTTTGCAGCCTGATGATAAATAAGGATATAAAGATAGGGGTGTTGGGCGGCGGCCAGCTGGGCGGTATGCTCATACGCCATGCTATAGATTTCGGGATATATATAAAGGTTTTGGATAGCAGCCCCGATGCTACCTGTGCACGATATACCAACAATTTCGTGTTGGGCGATACCCTGGATTATGATGCTGTTATGGCCTTTGGCAAGGGGCAGGACATCATTACTATTGAAAAAGAGGCAGTAAATGTGGACGCGCTGGACGAACTGGCGAAGCAGGGCGTAAAAATATACCCCAGTCCAAATGTCATTAGAATAGTGCAGGACAAATACAGCCAAAAGGAATTTTTGCAGCAATACGATATCCCGGTCTCGCCCGGCATATTGGTAAAAGATAAGAAGGACCTGCAAAAACATAAAGACCGTCTGCCTGCGGTGCTGAAACTCTGCCGCGATGGCTATGATGGCAAAGGCGTAATGATATTGCGCACGAAAGCCGATATGGACAAAGCCTTTGACGCGCCCTGCGTGCTGGAAGACCTTGTAGCTATCCGCAAAGAACTGGCGGTGATCGTATCGAGAAATGCCCATGGTGAGGTGATG
Source organism: Bacteroidetes bacterium UBA6221 (assembly GCA_002421685.1). Classification (GTDB taxonomy): domain Bacteria; phylum Bacteroidota; class Bacteroidia; order Chitinophagales; family Chitinophagaceae; genus UBA5543. Next base: position 162,302 of record DISB01000010.1, read on the forward strand.
TGTTACGACCCGGTAGAGATGGTGTTCAATAAAGAGCTGAACCTGCTGGATTATCAACTGGCGCCGGCGGAAATAACAGACCGCAACGCCGCACAGGCAAAAGACCTGGCCATAAGAATAGCTGAGGCGCTGGAATTGACCGGTATTATGGCTGTAGAAATGTTCCTGACCATAGATGATGAGATACTGGTAAATGAACTGGCGCCCCGTCCGCACAACAGCGGTCACCATACCATAGAGGCCTGTGTGACATCGCAATACGAACAGTTACTGCGTGCCCTGTTGGATATGTCCCCCGGCGATACAACGGCGCATAAAAAATCAGTAATGATTAATATCTTGGAACCTGCTGAGGGTAAAAAAGATCAGTTGGACCGCATATTCAAGGCTGCATTGGGCACTAAAGACGCGCACCTGCACTGGTACGGCAAAAAGAACAGCAAAGAAGGCCGGAAAGTAGGGCATATTACGGTGAACGGCGACAGTATTTCTGAAGCGGTATCTAAGGCAGAAGCAATTCGTAACCACGCAAAATAAAAACATATGAGCAAGCCGGTAGTAAGTATAATAATGGGCTCCAGTTCTGACAAGGATATAATGATGGCAGCAGCAGAAGTGTTAAAAAGCTTTGGTGTGCCATATGAATTTATGGTGGTATCTGCACACCGCAGTCCGCAATGGATGTACGAATACAGCGGCAAGGTGCATGAACGGGGAATAAAAGTAATCATTGCAGGTGCGGGCGGCGCCGCTCATCTGCCAGGCATGGTGGCAGCGTTGACTACCTTGCCCGTAATAGGCGTGCCTGTAAAATCCAGGAATTCAATAGACGGGTGGGACTCCTTGCTATCTATAGTGCAAATGCCCAACGATGTGCCGGTGGCAACAGTGGCTGTAAACGGCGCGCACAATGCCGGACTGCTGGCCGTAGAAATGCTGGCCATCAGTGACAATGTCCTGATGAACAAATTGTATGAATTAAAACAGGCCAACCGGGATAAAATAGACCGTCAGCAGGATGAAGTGAAAGGGTTGTGAGCAGCTAACGTATTGCCTGTCAACCCCGTTGATAGGGAAAACCGATTATTTTTTCCAAAATGTGTTTAGAAATACTATTTTAATTTTTTACTTTAGGACACGATTGTGTTAGAAACAACACACACTTATCTAAATAACCGTTTATGAAGAGATTGTTAGTATTGTCAATAATGCTTTTGGCGTATAACGCAGACGCGCAAAAATTAAGTCTGGCTGCGGGTGTAGGAGGCGCAGTGAATGGTTCGCCGGGCGGCAATATGGTTTACAAATCAGACCAGTCATTATTGAACTATGCATTGACCGCAAAGCTGGCTTATACCACCGTCACCAACTGGCAATACGGAATAGTATCTCACCTGCACGAACTTTCAGGCAAGTCAACCAAGAAGTATGAGGGTTTTTACAATCGTTACCTGAGGATCGACTCTGTAGGCGGCGACGGCAAAAAACTCGTTTATGCTAAAAATACGGTGTCTGCATGTGCGTTTTTCAACCGTAATTTCAACCTGAATAAGAAAACATCTGTTTACCTGGGTGTTGCGCTGGGCTGGGTATATGCCCGTAACAACTCTTTGTATTACGAGGAAAATGAATCCTATAACGGTCCGGACGGTGGTAATGGCCTGTGTTACGGTGGACAGGTGGGCATTAATTCTTACCTGGGCGAGAGCGTATCCATTTTCCTGGACGTGGCTGTGCGCTACTACAACCTGGAATTTGAAGAATGGGTAGAAGCCCCTGCTGTAAGGCCTTATGAAACACTCCAGTATTCTATCCTGGCTGTGCCCATTACGGTCGGCCTCAGTTTCGACTTGTATAAAATAGGTGAAAATACCCGCAACTCATTTAACGTAAAGCGGAAAAAATATAATTGATTTAACGCATTTTTTCCATAGAAAGCGCCCGGTGCAATAGTGCCGGGCGTTTTCTATTCGGGTATGCGTGTTATCTTTATAAAGAACTGAGATGGGTACTACCGGCAACATACAAGACCAAAAAGTTTTTTATAATGCTTACTGGCAGGGGTTACAGCCGTTGAGCAGCTACAAGCTGGCGCGTACGAAATGGATAATGGATGCAGTGCAAAAAATCAGGGGAAGGAACACGGGCATGAGGTTGTTGGACCTGGGTTGTGGAGACGGCCGGCTTGTGCCTCTTTGGCAGGCAGTAACCGGGGCGGAAGCACATGGACTGGAGCTGTCGCCTGAAGCTGTGAAGACGGCGCAAAACCTGTTCCCGGCAATTCATTACAAAGAAGGCGACGCTACCGCTACAGGTTACGGCAATAGTATGTTTGATATTATAGTTTGCCAGGAAGTATTGGAGCATGTTGAGCAGCAGGACAAACTGGTAGCCGAGTGTGCCAGGGTAATAAAAGACAAAGGTCATTTGATATTAACTACACCTAATAGATTTTACTTCGACAGGAGGAAAGGAGGTAATTACTCACAGCAGCCGATAGAAAACATTATTGACAAACAACAACTTATTAGGTTGTTGACCCCGTTTTTTGAGATACAATCTTTTGAAACATTGATATATGCAACTGGCGATTATGGCGTGTACAGGTTCGTTACCAACAGGTATTGGCTGGGCGTTCTGCGGCGCCTGGGTGCCGCAAATGCCTGGAAGCGGTACTTGCTGAAAAAAGGTTATGGCCTGCATATGGCGGTTGTATGCAGGAAGAGGTAAATGAATATTATAGTGGTACGTGAATAGAAACAACCGTTCCACGCCCCGGTGCGCTGTCCCATTCTACAGTCCCTTTCAGATAGTCTATCCTTGTACGGATATTTTTTAGTCCTATTCCTTCAAATTTATTCTTGTCGTTTACGTCAAACCCTTTCCCATTATCTTCTACTGTTACTGTTATTTCATTTTCCTCATTCACCAATGCAATATCCAATGTGTCGGCACCGGAATGTTTTATGACGTTGTTGACGCATTCCTGTATCACACGGTAAAGCATGATTTCCGTGTTTTCATCAATTTTTTCGTTCAGGCCTTCTGCCAATAGGTTTATTTTTATCACTTGCTGGTCTATCTTGTTGATGAAGTCGCGCACTGCGGCCGCCAGGCTGTTCCTAAGCAGGGAGTTGGGCATAATATTGTGTGACACGCTACGCACTTCGGTGCAACTGTCGTCCACCAGTTTCAGGGCATTTTCAAATCTTTGTTTTTGGGTGTCGCTGGCAAAAGATATATCGTTGCAGATAGCCGATAGGTTGATTTTCGCTGCGCTCATCATCTGCCCTACACCATCATGCAGGTCGCCGGCTATGCGTTGCCGTTCATTTTCTTCGGCCTCTATAATGGCTTTGGTGGCCAGTTCCTGCTGCATTAATACGGCGGCCTGTAACTCCGCTTGTTTTTTCAGCCTGTACCGCCTGTAGCCTGAATATCCCAGGAGAGAGACAGATAGGAGCAACACTCCGCTGCCTGCCAGTAAATAGTTTTTCTTCGTCAGCTCAAATTCTTGTTCCTGTATTTTCTTTTCCTTTTTTTCTGTTTCATACAATGTATTCATTTCAGCCATTAACTTTTCATCATCCAGTCGCCGTATCGAGTCCCTGAAGAAACGGTACTGTTGCAGGTATTTGTAAGCAGAATCATATTTTTTATTACGGGCGAAGAAGTCAGAGAGGCTTTCGAGGGCTTCATAGTTTTGTTTGGTATTCTTTATCTCCACTGCCAGGTTAAGGGCCTTCTTAATGTAACGCTCCGCGTTTACCAGGTCGCCCTGTCGTTCATAGTTTTCGCCCAGGTAATTGTAGGTATAGGCCAATTCAATAAACTCCTTCATACGCTCGCGAATATCAATCGACTTTTTGAGGTAATAATCCCCGCTGTCGAGGATCCCCGATTTGGAATAGGATGCGCCAATATCATTGTAGATGTATGCAATGTCAGACGAATCTGTTTTTGCCAGGTAAATGTCTCTTGCTTTAAAATAATAGGATAGTGCTTTTTTATAATCGCCCCGGTCCCGGTTGATGATACCCAGGTTATTATACGAGTTTGCCATATCAACCGAGTCGTTCAGTTTGATTCTTAAGTCAAGGGCCTCCAGGTGATTAGCTTCCGCTTTATCCAGGTCTCCTATTGTTGTATAATAGGCCCCCAGCCCGGTATAGGCTTCGCTGACAAAGGTATCGCTGAGGTAAGTTTCAGATACCTTCAACACCTTCAGGTAATAATATAGAGCAGAGTCATAATTAGCTTCTCGCCTGTACACATTGGCCATATTCCTGAAAGCATAGTATTGATAGTGGTAGTTGCCACCTTGTTGTGCCAATTGCAGGCCCCTGGTCGCTGTTTCAAACGCATCCTCAATACGTCCGCCCACCAGGTTGGCGGTTGTCCATATCAGGTACGATTTGGTCAATTCATCCTGGAGGCCTGCTTTGCGCGCTATAGCATTCGCTTTTTCAGCATATTCTATACTTATACTTATATCGTCCTGCATAGATATACTGCAGAGCCGGTAATATATGTTGAACAACTTCACCGGGTCGTTGCCAGCTTTCTCAGCTTCTGATTCCAGGGAATCTATAATACTGCCCCTGGCATCAACCACCGCAAAACAAAATAACAATATGATTAATATGTAGCGCATGTTCGGAGCATTAGAACCAACAAATTAGTAATTCTGCCAGTTTTGAAGTCATTTTCCTCATTCTGAAAATGGTTTTTCCCGATTATTAAAGCCTTTCGATTGCCATGAATTTAGTTTTGCAGCACAAATTGACACTAATAGATGAAAAAATTATTTATACCTGTGCTGGGATTAGCTTTATTCGCTACATCCTGTAAAAAAGAGAACAATATAACGCCAACCCCTTCAAACCTTAAAATCCCATATACAACTCTATCGACCTCCTCCAATTACAAAGCGACCTTTGTAGACGCGGAAGGCAAAACAACGGTTGATTTCAGCGGACAGACTACCCGCATCAACATGTTAAAAGAGATAGATGCGCATATCAAGACAGGGACATCGGCAGATATTGATGCTGTAAAGCTGATTAACATGTTCCGCAACCAGAACACACCATTCACGTCTGCTGACCTGAACGCTGCTACGGATAAGGTAATATCTGCTAAAACAGCACAGTCGTTCTCTGCTACTGAAGCTGATGCAGAGCGCCAGCGTTTTATTGGTTACTTTAACGAGCTGGAGCGTATCAGCAAAATGAACGGACAGACTGCTGAACAAGGCAAGGCAGGTGTGCTGGGTACTAACCGCCTGGTGGATGAAAAAGGCTTCGAGCTGTCGCAGTTTGTACAAAAAGGCCTGATAGGTGCTATGATGCTGGACCAGATTGCTAACATCTACCTGGGTACCGAAGAGCAATCTGCTGATAACTCTGAACCCGCTGAAGGTAAAAATTACACTGATCTTGAGCATCATTGGGATGAGGCTTATGGTTACCTGACTGCAAATGACACTTACCCGGTTGAAGGTAAAGAATCCTTCCTCGGTTCTTATGCGGTACAGGGAACATCTGTACATGATGGCGCAGAGGCTTTGTACCTCGCATTCCTGAAAGGACGTGCGGCTATAGTGAATAATGATTTGGCAACCCGCGACGAGCAGATAGCGTATATACGTACTGAACTGGAGAAAGCCATCGCTACTGTAGCTATCAGTTACCTGAATAAGACCAACACTGCTACAGATGACGCATCACGTTTCCACGCATTGTCTGAAGGTGTAGGTTTTATATATTCACTGCGTTTTGCACACAATGCGAAAATCAACAAGGCCAAATCTGAAGAACTGCTGAACATACTGATGGGTAAAGCAAATGGTTTCTGGTCGCTGACAACTGATGACATTAATAATGTACGCGACCAGATCGCAACTACATTCGGTATTGATAAAACAACCGTAGTAAATCATTAGTAATAAAAAATTCATATGGTGTAAGGATAAAGCGGCTCAACTTTGTTGGTCGCTTTGCCCGTTAAAAAAGAAGAAGCAAGTGATGAAAAAATGGTACTTAACAGCGGCGATTTTGATGATGGTATCGACCACCATCAGCATATCCTGCAAGAAGAATAAGAACAGTCCCTCTGACAATGGCATGGACCGCAAGCCTATGCTGGAGAATTATGCGAACAACTACATAGTTCCCGCTTATGCAGACATGGTACAGCAACTATCAATACTGAAAACATCTGTAGAGGCATTCGCAGCCAACCCCGATGCTACCACACAAGGCGCCGCGCAAACTGCATGGCGAAGTGCGTATATCACCTGGCAGAAAGTGGACCTGCTGGAGTTTGGACCTGCCTTCGACAAATCGCTGAGGACCTACATGAACATTTACCCTGTTACAGTTTCAAAAGTAGAGGGTAATATCAGCTCCGGCAGTTACGACCTGGAAACATTTGGCAGTAAAGATGCGCAGGGCTTCCCCGCATTGGACTATCTGCTCAACGGAACTGTACTGGACAAATACACGACCGACCCGCAGGCTGCCAACCGCAAACAATACCTGGTGGCTGTAGCATCTAAAATGTTGCAAAAAGTAACGGAAGTGCGTGACGAATGGGACAGTTATAAAAACACATTTATCAGTAGTACGGCAACTGATGCAGGCAGCAGCCTGTCGCAAATGGCGAATAACTATGTGCTGTACTACGAACGCTATTTCCGCGGTGGCAAAATAGGCCTGCCGGTAGGCGCTATGTCAGGTGTGGCCAAAGTTGACCTTACAGAAGCGTATTATACGCAAGATCTGACTAAAGAATTAGCAATTACTGCATTGAACAGTGTTATCAATTTCTATTCCGGAAAAAGCTACGATGGCACCTCAACCGGCGAATGTATGAAATCTTACCTTGCGGCAATTGGTACTAAAGACGACAATGGTACGCTGATGGCAGACCTCATAACACAGGAAATGAATGAGGCATTGTCAGGTATTCAAAACCTTAATGGCACATTGCAGGATAACATTCAAAACAACCGTACCGCTGTACTGAATACATACGAACAAATTCAGGAAGTAGTACCGCTGCTCAAGGTAGATATGGTGTCTGCATTCAGTATTTCCATCACTTATACAGACAATGACGGTGACTAACCGATGAACAAAACATTGACGAACATATTATCCACTCAGCATTTCGGGAAGCCTGTTTATTCGGCTTCTCTTGCTGTTTTCAGGATGGTGTTTGGATTGATGCTGCTGTTCAGTACCATCAGGTTCTGGGCTAAGGGATGGATAGAGGAGCTGTATATCAATCCAAAGTTCTTTTTTTCTTACTATGGCTTTGAATGGGTAAAACCGTTAGGAGATTATACTTATATCCTGTTTATTATTTGTGGGCTCAGCGCACTATTGTTTGCATTGGGTTTGTTTTACCGCATCGCTTCAGTTGTGCTGTTCCTAAGTTTTACCTATATCGAGCTGATGGACAAGACCAACTACCTGAACCACTATTATTTTGTTACGTTGGTGCTGTTCCTGATGATATGGTTGCCGGCCAATGCTAACCTGTCATTGGACAACCTGCGCAAGCCCAACCTATCCAAACGCTTTGTGCCCTTGTGGACAGTGGGCAGCATACGCCTGATGATGGGTACTGTATATGTGTTTGCCGGACTGGCCAAGCTCAACTCTGACTGGCTGGTAGAAGCTATGCCACTGCGCCTGTGGTTGCCTGCTAACAATGATATGCCTGTTATCGGGCCGTTGTTCAATCATACATGGGTTGCGTATTTCTTTAGCTGGTTTGGCGCAGCGTACGATTTGACTATTGCTTTCTTCCTGCTGAATAAGAAGACACGCCCTTATGCTTATGCCACGGTGGTGATATTTCACCTGATGACGGCATTGCTGTTCCCTATTGGCGTTTTTCCCTATGTTATGATGGTGTCTGCCCTGGTATTCTTCGATACCAAGGACGTGGACAAAGTACTGCAGAAAATCAAAACCGTTTTCAGGGCGCTGCCTGTCAATACCGTGTACAACCACTACACCTTTGCGCCTGTGCAGCAACGGGTGGTATCAACTTTGTTTGTTGTATTCTTCGTGATACAGTTTGCTATGCCCTGGAGGTATCTGTTGAATAAAGAAGAACTGTTCTGGACGGAAGAGGGTTTCCGTTTCTCGTGGAGGGTGATGCTGGTGGAGAAAATGGGCTATGCACAATTTGTAGTAAAAGACGGTGTGACCGGTGAAAGAATTGCAGTGAACAACAACGAATTCCTGACCCGCAACCAGGAAAGGATGATGGCGATACAGCCTGATTTCATCCTCCAATATGCCCATCACCTGCGCGACTACTATCAGCAACAAGGTATGGAGCAACCACAGGTGTACGCAACAGTATATGTAGCGATGAACGGCAGGCGCAGCAGGCTATACGCTGATACAACTGTTGACCTGGCTAAACAAACCGATACCTGGAAACATAAAAACTGGATACTGGCATTTAACGATAATATTTATGGATTGTAAAAGGCTGTTGGCATATGTATTGTTTTTGTTGCCTGCCATTGGCATGGCGCAGGACAGCACGCGCAATAAGCTGGAGGAAGTGGAGGTAACTGATAAAAAACAGTCGAACTTCGGGCATATGTACCAGGTAGATGGCATGAAGATAACTGCCGGCAAAAAGTCTGAAGTTATCAATGTGGAACACCTGAACGTAAATAAAGCAACGAACAATACCCGCCAGGTGTATGCCAAAGTAGCGGGGCTGAACATATTTGAGAACGATGGCTCGGGCCTGCAACTAAGCATAGGTGGACGTGGCCTCGACCCCAATCGTACTTCCAACTTCAATGTGAGGCAAAACGGCTACGACATCAGTGCCGACGCATTGGGTTACCCGGAGAGTTATTACACGCCCCCAGCCGAGGCGCTGTCGAAAATAGAAATACTAAAGGGTGCGGCAGGTTTGCAATACGGCACACAATTTGGCGGACTGCTGAACTTTGAAATAAAGCAACCGGGTAATGATAAGAAGTTTTCGCTGGAGAGCAGGCAAACCGTAGGCTCATGGAATTTCCTGAGTTCGTTCAACGCCATCAGCGGTACTGCAGGTAAATTGAAATACTACGCCTTCGCCCATTACAAAAAAGGTAATGGCTGGCGGCCCAACAGCAGGTTTGAATCTTTTAACGGTTATGCCGACCTGCATTATCACTTCAATGAAAAACAGATGCTGGGCATTGAATACACGCATATGAACTACCTGGCACAGCAGCCAGGTGGCCTCAGCGACCGGATGTTTGAAGAAGACCCCCGCCAGAGTAACCGTGCACGCAACTGGTTTTCTGTCAACTGGAATTTGATAGACCTGGAATGGGATTACCGCATATCGCCACGCACCCGCTTGCAAACAAGGGCATATACACTGATAGCTTCACGTAAGGCGATTGGTTTCCGTAATCCCCGGGTATCAGTTATTGACGAAGGGGGTACGCGTGATTTACTGACAGGGGATTTTAAAAACATCGCATTGGAATCGCGCCTGCTGCACCGCTACAACGCAGGTGCGCAACAACAGGTGCTGCTGGCAGGCATACGTGCCTACAGGGGCACTAATACCAATAAGCAAGGATATGTGAATAATGGTAACGGTGCTAATTTTGAATTCAGCGATGATGAAACTACGCAGATGTTATCTGATTATTCATTTCCCAATCTTAACCTTGCTGCATTTGCCGAACATATTTTCAGACTGACATCAAAATTAAGTATTACACCAGGTATTCGTGCTGAATATATCCGTACGCAGGCAGAGGGTTATTATGTTCAACGCGAAACAGACATGCGCGATAGCATAATCTTTGAGCAGCAAAGAAATGAGACAAGAAATCTTCCCCGGACTTTTATCCTTGGAGGATTGGGTATAGCATTTAAGTTCAACCCGGAGTTGGAAGCTTATTCCAACTTTTCTCAAAATTACCGATCCGTAACCTTCAGTGATATGCGCATCGTGAACCCGACATTCATGATTGACCCAAACATAAGCGATGAGCGTGGTTGGAGCAGTGATCTCGGCCTGCGTGGTAGCATCAGCGATGTGTTTCGTTTCGATGGCAACTTCTTCTATTTGTATTATGGCAATCGTATCGGAGAATATTTTGCTACAGTGAGTGGCCAGGCCAAGCGTAAGCGTGCTAACATAGGAGTAGCACAGATATATGGGCTGGAAACTTTTATGGAACTGGATGTGTTGGGTTTATTGGCGAAATCATCGAAGTTTGGGGTAACTCTGTACAACAACCTCTCGCTGACCGAGGCCACTTATACGAAAAGCCCGATTGGCAATGTGCAGGGCAACCGTGTAGAATACGTACCGTTTATCAACTGGAAAGCGGGTGCGCAGTTCGGTTATAAAACATGGAAGCTCACCTACCAGTTCAGTTACCTCAGCGAGCAATACTCTGAAGCTACCAACGCCACCGACGGCGGGTATAGCGGTGTGATAGGTACCATCCCAACTTACTATGTAATGGACCTGTCTGCCGGATGGAGCTACAAATGGCTGACTATTGAAGCCAGCGTAAACAACCTGGCCAATACCATGTACTTCACACGCAGAGCCACCGGCTATCCTGGCCCCGGCATCATACCCGGCGATGGCAGGAGCTTTTACCTGACTGCGGGGGTGAAGCTGTAACGTTATGCTTATTCATTTCCGAAAATAGTTTCTTTGAGTGTGCACATAGTTGGCAAGAAACTCTTTGAGGTAAATATCAGGGTTTCACTATCTCTTTTTGCGTACAGTGTTCATTTTGGCTTTACCGGAGTAGTGAATAAATGGATGAAAGAGCATTTGAATTAATTGATACGGTATCGCTTCCTGCCTGTGCCCTTTTCGAAGCTCAGGAAATAATAAGTAAAGTGAAAGTCCATATAGGCCAGCCTTGGATAAAAATCGCCGGTAAAGGATGAACCATATGTACCATTGCTTACCAAAGTTTCTACATGGTACAGTCCAGCGTGCGACAGTGGAAAATGATAGCGTAAGCCATACTCTATCAGGCCCACCCGTCTTAGTATGGCGTTGATCTTAAATCCGGCTATTATATTAAACCAATTCGTTTTCACCCCTTCTCCCGGGTAAAAATTCCTGGCGTTAGTTATTGTGGTGCCATACTGGCTGGATGTACTGCTGCCATACGCGTAAGCCAATGTTGTATGCATTTCGTACGAAGCACCCAGCAGTCCGTAAAAATCATAGACAGTCTTTGCATCATGATGGTCCAGCAGATAGCCTACCTGTAGTGGAATGCCGATGGCATACCCGGTACTACGAATATCGTTGTAACTGGATACACTGGAACTACTACCGATGGAATTGTAACTGTATTCATCCAGGTTGAGCCTGAAGGTGATAGACCTTGTAGTGATGTTGCCGCCGGTTTCGAGGCACAGCCGGTTTACACGGTAGTTCAGGTTAATGCCGGCTGATGCGTTGATATTGTATTTTTTTGCTTTGAGGTATGGGTGGTTAGTCACGGGCGGTTTGGCCATCATAGGTATGGTGGCGATGGGACTGAAGTGTATGCCCATGCTAAACTCCTGCGCCGGTATATTGTTGGCAAAAAAAATCAAAACAATAGGCCATATTCCCGCTTTCCTGATAAACATATCGGTCTAACGCAATAATACCTGAATTATTATTTAAAAAGAAATTTCCCGGTTATGGTAAAAATACGGCCACTTATTCTAAAAATACGGCCGGATATAAAGTGATACAAGGTCATTATATCGGGTCACGCATATATGCGCTATTATGGAGTTCAAAATAGTATTTTTATAAAAAGCATAATTGTGCTCTATAGGTTATTCAGGGTAATAATACTGTCGGCAATATACTCAGCGGCCACGGCACAGTCACCGTGGGACAATTATGAATTGTTTACTACAAAACATGGTCTGCCTCATAATACAGTACAGGCCCTGCTACAAGACAGCGATGGTTTCCTGTGGGTAGGTACGCATTCGGGCCTTTGTGTGTATGATGGCAATAAACTGAATGTGTACAAAAATGTCTTTGGTAAGGAAGCCGGCAATAATTGGTTTTACGAGGCAATTTTTGAGGATAAGGACAAAAATATTTGGATAGCATCAAGAAACGGTAAGCTTAGTTGTTATATAAAAAAAGAGCATCGGTTTAAGCAGTACCGCTTCCCATTCAGCCAGACAGACAGGGTAAATTGTTTTTACCAGGAAAAAAATGGTACTATATGGCTTGCAAATTCTATTGGCGAGATAGGTTTTGTTGTCGGCGACTCCGTTCAGAAATATGACTTGGGGCTCCCAAACATTTCTGATATAAAGAAGATATCGCCGGAAGCTTTTGCGTTACTAAGCGATCGTGGTCTGTTCATTTTCAATACCACAACAAAGAAATTCACTCCTGTTGGTATCAAAGGATGGGGTAAGGACCAGGTCATAACCGGTAAGTTTTCAGATGCAGGGAATACGGTGATGGTGTTGCACAACACGGGATATTCAATTATCGATTTAAATACCAGGCTGCTTATAAAAACTATGCCTATACCTACCAGTAAATATAGCCTGTTTCACAGGGTTGGGTTATCCAATAAAGGCAATTTCATCTATATGAACGGACTTAGTATTTACGAATACACCCCACATGGGTCCCTTATAGATAGCCTGACCATTAGCGAGAACGAATGGTATAACAAAAATGAAGTAGTTAATTGCCTGACTGAAGACCGGTCCGGCATATTGTGGCTGGGTACCAATTCTGGCCTGTATAAGATAGACAGGAAAAAATACCAGTTTAAGAAATATGCGGCTAATCATGTTTCGACCAGGCTGACAGACAACTATGTACGGACATTGTTCATTGATAATCAAAATGACCTGTGGGTAGGCTTTCGGGGCAGTGCTGTAAACAGGTTGCATTTCGACAAGCAGTCAAAAAAGCATGAGCTTTCCGTTTATCCGGCTCAAATGCCTGACGGTATATTCCGCGACATCTACACCATAAACACAATATGCTCGTTGCGGAGCGGGGCGATATTATTTGGCAGTGCAACGGGCATATATCAATTGAACAGCATAAAAACTCGTTTAATATTCTATATGCCCCGGTATATACCAGATACCGTCGCGGAAGTATGGGCGCTTTATGAAGATAGTAAAGGAAATATCTGGATTGGCTCGCGTTTGGTGGGGCTGCATATATTTGAGCCTTCTACTCACAAACTATATCATTATAAACATATAGAAGGCGATGAAAGCAGCCTCAGCAACAGCTCTGTGTGGACTATTTTTGAAGATAGCAAAGGTGCCCTTTGGTTGGGTACGGACGAAGGGCTTAACGAAGTTGTCAATACCACAGATATAGCGGACCTGAAATTCAAAAGGTTTCTCTTTACAGGAAAGCAGGCGGAACATGTATGGAATATTGCTGAATCCCGGGACGGTAAGCTGTATGTCGGTACTATCGGCGAAGGATTGTTTGAAATATCTGCGGACAGAACAAAGGCAAGGCATCTCGACAATTTTCCTGCTGAAATTGTTGCTTCTATGGGTCTCGATACTGTGGGCAATCTGTGGGCGGGCTCGGTAAACGGCTTATATAAATACAACCCTGCAACAGATCGCACAACGTTCTTTAGCGAAGATGACGGGCTTGCCAGCAACGATTTCAACTTTAAAGCCTGTATTAAGGCACCTACGGGTGAATTTCTTTTTGGCAGTAAGATGGGCATTACCAGCTTTCACCCGGCAAAAGTTATTCCTAAAGATCTGCACTCCGTGCCGGTCCGTATAACCTCCTTACGCATCGCCGGTTATGATTCTTCTGCGGCGCTTTACAGGCAAGCGCCCCTGCAGCTTACACGCAGGCAAAATTTGATCAATATAGGTTTTGCTGTGCTCGATTTTACCAAACCCTTACGGCACAAGTATAGGTATAAGCTCAATGGTTTTGAAGAAAAATGGAATTACAGGGATGCCAACCAGCCTTCGGCCAATTACACCAACCTTTCGCCGGGGCATTACAGCTTCGTTGTGCAGGGTAGTGGTGATGGACTTCATTGGAGTGATAGCCAGGCTACACTTGATTTTTATATCTGGCCTGCACTGTGGCAGCGTCCTGTTGTGCAACTGCTTGCGGGTTTAATCATATTAATGTCTGGCGGGGGTGTGGTGTATTATAAAACGCGGTCGGTAGTACGCAAAGAACGTGAGCGTAATAAAATAGAAAAACAGATAGCAGGCCTGGAGTTGAAGGCCCTGCAGGCCCAGATGAACCCGCATTTTATTTTCAATGCGCTCAATTCTATTCAACAATTCGTGATTCATAACAATGAGTTAGCGGCCAACGATTACCTGACACGGTTCGCACGTCTTATGCGCTTGTTTCTCGAATCATCTAAAAACAGGTACATCACCCTCGAAACTGAGCTGGACCAGTTGGATCTCTATCTCTCCCTGGAAAAGCTGAGGTTTGACGATAAATTCGATTACGTCATAAAAGTCGAATCGGGATTGAAGAGAAACGAAATATTGATACCATCTATGCTTATACAACCCTTCGTTGAAAATGCTATTAATCACGGACTGGTGCATAAAACCTCAAAAGGGAAATTGCTGATATCCTTTACCCGGCCAGCCGGTCACCTGCTTAAATGTACTATAGACGACGACGGCGTGGGAAGGGATGAGGCGCGCAGGATAGAGGAAAAAATAGGCAAAAAATATATTTCGCGTGGTATGCAGTTGATTGAAGAGCGGGTAAAAACCTATAACTTTATTGAAGACTTAGAGATTGAGATTCTCATTACAGACAAACAACCGCCATATCACGGCACAAAAGTTGATATTACCATTCCTATAAGTCCTTCGGTTAAAACATAGCTTATGATAAAAGCGATCATTATTGACGACGAATTAAAAAGCCGCAATATACTATCTGCGTTGGTGTCTAAATACTGCGAAGGTGTGAGGATTGAAGCCGAAGCGCATAATGTAGCCTCTGCTGTACAGGTGATAAACCAATACATCCCGGATCTCATATTTCTTGACATTGCTATGCCCGATGGTACCGGCTTTGATGTACTGGACAGCATTGAGGACGATGCGCCGGAAGTGATTTTTACCACGGCGTACAACGAATATGCATTGCAGGCGATAAAGGCCAACGCGACGGATTATATCCTTAAGCCCGTAAATATTTTTGAGCTGCAAACTGCTGTGCAAAAGGCTTCGGACAAGATAATAGAGAAGCGGAACATCGAGACTGCCATGGCATTATTGAAGAATAACAGAACCGGTAATACCAACCCCGGTAAGATAGCCATACCCGACAACGATGGCCTGCGCTTCATAGATACCGACCATATCATTTACCTGGAGGCCAGGGGGACATATACCGAATTCTTTTGCACAGGCGGCAATAAGTTATTAAGCTCAAAACCCCTGAAAGAATACGAAAGTATCCTGCCGCAAGACCAGTTTTTCAGGGCGCATCATTCATACATCATCAACCTGCGCTTCATACAAAATTACCATAAAGGCAACGGCGGATATGTGACCATGGCAGAAGGTTCGGTCATAGATATTTCAAAACGGAAGAAACGCCGTTTCCTGGAAATATTCCATGCATAACTTATTGCACGCTGAATCTCATTACAGTTATTCCATCATCGCCCACCAGCTTAAGCATATATACACCTGTAGCTATTTGCGGCAACGTTAATTCTTCATGCAGAACTCCATTATCTGTACGGGCGACATTCCTGTACACTAACTGGCCCAGGGCATTGGTGACTTCTATAGATAAAGCCTTACCGAAAGTCACTTTTCCCTTGAGCGTGAAACTGCCGTTATTGGGATTAGGATAAAGCGTTAATTCGTTTACACCATTCATGCTACCTACAGTGGTCAATACCTTCACTACTATTCCATTGCTTACAGCCGCTGCCGGTTGCGGGCATTTGTAATTACTCACCAGTTCCACACTGATGCTGTCATTGTCGTTCAGGGTATTAGCGCTCCATACTGCTCCTGTTGCTCCCTGCACATCCTGGCCGTTACGCTTCCATTGATATTTCGGATTGTTGCCTCCATTGGTCGCCGTAGCGGTAAAGGTCACGTATTCGTCTACGTTCAGCGGCCTGTTGGGGTTGGCAGATATACTTACCGATGGCGTCAGCCAGGGCAGTACCTTCATTTCTACTTCATTGCTGGGGTCGGTATAAGGCACAAGGCATTTGGTATATTCAGTCATGTCCACTCTTACTATATCGCTATGGTTCAATGTGCTGCTGCTGAAAGATACGGAGTTGCCACCGGCAACCACGCCATTGATCCGCCACTGGTACGATGGCGTACCGCCATGATTATTAGGCAGTGCTGTGAAACTTACTTGTTCACCCACGCAGATGCTGTCGCCCGGTGTCGGGAATATCACCACGAATGGCACCGGGTTAATATTGACTTTGACAGAACCTGCAAGAGACGTACAACCGTTGACTGTAGCAATAACAATGTAAGTGCCCGTATCGCCAAACTGCATATTGTTTCTTGTAGGGTTCTGTGTATTGGCATTGTAGCCCCCAACGCCTGTCCAGCTATAAGTAGCATTGTTTACAGTAGTTGCATTCAATTGTAAAGTTTCGCCCACGCACATGGGGTTGCTGTAAGATACATTAGGTGTTGTCGGGATGGGATATACTGTTGCCTGTGTACTGTCTTTATATAGGCACCCGTTCAGGTTGAGTGTTGCCACATACCAGCCCGATGCAACGGTTGTACTACCCGCTACGAATGTATATTGCGTATTGGCAGAGAAACTATTAGGGCCCGCCCAGCTATAAGCAACCCCGCTTGTTGAAGCAGTAGATGAAAGATATAATGTATCCCCTGCACATACAGGGCCGCTGTTAGTTAGCGCAACGGCAGCAGGCATAGGTTTTACCAATACGGTTGCCGTATCAGTAAGCGAACAGCCGTTGAGCATGGCCGCCGCTATATAGTCCCCGCTCATAGCGGTGGTAGTGTTGGTTATAGATGGGTTCTGGGCGGTAGAACTGTAACTACCCGGTCCTGTCCATGTCCAGCTAACACCAGGAGTGGAAGTAGAAGCTGTAAAATTCAGGGTTTCACCGGCGCATATAGGGGTATTGACATTAGCAACAGGTTTTGCCGGCAGTGGTTTTACCGTTACACTTACCGTATCATTAAGAGGGCAGCCGTTAAGCGTACCCGTTACATAATAATTGCCATTCTGAGATGCGGTAGCGCCATTGACAAAGGGTGTGGCGCTGTTGGAATTGAATCCGTTAGGCCCCGTCCATACGTAAATTACACCCGGCGAAGTGGATGAAGCGGTGAAGTTGAGCGTCTCACCCGTACAGATTGGTGCATTGGAGGTTGCCCCAAAGTTGGCGGGGCGGGGTTTTACCACTACGGTCACAGTATCCCTTGAAATACAGTTGCCATTGCCCGCATATAGCACATAGTCTCCTGACATGGCAGCAGTAGCTACAGGCAGTACCGGGTTCTGTGTGTTGGAAGTGAAACTGTTTGGTCCCGTCCAGCTATAACTGTTGCCGGTACCATTTGCCGTACCGAATAATTTCAAAGTATCGTCGGCACATATGGGTGCATTGCTGGTGGCCAATGTGCCGGACGGGCCGGTGCCGGTGTTTACCACTACTGTAGTTGTGTCTTTAGCTGTGCAGCCATACAAACGGGCGGTCACAATATAATCGCCACTATGTACCGGGCAGCGGCGAATTGATTTTAGGATTTTGTAACGCAGAGTTGAAACTGTTGGGTCCTGTCCACGACCAGGTAACGCCCGATGTAGCAGTTGTCGCTAACAGTTTCAGTGTATCATTGGCGCATACCGGGCCATTACTATTGGCCACAGGCTTGGTTATCGGGCCATTGCCTATTTTGATACTAATGCTTGCCTCGGATGTATCTGCATAATTTGATGCCACTATCCTGATTTTATAGCCCGTGCCGGTCGCGGTATTGGCCGGTATCACCGCCGTTATCATCCCTGATGTATCCGAAGTAACAGAGCCGATATTAACCGGCGATGCAAAACTGCCGGACGCATTCGACAGCTGAAGTGTAAATATGTTGTTCGATTGCTTTTTCTTGGATGATACGTAAGCGATATTAATCGTGTCGCCCGAGCATTTTAATGAATCATTAAAAACAAACGAAAGCGAGTCATACACTTTAAGGACGATTGAGTCAATAAGGTAATACGTAATATTGCCGCTTGTCGTAACAGGCACATAGGTTACATTAGAAGGGCTTAACGAACCACCGATAGCAATGTTGTCGTAGGCGGAATCCGCAATAAAGGTTTTGCTCAACCGTACCCAGTTCTGCGTGTCGGTAATTACCATACTCGTCCAGTCAACTTTAGGAGCAATAGGCACTAGCCCTATACCTGGATATGATGTTGGACCGGCATCATAGAAAAAAACGGCAAGGTCATTAGTACCGCCGGCTGAAAAATTGGCCAATGAAACAGACATGGAGATTTCATACATCATTCCCACCTGTAGCGGGGTTATCGGCCGGGTTATATATTCCTTCACAGTGAAGGTAAATGTGGTATTGAAAATACCCATGTACCCGTTGCCGCTGGCCGGCCATTGGTAGCCTACAACGCTGGTAGGTATGCCGGGGCCGTTGATGCCCCCCGTAAAACAGGTATTAAAATAGTCGGGGCTACCCGAGTTATTCCACGATAGCCAGCCCGTGGCGTTGCCTACCTGCGAAAAAGCACTGGGGCAATTAGTATAAGTTTCAAAATTCCCGTTTGGAACAAGATTTGGCTGCGCTGTCGCACATACGGTTGCCATCGCCGTAAGGATAAAAGCTGATAACAGTCTTTTCATTTAATGTTCGTTTACCTGTATTAAACTAAGATAGTTTATATACTCTGCGGTACAGACTTAACGTACTTGTACCTTGAATACGGCTAATCCTTCATCAGCTTTCACCCTGAGCATATACAGTCCGGCAGGCGCACACGGCAGTGCGATTTCATGATACAATATTCCGTTTTGAGTTTCTGTGTCACCCTCAAAAACGGTTTTTCCAACGGCGTTTATTACCTCTAATTTAACTATTTCTGTAGTATTTAGTCTCCCGCTAAGGATAAATTTCCCATTATTAGGATTGGGGTACAATACTAATCCGTTTATGTCGCTCGTCCCATCCACTCCCGTCAATACCTTCACCACTATCCCATTGCTTAGCGCACCTGGTGGTTGCGGGCATTTGTAGCTGCTGATAATTTCTACGCTGATGCTGTCATTATCGTTCAGTGTATTGGCGCTCCAAATACTGCCGGTGGCACCTACAATATCCTGCCCGTTGCGCTTCCACTGGTATTTAGGGTTGTTGCCTCCATTGGTCGCTGTCGCAGTAAAGGTCGCATATTCATTTTCCTTCAGGGGCCGGTTAGGATTTGCGGTTATCGTTACAGACGGTGCCAACACAGGCACTACGGTCATGGTCACATCATTGCTTTGGTCTGTATAGGGTACACTACATTTGGTGTTCTCCGTCATACCGCAGCGCACTATATCCTGGTCGTTCAGCGTAGTAGTTGAAAAAACGGTACCCGTTCCCGCCGTTTGCCCGTTAACATACCATTGATACGTTGGTGTGCCGCCATGATTGCTGGGTATTGCAGTAAACATCACGGATTTCCCCTGGCAAACGCTATCGGCAGGGTTGGCTTGTATCACCACAAAAGGAGTGGGATTGAGATATATCTTCTCCGAATCTCGAGGTGATATACATCCGTTTACAGTAACGTTCAGGGTATACATGCCCGTATCAGAGTATTGCATATTGCTTCTGATAGGGCTTTGAGAGGAAGAAGAAAAGCTATTTGGGCCGCTCCACGAATACACTGCTCCCGCCACAGCTCCTGTGCCTAAATTGAGTGTTTCTCCCAGGCAGAGCGGACTGCTGAATGTTATGTTGGGGGTTGCAGGAATAGGGTGAACCATTGCATTGGTACTGTCAATATACAGGCATCCATTCAGGTTGACCGTCATCTTATACCATCCTGCCGCCGCTGTGGATGCGTTGGCAATGACAGCGTTTTGTGTTCCGGTGTTGAAACCGGCTGGCCCTGTCCAGGTATAGCCAGCCCCGGTGGTTGATGACGTTGAAAACAGTTTCAGGGTATCTCCGGCGCAAGCAGGGCTATTGTTGGAAAGAGTTACCTCCTGGGGTTTGGGTTTCACCAGCACGGTGGTAGTATCTTTCCGGTTGCATCCATTCAGATTGGCAATAACCACATAATCTCCGCTCATAACAGTGGTGGTGGTACTTATCGTTGGATTTTGATTGGAAGAACTGTAGCTATTCGGTCCTATCCAGCTATAGCTTACACCGCTTGTTGTGCTCGACGATGTAAGGTACAGCACCTGCCCTGCGCATAACGGGCTGTTACTATTGGCTACAGGTTTATCCGGTAATGGTTTTACTAACACCGCCACGGTATCGTAATAATTGCAGCCATTCATAGTCGCGGTTGCAAAGTAGTTCCCCGTGTGAATACCCCATACGTTTAGTATAAATGGCGTGGCCGATGTCGAGTTGAAACTGTTGGGCCCTGTCCAGGCGTATGATACTCCCGAAAAACTGCTGCTGGCTGAGAAATTTATATTATCCCCCGTGCACAAAGGGCTATTGCTGGTGGCCGTAAAAACCGGAACGGGTTTTATCGTTACGCTTGTGCTTTTTACAAAACTGCAGCCATTGTAAGATGCTGTAACAGTATAGGTGCCGGACGTGCCGGGCACGGTATTCCCAATTTCCGGGTTCTTATTGTTCGAGGTGAAACTATTCGGCCCGGCCCAACTATACGATACGGCGTTAGTGGTGGATGAACCCGCGGTAAGTTTCAATGTATCGGGCTCGCATAGGGGGCCGTTATTGCCTGCGGTCACAATGCCGGGTGATTCTTTGAGTGTAAGATGGGCCGTGTCCTTCACCTGGCAGCCATTGAGGGTGGCGGTAACAATATAACTTCCGGTGTCGCTGTACAACGCCGGTGCAAAGTACGGATTCTTCAGCGTGGAACTGTAAGAATTAGGGCCGGCCCAGGAATAAGTGACACCCGACGATGTAGTAGTATTGGCAAACAACCTGGCGGTATCATAATAACATACCGCGCTGTTAGAACTGGCGCTGAAATCAGCCGGGAGGGGTTTTACAGTCACTACAACACTATCCTTGGTGGTGCAGCCGCTAAACGATGCGGTGACTATATAGGTACCTGCTGCCGTGTTTGTTACATTGTATATTTTAGGCGATTGCACAGTTGACAG
The DNA here is from genome assembly GCA_002421685.1 of Bacteroidetes bacterium UBA6221. Lineage (GTDB taxonomy): Bacteria > Bacteroidota > Bacteroidia > Chitinophagales > Chitinophagaceae > UBA5543. The sequence goes on from DISB01000010.1 coordinate 183,672, forward strand.
GAAATTGCCCGGCCCTGTCCAACTGAACGTTGTACCTGTCGGCGCCGTGGTATTGATGCTCAATGTATCATTTGCGCAAACGTATATCAGCGTATCATTGATGAAGATATCGTCCATGTTGATAATATTCACATCTACCGTGTCTTCCGACGTACAACCAAAAGACCTTGCGGAAACGATATAATCGCCTATCGCCAATTGCGATGGGTATAAAATGGTCGGATTCTGCATATAGGAAACGAACCCGTAGGGGCCCACCCATTTGTAGCTGACATTTTGCGAACTACTGGTAGCATAGAGTTCCAGCGTGTCGTTACTGCATACCGGGCTGTTGCTGGTGGCAACCGGTTTTGACGGCACACTGTTCCCTATCATAATATTTTTGCCAAAGGTGATGGAAAAGGAATTAGGCGAATTGGATGTACCCCTCATTCTATATTGTGTTCCCGGCCACACATTAGGTATGACGCATTGAATGACTCCCGATGTGTCGGACTGTATTGAGCCGATGGTGATGGGCATGCCAAAATTGCCGAACGAATCGGATAGCTCAATGGTAAAGGTATTTGTGGAAGAATATGCGTTGCTGAATGCAACATAAGGTACGTTCACGGTGTCTCCCACGCAAAGCAGTGTATCAGCCAACTCAAGATAAAATGTATCCAGCCGCTTCAATGCCACATCGTCAATATAGTAGTAGGCATACAACTGCCCGGTTCCTATCGTGTCAATATCATAAGTGTTACTGGGATCGTTGTAGGGACCTATGACTATATTATCATAAGCAGAGTCGGCTACAAAAGTTTTGGACAACAGTATCCAGTTGGCGGTGTCTGTTAATGTTCCCAAAGAGTAAAAATGTATCTGCGGCGTGTCAGTCAACAGGCCCGTGGTGTTGTGGAATGCCATTCCTGTGTCATAGAAAAATATGCCGATGTTGTTGGTCGCCAATGCAAACGAACCGCGGCTCACAGCCAGTGACATTTGATACATGCCACCCGGTTGCAGCGCCGGTATGTGAGCAGTGATGTATTCATAATGCGCAACGGGCGTATAATGCGTCATGATACCGCAATAGGCGTTGCCGCTTAATGCTGTTTGTTGCCCCGCGTAGTTATTTGGCACGCTTAAATTACCGCTGTTGCACGAATGGAGGTAATCCGGCGATGAACTGGTGAAAGACCTCCAGTCTTTGCAAGCCGATGTTACCTGCCCGTAGTTGGTAGGGCAACTTGCGGTATCTTCAAAACCAGGGTTGGGCAAAATATTAAACTGCCCCTTTACCGCGCAGGGTAACAGGAGTGACAGGAATATTGTTGATAGAAAAGACCTCATCGTTCCGGTTGCGTATAAATATAGCACATTTTCCCATATTAATAAATAATGACTTTCAGCAGGCTTGTCCGGTCACGGTACTTTGCTCTCAGCATATACACCCCGGGAGTCGTTTCAGGCAATATTATTTCCTTAAATAGTCTGCCATTGCCGGCTGTTATCCTGGTCTCGTATACCACTTGCCCCAGTGCATTAACCAGGTAAATAGTCACTTCTCCTTCGGAGAGGCCGGGCGAGGTCTCTATTATAAACCTGCCATTATTAGGATTGGGGTACAACGTTAAGGCACTTTTATCGCCCAGGCTTCCGACCGATGCTAACACTTTCACTATTATCCCATTGCTCTGCGCACCGGCAGGTTGCGGGCATTTATAACTGCTGACTAATTCCACGCTGATGCTGTCATTATCGTTCAGGGCATTGGCGCTCCATACACTGCCGGTGGCACCTACTATATCCTGCCCGTTGCGCTTCCACTGGTATTGTGGGTTGTTCCCTCCATTGCTAGCAGCGGCGGTAAAGGTCACGTATTCATTTTCTTTCAACGGCCTGTTGGGATTGGCGGATATACTTACCGATGGCGCCAGCCAGGGCAATACGTTCATGGTTATATCATTGCTGGGGTCTGTATAGGGCACACTGCATTTGGTATTTTCCGTCATGTCGCAGCGCACTATATCCTGGTCGTTCAGCGTAGTAGTTGAAAAAACACTACCTGTTCCCGACGTTTGCCCGTTGACATACCATTGATACATTGGCGTACCACCATGATTGTTGGGCAATGCTGTAAAATTCACCCTGTCGCCATGGCAGATGCTGTCGGCAGGATTGGCAAATATCACCACAAACGGTAGTGGGTTGATATTCACCGTTGCAGCAACAGTGTCCGATGTACAGCCATTGACAGTAGTAGTTAGTTTATATGTTCCCGTATCACCAAACTGCATATTACTGCGAGCGGGGTTTTGTGCTGAAGAAGAAAAATTGCCCGGCCCGGCCCAGCTATACGATGCACCCGAAACGGTAGCAGTGCCCAGGTTCAGTGTCTCGCCCACGCACAGCGGATTAGTATAACTGATATTAGGCACGGCAGGTATGGGGTGTATAGTAGCGTAGGTACTGTCAGCATAATTGCAGCCATTCAGCCCAGTCAGCATCTTATACCAGCCCGTCATGCCTGCTGTGATATTTACCCTGTTGGTATTTTGTGTAGTAGCGGTAAAACTGCCAGGTCCGCTCCAACTATAAGTACTGCCCGTAGTTGAAGCGGTGGAAGACAATTGAAGCGTATCACCCGCACAGATGGGTGTATTATTGCTCAATGTCACTGCGGCGGGCAGTGGCTTCACCAATACAGTCGTGGTATCTTTTCGGTTGCAGCCGTTCAGGTCGGCGGTTACAATATAGTCACCGCTCATAGCAGTAGTGCTGTTGCCCACCGATGTGTCCTGCGCAGAAGAAGCAAAACTACCCGGCCCCGCCCAGCTATAGCTCACGCCACTTGTACTGCTCAATGAACTGAGGTGCAAACTATCTCCCGCACACAGTGGACTGTTATTATTGGCTACAGGTTTTGCTGGCAATGGTTTTACAGTGACGGATAGGGTGTCTTTTACCTCACAACCGTAAAATTTAAGGGTTGCATAATAATCTCCACTATTGGCAGGTAAAGCCCCATTGATGACAGGATTTTGCAATATTGAACTAAACCCGGACGGCCCTGTCCAGCTATAGGTGGTGGGTGTTACGTTGGTACTGGCGGAAAGGTTGAGTGTGCTGCCTTCGCAGATGGGGCTGTTGGTTACAATATTGATTGAGGAACTGTCGGGGTTACTTATTTTGATATTGAAGCCATTATCTTCAGACGTGTCAACATTGTTATTAGCTATCATTCTTATCCGATACCCGGCTCCATTTTTTAGATTCTTGGGAATAACCCCTACAAGTGTGTCAGATGTTCTTGACATCTTTGTTCCTATTATTGTCGGGTTCAAAAAACTTCCATTGGAATCTGAAAGTTGGAGAGTAAAAGTGTTGTTGGTTGAAAAATACGTTATATCATTTACTCTGTATGGAGCTCTAATTGTATCCCCCGCACATAGCAAACTATCACTAAAATATATATCTGATTTCCCAACCCATTTAATTACAACAGAATCAAAGAAAAAATAAGTAGTACCATTACCACTTAATGTCATTCCCTGATAGTTTCTCACATTAACAAAAGCACCTATGACAATGTGGTCATACGTTGAATCGGCAGTGTATAGCTGAGTTAGTCTCGTCCAATTTTGAGTATCTGTTATTGGGCTGTAAAATGAATAATCAATTTGTGGTATCTGTGTTATACTGCCATACCCGGCATCCGATACTGGTCCGTTTTTATAGAGAAACAAGCCCAAACCGTTATGTGTATATCCAGCATTATTTACAAGGTTAACAGAAATTGAAACTTCATAAGTTGAACCAATTGACAAAGGGCTAATAGCCCTGGTTATGTATTCTGCCACCCCGTTTTGAAAGTTGATACTAAAAATCCCTCCAGCATATGCATTTCCATCATCTGCGTATTGGTAAGAAAGATTGTTTGTGGGAACAGACCTATTGGGGTAAGTAGCACATGCGTTAAAATAATCTGGCGAACCAGCATTGTACCTTTGCCAGCCTATACAACTATCAATTTGTGGACCCTGGAAAGAAGGGCAGTTCGTATAATATTCAAAACTCCCGTTCGGCACATGATTAAACTGCCCTCTTACTAATACAGGCAAAAACTGTAAGAACAACAATGCTGATAGCAGGTACTTCATAAGCTCAAGGTTGTATATAAATATACGCTATTTAGCACATATCATAGTATTCAAATAATCAACCTCATCACGGTTAAGACAAGAATTATTTTAATAAATGACATAAAATTCGTATTTTTGTTATAGTAAATTACGAAGTAAAGTCTCGGCTCTTAACCATGAATACAATCACCATCAGAACCTCAATAATAGCTGGTCGAACACGCCAGTGCCTCTTTACCCGGCCACTTCCAATTCAAAATTTTATTCCAAAAATCCGGGAACAAAATGGAACATTTTATGCCAACCGCTCACAAACAACCAACTATACAACATGAAAATGCCAATATCTTCATTTTGCCACCCAAAATGGGAACAAAAAAGGTCTCAAATTGTGCGGAAAACGGATTATTATCAATGAAAAACGACAACAACTTAGCGCCCATTATCCTATTGCCTTATTAACCTATTAACCTTTTAACCCCGCAAGATCCCCTTTTGAACCCAATTAACCTTTTATCCAATTAACCTTTTAAATTAGCTTTGCACCCTTATAGAATTTCATATTTATGCTTACCGCCAACCAGATAAGGCAACAGTTTTTAGATTTCTTCAAAGGGAAAGGGCACGCTATCGTCCCCTCGGCGCCCATAGTGGTGAAGAACGACCCCACATTGTTATTTACCAATGCAGGTATGAACCAGTTTAAAGACTACTTCCTGGGCAACAAACCGGCCCCTGAGCCCCGCGTGGCCGATACGCAGAAATGCCTGCGTGTAAGCGGCAAGCACAACGACCTGGAAGAAGTAGGCGTGGATACCTACCACCACACCATGTTCGAGATGCTGGGCAACTGGAGTTTCGGCGACTATTTTAAAGAAGAAGCTATTGCCTGGAGCTGGGAACTGCTGACGGAAGTATATAAGCTGGATAAAAACAGGTTGTACGTAACCGTGTTTGAAGGGGATGAAAAAGACGGCTTACCTAAGGACAACGATGCATACAACTACTGGAAGAAATGGATAACCGAAGACCGCATACTGCTGGGCAATAAGAAAGACAACTTCTGGGAGATGGGCGACACCGGCCCCTGCGGCCCCTGCAGCGAAATACATGTGGACTGCCGCCCCGATAGCGAGCGGGCAACAGTAGATGGCAAAACACTGGTAAACGCCGACCACCCGCAGGTGATAGAGATATGGAACAACGTGTTCATGGAGTTCAACCGCATGAAAGACGGCAGCCTGGTGAAACTGCCCGCACAGCATGTGGACACAGGTATGGGATTAGAAAGGCTGGTGCGCGTATTGCAGGGCAAAAGCAGCAACTACGATACCGACCTGTTTACCGGCACTATAGCGGCGGTAGAGCAGATAACCGGCAGGAAATACGGCAATACAGACAGCAAAGAAGACATCGCTTTCCGTGTAATAGCAGACCATATACGCGCCATATCCTTCACCATAGCCGACGGGCAACTACCGAGCAACACAGGTGCGGGTTATGTCATCCGCCGCATACTGCGCAGGGCGGTGCGGTACTACTATTCTTACCTCGATTATAAGCAACCCCTGCTTAACCAGCTGATACCCCAATTGGGCAGGCAGTTTGAAAATGTATTTCCCGAGCTGCACAAGCAGGAAGACCTGGTGACCCGTGTGGTGAAGGAAGAGGAGGAAGCGTTTTTGAGAACACTGGATAAGGGCCTGAAGAAAGTGGATGAAATCACAAGTTCATCTGCCAATACCACCATACCGGGCGCGGTGGCTTTTGAACTCAACGATACTTACGGTTTCCCCATAGACCTGACGGAACTGATAGCCCGCGAAAAAGGCTGGACGGTTGACCTGGCAGGCTTTGAAGCCGAGCTGCAAAAACAAAAAGACCGTAGCCGTGCAGCCACAGCTTTAGATACTGAGGACTGGGTAATAGTGAACGAAGGTACGCAAGTGGATTTTGTAGGCTACGACAGCCTGGAGGCCAAAGCACAGGTACTGCGCTACCGCAAGGTGACGGCAAAAGGTAAAGAGTCTTACCAACTGGTGCTGGACAAAACTCCTTTCTATGCCGAAAGTGGCGGCCAGGTAGGCGACAGGGGCGAACTGACTGTTGGCGGTGAAAAAATTTATATCACCGATACAAAGAAAGAAAACGACCTCATTATACATTTCACTGCCAAGATACCTGCATCATTGCAGGGCGAGGTAATGGCTAAGGTGAACGAAAGCACCCGCCGCAATACCGAGATACACCACAGCGCTACCCACCTGCTGCATGCAGCGCTCCGTACGGTACTGGGCACACATGTAGCGCAAAAAGGTTCGTTGGTCAACGAAGAGCACCTGCGTTTCGACTTCTCGCACTTTGCTAAAGTGACTGACGAAGAACTGGTGCAAATTGAAGCCATGGTGAATGAGAAAATCAGGCAGAACCACCCTGTGGTCATTAAAGAAATGCCTAAGGACGATGCCGTGAAGATGGGCGCTATGGCACTGTTTGGCGAAAAGTATGCCGATGTGGTGCGCGTAGTGGTGACAGACCCCAACTACTCCATAGAGCTGTGCGGTGGTACGCATGTAGGCAGTACGGGGCAACTGGGCTTCTTCAAAATAAAACACGAAACAGCAGTGGCAGCCGGTGTACGCCGCATAGAAGCGGTAAGCGGTAAAGCTGCTGAAGAATATATCAACGAAAATCTTTCCTTGCTCGCCCAACTGAAAGAAGCGCTGAAAAACACCAAAGACCCTGTAAAGGCTATAGAAAAACTCTACGAAGAAAAAGCGCAGGTAGAAAAACATGCCGAGGTACTGGAGGCCCGCCAACTGGTAGGCATACGCAACGAAATATTACAGAAAGATGAAGTGGTGGGTGATGTAACTTTCATTGCGGATATAGTGGAAGTATCCTCGGCCGATGCACTGAAAAAACTCTGTTTCGACATCAAACACCATGTAAACGACCACGTGGTGGTGCTCTGCAGCAATATAGGCGGCAAACCTTTCGTAGCCATAGGCATAGATGAAAAAGTGGTGGCGGCCAAAGGGTTGGATGCCAACAATATCATCAAGCAGCAGGTGGCCCCGCTCATCAAAGGCGGCGGCGGCGGACAGAAGACCCTGGCTACTGCAGGCGGCCAGGATGCGAGCCAATTGCAGGCTGTAATTGATGCGGTGAAGAAATTATTGTAATTTTATACAAATGGGTGTATATGAAATCTTATGATTTTACAGTAGTTATAGAAAAAGATGAGGACGGGAGTTACCTGGCTATATGCCCTGCACTACAGGGCTGTTATGCCGAAGGCAGTACGCAGGAAGAAGCCCTCGAAATGATAAAGGACGCTATTAAACTGCATATAGAAGACAGGTTGGACAAAGGAGAACCTCTGTACGAGGAAGTTTTTTCATCCAGGCTCAAAATAGCTGTATGAGCCCCCGGCAGCCCGTCGTTAATGCAAAACAGATAATCAAAGTCCTTGAAAAGAAAGGCTTTGTATTTTCAAGGCAGAGCGGTAGTCATGCTGTCTATATTAATCCGGACGGGCTACGTACCACCGTCCCTATTCACGGAAAAAAGGATTTGGGCAGGAGTTTGTTAAGGCAGATAATGAAGGACGCAAATATCAGTTTTGATGAATTGAATGACTTGCTTTAGGGTCCTGACACCCTTATCCACGCTCTTAGCCGAAATATCCACAGCCGGGTTTAAAAGTGAGCGAAACAACTATCTTTGTTTGGAGCAAAACCATATTAGAAAAAGATGCGATTCATTGTTACTTCCACGGCGTTATTGAAGAACCTGCAACAGATAAGCGGGGTGATCAGCACCAACACGGTGTTGTCGGTATTAGAAGATTTTCTGTTCGAACTGAAGGGCAATACCCTCACGCTCACCGCTACCGACCTGGAAACAATGATGCGCGTACAGATGGACGTGAACGATGCGCAGGGCGAAGGCCGTATCTGTATTCCGTCGAAAATACTGACCGAATACCTGAAGAACCTGCCCGAGCAACCCATTACTTTCAACGTCAACGATAAGGACCTGTCTATTGAGATGTCCAGCGACGTAGGTAAATACAAGATAGGCGGCGAAAAGGCGGATGACTTCCCCAAAGAGCCGGCTCCTGGCAATACGACTAATTTCAATATTGCGTCAATAGCGGTTATAGAGAGCATCAACAAAACACTGTTCGCTGTAAGCAACGATACCCTGCGCCCCGCTATGACGGGTGTGTACTTCGAGCTGGCCAAGAACAGCCTCACCTTTGTATCTACCGATGCGCATAGGCTGGTAAAGCTGAGCCGTACAGATATCAATTGCCCTAAAGAAGAAGGTTTCATCGTGCCAAAGAAGCCGTTGCAACAGTTGCGCGGCACACTGCCTGCCGATGATACCCAACTGGAACTGTCGTACAACAGCAGCCACCTGTTTGTAAAGAGCGATAAGCTGAGCATGAGTTGTCGACTGATAGACGCCCGCTTCCCCGACTATAAAGCGGTAGTGCCTACGGACAATCCGTACAAGCTCACCATCAACCGTAACGACTTTATCAGCGCCCTGAAGCGTGTAAGTATATTTGCCAATAAAACAACCAACCAGGTGGTTTTAGATATCAACGGCAACTCCGTTACCATCAGCGCGCAGGATATAGACTTCTCTTACGAGGGTAAGGAAACGCTGACCTGCCAGTACAAAGGCGAGGATATGAAGATAGCCTTCAACGCCAAGCTGATGATAGAAATGCTGGGCAATATGGATGGCGACGATATACAGCTCGACCTGAGCACACCCACGCGTGCCGGCATCATCCGCCCAATGGAAAAGGTAGAGAATGAAGACCTCCTGATGTTGCTGATGCCACTGATGGTAGGCGTATAATATTTACTTCGATACTGACCAATAGAAAAAGGGGTGCAAACGCATCCCTTTTTCTTGTTGAGTACTACTCCGTTAGATATTGAACTTTACTTCCCTAATATATACAGCTCCACATCTTTCTTGGTTATCTTTTTATCGCTGAAGATGATGAGGCGTTCTACGGCGTTGCGCAGCTCGCGGATGTTGCCGGTCCAGTTGTGCTTTTGCATAGCGTCCAGCGCGGCTTTTTCTATATCCTTCTTTCCCTGGTTATATTCGTTGCTGATGCCTTCTATGAAATGCTCCACCAGTTCGGGTATGTCTTCGGCACGCTCGTTCAGCGTGGGCACCTGTATGATCACCACACCCAGCCTGTGGTACAGGTCCAGCCTGAACTTCTTCTCCTCCACCTCCTGCATCAGGTCTTTGTTGGTAGCGGCTATAACACGCACATCTACTTTTATCTCTTTGTCTCCGCCTACGCGGGTTATCTTGCTCTCTTGCAGGGCGCGCAATACTTTGGCCTGTGCGTCCAGGCTCATATCGCCTATCTCATCCAGGAACAGTGTACCACCCTTAGCCTGTTCAAACTTGCCTATGCGTTGTTTGATGGCGGAAGTAAAGGAACCTTTCTCGTGGCCAAACAGTTCACTCTCTATCAGTTCAGACGGTATGGCGGCGCAGTTCACTTCTATCATCGGTCCGTTGGCGCGTGGGCTTAGTTCGTGTATGTTGCGGGCCACCAGTTCTTTACCTACGCCGTTGGCACCCGTTATCAGCACGCGTGCATCGGTAGCTGCTACTTTGGCTATGGTATCATGTATATGCTTCATAGCGGCTGAGCTGCCTATCATCTCCGCCGTGCGGGATATACGTTTGCGCAGTTGTTTGGTTTCCGTCACCAGGGAGCCCCTGTCCATAGCATTGCGTATGGTTATCAGCAGACGGTTCAGGTCGGGTGGTTTGGATATAAAATCGAACGCTCCTTTTTTCACTGCATCCACGGCGGTTTCTATATTCCCGTGGCCGGATATCACTACGAAGGGCACATCCGGTTTTAGTTCTTTCACTTGCTCCAATACTTCTATGCCGTCCATCTTGGGCATCTTCACATCGCACAGTATGCAGTTGTAGTCTTTGGCTTTTATCATCTCCAGGCCTTCAGCACCATCTGCCGCCTCTTCCACTTCAAAACCCTCAAAGGAAAGAATGTCTTTAAGCGTATTACGTATTGCCCTTTCGTCGTCTATTACCAATATAGTTTGTGCCATGTATTGTTTAGTATTTTACGGTCTTTGTCAGTTTGCCCAGTTCATCGTATTCTTTCCACTCACCTATCTTTACGTCGTTGATGTACATGCCCTCGGCTTTTATCTTTTCATTAGGGTAAAACTCTTTCCATAATCCTGTTTTTGCTCCGGCTTTGTACTCACCGCTTTCCGTCACATACCCCTGCTCTGAATATACCGAACATTTCCCCTCCTTAACATCCGCATTATAGGTATATTCTACGGCTCTGTTACCATTGGGATAATACCAGGTAGTAATTCCATCACGTTGGTCGTCTTTGTAATTACCCGTTTCCTGCGGCATGGCTGTTTCATAGTTTTTTCGGTACGGCCCGTTTCTTTTGCCATTGGTATAGTTTTCTTCCAGCAGTATCGGCCCCAGGTGTTTGTACTCTCTGCGCGGGCCATGCAGCTTATCATTCTTATAATGCTCAATAAGGTGCAGCGCCCCGTCCGCGTCTATCTCCATATACAGCCCATGCTTTTTCCCTGCACGGTAGCTGGTCATGCTTTTAGCGTATTTGCTTGGCCAGTATTCGCTCCACACACCTTCGCGCTTGCTTTTATACAGGTTCCCCTCCAGTATCACATCCTTATTGGCAATAACTATGACCTGTATAAACTCCCATCCTCCCGGTTCTTTGGTTATCACCGTATCCAGTTCCTTAGCTCCTGCCTTCGCTGCTAAGGCTAAGAATATCAATGCTGTAAAGAGGTATGCCCTGCTCATTACTGTTCGTATCTGTTTTGGGGCAAATTAGCGATTTATATTTTTTAACCTCAATGGCAGGGCAACTATTAACATTATCAATGGTTGTATAAGCCGGCAGATTAGTTGCAGGATATATTAATCTGTACCTTTGTATGATAATTGATGTAGCTACAATTATTAACTAACAATCAAAGGATAAACAATGGCAAATACAATATTTCATGCAGCAGATACACGCGGGCATGCAAACCACGGATGGCTCAACGCGCATCATTCATTCAGCTTTGCAGGCTACCACGATCCATCGCGTATACACTTTGGCGCACTGCGCGTACTCAACGACGATATAGTGGCGCCCGGTATGGGCTTTGGCAAGCACCCGCATGACAACATGGAAATCATCACCATAGTGCTGGACGGTGCCCTGGAGCACAAAGACAGCATGGGCCATACACAAGCCATTCATCCTGACGAGGTGCAGGTGATGAGCGCAGGTACAGGTGTGTTCCATAGCGAGTACAACCACAACAAGGACAAAGCCGTCAACCTGCTGCAGACATGGATATTCCCCAATAAAAAGAATGTGCAGCCCCGCTACGACCAGCGTGTGTTTCCTGCCGCCGAAAGGCTAAACCAATGGCAGGCCATAGTATCGCCGATGGGCAATGAAGACCCTGGCATGAAGATACACCAGGATGCCTGGATATACCGTAGCACGATAGAAGCGGGCCAGAGCCTGGACTATAACCTGCACTCAACCGGCAACGGTGTGTACCTGTTTGTTATAGACGGCAGCGCCACTACAGAGGGACAGGAACTGAACAAGCGGGACGCAATCGGCATCAGCGAAACAGGTAAAATAAACGTAGCAGCAAAGGCAGATGCGGAAGTAGTATTATTTGAAGTGCCGATGGAGTGGTAATAACCAGGAACTGTTGTAACTTAACCAATATCACAGAGGATTATGGATGTGAATAACATTACGAAGAAGTACAGCAACGGTGAAATTACAGTTGTCTGGAAGTCAGGGTTGTGTATACATTCCAAAAAATGCTGGACAGGTCTGCCGGAAGTTTTTGATCCCCGCGTGCGGCCCTGGATAAGACCGGAAGGGGCCGGCACTGATGCTATTATTGCTCAGGTGGATAAATGCCCTTCGGGTGCATTGAGTTGGTTCAGGAACGAAGACAGTGACGAGTAATTGCAATACACAGATATCATAGAGCAATTGAAACTAAGGTTGATGCAACCTTTGCCCGGACCGGCGGCCCAAAACAAGATGGCCAGCCGGGTAAGGCCGTTACCGTCTGAATTACCCGAAGACGCCCGCGAGAGTGCTGTGCTGGCATTGCTCTTTCCGCTGGAAGAGGAACTGAACCTGATGCTGATAAAGCGTGTGGAAGATGGCAAACCCCACAGCGGGCAGATAAGCTTCCCCGGTGGCAGGCGTGACCCTGAAGACGAAAGCCTGCAGGTAACCGCCCTCAGGGAAACATTTGAAGAAGTGGGCATCCCCTCGTCCTCAATAGAAATATTGGGCAAGCTCTCGCAATTGTATATCCCTGTCAGCAATTCCAACGTACACCCCTTTGTTGGCTATATGCACAGCATTACAGAGAGCCAGATAAACAAGGCCGAAGTGCAGTATATACTGGAGGTGCCGGTAAAAGAATTGTTGAGGCCTGAAAGAAAAATAATAAAGGAGATACGGCCTTCTGCCTTCCCGGATATAGTCATCAGCGCTCCTTCTTACGAGCTGGACGAAAAGCATGTGATCTGGGGCGCTACGGCCATGATGATAGCCGAGCTGGAAGAGGTTTTGAAATTTCGGGATTTTTCGTTCTATTAACCGCAGGATATCATTAAATTGCCGTACATAAAAAAATCAAGTATGAAATATATCGTTACACTTATCGCAAGTATGGCTGTCTTTATGGCCAACAAGAGTCTTGCACAAACAGCCTTTTTCGAAGATTTTGAAGGCGTTACTACTCCGGCACTCCCTGCTTCCTGGGAAAATAAAAAGACAGGCACCATTGGGTGGGAAACTCATACAGGTAGTATCACTTTCCCTGGTAGTGGTGTGGATTGGTCTATAAAAACGCATACGCAATATGCCGTTGTCAACGACTGGAATAATGCATCGGATATAAATAACCCCAGCAGTTTAATAACACCATTGATAGATATGTCTGCATTAACAGTTCCATATCTTTCTTTCGATTATTATTTTGCGAGCGCGCGGGTGGGAAGTAACGTAGAGACATTCGCGGTACAGGCATCTATCGACAGCGGCAAGAGCTGGACTGCGATAAAATCGATAACTACTGGGAATACCTACGAATGGCAAAAAGCCTATATTGACCTTTCTGCTTATATAGGTGAGGACTCGCTAATGCTGGCTTTTACCTATTCGGATAAGGGTGCCAAGATAATAGGTGTGGCAATAGATAATATTAAAGTGTATGACCCACCCGCAAGTGATATAGCTGTAACTACAGTAACGCCTGAAGTAGGTTCGTACAGGGAATTCGGACTGGCAGGAAGCAATATAACAATTGGTGGTAGTCTTTTTAACCAGGGTGCTGCGGCGGTAACGTCCTATACTATTCACTACCAGGCAGGTTCGGGGCCTATTGTTTCCGATCCTATAACCAGCGTAAATATTGCTCCATTCACGTCGGCTAATTTTACAGCGACAACACCGTGGACATTGCCTTCTACTGTCGGATCAACAGATATAAAACTTTGGATAGAACTTACCGGAGATGCCGATGCCACTAACGATAGTGGGACTACACAAATAACAGCGGCCCAGTTTATACCCAAGAAAAAAATATTGGCTGAGGAAGCGACCGGTACATGGTGCGGTTGGTGCCCCCGTGGTGCAGTGTTTATGGACTCCGTTGCACATAGCGCTACCCATAACCAAGGCTTCAGCCTGGTGGCCGTACATAACAGCGACCCTATGGTGGTATCGGCCTATGACGGCAAATTGGGCTCTTTGATTCAAGGTTACCCAAGTATGTCTATCGACCGCAGGATTGAAGTAGATCCTTCCGATATGTTTGATATCTATACAGACCACAAAGATGATTTTGGATATGCTGAAATAACACTGACAGATGTTGCTGCCAGCGGTTTCAACTATTCGCTGAAAGTAACGGTAAAACCCGCCGTCGAAATGTCCGGTGACTACCGTCTCGCTTTGGCGCTGACAGAAGATGATGTAACAGGAACAGGAAATAGTTGGGCACAGGCTAACTACTATAGCTACCAGTCTCAGAATATACCCTTATCAGGAGCCGGGCTTGACTGGAAACAGGAGACAAATCCGGTACCTGCTGAGAAAATGCGCTACAACCATGTGGCCAGGGCTATTATCCCCAGTCCTGATGGTGCTGCGGGTAGCCTGCCGGCAACAATGACAGCGGGAACTACTTACGACTACACCTTCAATACAATTACACAACCATACTGGCACAGGTATAACGAAAACATGCATGCCGTGGTGATGCTGATACGCGCTTCAGACGGTCATGTGCTGAACAGCAATAATATAGTCGTTCCCCTGGGATTGTCAGATGTTGATGCCGGTATAAATAACTTCAGGGTATTCCCCAACCCGACAAGCAGTGTGGCGTATGTAAACTTCTCGTTGGAAGCGAATTCGGATGTGAAAGTAATCGTTACCGATGCTATAGGCAGAACGGTGAATATTATTGAGAGAAGCGACCTGGAGGCCGGTATGCACAGGCTGAATGTTGATATGTCTCAGCAGGCAAGCGGTGTGTACAATGTAACAATCCAGACCGAAAGCGGAAAGATATCTGCAAGATTATCTGTAGTGAAATAGAAAGAATTGTTTTGGTAAAAAAACGCCGCAATCGTTGCGGCGTTTTTCTTACATCCCGAAATATTCAATCACGCATTTCTTCAGCAATATCTCCTGGGGCAGCAACCCCTGCTCTACGGGTTGTTTTATCATGCGGAAATGCGGCCAGCCGTCACCATCGCGACCGGTAAATTCATAATAACCTTCCTTGCTCAGCAGGGTGCATACGGCCACATGCATCAGGTCCTGCTTCTGCTCTTTGGTAAACTTGCCGGCAGGGTTTACACCCACCTCGTTGATGCCTATCAGGTATAATATTCCCTCCATGTCGGGCAGCTTGCCAAACCTTTCCACCATCAGGGCTTCTACATTCCTCCAGCGTTCTACTATTCTTTCCATAATTTTTTTCAGAAATGCAAAGCTACGCATTTACAAGCCCACTTGTTGAGGTTGAAGGGACATCCGGGACAGGGCGGTTTAACGCAGTTTTAACAGCCATAATACGCTCCCGGTAATATTTTTGAAGACTGAAACATTTTTTACATCTTTCTGTTTCGTAAATTGACACCAGTTATGGAAATACCATCTTCAACATCAGTTGACATACGCGAATTGAACGAACGTATACACCAGGCCAGCGCCTTTATTGAGCTGCTGAACATGGAACTGAATAAGACCGTAGTAGGCCAGAAACATATGGTGGAACGCCTGATGATAGGTTTGCTGGCCAATGGCCACGTATTGCTGGAAGGCGTACCCGGCCTTGCAAAGACATTGGCCATCAAATCGCTGGCAGCGGCTATTCATGCCAAGTTTGCACGCATACAGTTTACGCCCGACCTGCTGCCTGCTGACGTTCTGGGTACAATGGTGTACAATCCACAGGCGCATGAATTTGCTGTCCGCAAAGGGCCTATCTTCGCCAACTTCATACTGGCAGATGAGATTAACCGCGCCCCGGCCAAAGTACAAAGCGCCCTGCTTGAAGCCATGCAGGAGCGCCAGGTAACCATAGGCGATAGCACTTATAAACTTGAGGAACCGTTCCTGGTGCTGGCTACGCAAAACCCCATAGAGCAGGAAGGTACCTATGAATTGCCCGAAGCGCAGGTGGACCGCTTTATGCTGAAGATTGTCATCTCATATCCTAAGAAAGAGGAAGAGCGCCACATCATACGTTATAACATGAACCCAGACGGCATGCCCAAGATCAACCAGGTGGTGACACAGGATGATATATTGAAAGCCCGTCAATTGGTACGCGAAGTGTATATGGACGAGAAGATCGAACAATATATCCTCGACATAGTCTTTGCTACCCGTTTCCCCGATGAGTACAAGCTGAAAGGCTTGAAGCCGCTTATCAGCTATGGAGCTTCGCCACGCGCCAGTATCAATCTTGCCCTGGCCGCCAAGGCATATGCATTTATTAAACGCCGCGGTTATGTAATACCGGAAGACGTGCGTGCTGTTTGCCACGATGTCATGCGCCATCGCATAGGCGTCACCTACGAGGCGGAAGCCGAGAATGTGACCAGTGAGCAGATACTGAACGAAATATTGAATGCAGTAGAGGTGCCATAGCCACGATACCTCATCGCAGACTTATAGTATTATCCCGCCTCATGGCGGGATTTTCGTTGACTGGCTTCACCACTATTTAACGTTTTGAAAAGTTTAATCAGGTAACTTTGCATCGCTGAAAGACGGGAAGACATTCATGGTGGAAAAGAAACAATTGTTATTGAAGCAGGCCTGCATATTTGCTATGCTGGTAGCCATATGCTTCGTCGGCCCGTCCCTATCTGCCAGGAGGCACAATGCCAGGCATGAACAACTCTTGCCGGAAGTGTCCAGAGCAAGCAGCGATTGGGTACATACCCCGATAGCAAAACAGGCAACAATATCTGGCGGCACCCAAACTGGTTGCGACCACGCACAGGAATTTAATGTTGCTGATCCGGCAGCGAAATTTATAGCGGGCGCCATTGCCAATACAGAGAATTTAGGGGTTAATTTACCCGTTACAATTTTTACGGGCAAAACTGCAATACAATTCTCCCGCCTGACCCTGCCGGGGTATTATGCATTTCTTTTCAGGTACGCTTTGTTTTAGAGCATTGCACTAACACTCCACACGGCCCTTTACCGGGGCTAATTTCACTTAATAACAAATAAAATAAGCCGCATGTACGGATGATGTACCGTTACGCCGCGCACAATAACATTCTGATTTTATGATTGAATTTTTGCATAACCTGACCAATCCTGACTGGATAATGGCCCACGGAGGGCTGTATATAGTGCTATTTATAATTTTTGCGGAAACAGGATTATTCGTCGGGTTTTTTCTGCCGGGCGATTCGCTGCTGTTTATTACCGGTATCATTATTGCCAATACCGCATTGCCGGGAGTGGCCCCGGTAGTCAGCCTTGTTTACTGGCTTTTGCTCATTTCTTTTGCCGGAATCCTTGGTAACTTCGTAGGATATTGGTTTGGCAAAACATCGGGCGATATGCTGATGAAAAGAAAGGACACCTGGCTCTTCAAAAAGAAACACCTGGAGCACGCCAGGGAATTTTATATGAAAAGAGGAGGCGCAGCAATTATTCTTGCGCGGTTTCTGCCGATTGTCAGGACCTTTGCCCCCATAGTAGCGGGTATGGTACGAATGGATTTTCGTAAATTTTCATGGTATAATATTATAGGGTCTTTTGCGTGGGTGGTAAGTCTGGTAACTGCCGGCTACCTGCTGGGCGAGAATGCCTGGGTGAAAGACAACCTGGAAAAGATTATCCTGGCAATCGTCATCATTCCGCTGTTGCCTGTATTGGTGAAGCTGGTATTGGGTAAAAGACAAAAGGTACAGGTGATCCCGGTCGTCAGCGACGAACAGGTTGAGAAAAAAGGACAAGAGAATTAATGCTACTAAAAACCTAATGTTATGGACTTTTTAATGCCTGACTTTGCAGACCCGGGAGTATGGATAAGCCTGCTTACGCTCTGCTTCCTGGAAATAATACTGGGGATTGATAATATTATCTTCATTTCTATAGTGGCGGGGAAACTGCCGGTTGCCCAGCAACGTAAGGTACGTAACACAGGTTTGTTGTTGGCCATGGTTTTCAGGATAATGCTGTTGCTGACCATCAATTGGATAGTGAGCCTTACACAGCCCGTTATCACGTTGCCGTCCATAAAAGGATTGTCGGATGGGGAGCTGCCACTGAGTTATAAGGATATGATACTTATAGCCGGTGGGCTATTCCTGATTGTAAAAAGTACACTGGAAATACACCATAAACTGAAAAAAGACGAGGCTGGTGAAAAATTTGCAGGAACGCAGAAAAAGGCAATCGGGGCGATATTGTTGCAAATTATACTTATAGACGCCGTCTTTTCCTTCGATTCGATACTGACCGCCATTGGGCTGGTAGAAAGCATCATAATCATGATCATTGCGGTGGTGGTATCTATAGGTGTGATGATGCTCTTTGCCGGGCCTGTTACCCGCATCGTTAACCGACAGCCTACTTTGCAGATGCTTGCACTTTCATTCCTTGTTGTGATAGGCGTGGTGCTTATTGCTGGAGGCTTCCACCAGGAGGTAAGTAAGAGCATTATCTATTCTTGCCTGGCCTTCGCACTGGCCGTAGAATTCCTGAATATCAGGCTAAGGGGCAAGGAACAAAACATCAGGCTGAAAGACGCCGATGAAGCTGAGAAACAGGCGCAGTGATATATACCGTGCTACAGCCGCCGTGGCAAGGTGGCTGTAGCACGGTTGTATTATCAATCTCTGTTGGATACATCCAGTATCCTGAAACGTTTGAGGCCTGCCGGCACTTTCCATTGTACTTCCTCTCCTTTGCGAAAACCTATCAATGCGGCGCCCATCGGCGTCAGGATGGATATCTTATTTTGATGCATATCGGCATGGGCCGGCATTACAATGGCAAATTCCAATACCTTATTGGTGTCCAGGTCCAGCACTGAAACTTTTGAACCCAACCGGACCGTATGCCGGGGAAATGCATCTTTGTTGACGATGACTGCCCGTTTCAGTTCCGACGACAGTGACATTTCATTCGGACTGGTGATTGATGAAATGTATGGCTTCAATAGTTGATAATCCTCTTCGGTTATTACAACCGGCTTTTCTTCATGTGTATTCATAACATTCTTTTTTAATTGAGTATGCTGGCGTCAATGGATTTCTCCCTAAGCCTGCCTTCTTTATTATTGAAATATATCTCCTCGAAACTTTGTGTATGCAGCGCATCCGTTTTTCTGAAAAACTTAGAAGGCCGCACATCGGCCAGCGATGCAAAGCCGCAAGCTTCCATCAGTTCTGCCACGGCATGTATGGTGTTTTTATGATAGTTGGCAACACGTACTTTCTTATCTGTCACATCCAGGCCCTTGTACAGGGACGGTTGCTGTGTGGCTATGCCGACGGGGCAATGCCCACTGTCGCATTTCAGCGCCTGTATACATCCCAGCGAAAACATCATACCTCTTGCGCTGTAACATGCGGATGCTCCCAGCGACAAGACCTTTAGTATATCAAAGCCTGTAATTATTTTTCCCGCCGCTATCAGTTTAATGTCGTTGTTCAGGCCGCATATTTTCAGCGTAGCCGAAACAAAGGACAAAGCATCGTACAGTGGCATACCTAAGTGGTCTGTAAATTCCAGTGGAGCGGCGCCGGTCCCGCCTTCAGACCCGTCAATAGTAATAAAGTCAGGGATGATGCCTGTCATCATTATGGCATTGCATATATCGATGAATTCCTGCTTATCTCCTATACATATTTTGAAACCCACCGGCTTGCCACCCGATAGCTTGCGCAGTTGTCCGATAAACTGTACCAGACCTACCGCACCGGAAAAAGCGGTGTGCCCCGGTGGTGAAAACACTGTTGTGTGCGGGTCTATATTCCTGATCGCTGCTATCTCCGGCGTATTCTTCGCAGCCGGCAATATGCCGCCGTGCCCCGGTTTGGCGCCTTGTGATAGCTTCAGCTCTATCATCTTCACCTCCTTCCTGCCGGCGTTTACTGTGAACAGCTCAGGAGAGAATCGCCCGGATTTGTCCCTGCACCCGAAATAACCTGTGCCTACCTGCCATACCAGGTCGCCGCCTTGCAGGTGGTATTCGCTGATGCCGCCTTCCCCGGTATTATGCGCAAAACCGCCCAATGCGGCTCCATTGTTTAGCGAACTGATTGCCGTCTTGCTCAACGCACCGTAACTCATGGCCCCTATGTTCAGGATGCTCATATTGTAGGGCTGGCTGCATAATTTATTGCCTATGATTACCCTCAGGCCTTCTTCACTTACCTTTACAGGAAATACCGAGTGTGCCAACCACTCATGGCCGGGCACGTTGGCATCTCCCTGCATTCCAAAAGCCACTGTTTGCTTCACGTTTTTTGCCCGCTGGTAAACGATGGACCGCTGACGCCTGTTGAAGGGCTTACCGTCCAGGTCAGATTCAAAGAAGTATTGTCTTAGCTCGGGACGTACCGACTCAAAGAGGTAACGTGCATATCCTAATATGGGATAGTTGCGCAAAACAGAATGCCCGCGCTGCCGGATATTCAGTACGGCCAAAACAGCGGTAAAGAGGGTAAAAGGCAATACCCACAACCAACTATAAGATATAGTTGCTGCCAGTATAATGACTAAGATATTCAGGCCGGATATGCCTGTAACTATCATAGTCCTGGCTGAAACCTTTTGCAGATTCCACGACATGATTTAGTTATTTAAATAAATTGGAAAAAGGACTGTATGTAAACCCCGGGCGCTTATTGTATTTTCCTAACAGGCCGGGGCAATAGTATTAAAGTCCTTGAAGTTGGATATATAGTAGGCCTTATTGCAGAAGCAGTGAAATTGTCCGGCGTAATTGCTACATGCGGTACCGCTGTTCATCATTGATGAACAGTCTGCATAATGTGTATGTAATCTACGCCGCATTGTATGCGAAGTTAACGATTCTTTTGTGTTGGATTTGTTAAAGGTTCAAACGGCGCTATTCCTTGCCGGGCGGTGGCATTTCACCTTTTGGTTCTAATGGTTTTACCCTAAGCAGCTTTACTGTGTAAGTGGCTGCCTGGCCGGTTCCGGGTTTCATCCAGGATTCTCTTGGGCTGCCCGCTTTCAGCATCGAATCTACAGACATCATAATGGCTGTGCTGTCGCCCGGAGTCATCAGGGTCACGACGTACTGTATATCAGTCTTTGTAGTCGGCTGCTGCAGCATGAATCCCACAGGCTTGCCTTCGCCCGCTTCGCGCGAATTATATATCCGCTTACCATCTACATCTACGTACATATGTGTTTCTACATAGTCGCCAAACCGGGGCTGGGGTTCACCGGGTGCATCCAGCAGCATTTTGTAAGAGACGCCGCCGGGCAGTTGCATTGTTTCGCCCGTCGTCTGCGCCTGCGCTGAAAAACCGGCTGCAGCTATGCCGGCTAATATTAGTATTGCCTTCTTCATGTTATACCAAAATAAGGGTTTCTTATGTTAGCATTTTGTTATTCCACTCTCCTGATGTCTGCGCCCAGTGCGTTCAGCCTTTCGTCTATACGCTCGTATCCGCGGTCTATCTGGTTGATGTTGTGTATGGTGCTCTTGCCTTTTGCAGATAAAGCAGCTATGAGCAGTGCCACACCGGCGCGTATATCCGGGCTGGTCATGGTGATGCCACGAAGAGGTACCTGCCTGTCGAGGCCGATGACTACGGCACGGTGGGGGTCGCACAATACAATCTGCGCACCCATTTCTATCAGCTTATCTACAAAGAACAGTCGGCTCTCAAACATCTTCTGGTGCACCAGTACCGTGCCTTTGGCTTGCGTCGCGGTTACCAGTATGATACTCAGCAGATCGGGGGTGAAGCCCGGCCAGGGATGGTCGTACACCGTGAGTATGGAGCCATCAATAAATTTCTGTATGCGGTATTGCTCCTGCGCAGGAACGTGGATATCATCGCCCTGTATGGACAACCCGATGCCTAAATGCTGAAAGGTTTCGGGTATGACGCCCAGGTGTGCTACGTCTGCGTTTTTGATAGTTATCTCGCTTTGTGTCATGGCAGCCAGTCCTATAAAAGACCCTACTTCTATCATATCGGCCAGCATCCGGTGTTCGCAGCCGTTCAGCTTTTCCACACCTTCGACTATCAACATGTTGGATGCAATACCACTGATTTTCGCTCCCATACGGTTGAGCATATGGCACAACTGCTGCACATAAGGCTCGCAGGCGGCATTGTAGATAGTGGTGACGCCCTGTGTAAGCACGGCAGCCATGATGATATTTGCCGTGCCCGTGACGGAGGGTTCCCCCAACAGTATAGTAGCGCCCTGCATTTCCGAGCCGTCCAGCGTGAACAGGCTTTCTTCATTGTCATAGTCAAAACGTACGCCCAGTTTTTCAAAACCGCGTATATGCGTATCCAGCCTGCGACGGCCTATCTTGTCGCCACCGGGCTGGGGTATATGCGCCTTTTTATACCGCGCCAGCATAGGCCCCGCCAGCATTACAGCGCCCCGCAGTTTCGCCGATTTCTTTTTGAACAGCGGGTCGGTAAAGAAGCTTTCATTCACATCGGTGGCCTGCAGTGTTACCGCGTGTGCACTGCGGCGGGTTACCGTAACACCCATGTCGCCCAATACTTCTATCAGTGTGTTTACGTCCAGTATATCGGGCACATTGGTGAAGGTGACCGGCTGGTCGGTAAGCAAGGCCGCACACAACACTTGCAGGGCCTCGTTCTTAGCACCCTGTGCCGTTATTTCGCCCTTCAGCGACCTGCCGCCACGTATCTCAAAAGCATTCATTGCGAAAGCAGTTATTTAAACCTGTTCTTGAATTTCTTGTGTTTGCTGCCGCCGCTGCGCTGCTGCTGTTGCTGGGGTTGTGGCTGCTGCTGCTGGCCTCCTTTCCGGTTTCCGCTGCGGTTCTTGTTATTGCTCGTGGCAAAGTTCTGACGGTTGTCGAAGTAGACGCGGTAGCCCCCCTGTTCGTACTGTAGCTGGCCATGCGTGAGTACCGACAGCTCGTTGCGTATCATGTCGTCGTGCACGGGCTCGCGGTGCCAGTTGATGTAGGCCAGCTTCATATAGTAGCCTACCAGCTGGGTCAGGTTCCGACGTTTTTCCTCGTCCGTTTCGGCCAGCGCTTTTTCTATCAGTGCGTTCAGGTTTTTGCCGAAGTGCCTTACAGCTACCTTGGTTTGCGGGTAGGGCAGCGGGTCGGGCCTGCGGAACATCTCCTCCCTGCTTGGCGCGGGGTATGGGCTGTCCACATCCAGTTTGAAGTCTGATATCAGGTAGAGGTGGTCCCACAGTTTGTGCCTGTAGTCCTCCATTATCTTCAGGCCGGGGTTGAGCGTGGCCATCAGGTCGATGATCATTTCGGCATAGCGGGTGCGCTTGTCCCTCTCTGGAATGGTCATCATGTATTCAACCATCTTCTGCACGTTGCGGCCATATTCGGGAATCAACAGTTTTTCCCGGGTAGTATTATATTCCATAAAAAAGTCAAAAGTTAAAGTCAAAAAAAACCGAAAGCTTGTGTGTAAATTTTTTAAGATGCCGCCGTAAGCAGGGCGTCAGAGTCTTTTTGTTGTGGTACGTCTTATCCTCGTTTTTAAGAAGTGAGGTAAGGATAATATTACCGAAGCGGAACAAAGATAAGGAAATCGTGCGGCAAAGTCTGAACTCAAAAACCAAAAATTGTTACAAATGGTTCGGTTTTGGAAACAAAATATTGGTGAAATGTTGCGCATTTTGGACCGGGTCATATCCACAAATGGCTGATGGTCAATAAATTACCTGAAAATGTTCCAAAATGTTTCCAGTTTCCAGGAAATTAATTTTTGGGAACAACGGCCTACCCCAATTATTCCGGCTATTACCTTTTTATTGTCTGCATCGTCTGCATGATGGTTGTGTAGCGATATGTCAAAGAGCTGTTATGGCAGCCATTGATGATGGCAACGGCCACTGGATATTTATTGTAAATTTACGTAAAATTTATGTATTTTGGATGTTATTTATTTTTGACGGCATTTGCTTTCTGAAACAGCATTGTAAAAATTAATTTAGGCAAGACGGGAAGTACAGTGAACAAGGTGTATTCAGCCACTAAGTTTGTCGCAGATGCACAGCAACAGCAAAACTTTTGTTGGCGAGATTTGTATTGAAACAAAACCAATACAAAAGGAGGAAATAATATGAGAAAGATAATCGTCTTATCAATGATCACCCTGGACGGGGTAATGCAGGCGCCCGGCGGGCCTGAAGAAGATACATCGGGCGGTTTTGAATATGGCGGCTGGGTGGCGCCTTATTTTGATGAAGTATATGGGAAACTCATAGAAAAACAGTTAGCGCCTGCGGAGTATCTTTTGGGCAGAAAGACATTCGAAATTTTTGCGGGTTACTGGCCTCAACATGCAGACTATTGGCCGGGTATAAACGATGGTACCAAATACGTTATGTCCCGCACGATGGAAAAATCAGACTGGGAAAATACGGTATTCATTAAAAGTCCCGCAGATATCGAAAAGCTCAAAAAATCGGAAGGCCCCGATATCCAGGTTCACGGTAGCGGCGAGCTTATTCAGTTGCTACTCGAGAATGATTTGGTGGATGAGTTCTGGCTAAAAATTCATCCATTGACTATCGGCAAGGGAAAAAGGTTGTTTGATAAGGGCACAATGCCGGCGGCATTTACCTTGACAGAAAGTTCTGCTACGCCGAGTGGAGTTATCGTGGCCAATTATAAGCGGGCCGGAGCAGTGAGGACGGGTACAGTTGGGGTTTGAAGAGGGGAAATGCGACAGCGGTTCACCCAATTCATTATTTATAGCCAGTTAGAGGCAGCGAGCAAAGGCGAAGTGCTATCCTCCCAAAAAGAGCCCCGATGTTCAAAATTTTGTAACCTTTTCCCGTTTGGTGCATCTAATGAATAGACAACCGGAAATATTTATAAATAGTGCCACGCCGGCAGGGGAAAGAATACATGAACATGCAGAGTACGATAGAAGCAATACCATTTGTAAAAAATAATGCGCCGCTGGCCGCAAGCGAGCAGATAGCGGTGATAGAACACCATTTCCGGAAGATCATGCTGGCCCTGGGTCTAAATGTCGAAGATGACAGCCTGAAGGATACGCCATTAAGGGTTGCTAAAATGTTCGTTAATGAATCATTCATGGGACTAAACCCCTTGAATGAACCTTCGGTCACCTTGTTTGAAAATAAATTTAGATATAACGAGATAGTACTGGAAAGGGACATTCCCCTGTATTCATACTGCGAACATCATTTTGTGCCCATAATCGGCAAAGCTCATATTGCTTATATTTCTAAAGGGCAGGTAATAGGTTTATCTAAACTAAACAGGATCGTTCATTATTATTCAAAACGTCCGCAGGTGCAGGAGCGCCTTACGGTCCAGGTGGCAGAACACCTGAAGGCTGTTATGGATATTGAGGATGTTGCGGTAGTTGTTGAGGCGGAACATCTGTGCGTAGCAGCGAGGGGAGTAAACGATACAGGATGTTCAACACTAACCACCAGCATGCACGGGCAGTTTCATACGGAGGCGCGAAGCAGGCAGTTATTTGCAATGTTAGCAATTTAAATATAGTAACATGGAATATATTATTAAGGTTTTATCCATTACCGAGGTGACGCACAACGTGCGTTGCATACGCGTGGAAAAACCGGCGGGGTACGTATTTTCGCCGGGGCAGGCCACAGAGGTGTCAATAAATAAGGATAGATGGGCAGCAGAAAAAAGGCCGTTTACCTTTACCGGGCTAAACGATGACCCCTACCTGGAATTTACAATCAAATGCTACAGCGACCACGATGGTGTTACTAAACAGATAGGGCAGTTGTTGGCAGGCGATGAACTTATTATAGGCGAACCATGGGGCGCAATAGGATATAAGGGAGAAGGCTACTTCATAGCGGGAGGCGCGGGCATTACCCCGTTTATTGCCATCCTGCGCCAATTGCACAAAGAGCAGCGCGTAGCCGGTAATAAACTATTCTTTTCCAACAGGACGCCCGGGGATATTATTTATGAACAGGAGCTGAAATCTATTTTAGGCGGTGACGCCCTCTTCATTGTGAGTGAGCAAGGCAGCGGGCCTTACCTGCGCAATATTATAGACGCGGCTTTCCTGGACATTCATGTCGATAGGTATGACCGGCCGTTTTATATATGTGGTCCTGATGCGATGACAAAGAGTATCGTGGATATCGTCAAGGCAAGGGGAGCGGACCCGAATACCGTCATCTTCGAGAAATGACATAGAAGATCTGATCAGGAGCAACTATATTTCGCATTGGGGTTATGCCCCAAAAATTGCCGCCGATTCCCTTAAAAGAAAATCGGCGGCAAAGACCCTATAGTTTCCCTATATTATTTTTTCGGAAGATTCCATTTTTCAATTAATTCGGCGTTGAGTCCGCCTTCTTTCGCGTTTGGCTTACCTTCTCCCGTTGTAATCAGGGATTTTAAGCTTCCCTGTATGTAACTCGTCCATGCATCTCTGCACACATCATAACATTCATATTCCGGAACCAGTCCTGCATGGGTAAAGAACAATTCTGTTTTTCCTTCTTTTTCTGATATGTCGAATGTGATTTTGTTCCCCTTCCACTCTGTTTTGTCCTGCGTAAAATTGAAGTGATTTTCCAGCACCAGCCAAACCACCTTCTTGCCGGGAATGAATTCGACAATTTTCATTTTGCTGATATGGACATCTTTGTAGTAATACAGGAATTCTTCGCCGGGCTTGTCGGTATTGCCTTCCACACTTTCCGACCACCAGCCGCGCACGTTGTTTATAGCGTTAAAAACTTCGTTTGGTGACTGGTCTACCAGGAATGTTGTCGTGAAATCTGAATTGTTCATTTTCTTTTCGATTTTGGATGTTAATGATTTATCGTGTTTTGCCTGATTGACTGTTGATTGGCAGGAAGCAAATACAATGAGCAGCAGTGCGATGGACAGGCGGTATATGGTTGCATTTATTACAGTTACCATCAGCTTGCTTTTTTTATGGCGGCCACCAGCCTTTCCTGCATATATTGTGTCCAGGCAGGTGCGCAGGCGTTGTAACACTCAAACTCAGGAACCAGGCCCTGGTGCGTAAATACGATTTTGGTTTTGCCTGATTCCTGCGAGATTTCAAAACCAAACATGGTTCCTTCCCATTCATCTGTCTTGTCTACAAAGCTGAGGTTAGCCTCTGTCACCAGCCAAACCACCTTTTTATTGGGCACCAGTTCTACCAGTTTCTGTTTGGTGTAATGTGCCCCGTCTCCAGCGCGAAAGCTGAATTCGTCACCAACTTTCTCCGAGCTTCCCTCAAATGATTCGCCATATAGCCCGGACCACCAGGCCCTTACATTGAGAATAGCATTGTAAGCCTCTTCAGGCGATTGTTCTACTAATATCGAAGTTGTAAAATCCTGGTTCTTCATTGATATTTAGTTTTAAGATTCTGTGTGTGTATTATCACAGCAAAGCTAGTGTCCATATAGCTAACTGAAGGGTGGGGAAATGGACATTATAGCGGGTTGATTTGGACAGGGTATAGTTATACCTTTATTATAAATTAGATTGGATGAAACATATCACGCTATTATATCCTGATGCCGAATGCAATCTAAGTACAGTAGCCTGCATAGTAGGTACGGTAGAGATATTTTCGAGGGCTAACGGTTACTGGACGCAACAGGGCAATAAGCAGAAATATCAATTGAGCGTGGCAGGCACCACATCAGGGGAGCAGTACATCAATAACCTGGTGGCCCTGAAGCCGGACAGCCATATCCGGGATATTGCAAAAACAGACCTGATTATTATTCCATCTGCAATGCCGGGAGAAAACATTGGCGACAGCCGTATGATGTATGACTGGATATAACAGCAATACAAAGCAGGGGCAGAAATAGCCAGTATGTGTTCAGGCGCCTTCATTTTGGCATCTACTGGTATTGTTGATGGTAAAAGTTGTTCCACGCATTGGTCGTTCGCCGACAGGTTCAGAGAAAGGTATCCTAAAGTGAATTTGCATTCAGATAAGCTGATTACCGACGAAAACGGCATCTATACAAACGGTGGCGCTTATTCATTCCTGAACCTGGTGTTGTACCTTATTGAAAAATATTACGACAGGCAAACAGCGATATTTTGTTCCAAAGTATTCCAGATAGAGTTAGAGCGGAACAGCCAATCACCATTCGCGATTTTCATCGGGCAGAAACAACATGACGATAGCATAGTGCAACAAGCCCAGGCGCATATTGAACGTAATATTGGTGAAAAGATCTCTGTAGCAGATTTGTCGGCAAAATTTGCAATCGGGCGGAGGAATTTTGACAGAAGATTTATCAGAGCTACGGGCAATACTCCTTTGGAATACGCCCAGAGAGTGAAGGTAGAATCAGCGAAAAAAGCGCTGGAGGCCACCCGTAAAACGGTTAATGAAGTGATGTACGAGGTAGGTTACTCGGATGTGAAGGCTTTCAGGGAAGTGTTTAGAAAAATTACGGGGCTGTCTCCACAGGAATATAAAAGCAAGTATAATAAAGAAACTGCAGGCGGGTATTGAGCCGGAACAAGGTATCCAAGTCGGACGGTTTAGTATCTGGTACCTTTCAGGATATAATATTCAGAAATTATGAAAATAGCTTACGTGTTGTTAACTTGAACACCTTCATGAAATATTTATCACCCATTGATTTATATAACGATGAACAATCATCAA
Organism: Bacteroidetes bacterium UBA6221; assembly: GCA_002421685.1. Lineage (GTDB taxonomy): Bacteria > Bacteroidota > Bacteroidia > Chitinophagales > Chitinophagaceae > UBA5543. The sequence continues at coordinate 212,306 of DISB01000010.1, forward strand.
TTGGTTTTTCTGCAAGAAGGTTGGAACTCTATTGCATACTATAGTTTGAACTCGAACCCCAAAACACTTATAATATTTGTTCATGGTTTTGGCGGAAAATCCATAGAAACATGGGGAGATTTCCCATTGTATATAAAAAACTACAGTGAGTTCAATTCAACTGATGTTATTTTTTACGGTTACAAAAGTACAACTACACCTGCAATAGGTAGTGCGGAACTATTCTATAAGCATTTAAGAGGGTTAGTGAATCCTAAAAAGAAGCTTGGTGATATAAGCAGAAATGACACAATAGTAAATTACAAGCAAATCTTGTTTGTTGGTCATTCTTTAGGTGCTGTAGTTATTAGGAGGACATTATTAGATGCAAAAAGAGATAACTGCTCTTGGTTACAATATTGCAAGATTATTTTGTTTGCACCAGCACATCGAGGTGCGCATATACATAGATTAGTTATAGAAGGAATACCCAATTCGTTTAAGCTAATAGGTTCTATAGCAAAGTATATTTTTCAATCCTTAAATGATTTAGAAGAATCATCATCGACAATTAAGGATCTAATAAGCGATAATATCAGCTATCTAGATGATCCAAATAACAATGCATTTACAATTGCCGTTGATATCGTATCTGCGGTTAATGACAGGGTTGTCCTAAAGAATAGATTCTGCCAAGACCCTAACCCTCTTGCAATTGAAGATAAAGGCCACATATCAGTTTGCAAGCCAATACTTACAGAGTATGAAGAACCATTTGAAATTGTCAAAAAAAATTTGTAAATGAATAGAGATTTGAGCAACATTCGAGTTAGTATTCTTGAATCCGAATATAGAACCCAAATTGCTAAGTATTCAAAGAAATATCCGCATTTGAGGAAGTTCCCAGAATTATCTGTTGAGGAATTTACGCAAGCTTTTTTTTCTAAAACTATTGAAGTGCGAAGTCATCTGAGGATATTGGCTATTGCTATACTTAGTGAATATGTTTCTGTTAAGTTAGATGCCCCCCTGGTAACTAAACTATACATGATTGCTGATTCAATTGAACCAGAGTTGAATGTATATAAGAAGGAAGACCCTTTAGTTTTCTTATTAATTATTCTTTTTCTTCATGGTGAAGAAATCTATTCTGGGAATGTCAATAACCAATTATACTTTGAATCTTTCCTTATTATTGAGAAGGAATTCAGAGAGCATAGAAAATTCCATAATTTAGTGTATCAAATAAATGAATCAAAAGGTAATTTTGGAACATTCATAGATAACCTCGCAACGGAAAAAAAATCATATTGGAATGCTTATTATTCTGGAATCGAAAGTGTTAATCTACAAATATCAAATAGAGAGTTATTAGTTAATTTGTTGGAACTTATTGATTTTCTGAATTCGATTGCAAATCTATTAAAACATATCGAAAGCAAATTGTTAGCCTCTTCATTTTGGCATTTTTATAGTCCCTTTTTTAATGCACTAATACACATTTACGGCGAAGTAGTCATGTTTCTACGAGCCGTTGAGGGTCTACAAACTAATATTTGGTTCCACTACAACTTTCCGGATGACGATATTAAACTAATAGCGGAAGAACAGTCTAGATTTGTCAAAGCATCACTCAATAATCTCAATTGGCTTCTCGATCATCGTATACATAAAAGCTTGGATAAATATGTAGGAAAAATTGATGGACTTGCTGCTGTATTTGCTACTTTCTCAAATGATGATTTTGCTGGTGAAAGTATTGATATAGAAGAATTAAGAATGTACCTAAAAGGAGTTTACTAATGAATGATATGCATAGTCTTGCGAGAGGTGTTCTTGGGCGAGCCTATTCGGATTTGCATCATCACCTTATACCCCCCATTTCCTACTCTTCCCCTCAATGCCTATCTTAGCCGCTCAATATTATCAGCAATGGATTTGAACCTGGTGGGTAAAAGGGCATTGGTAGCCGGCAGTACGCAGGGCATAGGTTTTGCCAGTGCGGCGGAGCTGGCTGCAATGGGGGCAAGCTGCACCCTGATAGCCCGCAACGAAGAGGCGTTGAAAGAAGCAATCGGCAAGCTGGACAGTTCCAAAGGGCAGATGCATGGTTACTTAGTAGCCGATTTCAGCAAGCCGGAGCAGGTGCGGGAGGTGGTGAATGGCTTTGTAGCTAATAACACCGTACATATATTGGTGAACAACAGTGGCGGCCCTGCTGCGGGACAGGCTATAGATGCAGCTATTGAGCAGTTTGAGGCCGCTTTTCAGCAACACCTTGTGTGCAACCATATACTGGCAACGGCAGTGGTACCGGGCATGAAGGCTGCAGGTTATGGCCGCATCATCAATATTATATCCACTTCGGTAAAAATACCGCTGAAGGGGCTGGGCGTATCCAATACCATACGTGGTGCGGTGGCATCCTGGGCTAAGACGCTGGCTAATGAGTTGGGTAAATTCGGCATAACGGTGAATAACGTGCTGCCCGGCGCTACAGGAACGGCCAGGCTGGAGAGCATTATCAATAATAAATCGGCCAAAGCAGGTGTAAGTAAAGAATCGGTAGAGCATGAAATGCTGGAAGAGATACCGGCGGGCAGATTTGGCCAGCCGGGGGAGATAGCGGCAATGGTGGCATTTTTAGCTTCGCCTGCCGCAGGGTATGTAAATGGTACCAGCATACCCGTGGACGGGGGTAGAACAGGTTCTATATAGATTAAAAACAGATGATAGACATAGTGGGATTTTTTTGTTATGGTAAATTAGAAAACTTGTTAATGTAAATGGTTTTCAACCCTTGACAAAAAAATGACAAAGACACATTGTCAGAAATAAAATATCGTGCCAAACCCTTGCCAGGCTTGACAAACATTTTTTAACAAATGTGTATAAACTTTGACCTTTGTGTTGTAGTTTTGCCCACACTTTTTACCAAAAAGGAACGTTAATTTTTCAAACTTATCGACGTGTCAGAATCAATTAAGCCGTTGTTCCGGAAAATTGCTCACAGCACTTTTGCTATAATTATTGCAGTTTTTGCTTTTGCCAGCACAGCATATGCCCAGCCCGACGGTAAGGCGTTGTTCCAATCGAACTGTGCCAGTTGCCACAACCCGATAAAGGATGCGACCGGTCCGGCCCTGCAGGGCGTGTCGGCGCGCGTTCCCAGCAAAGAATGGCTGCACAACTGGGTGCACAATTCGGGAGGGCTGATAGCCAAAGGCGACCCTTATGCCAATAAGGTATATAAGGACTGGGGCATGATACCCATGACGCCTTTCCCCAACCTGACCAACGAGGAGATAGACGCGATTATCGATTATGTAGAAGCATACGCTCCGCCGGCTCCCCCCACAGCACCAACCGGCGGTGCAGCTGCCGAAGGCGCAGCCAAAGAGAATACCTGGTTATATACAGCTATCACGCTTATTTTATTGGTATTCACTATTATCCTGTGGCGCATCAACCACGCTTTGCGCAGGGTAGCCAACGAAAAAGAAGGTATCACCAACCAGAAAGACATTCCCATCTATCGCAATAAAGTATTTATAGCCCTGGCCGCGATACTGGTATTTATAGGCGCGGGTTACTGGGTAGTGAATGGCTCTGTGGAAATGGGCCGCCAGCAAAACTACATTCCTAAACAGCCTATCTTCTACTCGCACAAAGTGCACGCCGGTATCAACCAGATAAACTGCCTGTACTGCCATGCGGGCGCAGAAAAGAGCAAGCAGGCGATGATACCATCTACCAACGTGTGTATGAACTGCCACAAGCAGATAAACGAATACACCGGCGAGCAACTGTATAACATGGAAGGCGAGGCCGTAAACGGTACTGAAGAAATTCAGAAACTGTATGAATACGCCGGCTGGAATCCTGAAAAGAAAGATTACAACCGCGACGCTAACGGCAGCATACTGGCCAAGCCTGTAGAATGGGTGAAGATTCACAACCTGCCCGACCACGTTTACTTCAACCACTCGCAACACGTAGCGGTAGGTAAAGTAGCCTGCCAGCGCTGCCACGGCGGCATCCAGGAGATGGATGAGGTATTCCAGTTCTCATCGCTGAGCATGGGCTGGTGTATCAACTGCCACCGCGAAACTGAGGTACAGTTCGCAGACAACAACTATTACAGCATTTTTGAAAAATACCACGAAGAGATCAAGTCAGGCAAGCGTACAGGCGTAACCGTTGAAGACATTGGTGGTACAGAATGTCAGAAGTGCCACTATTAATAGAAATTGTAGTTTGATTTTAACATAAAAAATATTCGGAAACAATCAATTATACCGAATCAAGCCATATGAGTCAAAAACAATATTGGAAGGGCCTGGAAGAACTGAAAGATACTGCCGCTAACAGGGAGGTGGTAGAGAATGAGTTCAAGGAAGACCTGCCGTTCGACCTGGGCGGTAAGCTACTGGACGCAACCACGCCCCGCCGCGACTTTTTGAAATATTTAGGATTCAGTACAGCCGCTGCTACGCTGGCCGCCAGTTGCGAAATGCCGGTGCGCAAGGCTATACCATATGCTATCAAGCCCGAAGAGATCACTCCCGGTGTGGCCAATTACTACGCTTCTTCTTTTGCAGACGGCGGCGATTATTGCGCTATAGTGATAAAAAACCGCGATGGCCGTCCTATAAAAATAGAAGGCAACGCGAAGTCATCTATTACACAAGGCGGTACCTCTGCCCGCGTGCAGGCTTCGGTGCTGAACCTATACGACAACGCGCGTTTGCGCCAGCCTTATGCTGAGGGCAAAGAAGTTACTTTCGAGGGCATTGACCGTTCGGTAAAAGCCGGCCTGGCCAGCGCAAACGGCGAAACATATATACTTACCTCAACCATCATCAGCCCCACTACCAAAGACGTAATAGCAAAATTCATAGCCAAATACCCGAACGCAAAGCATGTGGTGTACGACCCGATATCTTACTCGGGCATGCTGCTGGCCAACGAAGCCAGCTACGGAACACGGGCTTTGCCTTCTTACCATTTTGATAAAGCGCAAACCATTGTGAGCCTGGGGGCAGACTTCCTGGGTACCTGGTTGTCGCCTATAGAATTTGCCAAGCAATACAGCAAGGGCCGTAAGATAAGCGCAAAGAACCCGGTATTGTCCAGGCACTACCAGGTAGAGCCTACACATACTATTACAGGTGCGAAAGCAGATATGCGTGCCACCTGCAGGCCATCGCAGATGGGCCGCGTTGCAGCAGCGCTTTACCAGGCGGTTGTGAATGGCACTAAAGCCAACCTGGGCAGCGACAAACTGAATGAAACCGTAAACAAGGCCGCCGCAGACCTGAAAAAAGGCAACGGCCTGGTGGTATGCGGTGTAAACGATATGGACATCCAACTGATAGTGAATGCCATCAACGCCAATATAGGCGCCAACGGCACTACCATCAACTGGGCTGTTAAAAGCAACTATAAGCAGGGTATAGACTCTGACATAGTAGCGCTGACACAGGCTATGAACGCGGGTAGCGTAGGTGCGCTGCTGATGCATGGCGTTAACCCCGTGTACGACTACTTTGACGGTAAGAAATTTGCCGACGGACTGAAAAAAGTGGCTGTGACTGTTTCCTTTGCCGACCGCATGGACGAAACAGCACAACAATGTAAATACGTAGTTCCCGACCATCACTACCTGGAAAACTGGGGCGATGCGGAACCCAAAACAGGCTATTACAGTCTGCAGCAACCCGGCATAGCGCCTTTATTCAAAACGCGCGCTTTCCAGGATAGCCTGCTGACATGGGCCGATGCCGGCACTACTTACGGCGACCTGTGGAAGACATACTGGATGGAAAGACTGGGCGGGCAGTCCAACTTTGACAAAGCGCTGCAGGATGGTGTGATAGAACCGGCAGGTGAAATGCCAATGGGTGGCGTAGCCTTTGCAGGTAATGCAGATGGCGCAATGTCTGTGGCATTATCAGCCAAAGCGGCCGAAGGAAAAGAGCTGGTTGTATATCAGAAAGTATCTATCGGTTACGGTGGTGCATGGAGTAACAACCCGTGGCTGCAGGAAATGCCCGACCCGATAACCAAAGCTACCTGGGACAACTATCTCTGCGTTTCGCCAAAAACAGCGAAAGACTGGGATGAGGAACTGACCAGCATAACACAAGTTGTAAATGCAAAACGCGTTGTAAAAATAACTGCCGCCAATGGACAAACCGTGGAACTGCCGATAGTGGTAGTGCCCGGTATGCACAACGACGTAGTGGCAATAGCCGTAGGTTATGGCCGCGATGCCAAAGTAGGCATGGCTGCCCGCAGCGGTAAGGACAAGTGGGGCAAAGATGTAGGCGGTAAGAACGCTTATCCTTTTGTTGGGTTCAACGGCAAGACTTTCTCTTACAGCACCCCCGTAACGCTGGAGAAAACTGCAAATACATACGAAGTAGCTATAACGCAAGCACACCATAGCTACGAAGACCGTCCCATCATACACGAATACACGCTGGAGGAGTTTAAAAAAGACCCGCAGCACCTGCTGAACAAGCGTAAGACAGAACTGGAACATTATACACACCTGCCCTGGGAGCACGAAGGTGGCAGCCACGAGACAGGTGTTGCCGCTGTTCATACCGGCGAAGGTGGTCATGCAGGCGCTGACAACTGGGAAGATGACTTCCGCAAAAACGGCACCTTGTACCCGGTGCACGACGCGCCCGGCATACACTGGGGCATGTCTATCGACCTGAACAGTTGTATCGGTTGCGGGGCCTGCGTAGTTGGCTGCCAGGCAGAGAACAACGTATCGGTAGTAGGTAAAACGCACGTACTGAAGGCGCAGGAGATGCACTGGATACGCATCGACCGTTACTTCAGCGGTATGCCTGAAGACCCGGATAGCATCCAGACCGTGTTCCAGCCTATGATGTGCCAGCACTGCGACAACGCTCCGTGTGAGAACGTTTGCCCGGTATCGGCTACCAACCACAGCAGCGAGGGCCTGAACCAAATGGCTTATAACCGTTGTATCGGTACCAAATATTGCGCTAACAACTGTCCTTATAAAGTTCGTCACTTCAACTGGATGGACTGGAACGGCGCGGACAGCTTCGCAGACAACCTGTACGAAGACTACCGCCGCGACGACATGACCAGCGACCTGACACGCATGGTGCTGAACCCAGACGTAACAGTGCGCAGCCGTGGTGTGATGGAAAAATGTACCTTCTGCGTGCAGCGCCTGCAGGATGCCAAACTGGCCGCCAAGAAAGCTGGTCGCCCGCTGGCAGACGGCGAAGCACGTACAGCATGCCAGACAGCTTGTCCTACTGATGCCATCCTGTTTGGTAACATCAACGATAAGAGCAGTGCGATATACAAATTGCGCAGGGAAGAGCAGAAGGAGCGTGTAAACTATGTATTGGAATCCATACACACATTGCCGAACATAAACTACCTGTCAATCATCCGTAATACGGACGTGATAGTAGCCGGCGATGAGAAACTGGACGGCATATACAACAAGCATATTTAATAAAGAAGGCGAAAGCCGCTAACCATATTTTAAAAGACTATTACTAATAACGTGCTATGCATTTAAAGTACGAATCGTTTGTAAGGGAGCCGCTGGTAGATGGTGATAAGAATTATCACCAGATTACGGAAGATATTGTTCGTCCGATAGAGCAGAAACCCGGCCGCATGTGGTATGTCGGTTTCTTTTTCTCGGTAGTCCTCCTGGCTTTCGGAGTATTCTCGGTCTTCTGGGAGGTTTATTTCGGTATAGGTGTGTGGGGTATCAACCGCACCGTGGGTTGGGGATGGGATATCACCAACTTCGTATGGTGGGTAGGTATCGGTCACGCCGGAACACTGATATCCGCGATATTGCTGCTGTTCCGCCAGGGATGGCGTACGGGTGTGAACCGCGCTGCTGAAGCGATGACGATATTTGCGGTGATGTGCGCGGGCCAGTTTCCCATCTTCCACATGGGACGTGTTTGGAACGCATTCTACGTACTTCCTTACCCGAACACCCGCGGCGCCCTGTGGCCCAACTTCAACTCGGCGTTGATGTGGGACGTGTTCGCGATATCTACTTACTTCACGGTTTCGTTATTATTCTGGTATTCTGGTTTGATACCTGACTTCGCCACAGTGCGCGACCGTGCAAAAACAAAATTGCGCAAACGCCTGTACGGCCTGGCATCTTTTGGCTGGACGGGTACTGCTAAGAACTGGCAACGCCACGAGGCGCTGTCGCTGGTGCTGGCCGGTTTGAGTACACCGCTGGTACTTTCCGTACACACGATAGTATCTTTCGACTTCGCTACTTCGGTAATACCCGGATGGCATACCACCATCTTCCCCCCATACTTCGTTGCGGGTGCGATATTCTCAGGTTTTGCCATGGTGCAGACACTGCTGATAGTTTGCCGCAAGATAATGGGACTGGAAGACTACATCACTGTAGGCCATATTGAGGCTATGAACAAAGTAATCGTACTTACCGGCTCTATAGTGGGTGTAGCTTATCTTACCGAGTTGTTCATGGCATGGTACAGCGGCGTGGTTTACGAGCAGGACGCGTTCAAATGGCGTATCATGGGCCCATATTGGTGGAGCTACTGGGCAATGATGACCTGTAACGTGGTATCTCCACAGTTGTTCTGGTTCAAGAAGTTGCGCCGCAACATTCCGTTCACGTTCTTTATGTCCATCATCGTGAACATCGGTATGTGGTTCGAGCGTTTCGTGATCATCGTTACATCGCTGTACCGAGACTACCTGCCCGGTAGCTGGACATACTACAGCCCCACATGGCCTGAAATTGGTTTCTACCTGGGTACATTCGGACTGTTCTTTACCTGCTTCTTTCTGTTTGCAAAATACTTCCCTGTGATAGCGATAGCTGAGATCAAGTTTGTGCTGAAGACATCAGGCGAGAATTACAAAAAGAAAATGCAACCGATACACGAGAAGAGCACTGAGGAATTTGTTCACGAACAAGCTCATCATTAATAATTAATTGAAATAATTGAATATTAAGTAAAATGGCTATAAAAAAATTCGCGGTTGGGTGTTATGACGATGAGGCGGTACTGTTTCCGGCGGTGGAGAAAGTGCGCAACAGCGGCTATAAGCTGCACGATGTGTACACACCGTTTCCTGTGCATGGGCTGGATAAAGCCCTGGGGCACAAGGAAACAGACCTGCACGTTGCCGGTTTTATATATGGTATTACCGGTACCGCCACGGCATTGGGTTTCATGAGCTGGATATTCACCAGCGACTGGCCTCTTAACTTCGGCGGTAAACCTCACTTCGCATTACCTGCCTTCATACCTATTACGTTTGAAACTACTGTGTTGTTTGCTGCAGTAGGTATGGTGCTCACGTTCTGCTACCTGAACCAGATAATGCCGGGTGTTAAGAAACACGTATTTCACAAACGTCAGTCAGACGACCTGTTTGTAGTAGTACTGGAGCTGAACGAGCATGTATCGGAGCAGGAAGCGATAGATTTCCTGAAATCTACAGGAACGGTGGAAACATCTGTACAAATAGCCGAGAGCGAGTGGTGGTATGGACGTTTTGATAAAGAGGAAGAATACGAGAAACTGAACGCGACTGTATAATTAGTAATAAAGCTTTTTGAATAAAGAACCTGGAAAAATTTATGAATAAGACCAAAGGCATAGTAATTGCGTTCCTGGCAGTAGGGCTGGGCCTGTCGGCTTGCAACACAGGTGCAATGCGCCGCAATCCCGGTAAGACCTATGCGCCGGATATGACTTATTCGCAGGCGTACGATGCTTATACCCACAACCCCAACTTTGCCGACGGCGAAACCAGCCGCCTGCCGGTATCGGGTACAGTGGCTATGGGCCATGAACTGCCCGACCACCTGGTGGAAGGCGACACGAGTGCCTACAAGACGTTTAATACGAGCATGACTTTTAACGAGGCTGAGCTGGCTGAAGGAGCACGCCTGTTTAATATCTACTGCGGTATTTGCCACGGCACTAAACTGGATGGCCAGGGTCCGCTGTTCGTAAGCGGTAAGTTTGCAGCCATGCCTGCTAACTTTAAGGATGGCAAATATCTGCACATGCCTGTCGGCACTATGTATGCAGCTATCAAGTTTGGTAAGAACGCGATGGGTTCTTACGCCAGCCAGCTGGACATAAAACAACGCTGGATGGTGATAGCTTATATCAAAAAGTTCCAGGCGGAGAATGGTGGTGACGCGTTTACAATGGGAACGCCGGCAACAGATGCTGCTACAGCGCATACTGCTGCAGTGGCAGAAGGGGCAGATACGACACAACAGAAACACTAAAAGAATTAATAAACGTACTTCTAATAGCACATACAATGAACGAACGTTTTGAGCTTCCGGCAAGATTGAGAACAACAAGCATAGTACTGATGCTGGTTGGCGTGCTGGTACTTGTAATAGGTGGAGCAACTTTGCTGACCGGGGATCACCATGCACAAACCCGCTTCTGGATAGTATTACTGCAAAACAGTGTATTCTTCCTGATGATGGCTGTGGTTTCGGTATTTATACAGGCGGCTGCATCGCTGGCGCAAGGCGGCTGGATAGTAGCCTACAAAAGGGTGCCTGAAGCCATTGGCGCCAATGTATGGGTATTTGGTGCAATAGCTGCTGTTATATTGTTGTTCATTGCATTCGGTCTTAATATCGACGGGCATAACCCGATATACCACTGGACACATCCTGAAGGGGATAAGATACTGGAAGGCAAATCTGCTTTCCTGAACAAAGGAATGTTTGCAGGATTTACCATTGTAACAATTGCATTGTGGGCTTTCTTCGGGTACAAATTCCGCGCCTTATCGCTGGCACAGGAAAAAGCACCTACCAACAGTACGAAGATATACTGGACGATGGTGAAATGGTCTGCCGGTTTCCTGCTGGTATATGCGCTTACGCAAATGAGCACCACGCCCTGGATGTGGTTGATGAGCATTGATGCTCACTGGTACTCTACCATGTTCAGCTGGTACACATTCGGCAGTGCGTTTGTGAGCGGTATGGCACTGATACTGTTGTTCGTTTTGTCGCTGAAGAACCATGGCTACATGCAACTGGTGACTAAAGAACACACGCATGACCTGGGTAAATGGATGTTCGCCTTCAGCATTTTCTGGACCTATGTTTGGTTTGCCCAGTACATGCTGATATGGTATGGTAATATTCCTGAAGAAACAACATATTTTAAGATACGCCAGCAAGGTCCTTATGGCCTGATATGGTATTCAGTATTCATTATCAACTTCGTCGTACCGATACTGGTATTGATGTCGCGCCCCAGTAAGCGTAACTATTTTACCGTTACGTTTATGGCCCTGGCTATTATTTTCGGCCACTGGCTCGACTTCTATATCATATCTATGCCCGGCCCCATGGGTGCCGACTGGACGTTAAGCTGGTATGAACTGGGTGTATTTGCCGGATTTGCCGGGTTGCTGATGTTCGTAGTGTTTAATACATTGACCAAGGCATCGCTGGTAACTGCAAACCATCCTTTGCTGAAAGAGGCGGTATTGCACGAGAGCTAGGGATAAAGGAATTGAATATTATTTAAAACGAACTATTAAGATAAGCTGACTATGTCGGGATTTATTTCAATATTTTTAACGTGCCTGGTATTCTTCATCATATACCAGATCGCCAAAGCGAGCGAGTTAGCAGGCATATTGCGTGGCGAAGAGAAGACCAAAGCCCAAACCAACCGGCTGATGGGCTGGCTGTTGGTAGCCTTTTTCCTGTTAGGGTTGTACGGCATCTACCAATGCCATATAGACATGATAGACAAGATGCTGCCCGTGTCGGCTTCAGACCATGGTGTGCAGTATGACAGCATGTTGTACATCACGCTCGTTGTAACAGGTATCGTATTCTTCCTGACACAGACCGCCTTGTTTTGGTTCGCCTTCCGTTACCAGGCTTCCGAGCATCGTAAGGCACACTTTTATTCGCACAACAATAAGCTGGAGGTAATATGGACTACCATACCCGCGATAGCAATGGCCCTGCTGGTTATCGTTGGTTTGAAGAACTGGGGTACGATGACATCTGACGCGCCCAAAGACGCAATGGTAGTAGAGATTGTAGGTAAACAATTTAACTGGATCACCCGTTATCCCGGTAAAGACGGTGTATTGGGTAAGAAAGATTTCCGCATGACCAACGACGTGGACAACGTATTGGGTATGGACTGGAACGATAAGAACAACCACGATGACGTAGTGATGCAAAATGGTGAACTGCACCTGGTAAAAGGTAAACCGGTAAAACTGATCATCGGCTCGCGCGACGTGATACATGACGTAGGCCTGCCTCACTTCCGTATGAAGATGGATGCTGTTCCGGGTATCATCACTACCATGTGGTTTACCCCTACCATCACTACCAAAGAGATGAAGGAAATAACTGGCAACCCCGACTTCGTGTACGAGATATCCTGCGACCAGATGTGCGGAAAAGGCCACTATTCAATGCGTGGTACGGTGATAGTGCATAGCGAAGCAGAATTCAGAGCATGGATGAGGATGCAGAAACCGTACTATGCCGGCAACAAGGCTCCCGAAAAGAGTGCGCCTGCACAGCCTGAACAAAAAACTGATAGTGTTAACGCAATAACGATGAAGTAATCGTTCCGGAACGACGGAACAAAAAAAGTGCAAACAATGAGCGACGTTATCATTCAAGGACCTAATGTAGCGCACACGTATAGTGCGCATGGCGAGCATCATGGCCACGAACACCATGAGCAGCATTTTATTACAAAATGGATTTTCAGCCAGGACCATAAGATAATCGGTAAGCAATTCCTGGTTACCGGTATCATATGGGCTATCATCGGTGCGCTGATGTCGGTTTTTTTCCGTCTCCAGCTCGGTTTCCCCGACGAGACATTCCCCATAATGGAAAAATTCCTGGGCGAATGGGCTAAAGGCGGTAAGCTGTCACCGGAGTTTTACTACGCGCTGGTAACCATGCACGGTACGATATTGGTGTTCTTCGTATTGACTGCCGGCCTGAGCGGTACATTTGCCAACCTGCTTATTCCCCTGCAGATAGGCGCCCGCGATATGGCGTCTCCGTTCATGAATATGTTGTCTTACTGGTTCTTCTTCCTGGCAAGTATCGTGATGTTCGTTTCATTGTTCGTACAAACCGGGCCCGCTTCCGGCGGATGGACAACCTATCCTCCGCTGAGCGCTCTGAAAGAAGCTTCGTTGGGTTCCGGCCTGGGTATGGACCTGTGGTTGATAAGTATGGCTCTGTTTGTGGTATCATCGCTGCTGGGTGGCCTTAACTATATTTCTACTATACTGAATATGCGTACCAAAGGTATGGCCATGACACGTATGCCGCTCACTATCTGGGCGCTGCTGTTTACCGCCGTGCTGGGCGTATTGTCTTTCCCTGTATTGCTTTCAGGTTTCGTACTGCTGATATTCGACCGCAACTTCGGTACCAGCTTCTACTTGTCGGAAATATTCATTGCAGGCAAGGCGTTACCTAATATTGGTGGTTCGGCTATCCTGTACCAGCACTTGTTCTGGTTCCTGGGCCACCCCGAGGTGTATATCATCATGTTGCCTGGTATGGGTATAGCTTCAGAAATATTGTCCTGCCACAGCCGCAAACCGATATTCGGTTACTTTGCGATGATCATATCGCTGATAGGTATCACCGTGCTGGCCTTCCTGGTATGGGCGCACCATATGTTCGTAACTGGTATGAGCCCCTTCTTAGGTTCTATATTCGTGTTGCTGACGTTACTGATTGCGGTACCGTCTGCGGTGAAGGTGTTCAACTGGCTCACGACTATATGGAAAGGCAAAATCAGGTTTACCGTTCCGATGTTGTTCGCTATCGGTTTTGTTTCCCTGTTCATTTCAGGCGGTCTTACAGGTATCTTCCTGGGTAACTCTGCCCTGGATATCCACCTGCACGATACTTACTTCGTTGTAGCACACTTCCACATCGTGATGGGTGTGAGCGCATTCTTCGGCATGTTTGCCGGTATATACCATTGGTTCCCCAAAATGTATGGAAGGTTCATGAATAATACCCTCGGGTATATCCACTTCTTCCTGACATTTGCCGGCGCTTACCTGATATTCTGGCCAATGCACTACGAAGGTATAGCCGGTATGCCCCGCCGTTACTACGACTACAGCGCATGGGAATCATTCAGCCAGTTCGACAGCCTGAACAGTTTCATCAGTATCGTAGCGGTTACCGTGTTCTTTGCTCAGTTGCTGTTCGTTGTAAACTTCTTCGTGAGCATATTCCGTGGCCGCAAATGCCTGGTACAAAACCCCTGGCAGTCTCCCTCGCTTGAATGGACTACTCCCATCAATCCCGGTCATGGTAACTGGGTGGGCGAGATACCAACCGTTCATCGTTGGCCTTACGATTACAAAGACGATGGCCACGGTAACGACTTCATTCCGCAGACCACGCCATTGCGGGAAGGTGAGGAATCGCATTAGTAATTAAATAGATTTAGAGTATAAAGGGTTGCCAACTGGCAGCCCTTTTTGCTATGATAAAGTTTTACTAAAAAACGGGTAAACGACAGAACCTGTTAAACAAGTTGCCGTATCGGGGTGTTTATTATATGAATAGGATAACTACCCCGAAGTATATGAAATAAAGTATATCCATATATAATTGTTCACAAGCACTAAACCACATTGTATGTTTACTGAAGAAAATAAAGAATACACCACCGGCCAACCGGAACCGGATACAGAACAGAACCCGGATACGATGAATACCCTGAGCAGCCTTACCGAGACTGCGGTAAAAAAAGGGTATACTGAAAACTTCCAGGTTTCTGACGGCGGTCTGCTGGCGCCCAGCACCGAGGTTTGTTATCTGCCGCAAGAGGTGAAGATTGATAACTTTTATCGTTTTGAAGGGACTTCCGACCCGGATGACAATGCCATTTTATATTGCCTGCAAACCAACGATGGTGTAAAAGGGATGCTGATAGACAGCTATGGGGCAGGCGCCGACGAAAAAATATCAGAGTTCATTAAGAGGGTAGAAGAAATACATAAGGTTGAAGCTGAAGAATAGAAAGCATTCAATCTTATATTAAAAGAGGCGGGTGTTGCCCGCCTCTTATTGTTATTTCATCAGCTTTTCTATCGCCGTATCGTATTTTTCCTTCCAATTGTTCACGTTACCCCAATTCTCTCCGTCTATAATAAGGCTACCATCGCCATTCACTTCGCCTATCTGCACAAAATGATGATTGCCCATCATCTGCTCGAAAGCATGTTTTTCAGTGTGGCTCACGCTCACTACTACGCGGCTCTGGCCTTCGCCAAAGAGCCATGCGTCTTTACGCATGTTAGGGTCACTGCTCACTGCGAAGCCCAGGTTATTCCTGAAACAACTTTCCAGTAACGTAGTAAACAAACCACCTTCAGACACATCGTGCGCCGAGTTGACCTGCTTACCGCGAGCCAGTTTCAACACCAGCCTTTGCAAACTGTACTCTTCTTCCATGTCGAAGTAAGGTGCCGGGCTATGCTCCACACCGCATATATTGTGCAGGTATTCAGAACAGTTGATATCATTCCTGTTCTCGCCTATCACATAAATAATATCGCCGGCATTTTTGAAATACATGGTCATCTTCTGATCGAGTGTATCCAGCACACCTACCATGCCGATAGTTGGGGTAGGATATACAGGGCCGTCGTCGCTGCTTTGGTTGTAGAAGCTCACGTTACCGCCGGTAACCGGTGTGCCCAGCTTGCGGCAGGCATCTCCCATGCCTTTTATGGCTTGCTCAAACTGGTAATACACTTCAGGATTGTACGGGTTGCCGAAGTTCAGGCAATTGGTAATGGCTACCGGGTCGCCGCCGCTGCACACTATATTGCGGGCAGCCTCGCTCACGGCTATCATAGCACCCTTATAAGGGTCGGCAAATACATAACGGCTGTTGCAGTCGGTAGTGCAGGCTATACCTTTGGTACTGCCATGCACGCGCACCACTGCAGCATCGGCCGGGTCGTTGGTCTGTGTGTTGCCTGTGCCCACCATGCTGTCGTATTGTTCATACACCCAGCGTTTGCTGGCTATTGTAGGTAATTGCACCAGTTGTTCAGCTACGGCTTTCAAATCTGCTGGAACAGGAATTGTCTCTGGGTTGAAGGCTTTTATTTGCTCAAAATATTTCGGCTCCTTCGATTCCCTTTTATATACCGGTGCGCCTCCGCCCAATACCAGGCTTTCGGCAGGCACATCGGCCACCAGTTCGCCGTCCATATAATATTTCAGGCGTCCATCGGTGGTTACTTCACCTATCTGCTCACAATGTATGTCCCACTTGTCGAATATCTTTTGTACCTCTGCTTCCCGTCCTTTCTTCACTACTATCAGCATACGCTCCTGGCTTTCGCTCAGCAGCATTTCCCAGGGCAGCATATTTTCCTGACGGGTAGGCACTTTGTCCAGGTGTATGATCATCCCGTGCTCACCTTTGGCGCTCATTTCACTGCAAGAGCAGGTGATGCCCGCGGCTCCCATATCCTGCATGCCTATCAGCGCACCTGTTGGAATAACTTCCAGGCAGGCTTCCAGCAGTTTCTTTTCCTCAAATGGATCGCCCACCTGTACCGATGGCAGGTCTTTGGCGCTATCTTCGGTAATATCCGCCGATGCGAACGAGGCGCCGCCTATACCGTCTTTACCCGTAGCTGCGCCAACAATAAATACGCTGTTGCCTTCGCCATGCGATGTAGCAGATACCATCTGGCCTGCTTTCACCACGCCTACGCTCATCGCATTCACCAGGGGATTGGTCTGGTAGCAGCTATCAAAATATATTTCACCGCCAACAGTAGGTACTCCGAAACAGTTGCCGTAATGCCCTATGCCTTTTACCACGCCCTTCAGCAGCCATTTCGTTTTAGGATTATCCAGCTTGCCGAAGCGTAATGAGTTTAGCGCGGCAATCGGCCTTGCACCCATCGTAAAAATGTCGCGGTGGATACCACCTACTCCTGTTGCCGCTCCCTGGAAGGGTTCAATTGCGGAAGGGTGGTTATGGCTTTCTATTTTAAATACGCAACCCAGTCCGTCACCTATATCTACCAGTCCCGCGTTTTCTTCACCTGCTTTTACCAGCAGCTTTTCACCATCTCGGGGTAATGTTTTCAGCAGCGTTATAGAATTTTTATAGCTGCAATGTTCGCTCCACATTACTGAATACATGGCCAGCTCGTTGAAGTTGGGCGTGCGGCCGAGTATCTCTTTTATCTTTATAAATTCTTCTTCTAAAAGGCCAAGTTGCCTGGCTTGTTCTAATGTTGCCTGCATATAGCAGTATGTTTTTTTGTGGAATAAAATAGAAGTGCAAAAGTACGTTTTTAAACAGCATTTTGATTAACTGTTTACCGGCGATACATTGAATATTATGCCATGGAATAACTACTATTTATTACGAAATAAATTAATAATAATAAAAATTCTATGTTATTATTGATAGCCCAGAAATAGAACACTATTTATGTGATTTTTCATCATGTATCCGCAAGCCCTTGATATTCAAATCATAGGCCGAAAATAAATCATACTAAAATGTTATAATATCAAAAAATGTGGCACAATGCGTAAAATTTCCATTTTTTTGGAAGCATGCAGTTTGTTACATTTGTACCAAGTTGTGAATTTAATGGGTTAGTAAGTAAGAGCCGCGGGATTCTTCCGGTGGCTCTTTTCTTTTGTAGTAACTTAGCCCCCATGGCCAAAATCAAGTCAGCTTTTTTCTGCCAGCAATGTGGATACGAAACACCCAAGTGGACCGGCAAATGCCCGTCCTGCGGGGCATGGAACAGTTTTGTAGAAGAAGTAATACAGCGCGAAGACAAAGCACAAAAGCAAGCCGCAGAATGGGATGAAGCGGCTAAAGACCTGCGCAAGGCACACAAATTATCTGAAATAACTCCCCAGGCCGATACCCGTATGATTACCCCCGACCCCGAACTGAACAGGGTGCTGGGCGGAGGCGTAGTGCCGGGTTCGGTGATACTGGTAGCCGGGGAACCGGGCATAGGAAAATCAACCCTTTTTCTGCAATGTTCCCTGCAGTGGAACAACATAACTATATTATATGTGTCGGGCGAGGAGAGTGCACAGCAGGTGAAAATGCGCGCGGAAAGGGTAGGTATAAAGAACGATAATCTCTACCTGCTCACCGCCACGGACATGTCTACCATCTTCCAGGAAGTGAAGAAAGTAAAACCCCAATTGCTCGTGGTAGATTCTATACAAACGCTGGAATCACCCTTTGTAGAATCGGTCGCGGGCAGTGTATCGCAGGTGCGGGAATGTGCTGCCGAGTTGCAGCGTTTCGCCAAGGCGAGTAATGTACCCGTGTGCATCATCGGTCATATTACCAAAGAAGGAGCCATAGCCGGTCCAAAAGTATTGGAGCATATGGTGGATACGGTCTTGCAGTTTGAAGGCGACAGGCATTATGCATATAGAATATTGCGCACCATAAAAAACCGTTTCGGCTCCACATCGGAACTGGGTATATACGAAATGGTGAGCGCCGGTATGCGCCCCGTCAGCAATCCCTCTGAGATATTACTATCGCAGCACGATGAGCCGCTGAGCGGTATAGCTATTGCATCCACCATGGAAGGCATGCGACCGCTGATGATTGAAGTGCAGGCATTAGCAACACAAGCTGTGTATGGCACGCCGCAACGAACGGTGAGCGGTATGGACTTGAGAAGATTACAATTGTTATTGGCAGTGCTGGAAAAACGCGGTGGCTTTCATTTCGGCTCCAAAGATGTATTTGTAAACATTGCAGGCGGTATCAAAGTAGAAGATCCTTCGATAGAACTGGCTGTCGTATGTGCCCTGCTTTCCAGCTACGAGGATAAGGCCCTGCCATCCAATATGTGCTTTGTAGGTGAGATAGGTTTGTCGGGCGAGATACGCGCCGTCAACCGCATAGACCAGCGCATAGCCGAGGCCGACAAACTGGGTATGGATGTCATCATCATACCCAAAGCCAATGCCAAAGGATTAGACAAAAAGAACTATACCATAGAAATAAAAACTGCCAACAAGGTGGAAGACGTTTATAGGATGTTGTTTTGACATGAGCGAAAATAAAGACGAAAAACAAAGCCCCTTTAGGGGTTTGGGGTCAGACTTGGCGGCAGGCCTCACCCACCTCTTTTACCCCCGCCTCTGTGAGGGCTGCAGCAAACCCCTGTTGCAGGAGGAAGAAGTGCTATGCCTCAATTGCAGCATATATAATTTACCCCGCACTGCTTACCACCATATCCACGAAAACGAAACTTTCATGCGCTTTGCGGGTCGGGTAAAGGTGGAGAAAGCCACATCGCTGGCCTACTTTACCGCCGAAGGCCTGCTGCAACACCTGCTGCACAGGCTGAAATATGATAACGGGAAAGACATCGGCGACTACCTGGGCAAACAACTAGGCTACGACCTGCAACAGGTAGGTTGGGCCACAGGCATAGACGCCATTGTACCTGTGCCGCTGCATCCTAAGAAGGAAGCCATACGCGGTTTCAACCAGGCAACAATTATAGCGGAAGGTATGAGTGAAGTGCTGGATATGCCTGTGTATGCTAATGCGGTGAAACGCACCCGCTTTACCGAAACCCAGACACAGAAAACCCGCGAAGAAAGGATGGAAAACATGCAGGGCGCTTTTGGGGTGACGGACACAGCAACAATCAGCGGCAAACACATATTGCTTATTGATGATGTGTTAACCACGGGCGCTACTTTAGAGGCTTGTGCTTTGTCTTTACTGGCTGTTGAGGGGGTAAAACTCAGTATTGCCACCATTGGTATTGCAGTGTAATGAATAATTATTATTTTCAATTCTACGTATCTTATTGCATTTTAGCAGTAATAAAACTAATTTAAAGGCAAATTTTTAAGGCCATACCATAGTGGTATGACAATGGCGTAATTGCCGGCTAAAAATCAATACAAAAAACACTTTATGAAGAAACGTTTTCTGCTCATCGGTTCATTGCTGTGCTCATCAATGGCATTTGGCCAGGCATACCAGTTGAATATGCAGGGTATGAGGCAACTGGCAATGGGCGGTTCGGGCGCGGCCATTCCCTGGGATGCATCTGCTATTTTTTACAACCCCGGCGCGTTGTCAGCTATGGAAAATCCGCAGGTATATGCCAGTATGAACGCTATTATGCCGCGCACACGCTATATTTCAGCGCCTACAGGCACAGCTATGCTGGATGCGAAAGAGCAGACTTTTACACCTTACAATGTTTATTTCGCCACGCCGGTTGGCTATAAAACAAGGTTTACCGCGGGTTTTGGTATATATACACCTTTCGGCACAGGCATTAGTTGGGACGACAACTGGACGGGCCGCTACCTGGTGCAGGAAATGCGCTTGAATACAACCTTCTTCCAGCCCACACTGGCTTTCCAGGTCACGGATGAAATATCTGTAGGCGCCGGGTTCGTATATGGCATCGGCAATTTTGAATACCGCAACGCTATGCCGCTGCTGGACGTCAACGGCAACGAGGCCAGCCGCGAACTGACAGGACGCGCTACGGGTGTAGGCTTCAACCTGGGCCTGCATGTAAAGCCAACCGAGAACGTACATTTCGGCATTACCTACCGCTCGCAGGTGAATATGAAGATAAGGCGCGGTTATGCAAGGTTCAGTGATATACCTGGTACAGTAAGCAGTTCTTACCTCAATACAGGTTTCGAGTCCACACTGCCGATGCCACAGGTGCTCACAGCCGGATTCGGTTGGGACATCAACGAGTGGGTGACGCTGCAACTGGAAGCCAACTACACAGGCTGGGGCGCTTACGACAGCCTTCGGTTCGATTTCCAGAACAATACCGATTTGCTGCAGGATGAAGCCTCAGCACGCAGGTACAGGAATTCCATCACGTTGCGCGCAGGTACTAAGATCAATTTCCGCAATGAGCGCTGGTCGGTAATGCTGGGTACAGCATATATACCTTCACCCGTTCGCGAAGGGTACCTGAACCCCGAATTGCCCGACGCGGTACACTTCCTGGCTACAGGTGGCCTGTCCTGGAAGTTATCTAAGCGCATTAGTGTTATCGGCGCATTGGAATACAGGTTTTATGAAGTGCGTACAGGCCTGAGCACAGAACACGGGTTCAAAGGAAAATACCATACTAAATGGCTGAACCCCGGCCTGGCCCTTACTTACGATTTCAACTAAAAAACGTCAAAAAAGAAAAGAACTGAAATGAAGAAGTTATATATACTTGGTGCAATGCTTTGCGGGTTGTCGGCCTGCAAACCGAATATCGAGCCTAAAGCGCCCGAAAGAGGCGACGCCGATTTTTCACGTTACCTGGCAGTAGGCAGTTCTCATACAGCGGGCATTATGGACCGCGCCCTATATAGGGAAGGGCAGGGAAATTCCTATCCTTATATGCTGGCACAGCAGTTTCGCACGGTAGGCGGCGGCGACTTCAAACAACCCTGGGTGAGCGGCAACCACGGCTGGCCCGTGGGCAAGTTCATGCTCGACCATGTGCAGGGCCGCTGCGACACGTTGCCTTACCTGGCCGTAGTGCCTTTCAGGGGTGCGCTGGATACAACCGGTACATATCTGAACATATACAGCACCGGTCCCTTCGGCAACATGGGCATACCCGAAACGAAAGTTACCGATTACCTTACGACGGGTTTTGCACTCAGCAATAAATTTGCAAACAGGATGTTCGACAAGCCCACTACAGCTAGGCCTGTGGATGAACTATTGAACACGGAACATACATTCTTTACCGTATGGCTGGGCGTGGAAGATGTGCTGAACTATGCTGCCGCAGGCGGCGAAACGGCGCCTTCTGCCACCAACAGGAACCTCATTACCGCACCGGGAGCATTCCATACGGCATACGACAGCGTGATGAGCACAGTGACGCGCAACGGGGCTAAAGGCACAATACTTACTATACCCGATGTGTTGCAGATGCCTTACTTCAGGGCGATACCCGCCAAAGGCATGGAACTGGATATGAGGGACGCAAACAGGCTGAACCTTAAGTACAATAGTACGCAGGTACATTTTGATGTTGGCATGAACTATTTCGTAATTGAGGATGCAACCGCCCCCAATGGCTACAGGCAGTTGAGAGAGGGCGAACTGGTGAGGATGGACGTGCCGCAGGATTCTATCCGCTGCGCCGGCTGGGGCTGGGAAGTGCCTATGCCCGGCACCTGGGTGCTTACCGCTGACGAAATACAGCTCATCCGTGGCGCTGTCAACAGCTATAATAATACCGTACTGCTGATGGGTAAAAACTACAACATCCCCGTTTCAGATGTGCGTTATTACCTGCAGACCGTGTTCGAGAATGGTGCGCAGTACAATGGCGCTAATTACACTGCTGAGTTGATCAAAGGCGGGTTCTTCTCGCTCGACGGCAGGCATTTTACAGGCCGTGGCAATGCGCTCGTAGCCAACAGCATTATTCACACCATAAACGAGCACTACGGTTCATCTATCCCCCTGGTAGATGTCAACAATTTTTCAGGTGTGAAACTGCCTTAAAAAATTTAAATAGATAAGAATATAAGTTAAGCCCCGCTATCGTGCGGGGTTTTTCAGTTTTGGGTGGGGCGGTACATATTGCCTTCACGCCCTACCACTATTATCTGCTGCCGCCACATAAAGCGGGGGTTCTGGTAAAAAGGTACGGTGCGTTCATCTATATACACATGCTCCAGCGACCATATGTCTGAGAATGCATTAGGCAGCCGCATCACACCGCTGCGCACCGCGTCCAGTTCCTGCAGGTTTTGCAGTTTCGCTACCGACTCGGGTATCGAGCGCAGCAGGTTGCGGTTGATGTACAGGAACCGGAGCTTAGACAGGTTGCCGATGTTTTCGGGCAACGCTTCCAGGTAGTTATTACCCAGGTCCAGCACCTCCAGTTTTTTCAGTTGCGTTATTTCGCCTGGTAGATGTTTGAAGCGGTTGGTATTCAGCCTCAGCGCTGTCAGTTTTTGCAGGTTGCCTACCTGTGGCGGAAGTATTTCCAGTTCATTGCCTGCCAGGCTCAACGCCTTCAGGTTCACCAACTGTCCTATGCAGGCGGGCACTTCTTTTATGCCGTTATATCCCAGGCTCAGTTCTTCCAGTTGCGTCATCCCGCACAGCGCTTCCGGAAATTCGCCCAGCTTGTTACGGTACAGCTCCAGCACTTTCAGTTTTTTGCAGCGGTACAGGGAGGGGGGCAATTTCGTTACCGCGTTATTGTTCAGGTTCAGTTCCTCCAGTTTGGGAAACTGGTCCAGGATATCGGGAATAGTGTCTAAGCTTTCAAAAGTTATCTTGATACGGCGCACCTCGTTTTTATTGGCCAGCGCCTCCGCCCAGCTGCGATAGTTGCCGGTCTCCTTGGCCTGCAACTGCGCTGTAGCAAAAAAGAGTAGTATCGCGAAAAAGCTTTTCATAGCCCGTATAGCTATTCTAAAGTTAAGGATAATATTAAATAACAATTCCTCTCTTTCAGGAACTAATGCTCTAAAAACAGGAAGGAAGCATGCTGCGTTTTACTTTCTACTATTTAGTTTATACTTTTTACTTTTGAAAAATGTTCTATTCATTCAAAAGATTTATACCGGTGGTGCACCCTACGGCTTATGTACACCCGCAGGCGGTGGTGACGGGCAATGTGGTGATAGGCAAAGATGTATATATAGGCCCCGGCGCTGCCCTGCGTGGCGACTGGGGCGGCATCGTGATAGAAGACGGCTGCAATGTGCAGGAGAACTGCACGATACATATGTTTCCGGGTGTGACAGTGGTGCTGAAGGAGAACGCGCATATTGGTCATGGGGCCATCATTCATGGCGCTACCATTGGCCGCAATGTGCTGGTGGGTATGAACAGTGTTATCATGGACGAGGTGGAAGTAGGCGATGAATGTATCATAGGCGCCTTGTCGTTTGTAGCGGCTAATACTAAGATACCTGCACGCTCGCTGGTGGTGGGCAATCCTGCCAAGGTGATAAAAGAAGTGAGTGATGATATGATAGCCTGGAAGACCAAGGGCACGCAACTGTACCAGACGCTACCAAAGGATATGGATGATACAGCCACGCCCTGCGAACCACTGAGCGAAATGCCGGCAGACAGGCCCACGCAGGAGTCGCTATATGATACATGGAATAAGATAAAGAACGGGTAAAACAAAAGGCGGTGCATAAACACCGCCTTTTGCAATACTGTAGTTATATTGAAGATTAAGCTTTTTTCTCGTCAGCTTTTTTCTCGCCTTTGTCACAGTCTTTTTTCTCGCCTTTTTTGCAGCACTCTTTCTTAGCGCCTTTCTTGCAGCAGGCTTTCTTGCCTTTGTCGCCATCGCATGCGAAAGTGGCACCGGCAAACAACAGGGCCATCATTACTAATGATAATTTTTTCATTGCTTCTTTATTTTTAGTGATTAATATTTATGCAATATGAGTAACAAACTTAAGAGATTTCGGTGAAATGAACACATATAAGGGTCATGTTACCGGAATTTTAACATTTAGCGGCCTTACCATTCGGCCAGCACCGTCACCCCTCCCTGGGTAATTTCGCCAATCTTTACATCTACCTTAGTGCCCACCGGCAGGAAGACATCCACCCGCGAGCCGAAACGGATAAAGCCGAATTCTTCTGTCTGCAGCACCTTGTCGCCCTCCGCTACATAATAGGCTATGCGCCGGGCCAGCGCGCCGGCTATCTGGCGTACCAGTATCTCCTTGTTGCCGTTGGCTATCACATAAGAAGTACGCTCGTTAAGTGTGGAAGATTTCGGATGCCAGGCTACCAGGTACTTGCCGGGATGGTATTTGAAATACTTCACCGTTCCGCTGATGGGGTTCAGATTCTGGTGTACGTTCAGCGGCGACATAAATATGGATACCTGCAGGCGTTTGTCTTTAAAGTATTCGGGCTCGTACACTTCTTCTATCATTACCACTTTGCCATCGGCCGGGGCTACTACCAGGTTGTCGCCCGTGGTATGCACGCGTGCGGGAATGCGGAAGAACCACAATACCCAAAACCACAGCAGGAAGAAGATGAACACGATAAAATAGTGCAGCCAGGGTATGCTGCTACCCAGGAACCTGTTGCTGGCATACCATACGGCTATCCACAATACCGTGGCAATGATGATGAAGATATATCCTTCGCGATGAATTGACATATGGGCAAAATTATTCTAAAAAATGGTCAATGGCAGATAATGCATGAATATATATGCGTAAACAAACGCAAATGGCGTAGCTACCAGCAGGGAGTCGAAACGGTCTAATGCGCCACCATGGCCGGGCATCATTGCGCCCGAATCTTTAACATCGGCCAGCCGTTTCAGTTTAGACTCGAACAGGTCTCCCGCCGTACCTGCTACAGATGCGCAAAGGGCCAGCGCCATCCAGTCCTGCATACTGTAGTAGGGGCTGTAATATCCCCATATGGCTGCACCGCCCAGCGTGAGCACAGCCCCGCCTATGGTGCCCTCCCATGTCTTTTTGGGCGATATGGGCGAGAAGGGTGTCTTGCCTATGAATGAACCTACTATATAGGCCATGGTATCATTCATCCACAGCATCAGTACCAATGATAAGGGCAGTACGATTGATTGCATCCGCAGGCTGTACAGCAGTATCATGGGCAGCACGATATATGCCATGCCCGCCAGCGATTGTATGCCTGCCTGCAGTGCGGTTTTCTTATGCAATGTTGTCAGCAGCAGTATCAGTACCGGTACGAACATGAGCAACTGCGAAAAGCGTACGCCGTTCAGCAACGGTGTTTCCAGCAGCAGCCAGAGCAGGCTGATGAGTTGTACTGTGATGGGTAACCACGATGGCCAATATACCTCGGGGGTGATCTTTTTTACTAAGGCAAAATATTCCCGCAGGCAAAGCACCTGTACCAGGCTGATGAGCGCAATAAAGGCATATTCATGCCACAGCAGTCCCGCCATCATGATGATGGAGAAAACGATTGCGCTACCTAGTCGCTTGAAGAATGTAGGCCAGTTCATTGCCATAACTACAACAAATTGTTTTTATCCTGTTCTTTTTGCTGCAACTCTTCCGGTGTAAAATCGTTGGTCCAGCCCCTGGACAGGGGCGTTCTTACTTTCCACAGCCAGTAAAACGATGCTATGAATACAGTCACACCTCCCAGGAACAATCCCCAGGGCACATCATTGCTATTCATCATCTTTACCAGTTCTGCATTATCCCTGCCCAGGTATATAATAGCCCCCTGCGAGCCGTTGACTATAGCATGGGCAAATATGCTCATTACCAGCGAACCGGTTAGGTAATAAATATATGCCAGCAATACACCTGATATGATGAGAGAAGGGGTACCTACTACATTACCATGCAAAATGGCAAACAGTACAGCCGTAAGCATAATGGGCCAGAAGATACTGCCTACCATCTTTTTAGCAGCAAACCGCAGCATAACTCCCCTGAACATCAGCTCTTCTCCTATGGGTGCTATTATGGCTATTGTTATCATGGTGGTGATGAATTCTGCGGGTGTCGTTATATTCAGCAGCGCTTTTTGCTGCGCTGCGAATTTGACTTTGCTGGCTTCAAGCCCTTCCGACAGGGGAATCATATCAAACAACCCCGCTATGCCTGATACGGTGGGGATAGCAGCGGCAGCAAGTACTGCTACTATTACCCAATGTATGCCGCGTTGTGGCCGGCGCAGGCCTATGTATTGCAATGGCCTGGGGTGTGCAGCGTAGGCAAACAGGGCTGAAGGGACAAGGAACATGCCCAATTGCGTAACCGCCATATAGACCAACATTCCTATACGTACTGATGGCGGACTGTCGATGGAAAATGCCTGTATGTCTCTTGGCTTTATCCCCGTCAGCGCCGGTAGCATGAATATTGTTATGATGGTGAAAAATGAAAGGCAAATGAATACCAGTAACACAAACTGAATCAACTGAAAAAACCAGGGGTATTCTCTCCAGTACTTGTTAAACATAAATAAATATTACCCGCAAAGGTAATGGTGTAATGTCACTTTGGCCTGATTATTGAAAGATATGTTCAGGATTTCACTCTTCGCCTGTAAAGCGTATTGCACTGTAATTCATGAAGATGCAACTGAATAACGATTTTAATGTTAGATAAACACTGCATATCATCGGCTTTTTCAGTATTTTTGAACGTTTTTTGCCAAGCACCGTAAATGAAAGAAATAGAAGCCGGGCCGTTACTCTCCCAGATTGATATACCAGCAGACCTGAAAAAGCTGAAAAAAGAGCAGCTACAGCAGGTATGCAACGAATTGCGCCAGTTCATTATAGACTGCGTAAGCGTGCATGGCGGCCACTTTGGCGCCAGCCTGGGTGTGGTGGAGCTCACGGTGGCCCTTCACTATGTGCTCAATACCCCCTACGACCAATTAGTATGGGACGTTGGGCACCAGGCATATGGCCATAAAATACTTACCGGCCGCCGCAAGGTGTTTCATACCAACCGTAAATACAAAGGCCTTAGCGGCTTTCCCAAACGTAGTGAAAGTGAATACGATACTTTCGGGGTAGGGCATTCATCTACTTCCATATCGGCAGCATTGGGCATGGCTATCGCCTCCAAGTACAAAGGAGAAACAGACCGGCAACACGTAGCCGTAATAGGCGACGGCGCTATGACCGCGGGGCTGCCTTTCGAAGCGCTGAACCATGCAGGTGTAAGCAATGCCAATATCCTGGTCATCCTTAACGACAATAATATGTCGATAGACCCCAATGTGGGTGCGTTGAAGGAATACCTTACGGATATTACAACTTCACATACATATAACAAGCTGCGCGACGATGTCTGGCATTTCCTGGGCAAACTGCCTTATGGCGATTACCAGCGCGACCTGGTGTCGAAGCTGCAGGCCAGCCTAAAGGGTATGCTGTCTAAATCCAGCAACTTGTTCGAGGCCTTGGGCTTACGCTATTTCGGCCCTATAGACGGCCACAATGTGCTGAAAGTGACCGAAATACTGGAACACCTGAAAGATATACCCGGCCCGAAGCTATTGCATATAAAGACCGTAAAAGGGAAAGGATACGACCTGGCCGAGAAAGACCAGACCCTCTGGCATGCGCCGGGTACTTTTGATAAAATAACGGGGGAGATAGACAAAAAGGTGCACGATGTGCCCCAACCTCCTAAATACCAGGACGTATTCGGGCATACCATAATAGAGCTAGCCAAGCAGAATGAAAAAGTAATGGGTATCACCCCTGCCATGCCTTCAGGCTGCTCATTAAAGTACATGATGGAGGAAATGCCCGACCGTGCTTTTGACGTGGGCATTGCAGAGCAACATGCTGTTACATTCAGTGCAGGCCTGGCCACACAGGGCATGAGGCCATTCTGTAATATTTATAGTTCTTTCATGCAGCGTGGCTATGATATGGTAGTGCACGATGTAGCTATACAGAAGCTGCCAGTAGTCTTCTGCCTTGACAGGGCGGGCCTGGTAGGTGACGATGGCCCTACCCATCACGGTGCTTACGATATTGCTTACATGCGCTGCATACCCAATATGATAGTGAGCGCCCCAATGAATGAAGCCGAACTGCGCAACCTGATGTACACCGCACAACTGGATGAAACCAGGCTGCCTTTTGTGATACGATATCCGCGCGGACAAGGTGTAATGCCCGAATGGCGCACGCCTATGCAGCGTATTGAAATAGGTAAGGGAAGAATGATAAAAGACGGCGAAGATGTGGCAATACTCACGATAGGTCACCCTGGTAACTTTGCCGTACAGGCTACCAAACAATTGTTAACTGAAGGCCTGGACCCTGCGCATTATGATATGCGTTTCGCCAAGCCGTTGGATGAGGAACTCTTACATATAATTGCCCGTAAATTCAATAAAGTAATCACTGTAGAGGATGGCACCATAGTCGGCGGTTTTGGCAGTGCGGTACTTGAATTTTTTGCCGCGAACAATTACACTCCCGAAGTGAAGATGCTCGGCATTCCCGATGCTATAATAGAACATGGCAAACCAGAAGAACTACACCGCGAATGTGGCTATGATGCACAAGGCATAGCAGAGGCGGTGCGGGTGATGGTGAGCAGAAAGGTGGAGGAGGTAATTTAACCCATCTTCATTCAAAAATGAGCATTTATTTATCTATCTATTTCATTGTAAATCAATCTAAAGAATTTAGATTAAATTTTTTTAATCTCTCATCAGAACGCTTAAGAATTAACATTATTTTTTCATAAATTAGCAAGAGTTATATCCGGCAAACTGCTGTTTGGAATAAAAGATAGCTGATTATGAAAAAAATACTACAATTATCCGTTTTGCTGATATTGTCATACGTAAGTTATGCCCAGCAACAACCCACGACAATTACTTCCAGTGGTACGTCTTCAGGAGGAGTCGCATATGGTGCCGGAAATAATATGACCTTTTCTGTCAGGAACAATAATAGCTATGATATTAATATTATTGCTATCGATATGTTCCATTATCAATATGCCGGAGGTACAGAAGTTTATTCGCTTTATTATACTACTGCCAGTCCTGCGTCGACAGCAACCAGCGTACCCAATGTTACCCAGGGCCCCGACTGGATTCTATTCGGTCAGTCTCCGCCAATAGCGGGCTCGACACCCACCACAGTAAAGAATATTTTCAATAATATAAAATTGAGGGTACCGGCGAACACGATCATGAGATGTGCAATGGTTTGGGGTTACAGTTCGTCCACACCTACGTTCCAGGGAAACATTACCTTGACTAGTCAAATATATAGTCTTAATGGAGTTGACCTGCTGGCAGGCGGCAGCAACGGCATTAGTAATCACCTCAGGGGATCAGGTACTGCCGGTAACGCTACCTCCAACGGCTGGTGGGGGTCTATAACATTTGAGCCGGCGGCGGTTCCTTGCGACGATACTACGGTTACGGAGGCGATAACTTTCGGGCCAACCAGGGTATGCCCTAATAAACCATATGGCCTGTCAGTAAAGTTGGCCAATGGCTTGGTTCTTACAGGGATGACGTATCAGTGGCAATATTCGTATAACGGTGTTGCCTGGGCTAATTTCACCGGCGTTCCCAATGCGAATAACGGGGGCGAAATAAAAGATTCTATAACACAGAATAAATGGTACCGCTGCAAAATTACATGCATAGCATCTAACGAATCTTTTACAACTCCCCCTCATAAGGTGGAAGTTTCGCCCTTCTACTATTGTTATTGCGATAACGAAGTGACCAGCGATGCCGGAGCGGACATCGGTAACCTGACCATTATCAATACCGGGAAGTTTGACTCGGTATATAAAAAGGGCCAGTTAGTAACCGGTGCTGCAACACCGGTATATAACAATAAAGAATCTAACAAGCGTTACACCTCCTACCACGACAGCCTTGGCTGGCCGTGTTTGTACAGGGACACCACTTACCTGTACAATGTAACGCAGATACATTCGGGCAGCAGCTTTGAAACCGGCGTGGTACAGGCTTATATTGATTATAACAGGGATGGCCTGTACAACCCCAATACAGAACGCATTTTTGTACGTGCCATGGACGGGTTGAACACCAACCCCCATATAGTACAGGTAACGGCCAAAGTGCCTTCGACTGCAGAGATAGGCCCTACGGGTCTGCGTGTCATCATCAGCAAGGATACGGTGAAAGGAGCCCCCTGCGATACCATATCAGGCGGTGGGGAAGTGGAAGACTATATCGTGGAGATATGCCACCGTCCCTGCAACGGGGCAGTGAACGCAGGCGTAGTAGTATCTACCGACAGTTCTATGTGTACTGGTTATGAATATACATTGACGGATACCACTTACGAGAAACAACGCTCCGGGTTCAGCCGTGCCTGGCAGGTATCTGGGGATAACAGTACCTGGTTCAACATAGCAGGCAGCCTGGGCAAGGATACCCTGGAAAGGATATTCGGCGGCCAGCCGCTGTATTACAGGCTACGTACCATCTGCCAGCCTACGCACGATACCAATTATTCTGCAGGTACGCTCATCAATACCAAGCCGGGGTACAAATGCTACTGCTACAGCAAGGCCATAGGCGGGCTGAGCTATGACAGCAGCGATATAGGCGGTGTTACCATAGCGGATTATTCATCTAACGCGGGCGGGCCGCACCTGCTCAACGCCCAGGCAGTGAAACCAAGGACAGACTTTACGGACATTACCCCCATCAACCTGTTCACAGACAGTCTGTACACCTTCTCGGTATACCATACGATGCCCGTGGTAGAGCATGGAGATGCCAAGGTGACGGTCTTTATGGACTTCAACAACAACCATAAATACGATATACCGGAAGACAGGATATACACAGGCTATACCACGATAGGCAACCACACGCTGGTAGACAATGTGATCATCCCCCAGACAGCCATTACGGATGTACCAACGGGTATGAGGGTGATAGTGAACAATGATGTAGGCCCGAACGTACCATCAGACAGCGCCTGTGGCCC
>DISB01000009.1 GCA_002421685.1 Bacteroidetes bacterium UBA6221
TGTAAACCTTTTCCAGGACAAGACATTCTCTCCTTAGAAGGCCCGGGAGCCTCTCCCGCCAGACATTCAATGAAACTAATGCCGCTCAATATCTATGGCGTTGCCCGCTAACCTTAGCGTTTGTTCAGCTTTGGTCACATCGTCCCCGCTGCCTTGCACTATTACCAGGAAGTTGCCCTCCTTGATATAATGGTCATACTTCTGGGACTCTGCTACCTTGATGCCAGCCACAGTCAGCGCCGATGTTACACCCCCGGCTACAAGGCCCAGATCGAAGCCGGCAATGCCGCCAATGATGGCGCCGGCGCCGTACAAAAATCCCAGGCCGGGAACGGCAAATATGCCTACACCCGTCAACACGCCCAGGGCTGTGCCTAACGCTGCACCTATGCCGGTTTCTGCACCGGCCACTTTGGTCACTTGTTTATCGTCCAGCGTTACCGCGTCTTTTGCCTTGTCGGCCTTACCTATTATTGACGCCTTTTGGGAAGATATGCCTTCTTTTTTCAGGCTGGATATGGCATCCACCGCTTCGCCATGCGAGCTGTATACTGCTATCAGGTTGTTCATAACTATTCATTTTACGCATCTTGCTCAAAACCTGTGTAACAAGCGATAGCTACAAAAGTTGAGCAGGATAGGGTGGGCGATGTTATTTATCAACAATCCTTATTTCCACGCGGCGGTTCGTGTTCTCGTCAAGCTGCGAACGCTCGGGCCATTTCAACGGTTTGCTTATCCCGAAACCCTTGTACGCCATGCGGTTTTTATCTATGCCTTTTTCCGCGAGGTATTCATATATCGCCCGCGCCCTGTTCTCCGACAGGCGGTATTCCTGCGCGTCGTAGTCGTAACCATCGTGCGTGGTATTGACGAGGCAACAGATATGTCCTTCGATGCTGATCTTCAGGGTGGGGTGGTCTTTCATAACTATATACAGGTTGAACAAGGTCTCCGTTGACTCTTCCCTTATTTTATGACTGCCGGGAAGGAAGAAAATATTCTCCAGCCTGATGACCTCATCTTTTTCCAGGGCGCTGATGTCAATTTTCGGCGCTGGTTTCTCGACAGGGGGGATTTTTACCGGTGGTTTTGGCTCAGAGCGTGGCTTTACCGGTTTTTTTAATCCACCTATTACGATATCTACCCGCCTGTCTTCGGGGTAGCCTTCGTCGCCTGCCATATCCCTGTTCACTTCGCCTTTTCCGGTGACGGTTTCGATGTTTTGTGGTTTGATACCCAGCCCTTGCAGGTATTGCTGCACGGCATCTGCACGGTTTTGAGATAATGTTACGTTCGATTCTTCGCTCCCCAGGTAGTCGGCATAGCCAATTATGCCATAATTTTTATTGGGGACGAGCACATCATAATAAGCTAACGAGTCGAGGTACCGCATGGCCGAGGTATTTAGCGTTGGTACCGCCAGGTCGAAGTACACCCTGATGGTATCGCTGCTACCTGCGAAAGAAATGCTTGCCGGACCCAGCAGTATGCTAATGATTAGGTATTTTTTCACAACTCAAATTCATTTATCCAGTATTCTTATAGAAACCCGGCGGTTGTTTTCAGGATGCAGGTTCATTTCTTTGCAAGCCATGCCCGCATATTGGAGCCGCGTAGAGTCAATCTTATTTTTTACGAGGTAGTCTCTCACCATCCTGGCCCTTGCCGCTGATAGTTCAGCAAAGTCGTTGCCCCGGTAATTATAGTCGGGACGACGTCCATCAATCGTTGTGTCGCCCGTAGGTGACGAGAACCGTTGTCTGAAGTTGCTACCGTACCCGCTGCAATGCACATGCCCCTCGATCCTAATCTTCAAACCGGGGTTTTGTTTTACGATAATTAATAACGATTCAAGCACAGGTTTTGATTCGGGTTTCATAATAGCCATTCCCGAGTAAAAGAACATATTTTCCAGGTCAAAAACATCACCCTTTTTGAGAGTTTTGATATCGGGTAGGGTAGCTTTTTTCGCAGCAATAATGTCTACCCTCCTGTCGTCGGGGTAGCCTTGTACATTTCCAGGTTTCGCTATTTCCCCCGCGCCATATGCCGTATCAACGCCTATGCCGAAGCCTGCCAAATATCTTGTAACAGCCAGCGCCCGGTTTACCGACAATGTATTGTTGGGCACTTCACCGCCAACCATGTCTGCGTAGCCAATAACCGTATAGCGTTTTCCGGGTTCCAGAATATTATAATATGCCAGTGAATCGAGCATTTTTGTTGCGTCGCTGTTCAGTATAGATATCCCATTCTCAAAGTAAACGGATATAGTATCCCGGGATTGTGCATGTGTTACGCCGGGCATGATAACAAGTAGCAGGAAGACAAACGGTTTCATAGGGCTGATATTTTCTTTAAATGCCGAACCCCGCATTAAGCGGGGCTCGTTGTATTTTATTTCAAGTCTATTTTATTTCGCAATGCCCCACCAGGCCATATTCGTCGCAGTTTTTCTGAGCCTCCGGGCGGGTTGTGGCAATGATATTGTGGTTTTTCTTTTCGCCCTGGATACTGGTACACTCACAGTTGTACGACTTTTTGCAAGACGGAAATGCACAACTGATAAGGACGCCCGCGCCGATGAACAGTACTATTTTTTTCATATCTATTTCTAATGCGTTTAGCTTATATTTTTGAACAGTTCTCAAATGTAATAAAAAATCAAATTGCCTGTTAGTGCTATTGGGTATGCGCCAGCTTCAACACTTTTGTGCTCCCTGCGGACTGTATATGCACCAGGTACATTCCCGCCAGCATAGTACCGAGGTTCAACTGCTGCATGTTGTTGCCGGGCTGAAGCTGCATTTCTGTTTTTAATATTGTCCTGCCCTGCAGGTCGGTCACCGAGATCAAAGCTGTAGCATTGCCCAGTGCGGATATGCTTAACTGCACGGTTGAACCTGCGGGGTTGGGGTAGAGTTGTGCATTCGTTATGGGCGGTACTGCCGCTACGCCCACTTCGGGGCGCGGGTATTTGAACGTACCCGAGGCCGAGGCACCCAGGCCCAGGTTGTAGTAGGTACCTGAAGGTGTTGTTTGCAGTTTGGCCGGGCGTACCATATACCAGTATGTACCTGCCGTGCCAAATGAGTCGGTATAAGTTGTGCCGGTTATAAGGCCGGAGCGTAGTTTGTATTCGCCAAATTCATTGGTTGACCGGTACACATAGTATCCTGCCAGTCCCGGCTCGGCGCTGGCTGTCCACGAAACAACCGCCCCTTTTGTGCTGTCCCCGCTAAAGGTAACGCCTGATGCCGGTTTTACGTATTCGGTACGTAGTGTGGGGTCGCCCATGAGGGCCGTAGTAACTATTCTTGCCAGGGAGGGTATGGGTGTTGCATAGAAAGTTCCGTTGTTGTTTTGTGAGAGGCGGGTAGAGTAGCCTATGTTTTCTCCTAACGCCATGTGGTGCAGGAACCAGTTGGGCCTGCCTGCCCAGAACGTAGCCAGCGAAGGCTCATCTGCGCAGAGCGGCGCACGCAGGAAATTATTTTTATAATTCCAGTCGCCGAAGTAGCTGCCAAACATTGGAGTGAAGATAGCTTTCATATCGTTTGCGACAATATTGGCCGTAGTGCCCACGCCGCCGCAACTGGTATAAGAGCCGCCACCGCAGCCATACGCCCATTGGTAAAACTGCGTATTGAGCGTGCTGATCAAATCTTTTTCTTCCACGTTGTTGCTGCCTACGAGTGGTGCAAAGTTGCGCCAGCCATTGCCACCAAAGCCTTCGGGCATTGTTTTAAAGTTGTCATCGACCAGGGCGCGTTTTGTTACGGCAAGGGCTCCCGTTTTATACTGGTGCGCTTTGTTCAGGTAGCTCTTCATCATCTGTTCCTCTGTTTTGCCAAAGGCAGGCATGTCATAAAAGTCCACACGGCCTACCTGCAGCTCTATATCACTGGCTATGTAGCTGTTGTCAAACTTGCCGTCGCCGGGCGTGTTATGGTTCAGGCTGTTGGCGGAGGTGATATCATTGATGCTGGCATCGGCCCAGGTACCGTCCAGGTCTCCATAATATACATCAGCAGGCCAGGCACCAATGTGGTCGGGGTGGGCATCGGGGTTCAGGTCGCCGCTATAGGGGACGGCTATATGGCCCAGTATATATACCGCCTCCAGGTTGGCATTAGCCTGTGCGGTGGTAGTAATGAATGTCTTTACCGTAGCCACCGTGGCACTGCGGGGATAGTCTTTGCGTATCACCTCCCAGCCATCGCCGCTCAGGTCTTTTACCAGCATGGCTATCTCGGTGCTGCATGTGGTGCTGAAGGCGTCGTCTACCAGCAGTATGAGTGCGCCACGACTATGAATGGCGGGCTGCTCTATACCGGCGAAGATGTAACCGTAGGGGTTGGTAGTATCGTCTTTCACCACGAGGTATTCGTAGGCAGAGCTGGCGGTAACGGCGTTGTCAGTGTAACCTGTGGCCGTACCCGGAAGGGTGGCTATGGCCGCACCCCAGTTTGCGGCCGACTGCGATTTTCTGTATATGGAAATATTACCATTGGTTTTAGCCGGCGGCATTTTCCAGTTCAGCTTCACTTGTGCGGGCGACTTCTGTGTCACGGCTTCTACCCGCACCGAGTAATATGCATTCTGCGCCGGCGCGGCAGCGGACAGAGCAATAAATAAGATTGTAAAAAGTCTCTTCATTTCGGCATGATATTTTATCTAAACAAGATACAAATGTTTTTTGAGTCGTAAGTAATAAGTCGTAAGGCATAAGTCGTAAGGTATGGGTGTGGCATTGGTTAATTTATTAATGTATCTAGCGGATTTCACAGCTTTCTTTTTTGGGAAAAAATACAGGGGATATAGGAACCAAGAATCCAAACTTATGGCTAAGGGCCCGGGCCTTAGGCCTTACTACTATTTTTTACAATAATTTTGTGTGATTTAAAAAGATACATTACCTTTGCAGTCCTTTAAAAAAAATATATTAACGGTATAGCAAATGCCTACAATTCAACAATTAGTAAGAAAAGGCCGTAAGCAGGTAGAGATAAAATCCAAGTCGCGCGCCCTGGACGCATGTCCGCAGCGCCGCGGTGTATGTACCCGTGTATATACTACTACCCCTAAAAAACCGAACTCAGCGCTGCGTAAAGTAGCAAAAGTGCGTTTGACCAATAAAGTAGAGGTTATTGCTTACATTCCCGGTGAAGGCCACAACCTGCAGGAGCACAGTATCGTACTGATACGCGGCGGCAGGGTAAAAGACCTTCCGGGTGTACGTTACCACATCGTACGTGGCGCGCTGGATACTGCCGGTGTAAAAGACCGTAAGCAGAGCCGCTCTAAGTACGGTACCAAACGTGAAAAAGCTAAGAAATAATCAAATAATAATAAGCTATTTATATAATATAATAACATGAGGAAGGCACAAGCTAAAAAAATCCCTCTGGCACCAGACCCAAGGTTTAACGACAAAATGGTAACCCGTTTTGTAAACTGCCTGATGTGGGGTGGTAACAAAAGCGTAGTTCTGAAAGCATTTTACGATGCTGTAGACAAAGTGAGCAACATGACCGGCGAAGATGGTTATGAGGTATGGAAAAAAGCGCTGACCAATGTAACTCCCAGCGTAGAAGTACGCAGCCGCCGTATAGGTGGTGCTACCTTCCAGATACCTGCAGAGGTGCGTCCTGACCGTAAGATATCCCTGAGTATCAAATGGCTCATCCGTTACAGCCGCGAGCGCAACGGACGTACCATAGCTGACAAACTGGCCAACGAAATCGTAGCAGCCAGCAAAGGCGAGGGTGGTGCATTCAAAAAGAAAGAAGATACACACCGTATGGCCGAAGCCAACAAGGCTTTCGCACACTTCAGGGTGTAACAACCCCCGGCCCCCTAAAGGGTAGAGGTGTTTTAAAATATCAGAGGTTGCTTCGGCAGCCTCTTTTTTTGTACCCTAACTTTTTACTTACGACTTATACCTTAGAACTAATATATACAAATGTGGATAACTTTTTTGTACAAATGTATAATTTGTACAAATTTGCAGTATATTTGTAAATAAATTAGCTTTAGCGAAAAATAGATAAATATATGGCAGCAGATGACAAATTAAAGGTACTTAAGCTCGCTCTGGACAAGATCGAGAAGGATTATGGCAAGGGCTCTGTTATGATGCTGGGCGATAAACAAACGGTGAATATCGAAACCATCAGCACAGGTTCTTTAGGATTGGATGTGGCGCTGGGCGTTGGCGGTTTTCCACGCGGACGTATCGTAGAAATATACGGTCCGGAATCGTCTGGTAAAACGACCATAGCTATACATACTATAGCCGAGGCGCAAAAGAAAGGCGGTATCTGCGCTATTATAGATGCAGAACATGCTTTTGATGCCAGCTATGCCCGCAAGCTGGGTGTAGATGTAGATAATCTTATCATCTCCCAGCCCGACTATGGCGAACAGGGATTGGAAATAGCCGACAGGCTGATATCTTCCGGCGCATTGGACGTGGTGGTGATAGACTCCGTGGCCGCACTGGTGCCCAAGGGTGAACTGGAAGGCGAAATGGGCGACAGCAAGATGGGGCTGCAGGCCAGGCTGATGAGCCAGGCCCTGCGTAAGCTTACGGCTACTATCAGCCGTACGGGTTGTACCTGTATCTTCATCAACCAGCTCAGGGAGAAGATAGGCGTAATGTTTGGCAACCCTGAAACCACTACCGGCGGTAACGCGTTGAAGTTCTATGCCTCAGTACGGCTGGACATTCGCAGGATAAGCCAGATAAAAGATGGCGATGTAGCCAGTGGTAACCGTACACGCGTAAAGGTGGTGAAAAACAAAGTAGCCCCTCCGTTCCGTACAGTAGAGTTCGATATTATTTTCGGCCAGGGCATCAGCAAGGTGGGCGAAATAATAGATATGGGTGTTGACCTGGGCATACTCAGCAAGAGCGGTTCATGGTTCAGCTATGGCGATGCCAAAATAGGCCAGGGCCGCGAAGCCGTAAAACAATTTATGCTCGACAATCCTGAGATGATGCAGGAAGTGGAAGGCAAGATACGCGAGATGCTGCAACAGCCTGCAGAATAACACTTACAACTCAAAAAAAACGCCCTGCATTGCGGGGCGTTTTTCTGTTCTTTTAATATTTCTTTTTTATTTCAGTTTGCAGCCTGTAAGGTTGCCGGAAATCGGAGTTTTACCTTCACATAATGCTTTAGCATTAGTTTTTGTAGTCTCTTTAATTTCGAAATTCGAATCAGGGTCGCCACAGTCGCAGGTCCAATCTTTCTTACAGGATGTAAAGCCAATAGTGAATAGTGCTACGGCAATAAATAGAGCTTTTTTCATAAATGTGTTTTAAAATAAATTAATGGTGTAATGATATGAAAAGCACAGGATATGTACAAGCATTCATAAAGAAAAACAATTTTATTATTTGTATTCAATTGATAGCTATATACCTGTTTCCCTTAATTTTATTCCCTTAAGAACAGGGGTATGGAAGTAATCATAGAGCAACACCGCCAGTTGCGCACATACATAGAAAAACTGATTCCTGATATTGAAGAGGATACATGGCAGGAATTTGCCGCCAAACTTGTTGTAAGGAATTACAGGAAAGGAGAACTAGTGATAAAGCCGGGTATGGTGTGCAAGCATGTGTCTTATGTGAACAAAGGGTTGTTGCGCAGCTATTACCTGGTGGATGGGAAGGAGATCATAACCTCGTTTTTCGCGGAGGCGTGTTATTTTTCAGATTATGAAAGTTTCCTGTCGCGTAAGCCTGCCGTGATGTATAGCGAGGCTATAGAAGATACGGAAGCGGTGGATTTAAATTATGCCGACCTGCAGTCGCTCTACACGGCCCACCCGCAGTGCGAAAGAGTGGGCAGGCTGGTAGCCGAAGAGTTGTTTGTCCATCTCTCCAACCGTAATTCTTCATTCCTGTTAGATACGCCGGAGCAGCGATACGCCAGGCTTCTGCAGGAATGTGACCCCATAGTGCAGCGCATACCCCAGTACATGATAGCCTCGTACCTGGGCATAACCCCTGAAGCCCTCAGCAGGATACGGGCACGCATCAGCCGCAAGACAAACAGTACTTTGCTCGTTGACCCAAATCAATAAAATGCCCCGCCTCGCAGATATTGATCCAGGTTAATGGAGGGTAACTGCTCAATAATGAATTTTGCGTGCAATAAAGCACAAAACATGAAAAGAGTATTATTGTTATTAATTGTATTGATGATGGGCCGGGCTTATGCAGGCGCCCAGCAAACGCAGGTAGTATTTGGCACTATTACCGATGAGGCTTCTAAAGTGCCGCTTATAGGGGCAACGGTGGTTTTAGTAAGTAATCCCGCAGTAGGCACGGTTACCGATGCTGACGGGCACTTCAGGTTGCCTGGTGTGCCTTTGGGCAGGCAGGCGTTTAAAATCACCTATACCGGTTATGAGGAAAAGTATATACCCGATGTAATAGTAACAGCAGGTAAGGAGGTGGCGCTCAATGTGACCCTGCAGGAAGCAGTGCGCAAACTGGACGAAGTGACCATAGTGTACAACCGCAGCCGCGACCCTAACAATACCAATAACGAAATGGCGATGGTCAGCTCACGCTCTTTCAATATTGATGATACAAAGAAGTACGCAGGCGCAATAGGCGACCCGTCGAGGATGGCGGCCAACTTTGCCGGGGTAGTGTCGGGCAACGACAGCCGTAACGATATAGTGGTGCGTGGCAATTCGCCAACAGGTATGCTCTGGCAATTGGAAGGGCTGAATATACCTAATCCCAACCACTTCGGTTCGCTGAACAGTACCGGCGGGCCTGTGAGTATGCTGAACAATAATAACCTGGATAAATCAGACTTCCTGACAAGCGCCTATCCGGCTCAGTATGGCAATGCACTGGCGGGTGTATTCGACCTGAGACTGAGGGACGGCAATAAAGAAAAACATGAGTTTGTGGGGCAGGTAGGTTTCAATGGTTTTGAGCTGGGGGCTGAAGGGCCCATCAGCAAAAAGTCTAAAGCATCTTACCTGGTCAATTACCGGTATTCTACATTAGGTGTCTTCAGTGCGTTGGGCATCAATTTTGGTACAGGCGCGGCAATACCGTTGTACCAGGATGTGAACTACAAAGTTGTAACAAATGTAGGCAGGAAGGGCAGGCTCAGCCTGTTCGGTATCATAGGCGATAGCAAGGTGGACCTGTTGGGAGCGGATGTGGATACTTCTGAAGCCAATCTTTATGGCAGCGCATATTCCAATGTGTACACACATTTCGGTACCACCATCACAGGGCTTAGCTACCGGCATTACCTGTCGGACAGGACAACTACGACCCTCACGCTGGGATATAGCACCACGCTTGAAAAGTTTACCTCTGATTCTATCAGCTATAAGGACAGGGAAATAGTATTACCGAATGCCGCGGGTGATTTTACCACCAACAAGCTGTCGGCAGTGTGGAGCATTGCACATAAATTGAATGCACGCAACAGTATGGAAGCAGGCGTTTATTACGACCATACCATTTTCGACCTGTACAATAAAGACGTGATCAATGGTGTTACGGACAGGGTGTTTGTAGATGAAAACAGCAGTTTCGGGCTGGGACAGGTATATGCACAGTGGAAGCACAGGTTCAGTACAAAGCTATCGCTGGCTACGGGTGTACACGGGCAATATTTCTTCATGAATGAAAGCAGCGCAGTAGAGCCACGTGTCAACCTGAGGTATAATATCAGCCAAAAACACGCCATCAGTGCAGGCTATGGCCTCAATCACCAGTTGCAGAGCATCTATACCTACTTTGTGCAAACGCCGTCGCCGGCCGGCATCCTGCTTACCAACAAAAACCTGGGCTTTACCCGCAGCAATCAATATGTGTTGTCTTACGACTGGAGTATTGCCGCCGGGCTGCGCATGAAACTGGAAGGTTACTATCAAATGCTGGACAACGTGCCTGTCGAGTCGAGGCCATCTTCATATTCGGCGCTCAATAGCGGGGCAGGCTTTATACCCGACGACCAGGATAGCCTTGTAAACAAGGGCACCGGTACCAACTACGGTATGGAACTCACCG
Organism: Bacteroidetes bacterium UBA6221; assembly: GCA_002421685.1. Lineage (GTDB taxonomy): Bacteria > Bacteroidota > Bacteroidia > Chitinophagales > Chitinophagaceae > UBA5543. The sequence goes on from DISB01000009.1 coordinate 10,064, forward strand.
TAGAACGCTTTTTCAGCGATGGTTATTATTTCCTGGTTACAGGTTCCTTGTTCGACAGTAAGTACAAGGGCAGTGACGGGGTAGAGAGGAACACAGCTTTCAACACAGGTTATGTACTGAATGTATTAGGCGGCAAGGAGTTTAAAATAGGCAAAAAAGGCAGCGTACTATCTTTGAATATTAAGGCGTCGACTATAGGAGGGAAATACGCAACACCTATTGACATTCATGTTTCGTCATTAGCAGGGGCCGCGGTTTATGACAACAGCCGCGCCTATTCGCAGAAGCAGGATAACTACTTCAGGGTAGATCTGAAAATAAGCTACAGGAAGGAGTTGAAACGCAGCACCCTGGAGGCGTCTATCGACCTGCAGAACCTGACCAACAACAAGAATATATTCAGCCAGGGCTACGACCCGCTGAACAACAGGATATACTATAACTATCAGCAGGGCTTCTTCCCTGTGCCGATGGTGCGTTACACCTTCTAAAAAAAGACGATAGCCCCGCTGAATGGCAGCGAGGCTATCGTAATAAGTAGTTTTTGTCCTTGAATTACTGTATATCGCAGTTGGGACCTTTTGTATCGCAGGTATTTTCCGCCTCAGCCTGGCTGTTGGCCTCCACTATTTCGCTGTAGTTGGTACATACGCAGTTATACTCCTTAGCGCAGGACATAGCCAATGTGGAAAAGCTTGCCGCGAACACCGTTATTGTGATTATATTTTTCATATGCTATTGATATTAAACCTTAAAACCTGTAACCAATTTTAAATCCAAACTGCCCCAGGAAATCAACATCCTGGTTCCTGTTGCCTAATTTATTGAAGTAAGTGAAACCCATACCCAGCTCCAGCCCCAGGTGCAGGTGCGCCGTGGGGTTGATATTCAGCGAGTTGGTGATCATAATGCCAAGGGCAGATTTTGTGCGCCAGCCTGTATCCACAGCCGTGATGTTTCCGTAATTGTCATAAATAAATTCGTTTACCCAGCGTTTGCCGGTCACGTAGGCCAGGTTTGGCCCTATGCCGTAACGCACAACGCCTTTGCTACCCGTGGGGTAAAATTTAAGACCGGGCATAATATACCATTCGGGATTATTGTTATAACTATTACTAGCCCCGGTTACCGGGTCTACGCCCTGCGGGTTGAAAGCTACTGTTACAGGCATGTAAAAACTGAGGATAGCGTTTTGGTCTAACACACGCTCATAAGCCATGCCCACGCCTACGTTAGATGTTATCTGCATAGGCATAACGCTGAGAATATTATTGCCGTATTTGATATTTTTGGCCGCTGATGGCGCCCGTTGGCCCTCAACAACGCCAAATACGTCTTCAGAACCGTTTTCGTAAACTATCTTAGCAACGTCTCCTTTGGCAATGGTGTAGGTAGGGCCCGCCGCGTTGTCCGCCTTCTTATAAGAAACCGTGCGGGTGGTGACCTCGGTGACATTGACCTCTATCATATCGCCGTTCTTTTTATATAGTTTGTCCTGGGCTGTTGCGGTGCCTATGGCCAATGTGCCGGCCATAGCTAAGAGTAATGTTTTTACAGACATAAAGTTTTGTTTTTTGGTAATTATAGCACAGATTATGCCAATAATATGTTTAGACGACGTTTAACAAAAATTTATTGGTAACTAAAACTTCCATAAGGGCTCTCTATTACCACTTCTTTCTTATCGGCAGCCTCCACATAACCGGAAATAGACGATTCAATATTAAAAGAACCGGCTATTTCAACAATTTGCTCCGCCGTATTCCTGTCGGTAAATATTTCCAGCCGCTGGCCCATATTAAACACCTGGTACATCTCGCGCCAGTCGGTGCCTGCAGACTGCTGTATCATGGTGAATAATGGTGGTGCCGGCAGCAGGTTGTTTTTGACCACCCGCAGGGGTCTGGGCAGGTAGTGCAGGCATTTGCTCTGGCCTCCGCCGCTGCAATGAATGATGCCATGTATTTTATCGAAATGCTGCTGCAGTACTTTTAACACCACAGGTGCGTAAGTACGGGTAGGGGACAGTATCATCTTACCCACATCCAGGCCCGTAGCGGTACTGTCTGTAAGATCGTATTTGCCATTATACACCACTTCATCGGGCAGGTTGGGGTCAACGCTTTCCGGGTATTGGGCGGCGTACTCGTGTTTCAACAGTTCGTGGCGGGCGCTTGTGAGTCCGTTGCTGCCCATACCGCTGTTATATTCAGTTTCGTAAGTAGCCTGCCCGTAGCTTGCCAGGGAAACCACTACATCGCCGGGTTGCATATTTTCCGTAGTTACCAGCCGGCTGCGTTCCATACGGCAGGCCATGGTACCATCTACGATGATGGTCCTTACCACGTCGCCTACATCGGCTGTTTCTCCTCCCAGGAATTTGATGTCGATACCATACCCGCGCATGGTGTCAAAATATGCCTGGCTGCCGTTAATGATTTCAGCTATAACATCGCCGGGCACCAGGTGCTTGTTTCTGCCGATGGTGGAAGAGTAGGTGAAGGGACCCGTAGCGCCTACACAGAGCAGGTCGTCAGTATTCATTACTATGGCGTCTATAGCTATGCCTTTCCATACGCTTATATCACCGGTCTCCTTCCAGTACATATACGCCAGTACCGACTTAGTGCCCGCCCCATCGGCATGCATCAGGTTGCAGAACGCTTCATCGCCACCCCAGTAATCGGGGTAAATCTTACAGAAAGCGTTGGGGTAAAGGCCCTTGTCTAAGCGGGCTACGGCCCGGTGCACATCTTCCTTTTGCGCGGAAACGCCTCTTTGGTTGTAACGGTTATTATCAGCCATAATAGTGGCGCAAAGGTAAAGAAAACCTCAGATGATAGGTAAACACGGGTTTATCTCATTAATATAACAGTGCCTTTTTTTACGGCTTCTTCAGTATTATTACATAAGTACTTTATGTAATAGTTGTAGGTGTCCTGTGCAGCGGGCTGACCGTTGTGAGTGCCATCCCAGCCCTTTGTTATGTCTTTAGTGGTGAATATAATTTGCCCCCTGCGGTTGGCAACCATAAATTCCACTACCTTTTTGCCGGAAGGGTTGATTGCCTTAAAGACATCATTGTACCCATTGCCGTTTGGAGTGAAGGCATTGGGGAAGATGATTTCGCAACAGGCTTCAGCATTTACAAAGAATGAATCCGTCGAAATACAATTCCAGGCATTAGCGACAGTAAGGTATATATACCCAGTCTTACCAGCAGTGCCTTTTACGTCTTTATCCGTATTGTTGTGGAAATATTGTGGCGGGCTCCATGAGTAACTATACCGGTAACCCTCTGCTGCGGATAATGTAAATTCTTTGCCCTGGCAAAGCACCGGATTGTCATGGAGAATTTCAGCTATTGGGAAAGGATGCACGGTTATGCTGTCGATATAGGTAGTGGAGCAGCTATTTTCGCCGGTCATTGTCAGCCTGGCATACCGCTTACCCGGAGCGTTCCAGGATAAGGAATAGGCCGGTTTAAAAATAGTGTCGCTAATAGTAGCTCCATCTACTTGCCAATGGTAACTGCCATTTGCTTCCAAGGGTTCGAGAGATACGGGCCTGTTAATACAGGTATTTTTAAATACGTGGAAAAATGCGCGCGGTGTGGGCAGCACGAATACCTCCACAGAATCAACCGTGGTGCATACCGAATTTGAGACCTTAACGAAGATGGTCCTTTTGCCGGGAGCAGGCCAGGAAACGTACACGCGATTTGCATCTGACGTATATTCGATCTGCCCTGAATCTGCCTGCCATAGATAAGAAATACTGTCCTTGTTAGCTATAATATCTGTCAGCAATATTTGCTCATGAGCACATACGGTATCTTTTGGCGATTGGAGATCAACCGTCGGGCTTGGAATAATATTGACATCTATACGTGCACGAGGGCTGACACAGCCATTTGGAATATGTGATACATAAAAAGACTGTATTCCCAATGTTGAAGTGCCGGGCACAGGGGCAGTGGGTGAACCTGTGCCGCCAACCGGTACGCTATACCACAGCAGATTATTACCTGTTGCAGTTAAAGGCAGCGATGTTGAGTATCGGCAAAGTTCCTGAGGGGTAATAACACCTGGCGGCAGGGCAAAACTGTTTATCCTGATAGGAATAGTGAATGTTTGGGATATAGATATGCCGGGTGCCCTACAGGTAGAGTCTTTTGCTGTGATGGTGAGTATTTTAAGGCCCGTGTCTGCAAGGGTGGGTGTCCATGAGAAGCAGCCCCTCACCGAGTCTGTGGCATTGTTGGTATAATTTATAGTGGCAGCCGGCACAGACAGGTATTTGTTGTCGGATATTGCCATAATAGCTGCTGTGTCAGTTGATACAATGTCGTAACAGAAACTCACTGGTTTGTTGATACATGCTTCGATAATGCCATTCACTAACGTAGCGTTCACTATGTTTAGCGTGTCCAACTGATATGCCATTGGAACACTGTTGCATGGCAGCACCTGCACCTGGATATCCCGCATTGTGGAGCCTACCATTACTCCATTTCTGTACTCTATAACCTTGAGTACCGTGGTCTGCGGCCCAAGTTCGCCGGGAGTAAACCTGATATTCCCGGTTTGGGTGTTGATGCTGAATGTATTGTTCGTCTGGAAAGGGTTAGTATTCAAATTAAGCGCCGGAATTTTGGCGGCAAACACTAAAGGTGTACCTGCCAAATTGCATGCACCTGAGATGTTCGTCAATGGCATAACTGTTTGAAATACCAAAGAGTCGTTATCCTTATCTACCGCACCATTGTTGTAAGTATATGGATTGTTCAGGCATACATAAGGCACAGGTTTGGTGCTGAAAATAGGAGATGAGTTGTCTTGTGACTGGTTGTTGAGTGTTGCCTCGACATATAAATCTCCCGAACCTATATTGTTCGAGCCGTTACGGGCGTTTATACTCACACTAAACCGCCAAATGTTGCACCTGCCAGCTAGGTCAATGGTGCCTTCGTACCACCACTCCCTATAACCGGGCAGACTTCCGCCGTCGCAGGAATTTTTGTATACCGGGCAACCGATATCTACCTGCGAGCCATTGGGCCTTCCACCCGAAATTATAGCCGGTTTGGTGAGTTCAAGAGTGGAACTTGTGTTTGTGCACGAGTTGAAGACGCATGCATTTACTTTATTAGATTCGGTTATACCGCTACAATCCCGGTAAAACTTGAATACGATCTTATAAGTGGTGCCGTTGACCCATTCATACAAGAGCTCTCCGCCGGCAGCATGGCTGGCTTTTGCTTTTGGGTTGACAACGGTAGTGAAGATTGCAAAAGATAAAAGAAAAATGAGGTTGATGGTCAATTTCATTGTGTTAGCTTATCTCATTAATATTAGTGTTCCCTTCTGTATCGCTTCCTCGCCATTACAAATATACCTTATATAGTAATTGTAGGTATCCTGGGCAGCAGGCTGACCGTTGTGCGTGCCGTCCCAGCCTTTGTCATCCGCGTTTTTGAATACGACCTGACCCCGGCGGTTTGCAATCATGAAATCTACTATCTTTTTGTCTTCGCGATTGACAGGCCTGAAGATATCATTCCGTCCATTCCCGTCGGGAGTAAAGGCGTTGGGAAATATTATCTCGCAACATGGAGGCGCATCAATAAATACCGAGTCGCGGGACGAGCATCCCCATTGGTTGATTACCTGCAGGAAATAGCTTTGCGGACGCTCTGCCCTGGCAGTGACCTCCGGTGTGTTATTGCTGTTGAAAGACAGCGAAGGTTCCCACGCGTAAGTGTACCTGTCCCCGGAAGTAGCCCTGAGTGTAAATTCTTTTCCTTTACAGATGTCCTCTCTGTTATCAGCGATGATCTCTGCGATAGGCGGCGAGTGTATGGTTACATCCTTTTCATATGCGCTGGTGCATTTTGCGTAAGTGAGTGTCAGTTTTATTTTATATACCCCGGCTGCATTCCAGGCCATGTCGAGTCTTTCAAACAAGGAATCATCTATGTTTTGCCCGTCTATTTGCCAGTGATAGGCAGCATCAACGGAGACCGGGAATAATGATACAGGTTTGCCGATACAGCCGTCTGAACTGACCTCAAATGAAGCCCTTGGATAATTGATCACATAAACGGTCAGGCTGTCGGCGCTGGTGCATATACCCTGCGATGTTTTCAGGAATATTCTTTTGTAACCCGGTAGGTTCCAGAAAACATGTATGCTGTCCGTGCCATTTCCGTAAGTGATATTGCCCGTATCTACAGACCATATATGAGAGGCAACTACAGGATTGTTACCGATATTGGCGATGCCAAATCCGTGATTGAGGCAAACGCTGTCATCATCGGGCCTGATCTTTGATTCGGTTGTAGTATCAACCTGGACTCTTACAACGCCGGAATCGGCGCAGCCGAATATATTATTTAACCTGAGTTTATAAAACGTAGTGGTGGTTGGTGAGGCTAACGGTGCAGGACAGTCATCACAACTCAGTCCTGTTGACGGCTGCCAGTTATAGGTGAGAGGATATCCGCTGTTTGCAGAGGTTGCCAGTGATATTTGCTGTCCTGTACAAATGGTATCATTGCCGGGCATCGTAAAAGTGAAGTCCGGCTTTACATATACACGGGCAGTATCGGTATAGCTGCACAGCCCTTTGCTGCCTGTGAGCAGAACTGCGTGCAGTCCCGGCGCCGGCCAATGTAATTTGACAAACGAATCGGTACCTCCCCCGGCAAGGATCGTGGCCGGGCTTACCACCCATTGATGACCATTGTTCAGTCGATGTTTCGTATTAGCATTGCCGACGATGACGCTATCTCTTTGGCAAATACTATCCTTCACAGGAGTTAACATCGGCTTTTCAACTGTATCAACAATTACATGGATGCTGTCTGTGACCGAGCAGCCTAAAGTATTGGTAACTTTCACATGATAAGTAGTGGTCTTCACGCCGGTGACGGTGGGGCTGGGGCAGTTGGTACAGTTCAAACCCGTTGCCGGCGTCCATTGATAAATGTACGGGCCATCAGGTCCGGTGGCAGATACATGCATTGATGTTTTATCAAACTCGCAGATAGCAGTGTCTGCTGAATAGGTTGCGTTGATATTAGAGGTTTTGGGTGCGGTATATATTGTATATAAGGTATCCTTACAACCAAATCCCGGATAAGGGGTAAGTATAACGGCAAATATGGTTGGGCCGGCAGGCATTGGTACGGTTAAATCCTGGGTAGTTCCCAGGACAGTGGTGAGGGCGGAGTCCCTCCATTCGTAGGATTGATAGCCGGGTGGGGCGTTCAGGGTAATATCGGTTTTTGACGTATCACAAATGGTTGGGGATATATTGAAAAGCCCGCAATTCATGTCGATATAGCTATATCCGTAGTGTCCGCCCAGGCTGCAATCGCCATTCCTGAAATCAAGGATAATGGTTTTGCCTTTATAATCGGACAGGTTAATTGTTCCTGTTGTCCAAGGCAGATAAAATACGCTGGAAGTGCCTACCTGCATGAATCCGGGAATGTTGGAAGACGATACGTAAGTATATTGATTGCAGGGCAATGGAATATTGGTAGCGGAATCGTATGCCCTTATTTCGAACCTGGGCTGCTGCGCCGGGGCATGCCTCGGGTCTTCAAAAACAACCGCATACCTGTAAGAAAGAATAAAGTTGCCTGAAACTGACGAAGGCACATTGATAAAATACCTTGCACGCTCAGCTTGTGCGCCGTTTACCGCATTCCCTAATTTAAAAGAGAACTGGCCGCCGCCCGGGGCTACAACGGGGAAACCCGCTATCGGATCAACCCCTGTGCCGCTGGTCAAAGTATGCCTGTTTACTACGATTCCCGGTGTAGGTGCGTTGATCGGGCAACAGGAGCCCGTATAGAATTCCCATCGCCCGAGATTTCCTTGCTCAAAATCTATATTCTCCGGGCAGAATGTGGTTTGACCATTTGCCGGAAAAATGAAAAGTGCAACGCAAAGCGCTGTGGCACTGAATATCGGGAAGCTAATAGGTTGTAGCAGTTTCATATAACCAGGTTTTGTCAGTTCATGTTACCGCAGCAACAAGAAGGTTCCTTTTTTTTCTATCTCTTCTCCGTTGCAGATGTATCGGATATAATAGTTGTATGTGTCTTGCCCTGCGGGATTGCCATTGTAGCTGCCATCCCAGGCGACGGGGGCCTTTGTATCAAGCAACACCTGACCGCGGCGGTTGGCTATCATCAGGTGTACAAGCTGCACCCTATTGATGTCGGGCGACCAATATTTATCGTTATATCCGTCGTTGTTGGGCGTAAATGCGCCTGGCATAAAGATGTCGCAACAAGGGCCACCGTCAATATAGAACGAGTCTACAGAGACGCAATGCCACTGGTTGCGTACATGCAGGTAAACATAACTTTGCTCCTGTGCGGTGCCGCTGGCCGTGTGTGTACCGTTGGATGAAAAGTATTGTGGTGGCGACCAGGAATATTCGTAGCGGTAGCCCTGCGTCGCAGCCAGTTCGAATTGTTTGCCTTTACACAACTTTTCTGTATTCACCGGTATTATTTCAGCTATGGGGTATTCATGTATCCCTACCTGTTCAGATTTCACGCTAACGCATCCCCATTCATTTACCAGTTTCATGGTTATCAGTTTTTCACCGGGAACATTCCATACCAGTAAATACTGTTCTTTGAAGATGGTATCTGTGATAGATTGCCCGTCTATGGTCCAGAAGTACCTGGCATCTTGCTGATAAGGTTGCAGCCGCAAGGGTGTATTGACACAAACATCCTTATCTGCTTCAAACTCCGCCAGCGACCTCTCGTTTATATATACATAGTCTGAGTCCTCGTCACTGCAACTACCGTTTATGACTAATACTTTGACCTTCTTCAATCCGGGTGAAGCCCAGGTGCCGGTGATGGTATCATTGCCCAGGCCGGCTAAAATCGTTCCATAGTCGTCGTGAAGATTCCAAAGGAAGTCGGCCTTTGGGGGATTGGCGGCGTTGTTGATGATACCGACAGGGTCGAATGCGCAAAATGTGTCTGCCATCAGTATATCTGCTTTTACAATGTCATCCACCCTCACTAAAACGCTGTCTGTGGAGGTGCACCCATCCTTGTCTGTGATGGTAGCATAATATTTTGTAGTGGTGGGTGGTATAGCCGAAGGGCTGTCGCAGTTGGTGCAGCTTAGGGCCGGCCCCGTCCAACTGTAAGTGTATGGCGCAGATGTGCTGTTGGTAGTTGCACCCAGGAATATACTATTACCTTTGCAAACGGAGGTATCCGGGGTAATATCAATATTCATATTACTAATGCTGAAGGTTGTGAGTAAAGTATCTGGGCAACCAAAGCCGGGATAAGGTTCCAGTATTACGGCAAATACGGTAGACGTTGGGGGCGTAGGTATGGTGAGGCTTTGCGCGGTACCTAAAATATTCTGCATGGATGCATCGCGCCATTCGTATGTTTCAAATCCGGGGGGGGCGGTAAGTGTATAAGTGGGGGTATTGGGGCAATAAAGTGTATGTGACTGGAAAAAATTACAGGCGACGTCGACGTATGCGTATCCATAGTGAGCGCCCAGGGCACAATCGCCGGTTGTGAAGTCGATAGCCACTGTCCGGCCTGCCATTGCAGACAGGTCGATGCTGGCAGTGGACCAGGGTTTATACAATACTCCTCCCTGTCCTACCTTGAAACCGGGTAAACCTATACCTGATACATGCGTAAAATCGTTGCATGGGGCCGGAACACCTGTAGCAGAGTCGAATACAGTTACTTCGAAACGTGGTTGGTCTGCCTGGGCATGGCCGGGGTTTTGAAAGACAACAGCATAGCTGTACAATAAGGTATATATATTGTTGGGGTTAGCGGGTACCCTGACGTAATAGCGCGCACGCTCGGCCTGGCTGCCGCTTATGTCGTTCCCCAGCTTTAAAGAGAAACTGCCACCACCGGGAGCCACTACCGGGAACCCTCCAATGGGATCAAGGGCCGTGCCGCTGACTAACGTATGCCTGTTGGCTACAGGGCCGGAGTTAGTACCTGTGCTGGTAGGGCAGCATGTGCCTGTATAAAATTCCCAGTTAGACAGGTTCCCCTGTTCAAAATCAAGATTGGGAGGGCAGGCAGTATTTTGTGCAGAGAGATACAGTGGCAACAATAACAGGGGTACCAGGTATAAACTTATAGAGGCTTTGATATTCATTGTGTCGTTGTTGCCGGTGTGTCTTGTACCAAGACGGATGTATTTAACTAACGGTTAGCCGGGTAAGGTCTTCTATAGAAAAAAATCGTCTTAGTAAAATCTAAGATAATAAATAATTGTGATTTCAACATCGTTGAAATCACAATGGTTAACTGTATAGTATTGATGTTGTTAAGTACCTTTATCCCATAGTTAAGGCTATGTATATTACAGACTTATTGAGAATATATGAGGGAAGGTAATGTCCTGTACTATTTGTTTTCGGCGGTACGGGTGTTGCTGTATCCATTGGCATTGGTATATGGCGCGGTAGTGTGGCTGCGCAACCGGCTGTATGACAGCGGGTTTTATTCGTCTATCGAATTCAGCGTTCCGGTGATAAGCGTTGGCAACTTATCGGTAGGTGGCACAGGCAAAACACCGCATATAGAGTATCTCGTAAGATTGTTGCAGTACCAGTTCAGGGTAGCGACCATGAGCCGCGGGTATAAAAGGCGTACGCAAGGGTTTCTGTTGGCCGATGCAGAAACAAACGCGCTGAGAATAGGCGACGAGCCCATGCAATACCATATGAAGTTTCCTGGACTGACAGTGAGTGTGGCCGAAGAGCGCATGACCGGCATACCCAAGTTGCTACAGCAGCGCCCGGGTGTAGAAGTGATATTGCTGGATGACGCTTTCCAGCACAGGTCGGTAAAGCCGGGCGTGAATATATTGATAACAGACTACGCTAAACCTTTTTATAAAGACAGGATATTGCCTGCCGGAACCCTGCGGGAAAACAGGCAAGCCTATAAAAGAGCGGATGTTATTATCGTATCGAAGTGCCCTGAAAAAATACAAAAGGCTGAAGCCGCTGAAATGATAGAGCGAATAAAACCCCTGCCACATCAAAAGGTGTTCTTCACGAAAATATTTTATGAAACCCCCTATAACCTGTTCACGGGTGAAAAAATATCACTGGCAGGCAAACATGTCCTATTGGTGTGCGGAATAGCAAAACCCGCTCCCCTGATAGCCCACCTGGAGAAGGATGCTGCCAAAGTGCATGAACTCACCTACCAGGACCATCATTACTTTTTGAAAAAAGACCTGGAAGAGATAAAAGAAACATACAGGAACTGGAACGTTGCGGACAAGATAGTTGTTACTACAGAGAAGGATGCCGCCAGGCTGCACCTGCACACCGACAGGCTGAAGGAGTGGGGCGTAACCATAGCAGCGGTTCCGATACAGGTTTCTTTTTTATTTAATGGCGGCAGTGAGTTTGATAAGCTAATTTTAGGTTACGCAGAGCGTACCATTAACGAAAATAATTCGATGTATTATGGCGAGGAACAGTAAAAAGAAAAACCAGAACAGCGGCGGGAAAGTAGTGTACAAGGGCGTGCTGGAAGTGACCCGCTCGGGATTGGGCTACGTGATAGTGGAGGGACAGGCCAAAGACATAGTGGTAAAGAGAGAAAACATACGCAATGCGCTGAATGGTGACGAGGTGAGGGTGGAAGTAGCGACAAGGGGCAAGAAATTTGGCTCGAGGCCGGAGGGCGTGATCGTGGACGTAATAAGAAGGAAACAATCGGAGTTTAGCGGCAGGGTGGAGATACATAAACATTTCGCTTTCCTGGTGCCCGATTCGGAAAGGATGCCCGTGGATATTTTTATTCCACTGCACCTGCTGAACGGGGCGCAGCATGGCGACCATGGTATAGCCCGTATAGTGGAGTGGACAGAGAAAGCAAAAAATCCTGTAGGCGAAATAATAAGCGTGCTAACCGACGAGAGCGCCAACGAAATTGCCATGCAAGGCATATTAGTAGAAAACGGTTTTCCGCTGACCTTTCCTGATGACGTGATGGAAGAGGCTGCACGCTACCCCGAAGGGATAGATAAAATAGAGGTGAAAAAACGCCGAGATATGCGGGGTGAGCTGACCTTCACCATCGACCCGGTAGACGCCAAAGACTTTGACGATGCCATATCTATAAAACCGTTGAAAGGCGGCATGTATGAGATAGGCGTGCATATAGCCGATGTGGGGCATTATGTAGAAGCCGACTCTGCGTTGGATAAGGAAGCCTACCGCCGTGCAACCAGCGTGTACCTGCCCGACAGGGTGCTGCCTATGCTGCCGGAACGCCTGTCGAACGAGCTATGCTCATTGCGCCCGGACGAGGACAAATATACCTTCTCTGCTGTATTCCAGATGAGCAAGACGGGCAAGGTGAAAGACTATTGGCTGGGAAAAACGCTGATACGTTCCAAGCGAAGGTTCTCTTACGAGCAGGTACAGGAAATAATAGAAGGCGCCGAAGGTGATCACAGAAAAGAAGTTCTGCTGCTGAATGATATAGCACAGGAACTGCGGGCGCAGCGATTTAAAAGGGGTGCGATTAACTTCTCTTCGCAGGAAGTGAGGTTCAAACTGGACGAGAAAGGCAAGCCCATAGGCATAGTGGTAAAAGAAAGCAAAGAGGCGCACCAACTGATAGAAGAATTCATGCTGCTGGCCAACCGTACCGTGGCGGAGCACGTATCGGAAATAACCGTGAAGAATAAGCCCGTTCCCTTCCCGTACCGTGTGCATGATGTACCCGATGAAGAGAAGCTGAAACTGTTTGCCACCTTTGCAGCGCGGTATGGACACAAGTTCAGTATGCACACACCGCAGGCTATTGCCGAATCGTTTAACCAGATGCTGGACATGGCCAGGGGCAAACCCGAGCAGCATGTACTGGAGTCATTAGGTATAAGAACCATGGCCAAGGCCGTATATACCACCGAAAACATTGGGCACTATGGATTGGGTTTTGAAAATTATTGCCATTTCACTTCACCTATCCGCCGTTATCCTGACGTGCTGGTACACCGCGTACTGCTGGAATGCCTGGAGGGAAATATTAAACCCATCAAACACATGGAGCAGCAATGCCGCCATTGCAGCGACCAGGAGCGCAGGGCAATGGAAAGTGAGCGTGCCGCCAATAAGTACAAGCAGGTAGAATATATGCAGGATTATGTAGGTGGTGAATTTGACGCCGTGGTGAGCGGCGTGGCCAGCTTTGGCTTTTGGGCTGAAACAGTAGAGCATAAATGTGAAGGCATGGTGCCCATGAGCGACCTGTATGATATAGATGAATTTGTGCTGCTGGAAGGTGAATATGCGCTGGTGGGCAGGCATACCAAAATGAGGTTTGGCGTAGGGGATAAAGTGCGGGTGCGTGTAGTAGCTACCAACCTGGAAAAGAGACAGATAGACTATAGCCTGGTAGCCGCAGACCAGACACAACCCAAAAGGAAAACAACAGGCAGGCAAACAGGAAAGAGAAAAGAGGACAAAAAGAAAACAAGACGTAAGTAAGAAAGATGCAGGATTTTAAAAACGTAGTAGCACAATTTGAAAACAGGCTTCGGGGTCAATCACCGTTTCCGCCGGAACCATATAACCTGTACGAACCATGCAGGTACCTGCTGTCGCTGGGGGCCAAGAGGGTGCGCCCGGCGCTTTGTGTTATGGGTAATGAATTGTTTGCCGACATTAAAGAAGATGCATGGCATGCCGCTACGGCTATCGAGCTGTTTCACAACTTCACCCTGGTACACGACGACATTATGGACAAAGCCCCATTACGCAGGGGGCATGCTACGATACATGCGAAATATGGACTCACCGCAGGCATCCTTAGCGGCGATGTGATGTGCATAGAGGCTTACGTGCAATTGGCCAAACTTGGTAATCATTTGCCGGAGTTGCTGCAACTGTTCAACGCCACGGCTATAGAAGTATGCGAAGGCCAGCAACTGGATATGGACTTCGAGCAACGGGACGATGTGTCAATTGATGAGTACATAAGGATGATAGCATTAAAGACATCGGTGCTGGTGGCCTGCAGTTTGAAAATGGGCGCGGTCATAGGCGGTGCATCGAGAGGAGACGCCGACAAGTTGTACGAGTTTGGCAAGAACGTGGGTATAGCTTTCCAGTTGCAGGACGATTACTTAGATGCATTTGGCGATACGGCGAAACTCGGCAAACAGAACGGCGGGGACATCATGGCAAATAAAAAGACCTTCCTGTTGCTGAAAGCAAAAGAACTGGCAGGCCCGAAAACGGGTGAGCTGAACGAACTGATGGTGGCGGAAGAAGACACAAAAGTGCGTGGCGTACTCACGCTTTATAAAGAAACCGGCGCCGATGAGCTTTGCCGCGAAGCAGTGGAGCAATATTCAGAAAAAGCATTTTGCTGCCTGGAAGAAATAGATGCGCCTGCAGACAGGAAAGAACCCTTGCGCAAGCTGGCGTCTTATTTGCTGCAAAGGGATAAATAGATATTTTAATTCAGTAAAACACATACTCATGAATTACTGGCTGGTAAAATCTGAACCTTTTAAATATAGCTGGGAGCAGTTTGTAAAAGATAAGGAAACCCACTGGGACGGTGTACGCAACTATGCGGCCCGCAACAACCTGCGCGATATGCAGAAGGGCGACCAGGTATTCTTTTATCACAGTAACGAGGGGCTGGCCATAGTGGGCATAGCCGAAGTGGTAAAGACCGCTTACCAGGACCCCACCACCGACGACCCCAACTGGGTAGTGGTGGACCTGAAACCCGTAAAGGCAATGCCCAAGCCCGTTACGCTGGAAGCCATTAAGGCAGATAAAGACCTGGCGAATATGGACCTGGTGCGGTTGGGCAGGTTGTCGGTAGGTAAGGTGACGGCAGCGGAGTATAAGAAGGTGTGCAAGATGGGAGGGTTGTAGTTTGTTATATTATGTAATTATAGTCTATTAAGAATTGTAATGAATCTATTTTTATATTTTATGTTTTCACAATCCGTAATGAAGTAATTTCACTGAATAAAATAAAATACAATAGGTTGTGAATGGCATTGAGGTAGATATTATTGATGAGGAGACAGGGGAAGCATTTCGATCTGATTTTAATCAATTTGATAGTAGTCTATTTTTTGATGGGCGTTTTTCCAGTGTTATAACTACAGAAAACTTACGCTGCGTTTTTGAAAGAGGTAGATCTGAAACGTTTGCAATATATATACTGTAATACACATAGAAAGAGCGGCATCAAGCCGCTCTCTTTATTTTGTGTTGGTTAATTGCTGATTACATGCGCTCTAACACTACGGCACTTGCACCGCCACCACCATTACATATTCCAGCCGCACCATATTGTGCATTGTTTTGCTTCAGTACATTGATAAGTGTTACCAGTATGCGCGCGCCACTTGCACCCAGCGGGTGGCCCAACGCTACGGCACCGCCATTCACGTTCACCTGTTCGGGTTTCAGGTTCATCTTCTGCATATTCACCAATCCTACTACGCTGAAAGCTTCGTTCAGTTCGAAGTAAGAAATGTCTTCCATTTTCAGGCCCGCTTTTTCTACTGCGCGTGGCACTGCCAGCGACGGGGTAGTTGTAAACCATTCAGGAGCCTGCTCTGCATCGGCATAGCCTTTTATTTTAGCTATGGGTTTCAGACCTAATGCTTCTGCCCTTTCTTTGCTCATCAGCACCAACGCTGCGGCGCCGTCATTCATAGTGCTGGCGTTGGCTGCGGTAACTGAACCGCCTTTTACGAATGCTGAATTCAATGAAGGTATTTTATCAAACTTTACATTGAAAGGTTCTTCGTCCTTGCTGAAAACAATGGGGTCGCCCTTGCGCTGCGGAATTTCTACAGGTATAATCTCATTATCAAATTTGCCGCTGTTCACAGAGTTTTGACTGCGTTTATAGCTTTCTATGGCAAACTCGTCCTGCGCCTCGCGGCTGATGTTGCACTCGCTGGCACAAAGTTCTGCTGCGTTACCCATAGGATAGTCATTGTAGACATCCCAAAGTCCATCTTTGGCCAGGCCGTCTATCATGGTCACGTTACCGTATTTGTTTCCCCAGCGCATGTTGGGGCTATAAAAAGGCACATTGCTCATGCTTTCCATGCCGCCGGCTACTACCACGTCGGCATCGCCCAGCATAATAGCCTGCGCACCCAGCATTACAGCCTTCATGCCGCTGGCGCATACTTTGTTCACGGTTGTGCAGGGCACGTTATCGGGTATCCCGGCAAACTTAGCAGCCTGCCTTGCCGGGGCCTGGCCCAGGTTGGCCTGCATCACACAGCCCATTATTACTTCATTTACTTCATTGGCAGCAAGGCCGGCCCTCTCTATCGCGCCCTTGATGGCGAAAGAGCCCAAACGGGTCGCGGAAAAATCTTTTAAGCTACCGCCCCAACTGCCTAATGGCGTACGTACGGCGGAGATTATATACACTTCTTTCATTTCTATGAATTTTTTAAAGACGGCCAAAATTAGGCAAAAAGAATGGCAGGGCATATATTACTGGGTATCAATTCGCCGTATAAGCGTATTTTTGGCTCAGATTTAATATTTTGGCATAGGTATTGCGAAATCAATATATACCCGCAATTCTTCAAATAAAAACGTGCGTAAATGATAAACGAGGGGGTAAGCAAGCAGAGATATAATGTGTTCGTTGCGGCATTTTCATTTGGTATGCTTTCAGTTTCAGCAGGACTGATGGCCATATTATTTTCCTACAAAAAGGTAATAGATATCAGGACCGAGCACACCCGGTTGCAGGCATCCGTTAGCGAATTGAAAACAGAACTGGATAGCCTGAACAAACAAAAAGCAGTGTTGGTTGATTTTGCAAAGGAAGACGCCAGGATAGCGGCACCGGTAAAACCGGCAACTAACGAACAGCCGGTGGAAATGCCCCCTGCTGAGAGGAAAGCACCTGCCGTGAAACCGCCCGTAGAGGAAAAGATGGTTAAGGCCCCGATAAACAAAGTTTCATCCCGCGATGTGGTGGTTGCCTACTACCACCGCAGCGCCGACAACGCTTACCTGGTGGCTACCTTACAATCGCTGGGTTATCGTTTTGAAGGGAGGGAAGTGAACGGGATTACCGGGAATGAGAAAACCAACTGCATATGGTATGGCGCAGGTGTACCGGCACAGGATGTAAAAAAAGTAGCGACCGCGCTGATACATTCCGGCACTGCCATTAAAGGCATCAAGCGGTTTGCGCCCAGCTACAGAGACCCATCATACAAACGAAACATTATAGAAGTGGGCAGGGAAGAAAGCTATGAAAAACGCCGTACACAGCCTCTGAGCGCATCTGACGTGCAGAATGCCAGGCTGTAGACATTCGTCTTACGGGTTGTTTTTTATATTTTCATTAATAATGTTCTGTTAAACATGCGATATTGTTTTCATGTATCCGGGAAAATTTCGTAATTTTAAGAAATGTGCAAAAGATTTATGAGAAAACTACCCATTATTTTATTCTTATCAGCTCTGTCATTATTCACCCTCCAGGCGAGGACCAATGAACCGGATGTGCAACCCGTAAAAGTGGTAAACACGGTTTCTGATGTGTATAAAAGCATAGATTTTACAGGAGTTGACAAACTGAATTACGAGGTTTTTGCTAAGGCCTACACCGGCTACCAAAACCTGAAAGCAGCTAACAAACTAAACGCAGCTAAAAACATCCTCACAGTTTCCGACTATTCTTTATCGGCTAATAAAAAGAGAATGTGGATAATAGACCTGGATAGCCGCCGGGTGCTTATAAATACATATGTGGCACATGGCCAGGGTACCGGTGAAGAATATGCGAAACATTTTTCAAATCGTGAAGGCTCACACCAGAGCAGCATGGGCTTTTATGTAACCGGCGATACTTATACCGGCAATCATGGCAACTCACTGCACCTGCATGGTATGGACGAGGGCTATAATTCAGCTGCCTACGAGCGCGCAATTGTGGTGCACGGTGCGGGCTACGTTAGTTCGGATTTTATAGCCGGTACCGGCAGACTGGGCAGAAGCTGGGGTTGCCCTGCGGTGAGCAACGAACTGTCCGATACAGTTATTAATACGATAAAGGATGGTACCTGTATGTTCATATACTATCCTGAAAAGACGTACCTGGAAACCTGCCAGTGGCTGAAACCCGGCACGAACCCTGCTACAGAGATGCATGCCAGTTCGGGTGAGCTATAATGTAATTTCTTTCAGCGGGTCCCAAAACAGGCGGTCAAAATCCACAACGGTGTCGTCTACCACTTTTATACCTTCTTTTTCCAACAGTTGCTGCATTTTTTCAGGCGGCGAGAAATGATGTTTGCCCGATAACATGCCATTACGATTGACAACGCGGTGGGCCGGCACTTTGGGTTTTACATTCGTGCTCAGGTTCATGGCATAGCCTACCAGCCGCGCACCCGACTTTGCACCAACTGCCGCGGCTACAGCGCCATAAGAAGTGACGCGCCCCTTGGGGATGCAACGTACTACATCATAGATGGCTTCGTAAATGTTGTCTTTGTCATTGGTTGTTTTCATTGCTTTGTTTTCTTGCTGCCAGTAATTTTTCCCTTTTTATCTCTGGGACGTTCTCATAATTGTAAGGGCAATGCCTGCACCCCCTTCCACAGCAATAGCCGCGTTGCAGGTGGTATGCCTCGGTAAACACAAGCAGGCCGTCTTCATTAATATAAAAATCAATTTCCGGCCTCAAGTGACTTATGCGTTTTATAGCGTTCAGGAATATCTATTTCTTTATCCGGAAGCGTAAAGGCAAGGTAATAAATGGTACGTCCTTCGGCCAGGTGCATCTGCTCATAAAATGTTTGTATGGCCAATGGCCCGGTGGCCAGGCCTTTACCATAGATATCGGCGAGATTTTCAACAATCGTGCAACCGGTTTGATTGATCGCTTCCAATGTATAATCGTAGAGCTCTTTTGAATCGGTTTTCAGGTTGATGATGCCGCCCGGTTTCAGGATGCGTTGATAGCGATATAAAAAGCGCGGATGTGTCAATCTGTTCTTTTCGCGCGATTCGCGTAAAAAAGGGTCGGGGAAAATTATCCATATTGCTTCTACCTCGCCCGGTGCAAAGTAGTCTTCTATCTGCAATATATGAGTGCGCAGGAAGGCAACATTGTTTAATCC
This sequence comes from Bacteroidetes bacterium UBA6221, assembly GCA_002421685.1. Classification (GTDB taxonomy): domain Bacteria; phylum Bacteroidota; class Bacteroidia; order Chitinophagales; family Chitinophagaceae; genus UBA5543. The sequence goes on from DISB01000009.1 coordinate 29,260, forward strand.
CTCTTCCAGCGCTTTTTTTGCACCTATGTATATCCTGTTGCCTTTTATATCAACGCCTATGAAGTTCCTGTCTTTGTGTTGACGCCCGAGGTTGACGCTGTATTCCCCCTTACCACATGCTAATTCGAGCGTGATAGGATTGTCATTATTGAAATGTGCATTCCATTCCCCTTTTATGCCTTGGGGGTATTGTAAAACATTCTTATATTTACTTATCGCTTCGAAGCGAACAAGTTTCTTCTGGCCCATAAGAGGGCAAAGATAACTGTAAAACAGGTAACCGAATATTCAACAAAAACAAACTGCTTATGAGGAAGAAATCTTTACTCATCACAGCCGCAACGGCGATCATTTATTTAACAGCAACCAGCTACTCAAGTGGCCCCGCCCACAACTTTGAAGGGGATAAAACCGGCAGGCCAGGTACCAGCGGAACTTGTGCCAACTGCCATTCGGGCGGTGGGGGCACCACAACAGGTTCGATAGAAATACGGAGAAAGGACTGGAGCACGGGCAGCCCGGCACTTACATCTTATATAGCCGGCCAAACATATATAGTGACCGTAAAAGGAACAAACCCCACAGCCGGACTGGATGACTTCGGTTTCCAGTTTACTGCGGTGAAGAGTTCTGACAATGCTCCAATAGGTACTTACAGCAACCTGGGTACTATGGTGCATGGCTTCCCTGCTACAAATTCTACATTGGTGGAGCATAATGCACCAATACCCAAAACAGGTGGCATGTACGAAGTCAGTTTTGACTGGACAGCACCGGCGACAGCGGTAGGTGGAATAAATATGTACGCTATTATCAATGCCGTGAATAATGACAATGTTCCGACCGGGGACATGCCAGGCAGTACTATTTCGCTGATGCTGACTGATGCTACCTCAATTGCAAAAGTGACGAAAGAGGTAGTAATAAAGGCTTATCCCAACCCGGTAAGGGACATACTGACGCTTGACCTGGACAAGGCTGATGCCGGTACTTATATGGTTCATGTTCACAACGCCAATGGTTCCCTGGTAAGCGCATCTGCCCTAGAGATCGGCGCATCAAACTATACTGGTGCCATCAGTACGTCGGCCTGGGCGCCGGGCCTGTATTTCGTACAGGTGCAAAAAGACGGCAGCAAACAGGTGATACCGGTAGTGAAATAATAGTATCCAAAGGAATTGATACAGAACGCCTCCGTAGCCGGGGGCGTTTTTTTATAACCATAAAATGAGCACTGCATATAGCAGCATCATGCCGTCAACGAGACCAAGGTAGGCACGGTCCGAAGGTCGTTTCCTGGCATAGTCAATCGCGAGTTTTGTTGCCAGGGCCACTATCAATTCCGCAAGCAGCCTGCTAAGAGATGGATACCTGAAATATTGAATGACGCTCATGACGATGAAGGCTGTCATGGAAACAGTCATAACCCGATAGCTGCCTTTGATGCCAATGATATTTGGCAAGGTGGCAATGCCCGCTTCCAGGTCGGTTTGCATATCCCTGATGTCAAATGCCACGCATAGCGTGAACATGAATACAAAGCGAATCAATATCTCGTATGGATAATCCGCCATTTCCTTGCTATGGTACAGAATAGGAAGCACACTGGTCACGATAGTCCATACCAGTGTAAGTACTGATATTTTTATCCAGCCGAAATCTTTGAGGCGCTTTTTGTCTTTAAACGGCAATATCGGGATAGAATATGCAAAAGAGAGTACAGCCAGCACTCCACAGGCAATAAGGATATTGAGCGGAAGGGAGAAGGTGGCTACCAGGCATCCGGCAGCACCGGTAGCCATAAACAGGTAGTGCCATGACCTGTGGTGTACCGACCAGCCAAACCTATCGGATAATTCAGGTGTTGATTTTTTAACTATGTAATGCACGTTGTAAACGAACAGCGTGCTGCAAAAAACCAGCAGGTGCAAAGTAGAATACAATGGCGGGGCAGAGCTGAGCAGTAATTTTTCGGTAGCCATGCATAAGCCTACCGCGCAAGCAGCAGCGAAGGTACTGGTGTACAGTATCCAGTCGATAAACGTATGAAATATGTTGCGCACGGACTTATACAAAAATACGGCATCCCGTGCATACAGAATTGCCGTATCCAGTTCTGAGTTTTTTTATAAAGGAATATTTCCGTGTTTGCGTTTGGGCCTTGGCTCTACTTTGTTCTCCAGCATCTTGTAGGCCCTGATAAGTTTTTCGCGCGTTACATCGGGCAGTATCACTTCGTCTATATATCCCCGTGCGGCAGCGCCATACGGGTTTGCGAATTTTTCTATGTACTCCAGTTCTTTCTCCTTTAGTTTTGCTTCTTTATCGCTTGCCTCCGCAATTTCTTTTTTGAAGATGATTTCAGCGGCCCCTTTGGCGCCCATTACGGCAATCTCCGCTGTGGGCCATGCATAGTTAAGGTCGGCGCCTATATGCTTGGAGTTCATCACGTCGTAGGCGCCACCATAAGCTTTGCGGGTAATCACAGTTACTTTGGGCACTGTAGCTTCGCTCAGCGCGTACAGCAGTTTAGCGCCATTGGTGATGATGCCGTGCCATTCCTGGTCGGTACCGGGCAGGAAACCGGGCACGTCCACCAATACCAATAAGGGAACGTTGAATGCATCGCAGAAGCGGACGAACCTTGCTCCTTTCTTGCTCGATTCAATATCCAACACCCCGGCGAGACTGGCGGGCTGGTTGGCCACTATGCCTATACTTCGCCCTGCCATGCGGGCAAAACCAACGACAATATTTTCCGCGTAATTTTTATGTACTTCAAGGAAGGAACCTTCATCCGCCAATTGCTCTATTACTTCCTTCATGTCGTAAGGCTGGTTAGGGTTTTCCGGTATAATATTGTTCAAGGCAGGACGTTTCTCATCCGCTTGTTCATAAGCGTACACCGGTGCATCCTCTTCGCAGTTTTGCGGCATAAAGCTGAGTAGCTTCTTTATGTTCTCTATACATTCCACTTCGTTGGCGCAGGCAAAATGTGTCACCCCCGATTTGGAAGCATGTGTTTGCGCACCGCCCAGTTCTTCGCTGGTGACGGTTTCGTGTGTTACAGTTTTTACGACATTGGGCCCAGTCACGAACATGTACGATGTGTTTTCTACCATCAGGATGAAGTCGGTGATGGCAGGAGAATACACAGCGCCCCCCGCGCATGGCCCCATAATGGCTGATATTTGCGGCACTACGCCGGATGATTTCACATTCCTGTGAAAGATATCGGCATATCCGCCCAGCGAAACTACGCCTTCCTGTATACGGGCGCCGCCGCTGTCGTTCAGGCCTATTACCGGTGCGCCATTTTGCAGGGCCAGGTCCATGATCTTGCATATCTTTTCAGCATGTGTCTCAGAAAGGCTCCCGCCAAATACCGTGAAGTCCTGTGAAAAGACATAAACCAGCCGGCCGTTGATGGTGCCGTAACCTGTTACGACGCCATCGCCCTGGTACACTTCCTTGTCCATACCAAAGTCGCGGCAACGGTGCGTTACCAGCATACCTACTTCTTCAAAGCTGCCCTCATCCATTAATAGATGGATGCGTTCCCGGGCTGTAAGTTTACCTTTTTTGTGCTGGCTTTCTATACGTTTCTCGCCACCGCCCAGCATGGCCAGCCTTATTTTTTCCTGTAGTACAGATATTTTATCCATAAATATTTTTCGCTGCTGAAATTACCCGGCAAACCTAATGTAAATGAACCAAAACATTACTATTTCAACATTGTTTTAAGAGAACCCGCAATGAATAACCCATTGTTCTGTAATACATTTGTAGCATGAGATATATAACCTTACTGGCATTGGCAATTTTGCTGCTTCGGGCTGTAGCAAACGGACAAGAGATACCGGCCTATAAGGCTGATGGATTGATGAAGCGCCTTGCAGCCGGCGAGGACACAGTTTTTATAGTGAATTTCTGGGCAACATGGTGTGGCCCCTGTATCAAAGAATTGCCGGAATTTGATAAACTGGCGGATAAGTACAGCGGCTACCCGGTGAAAGTACTATTGGTCAGCCTTGATTTTAAGAACGACTACCCGGCAAAGATCAGGAAGTTTGTGAGTAAAAGGAAGCTGCCGCATGAAGTGGTATGGCTAAACGAAACCAACGCCAACGATTTCATACCTAAAATAACCAATGAATGGCAAGGGTCGATACCGGCCACTATGCTATATCATAGAAAGAACAACTGGAAGAAATTTTATGAAGGCATGGTAAAGAGCGAACAGATAGCAGTGCTGATAGATAAACAACTGGCCGCACGTTATTAATATCTTTATGTAAGTGCGTATCATTCAGCCATACAAGCATCTGAATAGCCTTGTAGAGAAAGAGGCGCTTGAACCTGACATCAGTTGGGGGCTACGCATGGCCCTGGCCGCAATGGTTCCACTTTTCTGGGGCATGTACACCGGCAGGTTGCCGGAAGCGGGGTGGATAGCCCTGATGGCCGAATGTATCTGCTGGGTAGAATTGAAGGGAGACTTTCAGCATAGATTGAAGCTACTGGCTGGCAGTTCGGCACTGGCATTGATATTCGCCATCGTTGGTAGCGCTACGGGGCATATAATATGGCTCAGCGTAGTGCTGATGGGTATTGTCGCCTTCATATCCTCCCTGCTAAAAAACATAGGAAACAGAGGCAGCGGCCTGGCTATATGTGTGTACGCCCTGTTTATTTTCTGCAACGCATATCCCACTGATACTATACCTGAATTGAAAGAACGAGTGGCGCTGGTAAGCATAGGCGTGCTGTGGAATGGCGTGGCGGGTATTATTGCTTCTTTCTTTATTCCCGCACAGCGCCCGTACAGGCGGTCTATAGCCATCATCTGGAAGGCCATTGAAGAACTGACGGCCACTATCTCGCAAGGGTGGGAGGGAACAGGGCCCCGGAGCAACGAACACGATATTTTCCTGAAAGAAAAAGAAATAAGGACCGCCATAGATGCTTCGCTGGACCTGTTTGAAAAAATGGCGCACGAAGCAAGCGAGAAGGACGGGCATGAATACATATTGGCGCAGGTGCGAAAGGCCGCAGCGCTGTCCGGCGTGCAGGTTCTGACCATGAAGGAAGAGCTCGGCAACCTGAATCGTCGTAACCTTGATAGTACCGTTAGGATAAAAATATTCACTATACTACGCGCCACAGAGCAGATGCTGGAGCGCATGACCGTGTACACCATCAACCCTGAAAAAGGGGAGGAGATGATATTACGTTCCCGTATCAACAGGTTGTTTAAGCTTGTAGAATTACTGAGAGAACGACTGAATGTGGATGCAGCGGACGAAAAAAATATATTACGCTTTGCACAACTTGCCGAGCGTAACGCAAAAATCGTAGAAGCAGCATTCAATCACCTGCAGGGTATAGTGAACGAGCGCTCTATGATTCGCTCATATTCACTGATGAAAACCATATTTATCCTGCATCCCATGTATTGGATACGTTATATCCAGATGCTGTTCAACTTCAACACATTTACAGCTAGGTACGCTTTGCGTTCTGCTATTGCAGCAGCCGTTGCCATGTTTATTTATAAATTCTGGGATATTGACCATGGCTACTGGATACCCTTCACCCTGATAATTGTCATGCAAACCTATTTTGGCGCCACATGGCAGAAGGCGCGCGCCAGGGTGATAGGTACTGTAGCGGGCGGTATCGTAGCAGGATTGTTTTTGAAGTTGCCAACCGGGTTATACCTGCAGGAAGCGTTGCTGTTCCTCACCTTCATACCGATGGTATATTATATACGCAGGCGATATTCTGTAGCCGCATTTTTCATTACAGTCAATCTTGTTTTACTGTTCAATATCAACCGGGAGTTGAGCGATATGGTCATTATGACAAGGGCCTTATCTACTGTCGCCGGCTCATTAATAGCCCTTGTAGCCGGTTTTGCGCTGTTGCCAACATGGGATAAGAAATGGCTACCGATACATCTCGCTAACGCTATCTGCGCCAACTATTCTTACTTCAGGTTTATTTTCTTTGACAAAGATGAAACAACGACCTGGACGAAATATAAACGCAAGGCTGAGTCTTCCAATAGCAACGCTTACGATTCTTTCAGCCGCTATATGGAAGAACCCTCGTTCAGGAAGCGCCCCTTTGCAATCTTCTATTACGTGATAACGCACAACATACGCATCACCCGTGAGTTGAATAATATAGAACTGGAACAGGACGATACCACCAAAGAAGCAGATATTAATACCCTACAAAGGCAACAGGAATTGATACTTGACTGCCTGAAGGCCTTTAACCGGAATATGGAATGCACCCGGAAACTTAACCCCGATGCCAGCTTTGATATACTTGATGCCGGCGTTGCCATACCAGGTGGAATACCCTTGAGTGTACACCAGGAAATATACCTTGGAAAAATGAATGTAGAGCTCAAGGCAATGAATAAAGACCTGGCTGTGCTGGCGGAAAAGCTGCCGCGTATCATGCAGTTGTAGTAGATTGCGGTATGAATTATTTGGGCCACGCGCTGCTTTCATTCGGTAATAAAGAATTGCTGGTAGGCAACATGATAGGTGACTATGTAAAGGGTATGAAGGCAGTGCGCGAATACCCGGAAGAAATACAAAAGGGTATACTGTTGCACAGGAAGATAGATACCTTCACAGATATTGCACCCTCGTCGTTGCGCGCACAGGTATGGTTCAGGCCGGAGTATGGCCTGTATGCAAGCCCGATAATAGACACGTTGTTTGACCATTACCTGGCTACAGACCCGCAATATTTTTCCTCGGAGCAGAAATTGCTGGATTTTACACAGGATGTGTATAAAATTTTAGATGAATATAAACGATATTTTCCACCGGCCTTCGCTGCTATCTTTCCGTACATGCGTGAACATAACTGGCTGTACAACTATAGGACCCTGGCGGGTGCACGCCGCTCCCTGCAAGGCTTACACCGCAGGGCGCAACATATGAAACCAATAGATGAAGCATACAATACATTTGTAGTGCGTTATTATGAGATCGGGCAATGCTACTACGAATTTATCGAGAAAGCCTATAAATTTGTTAACGATGAGTTAAACAAAACCAACCCTTGAGCATATCGTTTAAATTTGTAAGCAGTAGGAGTATCATGCGGAAAATATCAACCAGGGTTACTGCCATAATAATTTTCTTGTCGGCCTGTATGTTCTTTAACGGGGATGCAGTTGCCTGCCCTAAATACACGGGTGAGCCTAAAAAATTTGGCAGCATCAATATTCGTTTTGAAGATACTACTACCGTAGAATACCAGTTGATGAAATACAAACTGGATTCTTTCTACCGTTCACAGGTAGCGCGTGGTTTCAACGGGAGTGTATTGATAGGCTACCAGGGCCATATTATCTATGAGCGCTATTACGGGTATGCTGACAAAGGTGCGGGCAGAAAGCTTACACCCGACGCATCGGTGCAACTGGCTTCTACATCCAAGACCTTTACCGCTACGGCCATCATGTACCTGCACCAGCACAAGTACCTGAATATAGACCATAAAGTGAAGGATTACCTTCCCAACTTTCCCTATGCTAACGTGACCATTAAAATGTTGCTCAATCACAGGTCGGGGATACCAGATTACCTGAAATGGTATGCACGCTATAGGAAGAACACCATGACGCCGATATATAATGATGAATTGCTGACGCTGTTTGCGCAATATAAACCTGCATTGGAATTTACACCCGATACGAGGTTTAAGTATAGCAACAGTAACTATGCGATACTGGCGAGGCTGATAGAAGAGGTGACAGAGATGACCTATAAGGATTTTATGCACCAGTATTTCTTTGAGCCCATGGGCATGAAGAATACATTTGTTTACGACCCTACGGAAGGCCTGCCCGGCAAAGCGACCAAGAGTTATAAATATGACTGGACAGAGTATCCTGTAGTCTTTTCAGACGGCGTATACGGTGATAAAGGGATCTACAGCACGGTGAGGGATATGTACCGGTGGGACCAGTCATTTTATTTCTACGAGTTTTTAGACAGCAATACCACAGAATATGCTTACGGCCCCTGCTCGTTTGAGCGCCCCGGCGTGAAGAACTATGGCCTTGGCTGGCGGATGTATTGCTATCCCGACGGAGATAAGGTAGTGTTTCATAATGGCTGGTGGCATGGTAATAACACGGTATTTTTAAGATTCATAAAGGACAATTTCACCATCATCGTATTGGGCAATAAATACAATAAAGGTATCTACAACCATGGCCCCGCACTGTACCGCATCATCAACAATTCGCCGCTCTCTGCCGGATTTGAAGACGAAGGTTACGAATAGCAGTCCTGTTAATGTCCCGGGTTATATTCAATTTCAATTGTTGAGTGTGCTACATGCAATTGCTCCAGGTCTGACTTTATCTGCTCCTTCAGGTATTCAGCTTCTTTCAGCGAAATGCTCTCTGTAACGACTGCGTGAAAGGAAACAACGCTGTGTTCACCATCCAGCGACCACATGCGGAAATCGTGAATGTCTTTCACTATGCTATTTTTTAATACCAGCGATTTGATCTTCTCTTCCTGCTCCCGGTCGGGTATTCCCTGCAGCACAATTCTCAGTGCAGGCTTCAGGTTCCGGTATACATTGAACAGTATATAGCAGGCTATAGCTAAAGAAAGGATGGGGTCGAGGACGGGTATATCGTAAAACATCATGACCAATGCGCCTGCCAGCATGGCTAACCATCCTAAGACATCTTCAAGGAAATGCAGCGAAACCACGCGCTCGTTTATGCTGCTGCCCTTGCGCAGGCGCAGCATAGCAATACCGTTAAAGACGACGCCGACGAAGGCCAACAGCAGCATGCCTTTTGCGTCGGGTTGTTGGGGTGTGGCAATGCGGGCAATGGATTCGCTGATAATAAAAGCGGAACCTGCAATGAGTACTATAGAATTGATGAATGCGCCCAATAGAGAGAAACGGCTGTAGCCGTATGTATAGGTCGCGTCTTTGGGTTGTTTCGCTTTGTGTTGCAGGTACCAGGAAGTACCTAACGACAGGCTATCGCCCAGGTCGTGCAGCGCATCGGACAATATAGCTACGCTGTTGGTATACAGGCCCCCTACCAGTTCGATACAGGCAAAAGCAGTATTGATAAGAAACGCGATGTGCAGGTTCTTCGTACTGTGGGTATGGCTGTGGTTATGTCCCTGGTTGTGTCCCATAAAAAAACGCAGGCCCGGGTACGCCTGTAGTGATAAAGTTACAAACAAATCTGCCGGGAATAGCGGGGTGACTGGCTAGTACGAAAAGAGTCAAAATACCCCCAACAATGTCGTTTTTTCACCCCTTCGTTTATTATTTTACAGTGCAACTTTGTACCGGAATAAATGTTAAACACTAACAATTAAAAAATATACAAATGGAAACGACAACAAAAATTACAGTAGAGACCACGGTAAACGTACCTGTACAAAAAGTATGGGATTATTGGAACCAGCCTGAGCACATTACACAATGGGGCGCTACTTCTGAAGACTGGCACACCACCCGCGCACAAAACGACCTGCGGCAGGGTGGCAGTTTTAACTACCGCATGGAAGCCAAAGACGGCAGCATGGGTTTTGATTTTGAAGGCGTATATGACGATGTGGTTGACCACAAACATATATCATATACAATGGGCGATGGCAGAACGGTTCAAATACATTTTAGCGGTGACGGGAACAATACGAAAATAGTGGAGACCTTTGACGCAGAAACAGAAAACCCGGTAGAAATGCAGCGTGAAGGCTGGCAGGCAATTATGAATAATTTTAAGAAATACGTTGAAGGGCAGAATTGAAATGACCTGTCTGAATGAACAACACGACCCCAATTCGGGGTCGTGTTTGCTCAAACTATTTGCTTTTTTCTTACAGAGGAATTATATTTACAATATGAAAAGAATAATTACTTATACCCTCCTTACCTTTTCCACCCTACATTGCATGGCTAAAGGTATTGGAAATGGTTCATCCGGCAGTGCTTCCATTTCAGGTATCGTCAACAAATATGCCGCAGTTGTTTCCTTCAGTTCCCAGGGCACATTTACTGAATTCACAGTTGATACAGCATCTGTCTTTGCTGCAGGCGACCTTGTATTACTGATTCAAATGCAAGGAGTCGTTGCAGACCTCAGCAATACGGCTAATTATGGCGAAATTCAGAATTTCAAAAACACGGGTAATTTTGAGTACGTAACTGTCAAATCGGTCACAGGCAGCATCGTGCAGACCTCCAAAATCCAAAAATCGTATGACAGCAGCGGGAAGTTACAACTTGTGAAAGTTCCACAGTACAAAAGCGTTGTTGTCATCGGTGCCCTAACCGGTCTTCCGTGGAATGGGGAAAAAGGTGGTATTATAGCGGTTGATGCGGTAGACACAATGACCATGCAGGCCAATATTATTGCGAATGGCCTCGGCTTTCGAGGTGGTATACCTAAAAAAGACCAAACAAACTCCGCAGACGACACCAATTATGTAAAGAACAACTACCTGGGCGGGATGAAAGGAGAAGGAGTTGCCGGTCGTGGAGATACGTCCAATGTGAATATATATGGGAGAGGCAGCATAGCCAACGGCGGCGGTGGTGGTAACAATCATAATGCTGGTGGGGGCGGGGGCGCCAATGCCGGTTGCGGAGGAACTGGCGGCTGGGGCTATTACTCGTATCTACAGCCCAATTCCCAGGGCATTGGCGGGTTCTCGTTAGCATCAGCAATCAATAACGGAAAGATATTTCTTGGTGGCGGTGGTGGCGCAGGGCAGGTAAATGATAATTTCCTGTCGGTGCCTGGAAATGGTGGTGGTATTGTTATAATAACAGCAGGCACGATTGCGGGAAACAACAATAACATCTTTGCAAACGGTACCGATGGTACCAACAACAACGGTTATGATGGTGCTGCCGGAGGTGGTGCAGGCGGCACTGTTTTATTGTATGCAGATAGTATAGCTAATCTAAATGCAACAGGCAAAGGAGGCAAAGGCGGTGATCCGAAAAATTTCTTTAACCAGCACCTGACCGCGCCGGGTGGTGGCGGTGGCGGCGGCTTGATACGAATAAAAAACCAAGCCATAGTGATGAATGTTACAAATAGTGTGGATAGCGGTGCGGCCGGTATATGCGATACCAGTAGCTACGGAGCATTGGCGGGTTGCAAAGGCCTTATTTTTGAGTCGCTTGATATAGTACATCCGCCAGTTTCTGTTGGAAAATTAAGCGGAAATGAAATGCTGTCTCTAGGTCTTTATCCTAATCCCGCCCGCGACCGTGTAGAGTTGACGCTGCTTTCTGGCAGATTAGATATAGTGCGGTTATCAGTGTATGATGTAAGCGGTCGCCAATGCTATGAAACAGTATTTGAGGGATACAGCAAAACAATAGACGTAAGTCAATGGAAGCCCGGGATTTACTTCTTTAGGATAATGACCAGCGACGGCGCTGGTATCATAAAAATGGTGAGATAATATAACGCTGTTTGCCTTCTTCGCTTACACACATAATTTTAAAAAATCAAAAACGGTTCTGCCAGCCAGAACCGTTTTTTTATTGAGATTGCTCAATCCAGGTACAATTTATACAGGCTCCCATTGTCGCCTGCTACCATCAGGTGCCCGTCGGGGGTGGGGGAGATATCGTGCAGGGCGTCTTTTGTGAAGCTTTGGTATACTTTCCAGTTTTTGCCTCCGTCGCCAGTGTAGATTACTAACCCCTCTTCGCCGACGGCCCAGCCATTCCGGCTATCTGAAAACCAGATATCTTTAAGTGCGTACCTCTTGTTTGCCAGCGAATTACCATTACGCAATCTGTCCCAGTTTTGGCCACCGTCTGTGCTGTGATAGATACTGCCTGCTATACCGCATATCCATATTTCGGTACTGTTGAGGACATGTATCCCCGTAAAGTTATCGTTCTTCACATCCAGTATCGACCAGTTATGCCCGCCATCGGTAGTCTTCATCACCATTCCATAGCCGGAGATATAGCCGGTATTATCATCCACCATAGCCAGTTTATTCAGTTCTACAGACATGGAGTCGTAGTCGGTGCTTTGGCCTGCTTCATTTATGTGTACGATAAAGCCGGAATTAAAACTATTACCACCAATCACGATACCCGAATTGTCGGCCTTCAGGAATACATCTTTGTACGAAAGCCAGGGTGATAGCTGTACGAATTGCCAGTTGGTGCCCTCGTCGTCACTAAGCAGGATCTTGCCGTCGAAGCCGACAGCCAGTATCCTGCCTGATGCAGACCTGGCAATGCCATACAATCCTTTTCCGGCTTCCGGATAGTTATTCAAGGTCCAGTCGGCGCCGCCATTTTCTGTAGCCAGTATGTCTGCTTCCAGGAAACGGTCGCCCCCTGCTACAAAGCCCCTGTTATTATCAATAAAGAGTATCCTGTTCAGCCTGTTAGCGGTGTTAGTCTCGATCTTTTCCACTTGTTTCCATTCCAGCTTGTTTTTTTTGCAGGAAGGTGCAAAGATGGAAAGGACGACAATATATATGACAAGACGGCGAGTCATTGGTTGTTTCATTTGCAAATGCAATATAATGAAATGTAGCAGTGCGAATTAATCCTTGCCGGAAAACTGCCGGCAATAAATTTACAGTTTAACTTTACAAGTATATCATTCAATATATGCGTACAATAGCTTTGCTGACCATTTCGAACTGCTTTATGACCTATGCCTGGTATGGGCACCTGAAAAAAGGAGTATCGGACATGCCGCTGCTTAAACTGATATTGATAAGCTGGGGCATTGCTTTTTTTGAATACCTGTTCATGGTACCGGCCAACAACCGTTATGGCCTGCAGGAGGGTTATTCCCCCTTCCAGCTTAAAACCATACAGGAGATCATATCCCTGGTAATATTTGCCCTGTTTGCAGTATTCTTCCTGAAAGAACCGTTGCGCTGGAATTACCTGGTCGCGTTTGGGTTCATTCTCGGGGCGGTATATTTCATGTTTTACCCTTTTGAAAGGGGAAATTGAGGTGAATAATTCCATAATCGGGGAATAGATATTACTTTTGTCTGAAACAACGCAGTATTTGAAGACCCTGCTCGATCATAATCAGCTGAATATAACACTGCAGCGGCTGGCGCACCAGCTGATAGAAAACCATCTCAATTTCAGCAATACAGCAATAATAGGGATACAGCCCCGGGGGGTATTCCTCAGCGACCGTATAGCGGCACTGGTACAGAAAATAACCCAAAAGAAGCAAATTGAATACGGCAAGCTGGATATCACCTTCTATCGTGACGACATCCATCAGGGCATACATGTGCCCCGGAACACGGATATAGAATTCAGTATTGAGGGACGGGATGTGGTTTTGATAGACGACGTGTTGCATACCGGCAGGACTATCCGCTCTGCCATGGACGCGTTGATAGACTTTGGCCGGCCACGGAGCGTGGAATTGCTGGTGCTGATAGACAGGCGGTTCAGCAGGGAACTGCCCATACAGCCTGATTATATCGGCCATAGCGTAGATACTATTATCACCCAAAAGGTAAAAGTGTACTGGGCCGAGCAGGATAAAAAAGACGAAGTGGTACTTATTGATTAAAAAGATATACAACTAAATGTCATTATCTGTAAAACACTTACTGGGAATTAAAGAACTGCAGCGGGAAGATATACAGACTATTTTCCGTACGGCAGATAATTTCAAGCAAGTATTACAGAGGCCCATAAAACGGGTACCTACACTCAGGGATACCACAGTTGCCAATGTCTTTTTTGAAAACTCTACCCGCACAAGAATATCTTTTGAACTGGCGGAAAAAAGACTGAGCGCAGATGTGGTGAACTTCTCGGCCTCGGGTTCATCGGTATCGAAAGGCGAGACGCTGATAGATACAGTGAATAATATCCTGGCCATGAAGGTGGACATGGTGGTGATGCGCCACAGCGCCAGCGGCGCACCGTGGTTCCTTGCAGAGCATATAGATGCCAGCATCATCAATGCGGGAGACGGTATCAACGAACATCCTACCCAGGCCCTGCTCGACGCTTTCTCTATGCGCGAGAAACTGGGTGACCTGAAGGGGAAACGCATAGCCATAATAGGCGATATAATGCACTCGCGCGTAGCGTTGAGCAATATATTCTGCCTGCAAAAGCTGGGTGCTGAAGTAATGGTTGCCGGGCCACCCACACTGATACCCAAATACATCCGTGACCTGGGCGTAAAAGTGGAATATGATGTAAAGAAGGCGTTGCAATGGTGCCAGGTGGCCAATGTGCTGCGCATACAACTGGAAAGACAGAATAAACCCCTTTTCTCAACACTAAGGGAATATGCGCTTTTTTATGGCATCAATAAACAGATGCTGGATAGCCTTAAAAAGGAAATCATTATCATGCACCCTGGCCCTATTAACAGGGGCGTGGAAATCAATTCTGACGTGGCGGACAGCGAACAATCCATCATACTCGACCAAGTAGAGAACGGTGTTGCCATACGGATGGCTGTCATTTATCTCTTGTCCGGAAAACGGGATTTAGGAGAATAAAGTCGAATTTCAACGGGAATCTCTTTTTATACAATTCATATTTCTCCAATCCGAATTCCTGCTTCCTGAACCCGATGGTGGATATTATGGGTATCATATCGTTATTGCACACCTCTTTGTCTATCAGCACATAGTCGGGTATATAAAACAGAGGATTTACCTCCATGCGGTTGTACCGCTGCATATAAGCCAGGAAGGCGTAGTCCTTGTCTTTTTCGGCACAGATGCCTACTACTTCGTCTTTGGGCACATTCTGCCCGATATACTTTATGTCAGCCAGCAATTCGTGGTCGCGGCCGGGCTTGCCTATTTTAGAGCCCAGGTACACGCCAAGCGCCAGCGATACGACTGTAGCGGTCACTTTAAAATAGCGAAGACTTTTGTCTCCAACACGCAGCCTGTCAGTAAGGGCTACATAATATGGATAGACGACAAAACACAATGCCATGACATAATAGGGTAGCGACGGTACCAGGTAGAAGGTGCGCTGTTTAACACTGAGCATTATAGGCAGGGACGCCGACACTGCAACAAGCAGGAAAAACAAGGCAGTTTTGCCATGGCGATATTTCGGAATTAATACTTTCAAGCCCCTGGCCGCAATAACAACTATAACAGACAGCAATATAGGAACCAGCATTTGCATCACCAGGTCGTACACCAGCGCCAGCCTGCCCATACCACCTCCTGTTATTTCTCGTTTGCCCGCCAGTGCGGCAACCAATTGCTCATGCAGGTAGCGGTCGATGCTCGAGCGGGAGTCAGGAAATTGGAACAATAAAAATATCCCGGTTGCCAGAAGTATGGTCAACAGGAGTGTTTGCCCCAATGCGTGCCTGAACTCTTTCCAGTTACGCCAACTAAAAACAAGCCAGTACAAAACAGGCACTGCCAGTGGAAACGCTCCAACGGGGCCTTTTGTGAGAACAGCCGCAAAGATGAACAAGGCACCTGCAAAAGTATAAGCCCATTTGGAGGAGGTGATGCCTTTATATATCACCAGAACCGCTGCCAGGTCGAACAAGGCCATGGTACAATCCAGGATATTGTTGGTGTAACCCCAGGTAACAGTGGGGGCGAGACACCAAAAGAGCAAGGGCAGGGCATAACTGTACCGTTCATAATTGTCGGCCAACGCCGTCTTCCATGTGTGTCTGATCAATAGTATAGTCACTATCCATACAACAAATGAATATATCTTTTCGGTGAAGTAATGGTCGCCGAAGACTTTGAAAAAAAGCGCCTGTATGCCAAACATAAGGGGCGGATGCTCATAAAAACCCCAGTCGCCGCGGTAGTATGGATGCCAGAAACTACCCTTGCCTATGGCCAGGTTGCGCGAAATAGATGCGTAAGTAACGCCGTCGAGGAATATACCTTCGGGAACCAGCCTGTCCAGGATAAGCATTACAGTAACAATAAGCACTGTAATACAAACAGTTAGCCTTGTGTTCCTGCCTGCAATATTATTCAATCAATCGTGGTTTTGATAGCTGAGGTCCTAAAAATATAAAAGTTTCTGAAATGAACTACGCGAAAACGGTGGAGCAATTTTTAACCCGGCTATGCTTTTACTTCTGCTTCAAAGCGTATCTTTGCCAATTCGTCGTAAGACTGATAGAAGAGCAGTGAGATTGTATAACAAAACAGAATATTATGTCATCAACCTGGTTTCGACGTATTAAGAAAGGTATTCTTACGGGTACCCACGAAAAGAAAGAAGCCCCCGATGGCCTTTGGCATAAATGCCCCGAGTGCAAAACGACAGTAACCACCAAAGAACTGGAAGAACAACTGTATGTATGTGCCAAGTGCAACTACCATAATAAGATCAATGCCGGGGAGTACTTTTCTTTCCTGTTTGACGAGCAGCACGAGTTATTGTTTGAAAATATAGCGCCTGTAGATAAGCTGGGATTTGTAGATATGAAACCTTATGCAGACAGGCTGGTCTCCGCGCAAAAAGCTACAGGCCTGAAAGACGCGATGACCGTAGGGGTAGGAAAGGTAAGTGGCAGGCCCCTTGTGGTCGCCTGTATGAACTTCAACTTTATAGGTGGGTCTATGGGCTCGGTAGTAGGAGAGAAGATCAGTAAGTCTATAGATTACTGTATAGCTAATAACCTACCATTGATGATCATATCAAAGTCGGGCGGGGCACGGATGATGGAGAGTGCCTTCTCGCTGATGCAGATGGCCAAAACGTCGGCAAAACTGACCCAACTGGCAAAGGCTGGATTACCCTATATATCGCTGATGACTGACCCCACTACCGGTGGCGTAACCGCTTCTTACGCTATGTTGGGCGATATCAATATCGCTGAACCGAAAGCGTTGATAGGTTTTGCCGGGCCACGCGTGATAAAAGAAACCATCAAAAAAGACCTGCCCGAGGGTTTCCAACGCTCTGAATTTTTGCAGGAGCATGGATTTCTCGATTTCATCGTTAACCGGCAGGATTTAAGAAAGCAACTGGCCGAAGTAATCGACTGGTTTATGAAAGGCAAAAGCTAATTCTCTTTGTCGCAGCAGCAGGTATATATTAAAAACCGCCCCATAACCTTTGAGTATTCCATAGAGGACAAACTCACAGCAGGCATCATACTCACGGGCTCCGAGATAAAATCGGTGCGCGAGGGTAAGGTGAGTTTTAATGACAGTTACTGCTTCTTTCACGACGGCGAGCTATGGATAAAAAGCCTGCATATAGCCGAATATGTAAATGCAGGATATGCCGGCCACGACCCCGTGCGCGAACGCAAGTTGCTGCTGAATAAAAAGGAACTGCGCAAATGGGCGCAGAAGATGAAGGAAAAGGGGCTCACCATCGTACCCCTGGCGATGTACATCAATGAAAAGGGCTATGCCAAACTGGACATAGGCCTGGCAAAAGGGAAAAAGACCCACGACAAGCGCGAGAGCATCAAAAAGCGTGATACCGAAAGGGAAATGAAGCGGTATTTGAAGTAAGCCGTATTCAAATTTCCACGCTCTGATTTGTTCATCCAGGCAAATAGTTTTTTCAGCAGGGGTTGAACACTGATCTTCGAATTGTCGAATATGACTGGAAACCAAGGCTGGTTGAAACTACTCCAGCATATCGTCATAAAATTCCCCGTCTGTGATAGTAACAGAGTCTTTCCCGTCTATCGTGTATGCCGTTCCTTCAAAAGTACCGCTCAGTAATACTTGTCCGTTTACCGTATTCCTGTTGTTTACTGTGATGCTGCCATGCCCCCTGCTCGCAGTGATGTGGTACAACTTGCCTGTGGCATCCTGGTAATTAAAAAAGCTGCTGTTTTCTGCTGTTATATCAAATGTACCTGTAGAACCACTGTATGGTATATTGGCAGATATCAGCGGGTATTCCCCTTCACTTTTACCCGCCAGCAAAATCCGTTGCGCGCCCCAGGTGTTGATTTTTTGCGTCGCTTCCCATGCAACACCATTCGCTTTTAGCTTGAGATAGGCATTCGTTGCAGTAGTATTACTGTTATTGTTTCCATTGTCATCCGGCTTGTTGCACGAAGTCGCTACAAACAAACCGAAAGCTAATAGGATAAAACCCTGAAATTTATCTCTTTCCATACTATATGCATTTTATATTGCTAATATAAAACTTTCCTTTCTCATGAGGGTAATACATCTGCTGCAAGTTTCTCTGTTTAAAATTCTAAAGGTCTTTATATTTACAATAAAATTGAATTGAATGTCTGTTCCTCAACAACTCGCAAAACATTTAAGTGATGCATACTTCGGCGGCAACTGGACATGGGTAAACATGAAGGACACCCTTTCTGATGTGACATGGCAGGAGGCAACGACCAGGGTATATGATTGTAATACTATCGCCGTGCTGGTCTATCATATCAACTACTACACTGCAGTTCAGATAAAAGTCCTGCAAGGGAGCCCGTTGGATGCACATGACAAATACAGTTTCGATTGTCCGCCTGTCAACTCGCAGCAAGACTGGGAAAAAATGCTGGCAGAGGTACTGGACAATGCAACGGTACTGGCTACTCTCGTTAAGCAACTGCCCGCTGAAAAAGCCTGGGAATATTTTACTGATGAAAAATATGGGACTTATTACCGCAACATACAGGGGAACACTGAGCATATTCACTACCACCTGGGCCAGGTGGTGATCCTGAAGAAGGTGATTCGCGGACAAAATAATGTTTCATCGCACTAAGCTACGCCTGAACAACTTGTCAATTACCAGTAATGCGACCAGTACGGTCACAAATGCCGCGATAATGCCTGCATTGCCCGGCAATTGCCATGTTGGCCAAGTAAGATCAGGAAATTTGAATGTGCCGGTTGTGCCCGAATTATCATAACCGGAATCCCATGAAACGTTCCTGGCCAGGTAGATTATGGAAAGTACTACAACGGCAACAAAAAATGTGCAGATGGCACGGATAGCATAGCTGAATACGTTTTTCCGCGCACTATACTGATTGTTTGATACCAGTATCTGCTTCATCACGTTTCCTGTAAAATCAACGGATGTTTGCAGGGGCTCCGCTGCCTTTATATCCCGGTGAAATGACAGCATCTCGCAGTAGGTTGCTTTCCACAACTCATCAGTCTCAATCAGCCCGGCAATACGCTCCCTTTCGTCATCGGTTGTCGCACCGTCGATGTACTCCCACAATTTCACTTCCATCTCTTCGTACTGCATCACAGTTTGTCTTTTATTCAATAAAATTAGTTTATTCTTTACTTCCCGCCGGTGTATCCATGTAAATCATTCCCGTAATGCCTGTCTAATATTTCCTTTAACCTTTTCCTGGCCCGGAACAATTTTATTTTAACGTTGCTGTTGCTCATATCCGTGATCTGGCATATTTCTTCCACGGTTTGCTCGTGCAGGTAAAACAAAGTTATAATAAGCGCTTCATCCTCAGCCAATTTGCTGATGGCATTAGCCAGCAGCTTTTTTTTCGCCCTTGAGTCCTGGCTCATGGTAACGTTGTCAATGTTCCCGCCCAGTTCGGCAAGTTGGCTTTCGTTCTTCACTACCTGGGCCGGGCGAATGCTTCGCATTCTTGATATGCATGTGTTTTTTGTGATTGTATATAGCCATGTGCTGAATTTTCCCAGCCCATCAAATGATGCCAGGGACCTGTAGGCTTTTACAAATACATCTTGCGCCACTTCTTCCGCGTCTTCGCTGTTATTTATATACCTGCACGCAAGCGTATAAACAAAATGTTGGTACCTGTCCACCAACAGGGCATAGGCGCGTTGGTCGCCCCGCAATACCCTGTGGATGATGTCCGCATCTTGTAATTCCTGCATGTGCTGTTATTAGACGCTTTGCGCCCAAGTTAGGTTACAGTGATTTTATTTCCCGTTTTTTTGTAACCACAATTGCATGTGGTGCGTCTTATAGGCTGTAACTGATTTCACAAACAACAAATACACTGAAACATGGAAGAAGAAGTAATCATCTTTTCACTTTTATTTGCTACCATTTTTGGGCTGTACTTCCTGCGTAGCCGGGAAAACCTGGCCATGATTGAAAAAGGAATGAATCCGCGGAGGAGTATTAACAATGGACCGCGGCCGTACACCTATATGAAATACGCCCTACTGTGCGTAGGCGGCGGCATAGGCCTGTTCCTGGCATATATGATAGACGTGTCCTACCTGCATGATATTACCCGGGTGACACATTCTGATGGTACTATATATTATCGTTCCAACGAAGAGATATACTTTGCCCTGTTAGCAATAGGTGGTGGTATCGGGCTGTTCTCTGCCTACCGGCTAGAGCGCAAGCACATGGCCGATAAGAAGCAAGACATCGACGGAGGGGAGTGAGGGAATCTCTTCCCCATGTAGGGGGAAGAGAGTAAACTATTCATCCTTTTTCAACCATTCGTCCGTAAAGTGCCTTGTGCCTTTTTCTTCTGAGAATTTCTTTTGGTTGTAATCGGCAGATTTGTTGCGCGGAACGGAAAGGCTGTCCCATTCGCCTTTTTTGTACAACTTGGCAGCAAATACTATTTGTCCCACATGATAAGAATAATGTGCCAGTTGGCGGTTGATAGCGTCCAATACGGTATGCCCCTCGTTGCGGATGTAGACGATAATACCGAGGTCATTATCCGTAATACTTTTCAGTGCCTTGAACAGGTAATCCCAGCCCTCTTCCCATTTCTGCATCACCGCCTCGCGGGTAGGCAGGTCGTTCTCAAATTCTGCATCCCGCTGGCGCCAGGGCTTTTCGCCATCGGTGGTGAGGAAGTCCGTCCAGCGACTGAGCATATTACCCCACATATGTTTTACAATAGTGGCTATGCTATTACTATCCTCGTTGGGCTGTATGAACAACTGCTGCTCTTCTAACTGGGCCATAGCCTTTTCGCCCAGCGATTTGTAGTACCTGAATTGTCTTTCCGCGCTTTGTAAATATCCTAAGTCTGCCATGAAAATGGTTTTATTCGTTTAAGTAAATGCCCGGCCTGCTTATCTCCATCCACCGTGATGGTTCCGCAATCGGCTCAAAACCATAACGCGCATACAGGCCGTGTGCATCCAGCGTACCCAGGAAGACTTTACGCAGTTTGGTCACCCATTCCATGCCGGTTAGTATTTCTATCATTTTTTTGCTGAGCCCCTGCCCGCGGTGTTCTTCCTCAATGTACACATCTCCCAGCCAGGCTACGGTGGTATAGTCGGTAACCAGCCTTGCGTAACCCACCTGCAGCCCGTCTTTTAATACGGCTATGCAAAATGAATTTTCAAATGCACCCTGCACTGTTTCCAGCGGTATGTCTTTTACCCAATATGATCGCTCGGACAGCCATTTGTGTATAGCCTCCACCTGCATCAGGCTTTTGTCTGTTGTTATAATGTACCCGTTGTATGATATGTGTATAGGGGTATTCATAGATTATAATATGCTGTTCCAGTTGTATTTGTCCGGCGATACGCCTTTTCTTATAGCATCCAGCGCATCTTTCAGCGTGAAGGCCACTGCGTCGTCACCCATATAACAGTTGTAGTCTTTATCGCCTATGCGTATCACCTCGATGGGCGCCACTACGGCAGCAGTTCCCGCACCAAATGCTTCCACACGCTTACCCTGCTCCAATGCGTCTTTTATCTCACGGTGCGTTATGGGGCGTACGGCTACGTTCATGCCCATATCTTTTGCTATGGACAGCAGGGAGTCCCTCGTTACGCCGTCGAGTGTGGTGCCGCTAAGCGGTGGTGTTACCAATACATTGTCCATGAAGAACATCAGGTTCATGGTTCCCGATTCTTCAATAAACTCGTGGTTGCGGCTGTCGGTCCATATTACCTGGTCGTAACCTTGTTGCTGAGCCAGGCGGGTAGGGTAGTAGGCGCCGCCGTAGTTGCCGCCGCACTTGGCAAAGCCTGTGCCGCCGAATGCCGCCCTGCTGTATTGTTCTTCTACTTTTACTTTCAAAGGCTTTGCATAATACCTGTACGCAGGTGTACATACTATCATGAAAATATATTCGTCGGATATTTTTACACCCAGGCGTTCCTCAGAGGCAAACATAAAAGGACGGATATACAGCGAGCCTTCGTCATCTCCGGGTATCCATCCTGCATCCAACTGCACCAGTTGTTTCAACGCTTCGTGGAACAGCGTCTCCGGCACCGGGGGCATGCACATCCTGTCCAGCGAAATGCAGAAACGCTCGTAATGTTTTTCAGGACGGAAGATATTAACCCTGCCATCTGCCATTCTGAAGGCTTTCATCCCTTCAAAAACAGTCTGTCCATAATGCAGGGCCTGGGCTATCGGGCTGATGCTCAGGTGCTCATAGGGCACTATCCGGCTGTTTGCCCATTGGCCATCCTTATATTCAGCTATGAACATATGGTCGGTAGGGGTGATGCCGAATGGTTTTGATTTAGTGTCCGTTACCTGCTTCTGCTGTTTTTCCGTTATGGTAATCATACTGCTTGTTTTCTGTTATGAAAATTATTCCGTCACTGCTGCCACGGCCTGTTGGGGCATAGTGGCGGCTATTTCTTTATCTTTTATTTTCTGTTTCCGGTAGCCTGCATTTACAAGATACACACCCGATACAATGGCTGCAAACGAAAGGGCTGTAAACCATGTTAGCTTTTCGTCAAGAATGAAATACCCCAGTACTACAGCCACCAGGGGATTTACATATGCATACAAAGTTACGATACCTACCGGCAATACTTTAAGGGCGAACATATAAGCGGTATAAGCCAGCAACGAGCCCACCACCACCAGGTACACCATCGCATACATTGCGTCGGGCTGGAAGGGTTCGAAGTTTTCAAAACTGTCTATGAACGGGCTGCATATCATGAGCGTGATACCGCCCGTAAGCAATTGCATGGCAGCGTTGAACAGTGGATTTTTAATATTGTGTTGCCGGCTGTTTTTTATACTGCCGTATGCCCAGCTTACCGTACCGATGTATATTGCTATTATTCCCCAGAAATAAGCGGGATTGGCCAGGTCAGCCAGGTTGTCCCGGAATATGAGCGCCACACCTGCCATTGCCGTCAGCAGTCCGGAAACTATAATGCCGTTTAACTTTTCGCCTTTATTGATGAAGATATTCAGTATCACGGCATTTAGTGGCATGATAGCACAAATGAGGGCGGCCACTCCGCTGGGAATAAATTTTTCAGCGTAAGTAACTATGCCGTTGCCTACTGTTATGAGCAGGAAACCCGTAATAATGTTTTGCTTCATCACCGGCCAGGAAAGGTCGGCCTTCTTGAACATGGCCAATGCTATCAGCGCCATAAGAAGCCCGGATATTATTTGTCTCAATCCCGCGAACAGGAAAGCCGGGTAATGCATAACTGCCACCCTGATAGCCAGGTAAGTGGTGCCCCAGGCTATGCTGAGGAAGATGACCGCCAGGTATGCTTTGGTTGTCCTGTTCATGCTGCTGCAAATATCAGTGCTTTTCAGAAACCAAAACAGATACAATTTTCGTATTTTCGACCATAACAGTTTATTTTTGCATTATCTTAAGAAGATGGTATGAAAAATGGAAAGGGCACCCATATCTATATGTCGATAGCAGAGGATATAGAACAACGCATCATGAACAATGTTTTGCGCATAGGCGAGAAACTGCCCAGCGTGCGCACGCTTAGCAAGATGCATAATGTGAGCATGAGCACCAGTCTGCAGGCCTACTACCTGCTGGAGGGCAAGGGACTGATAGAGGCGCGGCCGCAGTCGGGATATTTTGTACGGTTCAATCCTTCCCGTTTTCCTAAAAAGGTGGAAAAAAGCAATCCCAGCCTGGTAGCCAAGCCCAAGAGCGTGGAGGCTATCATATCGGAAGTGTATGATGACTTTGCCATGAAGGGTATGATGCGTTTCTCGCTGAGCGTACCCGACCCCGAACTACTTCCGCTGGCAAAACTGAACAAGGCCATGGTAAAGGCCCTGCGCGAACTGCCCGCTGCCGGCACATCGTACGAAAGCATACAAGGCAATGCCAACCTGCGCCGCGAAATAGCCAAAACATCAATACAATGGGGCGGGCACCTGCAACCCGATGATATAATAACTACTGCAGGCTGTATGAATGCCATAGCCTACTCCTTGCTGGCTATCACCAAGCCGGGCGATACCATAGCTGTAGAAAGCCCTGTGTACTTTGGTATGCTGCGGTATGCGCAGAGTATAGGCCTGAAGGTGCTGGAACTACCTACCGATCCTGACACGGGCGTTGACCCGGACGATCTGAAAAAAGCATTGGACAAATACGATATTAAAGCCTGTTTTTTTGTCACCAACTTCAGCAACCCCCTGGGCTATTGTATGCCCGATGAGCAGAAAGAAGCTATGGTGAAACTCCTGTCGCGTTACGGAGTGCCGCTGATAGAGGACGACCTGTACGGCGATGTATATTTCGGCAAACAAAGGCCGAGGTCCTGTAAAAGCTTTGACGAAGAAGGCAATGTGCTCTGGTGCAGCTCTATATCCAAAACACTGGCCCCCGGTTTCAGGGTGGGGTGGGTGGCCCCCGGCAAATACCTGGAGAAGGTAAAACGCCGCAAACTATACAACAGCATAACCACAGCTACGGCCACGCAGGCGGCTATAGGCAACTTCCTGGCCGAGGGTGGATACGAGCGGCATATGCGCAAACTGAGGCAGACACTGCACGCAAACAGTCTGCAGTTTACCCGTGCCATAGGCGAGTATTTTCCCGACAATATAAAAATGAGCAGTCCGCAGGGTGGCTTTATTCTTTGGGTGGAGTTTGATAAAAAGATAGACACCTACAATGTGTACCGCGAGGCGGCGCAGCACAACATCAGCATAGCCCCCGGCAGCATGTTCACCCTGCAGGAAAGGTACGCCAATTGTATGCGCATCAGCTACGGCATGCCCTGGAACGATAAAGTGGACGGGGCGCTGAAGACTCTGGGGGGATTGATAAAGGGGATGATGTAGATTTCCTCTTTCCCCTTACAACATTGCCGAATTGTCACATTAACTAATTGAATTACTTTTGCCCCGTGAAACGCACAAATTCGCTGCAAATGGTAGTGGGCCGCAAGCCCCTGCTCGAAGCCCTGAAGCAGGGTACCGCTATTGAGAAGATATTCCTGCTGCGCACGGCTACGGGCGAGGAAGTGAGCACCATCAAGAGACTGGCCAGGGACAGGAATATCCCTGTCAGCCAGGTGCCGGAGGAAAAACTGAACAGCATGACACGTGCCAACCACCAGGGTGTAGTGGCATGGGCGGGCCTGCTCAATTATACCGACCTGCAGGATGCCATATCGCACGTGGTGGAGAGTGGTGAAACACCGTTGTTTATTATGCTGGACGGGGTAACCGATGTGCGCAATGTGGGCGCTATTGCACGCACAGCTTTATGTACCGGCGCACAGGGGCTCATACTGCCTACCTCTTCATCAGCATCTCTTACCGAAGAAGCCATCAAGACATCTGCCGGGGCGTTGCATAAGATATTACTCTGCCGTGTGCCATCTGTTCCGCAGGCTATAGACGTGTTGCGCCTGAACGGCATACAGGTGCTGGGCACGCAGATGAAGGGTAGTGCGCCTGTGTACGAAGCGGATATGACTGTACCTTCATGCATCGTAATGGGCGCTGAAGATACGGGCATCAGCAAAGATGTATTGAAGCGTGCCGACCAGTTGATACACATCCCTATGGCACCCGGTTTCGACTCACTGAATGTATCGGTAGCTACGGGTATGGTGCTGTACGAGGCGATGAGGCAGAGAATACACATGAAATAAACACTCCCGCAAAAACTTTTTTGCATTTTAAAGATTACCATTACTTTTGCCTTAGCTAAGGTTCCCGCAAGTGCGGGATGAAAAGGGAACCGGGTGTAAATCCCGGACATTACCCGATGCTGTAAGCTTCATAAAAAATCTTTTGTATCCTCAGCCACTGTTTCGCCGGCGAAGCGGGAAGGCGGCAAAAGACGAAGTAAGTCAGAAGACCTGCCTTGGCGTATTACTTATCGCTGCTTTCGGGATTTTAAAGGCACAGGTAAGAACAAGACATCCTCACTGTCTTTTTCTCATCTGGATTTTTCACTCGGCTGCGTAATTGTTTAACTTTTAAAAGCAACATTATGCGCAAGATTTTAACGCTCGCAACGGCACTGGCTTTCGGTGCATCGGCCTCAACGGCCCAGACAGTCGCTACTTTCGACACACTTTCTCTCGCAAGTATTGACACTTTTTATGTCAATTATTCAGATCCCGGCAACAACGTGGGTTTTGACGATGGCCTCGCCCACTACGAATGCGTGTACGATACCCTGTTCGGTTTCAAATCGCTTACGGAAGGATTTGTATATTCTAACATGACAGATAGTGTGGACGGTACTTATATGAACCCTAATTCTGCCAAGACGGCAAAAGGATATAATAATTCTGACCAGTACCTTGTGGCCTTTGCTTACAATGGCCCGATTTTCGCAACGCTGACAGGAAAAGCCAAGGGCCAGCCTGTAAAGGGTTTTTATATTACTAATACAACCTTTGGCTACGAGGCCATGGAGAATGGAGATGGCTTCACGAAGAAGTTTGGCGGTGTACCTAATACTGATTCTGACTGGTATAAGGTAACTATCAAAGGTTACCTGAACGGTAGCATGAAGCCTGACACTGTTGATTTCTACCTGGCCGATTTTCGCTCTGCGGACAGTACCAAAGATTACATCGTCAAAACATGGGAATGGGTCAACCTGCTGCCGCTCGGCAATGTGGACAGCCTGACCTTCTCGGTAAGTTCCACAGACACAGGGCAGTTTGGCATGAATAACCCCGCCTACTTTGCTATGGATAATTTTGAAACCTACGAAACGTCGGGTGTAACTCGAACCTCAGTTGCTTATGCGGCTAAGGTGTACCCTAATCCTGCTACCGATGTGCTGGTGGTGGAGTTGAACGATAGGGCTATAGAATATGTAATGGTAATCGATGCAGCAGGCAGGCTGGTAGCCAGGCTGAAAGCTGAGGATAAGTTAACTTTGAACCTGTCGGGCTATACGCCGGGTACCTATATGCTCACCATGCAGGGTGTCGAAGGTATCGCTACAGTTCGCTTTGTAAAACAATAACCATGAAGTTTTTTGTTCTGTTATATATAATATGCTGCTCACTGTCTACGGTTGCCCAATACGCACCGCAGGCGGGTGTGGCGGGCAGTACGGCCATCAGCAAAAACGATGCCCGTATCGTGGCCTGGGCTACTAGCTGCACGGTAGAGCGTGGCTGGCTGGACATAGCCGATAAGCAACAAGGCAGGGCATCGTTGGGTGAGGACGGCAATGCAACCGGCAAAGCAGATAATTATATTGTAAGCCTTGGCGACAGTGGGACGGCCATACTTACCTTTTCTGCGCCCTTGTACAACGGCCCCGGTCCTGACTTCGCTGTATTTGAAAATGGTTTCCCCAATCCTGATGATCCTGAAGAGGCTTTCCTTGAGTTTGCCTTTGTAGAAGTAAGTTCCGACGGGTTGAATTACACCCTTTTCCCTGCTTCTTCGTTAACAGATACTCCGCAGGTGCCGGTAGCAGGCGTTTTTATGAACGCCCGCAAGGTGCACAACCTGGCAGGCAAGTACATCATGAATTATGGTACACCTTTCGACCTGGATGAACTGAAGAATGTCCCCGGGCTAGACGTAAATAACATTACTCATATAAGGTTGGTGGACGTAATAGGCTCATTGACCCATGGTACCACAGATAAAGATGGCAATCCTATCAATGACCCTTACCCCTCGGCTATACCTTCCTGCGGTTTTGACCTGGATGGTGTAGCTGCACTGCATATGAAAGGATGGTGGCCATCGGGCACAGGGCATATTGCAAAGACTAATGAGATACAACTATACCCCAATCCCGCGCAGGATAGAATACAGGTGTCTGTACAAGGCATTACTGTCGACAGGTTGACTATTAAAGATGTAACAGGCAGGGTAATGATGAATAGTGATGCAGGCGTAAACACTGGTATTGATATAAGTCATTTGCCTGCCGGGGTATATTATCTTATTTTGAATGATAGAAATGGTAAAGAATGGACAGAGCGGTTCAGCAAATATTAAGGTTCAGTGTTGTCGCTTGTTTGCTATTTGCAGCAGCCTGTAATAAGGACAAGAATACAGGGGCAACACCGTCCAATCCCGGACAGGCGCCGCCGGTTACCGGTACGGGTGAACGTAATGTATACATTGCCTGCGAGGGTAGCTTTGGTAATGGTAATGCATCATTGTATATGCAAAACCTGGCTACGCTTACCTTGTACGAAAATGTGTACCTGAACATAAACGGCAAATCTATAGGTGATGTATTCCAGAGCATTCAGCGTATAGACGACAGGCTCTTTCTCTGTGTGAACAATTCGGACAAGATACTGGTAATAAATGCAAAGACCCGTAATTACGAAGGCACAATCAATATCCCCAAGCCGCGTTATATACTGCCCATCAATTCTGATAAGGCTTATGTGAGTACGCTATACAGCAATAAGGTCTATATCATCAACCCACGTACACTGCAGATATTGAACACTATTGAAGTTCCGGCGAAAAATCCTGAAGGTATGATGCTGAAAGGAAGCAAGGTGTATATCTGCCCTTGGGATACCGCCTGCAATAAAGTGTATACGGCTGATATAATTACAGATAAGATAACCGATAGTTTTGTTGTTGTCGGTTATGCGCCGCAACATGCATTGGTGGATAAGGATGGGTTCATCTGGGTGCTGTCGGGAAATGCCGAAAAGAAGAAATGGGCGGCCCTTTCTGTGCTGGCTCCGGGTACGGGCGATGTCGTACAATCATTTAAGTTTAAAGAGTTGCAGGATGTAATCAAGCCTACTTTTAACAAAGCTGGTGATATGCTGTACTTCATAGGGGTAGATTATAAAGGCATTACAGGATATAATGGTATCTTCAGGATGAGTGTAAACGATAGTAAGCTCCCGGGAACGCCATTTATACCCGCGCAAAAGTTTCAATACTTCTGGGGCCTGGGCATAGATCCTTTAACCGATGATATATATGTCGGCGACCCCAAAGGTTTTATGCAGCAAGGAACAGTTGCGGTATATAGCAGCGACGGCAGCCGGAAACGTACCTTTGCTGTGGGCATAGGTCCCGGCTATTTTTATTTCGATGAATAGATTCACCGGTTTGAACAAGATATTCTTTATAACAGCATTGCTGACGGCAATGCTGTTTTCTTTTGCAGATGCAGCAGCACAGGTTACCGATACGCTGAAGGAAGTGAAGATAAGAGCCAGGAGAGCTAAGGCTAAAATAGCCAATGATGAACGCATCAACACCTATTCGCCGGGGCAAACGGTTATTACTATAGACAGCACCACACTGGAGCAATACAGGTTTCAGAGCATGGCTAACCTGCTGGCGCAACAGGTACCTGTTTTTGTAAAGTCGTATGGGTTGAACAATGTCGCCACGCTCAATTTTCGCGGGGCATCGGCTGCGCAGTCGCAGGTATATTGGAACGGCATACCTATACAGAATGCTGCACTGGGTATTGCTGATGTTTCATTATTACCTGTAGAACTGATGAACAAAGTGAATGTTGTGTACGGCAGTTCATCGGCATTGTGGGGTAGTGGCAACGTGGGTGGGGCATTGTTGGTAGAGAATGACTTACCTGCTTTCAGCGACAGTACAGCATTCACACAATCCGCTTCGGCAGTAGCCGGTAGTTTCGGCCATTATAGATTTGGCATCCGGTCCACTATGTCAGAAAAGCGTTTCGCGTATAGCATCAATCTTTTCGGGCAATCTATCAAGAACGATTTTGGCTATATCGACGCGAATGGAGATAACAAGCGTATGGATAATGCCCAATTGCAAAGTGGTGTAGGGCTGTTGCAGGCCGCATACAAAATTAACGAGAAAAATGTGGTAACTGCCCGGGCCTGGTATCAGCAATATTACCGCGAGATTCCGCCGGCCTTGTTTGAATCACTGTCGTTAAAGAACCAACGCGATGAGACAATACGGCTGATGCTGGACTGGAACCGAAAAAGCGTCAAGACCAGCACTTATCTGAAGACTGCTTATATAAGGGACTTTGTATGGTACAAGGACACTACTGTTTTTGTCGATTCGCGAAACTTTACCAACCAGTTATATGCAGAAGCCGGTATAGACCACCGGTTTAATGAACATCACAAGCTGATGGTGTTTACCCCTGTCCACATTTCCTGGATAGACCGTGTAACCCTGGGCGACCGGTACACGCAAAACCGTTATGCGCTGGCGGCCGCTTACCTGTTCACCGGCATCCAGGATAAACTGAATATTTCTTTAAACGGGCGGGGTGAGATCGTTAATGATATCAGTATCCTGTTACCGGGCATGAATGCTTCTTACGATATAACAGGCTGGTTGCAACTGCGGGCGAATATTCAGCGAACATACCGGGTGCCTACCCTCAACGAACTCTATTACAATCCCGGAGGCAATCCTTTTCTTAAGCCTGAAAAAGGATGGAACGAAGATGCAGGATACACCGTAAGTATAAAACAGGGATGGACATTACAACACAGCCTATCCGCCTACAACCGTGTGATTGACGACTGGATATTATGGCTGGGCGGCGCCATATGGACACCGCACAATATCGCTACGGTGCATAGCCGCGGCATGGAAACAGAAAACAGGTTTATGTATACATCAGGCAGTGTGACATTCCACCTGGGCATAAATGCTGCTTACACCATAGCAACCACCAAGGTCAGCTATCTCCCCGGCGACCGCAGTATAGGTAAACAAATACCATATACGCCGCGTTACAATGGCCAGGGTAATGCAGGCATAACATGGAAAAGACTTTATCTGAACTATAACCATACCTATACCGCTTTGCGCTATATCACTACAGATGAATCGTTTAGTATCCCGGGATATGCTACCGGCAACCTGCAGCTTATGTATAATATACCTGTGGGAGTTAATCTACTGCAATTAACAGCACAGTGTAACAATATCTGGAACAACAGATATATGGTGGTAAACGCCCGCCCAATGCCGGGCATCAATTGGCTGGCGGGCCTTAATTTTTCTTTCAGCCATTGATTACTCTCATAATGAAATATTGTTTTGTATGAATGACTTTTTTGTTAACCGCTTGTTAACGGTAGGGATGTTTTATATTAATGAGAGTGGTTGTAGTTCTTTTACAATTCAACGGATATTACAATAGAGATTAATGACTTTTTATTGAAATGTAACAGCGCACATATAATACATTTAATAAATAGTTAAACAATTTAAGAGAGGCAATTTTATGATACGTGCACAAATTTTACAATTTGCACCTATAATGTTTATTATCCTGGTCGGGCTATTCGCATTTCTGAAGTTACTATTCATAAGTATATATGGGTTACGTGAGGATCCGCTGGGTTTGTATATTGATTCCTTCAGAATTTATAGTGGTCAGATTATTAAAAATACTTTTTATAAGAAGCTAAAGAAGTATTATCGGACCAGCAATAGCATTAATTCTGTTTTTTATTCCGTGTTCGTGATGTTGTGGGTTGTGTACTTCCTGGTTAAAGTATTATAAGATATTACGAGAGGAAGGGCTTAATTTTGCCTCCTTTGAATTTTGTCTTTGGCAACATCACAAATAAATATCCTGGCGATAGAATCTTCCTGCGATGATACTTCAGCCGCTGTCATCAGCAATGGAAAGGTATTGAGCAACCTGATTGCCACCCAGAAGGTACACGAGCAATATGGCGGCGTAGTGCCTGAGATGGCTTCGCGGGCGCATATGCAGAATATAGTACCGGTAGTGGAAGTGGCATTAAAGCAGGCGGGCATATCTAAGGAAGAGCTGACTGCCGTTGCATTTACACAATCTCCGGGGTTGATAGGCTCATTGCTGGTAGGGGCCTGTTTTGCCAAGTCTTTTGCCCAGGCGTCTGATTTACCGCTGCTGGCTGTGCATCATATGCAGGCACACGTGCTGGCACACTTTATCGACGAACCGCATCCCGGGTTTCCATTCCTTTGTCTTACGGTGTCGGGCGGTCACACCCAGATAGTGCTTTGCCGTAGCCACCTGGATATGGAGGTGATTGGTGAAACACTGGACGATGCTGCCGGTGAAGCATTTGACAAAACCGCTAAAATGCTTGGCTTGCCCTATCCCGGCGGTCCTATGATAGATAAATTGGCTCAGCAGGGCGATCCATTAAAATACAAATTTCCCATATCAGAAATCAAGGGGTATGATTTCAGTTTTAGCGGAATAAAGACTGCTGTACTGTATTTTCTGCAGGAACAAAAAAAAGCTAATCCTAATTTCATTGACGAACATATCCATGATATCTGTGCGTCAGTTCAGTTCACCATTATTAAAACACTTCTTCAAAAATTTGCGCAGGCTGCAAAAGAATATGGTGTGCAGCATTTAGGCATTGCTGGGGGCGTTTCAGCGAACAGCGCCTTGCGAACCGCTTTTAGTGAAATGTGTGATAGAAATGGCTGGCAGGCGCATATACCACAGTTTCAGTATTGTACCGACAATGCGGCCATGATAGGCATAACGGGTTATTATAAATATCTGGGCGGCGATTTCGCAGATATGAGCATTAGCCCCACGGCAAAAGCAGGCTGGCAATGAGCAATACCTTTTTTCGGTTCAAACAATTTACTATCCACCAGGACAGGTGTGCGATGAAAGTATCAACCGATGCTTGTATTGCCGGCGCCTGGACAAAAGTGCCTGGCAACGCCAAACGGATTTTGGATATTGGTGCCGGAACAGGATTGCTGGCACTAATGCTGGCGCAAAAGAGTAATGAAGCAATAGTAGATGCAGTGGAAGAGGATGAGCAGGCGGCAAAACAAGCCGAGGAGAACGTGCTATTATCGCCATGGAAAGAAAGAATAAATATCATCTGTGCTGATGCCACTGTTTACGGGTATAAGCATAAGTACAGCCTGATTATTGCCAATCCCCCCTTTTTCAACAATAGCCTGTTAGGCGGCAGCGATGAACGCAACCGTGCACGTCATACGCTAAACCTTAGTTACGAAAGCCTGCTCGGGATAATCAGCTACAACCTGGCAGAAGAAGGCATAGCATCCGTTTTACTTCCCTTTTCGGAGTTTATGCGTTGGGAGAAATTGGTACTGGAGAACAATTGGAAGATAACGCACAAACTATTAGTGCATCCTTCCGAAGATAAAGCCCCCAACCGGGTAGTGAGTATCATTGCCCGTACCATCGATACCCCGGTTGTTCAGGAGCATTTATTTATCCGGGATAAAAACGGGCGATATACAGCAGCTTATAACTCATTGATGTATCCTTACTACCTTGATCAGGGTTAGATATGATCGTCGCCCTCTGTGGTTTGTTTAATGATCTTGTTTTCTACCAACGCCTTATGATATATGGAGTGCTTGAGATATTTCCTGGTGATAAAATATGAAATTGCAGTTACTATCATCAACGGTACAAATAAGGTATAACCGCCTGTAACTTCGGCCAGCAGGAATATTGCTGTAAGTGGTGCGTGCATCACTCCGGCTAATACTCCGGCCATACCAGCCACGATAAAGTTAGGAGATTTTACATTGAAGTAAGGAGTAAGGTTGATAAGATATGAAAACAAGAACCCGGCGACGCCACCTATAACAAGTGATGGCGCAAATACGCCCCCGTTTCCCCCTGCTGCCATGGTTAGGGCGGCGCTTACCGATTTGAAAAATATGATTAACAGGCACATGCCGATAATAGCGATATGGACGTTCCCCAGGTTATTGAGGAAAGAATGGCTGGTCAAAGCATGGGTTTTACCGTTCAGCAGGACAGTAATAAGAGTATATCCTTCGCCGTAAAGTGCTGGAATAATGAAAATTAACAAGCAAAGGGGTATGCCGCTTTTAAGCCATGTGTAAACATTCATTGGCATTTTAGCGAACTTATTTTCAATATATTCAACCACATTAGTGGTATAAACTGATAAGAGCCCGGATATTGCACCGAGAAGAATATAGAACGGAATTGATGCCATATCCCATGGGACAACATTGTAGACAAAAAACTTTTCAGCGTATAAGACTTGTGAGACAACGGTAGCAGTAGCAGTGGATATCAGCAACGGGATGAAAAATGGAATATTGAAGTCAAGCAGCAATACCTCTAATGCGAAGACTATCCCTGCAATTGGGCTGTTAAAAATAGCGGCAATACCACTCGCCGCACCACAGGCAAGGAGTAGGGTGGTGTCCCTATATGACAACCTGAGGTCACGCCCTGTATTAGACCCGATAGCGCTACCCGTAGCCACGATAGGTGCCTCGAGGCCCACGGAGCCACCCATAGCCACCGTTACTGCAGATGTAAGTATGTGCCCGAAAGTGTGTTGAATACCTAGCCGGCTCTTCTCAGTCATAATGGAATTCAGAATAAAACCGACCCCTCTGCTAAGGCGGCCTCTAAATACCCGTTGTAACAGGATGAGCGAGATGCCGACGCCAATAAGGGGAAATATAGCAGTCAGCCAGTTACTTCCAAGGAAATCATTTAGTTTTTCGACCTGGTGCTCTACAAATCCCACAAGCAATTTTAAGAAGACAGCCGCCAAAGCAGACAGGATACCTATAGCGAAACTGATAAATATGATGAAATTCCGATGCCTGACATGTTTAGTCCTTATTTGTTCTAATTTTATAAGGAGCCTCCCCCAATATTTCCGATAACCTATCATTTATATCTGCTAGTTATTTCTCAACAAAGATACCGCATCGCACATTCTTGAATTGTGATAGGTACATCGCTTAAAAAACAGTATTTTATGAATTAAAATAATAATAAATATTATTGTTGATAAAATTTCAAATTAGTTAATACAGTCAGTTTAATCTGTGGTTTTTTTAAACTACTTTTGCACGCAATATTGTTTTAAGGTATAGTATCAATAAAGGATTTTCAAAGGGTTACGAAATTATTTTAACGGACTGTGTAGTTGGAACCAACTTCGTGCGTAACCTTTCTTATATTGGTATGACATAATAATTACAGATTAATGGAAAATAACGTTGCTGTCAGCAATACGACTCCCAATACAGAAAATGCAAGTGAAACCGAAGGCAGCGTCTTAAACCTCAAGTGGATCTTTACCACTCTCCTGGCGACCTGGCCATGGTTTGTTGCCAGCATGGGCATAGCATATATTATTGCGTTTTTGTATTTGCGGTATACTACACCGGTTTACCAGGTTGGCAACGAAATACTTGTGGAGGATGCCCGCAGCAGCATGACCGTTTCTGATGAGGCTCAGATATTGTCAGAATTGGGGTATGGCAAAAGCAGCGCTGATAATATTAATAATGTTATGCGCAGCTTTAAGAGAGCTGAATTGATGAAGGATGTTGTGACTAAGTTGAGGCTTAACGTACGGTATTATGAATATGGCAGGTTTAAGACGACTGAATTTTATGATAATAACCCTTTTCTGTTGCAGGCCTCTGATTCCGTTTTAGCTGCTGTAGCCGGTAATTATTCATATATACTTGTGTTTAACGAGGATGGCAGCTTCAGGTTCAAAGAAAAGGGTACCGATAATTATACGAATGGTAAACTGGGTAAAGAAATCAAGTTGCCATTTGGCCATGTGACAATAGCGAAAACCGGCTATCCATTGCACTACGGGGCTGAATACGAACTAAGTATTACCAGCCAACTTGCTGCTGCAAGAGGTTTTTTGGGTGGAATATCGCTCGATAGGCCGGATAAGACAGATAATGTTGTATACATATATTCGACGGATGTTTTGCCTCTACGGGGAGTTGATATTGTCAATACACTTGTTAAGGTATACATGATAGCTAACGTTGAAGAGAAGAACAGGAATGCCGATAATGTTATCAACTTCATCAACGATCGTATAAAAAGCGTGGAAAGCGAACTGGGCGAGGTAGAAGTGGGTATAGAAACATTTAAGAAAGACTACAACTTTACAGCGCCCGAAAGCCAATCTGAGTTACTCTACGCCAAGACAAGCGAATATGTCAGGGAACTTTCCGATATGGAGGTGAGATTTGAGTTGGTAAAGGCTCTCGAGGACAATGTGAGAGAAGCATCCCGCAATCACCAGTTGGTACCAACCACCTTGTTTATTGATAATGAATCTCTGAATAAGGCGCTGTCAGAATATAATAGTTTGCTTACGGAACGCGAGGAGAAGGCCCAAAGCTTGCAGGAGGAATCTCCATTATTAAAAACCATTGATAAAAGAATCGCCGGAGCCAAGACCCTGGTAGAGAATAACCTGGCTTCAATTAAGGAGGGGCTTAATGTGAGGATAAAGGAATTAAGAGAGAAAGCCGGGCTGGTAAATATGCAAATAAGCCAGGTGCCGAAGAAGGAGCGCCTGTTAATCGAAAAAACCAGGCAACAGACTATTAAGCAGGAATTGTATCTCATGCTGCTTAAAAAGAGGGAAGAAACAGCCGTGACCAAAGCAGCTACTACAGCAAATGTGACCGTAATAAATGAGGCAAGGAATATGGGGGCTATATCGCCCAATACCAAAAAAATCAAAAACCGGGCTCTGCTTATAGGTTTTCTTATTCCTATGATATTCTTCTCTGTTAGAAGATTGTTGAATAACAAGATCATCGCTAAGAGTGATATTGAAGCGAATTCTGACATACCGATTCTTGGGGAGATTGGCCATTATAAAGAAGATGAGAGCCAGGTGGCAGTGCGCAGAAATAGCAACACTGCTTTGTCAGAACAGTTCAGGGCACTTAGAACCAATATCCAGTTTTTGCTGCCGAACCCCGGTGACAAAACCATATTGCTTACATCAAGCATGAGTGGTGAGGGTAAATCTTTTGCCGCTATCAACCTCGCAATCACATTTGCCATTTCCGGCAATAAAGTGGTCTTAATTGAATTTGACCTTCGTAAGCCTAAAATATCAAAGCACCTTGGCATAGATAAATCGATGGGTATTTCCGGTTATGCCATTGGCCAGTACGACCTGGATAAAATTATTATACCGTCCGGAATAGACGATAATTTGTTTGTGATACCTTCCGGGCATATACCGCCTAACCCCGCTGAAATGATGATGATGCCTAAGGTAGATGAGATGTTTGCCAGGTTGCAGGAAAAATTTGATTACATCATTGTAGATACAGCTCCTGCCGGACTCGTTACAGACGCAGTGTTGCTGAACCGTTTTGCCAGCACCTGCCTGTATATAGTAAGGCAAGGATATACATTCAAGCAGCAAATCCAGTTGGCTAACGATTTGAAACGAACAGGCCGAATACCCAAAATTAACTTTGTGATCAACGATGTAGTGTATACACGAGGTTATTCTTACGGATATGGCTACGGGTATGGCTACGGATATGGTTATGGGTACGGATATGGCTATGGGTACGGAGAGCATGGCTCGGGGTATTATCAGGCAGAAAAGACTTTTATGGATAAAGTAAGGGGGAAAATTAAAGGCCTGGCAAAATCGAAGAGATTCAAGTAGTCGAAACAATAGCCCTGTCGGTTTTCCCGGTAAACTTTACTGCCCGGTTACTGATAATTCTTACAAAGAGCATCCATTTTCAGTCCCTGATTACCAGGTCGTCATGCATTTCGATGTGACTGACCGAGGCGAAGCCGTCTTTGAAATCAGGCAAAAATTGTTCCTGACTAAATAAATTGATGAAGCGCATACTTTTTTTAAATCTGACGACATTTTCCAAAACCGGCGGTATCGAAAGATTTAATAGATGTTTCCTCAAGGCGTTGTCAGACCTGGATAGCAAGAAAATCACAGACAGTCATGCCTATTCGGCTTATGACAGCAATGTGCTTGAACAATACTATCCAAAAGAAAAATACAGAACGTTTGCCGGCAAAAAAACATTTTTCGTATTGGCCAGCATAGCTGCAGCCGCCAGATATGACGTCATTTTCCTGGGGCACATAAATATGGCCATAATAGGCGTGGCCATCAAGCGTTTGTATCCTGCAAAAAAAATAATACTTATTACGCACGGTATAGACGTGTGGAGAGAGCTGACCGGCTTCAGACACCAGGTACTGAAATCGGCTGATAGAATATTATCCGTGAGTAATTTTACAAAAACTAAGCTTATAGACCTGCACGGGGTTAGCAGCGATAAGGTGACGGTATTTCACAATACTATAGACCCTTTTTTCCCGAAACCGGAATCGTTGGCAAAGAGTGGGACGCACAATACGCGTTATGATATTGGCAAAGATGATTTTGTCATATTTACTTTAACAAGATTGTCAGCTACCGAATTGTATAAAGGTTATGATAAAGTAATCGAAGCCCTTGGACAAATTATAAAGACGCACAGACAACTTAAATATGTAATTGCCGGCAAATACGATGATGCTGAAAAACAGCGCATAGATAGTTTGGTTATTGAATATGGACTACAGGGCCATGTCATACTTACAGGCTTTGTGAAAGAGGAGGAACTGGTGGAACACTACCAAATGGCAGATATGTATATCATGCCCAGCAAAAAAGAAGGTTTTGGCATTGTTTTTATCGAGGCACTGGTTTGCGGATTGCCTGTTGTGGCAGGAAATGCTGATGGAAGTGCTGACGCATTACTCAATGGTGAATTAGGCACTTTGGTAAATCCGGACAGTGTAGAAGAAATACAAGGGGCAATTGTAAAACACATTGAGAACAATTACAGGCAAAACGAAAAGCAAAGGCTGGAAATCAGGCAAAAAACACTTGACAACTTTGCGTTTGACAAGTACCGTCAAAGGCTTGAACATATTATAGCCGCTTGTTAGCGTCGGTAACCTAAAAGACAAAAATTAAACATGGGAAAAACAGCGCTTATCACAGGTATAACAGGGCAGGATGGCGCCTATCTTGCGGAGTTCCTGCTGAAAAAAGGATATGTGGTACATGGCATTAAAAGGAGGAGTTCTTTATTTAATACTGACAGGATAGACCATTTGTACCAGGACCCGCATGTGCGGAACAGGCATTTTATCCTGCACTATGGCGATTTAACAGACAGCACCAATATTATCAGGATCATACAGGAGGCACAACCTGATGAGATATACAACCTGGGCGCCATGAGCCATGTCAAAGTGAGTTTTGAAACGCCCGAATATACAGCTAACACTGACGCTATAGGTACGCTGAGAATACTGGAAGCAGTAAGATTGTTGAATATGACAGACAGGGTAAGGATCTATCATGCCTCTACCTCGGAGTTATATGGAAAGGTGCAGGAAATTCCCCAAACTGAAAAGACCCCGTTTTATCCGCGCTCACCATACGGTGTAGCCAAGTTGTACGGCTACTGGATAACTGTGAACTACCGCGAGGCCTATAATATGTATGCCTGCAACGGTATATTGTTCAATCACGAGAGCCCTTTGCGGGGCGAAACCTTTGTAACAAGGAAGATAACAAGAGCTGTTGCACAGATATCTTTGGGGTTGCAGGAGAAGTTCTATATAGGTAACCTGGATGCAAAACGCGACTGGGGTCATGCCAGGGACTATGTTGAGGCGATGTGGCTGATGTTGCAGCAGGAACAACCAGAAGATTTTGTGATAGCCACTGGGGTAACTACATCTGTTCGCGATTTTATCAGGATGGCGTTTGCTGAAGTGGGTGCTGAAATAACATTTAGTGGTGAGGGTATTGGCGAGAAGGGCGTAATTACCTCCTGCACAGAGGGGAGCAATATGACAGTAGGCCAGGAAGTAGTTTGCGTGGACCCGAAATATTTCAGGCCTACAGAAGTAGACTTGCTGATAGGAGATGCGACAAAGGCCAAAGAAAAATTGGGATGGATACCGAAGTGCACATTGCCTGAATTGGTAAAAGAAATGGTGACTGCAGATGTTGAGACTTTTACAAAGGAAAAACTCTTAAAAGACGCCGGATATGTATTTATCCAGCAGCACGATTAATATCCAATGAAACGAGAGGACAAAATATATATAGCAGGCCATAGAGGCATGGTAGGCAGTGCTATAAAGAGGCAATTGGAGGAATCCGGTT
The DNA here is from genome assembly GCA_002421685.1 of Bacteroidetes bacterium UBA6221. Taxonomy (GTDB): domain Bacteria; phylum Bacteroidota; class Bacteroidia; order Chitinophagales; family Chitinophagaceae; genus UBA5543. Next base: position 69,405 of record DISB01000009.1, read on the forward strand.
ATTCTAATCTCATATATAAAACTTCTGCGGAATTAGACCTGCGGAACCAGGGCGCGGTGGCAGATTTTTTTGAGAAGGAAAAGCCGGATTATGTTTTTCTCGCTGCTGCCAAAGTAGGTGGAATTTTAGCAAACAATACCTATAAGGCTGAATTTCTCTATGATAACCTGATGATACAGAACAATGTGATTCATCAGGCCTATCGCCAAAACGTGAAAAAGTTGTTGTTCCTGGGGTCTTCTTGTATTTATCCGAAGTTGGCTCCACAACCCATGCGGGAAGATGCATTATTGACCGGTTTGCTGGAACCTACCAATGAGCCATACGCCATAGCCAAAATAGCAGGCATTAAGATGTGCGACGCCTATCGCGCTCAGTATGGTTGCAATTTTATTTCTGCCATGCCGACTAACCTGTATGGCCCTAACGATAATTATGACCTGTACAATTCGCATGTGCTTCCGGCGATGTTGAGGAAATTTCATGAAGCGAAGGAAAATAACGCACCTGTTGTAGAAGTGTGGGGGACAGGTGCTCCTCTACGTGAGTTCCTGCATGTGGACGACCTGGCTGAGGCCTGTATGTTTTTAATGGAAAGCTACAATGACCCAGGTCACATAAACGTAGGTTCAGGTTCCGAGATCAGTATAAAAGAACTTGCGATATTAATCAAGGAAATAACTGGTTACGATGGTGAAATAAAATGGGACACTACTAAACCCGACGGAACACCCCGGAAGTTGATGGACAATACTAAAATCAATAATCTGGGCTGGCAACCCAAAATCAGCCTACGTGACGGCGTGCAAAAAGTGTACACCGAAAAATTTGCAGCAGTAATATAAGCCAGCATTAAAATTTCATGAGCAAACAAAGTAACGACTGGAGTCTTGTCATTGAGCCGAAGCAAAGCCTGCTCGATATCAACCTGAAAGAAATATGGCGATATCGCGACCTGGTGATGCTGTTGGTGAAGAGGGATTTTGTTGCATTCTATAAGCAAACTGTACTGGGGCCATTATGGTTTGCCATTCAACCCATATTGACGACAGCAGTGTACGTCCTGTTGTTCAATCGTGTAGCCAATATTTCTACAGAGGGCGCCCCGCCAATATTATTCCAGATGGCAGGTATTACCTGTTGGATGTATTTTTCCGAGGTATTACTGAAGACATCGGATACATTTATTACCAATGCGAGTATTTTTGGTAAGGTGTACTTTCCACGAATCGTCATACCTGTTTCAATTGTGCTTTCGAGCATGATAAGACTGGGCATTCAACTGGCCTTATTTTTTTGTGTATGGGCATACTATTATTTTTTTACCGACAGTAATGTGCAGGTAACATGGGCTGCATTGCTGTTTCCTGTGTTGATTGTATTAATGGGGCTGCAGGGATTGGGACTTGGGATACTTATATCTTCTTTGACGTCGAAGTACCGCGACCTGAAATATCTTCTAACATTTGGTATACAGCTATTACAGTTTACAACTACCGTGGCATACCCTTTGTCGGCTGCTACAGGTAATGCTCGCGACCTTATTGGCTACCATCCGTTTACCGCAATACTTGAGACTTTCCGGTTCGGGTTTTTAGGTAGTGGCCAGTTTTATAGTGGGTTTTTTATTTATAGCGTTATTATGACATTCGTGTTTTTGATTGCCGGTATACTGGTATTCAATAGGGTCGAAAAAACATTCATGGATACCGTATAAACAGGGAAATGGCTGATATAGCAATAAGCGTTGATAATGTTTCGAAAATGTACCGGCTGGGCGAGGTTGGTACCGGCACTATTTCACACGATCTGAACCGGTGGTTTCATCGTATCCGGGGCAAAGAAGACCCGTACCTGAAGCTTGGCGAAGAGAATAAGAGAGATGCTAAGGGTGGTGACTATGTATGGGCGTTGAAGGATGTATCGTTTGACGTAACAGAAGGACAGGTGCTGGGCATAATAGGTAAGAACGGTGCGGGGAAATCTACGTTGCTGAAATTATTATCGAGGGTTACGGCCCCAACAACAGGTATTATAAAAGCCAGGGGGCGTATCGCCAGCTTACTTGAGGTAGGCACGGGTTTTCACCCTGAATTGACCGGGCGGGAGAACATTTTCCTGAATGGGGCCATATTGGGCATGACCAAGTCAGAAATAAGGAGCAAGTTTGATGAAATAGTAGATTTTTCAGGTGTTGCGCGGTACGTAGACACACCTGTAAAAAGATACAGTTCCGGAATGTATGTCAGGTTGGCTTTTGCAGTTGCGGCGTTTCTCGAACCCGAGATACTTATTGTGGATGAAGTATTAGCGGTGGGCGATGCCGAATTTCAGAAAAAATGCCTGGGACGTATGAAGGATGTGAGCCAGAATGATGGCAGGACCGTCTTGTTTGTAAGCCACAACATGGGAGCTATTAAAAACCTGTGTCATAAAACCCTGGTAATGAAACACGGCAGGGTAGAGGCGCTCGAGGATACTCCCACTGCAATAGAACGATATCTGTCGTCAGACTCAGATGTGGACCGGTATGTACGATGGAGCAGGGATGAACGTCCGGGTGACAACACTGTAAGGCTCAATTCCATAAGGATATTAAATGCTTCCGGTGATACGGAGAAAGCACTTACTTCAAGTGATGAAATACATATTGAGATTTCTTACGAGGTGCTGGAAGATGTAAAAGACCTTCGTGTGACCAACAGTTTAATGGGTTTTGATGGCGAGCATATTTTCAGTACGAGCGATTTCAATTATTACAACGATAGCAGGGTTAGGGAAAAAGGACAATATGTTTCAGTTCTGACTATCCCGGCCAAAATGCTGAATCTTTCAAGATATTATATCAGTGTTGATATTGAGATACCGAGTGCGAAATCCATTGTTCAATCGGCGCTTGTTGCATTCAATATCGAAGAATTGATATACAATGAGATGGGTATGCTAATTGCAGCAAAACCGCCGGGACAGATACACCCGGTATTGAACTGGAAAGTGGAAAGAGTAAAATAGAAGCTTTTTGCGAATGATCATATCACAGGATACAATGTGATTTATTTTCGTTCCGAGTAAAGGCGATATCGTTAAACTGTTTAATGAATAATCCCCGGATATCCATAATTACCCCATCCTTCAACCGTGCTGACGTGGTAGAAGAAACCGCACGGTCTATTTTTAGCCAGACATATGGCAACTGGGAATGGGTAATTGTGGACGACGGCAGCACTGACAATAGTTGGGAAGTGCTTGAGTCGTTCGCTGCGCAAGACAGCCGTGTTAAGATTTACAAGCGGGACAGGGAGCCTAAAGGCGCCTGTACCTGCAGGAATATAGCCGTTGAAAAAAGCACGGGTGAGTATCTGCTCTTCCTGGATACTGATGACCTGTTGGCCCCTTATTGCTTACAGCAGCGGTTATCCGCCATGGAGGAAAACCCTGGCTGTGATTTTATAATATTCCCTATGCTGATGTTTGAAAAACATCCTGACGATTTGAATATTCTGTGGAATGTAGACAAGGATGAAGACGACCTGCAACGAATATTAGTTGGCGACCCTGTATGCCAGGGTACAGGGCCGTTATGGAAGAAGAAATCATTTATTGACATCGGGATGTGGAATGAGCATTTAAAATTGTGGCAAGACATCGAGTTACATATTAGAAGCCTGCTTCACCCTGTTGTTTACAAAAAGAAATTAGACTTTAAGCCCGACGTATACCTCAGGGTATCTGACAATAGCCTGTCAAGGGGGGGATTTCATTCTGCCCCGAAAATGAAAAGCAGGATCAGCGTATTCACCTATGCGTGTGACGAAATCCATAAAAAAGGGTTACAGGATAAGTATAAATCCGGCTTAAGGGTAATGGGCTTAGATATTATAATGAGCTCCATAAACAGTAGATTGTATAAGGAGGCGGAGAACTTGCTGAATATGGCAAAACGGTACAACATATTCAACGATTCTGAAATAAAGAAGTTCCGGTTTTACATGAATGCATTCAGGTTGAAGGTATATAAGCTTCAATCACTGTTCGCTGTGATCAGGAATAGGGTGCATGCAATAGCTATTTCTCCGGAAACGACCATGACCAAAATAAAGTGGAATAACAATATAAACAAATAGTAATGGCAAAAGTATTAGTAACCGGGGCAGCCGGTTTTATAGGCTCTCATGTGTGCGATCATGTTATTGGCCAGGGCCACGACGTTGTTGCCATGGATGACTTGTCGGGCGGTTTTGAAGATAACGTCAACCCTAAGGCCGATTTTGTAAAAGGGTCTATTAATGATGTGGAACTGGTCAATAACCTTTTCGCGCAACATAAATTTGAATACGTATTTCACCTGGCCGCCTATGCTGCAGAAGGGCTGAGTCATTTTATCAGGCGGTTCAACTATAATAACAACCTCATAGGTAGCATTAATCTTATTAACGCTTCAATCAATGCTGGTACCGTCAGGTGCTTTGTATTCACATCTTCAATCGCCGTGTATGGCAAAAACCAATTGCCTATGAAGGAAGATATGACACCTATGCCGGAAGACCCTTATGGTATTGCTAAACTGGCCGTTGAGCAAGACCTGAAGTCGGCCCATGAAATGTTTGGTATGGATTATATAATATTCAGACCGCATAATGTGTATGGAGAAAGGCAAAACATTGGGGATCCCTACAGGAACGTGGTGGGTATATTTATGAACCAGATTATGCAGGGTAAAAAACTAACGATATTTGGTGATGGAATGCAGACACGAGCCTTTAGCCATATTGACGATGTGGCGCCGATCATCGCTAAAAGTATCGAGATGCCTGAAGCATACAACGAGGTTTTTAATATTGGCGCTGATACACCTTATACTGTTAAAGAGCTTGCGACACTTGTATGCGATGCATTTGGAGTTTCTGAACAGGTTGAGATGCTGGAAGCCAGGAACGAAGTGGTACATGCATATTCTAATCACGACAAAGTGCATAAATATTTCGGCCATATGATACACAATGTTTCACTGCAAGACGGCATTGGGCGAATGGTGGCCGAGGCTAAGGCAAAAGGACCCAGGCAGGGAGAAAAATTCAAGTATATCGAAGTTGAGAAGAACATGCCACCCGCGTGGAAAAAACTCATTTGATACTCTTTGGACGATGCACATAGCTATGCAAAAAGATATTTACCCGGAAATTTCAGTCGTTATCCCTGTAAAGAACGAAGCCACAAAGATCAGGGCCTGCATCAATGGTATACTCTCCCAAACTGTACCTGTAAAGGAAATAATTGTCGTGGACTCTGGTTCAACAGATGGAACACTGGACATACTACGTGAGTACCGAATTGTTAGGATAATTGAAATACCGGGGGAACAGTTCAATCATGGCGAAACAAGAAATTTAGGCGTGAGAAACGCCACCGGGGAGTTTGTTTTGCTGACTGTGGGAGACGCAATGCCCTATGATGAATCCTGGATCGAAAAAATGATGACTGTGTTTGCGGGCGATTCAGATATCGTTGGGGTTTGTGGGCAGCAGGTTGTTTCACACGATAAAGACAAAAATCCCGCAGAATGGTTTCGTCCCGTTTCTGAACCCAAGGTTACGAAGTATAAATTCACAAAAGAACAATTTAACGCTCTAAGTCCATTCGAGAAGAAGAGCGTTTGCGGTTGGGACGATGTTACTGCGATGTATCGTAGGGATATATTGGTGAAGATACCGTTTCAGTACACAACCTATGCTGAAGATGCGTTATGGGCCAAGGATGCTATTTTAGCCGGATACACAATAGCATATTGCCCGGCGGCAAGAGTATATCATTATCACCTCGAGGATGCTGAGTTTTCCTTTAAAAGGAACTACACCGTGATGTATCACATGTATAAGTTCTTTGGCATTGTTTACGATATTCCTAAGACTCGTATTATTGACTACCTGAGGCTGGTGAACTTATTAAGGAAGGCTGAAGGTATAACCATGACCGGGAAAATTAAATGGTGGAAATACAATATGGAGCTTAAACGTGGCCGGGAGAAAGCAATACTGGCAGTAAGAGCTGCAATAGAAAGAGGGGATGATTTTTTTGATAAGCAACACCAGGAAATTTGTGGTCGTCCGCCTATACCCAAAAAAGCATGATAGCACTTTGTTAGCAAAAGAAATACTTATTACAGGCGCCGCCGGTTTTATCGGTTATCATACCAGTCGCAGATTATGCGAAGCGGGCATGAATGTCATAGGGCTGGATTCCCTGAATGATTACTATGATGTAGGTCTAAAACGAGCAAGACTTAAAGAACTGGAGCAGTATGATAATTTCCGTTTTTATCAGATAGACATCAGCGATAAAAACAAATTGGATGCTATCTTTAATGAAAACAATATTGACGTTGTTGTTAATCTTGCGGCACAGGCAGGCGTCAGGTACAGCCTCGTCAACCCCTATAGATATATAGAGAGTAATGTGAGCGGGTTTATGAATATACTGGAGGCATGCCGTAATAATCCTGTAAAGCACCTTGTATTCGCATCATCCAGCTCTGTATATGGCGCAAATAATAAAGTGCCGTTTTCGGTAAATGATCATACTGACCATCCCATATCATTATACGCCGCAACAAAAAAGGCAAATGAGGCCATGGCGCACAGCTATGCTTCTTTATATGGCATACCTTGTACCGGGTTACGTTTTTTCACCGTTTATGGACCTTGGGGAAGACCCGACATGGCTTACTTTCTTTTTACCGATAAGATCATACACAATAAGCCCATACAATTATTTAATCACGGACAGTTGAGCCGGGATTTTACATACATAGATGACATAGTAAAGGCCATAGTGGCGCTAATCGATAAACCCCCGGTAGCTTCGCCGCATAAAGCCGGACAAACATTAGATACCTCAGATAGTTTCGCGCCATACAAGTTATACAACATTGGTCATAACAAACCTGTACAGCTAATGGAGTTTGTTCAGGTGCTGGAAAACCTTCTGGGAAAAAAGGCCATACTGGAGTATAAACCTATGCAAGCGGGCGACATGTACGAGACATTTGCTGATATTGAAGATCTTACTGCAAGCATTGGCTTTAGCCCACAGGTAGATATAAAGGAAGGCCTGAAACATTTTGTAGACTGGTATAAAAAGTATTACAACGTAGTATAGAATGACAGGACATCCCATAGTTAGCGTGTTGATGACATCGTACAACCGTGAAAAGTTTATCGGTGAGGCTATTGAAAGTGTTCTCGCATCTACATTTAAAGATTTTGAACTGATTGTAGTTGATGATTGTTCAAAGGATGGTACGGTAGGTATCGCACGCACATACGAGCAGGCAGACCCTCGGGTAAAGGTATATGTGAATGAACAAAACCTGGGTGATTATAATAATCGCAACAAAGCAGCATCTTATGCCACAGGTACTTATATTAAGTATTGGGATTCTGATGACGTGATGTATCCTCATTGCCTGGACGTGATGTTGCGCAGTATGCTCAAATATCCCGGGGCCGGCCTGGGGCTGATTAAACCACATCTACCGTATTTCCCTGATCCCTATCCGTTTGTTATTCAGAAGCCGTTTGAAACGTTTTCCAAACACCAGGATTTGTTCAGCAATTCTCCCGGCTCCGCCATTATGCGGCGGGATGTATTTAACCGGGTAGGCGGCTTTAGCGGCAAACGCTATATTGGCGATTTTGAATTCTGGTTGAAGATATCTCAACATACACCGCTGGTAATCATACCCGGGTTTTTGGGTTGGGACCGCACACACCCCGGGCAAGAGCGCGACTTTGACGAAGTAGCGTATGAAAAATTGGCAATTGATGCATTGTCAGAAGCATTCGCAAGCAGCAAACTTGAAAATATAGAAGAACTAAAAAAGAAGGTGATAGGCGAACGGGTAGCTGCTTCAAAAAAAATCATAGCGAAAAATTTGTTGCGGTTAAACTTTTCTGCAGCTATGCGAAAGTTTAAGTTGTTGACCTACTTGCAGCAAAAGACTAAAGACCAATAACAACAGGATGATTGATTTGATATTGATAGGTGGTGGGGGGCACGGCGTGTCTGTAGTCAGTGTTATTGAAAGTCTTGGCAATTACAGGATTGCAGGCATACTTGATGCGGCTATTCCTGTGGGAGAAAAAGTATTGGGATACCAGGTTGTAGGCACAGATACAGATATTCCTTATTGGGTGAAACAGGGCGCACAGTTTGTTGTTGGCGTAGGGCAAATAGGAAGTGGAACCGCACGCAGACGAACATTTAACCTGGTAAAACAACATGGCGGCGTATTACCTGTACTTATTGCATCTACGGCATGGGTATCGAAACATGCCGTATTGGGAGAAGGCACAGTAGTGTTTCACCGTGGTATAGTAAATACAAGGGCGCGTATCGGCGAAAATAATATCATCAACACAGGAGCAATTATAGAGCACGACGTAGTCATTGGTGATGATAACCATATCTCAACCAGTGTAACCGTAAATGGCGACTGCACTATTGGAAATAATAACTTTTTGGGCTGTGGTTCTATAGTGCATCACAGATTGAGTATAGCCGACAATATAATCGTAGGCGCTGGTGCAGTGGTAGTGAAAAGTTGTTTAGAACAAGGCACATACATCGGTGTGCCGGCAAGGAAACTGGGGATTGGGGCCTGAAATGATTCAATGCTGGAGAAAAAGAAATTTATATGAATACGACTAATGTAAGCTTCGCAGACTATTACAATGAACACAGCGATTACAAGGAGCTACGCCAGAAAGGTAGTGTATTTGAAAAGCAGTACCTGGACGAAGTAGACTTCTGGAAGAATAAATACCTGTGCGAGTTGACCGCTCAACTTGATATCCAAAGCATTTGTGAAATAGGATGTGCCGTGGGCATATTGCTGAACAGGTATAAAGCAGTAGCGCCCATGCACAACAGGTGGGGAGTAGATGTCTCTTCGCAAAACATTGAATACGCCCGGAAGCAATTTCCCGATATGAATTTCTTCGCGGGTACTTTTGATGCTTTTCTTGCCCAGGAGAACAAGCCAGACTCTGTGGACCTGGTGATACTGTCTGATATACTGGAACATGTAGAGGATGATAGAGGACTATTGGAAGATGCCGGCAAATATGGCGACTACGTAGTGTTGAATCTACCATTGGAGAAATGCGGTGAATATGAGGGACGTGTATATGGCCTGGAGGACAAACACGGTCATTTGCGCTGGTATGATGTAAACGATGCAAGGCAATTGGTGTCTGATGCCGGAATGGTAGAGGTAGCAAGCATTGTCAGGCATTATGTGCAGGAGCCGATATTCAGAAATTACCTGGCCAATAAGCTATTTGCCGATAAAACAGGACAGGATAAAGTGGACGGTCTCGCAAAATATATAACCGAGATAAATGAAATAGACCTGAATCCGTCTTTTTACAAGAGCAACTATTTCGGGTTGCTGAAGAGGAAGTAAAAAATCAGGTCACACTAATTCATCCGGGTAAAGTAAATGAAAGTGCTTGTAATAGGCAGAGAGGCGTCAGATTTTATGGTGCCGCTTTTTGATGGGCTCCGACGCCAATACGATGCACATGTGGACCTGCTGGAACTCCGCGGTATAGATAAAGTACGAAAGCCTGCTTTTTCAGGATTTAATAATGTGCTGGATATTTCACTCGCCATAAAAGATTACCCGAAATCGTTTATTCTGCGGAGTGTCTTTTCCGGTTATTTTATAAAGAAAATTTTAAGTGCGGGTAATATAAAGTCTGCTATACGACTGGCCGTGCTACAGCGCCGGATGTTACCGGAAATAAAGAAATATGATGTGATAAGTGTACAGTTTATCACACCGGAACTGTTCGATCTGTTTGATGCAATAGCATCCGCAAAGAAGATATGCGTGACTTTTTGGGGAAGCGATCTATTTCAAAACAATCAGGATTTTAATATTTTGACCCAAAGTAAGTTGATCCGGATTGCCTCAGCCATAACTGTACACCATAAAGAAATGCAGGACGTCTTTCTCTCTAAGTTTGGAAGGGAGTATGAACATATCACACATGCTGTTTTGCCGGTGAGTGATAAAGGCCATCTGCAGATATTTGCTGCAGAAGCGCCCCGCAGGGAGCAGCATATTGCCCGGTTCAAACATCGGCACAATATTGCGTCGCATAAACGGATAGTTGTTGTCGGCCATTCCGCACATGCATTAGACAATCATATTTCAATAGCAACGGCGCTTTTGCCCTTTAAAGATGAGTTATACGACAGAATTTGCTTCGTGTTGCCAATGACTTATGGGGCCCATAATGAACAGTATTATAACGAGGTAGAAGCTGCATACAAGCAGGTAGGTTGTCAATATATCATACTACGGCAATTTCTTACAAATGAAGAGATGTTGGAATTAAGACTGGCATCTGAAGTGCTGATACGCCTGTCAAAAATGGATGCCTTTAGCTGGTCGTTGTGCGAGACTTTATGTGCAGGTAATGTTGTGATAGCCGGGGCTTGGTTGCCTTACGGAAAATTACGTGGCAATGGTGTAATCATGCAGGAGGTATACGAAATAGAAGATGTAGGTGAAAAGCTGTTGGACGTACTGGATAATTACGATGAATATAAAAACGGTTGCGCCAATAATTCAGTTAATACGCCAAACGTATTTGTAAAGGAAAACGCGGTAGAAAAGTTTTATAAAATATTTGCAGATGAATAGTTGGGAGAAGATAATGGTAATAGCGGTACACCCTGACGACGAAACATTGGGTTGTGGGGGTACATTATTAAGGCTGGGAGCAATGGGCAGGGAACTCGCGTGGGTAATTGTTACCAATACGGACGATAGCGCTATTTTTTCAAAAGAATATACGCAGAAAAGAGTAGGAGAAATAGAGCGGGTAAAACAAGCCTACGGTTTCAGCAAAACATATCAACTGCCATTTGATGCAGGTTCTCTTGAAGGAATTCCTAAGATAGATATTGTAAATGCGATAAATAAGGCTGTAAGGGAATTTCAGCCGGATACAATTTTTTTGCCTTACCCGTGGGATATACATAAGGAGCACCAGGCAACTTTTGAGGCTGCGTTGGCATGTACCAAGGTGTTCAGGAATCCTTTTATAAAAAGAGTGATATTGATGGAAACACCAAGTGAAACAGATTTTGTACCGGCGAATGTGGTACAACCGTTTACACCCAATCTGTTTGTTAATATTACTGGCCACCTGGAACAGAAGCTGGATGTCATGAAAATATTCGAGAGCGAAGTACTGCCACATCCGTTCCCTAGGAGTCTTGATAGCATACGCGCATTGGCGGTGTACCGCGGAGGACAGGCGGGTTGTGCAGCAGCCGAAAGTTTCATGGTGATCAAAGAAATAATATGACGGTTTCTATTCACCAACCCAGTTATTTTCCCTGGTTGGGGTGGTTGCACAAAGTGATACACTCCGATACATTTATATTGATGAATGATGTGCAGTTGACTGACAGTTCTTACCAGCATCGCAATATCTTTCTTACAAGAGATGGCCAGGAGAAATATCTGAATATAGGTATTAAAAAGAAAGGGTATAAGGACATTTCTCTTAAAGACATAGAACTGCTGCCTGTTGTTAAATGGCAGAATGAACACCGCAAATTTTTGCAGGCAAACTACGCAAAACATCCTTATTATAACGAAGTGATGGGCTATGTTGAGCCTATTTTTACCAACGAATACAATACGCTGGGAGAAGTGTTGAAAGACGTTACGGAAATAGTGTGGCGGTTATTTGATATTAAGACGGCATTGGTTTACCAGCATGAGTTGGAATACGACAAAGCAGCCAGGAAGGGTGACCTGGTTATAGAATTGGTAAAGGCTGTAAAAGGCAATATTTACCTGAGCGGGCAAGGAGCTAAAGCATACCAGGACGAAGCTGATTTTGAGAGGAACAATATCCGGTTGGTTTATCAGCAATTTAAACATCCTGAATATACACAATTGAATACGGGTGGGAATCCTGGTAATTTTAAGGCGGGTATAAGTTGCCTTGATTTATTGTTCAACGAGGGATTTGATGTGTCAAGAAAAATACTTAATGGCATTTGATTTCAGGAATATAGGCGAAGTAGATACCGGGCGGTTGCTGTTGCGTAAAATAACAAAAGCAGATGTGTCCCATATTTACTCCTTTACATCAAATCCCGTTGGTAAAGAATTTTTGTCGTGGGAACCTCATGAAAGTATAGGGAGGACAGCGGCGTTTGTAGATTTTTTATTGACCAGGTACGAATCAGGAGACCCGGTGCAATGGGGCATTGAATTGAAAGAAACACAAACGATAATTGGCATAACGGGCTTTGTAGATTATACGGCAGAGCATAATAGAGGTGAGATAGCCTACCTGATGTCTCCGGACTATGAAGGCAAAGGATATATGACAGAGGCTAATGGCGCTGTACTGAGATACGGTTTTGAAATAATGCGACTCAATCGTATACAAGCTAAAGCTGAGTTATTAAACATTGCGTCTCAAAAAGTAATGGAAAAGATTGGAATGGCAGAGGAAGGGGTGATGAGGCAATACATTTATCAAAAAGGGGCATACAGGGATTATAAGCTATATTCAATATTGTCATCTGAATATTACAATGGACGGGAACCTAAATAAAGCCGAACACATGTCTATAACGCCGGATACAACACTCCTCGAGGCATTGAGTAAAATGGATGCTATAGACAGAAAACTTTTGCTGGTACTAAAAGATAACCTGTTTTTTAGTTTGTTGAGCATTGGTGATATACAGAGAGCGATTATCGCAAACCATCCTTTTGATACTCCGGTTAAAAATATACTCAGGAAGAAGGTAGAAGTGGCGCATGTATCAGACTCAAGGCAACAACTCGAAGCCAGGATGATATTTCACAGGACTGAGTTTATGCCGGTATTAGACGATGACGGACGTGTTGTAGAAATAATTTTTTGGGAAGATATACAAGAAGCCGGTAAACATTTTGTAAAACAGGGCCTTGAAGGTGTGCCGGTTATTATCATGGCCGGTGGTAAAGGCACACGGCTGAAGCCTATCACGAATATTATTCCAAAACCTCTTATACCATTGGGAGAAAAGCCTATTATAGAATTGATAATAGATAGGTTTCATAAACATGGCGCAAAAGATTTCCTGTTATCCATCAATTACAAAGGTGAAGCCATACGGCGTTTTTTTGATGATATACCTGGTAAGCCTTACAATATTGAATATTTTGAAGAAGAGAAAGCCCTGGGTACTGCGGGCAGTATGTACATGTTGCGTGATAAGATCAACAGGACATTCTTTGTATCAAACTGCGATATACTAATAGACCAGGATTATAACGAAGTTCTGGATTATCACAATAATAATAACAATGAGCTGACCATAGTAGCCGCGATAAAGAAATATAGCATACCATATGGCACGCTGCAGACTGCCGAAGATGGGCTGCTGCAGGAGATTAAAGAAAAACCGGAACTGGTGTACCAGATAAATTCGGGTGTTTATATCCTTGAACCACATCTTATTAAGGAGATTCCTGAAAATGAATTCTATCATATAACGGACCTGATAGAAAAGATAATGAACAGGGGCGGTAGAGTAGGCGTATGGCCGGTGAGTGAAAAGTCCTGGTTGGATATAGGTGACTGGAATGAGTACCTGGAGAGTATGAAATTTATGAATAAAAAATAGAATCGAAAAAGATACTATGTATAGACAATGTGCTGTTTCGGTAATGGACAATATAGCTGATCCCGATATCACTTTCGATGAAAAGGGTATTTGCAACTATTATTATGAATTCCAGAAGGCCTACGCTGCAGGGGTACATACAGGTAAGGAAGGCGCCGGAATGTTGGCAGGGATAGTTGAAAAAATAAAACAGGAGGGGAAAAATAAACCCTACGATTGTATTATGGGTCTTAGCGGTGGAGTAGATAGTACCTATGTGGCCTACATCGCAAAACAACATGGCCTTCGCCCGCTGGCAGTGCATTTCGACAATGGCTGGAATAGTGAGTTGGCGGTAAAGAATATTGAAAACATAGTTCAAAAACTAGGGATTGACCTGCATACTTTCGTAATTAACTGGGAAGAATTCAGGGATTTGCAGATAGCCTATTTAAAGGCATCTGTTATTGATATCGAGGCAATTACCGACCATGCTATCTTTGCCACCTTGTACAGGCTCGCAGGTGAGAAGGACATAAAATATATCCTTAGCGGTACAAACATTCAAACAGAAAATACGCTGCCTAAAAGCTGGATTCACCCCAAGTCAGACCATGTTAATATCAAATCGATACATAAAAAGTATGGCACCGTTCCGTTGAAGACCTTTCCGTTCATGAATGCTAAAGTAAAACGGTATTACGTCGGAGTTAAGGGCGTTACGTCCATATCGGTTTTGAATTATATGGAATATAACAAGGCAAAGGTGAAAGAAACCATTCAAAGGGAACTGGGGTGGAGAGACTACGGAGGCAAACACTACGAGAGTGTTTGGACACGTTTTTACCAGGGGTATATTCTGCCAAGAAAGTTTAAAGTAGATAAGCGAAAGGCACATCTGAGTGACCTGATTTTCAGCAAGCAGATAACTAAAGAAGTGGCTTTACAGGAACTTGCTAAACCCATATACGATGAGCAGGTGTTTAAGGAAGATTATGAATTCGTTTTAAAGAAGCTTGGGTTTACCCGTGCTGAATTTGAGGAGATAATGGATAAGCCACCTGTCAGTCACTACGCATACGACTACGAAATGTCTGTGGATACAAGATATCCCTTGTTAGCGCCGGTAAAATACATTTACAGAAAAATTTTTCCGGTAAAGAAATGATTGCCATAATTAACTACGGTTTGGGAAACCTAACTTCCATAGGGAATATGTTCAGGCGGTTGGGCATTGACGCCGTAATTACTGATAATAGGCAGGATATAAAGGATGCATCCAAATTATTGCTTCCCGGTGTGGGGCATTTTAAAAAAGGAATGGCAAATCTGCATGAATCGGGTTTGACAGATGTGCTGAACCGTGAAGTAACTGAAAAGGGTAAGCCGATATTGGGAATTTGCCTGGGTGCGCAATTAATGACTAAACATAGCGAGGAAGGCGACGTGGATGGGTTGGGCTGGATTGACGCAGTAACGGTGCGCTTTGATAAAGAAAAATTGAACGACCTGCCAATACCACATATGGGTTGGTCAGATATAAGTTTGAGCAATAACTGTGAATTGTGGGAAGGCCTACCCGCCTACCCCAGATTTTATTTTGTTCATGCATATCATTTTCTTTTTGATGATAAAAGCGAAGTAACCGCAACATCCCGGTATGGTTACGATTTTGCCTGTGCTTTCAGGAAGCATAATGTTTTTGGTGCACAGTTTCATCCTGAAAAAAGCCACAAATTTGGTATGAAAGTGTTGGAGAACTTCAGCAAAATTCAAGATTAATTAATTGTGAGAAGAATTAGAGTAATGCCGGTACTGCTGCTGAAGAATGGAGGCTTGTATAAAACAGTGAAGTTTAAGAATGCAACCTACATAGGCGACCCTATAAACGCAGTTAAGATTTTCAATGAAAAAGAAGCCGATGAGTTAGTGCTGCTTGACTATAATGCAACAACAGACGGGCGAGGCATTGATTATAAAAAGATAAGCGAAATTGCAGGTGAAGCTTTTATGCCCATGGCATATGGCGGAGGAATAAAAAACCTGGATGATGCAAAGCGTGTCTTTGATTGTGGCTACGAAAAAGTAGTGTTGAACTCTATACTGTACATTAACCTGAAGTTGATAGAAGAGATTGCAGGCATTTATGGTGCCCAGGCTGTCGTAGGATGTGTGGATTTTAAGAAAAACTTGTTTGGCAAAAAGAAAACATATAGTGCGTCGGGCACCAAGGCTACCGGTCATGAACCGTCTGAGTGGGCTGTAACACTGGAAAAGGCAGGCATAGGAGAGATTATGATCAATAGTATAGATCGGGACGGCACATGGGATGGCTATGATGAAGATATGATAATCGCTATTTCAGAAAAAATAAACGTACCACTTATAGTATGTGGCGGAGCAGGGTCGGTAGAACATATGAAAGCCGCTGTGATAGCCGGAGCTTCTGCAGTAGCTGCAGGTAGTATGTTTGTGTATCAAAAAAAAGGCAAAGGCGTACTCATCAGCTTTCCGGCAGAAGTTATCTATCATGACTAATATCGGTAAGAACGAAAATAGAATACACGCATATGCTTTACCCGCATTGTTAGTATTGTTCTTTGGTATTTATTTTTTCAACCTCTTTGGCGAAAAGTTATTTTATTATAGCAATGGGTTAGGGATAGACGGTGGGGTTTATGGTCGTATGCTGAGAGGCCTCCCTCAAAGTTTGTATGACGGAACGATAGAACCCTATTGGTATCAGAAGTTTTTTCCTGTAATTATTGCACGGGGAGTATTGGAGTTATCCGGACTGCACATTGACAATCCATTGATAGTGAAAGCCTACATGCTGATAAATGCAGGATGTATAACGGGTTCAGTGCTGCTGTATTTTATGATTGCTAAAAAGTTAAAGTTCTCTTTGTCTAAAAGCGCAATTGGTTTCCTGCTACTGTTCTTCAATTTCGGTTTACTAAAATTCGCGCCTTATGAACCATTATTGAATGACAGCGTAGCTCTTTTACTGTCATTTATATTGTTGTATTGCTACCTGGCTGATAATTGGAAATTAGGTTTTTTTGTCAGTTTATTCGGCCTGTTTACATTTCCTTTAGTTATATGGCTTACTGCTGCTATATTGTTTTCTTTCAAAAAAGCACATAAAACGCCGGCTACGTTGAGCATGCCTTTGAGAATTATTGCTCTTTGCCTTGCCTTGTTTCCTGCCGTAATTACCGCTTACAATTACTTTTTCAATTTTGAACGATTCGATTTCTATTCTTATTATGGACTGGCTGTTATTTCATTGGATAGTGTTACCGGTGCAGTATTGTTAGTGCTTAGTTTGTTAGCAGTGTCTTGGTTCCTTTTTCAGGGATTTAATATGCTATTCAGATTGATAAATGTAAATAATATTCTACAACATATATATTGGAACAGGTTAATATTGTTTGTAGGCCAATATGCGCTATTAAAGGTCATTCTGCATTTATTTACAAACAATGAATTTAACCAGGGAAGAACATCTTTTCATTTTATTGAGAATATCAGTTACCAATCGCTTGTTTATCCTTTCGGCTTCCTGATTTCCCATTTTATGTTTTTTGGAAGCATTGTTTTGCTTTTTTGTTTTGGTGCCCGGCAATACCTCAACCGTATTTCGATACAAGACAACAGCATATTTCTTTTAATGCTTTTCAATTTCTTTTTCCTGATAAGCACCGAGTCCCGAGAGTTCATTTATTTGCTGCCATTTGTAGGTTATATAGTTTTACAAAATATCAACGAGAAGATTGTGAACAACAGTATTTTCCTGTCGCTGATATTTATTGTTAATCTAACTGTTTCACTGTTTTGGTTTAAGATAAATGTCCCGGGGATATATGAACCGGTTGAAAATAAGCTTGTATTTCCCTGGCAACGGTTCTATATGATATTGGGGCCCTGGAGAAATACTGAAATGTTTACATTATTTGGAATGCTAACATTATTGTGTGCTGCTTTAATATGGTATCAAATAAAAAGAACTAATACTGCACTGGTAAAACAATTGCCAGGTAATACACTTGATTATGAACAAAAGTAATTTACGTTTTGCTTTGATCGGTTGTGGCAGAATTGCCAATCGTCATGCGGAGCATATTAACAACCAGGCAACACTCGTTGCTGTTTGTGACATCGATAAAGACAAAGCGGACACTATAGCGAAGCAATATGGTGCCCGTGCGTATTACGATATCAATGAATTGTTACGTGCGGAAAGGGATATTGATGTTGCATCGATTTGTACCCCCAACGGGTTGCACGCACAGCATAGCATATTGGCCCTCCGTTCGGGTTTTCATGTCCTGTGCGAAAAGCCATTAGCTACCAACGTACACGACTGTGGTGAGATGATCAAAACTGCCGAGCGATACAACAGAAGGTTATTTGCTATTAAGCAAAACAGGTTTAATCCTCCGGTAGCTGCTGTAAAAACAGCCATTGACGAAGGAAAACTGGGAAAAATATACAGCGTACAGCTAAGTTGTTTCTGGAACCGCAACCCTCAATACTATGAGAATTCATGGAAGGGAACCAAAGATATGGATGGGGGGACTCTTTACACCCAGTTCTCTCATTTTATTGATTTGCTCTATTGGTTGATAGGTGATGTTAAATCGGCTAAAGCTTTTATGGAGAACTACGATCATAAGGGAATAATAGAATTTGAAGATACAGGTGTGGTAATCCTGGAATTTTACAACGGCGCGATTGGCACAGTCAACTATACCGTCAACAGCTACGGTAAGAACATGGAAGGCTCACTCACAATATTTGGCGAAAAAGGTACTGTGAAAATCGGGGGCCAATACCTGAACGAAATGGAGTATCAAAATATTGAAGGATATAAGATAGAGAACCTGCCCGAAGGGAATAAGGCTAACAGCTATGGCACCTACCAGGGTTCTATGTCCAATCACGACCATGTTTACGAAAACCTGATAGACGTGCTTAGCAATAACGGAACCATATCCACCAGTGCATTTGAAGGATTGAAAACAGTGGAAATAATTGACAAAATATATTCGTCAGCAAACAAATAACATGGGAACACCAACATTGTACCAGTCAAAAATTGTAAATGCGGAGTTTGGCGAGAATGTAAAAATCGTAGAACCGGTTAATATCTATGGCTGCAAATTAGGCAACAATTGCTTCGTAGGGCCATTTGTGGAAATTCAAAAGGATGTGACGATTGGTAATAACACGAAAGTTCAATCTCACGCTTTTGTTTGCGAACTGGTAACAATCGGTAATGATTGTTTTATTGGGCACGGAGTGATGTTTATTAACGACCTGTTTCAGAATGGCGGACCGGCTCGCGGCAATAAGGACCTTTGGAAATCTACGCGCATAGGCAATAATGTGTCAATTGGCTCTAATGCCACTATTCTCCCTGTCGAGATTTGCGACAACGTAGTGATAGGTGCAGGGGCAGTAGTAACAAAAAATATTACAGAAGCGGGAGTCTATGCAGGCAATCCCGCCAGGAAAATCAAATAGCACAATGCAAATACCATTTGTTGATTTAAAAGCACAATACCAGGATATAAAAATTGATATAGATAATGCGATTAACGACGTTATATCAAAGACTGCGTTTATCGGGGGTGAATATGTAAAGGAATTTGAAAGGAAATTTGGTAACCTCTATGGTGTAAAGCATGTTATCAGTTGCGGTAACGGCACAGATTCTCTCTATATCATCATGAAGATGCTCGGCATCGGTCATGGAGATGAAGTGATAACCGCTGCTAACAGTTGGATATCCAGCTCGGAAACTATTTCGCAAACGGGTGCGAAGCCTGTCTTTACGGACCCCGATGAAGCGTACCTGAGTATGAGTGCAGAGGCTGTTGCCAAAGCTATTACATCAGCTACCAAAGCTGTTATTGTTGTGCACCTGCACGGGCAAATGTGCGATATGGATGGTATTCAGCAGGTATGTGCTGCAAAAGGTATTCATGTCATCGAAGATTGCGCTCAATCGCATTTTTCAGAATATAATGGAAGACGTGCCGGTACTATGGGTATTGCGGGTAGTTTCAGTTTCTATCCCGGAAAGAACCTTGGCGCGTACGGAGATGCAGGTTGTATTATTACAAATGATGATGCTCTTGCCGAAAAATGCAGGATGTATGCAAACCACGGGGCGTTGAAAAAACATCATCACCAAATAGAAGGCATCAATAGCCGCATGGATGGATTACAGGCCGCAATATTGTCTGCGAAGCTTCCTCATATTCTCAAATGGACTAAGCAGAGAATAGCTAATGCTGCGTTGTACAATAAGTATTTGAATAATATTGACGAAATTATTCTTCCTGTTGTGCGTCCCGGTTCCAGCCATACTTTCCATTTATATATGATACGAGCTCAACGGAGAGATGAATTGCAAACCCATTTAAAACAACACGGTATCGAAACCGCGGTTCATTATCCCGCGGCTTTGCCCAATTTGCCGGCCTACAAATATCTCGGATTGTCCGGCGCGGATTTCCCTTTTGCTACGCAACTGCAAAGTGAAATACTTTCATTGCCCATGTATCCTGAACTGACAGACGACAGCATTCAGTATATTGCAGGTTGTATCCGTTCTTTTTACCGGTAAGTTGGAGTTCAGGAATAAAACTATAGTTATTGTTTCGCAACAGGACTGGGGTAAGATGTTTATTTCCAAACATCATTACGCTCTGGAACTGGCGCGTATGGGAAACACCGTCTATTTTATGAACAGCCCTGATAAAACCGGTACGCTTCGGCCCGGTGAGGTTAGGATAGACCCTGTTGGAGAAGACAAGCTGTATGTAATTAAGCACAAGCTCTTCTACCCGTATATACTGAAACACCGCGTTCCGTTTTTCCACAAGTTGCTGTTAAAGTATCATATCCGGAATATATTTAAGAAAATTGGTAAACCTGTAGATATAGTGTGGTCATTTGACTATTCGGATACCATACATCTGGATTCTTTCCCGGATCATTGTTTTAAGATTTTTATGCCTGTGGATAACCCTACAAATCCTACACAGGAAAAAAGGGGTGATGTAATATTTTCTGTAACTCAGGAAATACTGGATATGTATCATTGCGATACGCCCAAAATGTTCGTTAATCATGGCGTGGCCGAACATTTTATTAACGACAGTATAATAACACACCCTAACAATAAGGTACAAGTTGGGCTTTCCGGAAATTTTTTACGGACTGATATTGATTGGCATTGCCTTTTAGATATAGTTCAACATCACAGGGATATTGTATTCAATTTTTGGGGGCCATTTGACCTTAAGGGAGCGAATCTGTCGGCAGAAACATCCCCACTCATAGGGCAATATAAGCGCCAACTTAGCAACATAGAAAATGTAGTCCTGCACGGAGCCGTTGATTCCTTTGTCCTCGCTGCAGGCCTTAGAAAAATGGATTGTTTTCTTATTTGTTATGATGTAGAAAAAGATCATAGCAAAGGGACGAATTATCATAAAGTACTGGAATACCTTGCCGCGGGAAAAGTTATCGTATCGAATAATATTACTACCTATCACAATACAGGCCTCGTTGAAATGCCTGCTGAAAGGCATAATGATCAACTGCCAGCCCTTTTTACGGAAGTGGTTAATAACCTGGCAAAGTATAATGCCAGGGAGGCGCAGCTGAAAAGAGTCGAATATGCTAAAGCTCATACGTATAAGAATAATATACGCTCGATGGAAGCATTTATCACTCAGCGCGTTTTACGATAACAAATAGGTTATAAATTCATATTAGGTACCTCTGATGTTGCTGCGACGAAATTTTCCCACTATTGTAATGCTACATTATGTTAGTGACGATCCTGCGCATGATGATTTAAGGCCATGGAACATCAGCCGGAATTCATTTACCAGGTTATTGGATTTTTTGCAGCAGGAAAATTACCGGACATTGGTTTTTGAAGATATAGATAAGGGGAAGAGGAGGGCGAAGAGTATCATCATTACATTTGACGATTGCCCAAAGTTACTCTGGGACTTTGCGATTCCCGAGTTACTGAAGAGAAATATGAAAGCGGTGTTTTATATTCCCACAGCCCAATTGGGAGGATTTAATCACTGGAATGTTGTAGAAGGTAAACCTCGTATGGATTTGATGGACGGGGATGACGTAAAAAAGCTCATAGAAGTGGGAATGGAGGTAGGTAGTCATGCTCATGACCATATTGTGTTGAGGGGTATGGATAGCCGCGAAGTTGCCAGGCAATTGACGTTGAGTAAGTCTATTCTTGAGTCTATAATAATGAAACCGGTCATTTCCGTCGCTTATCCATATGGCTCAGTACCGGTTAATGCAAAACGTATCACAAAAGAAGCAGGATATCGTTTTGGCGTTGCTGTCAAAACAACACAACAAACAAGGTATGCTATCAGGAGATGGATATATGATGATATGGACAACACAGGAACTCTTCGATGGAAAATGTCCCGGGCTTATACCTGGTATAGGGATTCGGAAGACAAAACCGCTTTTTTAATAAAGCGGTTATCGCAACAGGCCTACCGTTTTTACGCTGGTTTCAAAAATATCTTAAGAGCAAATTTTACACTTATCATTTTATTAGCTGAAGACACCCAGTACATTTAAATAGACATTGTATATTATGAAGCAAGTTTTAAAAGTTATCAAGGGTATTACAGCTCATCCGCTTGCATCGAAAAATAAATTGCGGTGTATTCTCCGGTTTTTCAAATGGCAGGTTGGCCAGAGGATACTGCCATATCCAATTATATATACGCTGGTCGAACAAAGCAAGCTCGTAGTAAGCAAAGGCATGCATGGCGCTACGGGCAATGTCTATGTCGGGTTACTGGAATTTAATGAAATGGGTTTTGTATTGCATGCGCTTAGGGAAAACGACTTGTTTGGAGACATTGGCGCTAACATTGGCGTGTACAGTATTCTTGCATCTGTAAATTGCGGAGCGGATTCTATTGCGGTTGAGCCGGTACCCGGTACCTATTCAAATCTGGTGCGAAATGTTAAACTGAATAGCGCTGAAGAAAAGATTAAAGCACTGCAATTAGGAATAGGCGATGTTGAGACCGTACTAAAATTCACTAATCACCTGGATACCATTAACGGAGTGGCGAAAAACCAGGATACCGATGAGAATACAGTCTCCGTGTTTGTTAAACGCCTTGATGACATTTTTGCAGACAGAAAGCCCGTCATACTAAAGATAGATGTTGAAGGGTATGAATGGAACGTACTCCAGGGAGGAAAGACGGTTTTTCAGGATACAACATTGAAAGCGGTTATTATTGAAATTAACGGAAGCGGAAAGGCTTATGGCATATCTGATGATGAGATACATGATTTTTTGCTTTCTCATAATTTTCTGCCTTACACATATGAGCCGTTTGATAGGGTATTGACGCAATTAGATACTTACGGGGACACCAATACTATATACATCAGGGATATAGAATGGGTAGCCGGCCGGCTGAGAAGTTCAAAAAAGTTTGACGTAATTGGTGTTAGCATTTAGTAATGAAGTTAGCGATAGTAACAACTCATCCTATTCAGTACAATGCACCTTGGTTTAAATTGCTGGCAGAGCAGCCGGGGATTGACATAAAGGTATTTTACACTTGGGAGCAGGCTAATACCAATACAAAGTTTGATCCCGGCTTTGGAAAGATGGTAAGCTGGGATATACCGCTACTTGACGGTTATGAATATACTTTCGTAAAGAATACTTCCGACTCCCCGGGATCTCATCACTATAAAGGCATTATCAACCCTACGCTAAACGAAGAGATTAAGACATGGGGCGCTGAAGCTGTGCTGGTATTTGGCTGGCCATTTAAGAGCCACCTGGCATGTATGAGACATTTTAAAGGAAGGATACCCGTTTTATTCCGGGGAGATTCTACCTTGCTGAATGAACAGCCAGGCGTTAAGCGGATACTTCGAAGGCTTTTCCTGCGATATGTTTATTCTTTTGTAGACTATGCGCTTTATGTTGGCTCCAACAATAAGAACTATTTTCTGGCGCACGGCTTAAAAGAAAAACAGCTTGTATTTGTGCCCCATGCAATTGACAATGACCGATTTTGGTCTGAATCCGGCAGGTTGGAGCGTGAAGCGCTGGACTGGAGAGCCAGGTTGGGTATAACCAACGATATGTTTGTCGTGTTATATACCGGCAAATTTGACACTGTGAAAAACCCTGCTTATATTTTAGACATAGCAAAAAAGCTTCCGGGTGATAATTTCCGTTTTATCCTGGTGGGTAATGGCCCACTTGAAAACGAATTAAAAACCGGGTTAAACGACGACCGTATTATCTTTATCGATTTCCAGAATCAACAGTTAATGCCTGTCGTTTACAGACTGGGGAACGTTATTGTAATGTCATCGAAAAGTGAGACCTGGGGATTGGCCGTAAACGAGGCAATGGCGTGCAACCGGCCCGTCATTACCAACAACAAAGTTGGTTGTGCGGTCGATTTGATTCAACCGTCCCTCAACGGTATAATCACATCGTTTGGGGAAGTAGATGGAGCTATTGATTTTATAAGATACCTAGACAATAATGACAGTACGGCGACGATATCTTCCGTCAACAAAAAATTACTTGGTATCTATTCTTTCAGGAATATTGTAAGCTCAATTACAGGATTATTACATAATATATACAACAGAAGGAATTTTGGGGACAGTAAGTAAAGGATATAACGTTCAGCGGTATCTCGGTAATATAGACAGTATGATTTTACTTCTGTTTATGTTATACGGATTGATTTCTCAACATTTTTACCTGGTTATTTTAGGAGGTTTTTCATTCATGGTCGTTCTTCGGATGCTCTGGAAACCTTATACACCACCGGTTCTACTGTTCTTTATGATGTTTCATTGGCTGCAGGTATTCAGTAGTCTGTTATATGCTGATTCTCTTAGTATGAACGTTGAGGAGCTTTCTAATACAAAGGATGTCCAGTTTTTGTTTGCCATGACATTTGTACATATAATGATTATGGCATTTGTGTTAAACAGTTTTCTGACGCATAAGCAAATTGAGACCGCCAATTTTGAGATGCTCAAAAAAGCTGCCCAAAAGGTCAACGTTAAGAACGTAATTATCGGCTATTTTGTGTCCATTATTATATTACCGATAATATTGTCGGCTACTGTAGGAAGTGCCTCATTATATCAACTTGTTTTGTCGTTTAGTATTATAAAGACCTTGTTTACAGGGCTGTTGGTATTTGTCCTGCTATTTGTCAAAAAGAACAGGATGCTTATCCTGGCTCTGCTGATTTTTGATTTTATTCTAAGTTTCGCCTCGTTTTTTTCAGAGTTTAAGACTTTGTTGATCATGGTTATGATCATTTACTTTACAGCGTATCCATATTTGAGAAAATCTACCATGTACAAAATGGTGCCGGTATTGGTGCTGTTGGTAGTTTTCTTTTCTTTCTGGTCTTATGTAAAGGGTGGCTATAGGGATTTTTTGAACCAGGGATCCACACAGCAGGTTAAAGTAGTGAGCAATGTTGATGCGTTGAAATATATGTATAGTAAGGTTGCCGAAGCGGACATGTCTATGCTTAGAGACGGGGCCACAATATTCCTTTCACGTTTGCAATACATGGAGCGATATTCAGAAGTATACAAAAGGGTTCCTGCTACTATTGAACATAAAGGTGGTGAAGATATTGCTCAAACACTTGTTTTTTTGCTTGTGCCCCGGTTTATCAACGAGAATAAAGGAGTCAAAGACGCTTCACAGCGTACTTCATATTACACGGGAAAAACTTTCTCCAACGCCTCGCAGGGTACATCCATATCTATGGGGTATTTTTGTGATTTATACATAGACTTTGGTATTCTTTTTATGATAATCCCGCTTGCCCTGATATCCGTCGTCATTGGTCTCATTTATCAGAAGATATTGACTATAAAGAAGTATAATATTCTGTTTACCTACTCGGTGTTAGTGGGCACTTTTCTCACATTTGGTACGTTTGAGTCCGATAGTATATTTTTTCTGGGGGCATTACGGAACAATATAGTATTTCTGATGTTGGGCTATTTTTTATTTTTCCCGGTGCTGCACAGGTTTGTTATTAATAAATAATGCGGCTGCTTATCACTTACCCATGGTTTTATCCGGCATTTAAGGCCGGCGGCCCGGTTCAATCTATTAAGAATACGGCTTCTTCCATTGCCGGTGACGGCGATGAAGTGTACATACTCTGCTCCAACAAAGAGTTGGACGGAGCAACCATACCTGTCACCCCGGATATATGGACTGATTTTGAGAATGGTGTCAAGGTTTATTATAATTCGCAGTCTTCAACCCCTAAGTCAATATCTGCTATTATAAAGCAGGTGTCACCGGATGTTATCTTCATAAACGGTTTGTATTCTTTGCCATATACCATTTACCCGCTTATGTACAATGGTCGCGTGCGAAAGATAGTATCGGTAAGGGGAATGCTACACCCCGGTGCTTTATCTCAAAAGACTGCAAAAAAGAAACTGTTCCTGGCTTTTTTTAAGTTTCGTGGTTTACATAACAAATGTGAGTATCACGCCACGGCAAATGAGGAAGCTGGGTATATATATATAATGTTTGGGAGGGATAAGAAGGTATGGGTAGTCCCCAATCTGCCAAACGTATTGCCATATCTGCTACCGGTGGCAAAACAGGTGGGTATGGTGAAACTGGTTTCGGTTTCTCTCATAAGCCCTATGAAAAATATTCTGTTGGTGTTGCAGTCACTGCAACAGGTAAAGGCAGTCATTACCTACCATATTTATGGTCCGGTAAAAGACGCCCGGTATTGGGAAGAATGCAAAACGGTTATCAATCAGCTTCCGCGCAATATCAATGTAGAATATAAAGGCGAGATATTACCCCATATGATACAGGCGGCGCTAAAAGACTACCATTATTTTGTGCTGCCCAGCAAGAGTGAAAATTTCGGACACGCTATTTACGAAGCGCTGTCCGCCGGTCGTCCCGTCATTACCAGTCACAAAACGCCATGGAACGGGTTGGACAACGCAGGTGCAGGCTACAATATAACCCCGGAAGATACCGGTGCATTCGCTTTGTTACTGGAAAAGCTGGCAATGATACCGGGGGAAGAATACCGGGAAGCCACGCTGAAAGCAAAAACGTATATTGAAAATCAATACAACATAGACAATATTAAGAAACAGTACGGGCAGATGTTTGCCTCGTAATGTATTTAAACCAAAATACACAGATGACGATTTTAGGAATTAATGCATACCATGCAGACTCAAGCGCGGCAATTTTCGTGGATGGTAAATTAATAGCAGCAACCGAAGAGGAGCGTTTCACCAGGATAAAACACTGGGCAGGGTTCCCGGCCAGGGCTATCAAATTTTGCCTGGAAGAAGCGGGAATAACTGTAGAACAACTGGATTACATCGCCATCGGTAGGGACCCTAAAGCAAAGCTGGCAAACAAAATGGCATTCCTGGCCAAAAATCCACTGGCAAACGCCGGCATGATACTCGATAGGTTGAAAAATGCTAAAAGTGTTTCCTCGCTGGAAGAGGAATTCCAGAAAGCCTTTGGTGTAGATGCAGCGCTTATTAAGCCAAAGATACACCAGGTAGAGCACCACAGGAGCCACCTGGCATCAGCATTTTTTGCCAGTCCATTCGACGAAGCTGCTATACTTTCCATAGATGGTTCCGGCGATTTTACCACTACTATGATAGCGGTAGGGAAAGGCAATAAAATTGAGGTGCTGGATTCTGTTGATTTCCCTGTTTCCGCCGGACTGTTTTATACCGCTTTTACACAATACCTGGGTTTCCCGCATTATGGCGATGAATATAAAGTAATGGGCCTCGCCCCTTATGGTGAGCAAAAATATGTGGACGAAATAAAGAAAATGCTGAAGTTTACTGATGACGGCTTATTCAGTTGGGACCAGAAATTTTTCACGTCACCAACAAAGATCAAGCTGGGCTATGAAGGTAATATACCTTCTGTATCGCAGTTGTACACAAACAAGCTAGAACAGGTTTTCGGCCCGGCCCGCCAAAAAGGAGAAGAACTCACGCAGCACCACAAAGACATTGCCGCATCTGTGCAGCGGGTGTGCGAAGAACTGATTATGCACATACTGAACCATCTCTACAAAAAGACTGGATTGAAAAATGTGTGTATAGCGGGTGGAGTTGCGCAAAATTCCGTGGCCAACGGTAAAGTATTGTCGCAAACACCTTTTGATAAATTATACATTCCTTCTGCCGGGCATGATGCAGGTATATCCATGGGAGCAGCTTTATATGTGTACAATCATGTGCTGGACCAGCCACGTGCCGAAGCTATTTATAGCGCATATACCGGCAGCCGTTTCAGCAATGAGCAGATAGAGGCTTACCTGCAGGAGAGAGGTATAAAATATACAAGGCTCAGCGATGAACAGCTTTATGATAAGGTAACTGAAAAGTTGCTGGAACCGGGTGTTGTTGGTTGGTTTTCCGGCCGCGCCGAGTTTGGTCCGCGTGCCTTGGGCGCCCGCAGCATCATCGCCGACCCCCGCAATCCCAGGGCAAAAGACCTGCTCAACAGCAAGATAAAACGCAGGGAAAGTTTCCGCCCATTCGCACCTTCTATCCTGAAAGAGTATGTATCCGAATATTTTACCCGTGTGGAAGATGTTCCTTTTATGGAAAAAGTATTACCCATAAAGCCCGAGAAACACGCTGAGATACCTGCAGTTACCCATGTAGATGGCACCGGCAGGCTGCAAACCGTTATGGAAGATGTTAGCCCGAGGTACTACAACCTGATAGATACTTTCAGAAAGAAAACCGGCACACCGATATTGCTTAATACTTCGTTTAACGAAAACGAGCCCATAGTAAATACTCCCGAAGAGGCGTTGAACTGTTTCCTGAGAACCGACATGGACATGCTGGTGATGGAGAATATTGTCCTGGAAAAGTAAGAGCAATGAAGATCAGCATAATAACTGTGGTGTACAATTGCGCGCGTACCATACAAGGGTGTATAGAAAGTGTACTCGCGCAAGACCACGATGATGTCGAGTATATTATTATTGACGGGGGCTCAAAAGACGGTACCGTAGATATTGTAAAGGGATTTGGCGACCGCATCGCGAAATTTATTTCAGAAAAAGACAAGGGCATATATGATGCCATGAATAAAGGAATAAAAATAGCTACGGGTGATGTAGTCGGTATTCTTAATGCGGATGATTTCTTTTACGACACAACCACTATCAGCCAGGTTGCAGCAGCCTTCAAGGCTGATCCCGGATTGGACGCGACCATTGCCGACATCGTTTTTGTAAACGACGATAATACCCGGATATTACGCCATTACAGCGCCGGCAAATGGCGGCCGTCAAAATTTGCATGGGGCTTTATGCCGCCGCATCCTTCTTTCTTTTGCAAGCGCCATTTGTTTAATGAACTGGGCTATTACAAGATCGATTACAAAATAGCGGCCGATTACGAACTGCTGATCCGTTATTTGTATGTCAACCGGATAAACTACCAATACCTTTCCATGAAGACCACACGTATGCGCATGGGAGGGGTCAGTACCCGGAACATCAACAGCATCCTTACGTTGAACAAAGAAATAAAACGTGCCTGCGAGGAAAATAACCTGGGTACCAATTTTCTGAAAATATATACCAAATACCTGTTCAAGCCCTTCGAATTTGTGTTGAACAACCAATGATACACAAATGAAAATACTAATTTCCGGTGCTACCGGTTTTATAGGCGCCAACCTGGTAACTTACCTGAAGGATAATTTGCCGGATGTTGAATTTTCTTTCCTTACCCGGAAAAAAAGCGGCAGGCCCGGCGAAATACTTTGGACTGAACTTTCTCAGAAAAGTCTTGACGGCATAGACGCCGTCGTACACCTGGCAGGACTGGCGCACGACACTAAGAATACTCTTGATGAGTCTGCCTACTACCAGGTGAATTTTGAGTTGACAAAGTTGCTTTATGACTATTACCAGCAAAGCAGCGCCATGAAGTTTATATACATAAGCAGCGTAAAGGCCGTAGCCGACAAAGTTGAAGGGATATTGAAAGAAGACGTTCCCCCGTTACCTGCAACCGCCTATGGAAAGTCTAAGCTGAAGGCTGAGGTGTATATCACGCAACTATCACCGGGCGTTGCCGGTAAAACGTATTACATACTCAGGCCCTGCATGGTGCACGGCCCCGGCAATAAAGGAAACCTCAACCTGCTGTACAAATTTGCTACCAAAGGGCTGCCATACCCCCTGGGGGCCTTCGATAATTCCCGCTCTTTTCTGAGTATTGAGAATTTTTGTTTCATTTGCAAGCAATTGCTCACCCGCGATGTACAGGAAGGTGTTTACAACCTGTCCGACGACGAGCCGCTGTCTACCAAAGAACTATTTAGTATTATTTCAGATGTCGCAGGCACCAGGGCTCGTATCCTGGATATTCCGAAGAGCCTGGTTGCCACCCTGGCCAAAGCAGGGGACTTCTTCAAACTCCCGCTTAATTCTGAACGGTTGCAAAAGTTGACAGAGAATTATGTAGTCAGCAATGCAAAGGTCAAATCCGCTCTTGGTATCGGTGCGCTGCCGGTTACTGCCAGGCAGGGTATAGCCCGCACTATTTCTTCCTTTAGTCAAAACTGATGCCGGACACGCTTCTTTCCGTAAATTATTTATTGCTGGCTATTATCCTGCTGGCCTGCATGTTTGTCTATTTCAGGTTGGCATTGCGTTTTCGCATCATCGACAAGCCCAATGAGCGGAGTTCCCATTTCAGGCCTACTATCAGGGGTGGGGGCATTATTTTCCCGGTAGTAGTGTTGCTTTATTTTTTGCTTAATTCATTTCAATATCCCTGGTTCGCTTTGGCTGTGCTGGCATCAGGTGCCGTCAGTTTTATCGACGACATTCGTGGACTGCCGCGCTTGCTGCGTTTTGGCGTTCATGCTTTGGCAGCCTGCCTTATATTGTTTGAAGCCGGCGCTTTTACGTTACCGGTATTGCTTGTCATTCCGGCATTCATATTTATTGTAGGTGTTATCAACGCTTTCAATTTCATGGACGGCATAAACGGGATAACAGGTTTTTATACATTGGCAGTATTGTTGCCGCTTATGCTTACCGAGACGGACCTTGCCAACCTCGAGCTACAAGCTTTTATCGGTGTGGCATTGCTGGTATTCCTGCTATTCAATGCACGCAAAAAGGCCAAATGTTTTGCAGGCGATGTGGGGAGCGTTTCTATTGCAGTAATAGTATTATTCCTGCTGGTACAGCGCATAGTGGTTACCAACGATTATAAATACCTGGGTTTTCTTTCCGTTTATCTTGTGGAAACAGGCCTCACTATCATCCAGCGGTGGCGTATGGGCGAACGGATATTTGAAGCGCACCGCCGTCATATGTACCAGGTCATGAGCAATGAAATGGGTTGGCCGCATTTGCTGGTAGCTGTTATTTATGCACTGATACAGTTAGGTATTAATATGCTGTTGGTCAATTCAGACCCCGGAGTTATAGGTTTGGTTATTCTTTTCGCTGTCCTGGTATTGGCATATATCCCTATCAAAATCGCGCTGCTCAAAATGGTCAGCGTAAAGACATCATGACTTTCTTCCCCTCATCATTTCCCACAGCACTACTCCCAGGCTGACGGATATATTCAAAGAATGCTTACTGCCCCATTGGGGTATCTCTATACAGGCGTCGGCCACTTTCATCACTTCATCACTTACGCCGCTCACCTCGTTGCCAAACACCAGGGCAAGTTTTTCTCCTCTGTAGTCTAGTTCGTTTAGCAGGGTGCTGTTGTGGGCCTGTTCCACTGCCACGATTTTATATCCTTTTTCTTTGGCAGCATTTATCGCCTCCATTACGCCGGGAAAATACTGCCATTTCACAGTTTCCGTGGCTCCCAGGGCGGTTTTATGAATATCGCGATGGGGTGGTTGTGGGGTATAGCCACACAGGTACAGGGCCTCTATCCTGAAGGCATCACAGGTACGGAAGGCCGAACCTACATTATGCATGCTCCTGATGTCGTCAAGTATTATTATAACAGGCTGTTTTTCAGCCTCCTGCATTTCCCGGCTGCTCAGCCGGTTTAATTCTTCCATTTGTTTTTTGACGAACATGTACCCTTGTTTTCAACTTTGGCAAAGGTAATTTTTATGCGCTACAGCTAAAAAAATGCCACAAGGATAATATGGTTTTCTGTTGTTTTGTATCTTTGCAGGCAATATTATTAAACAGTCAAATAGATGAGCGCTATTCATAATCCCTTAAATAGTATCCAGTGGCAAACGCAGGAAAACGAAGACCAGGATGTCATGGTAGAGTCGCTGCACAACCTGGTGGTATGGAATGATGAGGTGAATACTTTCGATCATGTTATTGATTCGTTGATAGATATTTGCGACCATACGCCCGAGCAAGCCGAACAATGTGCCCTGTTCATTCATCACAAAGGGAAATATGGTGTAAAAAGGGGTAGCTTCGATTACCTGCGTCCCAAGGCAGAGGCCCTGATAGACAGGGGTATCCAGGCCACGGTCGACTATTAATACTTGTTCAGGTTCCCAGGAGTCTTTTGTTGCTTTCCTACCTCTACACATGCTTCCTGGTATGCAGCATGATTAATATTTAATTTTATTTTTACGTCAAAAAAGCGTATATTTGTATACCGGCGACTATCGCCGCCATAGCTCTTTGAAAAACCGGCAATCCTATAATATGTGAATAGCCACATGACATTTCCCGCAATTTTTCCGCCACCGGCGGGACGGGCCGCGCGGCATTCACGTTTTATTCATCTTTCCGGCAATTCCCGTACGTGCGGACAACACTTTGCGTCTTAACGGTTAGAATCATCCGGGTGGGCAACAAAATCAGATACAACAACGAAAAATGCAACAAATTGCAACAAATCCTTTTAATTGATTGATTATCAATTGCATGAGACAGGTGTAATTCTTGTTCTAGCCTTGGTTATTGCAACAAAAGCTAACAAAATTCAACAATTCTAACCCTCATTTTACCCATGCAATTATTTCATTCTCAATAGTATAGATGTTATTTTTGGTACGTACAATTACCTGATATGCGATATACACTTATAGTTCTGTTTTTAGCGGTTGCCAATCTTGCCTTTGCACAGAAAGGTGAAAAACTGATAACTCTTGAAGACCTCTACAGGAAAAACACCTTCAGTATTAAATCTGTTCCTGGGTTTAACGCGCTGAAAGATGGGCAACGGTACACAAAACTTGAAACTAAAGGCAAGGACCAGACTATTAATATATATAGCCTGGACAATGATGCCTGGGTCAGCACAGCCTTCAATGGTAAAGTGGCCAGGGTAGATGGCAAATCAATTCGCGTAGCCGCATACCGGTTCAGCGACGATGAAACTAAATTGCTGATAATGTCAGAGCCCGACCCGGTGTACAGGCATTCAGTATATTACATAACCTATGTGTACGACATAGCGCATAAGAGGGTAGAGCTCCTGGCTGAGGAAAAGGTATTACATGCCGCCTTTTCACCCGACGGCAATAAAGTGGCCTATGTTTCCGGCAACAACCTGCACTTTAAGGACCTTAAGACCGGTAAAGTTACAGATGTAACCATAGATGGAGAATGGAATGCTATAATCAACGGTAACTGCGATTGGGTTTACGAAGAGGAGTTTAGCTTTACACAGGCATACCAATGGTCGCCCGATGGCCGGTATATAGCCTACTATCGCTTCGATGAGCGCAAAGTGCCTGAATATACCCTGCACATATACAACGGCCTTTACCCGGAAAATTACAAATACAAATACCCAAAAGCAGGGGAAGTTAATTCAGTGGTTGAGATTCGTATCTATAACGTCGCAGAAGGGTCTGCTGTTACGGTAAATACGGGCAAAGAAACGGATCAGTACATACCGCGCATCAAATGGACTAAGAATCCATCCGCTCTTTGTGTGTACAGGCTCAACAGGCTGCAAAACCACCTGGAATTATTATTGGCTGATGCCCGTAGCGGGGTGTCAGAGGTGATATATTCTGAAACCAATAAATACTATATCGAGATAAATGACAACCTCGAGTTTCTACCCGATGGGCATTCTTTCATCTTTACCAGCGAACGCGACAAATACAATCACCTGTATAGCTGGAATTGGAAAACCAGGGAACTTAAGGAGCTTACGCCCGGTAAATTTGATATCGACCAGATAGTAGGTATCGATGCAAATAGAAGAAAAGTGTATTACACCGCGGCGGAAAAAACGCCTATGGAGAGGAAACTGTATTCAGTCAATTGGAATGGACGGGATAAACAGGTTTTGACGCCGGAAGATGGTACGCACAGCATCACGCCCATCGAAGGTCATAATTATTTCCTGGATAAGTACTCTACTTTGACAGGCCCGCCTATCTACTATCTGCGCGATAATAATGGAAAGGTGGTGCGTACGCTTGAGGATAATTTAAAACTGGCCTTGAAGCTGGAAGAATATGCCCTTGGTAAAACGGAGTTTACAACGTTTAAGGGCGCATATGGTGACGACCTCAATGCCTGGATAATAACCCCGCCCAACTTCGACAAAAAGAAGAAATACTCGGTACTGATGTTCCAATACAGCGGTCCCGGCTCTCAGCAGGTGCTTGACCAGTATCCCGTGGGCAACTATTTCTGGCACCAGATGTTGGCGCAGAAAGGTTACATTATTGTATGTGCCGATGGCACAGGCACTGGTATGCGTGGCGAGGAGTTCAGGAAAAAGACTTATCTGCAACTTGGGAAAATGGAAAGTGCAGACCAGGTAGCTGTGGCCAAAGAACTGGGTAAACTGTCTTACGTTGACAAAAACAGGATAGGCATCTGGGGCTGGAGTTATGGTGGCTTTATGAGTAGTACCTGCTT
The DNA here is from genome assembly GCA_002421685.1 of Bacteroidetes bacterium UBA6221. Classification (GTDB taxonomy): domain Bacteria; phylum Bacteroidota; class Bacteroidia; order Chitinophagales; family Chitinophagaceae; genus UBA5543. Next base: position 104,078 of record DISB01000009.1, read on the forward strand.
GTTCAAGGGAGACGGCATATTCAAAATGGCCATTGCCGTTGCGCCGGTGTCCAACTGGCGGTACTACGATAATATTTATACCGAACGCTACATGCGCACGCCCAAAGAGAACCCGGATGGCTACGACAATAACGCACCTGAAAAAATGGCTAAGAACATGAAGGGTAAATTCCTGTTGATACACGGCACTGCCGACGACAACGTGCATTTTCAGAATGCGGTAATGCTAACGGAAGCCCTTATAGATGCTGATAAAGAATTTGAGAGCGAATATTACCCTGATAAGAACCACGGTATAAGCGGTGGTAACACACGTTATCACTTGTACAACCGTATGACAAATTTTATTCTCAACAATCTTTGACGCACTGTACCTTTGAAACATGAGACCGGTGCGGAAGAAAGTTGAAGAATGGGCCCTTATTCAGCGAATAACAGATACGGCCAAACGGATAAGGCTGCCGGGTAAGGAGCGCCTGTCGTTGTACGACTTGAGCCGGTTCTTTTTCAGTGAACTGGGCAACAACAGGCTTTTTGAAAATTGCGCTGCGGTTACTTATAATTTTGTGATGGCGCTTCCGCCAACACTGTTGGTATTATTTTCTCTCGTTCCTTACCTGCCGTTGAAGGGCGTACAAGATATTATTCTCGATACCCTTAGTATTGTAGCCAGGAACGAGGCTCTTTATCATAGTATCAGTAGTGTCATTATCGATTTCATGAACAACGAGCGGGGAGAAGTGCTGTCCTTTGGTATCGTGCTTACGCTGCTCTTTGCCTCCAATGGTATGATGGGCCTGATACAAAGTTTTGAACGCACTCACCTGTCCGATTATGTACACAGGTCTGATTTGAGGCAGAGGTGGACCGCCCTGAAGTTGACAGTCCTTCTGCTCATAGTGGTCATACTGAGCATCGTGGTTTTGATTATTCAAAGCCAGTCCCTGAACGACATATTGCTCATAATTTTTCATAACGTGATAGCTGTGCGGATACTGAGCGCCATCGTCGTTACATTGATATTGTTTGTCTGTATTGCTATTATTTACCGGTATGGCCCTTCATTCAAGCAGAGGGTGAGGTTTTTTTCACCCGGCGCTATATTTGCTACTACGTTATGCGTCTTAGCGTCCACTGTCTTTTTCTTCCTGGTGGATAATTTTATTCAATACAATAAGATATATGGTTCTATTGGTACGCTTATGGCCTTTATGGTCTGGATATGGCTTAACGTCCTGGTAATTTTGATAGGGTACGACCTGAACGTCAGCGTGATGATGGTGAAAAAAAGCTACAGGGAAGGTAAGAATGAAAAAAATGAGAAGATTAAGCGCAAGTAGTTTATCCATATTCGCCGGTATCCTATTACAGTCGTGCGGCAGTGAACAGGATATCCCCCAAAAAGTGGTCTTTACAGAGCACGTAGCGCCAATACTTTATAACAACTGTACTGTTTGCCACCGTCCCGATGGCATCGGGCATTTCAACCTGGTTACCTACGAAGATGCAAAGCGTTATGCCTCGGGTATTGCCTTTACAGCAAGGGAACGGATCATGCCCCCATGGCCGGCAGACCCTCATTACACAGAATTCGTAGGGCAGAAGGTGTTGAGCGAGCACGAAATAAGGATACTGGAAAAATGGGTAGAGGATGGAGTGGAAGAAGGCCCTGTAGAAAAATTATCCCCCGTACCACGTTTCCCATTGGGGTCTATGGTGGGCGAACCGGATGTACGCATTCCTGTTCAGCCCGTCTATCTTGAGGCCAACAATTCAGATAAATTCCTGATAGTAAAAGTGCCCTTTGAATTACCTGCCGATACCTACGCTGCTTTGGTAGAGTTTGTTCCGGGCAGGCATAATGTGGTTCACCACGTTAACGGCGATATGGTGAAGTATGAATACCACAAAAAGCAAAACGTCTTTGAAGGGGAGCGGGTTACAAATATGGCCTTGGACAGCACTATCAAACTTGCGTTCGAGAAGTTGGGCCTGCCCAATGATGACGGCACCTACCCGGTTTTGCAGAAATCGGTAGTGAACTATTTGCCCGGCACCTACGGGCAAATATATCCTCAGGGGATAGGAGGATATTCCATCCCGCGCAAAGGGGCGTTCCTGCTCAATGACCTGCATTATGGCTTCACAACTGACGAGGCAGTATGGGACAGTTCCTATATCAATATCTTTTACGCTAAAACAAAACCTGCCAGGCCGGTACAGGAGTTTCAGATGGGCACCCTGGGTGTGTCACCCGTAGAGCCCGACCTGGTACTACAACCCAATACCGTTAAAAAAGTGCATACCAAACTTACTATACCCGAAGACATATCTATCCTCACTGTCAATCCGCATATGCACCTGCTGGGTAAGAGTTTCAAGGCCTATGCCCTTAAGCCCGATGGTGATACAATTCGCCTCATATCCATTCCCAAATGGGATTTCCACTGGCAATATTTCTATACCTTCCGGAAGATGGTGAAAATACCGAAAGGGAGCACCATTGTAGCTGAAGGTGTCTACGACAATACCCGTAAAAACCTGAACAACCCCTTTAGTCCGCCGCGCCTGGTGCGCGACAACGAAGGCAGTATGCGTGCTACCGATGAAATGTTCCAGTTCATTATCACCTATCTCATGTATAAAGACGGAGATGAGCATATAAGCCTGGAAACCAACGCTAAATAAAATTGGCAGTTTTATAAACTTTCATGAAATTTATAAATCATAAAATATCTATATCGTGAACAAATTCGTTACAATATTTGCTGCCATGGTTTTCACATGTAGTACATGGGCACAGAATAATATTACTAGTATTGACATAGGTGCCGGGATTCCAATGGCCGACCTCAGGATGAAATCTGTTGATAAAGAGGAACTATCGCTCAACGACGTTAAGACAGCAAGCGGGCTATTGGTAATGTTTTCCTGCAACACATGTCCATACGTTATCAAAAGCCAGGGAAGGACCAAAGAGATGATAGCCTATGCGCAAAAGGCCGGTTTTGGAGTTATTATTGTCAACTCGAACGAGGCACAGCGTGATGATGATGATTCTTACAAAGCAATGGCAAAATATGCCAAAACCCAGGATTATAAAGTTCCTTATATGGTAGATGAGGGTTCCAGGCTTGCTGATGCATTCGGCGCTACACGTACACCAGAGGTTTTTCTTTTCGATGGAAATGGAGCGCTTATGTATAAAGGCGCTATGGAGGATAATCCTGCTAATCCATCAGAGTCTAAACAGTTTTTTTTGAAAAATGCCATTGACCAGTTGGCAACAGGGTTAGTACCCGAACCCTCCAGCACAAAGTCAATAGGGTGTACTATAAAGAGAGTTTTATAATTTTGAATATAATATAAGGGAAGCTTTGAAAACAAGAAAAGAGATGAGAAACTTTTTGTTGCTTACGCTAATGATCGTTGGCTTTAGCTCCTGCAAGAAAGATTGGGCTTGCGAATGTACCCGCATATCTACAAATGAAAAGCATGTGGCAAGGTACTTTGCTAAAATGCCTCGCTCAGAAGCCAGGTCGTTGTGCCATTTGCTTAATAACGACAGTATCACAAATTGTAAGGTGTACCCCAATTAGGCAGTTTAGCTTGAAGGCTAACATAAAGAAGGGCTGCTCTTGAGAGACAGCCCTTCTTCGTATGGTTCAAGCCCTGTATTACTCAGCGCTTACTTTACCTTTTGCTTTTGCTACTACTTCTTCCTCTATGTTCCTGGGGGCAGGTGCATAGTGGCTGAACTCCATCACCGATGTAGCGCGGCCTGAAGACAGTGAACGCAACTGGGTCACATAACCGAACATTTCGCTCAGCGGTACTTTAGCCTTGATCACCTGCAGGTTGTTACGGCTGTCCATACCTTCCAGCATAGCGCGGCGGCGGTTCAGGTCACCTGTTACATCACCCATGTACTGGTCGGGGGTTACCACCTCTACCTTCATGATTGGTTCCAGTATGATAGGTTTGGCTTTGCGGCCAGCTTCACGGAAACCTGATTTTGCACACAGTTCAAATGACATAGAGTCGGAGTCCACCTGGTGGAACGAACCATCGAATATGCGGATACGCAGGTTATCAACAGGGAAGCCTGCCAGTACACCGGTTGTCATTGAAGACTCAAAACCTTTCTGTATAGCTGGTATAAATTCGCGGGGAATAGAACCACCAAATATGTCATTCACAAACTGGTAGTTGCCTTTACCTTCTTTCAGGAATTCCTCATCAGCAGGGCCGATTTCAAATTGGATATCGGCGAACTTACCACGGCCACCGGTTTGTTTCTTATATGTTTCGCGGTGAGATATAGTCATGGTAAATGCTTCTTTATAAGCCACCTGCGGTGCACCCTGGTTGATTTCCACCTTGAATTCGCGACGCATACGGTCAACGATGATTTCCAGGTGCAATTCACCCATACCGCTCAGGATGGTCTGGCCGGTATCTTCGTCTGTTTTTACGCGCAGTGTAGGATCTTCCTCTACCAGTTTGGCTATCGCCATACCCATTTTATCAACATCGGCCTGTGTTTTAGGCTCTACGGCGATAGATATAACCGGCTCCGGTATGAACATGTTTTCCAGTACTATCGGGTGTTTCTCATCACACAGGGTATCACCTGTTTTGATGTCTTTGAAACCCACCGCGGCACCGATATCACCTGCTTCGATGAAGTCGATTGGGTTTTGCTTGTTGGCGTGCATCTGCATGATACGGCTGATACGCTCATTCTTGCCAGAACGTACGTTCAGTACATAGCTACCTGCATCCAGGTGGCCTGAATAAGCGCGGAAGAACGCCAGGCGGCCTACGAAGGGGTCAGTCATGATTTTGAAAGCCAGTGCTGCAAATGGTTCTTTTGCATCAGGCTTGCGTATCAGTTCCTCGCCTGTATCAGGGTTAGTACCTTTGATAGCTTCTATATCTACCGGGCTGGGCAGGTAACGGATTACCGCATCCAGCGCTGCTTGTACACCCTTGTTTTTGTAAGAGCTACCGCACAGCATCGGGATGATGCTCAGGTCGATAGTCGCCTTGCGGATGGCTTCATGGATTTCTTCTTCGGTTATGCTGTTAGGATCTTCGAAGAATTTTTCCATCAGGTTATCATCATACTCGGCTACGGCTTCTACCAGTTGAGCGCGCCAGTGGCTAGCTTCCTCCACCATGTCAGCTGGTATTTCGCCTTCGGTATAAGTCATACCCTGTGTTGCGTCGTCCCATATTACCGACTTCATGGTAATCAGGTTCACCACGCCTTTGAAGTTATCTTCAGCACCTATGGGCAACTGTAGGGGAACAGATTTTGCGCCCAGCATATCACGCACCTGCTGTACCACCATCAGGAAGTCAGCGCCGATACGGTCCATTTTGTTAACGAAACCGATACGGGGTACCTTATAACGGTTAGCCTGGCGCCATACTGTTTCAGACTGGGGCTCAACGCCGTCCACTGCTGAGAACAGGGCTACAAGGCCGTCCAGTACACGCATAGAGCGTTCTACCTCTACGGTAAAGTCCACGTGACCCGGAGTATCAATAATGTTGAATTTGTATTTCTTAGAGTCTGGAGTAGGCTTGCCCTGAACCGTCGGGAAGTTCCAGAAGCAGGTAGTAGCGGCCGATGTAATGGTGATACCGCGCTCTTGTTCCTGTGCCATCCAGTCCATGGTAGCAGCGCCTTCGTGCACCTCGCCTATTTTGTGGTTCACACCCGTGTAGTAAAGGATACGTTCTGTTGTGGTGGTTTTACCCGCATCAATGTGCGCAGCTATACCAAAGTTCCGCTGATAGCGTAAGTCTGCCATTGTTAAAGATTATGAATTTCTATTAATTTACTTTTTCAAAATGAGGTGCAAAGGTAATGCTTTTTTGATTGAAAAAATTCATATCAGTTGCTATTTAAAATAAGATTTTGCAAAATATTTCAGGTGGCTGTACCGGGTATGTTGGCAGAACTCTTTTTCGCGGATATTGTTGAGAGCAGAGGCGATAGTTAACTGGTTATGACTTACTTACTTTTAACAGTTTTGTAATAAGTTATGGTTTTAAATTTGTCCTATAAGGGTACAAACGATAAAAAGGAGAAACATTATGAAAAATAGGCTGATACCTGTAATTATGACCGCTGCTCTGACATCTGTTTTGACATTTTTTGTGGCGGCCAGGTTTTTCGGGAATGCGGATATTGCAGTAATAGGAGACAAGACAAAAGCCATTCCCGTCAATTACGTCAATTATCCGGGGAACGTAGTAGCCAGTACGCCACCGGCCGATTTTCAGCCGGCTGCGGAAGCGGCAGTGCAGGCGGTTGTTCATATTAAGACAAAAACAAATGGCAGGCAGATAGTAGTGCGCAGGCCTACGATATTTGGCGATATTTACCAGGATATGTTCCAGCCTCCGCAAATGGGTGCAGGTTCTGGCGTAGTGGTATCCCCGGATGGGTATATTGTGACTAATAACCACGTAGTGGCAGGCGCTGACGTTGTGACAGTAACATTTAATGACCGTTACACAACCGACGCCAAGCTGATAGCCACCGACCCATCGACCGATATAGCCGTACTGAAGATCGATGGTGAAAACCTGCCTTATATGGAATATGGCAATTCAGAAGATGTGCGCCTGGGACAATGGGTGCTGGCTGTGGGCTATCCCCTTACACTGGATGCCACAGTTACTGCCGGCATTGTAAGCGCCAAAAGCCGGTCATTGGGCATAAACAGGACGCAATCGGCATCCGCTATCGAGTCATTTATACAAACCGATGCCGCAGTTAACCCCGGTAATAGCGGCGGTGCTTTGGTAAATACTAAGGGCCAACTGATTGGCATCAATGCAGCCATAGCTTCGCCCACAGGTTCATATGCGGGTTATTCATATGCCATACCTTCCAACATAGTTAAGAAAGTGGTGGAGGACATCATTGATTATGGCGCAGTGCAGCGTGCATACCTGGGCATCAGTTATATGGACCTGAAACAAGCTACTCCCGACCAGGTGAAGGAACTGGGCCTGGACCGGAACGAGGGTGTTTATGTAGCCAACATCACCGACAATGGCGCCGCCCAGAAGGCAGGATTGCGTACAGGCGACTTTATTACAGCCGTGAACGGAACGCCTGTAAACAGCGCGCCTCAATTGCTGGAACAAATAGCGCTGTACAAGCCCGGCGATAATATCAGCATTACTTACACAAGGAATGGCAAGGCAATAAAAACCACTGTACAGTTGAAGAACATTGACGGTACTACCAAAATAGTCAAGAGCGATGCGCCCGCACGTGTGCTGGGCGCAAAGCTTCGCTCTTTGAACAGCAACGAATCGGGGGCCTACAATCTTGATGGCGGCGTGTTGGTAGAAGACATAGAGGAAGGCCTGATAGCTGCGCAAACCGGTATGAAGAAAGGTTTTGTTATTACGAAAGTAAATGACACGCCTGTGGCCAATGTAGACGAATTGCAGGCTGCTGTAGCCGCAGCAGGCGATAAACTTCGCTTCGCCGGCATTTACCCCGGTACGCAGGGGTTATATTATTATGGCATACAGTTGTAGATTATCCTAAATCATATACATCCTGAACTACGCATAACTTTAAGAAATTGTAATAGCTCCTTCTGTGGGGCTATTGTTATTTCTATACTAATGTTTTATACTTATCGTTGCTTTTAATAATGATGGGTCGATTTTGCCAATTAATTAAAGGGGAATTAGTAAACCAACGTAGAATAACTATTTTTGCACATCAAATTTATTATTGAATAGTGAGACCCGTATACATAACACGTCTTTCTAAATACTTGCCTAACGAACCCGTTGGTAATGAAGAAATGGAGAGTGTTTTAGGATTTGTGAATGAGCAACCGTCCAAGGCGCGCAAAATAGTGCTGCGGAATAATGGTATCAAGACCCGCTATTATGCATTTAGGGAGGGCAAAAGTACACACAGCAACAGGGAGTTGGCTGCTGCGGCGGTACAACAACTTTTTGATAAAGAACTTCCTATAGAAAAACTGCAATTACTGACTGCGGGCACTACATCTCCCGAGCAAATACTGCCGTCTCATGCAGCTATGATTCATGGCGAATTGGGCATTCATCGTATCGAACTGATGTCTTGTACGGGCGCATGTTGCAGCAGTATACAAGGTATGAAATATGCCATGATGTCGGTAGCGAGCGGAATGACAGATATAGCAGCCAGTGTAGGCTCTGAGAAAATGAGTACCTGGATGCATGCTTCGCGTTTTCAGCCTGAGGCTGATAATCTTAAGAAACTTGAGGACAACCCAATTATTGCTTTTGAAAAGGATTTCCTGCGTTGGATGTTAAGCGACGGCGCCGGTGCGGCTTTGATACAGTCCGAACCTAATAAGGAAGGAATATCATTGCGTATAAACTGGCTGGAAATCACATCGTTCGCCAATGAACTGGAAACGTGCATGTACGCCGGCGCAGTGAAGAATGAGGATAAAAGCCTGACCGGCTGGAATGAAATGGACACCACGGAATGGTACAACCAGAGCGTATTTTCATTGAAGCAGGATACCAGGTTGCTTGGCAACAATATCGTGCCTAAGGGCGGAGTTTACCTGGCCGAGTTGATGAAGAAGCATAACCTTACTGTTGACCAGGTGGATTATTACCTGCCGCATATGTCCAGCGAGTTTTTCAAGGGCCAGATAATTGAACATCATCGCAGGATAGGTATGGATATACCGGAGGAAAAGTGGTTTTACAACCTGCCAAAAGTGGGTAATGTGGGCAGTGCCTCACCTTTCCTGATGCTTGAGGAGTTGTTTCACAGCGGCAGGTTGAAAAAGGGTGACAACCTGCTGGTGATGGTACCGGAGAGTGCAAGGTTTACTTATGCGTATATTTACCTGACGGTGGTATAGGGTTTACAGGCTACTTTTTTTAATAAGAGGTGATGAAGCGAAAGATACTGGTTATATATTATTCTCAATCGGGCCAGTTGCGCGACATACTGGACAATATCCTCTATGATATCCAACACAAGGTGGAAATAGATATCGCAGAAGTGCTGCCCGTTCAACCTTTTCCTTTTCCATGGAAGGTATCCTCTTTTTTTGATGCCATGCCCGAATGCGTGGAGTTAATTCCGTCGCCTATACAGCCAATTCCCGGGGAAGTATTGACCAAAGATTACGACCTTGTTATACTGGGCTATCAGCCCTGGTTTCTCAGTCCCTCTCAGCCCATTACTTCTTTCCTGAAAAGTGAGTATGCTGGAGTACTGAAAGACAAACCGGTGATAACTGTGATTGGTAGCCGCAACATGTGGCTCAATGCGCAGGAAAAGGTGAAGGAAATGTTGCAGAATATTGGTGCCAGGCTGGTGGGCAATATTGTACTTACCGACAGGCACCCCAACTTGGTCTCAACACTAACAGTTCTGCGCTGGGCCTTTAAAGGACAAAAGGAAGCTTCCGGGTTGCTACCGGAAGCAGGCGTGCAATCGGCAGATATAAAAAATACCCAACGCTTTGGTATGCAGATATACAAACACCTGGAAGAAGGCAGGCTGGATGTGTTGCAAAAGGAGCTGCTGCTGCAGGGGGCTATACACCTCAATCCCGGCCTTATCGTTCTCGAAAAGAGAGGTATTAAGAATTTTAGAAAATTCGCAAAATACATACGCGAAAAAGGTGGCCCCGGAGCGCCCGAAAGACTGGGCAGGGTAAACCTGTTTAAGCGCCTGCTCATAACGGGGATATTCGTGCTATCGCCTGTATCGTCGCTCACCGCAAAAATACAGTTACAACTACAAAGACAAAGCCTGCTGAAAGACGTGCAATACTTTAAAAGCCTCAGGTACGAGCCGGGCAAACTCTGATTGTCGGCTTACTCAGCCTTTATTTTCACCCTCTTTTGCTTTACCTTGCGGTAAATTTTCAATAATGCAAAAGGATACCGTCATCTTCGGGTTGATACAGGAAGAACTGGAACGCCAGCGCCGCGGGCTGGAATTGATAGCGTCTGAAAACTTTGCCAGTATGCAGGTAATACAGGCCATGGGCAGCGTACTTACCAATAAGTACGCGGAGGGTTATCCCGGAAGGCGGTATTATGGCGGATGCGAAGTGGTGGACAAAACAGAAACACTGGCCATAGAAAGGGCCAAACAAATATTTGATGTAGAATATGCCAATGTGCAGCCGCACAGCGGTTCGCAGGCCAATGCGGCAGTAATGCTGGCGGCGCTCAATGCCGGCGACGTTATTCTTGGCCTGGACCTGAGTATGGGCGGCCACCTTACGCATGGCTCCCCGGTAAGTTTTTCAGGCAAGTTGTACAATGCGTTTCACTACGGCGTGCGCAAAGAGGATGGCCTGGTGGACTATGATGATATGGAGCGCAAGGCAAAAGAGCATAAACCCAAAATGATCATCTGTGGTGCTTCAGCCTACAGCCGCGATTGGGACTACGCACGCATACGCGAAATAGCTGATAAAGTAGGTGCGCTGATTTTGGCGGATATTTCTCACCCTGCGGGCCTGATTGCCAAACATCACCTCAATTCACCTTTTGAACATTGCCATTTCATTACTACTACTACGCACAAAACCCTGCGCGGCCCACGTGGTGGCCTCATCCTGATGAAGCAGGATTTTGAAAACCCCTGGGGTATTACAGGGCCTAAAGGCGAGATTCGTATGATGAGCCAGTTGCTGGACCTGGCGGTATTCCCCGGCATACAAGGTGGCCCGTTGGAGCACACTATTGCTGCTAAAGCTGTTGCCTTTTACGAGATACAGCAGCCGGAATTCGGCATATATACACAACAGGTTATCAATAACGCCCAGGCGCTGGCAAAGGCGCTCATGGACAGGAACTACCAGGTAGTTTCCGGCGGAACGGATAACCACCTGGTACTGATAGACCTGCACAACAAAAACATTACGGGTAAGAAAGCTGAAAATGTATTGGTACATGCTGATATTACCCTTAACAAGAACATGGTGCCTTTCGATGACCGCTCTCCCTTTGTTACCTCGGGCATACGCATTGGCGTTCCCGCTGTTACTACGCGTGGGTTGAAGGAAGAACATATGCCGCAGATAGTAGATTGGCTGGACAGGGTGCTCATGTCACCGGACGACGAAACCGTTATACGGGCAGTTCGTGGCGAGGTGAACGAGTTTATGGCAACCTTTCCCATGTATGTACAGAATATGTCAACCGTTTGATAACAGATAGTTAATAGCCCGTATTTGTAAAACCTTAACAGCATCTTTCCGTATTTTCGCGTGTTAAGTGGTACAACCTAAGCTAATGTTCAGAACGATATTTCAATACGCGGCGCTGGTCGCACTGCTCGTGTTGTGGCTGAGTGAACCTGTCTCAGCGCAGAAACGTAAGAAGAAGGACAAAGAAGAGGAGGAAGTGGTGATCAGTATCTATGATATTGATACGCTCATTAATCCTATTCCCCTGCAGCGCCAGCTCTGGCACAACGGCCGCGGGCATATAGACGAGTTTCAGAACCGTGCTGATGCGTCCGACGGTACTGCGGACGGTTTCATTACGGTAAAAGACGATTCTGTTTTTTCACGCTTGTTAACGCAATCGATTCTGAGAGATGTGGACCAACTGCAGGTGATGATTGAGAACTTGCCGGCGCAGGAAGCAGGTTGGGACCAGCGGACAGAAAACAACAATAAGCTTCGCTATTTGCAGGCTGTGGACGAGTTGTTGAAACGCTACCTGGCAGACCCCGCAGCAGACGGTTATTTCTACAGGCGCTCCGTTACCAATCTGAAAGATTTTATAATCGCTGATTTTGAGGGCAGGTCAGGGGCATTTATAGAGGATAATCTAAACGTATATACCCTTAATAATTCCTCGCGCATCCTATCGCCCGAACATCCTGACAGGCAATACCTTTTCAGGGAAATGGGCCGCATGGAGCCGGTAATGATGATAGACAAGTTGTCTGAATTCGCCACGCACTCGTATGCATGCGATGTAATAGCCGCTGCCGCCCGTGTTGTTCCTAACAAGGTATTCAACTATGCTACTTCGACCAGCGGCCTCCGTTACGTGGTGGAGAGTTGCCCCGATCCGTTGGTACGGGCCATTGTGCAGATAGCGCGTTATTCCAAGTCACCGTTGCGTGCCATGCCTTTTCTCAATGACATCTATACCGGCAAGAAGACCATAGCCGAAATAGATGCCATAGCTGCCGATGAAGATCTGTATTACCAGAACCTGGTAAGGCTGAAGCTGGAAAACGTAAGCCTGGGTGGGGATACTTATACGGACGAATTGCATTACCGCGGCCTGCGTTATGTGCGCGAGATGAATGATCTGCATGAAGAAAAACCACCTGTGCGCTTCAAATGTATAGACGGTATGCCGCCGGAAGTGTTGTACTTCATCATGGTGTATGGCCAGGATGAAATATATACCAGCAGCTTTGTAGGTACGTTCAACCGCATGATGGAGCGCATGGGGGATATGAAAGGTAATGACCTGCTGGAAAAGGTTCATCGCGACAAATTCCGCACGTTCATACGTATGTGTGCGGGGTATAATACGCTAAGCGACTTCCTGGGTACCATGGAGCCGGCACAGAAGACGCAGATAATGAAAGACTTTATCGCCGGCCTGGAGAAAGGGAAAGACGACGACCTGGAAGATGCTGTAGATGTGGCAGACGCATTTGGAAGTATACGGGACGAAGAGTTGGCTGATTTCCTGCGCAATGAGGTAAAATATAACTATGAACAATCGTACCGCAAGGGCAGTAAAAAAGGTGTGATAGTGTACGGATTGCTGGCTACCTTGTTTGAAGGTACCCGCAACAGCGATAACAGCGAGGCTGTAATGGCCCAGTCTGCAAAGCTGAAACTGTCGCCCATCAACCTGGTGCCTTATAACAACCTCGTAAGCGACTCAGGCCAGGTAGTCTATGAACAATTCTTTTTTTATGGTGATGAAGACGGGCGGGCATCTTATAATAGTTTCCTGACCAACTTCAGGGATAAAACCAAATGGACGATTGAAAAGACCGAATTCTGGACCAAAATTACATCCATATCCGGCAAGCCGGTAGTGGTATATGCCAATATGCCGCTGGAAGAACCGGAAGACGAAGTTGCCATCGGCAAGCTATGCGACCACCTGAAGGAAAATAATATTCACCCCACGGTATTAGTGCACAGGGGGCATAGCTACCATCTGCCACTTACGCTTGACCGATTGTCTAAAGAAAACAAGATAGTGATATTGGGCTCCTGCGGCGGTTACCACAACCTGTCAACAGTGCTGACCAAAGCTCCCAACGCCAACATTATTTCGTCTAAGCAAACCGGCGCAATGAGTATCAACGAACCGATAATCAAGGCTATCAACGACCAGATTTCTTCAGGGCAGGATATCAACTGGATAACTACCTGGCAGGAACTTGGCGGCAATTTCAGCACATCGAACAAAGCCATCAAAGAAATGTTTGATGACTATATGCCGCCGCACAAAAATCTCGGCGCGATATTTATCAAAGCTTACAGGAGGCTGTTTAACGCCGATATCTGATGAGTATAACAAGCCTGAAGGATATAAGCACAAAGGCCCCGGAGGGTTGGGATAAGGAAGCTACAAAGCAGAAGACCAGGGATATACTGGAAGAACTGAATGAACTGCAAAACCTGCTGTACGCTGAGAACAGGCATAGCTTACTGGTCATATTTCAGGGTATGGATGCCAGTGGCAAAGACGGGGTAGTGCGCGATGTATTCACAAGTATGAACCCCACAGGCATCAGGGTATATTCGTTCAAAGTGCCTACCGAAGAAGAACTGTCGCACGATTTCCTGTGGCGGGTGCATGAAGTAACACCGCCGCGCGGTATGATTCATGTGTTCAACCGCTCTCACTACGAGGATATACTCGTTACCCGCGTGCATGGCATAATAGACGATGCTACAGCGCAAAAGCGTATCAAAGCCATCAACGATTTTGAGTACCTGCTCACAGAACACGCCAACACTACCATACTCAAGTTTTACCTGCACATCTCGCAGGAAGAGCAGCACGAGCAACTGGTAGAGCGTCTGAAAGAACCCAGCAAGATGTGGAAATACAATTCTAAAGACTTTGATGAATCGGCCATGTGGGACAGTTATATGAAGTATTACGAAGAAGCCTTCAACTCCTGCAACGACATCCCATGGCACATCATCCCGGCTGACCAGAATTGGTACAAGTCCTATCTGGTAGCCACCATCCTCCGCGATACGCTCAAAGGCCTTAACATGAAATACCCCGGCATCAAGAAAGGGTAGTTTATCACCGTTGTTGCGTCGCCTGACCAACAACTATCATCACCCCACAAACTCCCCGATATACTCGTTCACCACACCAGGTTTTTCCAATTGTACAAAATGTCCGCAACCTGTCAACATTTCCAACCGGACATGTGACATTTTAGCCACGGCTTCCTCCGCCATTGCCCTGGTAGTGGTATGGTGTATCAGCCTGTTGGGTATCAGCGCGTCGCGTTCGCCATATATTACCAGCACCTGCTGCTGAATGGTATGCAACCTGTCGTACACTGGTTCTTCCATCATTCCGTCAATACAGGCTTCCACCATTTTGCGGTAGCGGCTCAGGGGTTGGCTGTGCATCAGTTCTACCAGCTCCTGTAGCATAGCGTCTGCATATTTTGGGTAGTGGTAGAAGCTTGCATGTATGATCTTGCGCAGGCTGTTCTCTTCGGTGGAAAAGAAGTCGAAAAAATGCATACTCGTTTTATAGAGCGTTTTTTCTAACTGGCTGAAGGTTTCAAAACCAGCCGGCGCGCACAATACCAGCTTTTCGCATACGGTGGGGTGGTTAATCACCAGGTTCAGCAATACCTGTCCGCCCATGCTGTGGCCAACGGGGACTACGTTCTGCAGTTTCAGCTTTAGCATAAAGTCGTACACGCAGCCTGAAAAGAAATTAATGCTATAGAGATAGTCGCCGCCGTCGGAATAGCCATTGCCCGGCAGGTCTATGGCTATGCAGCGGTAATGCTCTTTCAGGCTTTCAATATTCTTTGCCCATACGCCGGCATAGTTGGCCAGCCCGTGCACCATCAGCAGGGTAGTGTCACCCTTGCCCTCATCTATATAGGCCAGGTTACAGCCGTTGGAGAGGCGAATATATTGTGTTTTATATTTTGCGTATTTATAATACATTTGTTGTTTATATAACAAAATTGATGCCTGTTTTCAGGCAGGCACCAATTGAAAATTATGAACAACGCTTAATCACCCACTTAGCTACAGTAGGGGCCAGCTCTTTCTGGCTTTTACCGCCTACAAACACGCCTATATGTCCGCCGGGGAAGGGATATTCTTCCTTATCCTTGCTGCCAATGGCTTTCATTACCGGCAATGTGCTTTCGTTAGGTATGATGTTATCGTCCGTAGCGTACACATTCAGGTAGGGTACGGTCATATTTTTCAGGTCTACCTTGCGGCCACCCAGCTCAAACTTGCCTTTTATCAGCAGGTTATCGCGGAAGAGGTCTTTGATGTACTTGCGGTACATTTCTCCCGGCATGGCAGGAAGGTCGCCTTTCCACTTTTCCATACGCAAGAAGTTCATCAGTTTATTCTCGTCATCCAGGCTGTCCAGCACGCCCAGATACTTGCTGATGTTCATGCTGGGTTTCAGCATGCCGAATGCGCTGTCTATCATTTCGCCCGGTATTGTGCCTACGGCGTCTACCATTGCGTCTACGTCTATATACTTCGCCCAGGTGTACAGCATACAGTTGCCGCCGGGTTCAAAGTCAAATGGCGCTACATACGTAGTCAGCGACTGCAGTTTCTCAGGGTACAGGCTGGCATATATCATGCTGTATGTACCGCCCTGGCAGATACCCATTTTATGAATTTTCTCCACGCCGTTGCTCTTGTGCACAAAATCCACCGCATCGTTCATATAACCGTCTATATAGTCTTCCATTGTCAAATAGCGGTCGGCCTTGGTAGGGTAGCCCCAGTCCATGATATAGATATCCAGCCCTTCGTCCAGCAGCTTTTTCATCATGCTGCGGTCGGGTTGCAGGTCCAGCACGTCGTGCCTGTTCAGCATGGCGAAGCTCACCAATACGGGGGTGGTGCATTTAGCGGGCGTTTCGCGGATGTAATGGTACACGCTCACATGGTCACGCTTCCACACCAGTTCTTTAGGGGTAGTGGCCACTTCCACATCGCCCATCTTCTGCAGGGTTTCATAACCCTTGGCCAGTTTTTGTGTTGTTGTCGACAGTTCTTCAGCAATGCCTGCGGGGTTCCAATTCATATGATTTTTAAAAATTTGCGCGAAGGTATGAAGATTTTTTCAAATACAGTCTCTCTTCGCAAATGAGATAATACAATAGTAATATAAAGCAATGTTTTCGAATTGCCAATGGTTACAATCTCTCAGTTCTCAAGCGTCAGGCTAAGTTGTGACGAACTGTTCGGATATACATGTGACAATAAGGACTGTAAAACATAATAAGTTATGCAGGCATTGACACTTTTAATCTAACAGCAAACTTTTGATGTCGTGATACGTACGGGAAATAATTACCGGCAAAATAAATTCAGGCAAATAACTTGCGATAATTAAAAAGCAGGTAATCTACAGGTTAGATTATCAAAAAGTAATTGTTTCTGAACACAGTTCACAATAGTCCCTGTTAGCAACTATCCCTGTTGCGGCCTGTCACCCTGCGGCTTCGGTGGCCTGTTGCCGCCACCACCTTTACTGCGGTTACGGTTGCCCCCTTGGCGGTTGCCCTGTTGCGGAGGACGGTTTTCGCCGCTACCTCTCTGCTCGGGCCGGTTGCCTTGCGCCTGTTTTGGCTGTTGTGGCCTGTCACCCTGTGGTCGGTTTGGCCTGTTGCCGCCGCCTTTATTGCCATCGGGCCGCCTGCCGCCTTCCTGGCGTGGTTGGCCATCCCTGGCTTGCTTCTGCTGCTGGGGTTGTGCCTGTCTTTGTTGCGGCTGTTGTCCGCGGCTGTCGCTACGGCCTTTGTTCCGGCTCTTGCTCTTTTTCTTCGAGCCTTTTTCCAGCGAGCGCAGGCTTATCTGGCCCACGTCATTTACAAAGCCGGCATCTACCTTTATGGCTGTCTTGCTGCCGGTAGCTTCCAGTTCCACGGGTTGCAGTTCGTCGGGCTGAATACCCTTTTTGTTCAGCTCCAGTATCTCTTTAACCCTTTCAATGCTCAGGGGGTACTGCTTGTTGCTTTCCTTGTAGCTATACCACATCAGGTTTTTAAAGATATCCCGCTTTTGCAGGAAGGCTTTCCCGTTCGTGGTTTCAATAACATCAGCCTGCTCAGGAAAAACAGAAAGCGCATCTATATAAGTATCCAGTTCGTAGTTCAGGCAGCATTTCAGCCTGCCGCACTGGCCGCTTAGTTTGGTTTGGTTGATGGACAGGTTCTGGTAGCGGGCTGCCGTGGTGTTCACGCTCTTGAAGTCCGTCAGCCAGGTAGCGCAGCACAATTCGCGCCCACAACTGCCTATGCCGCCCACCTTGCCGCTTTCCTGGCGGGCGCCTATCTGCTTCATCTCCACCTTCACGCGAAAGTCGTTGGCGTACATCTTTATCAGTTCGCGGAAGTCCACGCGTTGGTCGGCTGTATAAAAGAAGGTGGCTTTTTTGCCGTCTGCCTGTAGTTCCACCTCGGCCAGTTTCATTTCCAGGTTCAGGCTGCGGGCTATGGCACGGCTGCGCACCAGCAGTTCCTGTTCCTTTGCCTTATTTACGCGAAACATTTCCAGGTCGGTATCGGTAGCTACCCTGTGTATGCGTTTGGTCACATCCTTCTCCTTGATGCCGTATTTCTTCATCTGGAGTTTTACCAGTTCGCCCGTAAGGCTTACCTGCCCGATGTCAATACCGCCTACGCCTTCTACGGCTATCCATTGCCCTTTTTCGGGTATGATATGTGTGTTATTCCTGTAAAATTCTTTCCGGCTGCCTTTGTTGAAGGAAACTTCCATTACAGGGTAAGGTTTGGCCCCGTCGTGCAGGGGCAGGCCGCTCAGCCAGTCATATACGTTCAGACGGTTGCATCCGCCGGTGCTGCACCCGCCGTTGCTTTTGCATCCAGCGGGTTTTCCATCAGTGCCTTTCGCGCAATTGCCACATCCCATTTCTTATCATGTTTTATATAGACAGCAGGCGTGCAAAAGCCGGATAATATATTGTAACACTGGTTCATGCTATCACTCTTTTGGGCGCCATGCCGGTTGTTGTAAAATAAAAATAATCTGCAAAAATAGCGATTTCTGTCGTGAATATACGCTTATTTATACATGGTGCAGATTTGCCATTTGCAGGCTGGTGTTGATTTGGCAAAAGCGTTTAACTTTGCAGTCCTTTATAAACAAGCTGGCAATATATGTTTGAGAATCTTAGTGAACGCCTCGAAGGCGCGTTTAAGCAGTTAAAAGGGGAAGGCCGTATCTCCGAGATTAATATCGCCTCTACGATAAAAGAGATCAGGCGTGCGCTGGTGGATGCGGACGTTAACTATAAGATAGCCAAGGAATTTACCGATAAGGTGAAGGATAAGGCAATGGGGGAGAAGGTGTTGCTGGCGGTATCGCCGGGCCAGCAGATGGTGAAAATCGTACAGGACGAGCTGGCCGAACTGATGGGCGGCGACGTGAAAGAGATAGACCTGAGCCAGAAACCGACCGTCATATTAGTGGCGGGCCTGCAGGGTTCGGGTAAAACCACCTTTAGCGGTAAGCTGGCCAACTTCCTGAAAACCAAGAAGGGCAGAAACCCTTTGTTGGTAGCGGGAGACGTATATCGTCCTGCGGCCATCAACCAGTTGCACGTACTGGGCGACCAGGTAAAAGTGCCCGTGTACAGCGAACCCGAAAACAAGGACGTTGTTTCAATAGTCAACAATGCGCTGGCCCATGCCAAAAAGAATGGTAACAGCGTAGTGATAATAGATACTGCGGGTCGCCTGGCCATAGACGAGGCCATGATGACCGAGGTAGCCAATGTAAAAGCCGCTGTCAATCCGCACGAGATACTGTTTGTAGTAGACAGTATGACCGGCCAGGACGCTGTGAATACGGCTAAGGCCTTCAACGACAGGCTGAACTTTACCGGGGTAGTACTCACCAAGCTGGATGGTGACACCCGCGGTGGTGCTGCCCTGTCTATCAAATACACTGTTGACAAGCCCATCAAGTTTGTAAGCATGGGCGAGAAGCTGGATACGCTGGATGTATTTTACCCCGACCGTATGGCGCAGCGTATACTGGGTATGGGCGACATCACCACCCTGGTAGAGCGCGCCCAGGCACAGTTTGATGAGGTGGAAGCCAAAAAGCTGGAAAAGAAGATACGGGCCAACAAGTTCGACTTTGAAGACTTCAAGCAGCAGCTACAGCAGATAAAAAAGATGGGTAACATCAAAGACCTGCTGGCCATGATACCCGGCGTAGGCAAGGCTATTAAGGACATAGATATATCAGACGATGCCTTTAAAGGCATAGAAGCGATGATCAACTCTATGACGCCTTACGAGCGTAACAATCCTGATGCAATAGATGCCAACCGGCGAAAGCGTATTGCCAAAGGGGCGGGTAAAGACATCAGCGAGGTGAATGCCTTTATGAAACAGTTTGACCAGATGCGCCAGATGATGGGGCAGATGAACAAGATGAAAGGTATGATGCCGCCTGGTATGGGTGCGAAGATGCCTTTTAGCAGGTAGTATTAGCTTTTTCTTAGGAGGCAATTGACTTTCTCTTAACTTTTGGATATATAGGTTAGCGCCATTATTTAACCTTTATAATCTGACGTTTTATGAAAAAGCTACTCTTACTTGCTACCGCCTTTATTGCTATTACGGCCTCTGAAACTAATGCCCAACCCCGAAAAGGTGATTGGATGGTAGGTGCGAAAGTGAACCCAATGGCCCTGAAAGGCGGTTACTTTCTTTCAAACAGGTTTATTGCAGGTGTTGATGTAATGCCTGGCTTCAGTTACCAGCCACAAAACAAAAACATTGGGTTTAACTTAGGGGTAGAGGCTACATTCCGTTATTACTTCGCACCCAAAACCGGCATGCAGGCGGGTAAGTTTTATTTGTTTGGCGACTTCGATGCAGGGTATGAACTCCAATACAGCCATAATTATTTCTCCAAATCAGGAGGGTTCAGTGGCAATTTTAAAACCGGGTTAGCACCAGGTTTAGCTTATTTTATCAATGATAGGGTTAGTATAGATGCCGCCCTGCGAACTAACCTTAGGGGCAATTTTACACGTAATTGGTCGCATATCAATACGAATCCTGAATTTGGTGTTCAGATATATCTCCGTGGAAAAAAGAACGCCAGGCCGGAATAATTTTTCACAAAACAATATTTTATGTATTAATATATAAAGCCTGAAAAATCCGTTTGGTAATAGTTTTTCTATGCATTAACTTTGCAACTTCAAAATTTATTGTAAACCAGGATAATTTCTATTATTAATGGCGGTAAAAATTCGTCTCCAACGTCACGGCTCTAAGAAGCGCCCGTTCTACTTTATTGTTGTTGCTGATACAGCAGCTCCACGCGATGGTAGATTTATTGAGAAACTAGGCACTTACAACCCATTGTCTGTTCCGGCAACCATCAGGTTGAACCGCGAACGTTCATTGCACTGGTTGCAAAACGGTGCCCAGCCCACTAACACTTGCCGCCGTATCTTATCTTTCAAAGGGGTATTGTACCTGAAGCACCTGATGCGCGGTGTAAGCCTCGGCCTGTTTGATGAGACCACGGCTATGCAGAAATTTGATGCATGGAATGCTGACCACGAAAGACTGGTGGCAGAACGTGAGGAAACTCACCGCAAGCACAAGGCTGAAAAACGTCATGCAGCCATGGCTGAATCTGTAAAGAAAGTAGAAGAGAAGATGGCAGCTAAGGCACAAGCCGCGGTTGCAGAAGCTGAAGCTGAAATAGACGCAGAAGATGCGGCTGATGCAGCAGCGGAAGCTAATGAAGAAAATGCCGGTTAGTTTTATTAACCAGTAAAAAATCAAGGACATGCCCACAAAAGGCATGTCCTTTTTTAATGTTGATGGACGGGCCCCCCATGATGATAGAATTCATGCCGAGGATACTTCAGACTAATCGTTTTTCTTTATCTTCACCGCTTATCTGAATTGGGACCCAGCAAATACAGGAACAATAGAAAAAATGAATAGCCGGGAAAAAGATTATCAACTTTTGATAGTAGGTGCCGGGCCGGTGGGATGCGTAATGGCTGAACGTGCGGCGCGCATAATGAACTGGAAAGTGTTGATAGTAGAAAAAAGGAACCATATAGCGGGCAACTGTTATGATATGTATCATGAATCAGGCGTTTTGATCCACAGGTATGGCCCTCATTACTTCAGAACTAATAAGGAAGAGCTACTGCAATACCTATCGGAATTTACCGATTGGATACCGGGAGATTATTATGTGAAAGTGGCCACACGTGGTGAATTGTTTCCATTTCCCATTAACCTGCTTACGCTTCGCCAGTTTTTCAGAAGACCCAATATGACTGCTGAAGAAGCGGCACAATTGCTGGAAGAAAAGCGGGAAAAGATCGACCATCCCTCCAATTCGGAAGAATTCGTTTTGTCGCGTGTAGGAAGAGAGTTGTATGAAGCATTTTACCTGGGGTATACGCTCAAGCAGTGGGCTATTCATCCGCGCGACCTTGCCGCTTCTGTCGCTGGCCGAATTCCCATCCGGCTGAATACAGATGAACGGTATGTGGACCACAAGCACCAGGTGACACCGGCAAAGGGGTTTACAGAAATGTTCCGGCGAATGACCGACCACCCGAATATCGATATCATGCTGGAAACAGACTATAAAGATGTAAAGGAGGCTATAAAGCCGGAGTTTGCAACTTTATATGCCGGTCCTATCGATGAATATTTTGACTATCGTTTTGGTAAACTGCCGTGGAGGTCATTGGATTTTGAATTTAAAGAGGTTGATGCAGAGTATGTGCAACCATGCGTTCAAATTAACTACCCTAATGACCATGACTACACCCGGACTGTTGAAATAAAACATGTTACTAAGCAAAAACATCCGCACACGGTCATATCTTATGAATATCCTAAGGCTGAGGGAGACCCTTATTATCCAATTCCCCGCCCCGTAAACAAAGAGCTGTACGAAAAATATAAGGCTCTTATTCCGGAAGAGCATGAAAAGAATCATGTATATTTTTGCGGCAGATTGGCCGAGTATACATACTATAATACAGATGAAGTGATCGAGCGTGCATTAGCTACATTTAACCTTATTAAACTGAAGTATGGCAATAAATAACCTTTGGGTCATAATGCCGGTATATAATGAAGAAGAAGCGGTAGCCTCGGTGATAGAAGAGTGGCAGAAATGCCTGTCTGAAAACCTGCGGAATGGTTATACATTTTGTATATTAAACGATGGGTCGAAAGACAATACATTGTCCATTTTGAAAGAGTACAGCAGCCGGTACCCGGAAATAAGGGTTATTGACAAGCCAAACTCAGGACATGGACAGACTTGTATATACGGTTATAAACTTGCGCTTGAAAATAATGCAGAATGGGTATTCCAGATAGATTCAGACGGACAATGCGCCCCGGAATATTTTCCGAAATTCGTTGCGGCAGCAGAACAATATAAAGTGATATACGGTTACAGGAAAACCAGGGATGATGGATTTAAACGCTCTGTTATTTCCCGGTTCGTGACCGTTTTTACTTTTTTTGCAACCGGGCAATGGGTGAGAGACGCCAATGTTCCTTATAGGTTGATCCATCGGTCGGTTATGGAAAAAATTACCGGAAAAGTACCCCCTACATTCCACCTGGCAAACATCCTGGTATCTGTACTTGCAAAAAAAGAAGCAGGGATCAAATGGATAAACATACACTTCAGGGATAGAGTAGGCGGCACGCCCAGCGTAAAGACCATATCTTTTGTCAAGCATGGGTTCACGCTGTTCAGGCAGTTGAAAGAAGCAAGTTCCTAATACTTAACAACAGTTCTGTCTTATGTCGAATAAGAAAAAGCAAACAGGAAAAATTATTCTAAAAGACACCCCGGACTTGGGGGCGTCAACTGTCAACAGGAAGACGGTAGAGACTGTGATGCCTGGAATTAATCTGCAGTTGTGGACGAGGATATTCCTGGTCAGCCTTATTGCGGTATTTGTATTGATGACCGGGATGAGTTTTGGATTCGGTCTTTCGGGCGACGAAGTGGATATGAACGAGTACGGCAAGGCTATACTTAAGTATTTTACCACGTTGGGGCAGGATGATACAGTATTGCATCTGCCACGGAGTATAGACCGCGATGGGGTATTAATGTACTATGGTGGCTTTTTTGACCTCATATGCGCTATCGTGAATACTTTTTCACCTTTTGATGAATATACTACCCGCCATATACTGAATGCATGGGCAGGTTTTATTGCTATATACTTCAGTGCCAGGATTACGACTTTGGTGGCAGACAAAAGGGTGGCCACCCTTTGTGTATGGCTGATGGCTCTGTCTCCCTTCTTCCTGGGACATGCTATGAATAATCCGAAAGACATACCCCTGGCTGCAGCATATATAACTTCTATATATTTTATTATCCGCTTCTTTGGTAAATTTCCTGGTGTAAAGTGGACTGATTATCTCTGGGTAGTACTTTGTATTGGTATCACCATCAATGTACGTGTCGCGGGCATATTGTTGATACCATACCTGTTTGTTTATGCAGGTTTTATGTATTTATCCAGTGCGTTTTCAAAAAGTGATAAAGTTAAGCTTGGTGATTATGCGAAACCGGTATTGCTCATCTCTATCCTGGGATACCTGGCAGGCAGTCTGTTCTGGCCATACGCGCAACAAAATCCTCTGAGCAACCCGTTGAATGCGCTTAGTGAAATGAGTAATTTTAAAATAAATCTTGCGCAAATATGGGAGGGGGAGAAGGTCATGTCGGGCGAGCTACCCTCATCCTACCTGGTCAAGAGTTTTTTTATAACCAATACATACGCGTTACTGGCCGGGCTGATATTCTTTTTCCTGTTTATAAGGAGAGCCTCCCAAAGCAAAATATCTAAGATTACGTATTTTATCGCCTTTACAGCGCTATTCCCGTTGTTCTATATTATTTACAAGAAGTCCAATGTCTACCATGCGTGGCGGCATGTGCTTTTTATATTCCCTTCCATAGCTGTGATGGCGTCGCTCGGCTGGTACTATGTGAATCAATATATTGCAGAGACCTGGCGCAAAGGCCTCGCAGGCTTTGGTATTGCAGCGCTCTTACTCATCGAACCGGTAGTGTTCATTGTATCAACATATCCCAATACTGTTACTTATCACAACGCCTTTGTAGGTGGGGTGAAAGGCGCATATGGCAACTATGAGGTAGATTATTATTACAATAGTGTCAAGCAGTGCCTTGATAAGTTTATTAAAGATGAATTGCCTAAATATAAGCCTACTGATACCATATTGGTGGCGAGCAATGCCATGCACCTTATAGCGCCTGGTTTGAAGAAGTATAAGAATGTAAAGGTCGATTATGTGCGCTATCACGAAAAAGACCAACGCGCATGGGATTATGCTATATTCCACATTGCACTTATTCCGCTGGATGTAATTCAATCGGAAAACTGGGTACCGGCTTCAGCCATATATACGGCTGATGTAAAAGGAAAGCCCTTATGTATCCTTCTCAAACGGGAATCGCAGGACGACATGCTGGGCTTTAAGGCTTTGGAAAGTGGGAACAAGGAACTTGCACTGACACATTTCAGGAAATACCTGGCAAAGGACAATGCAAACGTAAATGTTTTGAATGCTACGGCCAGGGTACTAATGGAAATGAACCAAATGGACAGTGCCTATGTCTATGCAACACGTGCCTATAGCCTGGATAAAACAGGTATAGAAACCAAACGCGTTTATGGAATGGCCCTTGCCTATAAGGGTGAAGGTGAAAAGGCAAGGTCCATCTTCAAAGAGATAGTGGCCGAACGACCGGATTTTATTATGGGCTATTATTATATGGCTATGGTGGAAAAGAATATGGGGCTATACCAGGAAGCGCTGGCAAACTTTGACAGGGTAGCCAAAACTTATGGACAACAGGAACCATCAATTGCAGCGGAATGCTATATTCACATGGGGGATATATTTAAAATGAAGGGGGACTTGTCGCAAGCTGACAATATGTATCAAAAGGCCCGGGGGCTGCGGTAGCTTTGTAATCAGGCATTCAGTACTATGAAAATAGCTACAAACGCATAAACGGCCACAAGTGCTATTGTTATCCACCTGGTCTTGGCCTGGTTATGTTTCAACGGTAGTTTGAAGGACATATGAATATTCTTTCTCTTGTTATTCGTCTGCATCGCTTATCCTGTTTGCAGCCCGAACGTTATAATAACGTAACCGGCTAAGTATTTATTATTCTTCCACAGAAAATATTGAAACAAATATTGAGCCAAACTGAGACAGGTAAGATTGTCCGGGCAAAAATTTAGGGATAATTAATAATTCTATTGTTTAACAGGTTGTTTCTCAGCTAACCATTGTTCTATAGCGGCCTGGTTCATCGAAACGTAGTCAAGCCTTGCTTCTACCCATCCGTTGTTGACCATGAATATCGCCGGCCAGCTATATCCTGCTACCGCTGTAAAATCATCGGCTTTGAGGCGCATGTGGGGGATATTTTTGGCATTGGTCTCTTTCCAGTATTGTGGTAGGTATTTTTCGCTGCCGGCATACACTATATGAAAAGGTAGAGAGGGGTTCTTTTCTTTCATAATATGCATCTTGTAGGCGGCTATTTTGCAGTGCGGGCAAGTAAGGCTAACAAAAGCAATGATATGTTTACCTTGGTATAGGTCAACCTGCGGCGCATCAGTTTTACCCGGCGTATACAAAGCAGACAGATCTATCTTATATCTGTCTTTTTGCAGCCATGATGGCTGGCTTGGGGGAAGGGGATAGTAAAAATAGGGAGATACCGTAATGGCGATGAACAATATCGGCGTCGTCCATTTGGCCCATTTAAACTGCAGGCCAGTGTGATATTTAAGCAAAATGAACAGTACAGCCATTAGTATAATGTTCTTTATGAGGGATGAAGCCGGGCTCATCCATACCTTGTCGCCAAAGCAGCCACAGTTGATGTCATTCCCTACTGCGGCCCATAAGTAAATCAGGTATATGCTAAATGCTATGAGTAAGGCCAGCGCTACTTTCAATACCCATTTGCGATGGCCGTACAGGTGCGCTATCAGTAATGCACCTAAGGCAAACTCCATGCCTACAAGGATGCGGGAGCTGTGCACAGCCAATTGCCAGGGGAAGCTGATGTATTCGACAATGGTATATTGAAAGCGTTCAAAGCCCTCTATGGAATATGTTTTTGTGAATGCTGAATACAGGAATAACGCACCGGTCAGTATCGACAGTAACGAAAGCAGGACATTTTTTAAGTATTGTTGCATATGGGTAAAAATAGGCTACAAAAATAAAAAGGACACCTTGATATAGGCGCCCTTTTTATAAAATAATGTGATTCAATTATTTCAGACTGCAGCTTCCGCCGTCGGCTTTCCATGTTGTGTTGGCTGCATCGCAACTTGTTTTAGCAGATGATTTTGCAACTTTAGGGTAGGTATACGTAAAATCAACGTTACCATCTTTGTCTTTACACTCGCAAGACCAGTCTTTTTTGCAAGATGTAAATGCAACTGCTAACAGCGCTACCATTACGATTGGGGCAAATTTTTTCATAAGTATGATTTTTAAAGTTAATGAACAAATATAATAGCAATTTTCTAAAAACAATAGCCCATAACGATTTTTTTTATGCCAATTGTTTGCTGAATAAACTGCAAAATCAACAGTACAAAAGTAAATAAGAATTCTCCCGGCTAAATACCATTATAGTGGTAATTTGATATACGTGGCAGTACGGATATACAATATATGTTTGTAATTTAGCATATTTTAAAATTGTTACATCTGTCGCCTGTGGCTGACATGAAATACGCCCCCGTTTTATAGCAGTGACACATTTATACCCCCAAATGGGTGTCATCCCTTCCATGATAATTGGCTATATTAGCGGCCATCAGTTAAAATAATATCCAATATACTTACAATGAAGAAATTTGCATTACTCATGGCGCTGGCGCTGCCCCTGTGTACGCTGGCGCAGGACGATCTTATTAATAAGATAAAGGACAATAAGAACGACAGCGCTAAAAAGAAATTTGAATTCAAACACATCATCAACCTGGAAACCACTGACGTAAAAAACCAGGGCAAATCGGGCACTTGCTGGAGCTACAGCACCAATTCCTTCCTGGAAAGTGAAATGATACGCATGGGCAAAAAGCCGGTGGATATTGCGGAAATATATACCGCACGCTGCGTGTACAAAGAGCGCGCCGATGCCTTTGTACGCATGCACGGCGAGTTTTCTTATGGCGACGGCGGCGCCTGCCACGATGTAATAAATATGTACGCCAAATACGGCGCACTGCCGCAAAGCATGTACAGTGGCCTGAACTACGGAACGGACAAAAACGTATTCGGCGAAATGCAGGGTATCTTGAAGGCTATGCTGGATGTCGTGGTGAAAAACCCCAACAAACGTGTAACGCCCAACTGGAAAAAAGCCTTTGAAGGCGTACTAGATGCTTATCTCGGTCCGGTGCCGGAGAGTTTTCAGTACAACGGCAGACTGTACACGCCTAAAACTTTCGCACGCGAGGTAGTAGGCATCAATCCGCAGGACTATATAGAGTTCTCATCATTCAGCTACCAGCCTTATTACGAAAAAACTATGCTGATGGTGCCTGATAACTGGAGCCTGGATAAAGTGTACAACATACCCATGAACGATATGATACCCATTATAGACAATGCCTTGAAAAATGGATATACCGTTGCCTGGGCTACCGACGTGAGCGAGAAATATTTCAGCTGGAAGAATGGCGTGGCCTATGTGCCCGATATGAGCTGGAATGAAATACAGGAATTGAAAGAAGACGAACTGAAAGAACTGTTTAACGGTCCTAAAAAAGACAGGAAAATAACAGAAGAAATGCGCCAGGAAGCATTTGACGACTATACCACTACCGACGACCACGGTATGCACATAGTAGGCATGGCTAAAGACCAGGACGGTAAAGAGTACTATATTGTAAAGAACTCGTGGGGCGAAAAGAACGATTATAAAGGATATATCTACGTAACCAAGCCTTACGTGCAATACAAGACGACTGCCTTCCTGGTACACAAAGGGGCTGTGCCGGCAAGCGTCATGAAAAAGTTGAAAAGCTAAATAAGGGATACAGAACAGGAAACGAAATGGGGGTGCGCAGTGCACCCCTTATTTTTTTAAAAAGCTTTGCTGCGCGCGCTATTCCAGGTTGCACACATAATCCATGCCCGTGTACAAGCCGCGTTGCGGTTGTGTTTCGCACTCTTCTTTAGCTTTCTTTTTGGTATCTTTTATTTCAAAAGAAGGCGTAGTGTGGTTCAGCGCTGGATTATAGCAACTACACCTGTACGTCTTTTTGCACGACGTGAAAGCGATAGCGGCAAAAGCCATTATGAAAACAACAGTATAGCCTTTCATTTTTCTTTGAGTATTTTTTTAAAAATATGAAAACCTTTCCCGGTTTACAAATTCAGATGCCTATTTTCGTGGAAATAACGGTAATGGGTATAGCAGATAAACTAAGGTTGATGAAACAGGCAAAGGCGGATGAAAATCTGAAAGCGGGACATATGTTCCTGGCTGAGAACAAGAAGAGGGCAGGGGTGACCGAACTGCCCAGCGGCCTGCAATACGAGGTGGTTTCAGAAGGCAAGGGCGAAAAACCTACGCCATACAACAAAGTTACCTGCCATTATCATGGCACACTTATAAACGGGACTGTTTTTGACAGCTCGGTAAGGCGCGGCAACCCCGCCACTTTTCCTCTCAATATGGTAATTGCCGGATGGACGGAAGGCCTGCAACTAATGGGCGTGGGCAGCAAGTACCGTTTCTTCATACCCCCGCACCTGGCCTACGGAGACAGGCAGGTGAGCGCAGAGATAGGCCCTAACAGCACATTGATCTTTGAAGTGGAATTGCTGGGAATTA
This sequence comes from Bacteroidetes bacterium UBA6221, assembly GCA_002421685.1. Taxonomy (GTDB): domain Bacteria; phylum Bacteroidota; class Bacteroidia; order Chitinophagales; family Chitinophagaceae; genus UBA5543. The sequence continues at coordinate 133,300 of DISB01000009.1, forward strand.
ACTGATGCTTTATTGCTGGGTAGCGGTGTAGATAACCTCTACTGAATAGGTACCCGCAGGAAATTCAAAACCGGGGTCTGCTTTGTATTGTACGGCAAAGATGTTATCGCCGCCAGGCGTACCGTCGTTGATGAACTTTTTATTGCTCTTCGACATGTTGGAGTACTTATTGTTTACCGCGCTGGGCACTGAACCGCCTGTATTATTGCTTACTACTTTTATCTTCAGTTTGTTCACGTTCATCTTGGGGTCCTTGCTCTCGGGGCCGCTGTATGCAAACCGGCTTGCACTGGTTTTTGCAAAAACGTCAAACTTTTTATTGGAACGGATTTTCATTTCTACCAGTGAAGATTCAACCCCGTTGGCGTAGTCGTTTACATTATTAAAGGTCAGGCTTACTTCACTTTGGGAGGTTCCGCCGGCATTGAATGTGATATCTATAGCGTTGCTCATTACGAGCCTGGTAGATTGAGAAGCGGAACCGGCCTCATTATCCTGCCCTGCGGCGATGTTCACCGCCCCGGCTGCAAGTAATAATATGAGTCTTATCTTTTTCATTTCTATCCTTTATATAAAACCGGGTATTCCGTCCCGGTGTAATGCAAAGATGCAACCCCGATGGTACGCATTCAAAAAAATGCGCTCCTGTTAACCCTTGCTTGACATGCTGTTAACAGGCAGATAACAACCGGTATAGGTCAAACCTTAATATATCATGTTGATTATTAACTGTTTACGATGGTCCTTTTTTCTCGACTGCGTGTATATGTTGCCCACTTGTTAACCGAACCTTTTTGAACATTCATCATAATCTGCGGTTATAAATCTTGATAATACAATGATATGAAACGAATATTGATGTTTATACAATAGTTTACTACCTTTGTATATACATTAATTAAAATAGAAAAGCTTATGGCACAGACAAAATGGGCATTAGACCCTTCGCACAGCGAAATCCAGTTTAAGGTGAAACACCTGATGATAACAACCGTTACAGGTTATTTCAAAAGTTTTGACGCATCGGCCACCACGGACGGTGAAGATTTCACGACAGGAGACATCAGCTTCAGCGCAGACATAAATTCGATAGATACCAATAGCGAGCAAAGGGACGGGCATCTGAAGTCGCCGGACTTCTTTGATGCGGGTAATCACCCTAAAATGATATTTTCCAACGGCAAGTTGGCAGGCAGTGGTGACGAGTACACCCTGCATGGCGACCTTACTATACGCGGTAATACAAAACCGGTACAACTGAAAGTGGAATACGGCGGTATAGCCCAGGACCCATATGGACAAACCAAAGCAGGTTTTACACTGAATGGTAAAATCAGCCGTAAAGAATTTGGCCTGACATGGGATGCGGTAACAGAAGCCGGCAATGTAGTAGTAAGCGACGACGTAAGGATAAACGCAGAGATACAGTTAGTGAAACAAGGATAATAAATGAGTAGTGTGATTAGTGTGGTTTTTTAGGGTGGGGTAGCTTCGGTTGCTTCACCCTTTTTTATTTAATGCAACGAGAATTTTGCTGTGAAATGTATAGATATCTCCGGCATAAAACAGCTTTAATAAAAAAGGAACGATTGAGAAAAAAAGTGAGACAGCCGGCAGTACAAGTACTGAATAGTCATCATGTTTAATTCCTTCAATGAGAAAAAATAAGACGAATATCCAGGCAAATAACATAAAGCCAAAATATACTGAGAGATACATCCTTAAATACGGATTATCGAGCACATATTCAATGGTTATTACGGTATTTGTCGGCTTTGTATAGATACTGCCATATGCGTCTATGTAAAACGTTCCGTTCCTTATTCCCTTATAGGTACGTTCGGCGTTGAATGACCTCTCACCTGGAAAGTAGCTGATATAATCAAAACGATTATCTGGTAAATCAGGTGTATTTTTATACTGGAAATTCAGTTTATCCAATTTTTTTTGGATCTCTGGTTCTGTCAGTAAGGTTGTAATGGTTTTATACCGCCTGATAGGGAAGAACAATGATTTCATTTACTCATAACCACTTAAACGGGTTCCTTCGCGTCATAAGGATGTAGCGCTTCATGTTCATCCAGAAGGCTAATACCATATATACAATAATAGGTGAGCCCAGCGTAAGGAAAGAAATGTAGATGAACCACAGCCTGATGCGGGAAGTAGCTACGCCCAGGCGCTCGCCTATGGCAGCGCATACCCCGAAGGCTTTCCATTCAATAAAATCTTTTATTTCGTACAGGCGGCTCATAAGGCAAAAATAGAGAATTGCTGAGAGATGTAGCAATTCACCGGCAAATATTGACTGAATTTTAATAAAGGGGAAGCCGTAATTTATATTTATATAAATTACGGCTTCCCCTCTTAAATTTATTAGTTGGCAAATTCCTGGCGGATAACGTTGAGCGCTCCGCCGGCTTTAAACCATTCTATTTGTTGTTCATTGTACGTGTGGTTCACCACTACTTCATCGGTGGTGCCGTTGGCATGGTTCAGCACCACGGTCATCTGGCGGCCGGGGGCGAAGTCCTGCAGGCCCATAATGTCGATGGTATCATCTTCCTGCACCTTGTCATAGTCGGCCTTGTCGTTAAAGGTAAGCGCCAGCATACCTTGCTTCTTCAGGTTGGTCTCGTGTATCCGGGCGAAGCTCTTCACCAGTATGGCGCGTACGCCCAGGTGGCGGGGCTCCATAGCGGCGTGCTCGCGGCTGCTGCCTTCGCCATAGTTCTCGTCGCCTACTACTATGCTGCCTATGCCTTTTGCCTTATAGTCGCGCTGCACGGCAGGCACTTCGCCATATATGCCGGTTAGCTGGTTTTTCACTTTATTGGCTTCCAGGTTGAAGGCGTTGATGGCGCCTATCAGCAGGTTGTTGGATATGTTGTCCAGGTGCCCGCGGAATTTCAGCCAGGGGCCCGCCATAGATATATGGTCGGTAGTACATTTACCAAACGCTTTTATCAGTAGCTTCAGGCCGCGCAGGTCTGTGCCTTCCCATGCGGCAAAGGGTTCGAGCAATTGCAGGCGGTTGCTGTCCGGGCTTACCATTACCGTTATATGGCTGCCATCTACAGCCGGGGCCTGGTAGCCCGCGTCTTCCACGGCAAAGCCTTTCTTCGGCAGTTCCAGTCCTTTCGGTTCGTCCAGTTTTACGGTCTCGCCTTTGTTGTTCAGCAGTGTGTCCGTCAGGGGGTTGAAGCTCAGCTTGCCCGATATGGCAAACGCCGTCACTATTTCGGGCGAAGCCACGAAAGCATGTGTTGAGGCCAGGCCGTCGTTGCGCTTGGCAAAGTTCCTGTTGAATGATGTTACGATGGTATTTTTGCGGGTGGGGTCGTCTATATGCCTTGCCCATTGGCCTATACAGGGGCCGCAGGCGTTGGCCAGCACTATACCGCCCATTTTATCAAATGTCTTCAGGAAACCGTCACGTTCTATGGTGAAGCGCACCATTTCCGAGCCCGGTGTTATGGTAAATTCGCTCCTGGCTTTCAGGCCTTTTTTCATCGCGTCTTCGGCTATTGAGGCGCTGCGCGAAATATCTTCGTAAGAAGAGTTGGTGCAGGAGCCTATCAGCGCCACTTCCACATCTTCGGGCCAGCCGTTTTGCGCCAGCACTTCTTTCATTTGACTTATAGGCGTAGCCAGGTCCGGTGTGAAGGGGCCATTTACATAAGGCTCCAGTTCGTCCAGGTTTATTTCTATCAGTTGGTCGTAGTAGTTGGCAGGATTGGCGTACACTTCGTCGTCAGAGCGCAGGTGTTGCTTAACGCCATCAGCCAGTTTCGCTACGTCTGTACGGTCGGTGCCGCGCAGGTAGTCGGCCATTTTTTCGTCGTAAGAGAAGATAGAGCAGGTAGCGCCTATCTCCGCACCCATATTGCATATAGTGCCTTTACCTGTTGCACTCAGACTTTCGGCGCCCTCGCCAAAGTATTCTACTATTGCGCCCGTACCGCCTTTTACGGTCAGTATGCCCGCCACTTTCAGTATGATGTCTTTGGCCGATGTCCAGCCGTTCATGCGGCCGGTCAGCTTCACGCCTATCAGTTTGGGCATTTTCAGTTCCCAGGGCAGGCCGGCCATTACGTCCACCGCATCGGCGCCGCCTACGCCTATGGCTATCATGCCCAGGCCACCCGCGTTAGGCGTATGGCTGTCGGTACCTATCATCATACCGCCGGGGAAGGCGTAGTTTTCCAGCACTACCTGGTGTATGATGCCGGCGCCGGGTTTCCAGAAGCCTATGCCATATTTATTGGATATTGAGGCCAGGAATTCGTACACCTCTTTGTTTACATCGTTGGCTGTAGCCAGGTCTTCTACGGCGCCTACCTTTGCCTGTATCAGGTGGTCGCAGTGTACCGAGCTGGGCACTGCCACCTGGTCGCGGCCGCAGGTCATAAATTGCAGCAGGGCCATCTGGGCCGTCGCATCCTGCATGGCCACGCGGTCCGGGGCGAAATTCACGTAATCCTTACCACGCTCAAAGGCCGCGCTTGCCGGTTCAAAGATATGCGCGTAGAGTATTTTTTCAGAAAAAGTAAGAGGCCTGCCCAGCAATTGCCTTGCAGTTGCTACTTTACCGGGAAATTCACTGTAAACTTTCTTTATGAGGTCAATATCAAATGCCATCGGAACTCAATTTGGAGGTTAATTGTAAAATCTTTTTTGCCGTGCGAAATTACCGAAAATCACAGAGTTTAGGAAATGGAATGCTATAATAAATGAGTACATGCATATATGGGTAAGTGATAATCCCATCGTGGCAGTGTATGGCTAAAATATAACGGGGATATTATTTTTTTCGTGATAATCGATAATGGGCTGGTATGGCCCGAACTTATGCTGCATTTCAGAAAATGTATCTACATAGGGGCCAAGTCCGTAGTCAATGGCTTTTACTTTTATATTGTTGTAGCCCATCGATTTCCTGGGTTGTGGCCTGGGATGTATCCGGTCATCATTTATAAAAGCAGCAACATCTATAGCTTCTTTGTCTGTCAGAACGGGTTTATCCCAATACGCAATTTTGTGGGGCATATTTGCTTTAATAAACCGTGCAGCTTTTAAGACCCTGTGCATGCTCGAACCGGCCTCGTAACTCTGCATGCCCCACAACGGCGGATAGGTATATGTACTTGAATCAGATTTCCATTGTCCTTCGCCGTTTGCCCCATGACAGGATTGGCAATGTTGCCCATATATAGCCTTTCCTTTTTCAGGGTCGGCCGGCCGGGCAGGGTAGTTCAGGTCAACGCCATCGTCTCCCGGTACTCTCTGCCCGATAGGTACCCCCTGCGACAACCAGCGCATATAAGACACCATAGCTATCATCTCTTTGCTGTCCAATGGCATCGGCTTGCCATGGTGAGGCCGTTCAATGCAGTTATTTATCCTGTCGGCTAAGGTAAGCACGGCGTTCTCCCGTCCCCTGTATTGCGGATATCTTGCGTGAGAGCTGAAGTAGTTAAGTCCATAGGGCCTGGTACCGGCATCCAGGTGGCAATTACTGCAATTCATCTTATTATTTAGATATTGTCCTTTGATTCCATCCGGACCTAGATAGTACGCTGTATTGATAATGAGGTCACGTCCATACCTTATCATATCCGCTGATTCGTCATTGGGGATGTCTACAGTATCAGGCGGTATATGTACGGCGTTAATATCGTTTGAGGTATGCTCTTTACCACCTGTGGATTTATCGGTATCGTGATGACATGATAATAGGGTATGCAATAAAAAAAGGTATATTCCTGTATAAATGCTTTTCATTGTTGCGTCAATTCTCCTCACGTAAAAAATAAAACTGTGACAGGCTAATTTACACCATTCGCTCGTGATTGTCTTTTCGAGGAGAAATATGGGGAAACCTGGTGGGGAAACATGGAGAAAGAGGATATGAATAAAACCTCGGTCCGAAACCCTAAATTTGCATCTGCTAAACAAGGATGATATGCATAACGCTTATTTTAAATACGATGAACCGAAGAATGAACCGGTTCTTAACTATGCCCCCGGCAGCCCCGAACGTAAAAAGCTAAAGGAAACTATTGCAGAACTGAAATCGCAACAGCGTGATATACCCATGTACATCAATGGTAAAGAGGTGCGTACGGGAGATAAAAAAGAAATACGTCCCCCGCACGAAACAGCTCATGTGCTTGGCCATTTTCATGCCGGTAAGGCGGAGCATGTGCAGCAGGCAATAGACGCCGCTCTGGCCGCACGCGAAGCATGGGCTGCAATGCCCTGGGAGCACCGTGCAGGGATATTTATGAAAGCGGCCGAACTGCTGGCTACCAAATATCGCTACCGTATGAACGCCGCTACCATGCTGGGACAAAGTAAAAACGCCTACCAGGCCGAGATAGACAGCGCCTGCGAGTTGATAGACTTCCTGCGTTTCAACGTTCATTATCTTACTGATATATACAAACAGCAACCCCTTTCGCCGCAGGGTATACACAACAGGTTGGAGTACCGCCCATTGGAGGGTTTCATCCTCGCGGTTACGCCTTTCAACTTTACGGCTATTGGTGGCAACCTGCCTACCGCACCCGCTATGTGTGGTAATGTAGCTGTATGGAAACCGGCCAACACGCAGATATACAGCGCCAGTGTATTCATGGAAATACTGCGGGAAGCTGGCCTGCCGGACGGTGTTATCAACCTGGTATATACCGACGGCCCTACCGTGGGCGATGTATGTTTCAACCACAGGGATTTTGCCGGCGTGCACTTTACAGGCAGCACGGGGGTATTCCAGAATATGTGGAAGACCATAGGCGGTAACATCGCCAAATACCGCAGCTATCCGCGCATAGTAGGGGAGACAGGCGGTAAAGATTTCGTGATGGTACACCCCAGCGCCGATGTGGATGCGGCAGTTGCGGGATTAGCACGTGGTGCTTTTGAATACCAGGGACAGAAATGCTCTGCAGCCAGCCGTGCATACCTGCCGTCCAACATAGCAGATGAAATAAAGACCAAACTGGTAGCGGAAGTGAAGACGATGAAGATGGGGAAGGTGGATGATTTTACCAACTTCATCAATGCGGTGATAGACGAGAAATCGTTCAACAGCATTAAGAAATATATTGACGGTGTGGCTGGCAGCAATGATGCAAAAATCATTTGCGGTGGCAACTGCGACAGCAGCAATGGTTGGTTTATCGAGCCAACTATCATAGAAGCCAGCAATCCGAAATACGTAACCATGTGCGAAGAGATATTCGGGCCCGTACTGACGATACATGTGTACGATGCAGACAAATGGGAGGAAGCGCTGGACCTGGTTGATTCAACGTCTGACTACGCTTTGACAGGCGCTATCTTCTCGCAAGACCGTTATGCGGCAGAACTGATGACGCGCAAGCTGGTAAACGCTGCGGGTAACTTCTACATCAACGACAAGCCTACCGGTGCGGTAGTAGGGCAGCAGCCTTTCGGCGGCGCGCGCGCTTCCGGCACCAACGATAAAGCGGGTTCGGCGCTGAACCTCTACCGCTGGTTGAACGCCAGGACAATCAAAGAAACATATGTACCGCCCACGGACTACAGGTATCCGTTCCACCAGGCGGATTAATAGATTGTAAAGCCCGTTGAACATCAACGGGCTTTTTATTACCTCGAAAAAGAATAATTATCTTTACCCCATGCGTGGCTTGTTGCTATTTACTTCCATATTCTTCCTGGCGTTTGCCTCCTGCAAAAACTGCACCCGCTATACCTATGGCTATATAATAGACCGGGAAACCAGCAAACCCATACAAGGCGCTGAAGTGCGCAGCCATGCAGCCCTCGACGACAAAAGTCGAGACCATAGGGTGACCTATACCGATAGCACGGGCTGGTTCGAAACAGCTTTTGAACTGGATGGCGTGGCCAAATGCGGCAACCTGAAGCTCATCATCAGTGACAGTAATTACCATACCGCCTACGAGGCAGACCTTCAGCCGGGGGATACTATTTTCCTGTACAGGATAAAGAAGTAACTTACTTATTGTATTGGTTCATAGTCTGTTGTATTCCCCTGAAAACAAAACTCTCTATCATCTCTACACTGGTCAGTACCTTTTCTTTCACTATGGGAAACTGCTCTTTCGTCCACTTGCCCAGCACATATTCTACCTGCATCCCTTTTGGGAAATCGTTGCCCACGCCAAACCGCAACCTGGGGTATTGGGTGGTTTGCAGGCTTTCCTGCACGCTCTTCAGCCCGTTGTGGCCTCCGTCGCTGCCACTGCCTTTCATACGCAGGGTGCCCAGGGGCAAGGCTAGCTCATCTATTATTACCAATATTTGTTCCAGGGGTATTTTTTCCTTGTCCATCCAGTACTTCACCGCTTTGCCGCTCAGGTTCATATAGGTAGTGGGCTTTATCACTACCAGTTGCTTGCCCTTCCATTTCAATTCCGCCACATGCGCCAGCCTGTCCTGCCTGAAGGCCTGGTTGTTTTTCATCACAAGCACATCTGCTATATCAAAACCAATATTATGCCTGGTGCCGTCGTACTCTGCTCCTATATTGCCCAGGCCTGCTATTAAAAATTTCATTACTATTTACTCGTAGTTAATATTTTAGATATAGAAATTGGATAGCTATGTAAAAGTCCGTCATTTCAGGGAAACGAGTCATCGTTTCAAATAAATATTTGCCTTACCCAACTAAAATTGTTAATTTTTCGTCCTATATTAGAGGCGGATACCACTTTGTGGCATGTCTCGTTATATCAGTACTTTTTAGAACAAATAAATGCTAAATAAATGAGAAAGGTATATCTCTTTCTGACATTAATTTTCACGATTGGCTTTTTTAAAACAGATGCGGCGTATTTTCAGATCAGCCATCTTTCCGGGATGAACGTTGTGGGTGGGATAAACGTGACTGTAACACCGTTGAACAGCCCGAATACCGGTAGCTATTGCGGAACAGGGCCATACCAGATCGGTAAGACTCAAAGGGACGGTTATCGTTACGACTTTGGGTCTCCTGTCACGCATGTTAGGTTTGAGATGACGAGGATACATAATGATGACACGCTATTGTTCAGAATTAACCAGGGGCTGGGTTATGCTGATTATATGTTGACCGGTGGCAACCTGACTGCTTTTGCAGGTACCTGCACTATGACCTCAAATAATATGATAACCCCTGGCGGCCGTCTGAGTACAACTGGTGGTGCAACCGGCCCTGGCCAGGGTATCCAGGTAGATATATCAGTTACTCCAAACGTGATTAGCGGTGTTGAAGTATGGCATTGGAGAGATCCTAACAACAACTTAGCCAGCGACGTTTATTATAATGCATACCTGCAGGACGACTCCTGTTCACTTGGTTTTGTCGCTACAGTCGATTCTCCTGTATGCTCAGGCAGGGATATACAGTTGACATCAACCGTATTCCCCAATACTACTTACCAATGGGGATGGGCTGTCGGCGCAGGCACACCTAACCTGCAGCCATCTGCAACTGTCAGCAATCCCGTTATTACTAATATTTCGCTTGGTCATGGCGGTTCATATTGGGTAGAAGCCACACGCGGTACCTGTATTTATAGGGATACAGTTAATGTAATAGTGACACCATCGCCGGTACTTGGGCCTGTGACACAATTCGGGCCGGTATGCCCGGGTGATAATGATACCATCTTTGTAAAACAGGTGAATCTGCCTATTGGTGGAGATGTGATCGCATATGGTTCATTCGGTCAATCGACTTTCGATCCCAACCTCGGGTATGCGTTGGTGTTTAACAATATACAGCCGTCGCAGGCAAATATCTTTTACAATATTTACGCCATAGATATCCAGGGCTGTAAGTCCGATACCGCGAATTATATTTTGAAAATTAATGAGGATGTTTATGCTTCATTTACTCCCGAAATCTGGGAAGGTTGTGATTTTGATACTGTGAAATTCCATAATACGTCCACTACAGACGGTGCACTGAATATTTTTTCGACCTGGAATTTTGGAGATAATACTCCTGGCGTTACGGACACCGCACCTACGCATTATTATACAGTACCTACGCCTAACTGGTCTTCAAGGCAATATAATGTACAATTAGTGGCAGATAACACCAAATGTAAGGATACTCTTGAAGTGCCTGTTATCATTAACCATCCTGTAAAAGCTGAATTCCAGATAAACGACGACAGTATTTGCCAGGGTGAGACTATTATCTTTACGGCACAAGATAGCTCGTACGTGAAACCCGGTTCGACTCCTTCTATGCTTTGGAAGTATGGAGACGGCGGTACAGATACCATATTTAACACCACTCATACTTATACCCTGGCAGGCCTGTATCATCCTATTTTTATCCTGACAGACGACTTGGGTTGTTCTGACTCGTTCTCGGTACCCATAGTGGTTGACTCCAATGGTTTTGTCTTCTTTGAAACTAACCGCGAATCTGTGTGTGTGGGCGAAGAAATAATATTCCAGGGTAAATATTCTGTATTTGGATATGAATCGGCCACCTGGAAATTCGGAGACGGAGTTGAGATTCCCGACGATACATTGGTGCACCATTCTTATGACAACCCCGGTACCTATGATGTAACTTTCGATATTCAATACCGTATATGCCCGGATACTGCGTACACCGGCCAATATATAGTTAAGCCGATACCGAATGTTTACCTCGGCGAGGATACCTCGATTTGCCCCAATGGCGAACCTGTATATATTGCTGACCGTTACAGCGCTTCAAATCCGCCCAATACGACTTACCTGTGGAATACGCCCACGGAAGACGTAACACCGGGTATTGCTGTACGCCACCACGGTAGCTACTCGGTTACTGCCGACCTGGAAGGTTGTAAAGCCTCCGACACGATTGTGATCAGCAAAAACTGCTACATTAATATACCCAATGTCTTTACCCCCAACGGTGATGGCAATAGCGATTACTTCCTGCCAAGGCAAATGTTATCCCGCAACCTCGCCAGGTTTGAAATGCATATTTACAATCGCTGGGGCGAAGAGGTGTTCCAGGCCAATTCTACCGATGGTCGCGGTTGGGATGGTAAGTACGGCGGCGACGATCAACCTATAGGTGTGTACATTTATATTATCAATGCAACATTTACTAATGGCATCACAGAAAGGTACCAGGGTAATGTGACGCTATTGAGATAGTTATTAATATGAAATTGAGTAAAGGCAGCCGATTGGCTGCCTTTACTTTTTGTGCAAGTTGTCCTGTTGCTACTTACCACCTCATTCCCAATTCTTATTATATAATAGATTTTGCTGTTAAAAAGAATAGCTGTATCTTTGCAATCATATTGGCCTCCTGCCATTGCCTTTTCTGATCTGCATTCACGCTACTTTTCAGTTTCCGCTTTTCCAGTAGTCCATTTGTTCAACCGCCCGTAGATGAAGCTTTAACCGGATGACATGCCGACGCTCAATCTATACGCGTATTTATTTCATAACACAAACCAAACAATGACATTTAAAGAATTAGGTATAATACAACCCATACTCACCGCTCTGCACGACGAAGGCTATACTAATCCCACACCCATACAGCAACAAGCGATACTACCGGTAGCTCAGGGCAAAGACCTGCTGGGCTGTGCACAAACAGGCACGGGCAAAACAGCCGCTTTCGCTATTCCTATATTGCAACTACTGAGCAACACACCGGCAAAAGCACGGAACATAAGGGCGTTGATACTGACACCCACGCGCGAGCTGGCATTACAAATAGATGAAAGCCTGGCTACTTACGGTAAGAACTTGCGCATAAGGCATACCGCTATATTTGGTGGGGTGCCGCAGGGAAAACAGACAAAAATATTGCAGGCCGGCATCGATATATTGGTAGCCACACCCGGCCGCCTGCTCGACCTGATGCAACAGGGTTATATAAGCCTTTCCGGCATAGAGATTTTTGTGCTGGACGAGGCCGACAGGATGTTGGACATGGGCTTTGTTCATGATGTGAAAAGGCTGATAACAAAACTCCCACAACAAAGGCAAACCTTGTTTTTCTCGGCCACTATGCCGCCCGAAATACAGAAACTGGCAAACAGCATACTGAAAAACCCCGTGCATGTAAAAGTTACCCCGGTATCTTCTACCGCTCAGTCGGTAGAACAGTCAGTATATTTTGTAGACAAAAAACAGAAAAGACTCCTGCTTACTCACTTATTGAAGGACATGCGTTCATCCCGTTCGCTGGTATTTACCCGCACCAAGCATGGCGCCGATAAACTGGTGAAAGAATTGCACAAAACGGGCATCAATGCAGCTGCTATTCATGGCAACAAATCGCAGAATGCCCGGCAGAGGGCCTTGAGCGATTTTAAAGCAAACACTATTTCCGTACTTGTGGCAACAGATATTGCCGCCCGCGGTATAGACATAGACGAGCTGCCTTATGTTATCAACTACGAGCTGCCCGAAGTGCCGGAAACCTATGTGCACCGGATAGGCCGCACGGGCAGGGCGGGCAACACAGGCACTGCAATATCCTTTTGCGATACAGAGGAGCTGGGCGACCTGAAGAGCATACAAAAATTGATAGGTTTTAAAGTGCCGGTAGTGGGCGGCCACCCTTACGCAGGGTAGTCAGGGACAAAAGAGTATATTATTAACTAAAATTATAAATGAATGGGCGAAACATTTTCAAAAAGAGAGAAACAAAAACAGAAGATCAAGGCAAAACAGGACAAAGCGCAGAAAATGAAAGAGCGCAAAGAGAATGGCACTAAGAAGAGCTTTGAGGATATGCTGGCATACCTCGATGAGAACGGCAACCTTTCATCTACGCCGCCAGACCCCAGAAAGATGAAGACAATTTCTGTTGATGATATCTCTTTAAGTGTTTCCAGGCAACCGGTAGATGATGATGTAGATACGCTGAGGACAGGAGTGGTTACATTTTTTAATGAAGCAAAAGGATTTGGCTTTATCGAGGACGCAAAGAACAAAGAAAGTGTTTTCGTGCATGTAAACCAGGCAAAGTACCCGCTGAAAGAAAGGGACAAAGTGACCTTCGAGGTGGAACATAACGCCAGGGGCGCCAGCGCGGTAAACGTGCAGAAGGCAACATAGGTAAGTTGCACCGTTGTGCGACTATTATTTCATCGCTTTAAAACAAGATTATGGCAAAGCAAATGTTGATTTCGTACACTATGTACAATGAGGAGGAAACGGTACAGATACCTATATCGTACGAGTTGTTGAAGGAAGGGGAGCAATACACCATTAGCTGTGTTATCGACCAGAAGACCGAATACAAAATACCCGTATGGCTTCGTCCTTTTAAGTTCGAAATAAAGTTTACTTATCACAACCACGTCTGCGAGACTCTTTATAGCGACTACGATAATATCTCTAACCTGGATTCCTCGCTTTTTATCGACAAGGTAAATAAGGATATCATTGCCTGCGAAAACCAGTTTAAAACAGGAAAAAAGGTGATGGCCTGACCATTATTTATTGTATCCGGTTACGGTCTTAACGCCTCACCGGGACTCATAATAAAGAGCGCATCGGCTCAAAGAATATAATATAAATAACAAAGCAGGGCCCGGGCCCTGCTTTGTTATTTATTGCTGGGTACTTTTATTCTTTCACAAATTTCCCCCTCATTATCACATCGCCGTTTTGTATCTCGTATTGGTATGTGCCCGGTGTATATCCGGCAGTCTGCACCTGCATAACGCCGCCCAGGTTGCTGTGCAACTCATGTTTGCCAACTATTCTGCCGGCCATATCGTATATGTTCACAGTGGCGGTTTTGTTTATTGTCTTAGCCGGTTTTATATACAATACATCTTTCGCTGGGTTGGGAAATACAGTAAAGGCCCCGTTATCGTTTACGAGCTTGCCCACGCTGTTAGGACTATTTTTCAGCCTCAGGTTGTCAATATACAGTGTGCTGCCATCTGTCGCCGTACCGCTGGCTATTGATGAAGATATAGTAACCCATAACATCGCGGGTGGGGTAGAAGCTGATATCGGCAGTTCGAAATAGCCGTAATTGGTTAGAGGTTGCAATATCAAAGCGGCTCCCGTGCCGATGGGTGTACCACTTCCGTCGGTCAGCATTATATCTATACCACCCATATCCGTACCGGTTGTAACATATTTGTAGTAGCCGGTCAGTGTATCCACTGTTTTGGTAAAGGGCATACCGGGCATCTGGTTGGGAGCGCCTAAGGTAACTGCCGCTTCTTCTATGTATCCCGTGCCGTCATCTTTCGATACCAGCTTCAGGGCGTAGGTGCCTGAATACTTATCGGTAGTTTTTGTCACTTCTCCCAGGCTGTAGTTTATCCAGTCGTTTACATTCTCCACGTTAAAGTTGGTCCAGGTTTCAAAATCACCGTCCGGAAATATAACATTCATGATATTATCCGAAAAAGATAGTTCATCAAGTTCCAGCCAGCTGCCCGCCTTGGGGTAACTATTGACATTGCCCGATGCGGCTGCAACGATGAGTGTATCAGGCGCTTGTGCCATTGCAGGAACCGGGAAAGTAAAATATGTAAAGGTTGACTGGCTCCCGGTAATAGGGTACATCGTGTCGCTGATGACATTGCCGTTCTTCTTGAACTTTAAGAGTATCCATGCTGTATCTCCGGCAGTTATATTATACCGGTACGCGCCATGAAAATTAGTTGCCTGGAAAGTATATGGCACGCCACCTTCACCTGCAGTAGGGTCGTCGCTGTTACTGAAGTATGCCCCTACCGTATCCATGCCCGATACCTTGGTCTCCAGCCTGATGGCGTAACCACTTGTCGCGCCCGCCACCTTGCTCACATTGGCAAATCCGTAGTCGTAAACCGTGTACAGGTTGGAATTGTCCCATTTGTCAGGATTGTCGTAAGACAGGTTGGTCCAGTTTTCAAAATCGCCGTTGGGCAGTAATATGGGTTGGGCGTTGGTGGCTCCGTAAGCCAAAAACATTGATAAGGAAAATATCAGTTTCTTCATAAATCGAGTTTTTTAAGTTGGTATCTACACCAAATCTATGCCAATATTACATATTGACAAAAAATATTAAGCATGTGGCTAATGACAATATATAATACACAAAAACCAACTTTGTGACAATGGTCACGAATCGGCAAGCTAACCATTCGTACCTTTGCAAAAAGGATTTGTTATGGCGAAAGATCATCCGGCCCTGGTTCCTTCAATGCTACAGATGAAATGCCCGAATTGCAGAAAGGGCCATATGTTCACCAATAAAAGCATCTTCCCCTTGGGTAAACTGTTGGATATGCCGGAACGATGCCCCGTTTGCGGACAAAAGTTCGAGTTAGAGGTCGGTTTTTATTACGGCACCGGTTATGTTAGTTACGGTCTTTCTGTAGCGCTGTATGTGTTCAACCTTGTCTGGTATTGGCTCATTTTTGGCCTGTCCTTTCACGACAACAGCATGATAACCTATTTCGTCACCAGCACTGTTATAGTCGTCTTGTTACAACCCTGGCTCATGCGTATTTCCAGGGTGCTTTACCTGAATATGTTTGTAAAATACGGCAAGGGCACCAGGCTCAAATCGCAGCAGTAACTTATGACTTATGCCTTGCGGACTTTCTACTTATGGCTTAAGACCCTTATCTTAGCGCCCATGCAAAAAATTCTGGTGGCCAATCGTGGCGAGATAGCCCAGCGTGTAATGCGCACGGCAAGGGAAATGGGAATTAAGACAGTGGCGGTATATTCAGAGGCGGACAGGAACATGCCTTTCGTCCGTTTTGCCGACGAAGCGGTTTGTATAGGCCCGGCCCCTTCTTCCCAGTCTTACCTGCGTGCCGATAAGATCATCGAGGTAGCTAAACAAACAGGTGCGGACGCGATACATCCGGGCTATGGCTTCCTCAGCGAGAATGCATCATTTTCAAAGGCTGTCGCCGACGCGGGATTGACATTCATAGGGCCCTCTGCTTATTCTATAGAAATGATGGGCAGCAAGATATCTGCAAAACAGGCTGCAAAGAAATTCAATGTGCCGATGGTGCCCGGTACGGAAAACCCCATAGAAACCGTAGAAGAGGCGAAAGCGATAGCAAAAGAAGCTGGTTACCCCGTGCTGATAAAAGCCTCTGCCGGCGGTGGCGGCAAGGGTATGCGTGTAGTGAACGAAGAGAGCGAACTGGAATCGCAGATGCAAATGGCTAAAAGCGAAGCGCTGAATTCCTTTGGTGATGATGCGGTGTTTATAGAAAAATATGTAGCCGCTCCCAAACATATCGAGATACAGGTATTGGGCGACCAGCATGGTAATTACGTTTACCTGTTCGAGCGGGAATGTTCCATACAGCGCCGCCACCAGAAGCTGATAGAAGAGGCTCCTTCAAGCTGCCTGACACCGGATATCCGCAAAGCTATGGGCGAAAGCGCGGTAGCCGTAGCACGCTCCTGTAAATACCATGGCGCGGGTACGGTAGAGTTCCTGGTGGACGACGCGCTCAATTTTTACTTCCTGGAAATGAATACCCGCCTGCAGGTAGAACACTGTGTTACCGAAATGATAACGGGCATAGACCTGGTAAAAGAGCAGATAAAAGTAGCCCGCGGCGAAAAACTGTCCTTCTCGCAAGCCGACTTAAAAATAAACGGCCATTCCATAGAATTAAGGGTATGCGCCGAAGACCCCGCCAACAACTTTTTGCCGGACACCGGCAGGCTGGATACTTACCTGCCGCCTAAAGGCCCGGGCGTCCGGGTAGATGACGGCTACGAGCAGGGTATGAATATCCCCATCTTCTATGATCCCATGATAGCCAAGCTGGTGGTACATGCCGCTACGCGGGAGGAGGCCATCGACCGCCTTTGCCGTGCTGTAGATGAGTATTATGTCAGCGGTATCAAGACTACCCTCGGTTTTGGCAAATGGGCCGTACAGACCGAACCTTTCAGGCAGGGGAAATTTGATACAAAATTTATTGAGAAGCATTTCAGGCCCGAATATCTGCAGCAGGAAGATGAAGGAACGGAAAGAGTAGCGGCTTTGCTGTCGGCCTATGTTTGGAACACAGAAACGAAACCCGCCTCGCAACAGGCAAAACTATCATCCGGCTCATCCAACTGGAAAACCAGGCGCCGGTAATATGACAATTTTTTAACAATAAACTGCCCACCATTGTTTCATTATGACTGTCTGTTTATTCAGTAGCCGTTGTTATTGTGTAACAGTGTAAAACGTGTGGTGATGAAACGAATATGTACTTGGCTTGTTGGCCTTTGCACCTTATGGGTGCTATCCGGCGCAGATGCCTTAGCCCAATACGACCAAACCAGATGCCCGCCTAAACAAAAGTCGTGGAAGATGCGCAAATCGCTCATCAAGTTTCCCGAACTGGTAGAGCAGGAGAAGGCGAAGGAATCAAAGGAAAAGGACAGGGTGGCCGCGAAAGCACCGAAACCTGCTCCTGTTAAGTTGGCAACTGTAAAAGAAAAGGATGACCGCCAGCCCAGATATAAAAAGCAGCGCGCCCCCAAAGCAAAACTCCAGAAACTGAACAGCAGGGACGTGGCTTCTACCAAATGTCCGCGGTAGCTTTTCTTTAACATTTCATGCGCAACCCGAATAACGCCGGCTTGTTCTTATTAGTGAACTAAAAGGCGTTTATTATGAAACTGAATATTGCAACGGGGTTACTGATGCTGGCAATATTACTGGTGGGTTGCAGAGCAGATACAGACGCCCAGGAACGTAAAAAGAACAACGGTAAACATAAAAAAGAATACCATCAAAAGCGCGATGTAAGGGGCAGAAGCACCGAAGTGGTAGTGCCTGTGCCGCCACCGCCTCCCAGGCCTCCGGTGCCGGGCGAGAGGGTAGTGGTGCCTGTACCGCCGCATCCACCTGTTCCGCCACCACATCCGCCAACGCCGCCTAAACCACCGGTACCGCCTCATCCACCGGTACCACCTCCGCCACCTCATCCACCGGTGCCCAGGTGATAAATTCATCTATATTAAAGCCCGCTCCTCAAAAGAGCGGGCTTTAAAAATAACTGCTTGCTGTTATTGCTCGATTGCCTTGATCAGCTCCGGGTCATCAGGCTTCACTTTGGGCGAAAATATTTTAACCAGGTTACCTTGCTCGTCTATAAGGTATTTCTGGAAGTTCCACTTCACGCTGCTGTCATCGTACCCGTTATATTCCTTTTTGGTAAGCCAATGATATATGGGCGCCATGTCTTTGCCTTTTACGGCTATTTTGGCTGCCATGGGGAACGTGACCCCATAGTTCTTTTTACAGAATTCGGCTATGTCTTCATTGCTGCCCGGCTCCTGGTAGCCGAAGTTGTTGGAAGGAAAGCCCACTATTACCAGTTTGTCTTTGTACTTTTTATACATCGCTTCCAATCCTTCGTATTGGGGTGTGTAGCCGCATTCAGACGCTGTGTTCACTATCAGTATCTTCTTCCCCCGGAAGTCGGCGAAGTCGATGGTGCCGCCATCCAGTGCCTGCACTTTATAGTCGTATATACTTTTGTGCATCTGGTCTTCGGGGGCAGGCGGCGCGCCGAAGGAAAACAAATTGAATAAAAACATCATAGTCATTATCATAATCTGGTATTTGTTAAACCTCTCCAAATAATTCCATACAAAACTACGGAACAATTGGTTAACAGCTTTTAATCCAACTGTTATATGTTATTTTTGCCCGCAATGAGGGCGTTCCGCATTCGTATTATCAGTGCTATACTATTACTGGCCATCTTTTCCGGCTGTGCCAATATCGTGCCGCCTACCGGGGGGAAGAAGGATGTCACTCCGCCCAAACTGGTGGAAATTTCACCTGCAGACTCCCTGCTCAATACACGTGTCACAAAAATCCAGATGGAGTTTGACGAGTTCATCACGTTAAACGAACCGGGTAAGGAGATACAGGTGTCGCCGGTATTGCCGGTACCGCTTAATACCATGTCAAACGCGAAGAAGATCACGGTGAAGATACCCGACTCCCTCCTAAGGGAGAATACGACTTATCGCATCAGCTTCGGCAATGCTATCAAAGACCTGAACGAGGGCAACGCTTTTGCGGGCTTCAATTATATCTTTAGTACAGGCAGCTATTTCGACTCGCTTAAATTATACGGTATCGTATATGACGCAGCTACGGGTCGTCCAGCTACTGATATCACGGTGATGTTGTACGAAGCACACTTGCCGGATAGTGCAGTTGTAAAGGAAAAACCCTTGTATGTTACAAGGGTGACGGATAAGGGAATGTATGTGTTTTTGGGTATGCCGGCTGACTCGTTCCGCATTTATGCTTTGAAAGACGACAACGGCAACATGATTTATGATGGTGAGGAGGAGAAGATAGGTTTCATAGATTCTGTTGTGGTACCTGTTGACAGCGTAGACCTCTCAAAGCCCGTCACCTTACGTGTGTTCAAAGAGATCGTTCCTCCCGATTCCCTGGATGAAGAGGATACAGCAACAACAGCAAAACCCCGTTTTGGCAAAAGACGTACAGACAAAGAGGATAAGGAACTGCGCTATAACGTAGCCGTAGATACATCTGACAAGGAGAAGCGTACGCACGATGTAAACAAACCGGTAAGGATAACCTTCAGCAATGCCATTGACACGTACAATACTGATAGGGTCTTCCTGAGTTTTGATAGCGCCGGTACTGATGTGGAAGCACCTTATGTCCTTAAACGCGACACAACGGAAGAAGTACTGCTGCTGGAGGCCGATTGGAAAGAAAATACTGTTTATACAATAAGGTTGCTGAAGGACTTTGCACAGGACACCATGAAATTGCTGGCCACGCCATCCAAACATAGCTTCCGCACCAAAGGGGAAGAGGATTACGGGGTGCTCAATCTTCATATTCCTTCGCAATACTATAGCAAAAAGCACCTGCTGAAAATAACTACTGAAAAAGACACGATATATAACAAACCCGTTACCGACACCTCTGTTACCATCAGGCGGTTGAACCCGGACAAATACAGCATCTTCATCATTGTAGATGAAAACGGAAATGGCAAATGGGACACAGGCGACCTCTTCGCCAAAAAACAACCCGAACTGGTATTGCCGTATACAGATGTGATAGAATTGAAGGCGGGATGGGAAAACGTAATTGATTTCAAAACACCACTTACAGAAGACCTTAATCCCAAACCAAAGCCTAAGGCCGGTGCACCACCCAAACGGGGGGAGAAGCCTGCCGGGAAATAAAATTATCTTTACGCAACTAAAGTAAAATATGAAACGTACACTCATTCCGCTGCTGCTGTTATGCTCAAACGTTATGCTCGCCCAAAGCGTGATGACGCCCGAACTGCTCTGGAGCCTGAAAAGGGTAGGCATACAGGATGTAAGCCGCGACGGCAAAACAGTTTACTATAAGGCCGCGCAATACGACCTCAAGACCGAAAAATCCACTTCCGCGGTTTTTGCGCTGAACATTGCTAACGGCACTAAAGAGGAGCTGGCACTGCCCGGGAAAAAATCGGTGATGCAACGCGACAAGAACGGCTGGTATGCTGTAGAGGATAAAGTGCTCTACCTCAGCAAAGACAAGGGCAAAACCTGGAAGGATATTTACGATGGAATAGAGGGGCTGGAAAACATCCGGGTATCGCCCGATGGCCGGTATATAGCGTATAGTAAAGACGTTCTTGTAAAGAAGATGATGGGAACGGATATTCACGCTGACCTGCCCGGCACTACCATGCAGGTTTATACCGACCTCAACTACCGTCATTGGGATACATGGGAGGACGGAAATTTTTCGCATGTATTCGTTACTTCGCTAAAGGACGGCAGCACTAAGGACATTATGGAAAACCAGCCTTACGACTGCCCGCAAAAGCCTTTTGGCGGGGAGGAGGACATTGTATGGACGCCCGACAGCAAAGGTGTGCTGTACGTTACCAAAAAGAAATTCGGCAAGGAATACGCCCTCAGCACCAATACGGATATATACCACTACGACATAGCTACAGGTAATACGGTCAACCTGACAGTAGGCATGATGGGCTTCGATACCAATCCTTCATTCAGCCCCGACGGGCAGCGACTGGCCTGGACCAGTATGCGCCGCGATGGCTACGAAGCCGATAAAAATGACATCTATGTAATGGACTGGAACGGCAACGGCTATAAAAGAAATATGACCGGCGCCTGGGACGAAACCGTTTCCGGCTTTGCCTGGGACAATAGCGGTCATAGCATTTATTTCAATGCACCAACCAAAGGCACCGTGCAGTTGTTTGAAATTGCCATACCGGAAAACCTTATGAACAAGATGCTGCCCGCTGTACGCCAGGTAACCAAAGGCGTATTCGACATGGGCACGCCGGCCGGGCAAGCCGCAGGTGGCGAACTTATAGTTGACCGCAAAGACATGAACCACGCACCCGAGGTATATGCCGTTAACCCCAAAGACGGCAGTATGCGCGCGCTCACACACGAGAACGATGCTACCTACAGCCGTATAGCGCTGAGCAAAACCGAACTGCGCATGATAACCACGGGCAGCGGGGAGCAAATGGGGGTATGGGTGATATATCCGCCCAACTTTAATCCCGCACTGAAGTATCCGGCACTGCTGTATTGCCAGGGCGGACCGCAGTCTGCCTTGTCACAGTTTTATAGCTACCGGTGGAACTTCCAGCTAATGGCAGCGAATGGGTACATAGTAGTAGCGCCCAACCGCCACGGTATGCCAGGCTGGGGTACGCAGTGGAATGAATCCATCAGCAAAGACTGGGGTGGAAAACCTATGCAGGATTACCTGGCAGCTATTGATGTTATTGCGGAAGAACCTTACGTGGACAAAAACCGCCTGGGTTGTGTAGGCGCCAGCTATGGCGGATATAGCGTGTACATGCTGGCAGGTATGCACAACAACAGGTTCAAATCATTTATAGCGCACGATGGCCTTTTCGACCTGAAAAGCTGGTATGGTACTACTGAAGAATTATGGTTCGCCAATTTTGATATGGGTGGTGCATATTGGGAAACTCCCAAGCTTGAGTCATACAAAAAATTCGACCCCAGCAAATTTGTAGATAAATGGAACACGCCTATCATGATCATCCAGGGTGGCATCGATTTCAGGGTAGGTATAGAGCAGGGGCTGGAAGCCTTCCAGGCGGCGCAACTGAGGGGTATTAAGAGCAAACTGCTGTATTTCCCCAACGAGAACCACTGGATACTCCATGCGCACAATGGCATAGCGTGGCACAGGGAATTTTTCAAATGGCTGGATGAAACTTTAAAGTAAATTTTCCCGAATGTGGGAGCCAGGGTTTCCGCATTTTTTTACCTTGTAGCAAACAAGTACAAACATGGCAAAAAAGATATTATACGGCTTGCTGATAGTCTTGGTCGTTATTCAGTTTATAAGGCCGGGAAGGAACATTTCCGAAGTACCGTCGCCCAACGATATCAGGGTACATTATCCCATACCCGCCAATGTCGAAAGCATTTTAAAGCGTGCCTGCTACGATTGTCACAGCAACCATACCACGTATCCCTGGTATGCCAATATACAGCCCCTCGGCTGGTGGTTGCAAAATCATATCAACGAAGGTAAAGAGGAGCTTAATTTTTCTGAATTTGCTGCTTACACTCCTAAAAAGGCCGACCACAAACTGGAGGAGGTAGTGGAATTGGTAAAGAAAAAAGAAATGCCGCTGAAGAGCTATACCTATATTCACAAAGGAGCAGTTTTAACAAAAGAGGAAATTGAAATCTTAGTAGATTGGGCCAACGGTCTGCGTAAAATAATACAACCCAATATACAATGAGGATAGTATCATACAACGTAAACGGAATAAGGGCTGCGATAAAAAAGGGTTTTATTGACTGGCTGGCCACCGACCCCGCAGACATAGTGTGCCTGCAGGAAACCAAGGCCACAAAAGAAGATGTAGATTGTACTGCCGTAGAGCAATTGGGCTATAACCATTACTGGTTTTCGGCGGAGAAAAAAGGATATAGCGGTGTTGCGATTCTCACAAAACAGCAGCCTGATAATGTGCAGTACGGCAACGGTATTATGCAGAGCGATGCCGAGGGTAGGGTGATACGTGCCGATTATGGCGATGTCACGCTTATCAATGCATATTTTCCAAGCGGCACCAGCGGCGACGAAAGGCAGACCTACAAGTATCAATGGCTGGACGAATTTTTTGAATACCTCGGTGAATTAAGAAAGCAGCGCCCGCATTTGATAGTTTGCGGCGATTACAATATCTGCCACAGGGAGATAGACATTCACAATCCCGTAGGCAATAAAAAGAGCAGCGGGTTCCTGCCGGAAGAAAGGGCCTGGATGGATAAGTTTTTCCAGCATGGTTTTGTGGACAGCTTCCGGCATTTCAACCAGGACCCGCATCATTATACCTGGTGGAGCCAGCGTTTCCCCTCGGTAAGGGCGCAAAACAAAGGGTGGAGGATAGACTACATCAACGTAACGGAGCCCTTATCAGGAAGGTTGAAACACGCCACTATCTATCCCGATGTGAAACATTCAGACCACTGCCCCGTTTACCTGGAGTTGCACAAATAACAGGCAGCATATTGGAGCCGCACGAAACGCTATACAAATTCATAACAGCTACGCACCCCATTGGCGCCGATGCATGGGCGGACATGCAACCCTGCTGGCAACCCATGGAGTTGGGCAGGAAACAGGTAATGACCCGGCAGGGCGATGTAGAGCATTATGTATATTTTGTGCTGGAAGGAGTGCAGCGTGCTTATATCGGGCATCGCGATAAAGAATCAACGCTGGTCTTCAGCTACGAAAATTCTTTTTCGGGTATCATAGACAGTTTCTTCGTGCAAAAGCCATCCAAATACTGCCTGGAAACACTTACCCGCAGCCGTTTCCTCAGGATACATTACAACGATTTTATGCGCCTCCTCGAAAAACACCGTTCCCTGGAGTCGTGGACGCGTATCGCGCTCATGGCCACTTTGGCCGGTACTTTGGAGCGGAATATTGAGCTGCTGTCTTTCACGGCTGAAGAACGCTTTACCACATTGCTCAGACGCAGCCCGCAGGTGCTCAATATGATACCGCATAAATACCTGGCGTCTTATATCGGGGTCGACCCCGCCACTTTCAGCAAGCTGCTGGCATCCGTCCGTTTGTAAAAATCTTGATATAGACAAAGATTTTGCTCGTATGCGCATAATAGTTTTGCAAAAACTACCGCATATGCCGTCTTTCAACATACAGGAGTTAATAGGTTCTTTGCAGCAGGATGTGCGGGAAACCTTGTTGCAATTGGAAACAATACAACAGATACCTGCGGATGTGCTCCTGCGCCAACCCGAGCCCGGCAAGTGGAGTATAGCCCAGGTGCTCGAGCACCTTAACGGCTACAACAGGTTTTACCTGGCTGCTATCGAAAAGGCATTGAACAATTCAACCAAACCGGGCCCCCGCACCTACAAGGCAGGATGGTTTGGTGATTATTTTACCAGGCTCATGCAGCCGCGTACTGATGGTAGTTTGGCGAAAAAAATGTCTGCCCCCGCAGCATACAACTTCGGGCCCGAACTTGACCCTGCAAAAGTGATCAGCGAATTCAGGAACGGGCAACAACAATTATTGATGCTGCTGGACAGGGCACGTACCGCCGATTTGGGCGGTATCAAAGTGCCCATCAGCATCAGTAAGCTCATAAAACTGAAACTGGGTGATGTGTTCCGTTTCCTCATCGCCCACCAGCAAAGGCATTTCCTGCAGATTGACAGGGTGCGTGGCGTAGTTGCATGATTCATGAGGGTGCCTATAAATTAATGTAAAGGCTTCATCGAAAAAAGTTCCCTGAAAGCCTGCCCGGCCGGCGGGCTTTCGCATGGGGGCCAAAACGCTCGTTGGGCTATTTTTTCATTCCCGGGACAAGTCTCCCGATAGGGACCCGACCGCTCGTCCTGTCGCCCTTACCGTGTCCCATACACAGTTTGGGAGGGGATAGGAAAACTGAAAAAATCACAAAATTCATCTCCCCGTCATTTATCCCGCAGCCTGCACCTACAATATCGGGAGCGGAAGAGGATAGGGGAAGTACTTACTATTCTGAGCATCCACTCACTAAACTCTATTCCCAATTATACTAGTCCCCTCCGGGGCCCTATAGCTATTGGTATAGGGGTTTCTCGCGTTGGACAAACAACACAAGTCCCCCTCCGGGGGGGTAACTATATATAACTTTACACAAGAATGAAAAATAAAAAGGTTTTAGTTATAGAGTGGTTAGATAGTTACGGTGCTATGTCGGGATGGATTGACTTAGACGGGTATGAGCCGAAAGAATTAAAGTGTGTTAGTTGTGGCTTCAAAGTGTACGAAAATAAAAAAGTGATAGCCATTGCGCCCAATATCGCAAATGCTACCACCTATACCCCTAATCAAGCTAATGGAGTAATGGTTATCCCAAAGTCGTGTATTGTAAAAACTACTTCCTATTCGATTTCTTAGGAGCAGGTTTAGGGGCAGGCTTTGGGGCTGCTTTCTTGGGTGCAGCCTTTTTATTTGCAGCCTGTGTTAAGGCAGAAGCCGCTACCGTCTTTACTTTCTTTGGTGTATTAGGATTGCGTAAAAGTTCGGATGCAATTGTAGCCACCTTTTTTGATGTTTTCTCGTTTCTTGCTGCTTTAGCCATTGTATGTGAGTTTAGTAAATGTAAGTTACTCCTTTTTATCTTTTTTCGGGTCGTATTTTAAAGCCTGTTGTAGCTTTTTATTATAGTCGGATAAAGGCTCTTCTTTTTGTTCGATTAGCATAGTATTTGACCTGATAGATTGCGCTATCCTTTTTGATATTTCTTTTGGGGGAACAGCTTGCTCCTTTAGGCGTTTTATTTCTTTATCGCGCCACTCAAGTATTTGCCGGGCAGTTTTTACTTCAGGAGCGTTGTCAATCATTTTATGGAAATCATTGTGTTCTCCTAACTCCTGTTTTTGGTCAAATAATGTATCCTCATTTTTTCTTAGTATTTGACCTTGCTCAATCCTTATCATATTGCCAGCAAGATTTGCAAGGTTCAATGCGTTAACTTCGCCTTTTAACTCTAAAAAATCCCATACAGCATTCCTTACTGCATCATAACTATCAAGCAAAAGTATAGCCTCCCGATTGCTTAAATTCATCATTTTTTTTGAAGCTGCAATATTATTATCTATACAGTATTGCCTTATTCGCTCGTTAATTTTTTGCTTTGAAATGTCTAATATCTCCCCTCTCCATTTATTAAACTCTGCAAACGGGTTTGAAGATGTGCTTTTTGAGGCAAATACGTCTTTATGAGCATTTTCCGCCGCCTCTTGATGAGCTACGTACTTAAATACTTCTTTCAGTCTGACTAACGCTAATATTTGGTCATGGTCTAAAAGTTCAAATGAGTTTTTCTTTTGTTCTATTTTCTTTAACCTCTGAATTTCCTCAACCAAATACAATTCAAACTCTGGGCTAATCCATCCAGCGAACCTGATTGCAATATCAATATGTGCATAAGTCCCTGCATGTTCACCAATTCGAGTTTGTATGCCTTTTGAGTTTGTTAATTCAATCCACTTTTTTATTGTTAGCGCCCTGTCACTTACTAATTTATACACGGCGCTCAATTGAGCGCCATCATAATTTGGGTTATGCTTCTTTTCCCATACATTTAGAAATTCAATTGTTTTAGCACTTCTTATCCAAGTCAGTATCGATTTTCTGCGATGGTACGCATTTGCAAGCTCTGTAAGATTTATGTATGAATCGTTTTCATCAGAAAACAGAGTGATATTACTACCTTGATAAGGTATAAGATTATATTTTTCTTGTGCCATGTTATTTACCTATTAAAGTATTGTAAGTTAATCTATTTGAGCAATTTAAGAGTAGCATATTAAAACGGTTACACTCTGTATTGTGACGGGTATTAAACCTGAAAGAAAGCTCATTTGCATATTTCTGAATGTGCTTACCGCTAACATAGTGGTAAGTACCAATAATCATACGGTCAAACATAGAAAATATACCCTCAATGCTATTAGTGTGTATTACCGCATCCCTTACATATTCTTTCCTGCTATGGTCAACCGTTTCGTGAGAAAGGAAATGATTTTTAGCAGTACGGTAAGAGCCTGAAAGGTCAGTAAGTAAAACGCTATCAGTAGCCACGTTATCTAATACAGAGGGGAATATACCTGTTTTAGCTACATGCGTTAACCTCAATTCACCACCCCTTACCAAGTAACCCATAATCATGTGCTTGTTATCATTCGCACCCCTTGCGCCTACCTCTTTCCTTTTCTTATGTGTCATGTTTTTCATCTTACCGCCTACGTAGGTTTCATCTACTTCAACGATTTGACCGCCACCGCCTATTTTGCCATCTTCATTGTTGCTATCAGTAATACCAAAACAGTTACGAATACGCTGCAACATAAACCAAGCGGTCTTTTGGGTAACATTCAGGTCACGACCTAACTGTAAAGAGGATATGCCCTTTTTGTGGGCAGTAACTAAGTAGATGGCTAAGAACCAAGTTTGCAGGGGAACTTTGGTATTATCGAATAATGTTTGAGTGCGAACATTGAAGTATTTACCTGTGTTCTTACAACGGTATTTGTTGCCTTTGCAGTTGTAAACTTTTGAGGTTTCATCAAAGGGAGATACTACGTTACCATTCCAACGCAATTGCTCTAAATGGTCAATACATACTTGTTCTGTTGGGAAAGCCTTTATTAACTCTATAACCGATTTGAACTCTGTATTTATCATAACTACTTACTTTGATAAAACAAAGATAGTAGTTATTTACACAACAACCAAATTTATTTGTGTAAACTTGTATATAGTTACCCCCCTGTACCCCCAATACCTCGCCCTGTACCAAAAACGCAAACTGCAGGCCGAAGACCTCCTCTCTGCCTCCTTCTATGCGCAGGACCAGCGCGCCAGGGCATCCGCACCGCCACCCAGGATATTGACACCCGAAGAAGTACGCCAACTGCACGCAGAAGCCGACAGGAAAAGGGAACAGAAACAGCCTCAACAGCCGCAATACAATACATTTGGAAAAATGTATTTCCCGCCTGAAGGCAGGTAGAAAGTTAGTACTACGAGCACATCAGCCTTTTCTCATGACTCACCACTCCCGACTAAAAACTATCTTTGCAGCCGTGAAAATCATTAGAAAGATACTGAAGACTACCGCTATAGCACTGGGTATATTCCTGGTGGTATGCCTGGCTATGGGCGTGTATATCTATAATGTATCTGAGTTTGAGCCACCTGTTATTGCAGATAGTTCAGCCTTGAAAGCCGAAACCGGCCATGTAGATAATAGTTTATATACTATTGAAAACGATTGGATTAGAAAAAACAAATATGGCTTGTATGAAATGTATGTCTCGGGCAGCCCTTACGAACTGGGGGTAAAGAATGGCAAGCTGTCCCGCCAGCAGATCGTTGACCAGGAAATAGCTTTTACAGAGCAGATAAAGCAGATGGTGCCCTCAGAAAGCTGGCGGAATATCCTGAAATATGTCATCGGTTTTATCAACCGCGACCTGCCGGAACACATTACTGAAGAATACAGGAAAGAGATATACGGCATATCCCGCTCAGCCTCACCTGAGTTCAACTGGATAGGCGATAACTATACCCGCCTGATGAACTACCACGCCGCCCACGACATCGGCCATGCCCTGCAAAACCTGATGCTGGTAGGCTGTACGTCCTTCGGCGCCTGGGGCGATAAGACTGCCGATGGTTCTATGCTCATTGGCCGCAACTTCGACTTCTGGGTAGGAGATAAATTTGCTGAGAATAAGATAGTAGCCTTCTACAATCCTGGTAAAGGACACAAATTCGCTTTCATTACCTGGGGCGGTTTCGCAGGAGTCGTATCGGGTATGAACGAAAAAGGCCTCACGGTCACTATCAACGCTGCCCGGTCAGACATTCCCGGTGGCGCCGCTACTCCTGTTTCGCTGGTGGCGCGGGAGGTGCTGCAATATGCGGGTAATATAGAAGAGGCAATTGCTATAGCTAAGAAGCGGGAAATGTTCGTTTCCGAGAGCTTCCTGGTAGGCAGTGCAGCCGATGGCAAAGCGGTTGTTATTGAGAAGACACCCAATGAGCTGGATATCTACGACCCCGCTACCGACAACATCCAATGTACCAACCACTACCAGAGCAAGCAGTTCGAACAACAGGAGTTGAACCTGGAGCAAAAGGACAGGAGTGCGTCCGTATATCGCTACAAGCGCCTGCAGGAGCTGATGGCGGCGAATTACCCGTTGACACCTCAAAAGATGGCCGATATCCTCCGCGACAGGAAAGGGCTGGGCAACACCGATATTGGCAATGGCAACGAAAAAGCTGTCAACCAGCTCATCGCACATCATTCAGTTATCTTCCAGCCCGACAGCCTGCGCATGTGGGTAAGCACAGGCAATTGGCAACTGGGCGAATATATCTGCTACGACCTGCGCAAGGTGTTTGCATTACAGGGTATGAAAAAGGACACAACCATTATAGAAACTGCCCTCACCATACCCGCAGACAGCTTCATATATACACAGGAGTTTAAAGACTTTCTTACATTCAGAGCAAACAAGATGGCCTTGCTGGAAGGTAGGGCTGTAGATACGGCGGCCACCGTGAGCAGCAACCCCAATTATTACGATGCATACCGCATAGCCGGCGATTATTGCATGAACAAGCACTGGTACAGAGCGGCGCTTGCTTACTATCAAACTTCCCTTACCAAAGAGATAGCTACCAAAGACGAAAAAGAGGCGATTGAAGAAAAAATAGCCATGTGCAAAAAGAATTTAAACCCATAGTTTAGCAGCCCGTTTCATGATGCATACGCCCGTTTACGAAGACAGGTTCAGGAATTTAAAGGCCTGTGTGCTGATACCTACATACAACAATGCAGGTACGCTGGCGGCTGTCCTCAACGATGTGCTTACCTATACCCGGCAGGTTATTGTTGTCAACGATGGTTCTACTGATAACACAGCCGGGATACTCAAAGGCTTCCCGCAGGTACACGTAGTGACTCACTCGCCTAATAAAGGTAAAGGCATGGCGCTGCGCAACGGCTTCAAGGAGGCTGTAAGGCTCGGTTACGAACATGCCATCACCCTCGACAGCGACGGCCAGCATTATGCCAAAGACCTGGTGGAATTCCTCACCTGGCTGGAGGCAGAACCCAATTCTTTACTGATAGGCGCCCGCAACCTCGACCAGGAGAACGTGCCCGGCAAAAGCAGCTTCGGCAACCGATTTTCCAATTTCTGGTTTTGGGTTAACACCGGCATCCGCCTGCAGGATACACAATCGGGCTATCGCTCTTATCCCGTCAGCAAGTTGGCCGGCAAGCGGTATTTCACCACCAAATACGAATTTGAAATAGAAGTGATAGTCCGCGCCTCGTGGAGTGGTATAGCGGTGCGGGGCGTACCTGTATCTGTTTATTACCCCAAGCCCGAGGACAGGGTGTCACATTTTAGGCCGCTGAAAGATTTTACGCGTATCAGCATACTCAATACGGTATTGGTGCTGATATCGGTATTCTGGGTGAAGCCCCGTGATTTCATTCGCAACCTGTTCAGCCGAGAGGGGCGTAAACTCATATACCAGGCTGTATTTGCCACGCCCGGCGAAACCAATCATAAAAAAGCGGTGTCACTGGGTTTTGGGGTGTTCATGGGCATTGTCCCCATATGGGGTTTTCAATTGGCGGTGGGCATACCGCTGGCCATCCTGTTCCGGATGAACAAAGCCCTGTTCCTGGTAGCTGCCAACATTAGTATCCCGCCTATAATGTTTGTCATCATGGCGCTGAGCGTTGCCACCGGCAAGCTGGTGCTGGGCATGGATGCCCTGCTGCCCGATTTCCGCAACATCTCGCTCGACATGGTGAAGCAGGAGGGTGTGGCTTTCTTTCTTGGAGGCGCAATATTGGCTGTCGTTTCAGGGGTGGTCGTTTACCTGCTGTCTTTGTTGTTCCTTTCCCTTACTCGAAGAAAGGCCGCGAAATAGTGTCGTATTTATTGGCTATACACCTAAGATGCGCCCCTGTCCACACCCGGCTTGTCAAGCTTATCCTTTCGATGTTGTAGTTATCAAAACGGCTGCCCCTCATCATGTTGTCCAGTTGCTTGTAGGTCATATAGTTGGTTTCCCAGCGTTTGTCCAGTATATGTTTGATCTTTTCCGGCAGCAGCGGGTAGGCCGTTTCTGCCAGTCTTCGTTTAAGGTTCTTTCTTTCGTCAATATCCACTACGGTAAACATCAGCATGCCTTCATCCGTCAGCAGCGTGTACAGTTTATCACACATGTCCGCAGTGAAAGGGGCGTGCTCGCCCAATACACCTATGGAGTAGATGAAATCAAATTGCTCACCCGCAAAGTCGTGCTCAAATGCACTGCCTTCTATAAGGTTAATAACCGGGATATTCACTTCCTCCTCTTTCAGGGGGTGTACGGCCAGATTTAGCATGGGGGCGGCTATGTCAATGCCTGTAAGTTCTACTGTGTTCTGCAAAGCATGGAAATACCTGCCTGTTCCGCAACCGAGGTCTAGTACCTTAATGGGTCGGTTGAAGGATAAGGTCAATTCCTTCAGCAGGGGGACGAATGTAGTATAGTAGGGGGTATTGACGAACTCGTTGTCGTAGTCGCGGTAGCTTTGCGAGTACGACTCGTTATACAGGTGCACGGTTTTGACGTCGCACACCTCGTGATTGGTGTTCAGCATGTGTTTTTTGTTTTTTGTTTGTAGTAAAAATACTCTGCATATACCTCGTAAAACAAAAAAGCCGTGGTATTTAACCACGGCTTAAC
>DISB01000022.1 GCA_002421685.1 Bacteroidetes bacterium UBA6221
AACCCCGCCAGGGAGGAAGTAAAGATATCCTTCGATAAACTGGAGGGCAGGGCGCAACTGAAACTTACAAGCATTACCGGCCAGGTGATATTCAGCAAAGATGTAAATGCTTCAACAGGCAGTATAACCATTCCGCTGCACGACATACCCGCCGGCATATACATAGCCGAACTGCAAAGCGACAACGCAAGATTTACCGAAAAACTCATAGTGGAATAATCCTCTATTGATCAAAGCAGTCCCTCTCACGCTCCGGCGTGAGGGGACTTTAAAAAAATCAGACAATGAAAAAACTAAATAGAACAATACTGCTCACTGCATTACTGCTTACTGTCAACTGCTTATTGCCCACCGCGCAAGCCCAGGGTCCCGGTTTTGACGAAGATGTGGAGGATACCCCATTAGATGGAGGTGTGACCTTGATTGCCGCCGCTGCCTTGGGTTACACTGTGAAAAAAATGGCATGGAAAAGAAAGTAAATAAAGAATTATGCAAACAAGGGGAGTGAAATTAAAAGTCGTCATTGCAATACTACTTATAACGAATGTTGTCGTATTAGGCATAGCAGCGTATAGTATTTTCTTACTGATTACATGTAAATGACACGAAAGACCAAACGAAATAGCCGGCGTTTGTTGCTGGCGTTCACTGCTGTATTGGTTTTGGCACTGGTCGCCTCATTTGAGCTTGACTTGCTCGGGCCCGCATATTACCTATTGCTGGCATTGTGCATAGTGGTGCTCATAGTATTACTGGTACTGCTGGAAATGGATAAGGCATAACTGTGAATATTTCTTTCCCGGACAACACTTGCAGGCCTTGTCTTGTTTTTTCCTACCTTCACACCACTTTTTTTAAAAATGCAGAGATGAAATATCTACCAATTACGCCAAAGCTATACGAGCAGAACAGGAAAAGGTTTATCAAAAAAATGAAACCCAATTCGGTTGCCATATTTCCGGGCAACCCAGTTTTGTCTACCAACGGTGATGCTATATATACCTACCAGCCTAACTCAGACGTTGTATGGCTTTCGGGCATTGTGCAGGAAAAATCTATGGTCATATTATACCCCGACAATCCTGATAAGTCTGCACGCGAAGTGCTGGTGCTGCTGCGCCCCAACGAGCACCTGGAAAAATGGGAGGGCCACAAACTGCGTAAGGACGAGGCGACAAACATATCGGGCATTGAAAATATTCAGTGGCTGGACAGCATAGACACAACACTACAAGTGATGATGCACCACGCGGATAACGTGTACCTGAGCAGCAACGAAAACGACAGGCTGGATACCTCCCTGCTCCGCACCGACCTGAACTTTGTACACAATTTTATGCAGCGCTACCCCCTGCACCGCTACGAGCGCGCAGCGCGCATTATGAAAGAGCTGCGCGGCATCAAAACAGCTGAAGAGATTGAAGTAGTAAAGCAGGCCATAGACATTACACACAAAGCCTTTCGTCGTGTGCTGCAATTTGTGCGTCCCGGTGTAATGGAGCATGAAATAGAAGCGGAGATAACCCACGAGTTCCTGCGCAACCGCGCTACCCGCCACGCTTACGATTGCATCATCGCATCAGGCGACAGGGCAAGGGTATTGCACTATGTAGAGAACAACCAGGAGTGTAAAGACGGAGAATTGCTGCTGATGGACTTTGGCGCATATTACGGCAATTATGCCGCCGACCTGACGCGCACCATACCCGTAAATGGTAAGTTCAGCAAGCGCCAGAAGGAAGTATATAACGCAGTGCTGCACCTGCATAATTATGCTAAAAGCATATTAAAGCCGGGTATCTCCGTTGTGGATTATACCAACAAAGTAGGTACGGAAGCGGAAAAGCAGTGTATGAAACTGGGCCTGATAACCAAGACTGACGTTAAGAACCAGGATCCTGCAAATCCTGCATACCGTAAGTATCTGTACCACGGCATATCGCACCACCTGGGCATAGACGTGCATGATATAGGTACACGTACCGAACCGGTGCAGGCGGGGATGCTGTTTACCGTAGAGCCGGGCCTGTATATAGAAGAAGAGCAAATGGGTATTCGCATAGAGAACAACATCTGGCTCACAAGAACAGGGCATATCGACCTGTTCAAAGGCATACCGGTAACTGTAGAAGAAATAGAAGCCGCGATGAAACGGCAGAAGAAATAAGCCCCCATCTTTTTAAAAGCGTGCTGAACTTTCGGCACGCTTTTAAGTTTTATATTTGAAGCAACAAACGCGCGAAATGAAAAAACTGTTTATCCCTTTCCTGGCTTGCCTGTGTGCCTGTTCATCTGCAAATGCCCAAAAGTTTTACTTCCGCGGTGGATTGGGGTATGCGATATCACACGGCGGTGCAGGGCAGAGCACTGTTTCAGGAAATACAGGTAACGTCTTTCCTTTGCAGGGTAATTACAGCAGTACGCAAATACCGGGAACAACAACGGAGTCTTTCAAACTGCAGCGTGTATCCTTTACTTCCGGCCTGCAGGGCATATTGGGGTTAGGCCTGATGTTCAACAAGAGCATTGGGGTTGACCTGGCTGCGAGCGTAGGGCTTGCCACCAGGACCAATAAAGCATCCGTTTACCAGGAGCGTGCCGGCATTCGCGAATCACTGAACGTTACGCAACAGGCCAACATGCCTTTATTCCTTACGCCTTCACTGGTTATACAAACTGATGGCAAAATAAAAGCCTACGCGAGAGGTGGCATCGTTTTCCCGGTAAAAGCAGATATGACCCAGGAGATAAGGTATATTCAAGAACTCTTCAACCAGCAGACTAACGCCTGGGAACGGACAACTTATGACTGGACAGAGGATTTCAGTATGCGGCTGAACCCGGGCGTTTCCGGCTCGATAGGGATGAAACTGACCGTGGGTAAAAATGTGACGGTTTGGGGCGAACTGTACCTGCTGGCCATGACTTTATACTTCAAACAGTCGGAGCTAACCTCTTACGCAGAAAACGGTGAAAGCATACTTGGACAGATAGCTCCCTCAAACAGGATCACGAATTACGAGTTTAAAGCCAATAATTCCGGTAATACCAATACAAGCCCCACCTACCAGGTGCCTTACGGCAATTTCGGTTTCCACGCCGGTGTTATGGTCGATTTAAAATAGCCCTTTTAACGCAACCTGTCGGCAGCCCGTACCAGCTTTTCATCCCTCCTGATACCACTGATGGCCATGGCCAGGAATACAATAGCCGCTACAGGTAAAAATGATGCTATGCCATAAGACGTGCTTTGAGATGGCATGTTGAACTTGGCCAGGAAGGAATCTTTAAAAAAAGTGAGGTGAAAGGCGATGAAGCCGATATTTAAAACAATGGCCAGCAACGACATATTTACCTGGCGTTTGCGATTCTTAAACATGAAAATGGCAACTAATGGCAAAGCCACAACCACGATAGCCAACACCGCCATGATATAACTATACTCCAGCAGTTTTACTCCTTTGGTTACCTCGGCGCCCGTTGCAGGATCTACATAGCTGATGTTGAGTATGTTGAACATAAAAACCCCTGCGCTGAATATTGCAGCTAACAGTAACCATACCGATTGAATTCTTTGTATCATAAACCCGCCCTAAGGGCTTTTTAATAGTTAAAAATAATATTATTGACCGTTAACCTCCTAAGAGTACCAGCCTTAATTGATCACCGGGCTGCCGAAATAGGTATGCAGTATTTCTGGCAGTTTTATTCCTTCCGGCGTTTGATTATTCTCTAATAAACATGCCATGATACGCGGCAAAGCCAGCGAACTGCCATTGAGCGTGTGCGCCAGTTGCGGTTTACCATTTTCGTCCCTGTATCTTATTTTCATCCTGTTGCTCTGGAATGTTTCGAAATTGGAAACGGAGCTTACTTCCAGCCATCGCTCCTGCGCCGCGCTGTACACTTCAAAGTCATAAGTGAGGGCCGAAGTAAAGCCCATATCGCCGCCACAAAGCCGCAGAATGCGGTATTGCAGGTTCAGCGCCTGCAACAGGCTTTCCACATGGCCTACCATTTCTTCCAACACTTCGTAGCTTTTTTCCGGATGTACGATTTGCACTATCTCTACCTTATCAAACTGGTGTACCCTGTTCAACCCACGTACGTCTTTGCCGTATGAGCCGGCTTCGCGGCGGAAGCAGGGCGTATATGCCGTCATCTTTACCGGCAATTCGCTGATGATAGTGTCCCGGTAAATGTTGGTAACAGGCACCTCGGCGGTAGGTATCATATAATAATTGTCCTGCGTCAGGTACATCTGGCCCTCCTTGTCGGGCAGTTGCCCCGTACCGTAGGCGGTTTCCTCGTTCACCATGTAGGGCGGATAATATTCAATGTACCCGGCATTGATATTATGATTGAGAAAGAGGCTGATAAGTGCACGTTGCAACCTGGCGCCTTTCCCTATATAAACCGGGAATCCGCTCCCGGTTATTTTTGTGCCTAATTCAAAATCTATCAACCTGTATTTTTCCGCCAGTTCCCAGTGCGGCAGTTTCTGCGCAACCAGGTTGGGTGTACTACCCCCCTGGCGTACTATTTCATTTTCTTCGGGTGTCTTCCCAAACGGTACGCTGCCGTGCGGCAGGTTGGGCAATTTCACCAGGTTGTTATGCAGTTCTTTCTCCAGCTCGTCCAGCAGTTCGCCCAGCGTTTTGGTCTTTTCTTTATTCTGTGCTACCGTAGCTTTTATTTTTTCGGCTTCCTCCTTATTGCCCGATGCCATCAACTTGCCTATCTCTTTCGACGCGGCATTGGTAGCCGCCAGCAGGCTATCGTTCTCCGCCTGCAGGCCGCGACGCTTTTCGTCCAGCCCTATGATGCGGTCCACCAGTTCCAATTCCTTAAAATTCCTTTTTTCCAGTCCCGCGACTATTAAATCCCTGTTCTGCCTGAATAATTGTATCTGAAGCATTTGTCTATTGTTACGCGGCAAATTTAATGTTTACTGTTGACAGTCGGCGGTTATGCAATAAGGTCTGAGGGTAAGACCCCCTATTTTGTTCCGCCTGGAAACAAAATAGGGGTCCTGGAAACAAAAAACGCCATGTTCTATCCAGCAGCGCCCTTCCCAAGTAGCTGATAAACAATAGGTTGAGCGTTTTGTTCCCATTTGTTTCCTGGTTTTTGACGTAAAATTTTTTCCGGAGTATAAAAAAGTCCCTCGCTGAGGGACAGGGGTATATTGCCGACTACGACGGGTGAAATGCATGGTTTAATTTTCATAGGTATTGTTTTATTCAGGCCGTTGCAACGGCCAACTGTTATTAGTACAAATATACGTCAATTATGCGATAAATAGAAATGTTTTTTTCGGAGTTATTGTCATTTCGGTTAAAAGATTTGCCTTGCCGGCCTGGCTTTTAATATCATAATGTATTCGATAATATTGTCCTGGTCGATGGCGCCAATGACATGATTATCCTTTGTTACCAGCAGCATAGCATATTTTTCTGCCTGTATCATCATCAGCGCTTTATCAAGAGGCTCAGCTACGTCAATAAAACCAAGTTTTCTATCCGCGGCTTCCCCCACGGTAGCATCTTTGCCTTTTTCGTGAAGCGCTCTTACTATGCCGTCGCTATTGAGCATGCCTGCCGGTACGTTATTGCCGCCCACTACCAGGAAACGTTTGACCTGGCTGTTCAGAAGCATATCTATGGCCTTGTCTATATGGTCGGCTTCCTGCAATACAGGCACCTCTTTCATGGTTATCTCGCCAACAGTATGGCCTTTCAGTACTGTTTCTATTTCTACCTGGCCGGCTTCCGCCTGCGCTGAAAAGATGATAAACAAGCCAATGACCACCAGGAAAGGATTGAGATATAGCCCCAGGAGAATGAACCCTATGGCCAATACCTGTCCTACCCTGGCGGATATCTTTGTAGCACGCAGCCTGTCCATCCTCATGCCGAGGAGCGCCCTCAGTACCCTGCCGCCATCCATAGGGAAGGCCGGTAGCAGGTTGAACAATACCAGGTAAATATTGGCCACCGCCAACATATACAGGAAGTTGGCCGATTGTATAAAAGTCATTTCCGCTTCGGGTAAGGCAGTAAGCGAAAACCCAAGCAAGGCGTATAGCAATAAGAATATAATTACATTGACCAGCGGGCCAGCGAGCGCTACCACTAGTTCGTGTGCGGGTTTCTCAGGCATATTCTCCAGCCTTGCCACGCCGCCTATAGGCAGCAGGGTAATATCTTTCGTCTCTATCTTATATCTTTTCGCTGCAATGGCATGCCCCAACTCGTGGAGGGTGACACATACGAACAAAGCCAGGACAAAAAGCACCGGCCAGATAAGTTGTTCAGGCCCCAGGCCCTGCATGATACTGCCGGCTATTACCCATAATATGATGAGGGGGAAGGTCCAATGTATAAAAATGTCTATCCCTGCAACCTTGCCTATCCGTAATGAATATTTCATAAACGGGCGTTTTTAGATGAATAACAAATTTCGGGATAGCAGGCGATATCACAATGATAAATGCTATGTACCGCGATGACGGTTCTCAGTAATTTTAAAGGCAAAGCGTCGCAGGCCGATATCTGCGGCCGCGCGACGCTTTTTTCTAAACCCGGAAGATTGGCACCCGGGCGTAGTTGGGTTTTGCTTATAGAATAGCTACCTGTTTTGCCTGCTCTTCAAACTGGCCGGGCTGATACCCTCCTGCCGGTGTGCGGAAAGCTACATTAACACGGTTGTACCCGTTGATGGCAATAGCGCCCAATGTAAGGTCTACCAGCTCTTCCTCAGTAAAATGCCTTAATGCTTCTTCATAAACATCATCGGGCACATGACAGGCCGTCACTGCCTCTGCCCAGGCCAGGGCGCTTCGCTCCCTATCGATAAAAAACGGCGTTTCGCGCCATGCGTTCAGTGCATACAATCTTTGTTCCGTTTCCCCTTTTGCACGCAGGTCTTTCGAGTGCATATCCAGGCAAAAGGCACAGCCATTTATTTGCGATACCCTGAAATAAACCAACTCCAGCAAGGACTGCCCTACAGATGATTTGGACAAGTGAGCCCCTAATGCGTGCAGACCATTGAATTTTTTAGCATGTTTTTCGAATACATTAATTCTCTGTTTCATTTCCATTTTGTTTTTATTGTTACTGTATATCACAATAAGTACCGGGAGAGACAAAACTGGACAGAGGCGTGGTAATTATTTTTTAAAGTTTTTCCAGTTGAGATAGTATCCCTTGTTTTTCGGTTTCAGTTCTGGCCAGTGCAAGCGCTTTACGGAGGTTCAGTTTTGCCGCTTCTTTATCCGTTTCCCTGTAAAGCTCGGCCAGCAATACAAAATAGAAATGGTTGTTTTCCAGGGTTATTTTTTGAGTCTCCGCCAGCGCAGCCTCGCGGCCTTTTACTTTATACAAGGCATATATACGGTTAAGAAATACGCTGGGAGAAAAATTGATGTGTAATAATTGGTTGTATAGTTGCAGTATCTCCTGCCATTTTTCCCGTGTATCTTCTTTGCGGCAATGCCAGTATGCTATCCTGGCCTCAAGGTGGTATGTGGTGACCTCGTTGCCTTCGGCGGAAATATCCAGGAAATGTATCCCCCTGTTCACCAGTTCGGCATCCCAGAGGTCTTCGTTTTGTTCGTGGTATAATATATGCAGCCCGTCGCCTGCTTGGCGTGCGTTAAACCTTGACGCATGAAAACACATCAGCGCAAGCAAAGCGTTTGTTTTGGGGACATTGGTCTTTTCATACTCTGTAAGTGATATGCACAGGCGCATAGCTTCCAGGCAGAGGTCTTTTCTCAGCAATTCGTTTTGGGTTTTGGAATAATACCCTTCGCTGAACAACAGGTATATGATGTGCAATACATTATCCAATCTTCGCTCAAGCGCTACCTCAGGGGGCAGTTCCAGCCTTATACCCGCTTCCCGCAATTTTTCCTTAGCCCTGAACAGCCGCTTGTTGATGGTTTCTTTGTTGGACAAAAACGCTTCTGCTATCTCATCAATTCCGAAACCACATAAAATACGTAGTGCCAACCCTATCTGCGCTTCGCTGGCTATAACGGGATCGCAAACAGCAAACATCATCTGCAGTTGGCTATCCCTGATGTTCTGAAAAGTGAAATCTGCTTCGGTCAACCGGTAATCAATATCCTGCCTTACTATTACTTCGGGTATAACTTTTTCCTCGAGTATCTTATTTCTCCTGAGATGGTACAGGGCCTTCTGCCTGGCCACGGCATATAGCCATGCCGTGGGGTTGGGCGGCATTCCTTTCATGCCCCATGTCTCTGCCGCCACCAGGAATGTTTCGCTTACTATATCTTCGGCCAGCTCAATATGCTGCAGGCCAAAACGGCTGCTGATAACAGCAACCATTTTGGTAAATTCCTGCTGGAATAGCGTTTTTAATGTGCCTTGTTCCGACATCGTTTCGGGTGAATCTGTTACGCGCCTTCATGAAAGGAACGGACTTCCACGCTACCGCCCAGGTCGAGGGCCGGGCAGCCGTGCGCCAGGGTTGTAGCCTCTTCCAGGCTCTCAGCCTTTACAACTAAATACCCACCCAATATCTCTTTTATCTCCACAAACGGACCGTCGGTTATTACACCGCCGGATTTCAGGACCTTACCTTCAAGGGCCAGGCGTGTAGGGCCTGCACCCAGGTTTCCTTTCTCTTTAATTCCCATCACCCATTCCTGCCATTTTTTTGACAGGGCCTCCATTTCCTTCGGCGATATGCCGGCCGGGTCTGATGCCGGGCGCCGGAATAATAATAAGAACTCTTTCATTTTCGTTTTTGTTTTATTGGTTATTGAATGTATAAATTATACCTCAATAATGACCGACACGGATAAAACAGGACAATGACAGCAATAAATTTTTCGTACATCGGATATTACGGGCGAGAGGTGAAGGATAACAGCCTATATCCGGCTACCTCTTCAGTTGTTCAAAGCCTTTATTAACTACCTTCACGGCCCGGGTATAGAGTTCCGCGTTCCCTTTATTCATTTTTTTCAACAGGTTGCGGCATTCTGAAAGGAAGACCCGGGCAAAATCACCATCATGCTGCGCTATCTCAGCACTGTTGTCTATAATGTCCGCATATTTTACCGTCTGCGCACCGGGACTGGTATTGGCCATCCGCTCCGCTTCTTTTTCTTTCCTGCTCCTGCGGTTCATTATCGGAAAATCTTTTTTTACATACACATCAGTCAATTCTTCCACCAGCTCCAGGGTTTTCAGCGCCTTGTCCCTGTCCATCACCTGTAGCAGGAACGCCTTGAGTTCTTCTTTGGTTACTAAGGTGTCCTCCAGTACATCATGCAGCAAGGCGGCTGCCAGCAGCTGAATATCGCCGATATATTCCCGGCAAAGTTCCATAACCCTGATGGGATGCACTATATACCGGTCGGGTGTATATTTCCTCAACTGCTCCCCATGTGCCCTGTCAGCAAAATCGCGGATTTCTGCCAATATTTTATCCATTGCAGGAATAACATTCACGATACAATTATAGTTTTTCTCTGCGAGAGGTGTCTCTTTGCCAGTTTTTGTTAACCGCTCGTTAACGACTTGTGAAGCGGTCGTTAACGAGGGCTACATTCCCCCGGTTATGTACTGCACCGTTACATATTTGCAACATACATTAATAATATTTTCCGCAGCATATAGAGGAAGAGAATAGCTGCACAAAAAAGGGATCAGCAAAAAAATTAATGAGTTAAAGTATATACTGCAGTCTTGTGCTGCGGTATACGTAAGAGTCTCTCTCTTATCCCTTATATACAGGGGTCCTTTTCAGGACTCCTATTTTTTTGAAGAAAATATAAAAGCCCCGGCCTGTGCGGCCGGGGCTTTTATAATAAAATGTCTGCTGTTATTTATTTGCAACAAGATGCACTTTCAGGTTCACCTCGGGGCGGATAAATTTATCCCCCAGGCTCTCATCATTGCCATATACTATGTTCCACTGCGTCCTGTCGATATTGAAATCGGCATGAGCCGTTACGCTGTTGTCAGTAACGGATAGCTTGGCCGGAAATGTTATGCTTTTGGTGATGCCTTTCAGGGTAAGGTTACCTGTCACCATATGTGTAGCGTCTTTCATCACCAGGTCAGCAGTATTCTGCACACCTTCTGTAACACTTGCTATCTCAAAAGTACCCTCAGGATATTTTTCTACATGAAAGAAATCTTCGCTCTTCAGGTGGTTTTGGAGTTTTGTATTATTCTCTGCGTCCTGGTCGTCCGGGGTGATGGTATTGATATCCACCGTAAAAGTGCCGCCGGTTAGCTGGCCATTGTTAACAACGAGGCTGCCATTTTTCAACTTGAGCGTGCCGTGATGGCGAGCTATAGGTTTTGTCCCCACCCATTCAACTGTACTCTCGGTTAAATTAACATTATACGTAACACCGGATGCCTGTTCAACCTCCTGTGCTTCCGCTACCTCTGCGCTATCGGCTTTAGGTGCGTCCTTGCAGGCTGCCAATGTCATAAAACCTGCTAAGAATGGAATAAATAATTTTTTCATGTACATACATTTATTGTTTAGACACAAAAATAAGCCCTTTTGCAATTGGATAGTGTATTTTGCAGTGCATTTTAGTGGTAAAAAATATCTATAAGGATATAATGGAAAGTATAACAGTTCCAGAATTGAAAGGTTGGGAAAAAAATGCTAAAAAATTCCTGCTGCTTGATGTGCGGGAAGAATGGGAACATGCCGCCGGTAATATAGGAGGCGTA
Source organism: Bacteroidetes bacterium UBA6221 (assembly GCA_002421685.1). GTDB lineage: Bacteria > Bacteroidota > Bacteroidia > Chitinophagales > Chitinophagaceae > UBA5543. Next base: position 10,737 of record DISB01000022.1, read on the forward strand.
AATATTCCCCTGGGGGAACTACTATCACGCAAAGAGGAGGTTGATAAGGACGAGGCGGTGGTTGTATATTGTGAAAAAGGTATTCGGAGCGCCATAGCCATACAGCGGCTGGAGGCATATGGGTTTCACCACCTCATAAATTTGACCGGAGGTATGGCCGCCTGGAAGAAAAATGCATAGCCCTTGTGCTCAACACACACAGGTCAAAAAATTTTCTAGTTGTTGGCCGACCGGGCATCGTAGCTAATCATCCATTGAACGCTGAACCGGTCTGTAAGCATACCGAAATACGAGCCCCAGAAAGTAGTATTCATAGGCATGGTTTGCTTGCCGCCATCCGAAAGTTCTTTATACAGCCTGTCAGCTTCTTCTTTACTTTCAGCATTGATGGAAATGGAAAAATTGTTCCCTATCACTGTTGCCTGGCCATACACATCGGAGCTGTCACTGCCCATAAGCGATGTTTCTTTACTCATAGGCAATGATATGTGCATGATCTTGTTAGCTTCTGATTCGGGTATTTCTTCGCCTTCTTCTGAAGGTGGCATTTCGTTAAAACGGCCTAAATACGAAAATTCTCCGCCGAACACTCTTTTGTAAAAGTTGAACGCCTCTTCGCAGTTGCCGTTGAATGTCAGGTATGGATTAATGATTGCCATGACTTTGTTTTGTCAAAAAAACAAACGGCTATAGCATTATGTTTAGCCGTACCGACAAAATAACTTTAATGTAAGACAAACTGGTCGCGCGGCGGATAGTGCATGTACGTCTTCCAATCAATACTGCATATTTTCTTAAGCTTTTCGGCCAGTTCCGGTATCGTGTTCGATTTTACTACATAGTAGTTCGCCCCATTCCTGAAGGCATCCTCGATTTTAGCCTCCTGCTTATGAGCTGTGTACATGATCACCGGGAGGCCGTCATATTCTTTGTTCTTTCTTATTTCCCTTATGCACGACAGGCCGTCTCTACAAGGCAGGTTAATATCCAAAAACAAAATATCCGGCACATTCTCTTTCAACAAGACGAATAATATTTCTCCGTCTTTAGCATGTCTCATATATACCGGGAGTCGATATTCTTTATTTACTTCGTTTATAGCCAGCTCAAATATTACCACATCGTCCTGGTCATCTTCTGCCAGAAGAATATGTTTTGCTATTTCCCCCATTTTATTAATATAGTTTGTTTCGCTGCTTGCCAAAGATAGGGCAGAAATTTTAAGATTTTACTTATAAAAAATCAATCTATAATACTGCTTCTTTAAGAAGACGCGCCAGATTAAAAAATGCTTGTTGCAATGTCAACAGTTATACGGGCAATATGTTTATAAACAATACCGAACGGCTATATTCAACGGACTTTCTTAATTTAGACGAATGGTGGAACTTACTTTCACAGAAGAGAATTACATCAAAGCCATATATGCTATCCAGGACAGGAGCGAACATGGCGAAGCGTCCGTGAATGAAATTGCCGAAAGGATGCAAACGCGCCCCGCTACAGTTACCGATATGTTCAGAAAGCTTTCCGAAAAAAACCTGATTCATTATGAGAAATATAAAAAGGTACGCCTCACAGATGCGGGCGCAAAGATTGCCCTGAATATCCTGCGCAAACACCGCCTATGGGAGACTTTTCTCTGCGATAAGCTTAATTTTTCCTGGGATGAGGTACATGAAGTAGCCGAGCAGTTGGAACATATCCGTTCTCAAAAACTTATAGACAGGATGGACGAATTTCTGGGTTTTCCTGAATACGACCCACACGGAGACCCCATACCCAAACATGACGGCGCAATGCCCGCCAGCAAGGCCATTCCGCTCAGCGAAATGCCGGAGCAAATAAAATGCATATTCGTAGCTGTTAATGATACATCTACGGCCTTCCTGCAGCAGCTTAAGCGATTCAACCTTGAAATAGGCTCCGAACTGTTGATAACCGAACGAATGCCATACGACAAAAGCGTGTGGGTTACCAACAAACTGGGCGACAGTTTTCAGTTATCAGAAAAAATAGCCGGCAATATTTTCGTTGTTTGATTATTTCTTAAGCGGCTGCTTGTAAATGGGAACAGTAGAGCAGGGCTCTCCATACATCAGCGACTTTACTACAGGCCTCAGCTTTTCGGTGGCGGCCACATAGGCTATTTCAGGCACAGCCTTATCACCGCAGCCTTTCAGCACTACACGTTTGTCGGTATATTCAGTAATATCAATGGTATTTATTGCATCGGTTACCAGCTTTTTGTACAGTTCTTCGGCAGAACCAAAATACATACCGGCCGCAAAGGGTTGAAGATAGGCTGCAATCAACATATAAGCCCATACAGGCACTATGGCATCTGCGGAGCAATATATCGCAACGTTTTTGTCTTTGTATTGTTCCCAGTCGTGGGTCTTCATGGCATCACGGAAGTCCTTCTCCTTCAGTATCATCTCGCGAAACAGGAAGGGCTTGATATCGAAAGTAACGACGTCCTCGTAGACGGGCAGATAATTTGCCAGGTCCAGGGTAACTATCCCGCTTTCCGCCACCTTGTTCACTATCAGGTCCATACGGCAAAGTTACGATAAGGCGCTCTAAAACTAAACAGCCGCACCGGCGGGTGCGACTGTTTATGTCTATGCGTTGTTAACTCGAGTTTATACTAAAAGTTGTTCACGTTGTACTTGATCTTTGCCTTCGCCTTCAGTTGGTTGCCTATTTCTGAACTTACGGCGTTTTTGGTTTCCATCTGCATCATTTCCCGCTCCCTCATGATAAAGGTTTGGTCCTGTCCCTGTTCTTTGTAACGGGCTTTTACCGTAATGAAAACCACACCAGACTGTTCTTTAACGGGTTTAGACAGCGTATTAAGTTTCAGCCCGTCGTAAAAAGCATAACCAACAGCTTTGGGCGCGTAGCCCATGTTGCCAGTAAAGGAGTTGTTGCCCCTTATGGAGTCTGCCGTCATTACCTGCACCCCGGCTGCGGCGGCTATTTCAGCCAGCGATTTTTTCGATTCGTACTTTTTGGCAAGTATTTCGGCTTTCTTATCATTCCTCACCATCGGCTCTATATTGGCGCGCAGCAGTGTATCCAGTTCCATCGGCCCGGCTTTTCTTATCCCCGACAGCTTGGCGACAACATATTTGCCGTTCAACTGAAACACCTGTGATACATCTCCCACTTCCGCATTATACATCCATTTGATGATATCCCTGGAAGGGCCCAGGCCATATACCGTAAAGTCTGATACCTTTATATTATCGGCAACAAGTTTCTGGTGTTTGTTTTTCTCAACAGCCTCGTCAAATGCCTTGGCTGAGGTACTGGCTGCCGCAAATTCTGTCGCCTTCGTGTACACTTCATTTTCTGTTTCATCACCCGCAAACAGCGGTTTTGATATGATAGCCAGCTTAGCAGCGGTTTTGTATGCTCCGTGGCGCAGAATTTCTATATAGTGATACCCTGAATAACCGCCGCTTTCCACTTTTACCGTTTTGGTATCGCCGGGTTTGTTCTCAAAGATAAAATCGCTGAACTCTTTAACCAGGCCGTCTTTTTGAGAAAACGGGAATGTGTATTCTCCGCCTTTTTCTTTGCTGCCTGCATCGTCAGAATATTTCTGAACCATTTCAGCAAAAGATGCACCGGCCTTTATGGCGGCCACTACACTGTCTATTCTCATTTTTGCTACGCTGTCCTCCAGTACCGGCTGACCCCTTTCTGCTGTTTTAATAAGTATATGCCTGCAGGTAACAGAATCGGGGTACATTTTCTTGTCCACCACCTTTACAAGCTTGTAGCCCTCATTCTCGTACACAGGGCCCAGCACTGCGCCCGGCGCCATATTGAAGATAGAATCAGCATACATAGACTTCAGGTCTTCTTTCATGCGGTAAGCGCCATTGAATGACTCATCCGAATTCCTGTTCACAAAACTTTCATCATCGGTAGCGGTGGCAAAATCAGTTTTTATTTCGTTGAGAACGCCCAGTGCGCGCGCAGTATCGTCTTTTGCAGGCAGTACGTTGAAGGCAACATATTCTATACTGCGGGTATTCTCTTCGTTATAAAATTCAGTTTTATGCTGCTCCATGTAGTTCTTAAAATCGGCGTCAGACAGTTTTACTTCCTCGTCTTTCACCAGGTCATAAGTAAGTGCTACAAAATCTACATTTGCCATGCTGGCCTGCTGCTCTGCCCTGGCTTCTACCAGGAACTTCGGCATATACACGGCAGCGGTAAACATAGTATTGTATTTCTTAGACAGGCTATTGCGCAGAATATAAGCTTTATATGTTTCCCAATGCTGGCGCGCCTTACCTGTGGGGTCCAGTTGGTCTACCTGCTGTTCGAACAACTTAACGTATTGAGGATCGAACATTTTAGTATCAGGATTGATGAATGCCTGGTAGCCTTTAACACCCGCGTCGGGGTCATTGCCATATATCAGGTCTTTTTTCTCTGCTTCAGTAACGGTGAGCCCCAGTTTATCAGCCTGTTCCATTATCAGCTGTTCCTTCACCAGGTCCTCCAGTGCCATAGAATTAAGCTGCGCGCGGAAATTGTCGTCTATAGTTTGCGTGCTGCCATACAGTGTCTCGTAATCTTTGTTGCGCTGCGAATAGGCTATATAATCAATCTTTTCGCCGTTCACTTTTGCTATGGAAGAATCGTCGCCGAACAAACTGCTGGTTCTGCTGCTGAGTGCATCCATCAATATAAAGGCCACCAATGCCAATGCAATAATCCCGCCTGCGAGTTTTGCATACTTCGTCCTGATCTTCTGTATTACAGACATATAATAATAGGTTCTGACTTTTGTTGTAAGGACGGCAAATTTATATGAAAAAATGTGATTTTGGCTATAGGACGACTTTTTAATGCATTATTTACCGCATCAAGACCCATAGACCGAAAAATATATAACTGTGAATTAGTTATTCAGCCTGATATGTTAGTGGACGTGAATAAGCGCCATTTTGAGGGCAGGTTATCAAGTATTTAGCTTATGTTAATGCGATTTTATTTTTTTGTTATGTGGGTAACCCTGTTTATCCCCAGCCATCTACGATATTAAGATACCAAAAATTCCCCACAGGAAATGTAATTCACAATAAGCGAATTTCTGTGGGAAAGCTCATTTAACGCATATTTATCGTGTGGATAAACATAGAATTATACGGGTAAGAGTTCTCTTGTGTAACTTTGCAAGCGGAATTGAGAAATTATACCCCCAAATCCACAGCCCTAATTAATAGTAGTCCTTTTTTAAAAAGCTTTTTTATTATTTATTACAATGGTTGATAACATAGAATTTGCTGCTGCAGCTTTAGAAAAGATAGGTTACCTGAATATAGAAATTGACCCTACCCTCGATCTTTTTAAAGAAATAGAACGTTTAAAGAAAGAGAAGAACGCCATACTCCTGGCGCATTATTACCAGGAACCTGATATACAGGATGTGGCAGATTATATAGGCGACAGCCTGGGCCTTGCGCAAAAAGCTGAAGCTACTAACGCTGATATGATAGTTTTTGCCGGCGTGCACTTTATGGCGGAAACTGCCAAAATACTGAACCCCGGGAAAAAAGTACTCCTGCCCGATCTTAAAGCAGGATGTTCATTGAGCGATAGTTGCCCTCCGCCTATATTTAAGGCTTTTAAGGATAAGCATCCTGACCACCTGGTGATATCTTATATCAATTGTTCGGCCGGGATAAAGGCTTTGAGCGATATTATCTGCACTTCTTCCAACGCCAGGGCAATAGTTGACAGCCTGCCTGCGAACCAGGAAATCATTTTTGCACCCGATAAAAACCTGGGGGCCTATATCAACAAAGTATCAGGACGGAACATGTTATTGTGGAACGGGGCCTGCATTGTTCATGAGCTTTTCTCACTGGAAAAAATTACGCGTTTAAAAGAACGGCACAGAGATGCATTGGTTATAGCTCACCCGGAATGCGAAGAGGCTGTGTTAAAAGTTGCCGATTTTATCGGGTCAACCACGCAACTGCTTAATTATACAAAGAAGAGCCGGACGAATATATTTATTGTTGCTACGGAAACAGGTATACTGCACCAGATGCAGCAACTGTCGCCGGGCAAAACCTTTATACCCGCGCCGCCGGACAACGCTTGCGCCTGCAACGACTGCCCGCATATGAAACTTAATACCCTGGAAAAGCTATACCTCTGTATGAAATACGAATTGCCTGAAATAACCATGGATGAGGAAATTAGGATAGCTGCTAAAAAGCCTATCGATAAGATGCTGGAGCTTAGCAGGCAACTGGGTATTTAGCTATTGTCATAATAGTCCGGTAACTGTAAAATTGACCATTGATTTTTGTTTTCATGTCAAATATTCTGTATTTTGGTACACTAATCTATTTGTATAACAGAAAAAGGGAATACTATGACAAAATTCAACTTTTTATCATTAATGCTGCTTGCAATACTGGGTTTACCGGTATTATCAGCAGCACAGGTCAGAATGGGCGCCTGGGGCGATACAGCCAATGCAGCCAACAATAATTTTTATATTGACTATGTAGGAGGAAGGGTATCAATATCTGCGCCTTCTTCACTGGCAGGACCGGTGACCTACACTACTGCCAACGATGGGGGCGGTTCTACTAACGAATGGGGTGGTTCTATAAGTGGCTTGCCAAGTCCGTTGCTCAACGTAGCAGTTATAAAGGCTGATCCCTACGAAGCATGTGGTACATTAACCAATGCCAGCGCCATAAGCGGCAATATAGCCCTGATAAAAAGGGGAAATTGCGAATTTGGCGCCAAGGCCCTAGCTGCCCAGAATGCCGGTGCAGTAGCGGTTGTCATTGTGAATAACATACCGGGACCACCGGTAGGAATGGGAGCAGGAGCGCAAGGAGCAGGAGTTACCATACCTGTTATCATGGTATCTGATGTTGATGGCGCAGCTATTGAAACTGCCCTGGGAAGCGGCGCTGTTACTATGTCTATGAGCGTATGGAGCAATGGTTATACTACTGATATCGGGTTTGTTGACAGGGGCTTGTCTCTGTGGCATTCATACTCAATACCATTGAACCAAGTGAAAAATGCCGGTTCTATGCCTTATAAAGGTTTTAACGGAGCCGTGATAGGTAACTTCGGAACAACTACAGTAAATAACATTACACTTAAAGCAACCCTGCGCTGGACACCAACAGGCGGATCAACTTCTGTAGTACGTACTGACTCAATCAACATCGCAAGTTTTACGACCCTCGATTCTATCCTGACACCGTTCATGGATATGAACTACAATCTTGCACCTACAACGACAGGACGTTATGATATGGATTATGAACTGAGTTCATCGTCATCTACCGACCAATTTCTTGGGGATAACAAAGCCAGTTATTCTTTTTATGTAACTGACCAGGTATATTCAAAGGGAAGGTATGATTTTGCTAATCACAAGCCCTATTCAAGTATCAGCTATCGCCTGGGTAGTGGTGCGGAGTTTACCTGGGGACCGTTAATGTACATGGAGAAGGCAAAATATGTTTTCGAAAGCGTACAGATATCACTTTCAAAACCAAATGCACAGACAGACAACAGCATGGCTGGCCAGGGCACTGCAAATGTATTTGTATGGGAATGGGTTGATGGAAACGGAGACAGCATCATGACCGGTGACGAGTGCGACATAGTTGGCCTTGGTACAAAACCATTTGTAGCCGGGGATACTTCCAGCCAGGTGCATACAGTTGAAATAAAGGACGCAAGTGATGGTGTAAGCGCAGTACCATCAAAAGCAAACACATGGTATTGGGTAACAGTAGGTGTTCCTACCAACTTATACCTGGCTGTTGACGGGGTGAGCAACTACTTTGTAAGGGCCTGGGGCAGGTCAAAGGCCACAGCAAGAACACGTGAGCCATATGCCCCTATGTATAGCGGCGTTTACAGCAACTTCCTGGGTACCAACACACCGGCGCAGCACTTCCCGTTCGAGGGATATTACTGGTTAGAAGATTCTATCAGGTTTTCTCAGCAGAGGAACGGCCTGGTACCCTCTGTGCCTGTGCAGATGTCATTGTTCCCGGTTAGCGTAGCAGAAACAGGAAAAAATGCTTCATTGGACATAAAACTTTATCCAAACCCGGCTACTGAAGTGTTGAATGTGTCGCTTAACCTGGACAACCAGGCCAGGCAGATCAACTATACTACTATGAACGCATTGGGTGTAGTATTGCAGCAGGAAACACATACTAATGTTACAAACGATAAATATACCATAGCAACCTCTGGGCTGCCTTCAGGCACTTATTTTGTTGTTATTGATATAGACGGCAGGAGCATGGTGCGTAAGTTTTCGGTCGTTAAGTAAACGAATATTTTTAATCATTTTCTGAAAGACAGGGGCCAATCATTTGGCCCCTGTCTTTTTATAAACGGTTTTCCCTTTTACAATTGTTTGTATAACATTTGTTGTTAACAACTCTCCCTCTGAAACCTGCATTATGTCTTTGTCCAGTATTATTATATCCGCATCTTTTCCCGGCTCCAGGCTACCCTTCTCTTTTTCCCAAAAGACACTTTTTGCAGCCCAGTAGGTCATACCCAGTAAGGCTTCTTTGCGGCTTAGTTTATTTTCTGCTAGAAAACCATTTTCAGGATTACCGTTTTTGTCTTTCCGTGCGACTGCTGTATAAAAGGTTGCTATGGGGTTAATTGCCTCTACAGGGAAATCTGTTCCGAGTGCTATCCACCCGTTTTGCTCCAGCAGCTTTTTATAAGCATAAGCTGTAGGCAATCTATCGTTCCCGAGCCTATCTCCTGCCCAAGGCATATCCGATATGGCATGAGTAGGTTGTACAGAAGGAACTATTTTATAGGTAGAAAACCAATTATAGTCCTGATAATCAACAACTTGTGCATGTTCTATACGCCAGCGTAAATCGTTATTTTTTGGTAGAAATTGGCTATAAAGCCTGAGAATCGTACGGTTTGCACTGTCCCCTATGGCATGTGTGCATAGCTGCAAATTATGGGCCTTGGCGAGGGTAGCAATTTCCTTCATTTTGCTCATGTCTGACAGCAACATACCCCAATGGCCCGGCATGTCTTGATATTCTTTTAGAAGGCATGCACCCCTGCTGCCTAAAGCACCATCCGCGTAGAGCTTTATACCATTGATTTGAAACTGCCCTTTTTTATAAAAACCATCTGCAGCATAAGTTTTTAATGTGCTATCGTCCTGTGCCAGTAATACCGAATTAGCAATACTCAACTTATCTTGCGCATAGAGTTGTTTCAGCAGTGCTATTACATCTGCCTTCACCCCGCAGTCCACAACACCCGTAAGGCCGAGTGAGAAACATTCCTGTTCTGCTGCTTGAAGATATTTTGTTGCTTCTGCTACGGGAGGTAAAGCAGGGATAATATTTTCTATAGGCTCCGTAGCATTGTCTATTAATATACCAGTCAGCGTTCCATTCTTTTTCTCAATAATACCGCCGCCAATAACCGTTTGTTCAGTGATACCAGCCATCTCCAGTGCTTTCTGATTGCACAATACTGCATGCCCATCTACTCTTTTTAGTATCACTGGTTTATGCGGAAAGAGACTATCCAGGGCCTTCTTATCAGGGAATTCCTTTACGGCCCAGTCGTTCTGATCCCAACCGCGCCCATATATCCAGTCAAGGGTATTTGTTTTATCGTACTCTATAAGTTTCGCCAGTATCTCTTCATAAGAGGTTGTACCTACCAGGTCAAGCCGGTATGAACTTAATCCATAACCACTGAAATGGCAATGCGCGTCTATAAATCCGGGGTATATGTACTTATCTTCTACGTTGATGATGGTACCAGCTTCATATTTGTCTCGTATATACTCACGAGTTCCTGTTTCAAGCACCTTTCCGTCTTTTATGGCCAGGGCTTCTTGTGTACTGAATTGACTGTCTGTCGAATACACCTTAGCTGCAAATATCACCACATCTACCCGCTCTTTGGTTCTACAGGATGCTAGGAGCATTATCAATAAACCATAAACTGTTATTATGCGCATATTGGTATTGGTTTTGTTCCACGTGGAACTATAAAACTAATGATTTTGTTGAGTAATGTTTCACGTGGAACTAATATGTCTTACTGGAAGCAAATTTGTTCCACGTGGAACGGAGATTGCAAAGACGAGGCCTGTAAGCACTGACTGTTGTATATGTTGTTGATAATCAATGCTAAAGCGTATACCCAACACCAACTCTAAAGTTTAGCAAGCTATTTTCACCATACGCCATTGGCGCAAACGATCCCAAATTATGTGGACTTAAAGTAATGTTTGTGGAGCTAGTGATAAAAAGACGATGGAAGGAGTATTTGGTGGTATGATTGATACCTACTTGTAAGTCGCTAAGAGTAGTTTGCCTGGTGCGGTCTTCCGTAATATTACCATCGCTAAAAGCACGACGCGTGTAAGCGTCTGTTCTGTCATTTAGTGTGGTAAGGGCTGTTATTCCTAAATAGCTCTTGAAGTTTTTAAGAAGAGGACAATTGTCCCGTAAAAATGAGCAGGATAGGTCATATTGTGCAGAAATTCCGAAGTCGAAATTGTTATTAGTTACGGTTAAACCTATTGTTTCGCTAATAATGGGGTCATCCCATATGCATATAGGTTTCGGGTATTGCGCAGCGTAACTGTATTTATACTGCGTGGAGCTGATTTCAAAAGCAAGCCGTCCATTTGTTTCATACCTCAGGAAGAGTTGCTTTTCCCAATAACAGTGTTTAATGCCGTCTTTTACTGATGTAACGTCGAATGTATTCCCAACCCCCGTTCTGAATCCGGCAGAAATCCCCTGTGCAGCGGTGGTGTAGCTAATAATAGATAGAAGAATGATTGAGCCCACATATTTCATAGCGTATCGTTTTAATAAAATTAACGAAAAACGATATTCAATACCTACCAACACGATATTTTAATACCCATCCTTCGTAACTTTGCGCCCTTATGTTTCCTGAGTATGATGTAATAGTGGTAGGGGCCGGACATGCCGGTTGTGAGGCAGCAGCAGCGGCAGCCAATATGGGCTCGAAAGTGATGTTGGTAACCATGAATATGCAGACCATTGCCCAAATGAGTTGCAACCCCGCTATGGGTGGTATTGCCAAAGGGCAGATAGTAAGGGAAATAGATGCTTTGGGCGGGTATAGCGGTATAGTGAGCGATAAGAGCATGATACAATTCCGTATGTTGAACCGCTCAAAAGGTCCTGGCATGTGGAGCCCGCGTACACAAAATGACCGTATGCTCTTTGCCCAACTGTGGCGGGAGATGCTTGAAAATACACCCAACCTGGATTTCTGGCAGGATATGGTGAAAGGTCTTATCGTTTCACGTGGAACGGTAAAGGGTGTGGTAACTGGTATGGGGCAGGAGATATATGGAAAGACAGTGGTACTGACGAACGGAACCTTCCTGAACGGGGTAATACATGTAGGCGAAAAGCAGTTTGGCGGTGGCCGCATGGGTGAAAAAGGGGCGACTGGCATCACGGAGCAACTGGTAGAACTGGGTTTTGAAAGCGCCCGCCTCAAGACGGGAACACCTCCCCGCGTAGATGGCCGCAGCCTGGACTACTCCAAAATGGAGATACAGGAGGGGGATGAGGAGATAGTAGGCTTTTCGTATTTACCTGTAAATAGGATCAAACCGGAACAACAACGCTGCTGCTGGATAACCTATACCAGTAACGAGGTACATGAAATACTGAAAACGGGATTTGAGCAATCGCCCATGTACCAGGGCAGGATAAAGGGCAGCGGGCCTCGTTACTGCCCGAGCATAGAGGATAAAATCAGCCGCTTTGCGGAGCGTGAACGTCACCAGCTGTTTGTAGAGCCTGAGGGTTGGAATACGGTAGAGATATATGTGAACGGCTTCAGCACGTCGTTGCCCGAGGATGTACAATTCAAAGCACTGAAAATGGTACCCGGATTTGAGAACGTTAAGTTCTTCCGTCCCGGCTATGCTATAGAGTACGACTATTTTCCGCCTACACAGCTACAGTTTACATTAGAAACCAAGCTCATCAGTGGCCTGTATTTTGCCGGGCAGATAAATGGAACTACAGGATATGAAGAGGCCGCCTGCCAGGGCTTGATGGCAGGTATCAATGCGCACCGGAAGGCACAGGAGAAAGAACCGGTGGTGCTGAAGCGTAGCGACGCATATATAGGGGTGTTGATAGATGACCTGATTAACAAAGGCACCGACGAACCTTACCGTATGTTTACCAGCAGGGCTGAGTTCCGCACACTACTCAGGCAGGATAATGCCGACCTGCGCCTCACACCCCTGGGACACGAAATCGGGCTGGCGTCTGATGAACGTATGGAGCGCGTGAATGCCAAGATGCAGGATGTGGAAAGGATAAAGAATATACTGGCGGAATACCCTGTAGAGCCAACGGCTGCTAACCCGTTCCTGGAGAAAATAGGCTCATCGCCCATGACTGAAAAGGGCAGGGCGATGAAGTTGTTGCTGCGCCCCGGCATCAGCCTGAAAGATATGATACAGGAAATACCCGGGCTGAAAGAAGCCGTAGGGGATTCAGATATTTTGAACCTGGAACAGGCGGAGATACAGGCCAAGTACGATGTGTATATAGAAAAGGAGAAAGAGCTGGTGAAGAAAATGGCTACCCTGGAAGATATGGTTATTCCGCAATCTTTCAATTATGATAAACTCACTGCCCTATCCGCTGAGGCGCGCCAGAAGTTGGCTAAGATAAAGCCCGGTACCCTGGGACAGGCCAGCCGTATCAGTGGGGTAAACCCCAGCGATGTGCAGATACTGATGGTGTATATGGGGAGGTAATTCTCCCCTACCCCTAAAGGGCCCTAAAGGGGGCTATTTTTGCATAAGTCTCAACAAAAAATTTTAAGCCCCTTTAGGGGTTGGGGTATGTCCGTTAAAGATTCCATCGTCCGCTACTGCCAATACCAGCCGCGCTGCCACAAAGAGGTGCGTAACAAACTATATGAGCTGGGATGTACCACCCCTGAGGTGGAGAAGCAATTGACAGACCTGGTACAATCAGGCCTGCTGAACGAAGAAAACTATGCCCGTGCCATAGCCCGTGGTAAGTTCCGCATGAAACAATGGGGCAGGCGGAAAATCGTGGAACAGTTGAAATCGCAACAGGTATCGGACTACTGCATCAAAAAAGCGTTGACTGAAATAGACGAAGATGAATATCTGCAAACACTGAAATCGCTGGCAGAGAAAAAGCTGAAAGAACTCAAATCAGAGAGAAATATATTTATTCGGAAGCAAAAGATGTACCGCTACCTGGTGCAGAAGGGCTACGAAAGCGGCCTGGCCAACGAGGCGATTAACGAAATCGTAAAAAAATAATTGTAAACAATACACACAGGAATAAGTTATATTTACATAAACCTTTTGGGCATGGTACACCAGGTAACACAGGGCGTAAGCATCACGGTAGAAACATTTTTTCAGCCGGAGCAATCCAATTCGATGACGAATGAGTACCTCCATGCCTACCGCATCACTATCGAGAATCTCAGCGCCACTCCCGTTCAGCTCATCAGCAGGCATTGGTATATAGCCGATAGTTATTACGGCACCGAAGTGCGCGAAGTAGTAGGCGAGGGCGTTGTAGGCGAACAGCCGATTATTCAGCCCGGTGAATCTTACCAATATATTTCCGCTGCCAACCTCCGCTCAGAGATAGGACGTATGCGCGGCACCTACGAAATGGAGAACCTTTTCGACAAAACACGTTTCACGGTAAACATTCCCGAGTTTCCGTTAGTAGCTCCGTTTAAGATGAACTGATTTCATTTAAACACACAATTCTTCGCCGTCCACCACGGATGAATCTCATAGGCTAATCTCCCTGCCTTAACAGCCGGGTCTGTGTTCAGCAATTCTTTTACCTCTTCTTCTGTGGGGCAATCGAATATGAATATTCCCCGCCAGTTGCCGTTGTCGCCAAAAGGGCCGGCAACGACGATCTTACCCATTTCAGCCAGGCGGTTGATATTGGCCATATGCCCGCGTTGTATCTCATTGATTACGGCTGTATCGGTTATTTCGCCCCGCCGTTCTCCCTTGGTCAGCATCACGAAGTAGTACTGCTTCATTTCGAAGCCTTCTTCCTTTGGCGCGGGTTTAGATTCTTTGGTTTGCGCAAGAGCTTGTATTGACGAAAGGCTTAACAATAATATCACGGATATGTACCTCATAAATTAATGTTATTAAAAGGCAATATAATGTCTTTTCACGGCTTTATTTCCGTACCTTTGCGCGCGAATTGGAATACCCTTCCTTTTTTCGTAATAAGAGGAAGGGTAATTTATTTTATAAAACCCCTATAGGGGTAGGAACAGAAGAAGCATTATGAATATACGCAATATAGCTATAATAGCACACGTTGACCACGGTAAAACTACCCTGGTGGACAAAATCATTCACGCCACCAAGGTGTTTCGCGACAACCAGGAAACAGGCGAACTGATAATGGATAGTAATGACCTGGAACGCGAAAGGGGTATTACCATTCTAAGCAAGAATATTTCTGTTGAATACAAGGGGGTGAAAATCAACGTTATTGATACCCCCGGCCACTCCGACTTTGGCGGTGAGGTAGAGCGCGTGTTGAAAATGGCGGATGGTGTACTGCTGCTGGTGGATGCATTTGAAGGTCCTATGCCGCAAACGCGTTTCGTACTGCAAAAGGCGTTGGAACTGAACCTGCGCCCTATAGTAGTTATTAACAAAGTAGATAAACCCAACTGCCGTCCTGACGAGGTACATGACGCGGTATTTGAATTGTTCTTCCAGCTGGATGCTACTGAAGAACAACTGAACTTTACGACGCTGTACGGATCTTCAAAACAAGGCTGGTTCAATACTTCATTGACACCTGCAGAAGACATCACGCCGCTGCTGGATACTATACTGGAGATTGTTCCGGAACCTAAGGTGGAAGAAGGTACACTACAGATGCAAATAACTTCGCTGGACTATTCATCTTTCCTGGGCCGTATAGCCATAGGCCGCGTGGTGCGTGGTGTGCTGAAAGAAGGTCAGCCGGTGCAGTTGTGCAAACTGGATGGCAGCACAGTGAAGACCAGGATTAAAGAACTGTACACTTTTGAAGGCATGGGCAAGAAGAAAGTGACGGAAGTAGCGGCAGGGGATATCTGCGCGATTGTAGGTATCGAGAATTTCCAGATAGGCGAAACGGTAGCGGACTTTGAAAATCCTGAGGCTCTGCCCATAATACCTATTGATGAGCCAACGATGAACATGCAGTTCAGTATCAATAACTCACCGTTCTTCGGACGCGAAGGTAAATTCGTGACCAGCCGTAACATACGCGACCGCCTGTACAAAGAGCTGGAGAAAAACCTGGCCTTGCGTGTAGCTGATACGGATGATGCGGATAAGTTCCTGGTATATGGCCGTGGTATTTTGCACCTTTCTGTATTGATAGAAACTATGCGCCGTGAAGGCTTCGAGCTGACAGTAGGACAGCCGCAGGTAATTACCAAAGAAATAGACGGCCGCAAATGTGAGCCATATGAAATACTGGTTATTGACGTACCGTCTGAATACAGTGGCAAGGCGATAGACCTGGTAACACAACGTAAGGGCGAGATGCTGGTGATGGAGAGCAAAGGCGAAATGCAACACCTGGAGTTTGATATTCCATCACGTGGGTTGATAGGGCTGCGTTCCAACATGCTGACCGCTACCGCCGGAGAAGCTGTAATGGCGCACCGTTTCAGCGAATACAAACCGTGGAAGGGCCCGATACCCGGCCGAAATAACGGTGTATTGATTTCTAAGAACACGGCCACAACAACAGGTTATTCAATAGACAAGTTGCAGGACAGGGGTACTTTCTTTATCGATCCGGGAGAGGAAGTGTACGCCGGTCAAATAATTGCCGAGCATATTAAGCCGGGCGACCTGGTAGTAAATGCCACAGAACCTAAAAAACTGACGAACATGCGTGCCAGTGGTAGCGATGACGCTACACGCATAGCGCCCAAAAAACTCATGACTCTTGAAGAATGTATGGAATACATACAACAGGATGAGTGCATAGAGGTAACGCCAAAGAACATCAGGCTTAGAAAAATACAACTGAACGAAGAAGACAGGAAGAAGTACGAGAAGATGCTGAAGGCAGAAGCCTGATAACAAGTATAACCAACAGTTAAACCCCGGCAATACGCCGGGGTTTTTGTTTACAGAAAGCAAACACCAGATGAATAATTCACGTCAATACCATTAAAAAGAAAATAGCAGCCATTCAAATAAAAGAGTGTACGTGTTATTTAAGTATTAAAGCATTTACGCTATTTTTATATGCTCAAACTCTTTATGCTCTTGAAAAACCGGATATTTTTTTTCTGTAGTATGCTGATGGCCTCGTCAGCATTATTCACAAATAATGCAAAGGCTTCGCACGCAGCAGGTGGTGAATTGGTATATCAATGGAAAAGCGATTCTACCTACACGTTTATTTTTAAATTTTACCGGGACTGTAGCGGCATCTCTGAACCACTCACTTTCACTCTTTGCTACCTTGACCAGTGCACCAACCAGGCGGGGAGCGTGACAATGACAAAGATGTCGTCGCTGCCAGGAGGTGGCACCAATGGTGCACAGGTAGCCACCGGGTGCGCCAACCAGAAGAGCAAATGCGACAGTTCGGGATCTAGTATTCCGGGATATAGAGAGTGGTGGTATACTTGCGATATTAAATTGCCGACAGCGTGCAGCAGTTGGAGATTTTCAATAAGTGAATCAGCGAGAAATCCTTCTGCCAATATTATTGCCAATGAGTTTTACGTGGAAACTATTCTGAACAATGTGGCGGCTCCCGGCAATTCGTCGCCGGTGTTTTCCGTTAAACCCGTTCCCTATGTTTGCTTAAACCAGCCGTATAACTATAACAACGGGGGCGTGGACCCCAACGGTGACTCTATCGCGTTTGAAGTATTAACGCCGCTAACCGGCTCCTGTACTTCTCCCACCAACAGTACTTATCAGTCAGCCTCTCCGGCATATTCTATTCCAACCAACCCTTTTCAAACCAATAATACGTTCAGCATCAATAGCCTTACCGGGGAACTCAGTTTTACGCCTGCCTTACAGGGCAGCCACACAGTAGCGGTGCGAGCCAATGAATATCGCAACGGGGTAAAAATTGGTTCCGTAATCCGGGATATCCAGGTGCAGGTGCTGGGCACATGTTCGGGCACTAATACAACGCCTACTATTAAAAACGATTCGGCAAGTGTAACGGGCGCCGGTACGTACGCCGGTGGAACGGTGTACGGCACTGCCACGTTCCAGTTAACTTTTTGTTTTGATATCAAATCGACAGACACTGCGGCAAACCTTGTGGCAACAGATAACCACAGTATAGCTATGCCCGGTTCTTCTATTGCTTACACAAATTGGGCTACAGACTCCGTACGGGGCTGCGTGACCTGGACACCCGGCCCCACAGATACCGGGACCAGGGTATTTGTGGTTACAGTAAAAGATTCCAACTGCTCATCGGGCAACGTCCCTATAAATTATGCTATAACGGTGCCTGTTTATGTCTGGTCTATGACAACCGCGATAAAAGATACGACAATATGCGCCGGGCAAAGTGTACCCCTGACTGCAGTAGGTGGTACGGGCTATATCTGGTCGGTGGTATCGGGCGGTGCCCCTATTACGTCGTTAAGTTGTACCGCCTGTAAATCTCCTGTGGCCACACCTTCGGTCACCACCAGCTATGTGGTCTCGTCCAACAGCGGACAGTCAGGCGGGCTAAATACGGATACGCTTACGGTAACGGTGTTGCCGCTACCTGTTGCCGCTGCAACCAGTAACTCGCCGGTATGCCCCGGTGATACGCTGAAGTTATTCGGCAATACGGTTGCGGGCGCTACCTACAGCTGGAGCGGCC